>NZ_CP036319.1:2400000-3600000 GCF_007752935.1 Crateriforma conspicua | reverse complement strand
ACGATCTGCGAACCGAAGGCACCTATTTGGAAGAACCCCATGTCGGCCGCGCGATCGGACTGGCGGATTTCAATCGCGATGGCCTGACCGACATCGCGATCACGCACTTGGGTGAACCTGCGGGGCTGTTGATCAATCACAGTGATGTGGAAACGTCGGACCGCTGGATCGCTTTCGATTTGGTCGCCAACAACAGTGATCGCGACGCCGTTGGTTCGACGGTCACGGTGAAAACGAATTTGCGTGATCGCGTCATCCAGCGGGTCGCCGGATACGGTTACCAGTCGACGCACGACCGAGTTTTGAAGACCACGCTGGCGTCGGGGGAGAAGATCGAATCGGTTCAGGTCCGCTGGCGCGGTGGCGGGACGGATGACTTGGGGCCGCTTGCGACCGGAAGCGTCTGGCAGCTTCGCCAGGGCGAATCGGATCCGATTTTGCTGGGCGGATTGCCGGGCGGGCAATAGTCCGGCGGGACACCTTGGGGGACTTTTCACGGGGGCGGCTTTTCTGGATCGCCCGGCACCGATTGACCCTACAGAATCCGTGGCGGTTCCGGTAAGTTGATGCCAAAATTCAAGACTCCGACATTGAAAGCAAAGATGACGACACGCAAAGGTTCGGATTTCGCTGGCTTATCGGTCGCCATTGTGACGCCGTTCCGTGACGGCGAAGTCGACTATGGACGCCTTCGCGAACAGGTCGAATTTCAGATCGCCGCCGGCATCACTTGTCTGGTCCCCGCCGGTACGACCGGCGAGAGCCCGACGCTGTCGCACGATGAGCACGAGAAGGTGATCGGCGAGGTGATCCAAATCGCTGCCGGTCGCTGCAAAGTGATGGCGGGAACGGGCAGCAACAGTACTGCGGAGGCGTTGCGTTTGACCAAACGTGCGGCGGCCGAAGGTGCCGACGCGACGCTGCAGGTCGCCCCATATTACAACAAGCCGACGCAGGAAGGTTTTTACCAGCACTTCAAGGCGGTGGCCGAAGCCGTTGATATTCCGGTGTGCGTCTACAACATTCCCGGGCGTACGGGAAAGAATATCGAAGTCGACACGATTGCGCGGCTGAGCGATGTTCCGGGAATCACGATGGTCAAGGAAGCGACCGGTTCGCTGGACCAGTGCACCGCGGTTTTGGGGTCGACCGACCTGACGGTGTTGTCGGGCGACGATTCGCTGACGTTGCCGATGATCAGTGTGGGTGCAGAAGGTGTGATCAGCGTGGCGGGCAATATCGTCCCGGGCGAGATGATCGAATTGGTCCAAGCGGCCGTGGCCGGTGATTTGGCGACGGCCCAGCGACTGCATCACCGTTTGTATTCGCTGTGCAGCAACATGCTGGGACTGGCGACCAACCCGATTCCGGTCAAAGCGGCGATGGCGATGCTGGGGCGTGACAGCGGTGAATTGCGATTGCCGATGACGCCGCTGGACGATGCCGGCAAGGAGAAGCTGGCGGCGACGTTAAACGCGTTTGGTATTTCCGCCGCGGCGGTTTCCTGAACGTTGGGTTTGACACGTCGGAACAGGTTGCGAGCTGTTATTCGGAGCCCCGGGGTGTCAGAACAGCCTCCCTCCCCTCGGTTAGGCTCGACCCTCCCCTGGGTGGGGGAGGTGAATTCGTGTGGTCCCGGCCGCTAACGCGTCGCGGCTCACGTCGTGGTGAGGGTGTGAAGGACGGTTTGATTTCACCCTCCTGCTTTGCGGGAGGGTCGCGAAGTGAGCTCCAGCGAACTCACGCGGGGAGGGTGTGCGGTGGCGAGATAGACGAGCGAACAGCGTCTGATCGATCACGCACGTCGGCGCAGAAGTGATGCGACCACCTCCGAGGGTCTGCTGTGGAGTTTGCACCGTGGCAAGCAGTTGTGCGGACCGAAGTTCCAACGCGAGCACCCGGTTGGCTCGTATATCGCGGACTTCGCCTGTGTCACCGAGCAACTCGTCGTTGAGATCGACGGCGGGTATCACGATGAGAATGCCGAAGCCGACTTGCAACGGCAGGAAGCTATCGAACGTTTGGGTTGGCGGATCATTCGGTTCACCGACCAAGAGGTCGAACAAGACGCTGAGGCTGTTTGTCGTGCGCTCGCGAGTTTCTTGGGGATCCCGTACGACTTTCAAGAGAGGTCGCGGAATGGATCCGGGTTTCGCAGCGTTCATGCGTCGCCGGTGAAAAGACGTAGGGAGGGATGATGCGCCCCTCCCCTCGCTTAGGCTCGACCCTCCCGGGGGGAGGGTTAAGGTTGTAAGTCCCGGTTGCTGACGCGTCGCGGCTCACGTGGGAGGGTGTGAAGGACGGTTTGATTTCACCCTCCGGCTCTGCGGGAGGGTCGCGAAGTGAGCTCCAGCGAACTCACGCGGGGAGGGAGGGTGAAGGGGCTGGGGGCCCGGCCGCTGACGCGTCACGGCTCACATGGAGGGAGGGCAAAGGTGGCGACTATAGCCCCAGGTCGCCGAACAGCGGTGTGCTGAGATAGCGTTCGCCTAGGCTGCACATGATCGTGACGATTCGCTTGCCTTTCATTTCCGGTCGAGCGGCCAATTGGGCGGCAGCACACATGTTGGCACCGCTGCTGATCCCCGCCACGATCCCCTCTTCCTTGGCCAGCTTGCGGCCCCAAGCGAACGCGTCTTCGTCGTCGACTTGGATCACGTCATCAATGATTGCGGTGTCCAAATTCTTGGGGATAAAGCCGGCACCGATGCCTTGAATGCGGTGTTTTCCGGGCGACCCGCCGCTGATGACCGGCGAATGCTTCGGTTCCACCGCAATGGCTTTGAAGTCCGGATTTTGTGACTTCAGGTATCGCGCGACCCCGGTGATGGTTCCGCCGGTGCCGACGCCGGCGACGATCGCGTCGATGTTGTGATCGCTGTCTTCCCAGATCTCCGGCCCCGTGGTCGCTTCGTGGATCGCGGGGTTGGCGGGGTTTTCGAACTGTTGCGGCATGAAGGCGTTGGCCGTTTGCGTGACCAGTTCATGAGCTTTCTCGATCGCGCCGCCCATGCCGTCGGCGGCCGGCGTCAAAACCAGGTTCGCGCCCATCGCCCGCAACAGGGCTCGCCGTTCGACGGACATTGATTCCGGCATGGTCAGCGTCAACTTGTACCCTTTGGCGGCACAGACGAACGCCAAGGCGATGCCGGTGTTGCCGCTGGTCGGTTCGATGACGTGGGTTTCCGACGTGATGCTGCCGTCTTTTTCGCCGGCTTCGATCATCGCGACGCCGATCCGGTCTTTGACACTGTTCAGCGGCTGGAAGAATTCGCACTTCGCGAACACCGTCGCATGGTCGTCGGGGACCAGACGGTTGATGCGGATCATCGGGGTGTCACCGATCGCCTTGGCGACGTTGTCAAACGTGTGATTTCGCGGCATGGGGTAAGCCTCTGCGATGCTGGGTGAATGCGATGTCAATGTGCGATGAATGGGTGCGACCGCCGCGCCGCGACGTGAACGCCATGATGCGGGTACCGACAAGCAGATCTGGATGAAACCGAATCCGATTCCGCATTTCGGCCCGAAAGAGCGTCATGATACGAATTTTCAGCCGCGCGTACGGCGGGGGACACCGTCACAAAAGTGATGGCGGCATGATTCGTCGGAGACATCGGCGGTGACTTCATCCGTGAAGTGCCCGTGAATGTTCAAAAGAAAGCCGAACGCGCTCTGGACCGGTGCCCACCGGGCGATTGCCGAAGCGTCATGCCAGGGCAAGCGGACGGTGACAAGCGGACGGAGGTCCAGGAATCACCACCACCGGGGTGTCGATCGCTTGGCAAACGCGATCAGGCGACTTTCCAGGTGTCGCCCGAATGGAACAGGGTGTTCAAATCGCCTTCGCCCTTTTCCCGCTTCGCCGTGGTGACTTGGTCGTTGATCTGATCATTGTAGGTGGCAACCCCGTCGACCTGACGCAAGATCCCGAACGGTTCGGGCATCACCGGGTAACGCATGCGAGCCAGCATCATCTGGATCGACGGATCCGGGTTGTGGGCGTCGTGAATCAGCAGATCATCGGCGGGCACGTCCGCGGTGTCGACGACTTCCAGATGGTTGCCGGTCAGACGGATCCCCTTGTCACGGTTTTCGCCGAAGATCATCGGCTTGCCGTGTTCCAGTTCGATGATGTTGTTTGGACGCTGTTTCTTTTCCTGGGCGTAGGCCATCGCGCCGTCGTTGAAGACGTTGCAGTTCTGGTACACCTCCACCAGCGACGTGCCTTTGTGCTGGGACGCGGCCATCAGCATGTCGCCGAGGTGTTTGACGTGGGCGTCCATACTGCGCGCGACGAAGGTGGCTTCGGCGGCCAAGGCGATCGACAACGGGCTAAGAGGGTGATCGATCGATCCCATCGGGGTGCTCTTGGTGATCTGGCCTTCGGCGCTGGTCGGGCTGTATTGGCCCTTGGTCAATCCATAGATCCGGTTGTTGAACAACACGATGTTGATGTCCAAGTTCCGGCGGATCGCATGGATGAAGTGGTTGCCACCAATGGACAGCGAATCGCCGTCACCGGTGATGACCCAAACCATCAGATCCGGACGCGTTGACTTCAATCCGGTGGCAAACCCGGGGGCACGTCCGTGAATGCTGTGCATCCCGTACGTGTTCATGTAGTACGGAAAACGGCTGCTGCAGCCGATGCCGCTGATGAAGACGATCTTTTCACGCGGCACGCCGACGTTTGGCAAGACTTTTTTCATCTGGGCCAAGATCGAATAGTCGCCACAACCGGGGCACCAGCGGACGTCTTGATCGGAGGCGAAGTCGGTTGCTTTCAGAACGGGCAAAGACATGAGTGGCTCGGTCTTGCAGGAGAACGTTGAAATGTCGGGGTGGCAGCGAAGTGACGAAAGGGCAGATTGATTGGCGGGGGCGTCCAACGCATGCTCCGGTGCAAAGGCTTGATGCACTCGGCCATTGGACTCGCCCAACGCCAAAGTCTTATCCAGCTTTGCTCTTTCGAGCTGGTGCGGCGTGCGATCGGATCGCATCGTCCAGTTCGCCGACGGTAAACGGCTTGCCTTTGATCTTGTTGATGCCGATGCAGTCAACAAGGAATTCGCTGCGTAACAACATCCGCAGCTGTCCGGCGTTCAATTCCGGCACGATGACCTTGCGGAACGATTTCAACAGCGTGCCGATGTTGCGTGGCATCGGGTTCAGGTAACGCAGGTGCGCGTGGCTGACGTCATGTCCGTCCATCCGAGCACGGCTGACGGCGGTGTGACAGGCACCGTAAGTCCCGCCCCAAGAAACGACCAACACATCACCGCTGGTTTCGCCCAGCACGTCCTGCTCGGGGATCCGGTCGGCAATCCGAGCGACCTTTTCCGCCCGGGTTTGGACCATGTGTTGGTGGTTGTCCGGGTCATAGCTGACGTTGCCCGTGCGGTCTTCCTTTTCCAGACCGCCGATGCGGTGCATCAATCCGTCGGTTCCGGGAACGGCCCAAGGTCGCGACAGGTTTTCATTCCGCTCATAGGGCAAGAACGGTTCTTCGCCCGAAGTGGCCGGCGGATGCTGGATCGTGATCTTGGGCAACGAATCCATTTCCGGAATCTTCCACGGCTCGCTGCCGTTGGCGATGTAACCATCGGACAACAACATGACTGGGGTCATTGTTTCGGCGGCGATTCGCCAAGCTTCGATGGCCATGTCGAAACAGTCCGCGGGCGAACGTGGTGCCAACACCGGCATCGGGGCTTCGCCGTTGCGGCCGAACATCGCTTGCAGCAAGTCGCTCTGTTCGGTCTTCGTGGGCAGTCCCGTGCTGGGTCCGCCGCGCTGGACGTTGATCACGATCATGGGCATTTCCATCATCACGCCCAAGCCCATTGCTTCGCCCTTGAGTGCGATTCCCGGTCCGCTGCTGGCGGTGACGGCCATTTCGCCGCCGAACGCCGCACCGATGGTGGCACAGATCGCGGCGATCTCGTCTTCCGCTTGGAAGGTTCGCACGCCAAAGTTCTTGTGCTTGGTCAGTTCGTGCAGAATGTCGGATGCGGGCGTGATCGGGTAAGTGCCGTAAAACAGGTCTTTGCCCGAGATCTTCGACGCCGCGATCAGCCCCCAAGCCAACGCCTGGTTGCCCATGATGTTGCGATAGGTGCCCGGCTGCAGTTCCGCGGCTTCGACGGCATACGATTCACCGAACGCTTCGGTCGTTTCGCCGTAAGCCCATCCCGCACGCAGCGCCGCTTCGTTGGCCGCAACCACGTCGGGCTTTTTGTAAAACTTTTCTTGGATGAACCGCAGCGTGGGTTCCAAGGACCGGCCGAACAGCCAGTACACCAATCCCATCGCGAAGAAGTTCTTGCAACGGTCGGCGTTCTTCGCGCTCAAACCGTGTTCTTCGACCGCGGCCCGAGTCAGCTTGGTCATCGGAACCTTCACCAATCGATACGACTGGTTGATGATGTCCGATTCCAGCGGGTCCGATTCGACCTTGGCCAGCTTGAATTCTTTGTCGTTAAACCCGTCTTCGTTGGCGATCAAGATGCCGCCTTTGCGAAGATCGCCCAGGTTGGTGACCAACGCGGCCGGGTTCATCACGACCAAGGCGTCCAGCGTGTCGCCGGGTGTGAAGATTTCTTCCGAAGCGAACTGCAACTGGAACCCAGAAACGCCGGCGCGAGTTCCACGCGGGGCGCGGATCTCCGCCGGGAAATCGGGGAATGTCGCGACGTCGTTACCGGCCAGTGCGCTGGTGTTGGTCAGTTGGGTGCCCAACAACTGCATCCCATCGCCACTATCGCCGGCCAAACGAACCGTGATCCCGGTAACCGAACGCACCGATTTCGCGGCGTTGTCGGAAACTTCGGTGCCGGAAACGTTGTTGGCCAGGGGACCGGGTTGGGATGCCGTCATGGAAAAACCGTGCAAAGGCTTGAGTGATCAAATTAACAGCCGGCAATGAGGTTGCCGCGGTCAATGACGCGACAATTTTGCATCCGCCAGCGGGTTGTGGCGGTTGTGCCCTTCGTTCGAATCGGGCCGGCCGTGTGGGATGTATCGATCATTCCGGATCGGATACTTGTTAAAAATTCTATAATTCGGACCGGGCACGGCTAGTTCAGGATCACGGGAAGGTCGGATTTTCCACGCTCTTTACCCGATTTGCCAACTTTACGAGCCCGCTTCGATCTGCCGCAGCGTGGCAAATCGTCAAATTTGACGCAAGAGGCTGCTGAGAACGATTCTCAACAGAAAGAGATCGAAGTCGGGGATGATGATGCATTGCTTGCACCCTCCTGCTCTGCGGGAGGGTCGGAATCGAGGAACGAGATTCCGGGGAGGGTGAGCGGGTGTGGGGCGGACGCTGCTTTCGCGGGAGCGAAAGGCGACGATGTGAGCCGCTGGGCGCTAGCCGCGGGTTCGGTTTGTCGATGCGGCGCAGCCCTCCCCTCGCGTAGGCTCGACCCTCCCAGGGGGATGGTGAAGGTTGTAGGTCCCGGCCGCTGACGCGTCACGGCTCACGTGGGCGGGTGAGGAATGACGGTTTGAATTCACCCTCCTGCTTTGCGGGAGGGTCGGGATCGAGGAGCGAGATTCCGGGGAGGGTGTGCGGGAGAGGGCGTTCCTCCCCTCGCTAAGGCTCGACCCGCCCGGAGGGCGGGTGAAGGGGATGGGCCCGGCCGCTGACGCGTCACGGCTCACGTGGCGGATTGGGGAAGGATGTAGCGGCTTCACATCCTGCCCAGTGAGTGGTCCCGGAAGCTACTTCACGCATCGCCTGAGGACGGCATCGAATCGGTCGACCAAGGTGTCCCACCGGAAGTTTTGGCGGACGTCATCGCGAGCACGTTCGGCGACGGCGGTCGTGACGTGAACTGGGCGGATGGCGAATGCGGTGATTCCACCGGCGATGCCGGCGACGGTGTTTTCTACCAGCCAGCCGTTTTCACCATCGCGAATGATTTCTCGCGGGCCGCTGGGACAATCGACCGATACGCAAGGCACCCCCACAGACATCGCTTCCAACAACGCCGACGGAAATCCTTCGTAGCGACTGGGCAACACAAAAAAATCACACCCGGCGTACATCGGCCAGATCGGGCGGCACCAACCAGGCAACTGCACCGCCGCGTCGACACCCGAATGTTTGGCTTGCTCGATCAGCGCGTCCCGCTGGGATCCTTCGCCGACGATCCGCAACGACATCGCTTGATCGGTGTCACGACAGGCCATCGCAAACGCCTGGATCAATCGATCGAACCCCTTCTCCGTTTCCAGACGACCGACGGCCAAGATCCGGATTTCAGAATCTTCACGCGACCGCTGGCATTCTGCGCGAAGTGGACCGGCATCGTTCGGGGCCGCCACGGCCGAAGGGATCACGTCGATCGGGCGGCCGGTCATCTGGCGCAGCGTCGCGGCTTGGCCTTCGGTCTGCGCGACCACAGCGGCGGCACGACGATAGGTCGCGTTTCGAAGCCGATCGCCGACCGTTCCCAATGATTGCATCGCGGGATCGCTGCGTTCGGCAACGACGACGGGAATCCCCAGCCCCTTGGTCGCCAACAGCACTTTGACGTTGTTGGAATCACAGAACGAAAGCACCACGTCGGGCTCTGAATGCACGATGGCTTGGCGAATGGCCTTCAATCGGCTGAACGCTGCGGCGGCGCGGCGGAAGATGCCGGGCGGCGGTTCATGTTCGGCCATCACATTCAGATCAACTCGGGCAACGTTCGGGGCGACATCGTGCCGATCGTCATCGCCGCTGCCCAAGGTGATCAGGGTGACCTGATGACGCGCCGCCAGCTTTGACGCCAGCGTGGCCATGACGCGTTCGGCACCGCCACCGGCCAGCGAGTGAATGAAGCACGTGACGCGCAGCGAAGCCCCCACCGACGCGGGCTGTGACGCGTCGGAATCGGATCGGGCAAGCGGATCGGATGCATTTCCATCCAAATCGGCGGCTGAACGATCAGGCAAAGCGGGCTTCTCCGGTTAAGTCCAAATCCTCGGAATCTGTGGGCACTTTCAATTGAAGCGGTGCGGTGGGGCAATTAGCGTGGAACCTGTGCGTGGGGTGCCGTTCTGGCTTGACTTTGATGAAACCGTTCGGTCGCACGATGGTCGTCGCGATCGAATCAACAGTGATCCGCCCCCCTTTGAGGAACTTACGGAGTCCGATTCAGATGAGACGATTATTAGTTGCCGCGATTTTGACGGTCATGACGGTTGGTATGGCCGCCGACCGCGCCGAGGCGAACCAGCCTTATCCGTACGGATTCGGATTCCAACCGTTCGGATTTTATCAGCCTTACGGCGTTCGCTATCGTTCCCGCACGCCCACGCCGCCCTATTTCGCGCTGAATCCGCCGGTCTATTACGGTGCTCGGTATTCGCGACCTTATGGGATCAGCCCTTTCGCCGCCTATCCGACCGCCGCGGCACCATCGGGTTACCAGGGCCGATTGCGGACCGATTTTTATGAAGGTCCCCAGGGTTACATGAACTATCACAAAACCTTGAACCCGACCGCCAACCCGTGCATCCACGTGTCCGGTCGAGCGGATGAGCTGACGTCCAGCGTCGCCAAGGGACCGATTCGCACCAATCCGTTCGTCACCGATGCGGCGGCCAAGCCGGAAGATGACCAACTGGTGGCGAAGTAGTCGTCGCAGGATTTACACCAGACCTCTTCCCATCGCCCGCCGGTGCGTAAAATGCGTTTGGCCCGACGTTCGATCGGTGCCAGTCCATTTTGTCCGGAGAATGAACGCCCATGCCTTTGTATGAATACGAATGCAAGACGTGTGAAAAGACGGTGGAGGTCTTGGTCCGAAACGAAACCGAAAAGCCGGAATGCCCCGGTTGTGGTGACCATGACTTGGAAAAACTGATCAGCGTTCCGGCGTCGCCCGCGGTGAAATCCGCCGGCGGCAGCAGCCTGCCGATGGCGGGCGACTGTGGCGCGCCGGGTGGCTGTTGCGGTGGCGGTGCCTGCGGAATCTGATTCAGCCAAAACAAAATGCCGTTGCGAACACTCAAGGGTGATTCGCGACGGCATTCTTTTTGAAACGTGAATCTTTGGCGGCATTGGTCGATCGACCACGCCGAAGATTCGACTCAAGTGCAGCTTGGCCGGCGTGCGACCTATTCGTCGGCGGCCCGCATGAACGAAGTCAGCACGGGGTTGTACGCACAGATTTCGTCTTCGTTGAAGTACAACGCCAACTCACGTGCGGCGGCTTCTTCGCCATCGCTGGCGTGGACCAAATTCATTTGACGGCTGCTGCTGAAGTCGCCACGGATCGTGCCGGCCGCAGCGTTCAATCCGTTGGTCGCGCCCAACATTTCGCGCACAACGCGAATCGCTTCCAAGCCTTCGATCGCCATTGCCACGATCGGCGCGGAGATGATGAAGGATTCCAAACCGGGATAAAACGGTTTTTCGACGTGTTCGGCGTAATGCTCCTTGGCCAACGTCGGAGTGACCTGCAGCATCTTCATGGCGATGATGTTCAGGCCCTTCTTTTCGAAACGGCTGATGATTTCGCCCATCAGACGACGTTGGACCGCATCGGGTTTGAGCAATACGAGGGTGCGTTGCATGGTTCTTTCAAAAGTCGTGAAGGGTGATGGCGCGTGAATCGTGGGGATGATCCACGTCGCCGAAAATAGCCAGCCGGATCGTTGGCCGGCCGATGACGCGGCGTAGTATGAAACCGCAGTGCCGGATCGGGCAACGGGACTACAGCCCCGCGACCGGGCATCGGCCGTTACCAAGGCTGGCGGATGAATTGGTCGCCGGACCGCAGAACCGTGCGAGTGGAACCGTTGCCGTCAGCGGGATTCGCCCCCGTGTGCTGGCCGCCTGATGGCAACCGTGACGGGCGGTCTTGGGCGGCCGGCCGCGTGATGGGAGTGGAGCCGGATGCCGGTGTCGCGGATGGCAGCCGGACGGGTCGCAGCATTTTGCGATGCACCCTCTGTTTCCATTCCTGCCACGTCGGTTTACGAGTCTGTTGCAACAGCCGATCCAGATCGTCCAAGTCGCCCGACTGAACCGCATCGATCAACGTTTCCGCATCGTCGTCTCGCCGAGGCAGAACCGGACGTTCGCCGGCCTCGCGCACCGAGGGCGGCACGATCAGCAAGTCATCACCGTCCGTCTGGTCTCGGCCCAGCAACAAGTCGGATTCCGGTTGGTAGATCGTCGATTGTGCGGGTTCGGGCAACTCCGACTCGGGTGCATCGATCGCGGGCAAATCACTGTCAAGTGTTTCGTCCGAGGGTGACTGGATCGATTCCGCATCCGACGACTGCGGCGCGGAATCCAACAAATCATCCGCGTCCGTGTCGTCCTCCGCTTCACCGGTGTCCGGATCCAATGCCGAATCCGGTGGACCATCGGGCAGGTCATCCACCGACAAATCGCTGGGGCTTTGGATCGACGGTTCCGGTTCAGCCGGATCGGGCTGTGGGTCGATCACCGGTGGCAACAACGACGCTTCGCCAGCGTTCCACGGCGTTGACGGTGCAGGCGCTGGCGACTGCAGCATCTGGCCGCTGTCGTGCATGACCGATGGATCGGTCGGCATGCCGCAAGACCCGCACTGACACGACGAAGTTCCCAGCGATGGTTGCAGCGTGGGACCGCAGGAGTCACAGCCGGTCGACGAATCGAACAGATCATAAAAGCTGATCGCCGGCACACGGTCGCCACAGCGTCCGCAACCACACTGTCCCGCTGTGCACAGGCCGCGTTGAAACCATTGCCCGCCACATTGACCATCGGCGCAGCCACGGAACCGGTCCAGCGGGCTTCCGTACAGACTGCTGTAGCTACGCGGCGGCATGTCGGCCAACGGGCGAACGCCGGAGCTTTGACAAGCGTGATAACCGTCACCCCATCCGCAACCTTGAGCCCGCTGCCATCGCTGGAACGTTTCCGGATAACCGGCCCCAGCCACTGTCAAACCCACGGTGGCTGCGGCGGCAAGGATCGCCATCACACGGCGGGTCGCGGGCGGACATAGCCAGTGGAACAGCCGTTTTCGTCGTTCGTTCATGACAGCGTAGCCAACGGATGTTTGGGGAAGGTCGTGGGGAGGATTGCGACCGAACACCAAGCGTGTGATCGCCGCACATCAACGCTTGTTCGTCTTGCGGCCGCCCCCAGAATCAGTTGGCTGTTTCAGGTCGCAACGGCTGCACTGAACGTTCCGTTTAAAGTCGAAACGTTGCACCGGAGTTGTCGGTCACAAGGATCGTGGCGGTAAAATGGGCACCGATGCAAACTAACATCGCCAAAGGGAGAAACCTTATCCGGCAACAGAGGGGGATGTGACGTAGATTTGCCCGGATGGGATCACAGGTCGATTCCATCCGATCGGCTTTGGCCAACACATTTCAATCGAATTGCGAACTACCAAAGAAACGGGGCGGCGGTGACTGACATGCCAAAACAACAAGCCAACCGAAAACGACTGTTGATCGACCCACAGGTGCAATGGGCACTGGCGCTCCGCGTGCTGATGCACTGGGGAATGTTGATGGTTTGTCTGTTGATGGCCAACACGATGCTGACGTTGCTGTCGATGGCCGGCGAAAAACCGTTGACCGGCGCGGTGGGCGAAGCGGTCCGTCATCAAGTTCCGTTGATGCTGGTATTGCTGGTTTTGATCCCCGTCTTCATCCGCGACACGCTGAAGCTTAGCAACCGCTTTGCCGGACCGATGTACCGTCTGCGGATCGCTTTGAAAGAACTGGGCGGCGAAAAAGGCGAAGCCCGGCCACTGAAGCTGCGGGATGGCGATTACTGGCAAGAAGTTGCCGGTGAATTCAACGTCGTGCGTGACCGCATAGAACAATTGGAAGCCGAAATCCAAACGCTTCGCATGGCCGAACACCAGCCGACGGCGACGCCGGTTGAATACACATCGCTGTAACGCGAAGTCTCTTTAACAACGTGCGACGAACACGCAACGGACAAGGTTCGGTCTTGCGACCGCGGATCAGTATTGCGACCGGTCGGCCGAATCGAACGAATCGTCGCTAAGATCGACGACGGTCGACAGGCGATCAAAATCGCGCAGCATTTCTGCCAAGCGTTCCATCGGCAAACCGACGACGTTCGACTCGCTGCCAGTACCGACGATTTCCAACCAGTCGTTGCCGTCTTGAAATCCGAAGGCACCGGCTTTGCCTTCCCAGCGGCCGGAATCCAAGTGATCCGTCAGCGTCGCGTCGCTGATGGGTTTCATCTGCAATTCCGTTCGCACGACGTCCACCACACAGCGACCGTCGGTCGATCGCCACAGGCAAACGCCGGTGAACACGTCATGACGACGCCCGCTCAGTCGACGCAGCATCGCGGCGGCATGTTCGCGATCATCCGGCTTTCCCAGAACCAGTCCGTCACACGAGGCCACCGTGTCGGCCGCCAAAACGACGGCATCACCACACTTTCGCACGACATCCAACGCTTTGCGAAACGCGTAACGGGCGACCAGTTCCGGCGCGGTCACGCTGCTGCATAATCCGCATTCGGCATCATCGCTGGCGGGACGGACCGAAAATTCATAACCCGCCGCCTTCAACAACTGGCTGCGACGTGGCGAACCGCTGGCCAATACCAGTGGCAAGCCGCCGGGAATGCTCGCGTTGGGCAATCCGTTCATCAACGGCAATGCGTGTGGTGAGGACGAATCATCCGATGCCGCCATCAAACCGGCCCGTTCCCATTGTCTGCACCGGAGTCTTCATCGTCGCCGTCGGCGTCTTCGCTTGGCGGCGGTTCCTGTGGCTTGAAATCCTGATTCGGATCATACGAATGCGACTGGCCTTGCGGCGGTTCTTGGCGACGCTGGCTCAATTGATTCACCGCCCCCTTGAGCGAATCCAACAAACGTGGGACTTGGCCGGCGGACAGAAACACGCGTGCACTGACGGCGGATTGCGGGAAAAAGCTGGTCAAGAAATCGAGGCCAAACTCGTTCGCGCCGTGGCCGATCATCACACCGTTGGCATAGGTCCCGCTGAGCACTTCATCGGGCAGTTTCAAATCGTCATAGATCTCTTGCGGCGACGGCCGACGAGCGTTGGGATCCTGGGGCGGCTGGTTGGGCACCGGCGGATCACCGAAACGGTTGCGGTACAGATCGATGTTCTTTTCCAACGCATCGATAAACTGGGGCATCACGTTGTGCGGGATGACGATCCGCCGGGCAATGCGATGCGGCCGTCCGATCGTCTGCAGAAAATCGACGATGAATTCGCTGGGGCCGGTCATCACGATGGCCCCGGTGCTGAAACATCCGTCGGCGACGTGATCGGGGACCCGTGCCCGCAAGGCTTGATTGGCGGGCTGTTCGGGCTGGGACGGATCAGGTTCGTTTCCGGTCATCAAAATTCCGGCGGCATGAAGATTCGGTCAGGGCGGACGCCACGCATGGCCGCCCGCACGGGGGGCGGCATTGTATCGGCTTTGCGTGACGATCGTTACCCGCAAGCGTGACGGATCACGACTTCGACGCGTCGGCATCGTCACGCGCGTACCGCTTCAGACGTCGGTCCAGGGTGCTGCGTTCGATGCCCAAAATGGCGGAGGCTTTGGATTTGTTGTTGCCCGTGTGCCGCAGGACACGAAAGATGTGATCTTTCTCCAAATCCGCCAAAGTCCTTTCAACGGGCCCGCCGGGCACAGAACCGTTTGAATCCGACCCCGCCGACGTGTTCCGGCCGCCCGCAGTTGGCGATCCCGCAATGGGCAACACCAGATCGTCCGCGTCGATCACGGTGGTGGTGTTCAGCACGACGGCGCGCTCGATCACGTTTTTCAGTTCGCGAACGTTGCCCGGCCAAGTGTGGTCTAGCAACCGCTGTTTGGCGGCATCGGTGAACGCTTCGATCTTGCGTCCCATTTCCTGGTTGAATCGCTGCAGAAAAAAATCGGCAAGCCGCAAGCAGTCGTCACCACGCCGGCGCAGCGGCGGCATCACGATTTCGACGACGTGCAATCGATAATACAGGTCTTCGCGAAACGTCCCCTCGGCCACCATCGCTTGCAAGTCACGATTGGTCGCGGCGACGACACGCACGTCGGCTCGGATCGGACGATGACCGCCGACACGTTCAAACGGATGGCCGTCCAGGACCCGCAGCAATTTGGCTTGCAGGTCGGATTCCATTTCCCCAATCTCGTCCAGCATCAGCGTGCCGGTGTGCGCCGCTTCGAACTTGCCCTGCTTGCGTTCGGTCGCGCCGGTGAAGGCACCTTTTTCGTGACCGAACAGTTCGCTTTCCAGCAACATCGGTGACAACGCGGCACAGTTCAGGCACACCAACGGACCTTCGCTGCGGGCACTGGCGTGGTGCAGTGCTGCGGCCACCAATTCTTTGCCGGTCCCTGATTCACCGCGAACCAGCACGGTCGCGTTGGTCGGTGCGGCCAGCGAGATTTGGCGGCTGACTTCGACCATCGCGTCGCTTTCGCCGATCATGCGAACGCGTTGGCCCAAGCGTTTTTGAAGCTGTTTCAATTGGTCGCGGGTCCGATGCAACCGGCGCCCCAAGTTTTGCGATTCGGCCAAGGCACGCAGCGATTCGCCCAACACCTCCGCCGCGGTGACGGCAAATTCCAGATCCGATGAATCAAAATCGCCTCGGTCGATCCAGGCGGTCAGGTGAATCACGCCCCAAATTTGTTCCGCCGCGTCACGCACCGGCAGCACGATGACGCTTTCGACATTGATTTCGCCGCGGCTGTCTTCGGTCGCCAAGTTGGCATCGCCGGCCGCGTTGCGAGCCAAGACCGCTTCGGCGTCCGCCCGTTGGGCCGATGCGATCAACGGATCGGGTGGTCGTCGGTAACTTCGCTGAGACGTCTGGCGGGTGGCGATCAGCCGTGGCAAGTCGCCCTTCGCCGCATCGACGTCGCTACTTGCGGTGGCATCATCGGCCTTCCCGGCGACCGGCTTTTCACGCAGATACACGCCCACGGTCGACGGCCGGACGTGCCGAACCAGACAGTCCAACGTGGCTTCGGCCCGCTGGACCGCCGACGTCATGCGTCCCAGCTCAAAAGCCAAACGCAACAAAGACGCGCTGCCGCCGCCCGCATCGCCGCCGGATCGACCCGCCGAATGGCTTGTGGATTGCCCCGCCGAATTTCCGTGCAGCAAACCGCTGTATCGCTGACGCCGGGTGATTTGTGGCGTCGCAGCGGTCCCCGCGAGCGAATCGTCGGCAAAAGAAATCTGGTCCTCGGTCATTTCCGCCGACGATTCGATCGCCGCTTCGACGGCCCCCGGCGAAACGCCGGGATCGATGGTGGTGGAAAAAACGATCGCGTGGCCGCCGATTTCGATCGTGTCGCCGTCGCAAAGTGCCACCAACGGCGGGTCACCCTTCAATTCCACGCCGGAAACGCGAGTGCCGTTTCGGCTGCCCAAGTCTTCGATGCACCAGCGACCGTCAAAGAAAACGCGGGCATGACGTCGGCTGGCCTTTTCGCTGCGGATGACGATCTGGTTGGACGATGATCGCCCCAGAATCGCTTCGCCGCGTCCACCGGGTCCAGAGCCGTCAACACCCGATTGGCCCTCCTTTCCAGCCGCCGCCCCCCCGCCACCGGGTGCCTTCAGCCTGTACACGTCGCTCCACCGACCGGCCCAGCGGGCGATCAAATAAGCGGAAGTGGCGGTGACCGGGGCGTCGCGTCGCCCGGCGGTCGCGTCGTCAGAATCAGAAGCGGAAAGGTTCAAAGCGTTGGGAAGACCCCGAAGGTTCTGTTGTAAGCGGTTTTGCAGCCAATTATTCTAGCCGGTGACGTCGTCCGAAAAGATCCGTCTGGAAAGATCCACGCGACCGCCCCAAACCAGCCGTCGTCGACTTTTTGGCATCTTGCGCGGGCGGACACGACCGGATCCGTCAAACCCTTCGGGCTTTTCGATCCCAAGTGGGCCTGTTGTCCCAACTTTCCCCCCATCTTTTCAATCGTTGACCGCCACCAGTGTCGCGCCAACTTGCTTCGGAGATCCATTCGATGGAATCGGGTTCGCAACGAATTTTTCGCATTCCCACCGCCCTTCGGGCCGCCACGCTGTCGCTTGCGATGGCGTTGGTGACCGCCGTCACCGTTCATGCCGGCGGGTTCGGTGGTGCCAACAGCGGCGCCGTCGGGGGCGTGGTGATTGATTCCGAAGGCATTGTGCGTTCGGCCACGGTCGACGAACAACAAGACTTTGCCAACCGCATCCGCGCCCTGTTGGACGCACCGGCGGGTGATTGGAACGAAGCGTCCGACATGCGGGTCGTTTCCCTGCGTGGGCTGCAAGACCAAGTCGCCAAAGCACGTGCCGAAGGCCGCCCGATTCCGGACGAAGTGTCGTTGATGGCCGGCCTGACCCGCATCGAGTACGTCTTCGTCGATTCCGACCGCTCGGACATCCTGGTCGCCGGCCCCGCGGAACCCTGGAAACTGTTGCCCGAAGGCTCGATCGTCGGCACCAAGACAGGCCAAACGATCCTGCGACTGGACGACTTGGCCGTGGCCCTTCAAAGCGTTGAAATGGCCCGCCAGCAGGGCATCCTGTGCTCGATCGAACCGACCGCCCAGGGCCGCGCGAACCTGAAAAAGATGCTCAGTCGCGTCGCCTTGCGGCCCGGCCAAAACCCGTCTTACCTGGTCCCCGCGATGCGTGAGGCCTTTGGCCCGCAACAGGTTCAACTGGCCGGCATCCCCGGTGAAAGCCGCATGGCACGCACGCTGGTTGCCGCCGACTTTGAAATGAAGCGTCTGGCGATGGGATTGGTCGATTCGCCCGTCCGTGGATTGCCCAGCTATCTGGACATGGCCAAGAATTCCACCCAAAGCCGATCCAGCAACCCGCGTTGGTGGATGGCCTGTGATTACGACAACCTGCGTCGCAGCGACGACGGTTTGGCTTGGAAAATCAGCGGCCAAGGCGTCAAGACGATGACCGACAACGACTTGATCGAAGCCGACGGTCGTGCGGTCGCCGCCAATCAGAAAAGCAAAGTGGCCCAGCGTTGGGCCGACCTGATGACCCAACAGTTCAACGAATTGGCCAAGTCGATGCCGGTGTTCAGTGATCTGCAAAGCACGATGGACATGAACGTCGTCGCAACGCTGATCGTGCAAGAACGCTTGGCCGAAAAGGCCAACCTGGATCTGACGATTCTGAGCAGCGACAAAGACACGCTGGACCTGGGATCGTACTTTGTTCCCGAAGAAATCCCGCCGCACTGCAGCTTCATCCAAGGCGTCAACGGCTGGATCGTCACCGCATCGGGCGGCGTCGACATCAACGCGTTCCAGATCGTGGAAAAGCAAACGGTCGACGCGAAAGTCGCCGATGTTCGCACCGCAACCTTGGCCGCCGCCGGCGACCGCTGGTGGTGGAACAAGTAGGAACAGGGGACAGGTTAGGACGGGTCGCAGGTGACAGGTTTTTGAAAACCGGTGACCTGTCGACCTGAAATCCTGTCGACCTTCTACCCAAACAGCTTGGTGACCGCGGACGCTTTGACCAGTTCGCGGGGCTGGTTCAAGTGGTTGTAGACGATCGTTTCGGGGTCGATCCCGAACGCGTGATAGATCGTCGCCAAGATTTCCGCCGGATGCACCGGTGATTCCAGCGGTGCCGATGCGGTCTTATCACTTTTGCCGTGAACATAGCCGCGGCGAATTCCCGCTCCGGCAATCACCGACGTGTAACAGTACGGCCAGTGGTCGCGGCCGTCGTCGGAGTTGTTATTGCCGCTGGTGCTGACGCCACGCTGCGGGCTGCGGCCGAATTCGCCGATCGCCACGACCAGCGTTTCGTCCAACATTCCGCGGCTGTCCAAATCTTCGATCAGCCCGCTCAGCCCCTGATCCAGCATCGGTGCGGACTGGTCCTTCATACGTTTGCTCAGCCCGCTGTGGTGATCCCAGCTGTGGTTGTCGCTGTTGGCCACCTTCGGCCAAATCACTTCCACCACTCGCGTTCCGGCTTCGACCAAACGGCGAGCCAACAGGCAACTTTGGCCGAACGTGTTTCGACCGTAACTGTCGCGGATCGCATCGCTTTCCCGGCTCAGCTCGAACGCTTCGCGTGCCTTGCCGCTGACGATCAACGACAACGCCTGTTCGTACCGGTTGTCCAGTTCATAGTTTTCCACCGCTTGGTTGATCGCGGGCATTTGCCGGTTGACCAGTTCGCGGAGACTGGCGCGGCGTTGCAACCGCACGTCAAAGACGTTTTCACGCAGCGTCAGATCGTCGATCTTGATCCGCTGCATCTTCGCCATGTCCATGTCGTCGCCGTCGGGGTACAGCGTGTACGGATCGAACGATTTGCCAAGAAATCCCGCCGTGCCGCCTTTGCCGACGACGTTGGATTCCTGCAGCGGTCGCGGCAGCATGACGAACGGCAACATCGGTTCGTCGACCGGACGCATTTTGATGATGTTGCTGCCGAAGTTCGGAAAGTCCTTGGGCGACGGCGGTTCCAATTGTCCCGACGGGCTGACCTTGTCCGTCGTGTACCCCGTCATCATTTGGTAAATCGCCGCGGTGTGATTGAACAAACCGTTGGGCGTGTACGACATCGAACGGATCATCGTGAACCGATCGTTCAGCTGGCTTAGCCGCGGCAGGTTCTCGGTGAACTTCACGCCGGGGATCTTGGTGCTGATCGGCGAAAACACGCTCTTCACATTGTCCGGCACGTTTTCCTTGGGGTCCCACAAGTCCAAATGACTCGGCCCACCCTGCAGGTACAGCATGATGATGTTCTTGGCCTTGCCCCATCCGGGGCCGCCGACGTGTGCCGCGGGCTGCTCCGATGCATCCGCCTGTAACCGCATCAGGTTCGGCAGGGTCAGCCCCAACATGCCGATCGAACCGACACGCAGGAACGTGCGTCGCGTTCGCCCCAGGTGCGGATCACACAGGTCTTTGGCGGCATAGCCTTTGAAGGAAAGCATGGCAGTGCACCTGAAATTCTTTGGAACGAAAAATCTTCGAGAACGAAATCGATGTCACAGGGAAAAATCGACGGATCAGTGCCGCCGACAAACCCGCAACTAGCGGTTGAACAAGAACGCGGGGCTGTTGACCAACGCCCAGACCAAGTCTTCCGCCGCAGTCAGCCGCGGGCGGGACGATTGTTTTTGACTTTGGACCACGTCGCGACGCAGACGCACCAGCCGCGAATCGTCCGGTGTCGGCGTTTCCAAACGCTTCTGCTGGGCGGCCAGGCGGGTCAGTTCGGCGTCCGGCGGGATCGCCTTGTTTGCCTCGATGACCGCCGCGTTGGCTTCGGTCCACGCTTTGTCTTGCAAGCGAACGTGCTGTGCCAGTTGTTCCTGCTGGGCGTCGCTGCGGTCGGTTTTGGCGGTCCGCACGATCGCGTCAAGCGATTCGGGCAGCCCCAGTCGAACATCCGCGTCGGTCGTCACACTGATCCGGAAACGCCCCAGTCGGTGCTTGGCGGCGTTGTGGTACTGGTGAATCTTGAACGTCAACTTCGTTGAACCGGATGTCGCGGCATCACCGTGGATCGGCTTGGCGAACTGGAACGTCGCCCAGTGCGTGCGGCTGGTCCCACCGGCGACGGCCCAGCCGGACTGGTTTCGCGTCGCCTGGTCGAAGGCGCGTTTGATGTCGAAACCGTTTTGAGTGAAGTCCGCTTGGGCTTTCAATATCCCAACCTTGGTCGGCTTTTGGTCGCCCGTGCTTGCGAAGACCTCGATCTCCGTGACCACAAAGTTACCGTTGTCGCCGCGGCCGGGACCTTTGTTGGGCAAGTCGTCAGCGGCGATCGCTTCCAGTCGGAAACCGGTGATTCCGGCAATCGATGCTTGATAGGTGACCTCGTACGTTTGTTTGTCGGCATTACCGGTGGCCAAGATCGATCGATCAGCTTGGGGTAACAGTTTCGTTTCCTTCGCAGCCTTCGTCGCCACCGCAGCCAACGGATACCAATCGTTGCGGATCTTCGACGGATCCTGCTTGGCGGCTTGGCCGGTGTATCCGTCGACCCAAGCGTCAATCTTGGCGGCCAATTCCGATTCGACTTTCGCCAACCGTTCCTTTGCCGCGGCGATCCGTTGCCTGCGTTCGGTCTGCAGTTTGGCCAAGACCGGTTGGTAGTCGGCTTCGCGTTTGGCGATCGCGGCTTTGATTTCCGCCAAGCGTTCGTTGCGGATCGATTCCAATTCGGCGCGGCGGACCTTCCAATCGGCTTCGGATTCAGCCAACCGCGTTTTCATCAATTGATGATCGGCGACGACTTGATCCACCAGGTCGTTGAAGGCGGCGACTTCATCGTCGGTCGCATGCCGGGCCAGCGCCCGCAGGAAAATCTCGTCGACCAGATCCCCGTTGTCGGCAGTGCCGGCCACCAAGCTTTCCAAATCGTTCTTGTCGCTGGTGATCGCGTTTCCGATCGTCGGACCGCTGATCAACGCCATCACGGGCCCCAGTTCCAGTCCGCTGGACCGTTCGCATTCACAGGCGCTTTCACGAGCCGGGCGTCCCAAATTTTGCAGGAATCCGTCATCCAGTTTTACCCCTGCATCGCCAAGCGCCGCGGCCCGAGTGCC
Source organism: Crateriforma conspicua (assembly GCF_007752935.1). NCBI lineage: Bacteria > Pseudomonadati > Planctomycetota > Planctomycetia > Pirellulales > Pirellulaceae > Crateriforma > Crateriforma conspicua. The sequence continues at coordinate 3,578,421 of NZ_CP036319.1, read as the reverse complement.
TGGTGCGACGCCGGGGATCGTGGAGGCCGCGCCGGTGACCGCGTGAACGGCATCAAAGATGACTTCGGCCGGCAATCGACGCGCCGTCGCGTGGCTGTAATTCAGCTGGTCATCCTGGTTCATCGCATGCGTGGCGACCGACAACTGATAGGTGCGGCTGGACACGATCGTCCGCATCAATTGACGAACGTCAAAGCCCGATTTCACAAACACGTCGGTCAGGTGATCCAGCAATTCCGGGTTGGTCGGCGGGTTGCCCGCCCGAATATCGTCGATGGGTTCGATCAGACCGACGCCCATCAGATAAGCCCAAACTCGATTAACGTAGCTGCGAGCAAAATACGGGTTGGCCGGATCAGTCATCCAGCGGGCCAGATCGCCACGCCGGGTATCGGGCAACGATTCGGCGTTGGTGGCTTTGGATTCTTGACGCCTGACCAACGTCTTCCGATCGTCTTTCGGCAGATCAAAGGGGAACGCCGGTGCGACCGTCGCTCCGGTGCGAGCATGTGTCATTTCCCCTTCGCTGCGATCGCTGATGATCTCGTACAGCGGTTTGGCACCGTCGACCGCCGTGCCGCCAATCTTCTTTCCGCCGTCGTTGGGGTCCCGCCGCAGATCGACTCGGGCGAAAAACGCCGCCATCTGATAGTACTGGTCTTGGGTCCAGCGTTCGAACGGGTGGTCGTGACACTTGTTGCAGTTGAATCGAATGCCCAAGAACAAGTGCGTGGTGTTCTCCATCGTGTCTTCGGGCGTCCGCAGGATCTTGTAATACGACGCAGGCGGGTTGTCCTTGTTGCTGCCGCTGGCGGTCAAGATTTCGCGTGCAAATTCATCGTACGGCTTGTTGTCGACGACGCTTTGTCGGATCCAATCGCGGAATGCCTTGCTGCCTTCGACACCCAAGAACTTGCGGTTCACCTGCAACAAGTCGGCCCACTTGTTGGTCCAGTATTCCACGAACGCTTCGTTTCCGATCAATTGGTCGATGACCTCGGCACGCTTCAACTGCGACGGCCGCGGGTCGGCTTCGAAACGACGTAGATCATCGGCGGTCGGCGGCAAGCCAGTCAGATCCAAGTGCACCCGCCGCAGGAATGTCAGATCGTCCGCCAGATCACTGGGCACGATCTTCATCCGCCGCCACTTTGCCGCGACCAATTCGTCGATGCGGTTGTAATAGGGAACGTCGACCGCCTGGTATTGCGAACGGTCGCCCATCACGGTCAGCGTTGTCGCCGCATAGGCGCCTTCGTAACGGGCCAAGATCGGTGCTTCGCCGCGACGGACCGCCGACAGAATCGCGCCGGACGCCACCGTCGCGACTTCCGTGTTACCGCTTTCGATAAACGCTTCGCGAGTGACATCACGCTGCATCCCGTCGGCATACGTGGCGACCACGCGAACTTGTTGACGATCGCGGGTGCTTTGGACCACCGGGTCTTTGGGGAACACTTCGATCGACTTCACCCGCGGGGTCGTCATGTCCAGCGGCGAACCGGCATGGATCCAGCGACGCAGAATGACGTGCGACGGGTCGCCGGGCTGCATCAACACGCCGCCTTCGTGCGGGGTCAGCCCCAGCGGTTTGCGCAACATCAATGATTCCGACGGGTGTGCCGGGTCGATTCGACGCGCGGCCAGATCATCGGTCAGTGCGCGAATGTCAAAGATCGGGTCGTAGCCACGCAGAGAAAGCTTGAAGCCGTTCTTGCCCGCTTGCGCACCGTGGCAGGTTCCCTGGTTGCACCCCAGACGGCTGAGCACGGGATTGACGTCGCGGATGAAGTCCGGTGTCGCTCCACCGTCGAACTCCGGTGACATTTCCGGCGTCATGTCTTCGACCGACACATCGATCGTCGCCGTGGCCTTGCCAAAGCGGATCGTCAGCGTGTCCTGACCGGTGATCACTGGACGCACCAAAGCCGTCCGAGTGCCGACCAAGATGTTTCGCCGACTTTCGTATCGGGCATGTCGCGTCAGGTCATAGGTCGACCCGTCGGCGGTATGTCCGGTGACGACCAATTGAGCGTACTGAAGCGGCGAAGTGAATCGAATCGCCGTCGGCTGGACCGTCAAACGCTCGATCACGCCAGGGTCGTCTAGCGATAGAGGTTCCGTCTCCGAAGCACTGTCATCTTCGTTGCGGACCCATTGGGTCGCGTCGAAGCGAATGCGTTCGTCTTCCTGGGCCTCGCCCAGCGGCAACGCGTCGAATCGCTGGACTTGGCCGGACGCGTCATAGCGTCGGATCGAATTGTCGCCGGCGGCCACCCACAAGCTGCCATCCGGTGCGAACCGGATCGCATAGACGACTTGATCGATGATCTGGTCCAGCACCGTCGTTGTCGCGCGTCCGCGGTACTGTTCGACTTTCTGTTTGTCTTCGGCCGATCGATCGGACACTCGTTTGCCCAAGATCTGCTTCAGCTGGTCCGACAGAGTGCCGTCAAAATCGTAGTCCCAAATGGCCACCTGCGACTTGCCGTCCAGCGTTGCCGCCGCAGCGATTCGGGTTCCCGCCGGGTCGATCGCAACGCTGAAGATTCGTCCTTTCAAGGCCGGCAAGCGGCGGATCAAGTTCGCGTCGTCTCCGATGCGTCGTGTCGTTTCGCGAAAGACGCGATACACCTTGGCCACACCGTCGGCACCGCCGACCACGACTTCGCTGCGCTGCGGATGGACGGCCACGCCGTTCAGACCGCCGGACAACGCGCCGGGAGTGATCGACGTGATGTTGTCGACGAATCGCTCCGTCGCGACTTCGGTCAGTTTGCACGACATGTCGCGAGCGACCGAAACCAAGTGCGATCCATCAGCGGTGAATCCGGTATCGCGGATCCAGTCTTCATGAGCCCCCTGGAACAACACCTGCTGGCCGGTATCCGCATCGATCGCGCGGATGACGTTATCATTCCCTCCGAAGGCCAAACGTTTGGAATCCGGCGACCAACTGGCACCCGACAACGTGTCGGCGGTGAAGTGGACCGATAACCGCAGCGACTGTGATTGCACGTCCCAAATCTGGATCTCGCCGTCTTCCCCCGGACGTCCCCCCGCCACCGCGATGGACTTTCCGTCGGGGGAAAAACGCACGGATTCGTTCCTGGGGCTTTCGCCGATCAATCGTGCCACCACATCACCGCCGGATGTTTGGCGGATCAGCACTTCGTGAAAACCGGCAATCGCAATCAAGCTGCCGTCGGGCGATATATCGATCGACGCGATGGTCGGCGGTCCGGCGTATCCAGGCGGCGAATCGGCCGAATAACGTGGCCCCGAATCGGCGGGCGAATCGTCAACCGCGCCCTCGGCAATCCAGCGACGGACCAACGCGACTTCATCGTCATCCAAAGCCTTCATCGGTGCGGCCGGCATCGCTGCCACCCCATCGATCGGCGTGATCTGTTCGACCAGATAGCTTTCGTCAGGCTTTCCCGGAACGATCGCCGATTGTTCCGATTCACCGCCGGCAACCAGCGACGCAAAATCCGTCATCCGATAATCACCCTGGTCCTTCGCCGCTTGGTGACAACCGAAGCAGTTTTGACGAAAGATCGGCAGAACATCGCGGTGATAGCTGACCGGTGCCGGATCATCCGAGTTCGATGACTCGGCCGGCAGCGCGGCGGTGGGACCAAACGCCAGCAGACACCCCAGCAGGGTGAATGGCAAAAGCACGCCATGACGCGCGGATCCGGTGGGCACGACTGACGGCAACGCCGCCATGCGTGTGGCCTTGAAATTCATTCAATCCCTCACAAATGAGCGAGATCTGAAATTCATCAATAGCCGGTCCAGCACCACATTCGCGTCAGGGCGATGCGAAAGATCTACGGCGGAACTGGTAGCCCTAGAAGCGGGCAGGCGGGGTCACTTTGGACACCTTCCAGCATACACGACAAATTGTCGCGGCGGCAAATCATTTTTCACTTGCCCGCGTACCGATGCACCATCGCAGCAATCAGATCCGCCACAAACGTCAGGTCTTTCGGTTGGCGGACCAGTAAATGGTCCGCCCCTGCCAGCGTCACCAAACTGGCCAGCGCGTCGGCACCGGGCCGTTGGTTGATCAGCGACTGGATGCGAATCGCCTGGTCGTAACCGACGGTCTCGTCGACCGGCGAATGCAGAATCATCGTCGGCAGATCGATCGACGCGATCGCGGCGGTCAAATCGTGCGTGCGAAAGTCTTCCACCATCTGGCGATCGATCGCGTATCGAAAACCGCCGATCGTGACTTCGCCGCGACCTTCCCTTTCGATCCGGCCGTCCATGTGCACCAGCAAATCCGCCAAGTGCCGCGTGTCGCTCGGGGCGGCCAGCGTGACCAGGCAAGCCAATTCCGCAAGCGGCCCGTCATCGGTCCGATTTCCAGCCGCCATCATCGATGCCGCCCCGCCGAAGCTGTGCCCGACCATGGTTCGTACCGGACCAAGTTGATCGGCGGCGAACCGGGCCGCTGCTTGCAAATCGGCCAAGTTGGTGGCAAAGTTGGTCTGCGCGAAATCCCCTTCACTGCCGCCCAATCCCGTCATGTCGTACCGCAGCACGGTCAATCCGGCGTCCGCCAAACGCCTGGAAATCCGGACGATCGCCTTCAAGTCCTTGTTGCAGGTAAAGCAGTGATTGAAAAGCACCACCGGAGCGTCCGGATGCGAATCGTCACGATCGACGATCCCGGCCAACGGAAAACCGGCCCCGCCGTCGAAGCGGACGCGAAATGAATGACGTGGCAAAACAGGCGTGATGGGTTTGGTGGATCGCAGGAACGGAAATCGGCGCGGCAATCGTACACCCAAACCGGCCAAACCACCGCCCCCGACCTGCGGCTATCCGCAACGCCATCGTTGCCGGCCAGGCGAACTGCGGGTCCAAGAAGCCCTCAGCTTCGGAAGCAAGCCGGGGGACGGATGCCCGCCGCGACCTATTGATGTCGGGCGAGTTCCGATGAAAACGGATTTCCCTGGCGAAGCGAGCCTAGGAAGGGTCCGGCGAAGAATCCTGTTGATCCTGCATCTGTTCTTCGATGAATTGGAACCGTTCACGGAACAGAAAGCGGTCCCACAGGCTGGGACGACGCAGATTCGGATCGTCGCTGTCGACCAGATTCTTTTTGCCACCGGGCGTCCGCAGAACTAAGCGGCCGTCGGATTTGACCTGTTCAACCACCCAGTACTTATCGACCAAGTAGTTGTACGATTCGCCCTTGGGTGTGGCCACAACTCTAGCCGCTCTCAGTCCGGGTTTCGAACTGATCTTGCTCTTGCGATACACGGCCCAATCCCCGGCCGTCCATCCCATCGTGTTGCTTCGTAATCCAATCATTTGGTTCACCCTTCGATTCACGCAGCGTCATCCGCGCTGGTGTGTCTATTGAAGCTTACCCCCTTGACAGTTTGGGGACAAAGCTAAATAGCGTTGAATCGACAAAATGCATGGAATCCTCACCTTCTTCGCCAGTTTTTCCACACGCCGCCAACGTCTTCGTCGTTTCTTGATCCTGTCTTGGTCGGAATTTTGCCGGACAACTGTCAAGGCGAACACGAATGCAACGAACCACAAGGTAACGAACGTCCTACGAAGGCGTCGCCCCGTCGGTGCGGCATTGTCAACATTCGCTCCCTTGGTTGTCGTTCAAACGTGGTCGCCTAGCATTGGCAAACCGCAGAGCAGCAAATCGCAGACCGGGCGCAGCAAATGAACAATGATTGCTTCAGTACTCGCATTCCGTTCCGCAAGCCGCTTGTCGTCACCGTGGCGACTGCGGTGACCGGCGATGGTGTACACTTCCCCTTGATTCGCCGCGAACAATGCATCGAAACCCCACCGCGGATCAATGCCATGATCCCGAACACGCCAACCATTTCGTTATGAGACCCCGATGACCATGTTGACGACTTCGTTGATCGACTGCTTGCAAAGCGCGCAATTGATTGCTCAGACCGGGCGCGGCATTTTTGGCGTGATTGTTTTGGCCGCCATCTTCGTCGGCGTGTTCTTGCTGGCCGTCCTGGGATTCTTTTTCATCCGTTACGGCAAGCTCTGGTTCCAGGCTTACATGTCGGTCGCCGACGTCAGCCTGGTTTCGCTGATCCGCATGCACTTCACCAAGGTCAACCCGAACGTGATCGTGCAGGCAAAGGTCATGGCGGCCCAAGCCGGGTTGAACATCGATCGACGTGACGGGATCAGCACACGTCGCTTGGAAGCCCATTACTTGGCCGGCGGAAACGTGATGAACGTGATCCATGCGATCATCGCCGCCCACCGTGCGGAAATCCCCTTGGATTTTGATCAAGCCAGCGCGATCGACTTGGCGGGACGCGATGTCCTGGACGCGGTCCAAACCAGCGTGTACCCCAAAGTCATCGAATGCCCAGATCCCAAACGCAGCGGCAAAGCAACGCTAAGTGCGATCACCCAGAACGGGATCGAATTGAAAGTCCGCGCCCGCGTGACGGTGCGAACCAATCTGGAACAGTTGATCGGCGGGGCGACCGAGGACACGGTGATTGCCCGCGTGGGCGAAGCCATCATCAGTTCGATCGGATCGTCCGATACGCACTTTGATGTGCTGGAAAACCCCGACATGGTCAGCCGCGTGGTGTTGGAACGCGGCTTGGACGCCCAAACCGCTTTCGAAATCGTCTCCATCGACATCGCCGACATCGACGTCGGTGAAAACATCGGCGCCCGTCTGCAATCCGATCAAGCCGAAGCCGACACGCGGGTCGCACGGGCTCGGGCAGAACGACGTCGAGCCGAAGCGATCGCGGAAGAACAGCAAATGAAGGCTCGCGTGGCGTCGAATCGTTCGCGTCTGGTTTTGGCCGAAGCGAAAGTGCCCGAGGCGATGGCCGAAGCATTCCGCGCCGGACGCGTCATCGGCGACAACAACTGATCCCGTCGACATCGTCGGCTTTCGATCCGCGAAAGCAGCGTCCCCAAACGGTTACGTTTTTCGAAACGCGATACCACGTCGTCGTCACTTTCGAAAACCGACGGCCGCCTTAGCCCATGATTCCGTGACGCAGTTCTTTCAGATTGCGTTTGTTTTGGCCAAAATCGCCTTTGCCGACTCGTGATTGGCTTTCCGCGTGAACCAGGCAACCGTTGGCATCGGGAACGATTTCCACGTTGATGTCGTCGACGAATCCGAACAGCTGGGTCTTCCGCGTCAGGTGCAAATGACAACGACCGTCGCGGCCTTCGTGTCCGATCACCGACCAGTGACTTTGCAATTGCGTCCAGCTTTCCAGGCGTTGTCGCATCGCATCGACGGACAACGCCATCGCCACCGGACGCAAATCATGGTCCTTGGATTCCGCGTCATAGCGGGCGTAATTTTGGGTCAGCCCTTTGATCCAGTTGTCCAACATGATGTTTGCCGTGACGATGGAAAGCGATCAATTCATCCTATGTCAGAAACACCGCTTCTGACCGTTCCAACCGTACGGGTTCGCAAACCTTGGCCGCCAAAAAGCAATCGCCTTCGTTATTCGATGACGTCGAACAAGACAACATGAACGCCGTGGCGCCGCTGGCGGCCCGCATGCGACCGGACAGTCTGAATCAGTATATCGGTCAATCCCAGATCCTGGGCGACGGCAAATTGTTACGTCGTATGATCGATTCGAAACGGCTGGGGTCCATCATCTTGTTCGGGCCACCCGGCACCGGCAAAACCACCCTGGCGTATTTGTTGGCGAAAGAAACGGGAACGGAACTGCGTCAGTTAAGCGCGGTGTCCAGCGGCGTCAAAGATGTCCGCGAAGTCTTGGCCGAAGCCGGTGACCGAATTGCCGCCGGCGATCCGCCCTTGGCATTGTTCATCGATGAAATCCATCGCTTTTCCAAGTCACAACAAGACGCCCTTTTGCCCGACGTGGAAGCCGGCATTGTGTCGCTGATCGGCGCGACCACCGCCAATCCACACTTTGCCGTCAACGGTGCGTTGATCAGCCGCAGCCAGTTGTTTCAATTGACCTCGTTGACCCCGGACGACGTCGAAACCCTGCTGCGACGTGCCCTGCAGGATCCCGTCAAAGGTTTGGCCGATCACGACGTCCGTGTCGACGATGACGCGATCGCTTTCCTGGCCGAAGCCTGTGAAGGCGACGCGCGTCGGGCGCTGACCGCACTGGAAATCGCCGTGGGCAGTGCGGGTGACGGCAAAGTCGATCGCGCCGCCGCGGCCGAATCGATGGGCAACCGTTTGGCGGGTTACGATGCGACCGGTGATGACCATTACGACCTGGTCAGCGCGTTGATCAAATCAATCCGTGGCAGCGATGTCGATGCCGCGATGTACTGGCTGGCGCGAATGCTGGAAGGCGGCGAGGACATTCGGTTCCTGTGTCGGCGTTTGGTGATCCTGGCCAGCGAAGACGTCGGCAACGCGGATCCCCAAGCACTGACCATCGCCGTTGCCGCGATGCAAGCGTGCGAGTTCGTCGGTTTGCCGGAAGCCCAACTGACGCTCAGCCAAACCGTCGCCTATCTGGCATTGGCCCCGAAAAGCAACGCCGCAACGCGAGCCATCGGTGCGGCCCGCCGTGATGTCCGCGATCGACCGATTCTGGCGGTTCCGGCGGCACTACGCGACGCCCATTACAGCGGTGCGAAAACGCTGGGGCATGGCGAAGGCTACGTCTATGCGCATGATGCCGAGGGCGGGATTGCCGCGCAAGATTACTTGGGTGAAGACCGGCGATATTACGAGCCGACCGACCGCGGATTCGAAGCCACGCTGGCCGAGCGTCTTACGAAGATTCGTCAAATTTTGGGCGATCGCGGAGCGTCTGGCTGACCCGACGAAGCACTTGTTGTTCGTCATCGCTCAGACTGTCGAACCCGTCGCGATGCAGTCGATCCAAGATGTCGTCCAACCGCGCCACGTCCATCGCTTCGCCGACTTCGCGCTGGTGTGCGTCTCGCAACCGACGCTCGTTCTTGCGATCGGTGATTCGTCGCCGCACTTCGTCCAACAACGTTGCACAGGTCTCACTCTCTTCGCGAGACAACGTCGACACCGCAAAACTGTCCAGCCAAGCCGTCAGGTCTTTCCCGCCGGACGATCCCCACAAAAACGCGCCCACCAAAGCCACCACCGACCACATCGGCAACCGTCCGCCCGGTGATCCGGTCGCCATCGCCAGTGCCGCGACGAACAACAGAAACGCAAGAACGCGGATCAGCTTTCGCATCACGACCAGCTTGGGCTCAATCTGGATCGACTGGTTCAACGTTCCGACCATCGACAGCAAACCGATCCGCCCAAGCGTTCGCGGCATCGGGATCAGCTGGCACAGCATCTGAAACCAAATCAATGCACCGGAGGCTTTCCATGCATCGTCGGCGCGACTGAATCCCAACGCCATCCACGACACCCAGCCACCAGATTCACCGGCACCGTCAAAACTGGATTCCGGATGCGACGCGCCGACCAACCACAACACGAATCCCATCGCCGCTAAAACTTGCAAGACGATCACCACCAACAGTGCCGTCCGCTGGGGATGCCACCGGTGCACCGGCAATTCTACGCCGATGATGCCCAGCACCAACGAACGCAGCCGCAAACCGGCGAAAGCACAGAACCCGATCGACACGGCCGCCTGGACGATCAGACCGCTGAACCAGACCGCCACGCCCGTGATCGACGCGGCGACCAGATCGGAATTTCCCGGCCGACCGGCCAGCACGCTGACAGCCCCGAAAACGGCCGCCGCGGCAAAGAAAACGCCGTACGAAATTCCGACTCGTGTTCCCGCGATCCGTCCGGCGGGGATCGAAGCCGTCGAATCGTCGACCGACCAATGCGACGGCCGATCGCTGTCATCCGGCTTCGCCGTCCGGTTCGGGGATCGTTTCGGAAGGCTCATGGTCGTCCGGGGAAGAGATTTCGTTAACCGTTTGGCCGATGCTGTAAGCCAGCCGGCCAAGCATTGCAAAGTACAGGAACGTGACAACCACCGTCGCCGACACCGCAGCGAACACGCCGTAGGGCGATCCATTAACGGTGAACATCAGATACGACAGGTATAGCACGACGAAAAGCAGCCCGGCCGAAAAATAGAAGCCGCCCCAGGCTTCCCGGCACCGCGTCGCGCTACGGGCAACCTCCGGCGAAAACGGGGCGAAGACACTTTGCATGTCCAGCATCGAAAGCAATACGAACGGGAACAACGCATAGATCGACGCCATCACCAAAAACAACGTCACCAGCGCGTTGCTGCCGAAAACGGCCAGCCCCAAAAATGCCGCCGGGGCACTGACCAGCCCGATCGCCGCAACACACGTCACCAACGGACCGAACCACGTCATCGGGTCCAGCACCTCGGGCCACCCCGTGATCTCATCCGCCTCGTTGGCCACCGCTTCCATGATCGCGAACCCACAAGCCAGGGTCATCGCGGCAAAGATGATCACGCCGACGAACAACCCCATCGGCAAAATCGGCACCATCCAAAAGGCCGCCACCAATGCGGACGCACCGCCACCCAAAACGCTCATCAGAACCGCGTACATCACCACCGACGGGTCCTTGAAGACGCCGAAAACGTCGGCGAACCAGGCCATGATGTCGGGCGTGTCGTAGTTTTCCGGTTCCTCCTCGATCTCTTCTCGCTCGGCCGAATCCAACAACTCCTTGGCCGACTTCATGAACGGATCCGCCGGTCGTGAAGACTCCGCCGTGTTGCTAAAGGAAAACGACTCAACCTGGTCCAAGTCCACCTTGGGCTTTTGAACGACCTTGGGCGGCGGCGGAACGACAATCGGCGAATGACAGTCGTAACACTGAATCGTCTGGCCGGCTTGGTCCGCCGTCACATCGGTCGGCGAATCACACACCTTGCAGCGGACCCGATACTGGGTTTCGTACTGCACCGGCACCGCGGTGGGTGACGTTCCCGGCGTTGATCCCGATCCGCGAGTCGTACTGGGCGGCGGCAAATCAGGCAGATCCGGAATATCCCCGAACAGGTCATCCCCATCGCCGCCCGATCCGTCCCCGAACAAATCGTCTCCCTCGGGTAAGTCTCCGAACAACGGGTCGTCATCGACTGGCGCATCCGGCGGCGTCGGCTTTGGTTTCGCTTTCGGCGTTGCGGGTTTCTTCGATGCCGTGGCAGGATTCAGGGGCTTTTTCGCTTTGGCCGCTGGCGGGGCGTCGGCCTTCGGCGTCACGTCATCCAGATTCAGCCAATCGTCATCATCGTTGGCTTGCGGCGCGGCGCCGGGGACCAAGAACGTCATCTGACAATGCGGGCAACGAACCTTCTTTCCCGCATGGTCGCTGCTGATCCGCACCGACTTGCCGCACGAGGGACAGGAAAGTCGTTGCTGGGTCGACATGGCCGAGGATGAGTTTTCGGGGACGAAGAGGCGAAAGAGGAGATCCGACCTGCCCGAAAATGAGCGCGGTTTCAATCGGATCGTCGCGAAGTCGCCATTGTAAGGCCGTCGCGTGGTCGCTCCTACACTTATCGGGCCGAATCCGCCGGCCAAGGGGGCGCTGAAACGGGTTTGCCTGGGCCAGATTGGACCGTCCAGACCAAACCGGCGGTCAGAAAATGAAGCCATGGGGAAGAAAAAGCGTTCACCGGCCTCTGCCCCACAGGCCGGTCGCTGCGAGACCTTAGCAACATCGGACGCCCAGCACCACCCACACGGGGTTTTTGGCCACCCCGAAAATTGACATTCTTCTCAGGCTGCGGTACCGTGCGCGCCAGGCGGGACAGGGGTTCCGTCGATTCGACTCGAAGCACGGGAGAACATCGGGATGTTCATGAAAGAGTCTTTGACCAAAGGTATTCGTTCCTCGGCCGCCCAACGTCGTCGCCGCCGGCTGCGTTTGGAATGTCTTCAGGGCCGACTTTTGATGGCCGGTGACTTGACCAATGAAGTCAATCCGCTGGACGTCAACGGTGACGACCAAGTCAGCGCGGGCGACGCACTGCTGGTCATCAATCATCTGCAACGCAGTGCCCACGCCGAGGGCGAACAGGCATCGCTGTACTACTTGGACGTCAACGGTGACGAATCGGTGACCGCTGGCGACGCCCTGATGGTGATCAACGGGATCGCCCGCGACCAATCGGATCCGTCGCCGCCACTGAGCGTGGACGTGGAAGACGGCACGCCCGACGAAGTGATGCACAGTGGCAATGTCGAAGTTAAACGATACGGCAAAGACGTGCATCTGAATTTCACCGGTGACGACGGCGACTTCGTCGTCACGATGCCGGAACCGGGAATCTTGGAAATCGATCGTTTCCGTGATTTCGAACCGACCCCGGAAATTGATTCGCAGGCCGAAGGCGAACAAATTGCCGAAGAACAATTCCCCTATCGCGTCCCGTTGGGCGACGACCTGTTCATCAAAATGTACGGCGCCGGGACGATCGTCGAACTCAGCGGTGTCGATGTGCCCGACGACTTGATCGTCGATGCCAAAGCGGAAGACACTATTTTCCTGGTCTATGGGACCCGCGTCCATGACGACTTCATCTATCGCGGAAGCGAAGGCAACGACGTGGTTGATATCGACGCGATCGATGAAACGGATGAAACAGGTAGCGAATTTGGCGACGTCGTCAACATTCGCACCAAGGGCGGTGACGACGAAGTCTACGTCTATCACACGCGAGTCCGAAATGATTTCTTTGCCGACCTGGGCAGCGGCAACGATTCGATCGAGTTCTGGCGCGCCGAACTGGGTGACGACGGCAAAGTGCTGGCGGGTTCAGGAGACGATTTCCTGCTGCACTATCAACTGCGGGTTCATGACGATTACATCGTTCACGGACAGGACGGGGACGACGGTTTGTTTGCCGAAGAGATCGAAGTCGGCGACGACGCGCTGCTGTTCCTGCAAGACGGCAACGACGAAATCGGACTGAATTTCATCCGTGTTGGCGATGTGGGCGAAGTCAACGGCGGCGACGACTATGACACCCTGCTCGTCGACGAAGACACCCTGGAAATCCGCAAGCCCCGCATCCGCAACATCGAAGAAACCCTCCCCGTCCCCTCCTCCTGAAAAAGGGGTCAGGCGCAATACTGTTCGGCTCACCTTATGCACTGATGCGGTTTGGGCGGCTTTTGCGTGGGAGGCAGTGCGACGCCGCAAATGCGACGAAGGGTTTGGCAACGCGAACACGAGTCGACCGCGCAGCAGGGAACCGCCCAAGTGGCTTCACTTCGGTCGGTGCGCATTGCTCCTACAGAGCCTTCGGTTTCAATTTTTTGATATGAGCTTCTAGTTCCTCCAAGCTCGCCCAGCCGAGTAAATAAAAGCAGATCATCTCGTAGGTCCGTTTGTTCGGTTGACCCCCGGTGTAGATCAGGATCAGCAGGCAAGCGATGATGGCTAAGTACATTTGAATCTCGACGCCTGCCGGCTTGGTGCTCAGTAGATGCCGACAGCCCAGAAGCTGTTTGATCATTCGGAAGAACAGTTCGATGAGCCAGCGAAGCCGGTAGGCTTCGGCAATCAGTTCCGCCGGAACGTCCATTAAGTTCGTGACCAATCGCAGTCGACCATCGCAGTGAGAGCCTTTGCTGCCAGTGCGGACATGCGGCGGGACTTCGATTTCGATGTAACGAACCGGATGATCGCTTGCGACCGTTTTGCGGTTGCTGGTGTGAGCTCCCAAAACGACTTCTCGGTCGATGCGGACACCGGCGTCGCGATCTGCTGCGGTTAGGTCTCGCTCACAAAGGATCTTCGGCGTGCTGTTGTCGCGGGCTCGGCAAATGTAGCTGCTTCGGGCGGCGTTGATTTGGTTGAACAATTCAAACTTGGCATACCCACGATCAATCACATAGCAGCGATCTGGTTGCAAGACGGAAGCCAGGACTGCCTTTTCGTCATCTTTCCCCTTGGGCTTGGCTGGCGTGGCATCGATTCGCTCGGGGATTCCGCGAAGGATCTCGAAATGAGTGTGCATGCGGTATCCATCAACCGACCTACCTTCAGTCGTTCCGCCTGCCTTATCAGGCAGCCAAGCCAAAGATGCCACACGCACGGCCGTCTTGAAGACGCTGCCATCGACGGCGGTGAGTTGATGTCCGATCACATCAAACTTCGATGGGTCGGCCGAGGGCACTTCGGTAGCAAGCTCCGCGGCGATCTTCTTGAGCGGCTCGGGGTCAAAGATGCTCACCGACTCGGAGAGCGATCCCAGCGAAGCTCGCCCGACGCCGAACTTCTTCTGGACATCTTTGAGTGTGCTGGCTTGCTGTAGTCCACGAAGCGATGTCAGGATCGGATTGAACATCCACATAAGAACTAGCACGCCGTACTGGTCCATGTGCAAATCACGATTGCAGGATTTGTCGCGTGCAGTACCGATCTCGTGCAGGGAATCCAACAGTGGCCGGATCTTCTTGAAGAACTTCAGGCCCTGCAGTTCCGCGGCGCGAATATCAGGCGAGTCTTCCGAGGCCGCATCCCTGTCGCTGCCGAGGCTCTCGGTCGTTGGGCTTCGTTGTTTAGGGGGTCGGTTCGGCACTGACTCATCCGCTGCGTGTCAAACTGGCGGAACATCCGCCAAATTTGAATGCTTGCGCAATCGCCGTGCCAAAAGTCGTTAAAATTCAATGTGCAACTTTCGTGCCGAACAGTATTGCGCCTGACCCCTTTGTCGTGTTGACCCCTTTGTCGTGTTCGCAATCCCCGCCGCTCCCGCGGCACGATCCTGGGAGATGACGCGGAGCGTCGAACACTGCGTGACCACGCAGAGAGTGGTCACGAGGTGGGCGCGTGGGCATCGTCTACATCGCTACGATGTTCGCCCAATGTGACAACCCAAAATCGACTAAAATGGCGTTGCCATGGTATGACGGATCATTGGTAATCGTCCCCGGCGTCATCATCATCATCTTTGTCGTGTTGACCCCTTTGTCGTGTTCGCAATCCCCGCCGCTCCCGCGGCACGATCCTGGGAGATGACGCGGAGCGTCGAACACTGCGTGACCACGCAGAGAGTGGTCACGAGGTGGGCGCGTGGGCATCGTCTACATCGCTACGAAGTTCGCCCAATGTGACAACCCAAAATCGACTAAAATGGCGTTGCCATGGTATGACGGATCATTGGTAATCGTCCCCGACGTCATCATCACCACCTTGCTGACACTCACCAAAGCACGGTGTCGACTCGAATTCCCCGTCAGGATGCGAGAAGGTGGGGACCGTCGACGACTGACAGTAAGCAAGGCGAATCATGGGGTTATTTGGGTCTGTCTGGTTGGTTTCCTCGCAACCCGCTTTGCAAACACGAAACTTGACACACTGCACCGTCTCAACGGGCGCAATGCCGTTATATGTTCCGTCATCGTTATCAACCATGCAGTCGTAGGTTTCGTCGTCTTGGACGACACCCTCAATATGATCCCCAGGGCAATCATAGTTCAAAACATAAAATCCGTTCTGAACCTTCCTGTTCGCGCCCTCCATCACATGTTCATACAAACAAGGCGTCGCATTGCACGCGAACAGAAATTCAAGTCCGATCTGATCCTCGCACGTCGCACCGGCATCGATAAAGCAGTTTTGCCCAATGGCCCAAGGACCGCAGGCAGCCGCCCACACGCAGCATAGCATCTTCAAATTCAACTTCAACATAACAAATCTTTCCTTCAGTAGAGGAACAAAAAACAACTACTTCGAATTGATACGGCCCATTACGTCGGCAACGTGATTGGCCAGGGTAAGATGATTGAATGGTTCGAAAGGCTCGGCAGGGTTGCACTGGGACCACTGCAAGGCAACGACGTGCGATCCAGACGTTCCTGAATAACGAAAATCTTTGGGCACCCATCGGCCATTGAATAGCTCTAGGTCACATTCGTATTTAGTAACCACCTGCGTCCCATTTTCTCGGAAACTTCCGTCTTTCTTTTTCACATAACGCGTTCGCTCGTAGAGCCCGGCGATCGGCCAGTAGTCTCGATTCGTATCGATTGCCAGCACGTATCCTCCTGCATTGAAAAACTCGACCGCATTGTTTTTCAGGGAATCAACTCCCCCGTTCAGTTTGGTCTTCTTCAACACATCGATCCCCGCTTCTGACGAAAGCGTTTTAATGGACGGATAAGTCAGGTACGGCAGGATGGCGAAATCCAGGTCATCTTTTCGCAGGAAGTTCCCATAGAACGAAAACCCCAAGCCGCGAACGGCGAATGGCACCGAGTATGAAAAGCCGCTGGGTTCCCCATTTCGAACGAGACGAACACGCGGCATCTCAGGGCTGCAAATCCAGAGGCCCTGGTCGGTTTTCACAACACCGCCGGGCTGCCAGCGACGCGATCCCTCCGATGCCGTTTCTTTGTTTCCCCTCAGTGCTTTCGC
Organism: Crateriforma conspicua; assembly: GCF_007752935.1. Taxonomy (NCBI): domain Bacteria; kingdom Pseudomonadati; phylum Planctomycetota; class Planctomycetia; order Pirellulales; family Pirellulaceae; genus Crateriforma; species Crateriforma conspicua. Next base: position 3,562,058 of record NZ_CP036319.1, on the reverse strand, counting down.
TTCCACCGGGCTTGGTTTTTCAATTCGTTGAAACAGGTGTGCGAAAGCGTCTGTCCTTTCGTCAACACTTAATTCGCCTGTTTGTCGCCAAGTGATCGAGTCTTCGCCAGCCTCTGTGTAGTTCATTTGGTACTTGAAGCTCACGGAGATCAACTTCCCCCGCTGCTCCATCGCATGAAACAGAATGTTTTCGAAGTCCCGGTTTGCCGAAACTTTGATCGGCCGATCTTGAGCCACAACGGTTCCCGAGGTAGACAGCATCGACAAAGCCACGGCAACCAACGAAGCTCGCCAAAAGAAACGGCACCACCTTCGTGCAACGCTTGTTTTCACAACTTTACTTGGTGTTTCTCGGCAGGAGGGCATTTGCTTTTTTAGGTTCATTGCCAGGATCGCTTGAGTGAGAGGACGAACGTGCATTAATTAGAGCTTGGGCACTTACGTGCGAGGGACAAGAATCAATCCTCGGCATATCGCGCGAGAGGAAACTCATATGTGGATTCTCTGTTTGCTCCCGTCGAGACCCGGAACAGGGCGTTGGCCAAAGCGTCGTTCAAACCGCCTGGAAGCTCGGAACGATACAAACGGGAGTTCAGCCGCACTGCCTTTATCGCCTTTTTCCGCCCTGCCGACCTGTCAACGAAATCGATCTCTGTTTTCGGGGCGGCAGACTGAGGTTTCGAAAAGCGACTATAGATTTTGAGGACACCTCCTTGCCTTATTGCCGTGATATCAACCTCAACAGCTGCAACGGCGACCATCGGAACGCTCGCTATGGCTTTATCACGTTGCTTGTTCTTTAAATGGATCGAGAAATGTCGGGGTAATTGTATTGAGCGTTTGCCATCACTCGTCAGCGTAACAACCACTTCTCGAACAAAGGATTCACCTTCGCGTCTGACATCCTTTACAGTTAGGGCGATATCCGTTCGTGAGGTCGCCGCCACGATGGACGACAAGTCGTCACGTACATCGCTACGCAGCACGATCACCCTGGTCAAAGTTCCCCTGTCGGTCGCATCGACTTCCCATGCATCTCGCTCAAACTCGACAACGACGCGTGGCTTGGATAGGTAGGTAAGCAGGACGGTCGTTTCCTCGCTCGAAGTTTCGTCGGTGTCACGGTAGACGAACTGAATGCTCTCGCGGTGAGTCCCAGCTTTCGTTGATGGCGTGACCTTAAACTCAAGACGCGTGTTTCCGGGATCTAGCGACAACGCATCCTTCGTGACCGCAACACATCCGCACGAAACCAACACTTCTTTCAACGGACGAGCAATCGTTTCCGTGTTCGAAAGCGTGATGCCGAGGGAAACTGGCTCCGCAGGATCAAGTTTGCCTAAGTCGATTTGGTGAAAACGGGCCTGCGAGTCAACTTGGTGGACCTGAGTGGCGTTCAGGGCGGTGGGGCGTCGAGTCGCGCTGGGAGCGTCTTCCTGAGCCTGAGCTTTTAGGGGTGTTGCAGCGAGCACAATAATGGCTACGAGGATTGACAGCTTTGCATCGGTTGCTGCGGTGTTTTTTGTTTGCACGGTAACTTCCTTCCCTCGAAACTGGCTTGGAACGTCCAGAATTATGCACACACCTGCCGAATCACCTCGGGGTGCTTTCCGGGTGCTTCTTCGGCTTTTCGTTTTGTACCTTGTTTGGCTGTTCTTGAGGTTCGAGGATCCATCCGATGAAGTGAGGACTCTCGATCGTCTCGAATCGAATAAGCTTGACGATGCGACAACGATTCAACGACCGAACGGTTTCATAGAGTTGGTCGACGCGATCGACAAATCCTTCGTCGGGCAGTGGATTCTCAATTTGCTTCGACCATTGTTGCGATTGAAAAGCACGCAGCACACACTTTTGCGTTTCGGCTGGTTGCCTGTAACGTTTCACCAGGACGCCCGCGAAAGTCAAGCGATTTCCCTCATCGTCCCAGACTGGCTTTGCAAACGGGTGCATTGAAGAACCAGGCCTTGCGATCTCGCCAGTGAGCGTAACGAGCCCGCTGAGTATCCGTCGACCCTCGACGCTCAAAGCGAAGCAACTTGACTCGGAGAACGACATCGAACCATCGAAGGAAAAACGTCGCTGCGAAGCGTTGTCAGATACGATCTCCAACGCGTGTTCGATCCAGTTTGAAGAAACTAGTTTGCTCAACTGGTCAGATGAAAAGCCCTGCTCATGCAACTGCTTCATCGGAAGTGAGTACTGCCACCGGTCCGCGTCGTCGTGGAGACAATGCGAGAAGACTTCAGCGATCCTTAAGAGCTTGGATTCATCCAGATCCAAGCTGCTTCCGTTCAACATTCAACTTCCTCTTTCGCTTGTGTGCGTCCGATACGGGATTGCCAACGACGATTTGACCAACCACCCCGGGGTTTGCCCGGGCATGCGAGTCTCGACATCAGTCCACGCATTCGGCAAAACAGCTCATGTTGCGATGAAGCCGTTTGAAGTTGGCTCTACTTGGGAAGAGCACGATTTCGGCTCGCTACCCGCCAGAAAAATCGCCAAAAGGCATCAGAATCTCCGAAATCGCCCTGGGCGACTGATGCGATCCGCTACGAGTGGTTCGACGATGCATCGCACGGTCATCTGGATAAGACAAAGGGGTCAGGGAGTGCCGGGATAAAACCGGTTTGGAATAGAAAGTGAGAGTCTTTTACGAAGAAGGTTTAGCCAACTGCTTCGGCCCCTGCCGGAGGTGCGATGAAGGTAACGACGTCGTGCTGAGCATCCGATCCGGGGGAAACGTAGGCCAGCTATTGAGCTCCGGAATCTTTATGCTTCCGTGTGCCGACTTTGTCCTGACAAGGGGAAGGCAACATCGGGTCGATCGCTACTTGGGCGAGATCGATGCGAACACGGCGGAGTCTGTGAACCTGTGCATGCGTGGACATTCCAAACGCGAGAACCGGGAGATCCTATCGGCGGCCAGGCAGCAAGCTTGGCCCGGTCAGGGAACCACTCAGTGGGAAAGCCTGACATGAACGCCGATGGGAAGTCAGACGGCTTCGTAGTACCGCCGACTCGGATGAACAACGCGGGGGCTGAACCCTCGGCGGAGTCCGCCGAGGGAAGGGAGCCGACGAAGAAGAACGCAGGTCAAGCCGACGTGTCCCGCGCACCGAAGCGGAAACGTGGCAGGTCTTACGGTTTGGCAGGCGTGCGTGAGACGGCTCGGGCGCAGCCCGAGTTGAAGTTCACGTCGTTGCTGCATCACGTCAACGAGAACCTGTTGACCGAAGCCTTCTTCGATTTGAAGAAGACCGCGGCGGTGGGCGTCGATGTAGTGACGTGGCACGACTACGAACAGGGCCTGGAAGATCGCATCGCCGATCTTCACGGTCGCGTTCATCGGGGAAGCTACCGAGCAAAGCCTTCGAAGAGAATCTACATCACCAAAGCCGATGGGCGCGAGCGTCCAATCGGGATTGCTTCGCTGGAGGACAAGGTCGTCCAGAAAGCGGTCGGTTGGGTTTTGCAGTGCATCTACGAGCAGGACTTTCTCGGCTTCAGCTATGGCTTCCGGCCCGGAAGGAGTCAGCACAAGGCGCTCGATGCGCTCAGTGTTGCTTTGACGAGCAAGAAGGTGAACTGGGTATTGGACGCCGATGTGAAAGGTTTCTTTGACAACATGAACCATGACTGGTTGATGAAGTTTCTGGAACACCGCATCGCGGACAAACGTGTGCTCCGTTTGATCGGCAAATGGCTTCGTGCCGGTGTCAGTGATGACGGGGAGTGGTCCGAGACGAAGGTGGGGACGCCACAGGTAGCGGTGATTTCCCCGCTGCTTGCGAACATATACCTTCACTACGTCTTAGACCTCTGGATTCAAAGCTGGCGTAATCGTCGCGGTCGTGGCGACATGGTCATCATACGCTTCGCGGATGATTTCGTTGTCGGGTTTCAGCACAAGTACGAGGCCGAAGCGTTCCTGGAAGACCTTCGAGAACGTTTTGCCAAGTTCAGTCTGGAGCTTCACGGCCAAAAGACTCGGCTGATTGAGTTCGGTCGGTTCGCCATGAGCAACCGCAAAGAGCGCGGGGAGGGTCGACCGGAAACGTTCGACTTTCTCGGCTTTACGCACCGCTGTGATGTGACCCGGTCACATGGCTGGTTCACGATCCGTCGCGAGACGATCGCCAAGCGAATGCGTGCAACGCTTGCGGCGATCAAGGCGAAACTGCGTCAGCGTCGGCATTGGCCGGTGGGTGTGGTGGGTAAGTGGCTTGGTCGCGTGATGCGAGGCTGGCTGAACTACCACGCGGTGCCGGGGAACATGGTCCGGTTGCAACAGTTTCGCAATGAAGTCGCTAAGCTTTGGCTTGCCGTGCTTCGTCGCCGAAGCCAACGCAGCACGTGGACTGGACTCGAATGCAACGTCTAGCACGCAAGCATCTGCCAACACCGAGAATCTTACACAGCTACCCTCAGCAAAACTTTCACGCCCGATTCGACGTAGGAGCCGGATGAGGTAGACACGCAAGTCCGGATCTGTGCGGGGGGCGGCTGGCAACAGCCGTCCCTACCGCGATCGTGAATGGCACTGTCGAATTTCTGCCGGCGCGGACACTGAGCTTGGCTTGGCGGGCCTTGCTTTGATAAGCTCCCGCTGGCCTGACGATCTTGCGAGCTCCTAAAAGGGGTCAGGCCTCTTTTCGGACCCTGGAGGACAACAAAGTCGATCACTCGCTCATTGAGGTGTGTTGCGGTGGAGACAGGGCGTGATGTTCGGGACCAATGGAAGGGGCGGTGTCTGAATGCTGGCGCATCCAGCAACGGGACGAAACACCAGGTGTATCGATCGCCACGCCAACCGATACGCGAAGCCGGAGTCCTGCTAAAATCGTTTCACTTCAATGCTCCGGCTGGATTACTCATCGACGAGGCCAGACCTCCTTGTTTTCCTCCGGGCTAGGCAAGTTGGAGTCCAGGCTTTAGCCGCCCGAGCGAAATGCCAACATGAAAGAATCGGCTGAAGCCTGGACTCCAACGGATCCGGAGATGAGGCAGGCCTCTTGTTGATGGTCTGACTTGCATCGAGACTGGTTCGAGTGAGATGGCAATCTTGTCGGACGCTTTGGTTGGAAAGCCGTGACTTTTCCGTCTTGCTTCTTGGTGCGTGGGTGGGCCCGTGAGCGATGCTCCAGAAAATCCGTCGACAAGGATTGCTATCTGTTGCTCCGTAGGGGTTGCGTTACGGAACGCTGAGTTTGCGGTGGGTTACGATTCAGAAGCCAGCATCGCAACGACACGAACACTTGGGGCCACAACGGTTCACTTGGTGTATGAAATTCTTGTGGCGGTATCGTGTATTCGTCGCATCCGGCGGAGTGAACAGTCGTTTGTACCGTAAGACTCTTGATATAACGGTCATCTGCCTACGTGTTCGCCGCTCCATTCGTCTTGACTCAAATGAAGGGCGAGAAACACGATTCTCGTCGAAGTCTTTTCCATCCTAATCAATCCATGCTTCCTTTCGTCACGACGCCGTCGACGTAAGGTGGCAACAGAGGGCACTCTTATGAAAGCGGTCATCCGCCAGCTAGTCCCCACCACCATCATTTTGTGGGGTGCCGTTTGCTCGGCTCAGGAAGTCGAAAAGGTCAAGCCGCCGACACCGACGTTTGAGGACCGCGAGGTTCTGCCGATCAAGTCACCGTCCATCCCGCCGATCAAGACGCTGGACGCGCGCGACATGGGCACGCCGTCGGTCTTTGAGGTGAAACCGCCCAAGGGGGCACCGAATGTGATCATCGTCTTGGTGGACGATCTTGGGTTTGGCGGAACCAGTCATTTCGGTGGTCCGGTCAGGACAGATACGTTCGACAAGCTCGCAAAGCAGGGGATTTTTTACAACCAATTTCATTCCACTGCGCTTTGTTCACCGACACGCCAGGCTTTGAAAACGGGCCGCAATCATCATTCCGCCGCGATGGGAAAGATTACCGAATTGGCCACATCGTTTCCGGGGTACACCGGGGTTCTGCCCGATGATGTCGCCGCGATCGGAAAGATGATGAGTTACAACGGCTACAGCACGTCCGCGTACGGGAAATGGCATGAGACGGCGGTGTGGGAAATCAGCCCGTCGGGGCCGATGTCACGTTGGCCGAACCGCCAAGGATTCGATGAATTTTACGGCTTCCTGGGCGGTGAAACCAACCAATGGACGCCGACCATCTATCACAATGAAAATCGCGTCGAAACGCCGGACCAGCCGGACTACCACTTCCTGTCCGACATGACGACCAAGGCGATTGATTGGATGCGATTTCAGCAGTCGCTGACGCCCGACAAACCCTTCTTCATGTATTTCGCACCGGGCGCGACACATGCCCCCCACCACGTGCCAAAGTCGTATATCGAAAAACAGAAAGGACGGTTTGATCAGGGATGGGATCAGTTGCGAGAACAGATTTATCAACGCCAGTTGGCCAGCGGCGTGATTCCCAAGGGAACGAGGTTGGCGCAAAAACCAGACTGGATCAAAGACTGGGCGAACTTGTCGGCGGACGAGAAAAAGCTGTTTTCGCGACAGGCCGAAGTGTTCGCGGCGTTTATCGATATGACCGACACGGAGATCGGTCGCTTGGTACAAGCCGTGGAAGACTTGGGTGAGATCGACAACACGTTGATATTCTACATCGCCGGCGACAACGGCACGAGCGCCGAAGGTATCGAAAACGGGTTGTACAACGAGATGACCTACTTCAACGCCGAACCGAAGGGATCGGATGTTGAGTTCATGCTGCAGTACTACGACAAGTGGGGCGGTCCGGAAACCTATCCGCACATGGCCGCAGGCTGGGCGGTTGCCTACGATTCACCGTTCGCTTGGACCAAGCAAGTGGCATCGGATTACGGTGGCACCCGACAGGGAATGGTCGTTCATTGGCCTGACGGAATTCAATCCAAAGGTGAATTGCGGAGCCAATGGCATCATGTGATCGATGTGGTTCCAACCATCTTAGAAGCCATCGGTGTCCCGCAGCCCAAAGTGGTCGACGGAATTCCGCAACGCCCGATCGAGGGCGTCAGCATGGTGTATAGCTTCGACAACCCGGACGCCGCGGACCGTCACACGATTCAGTATTTTGAAATGTTTGGAAATCGTGCGCTATACCAAAATGGGTGGATGGCACGCACGATCCACTCGCCGCCCTGGGGCGAGCCCCAGAATCGAATCGCGGATGACGTCTGGGAGTTGTACAACGTCGCCGAAGATTTCAGCATGTCGACGAATGTTGCCGACCAGCACCCCGACAAGCTTGCCGAACTTCAAGATCGTTTCATTGGCGAAGCGATCGCCTACAACGTTTTGCCGATGGATGATCGACGGATCGAGCTTGCGAACCCTCAGATTGCCGGCCGCCCCGATCTGATGTTCGGTCGCACCAAGCTGGAGTTATCCGAAGGCATGTTCGGACTGCTGGAGAACGATTTTATCAACACGAAGAACACGTCCTATAGCATCGAAGCCGACTTGGAAACCAATAACGCGAGCACTCATGGAGTGGTGTTGGCCCAGGGTGGACGATTCGGTGGTTACAGTCTTTATCTTGACAAGGGCATTCCGGTCTTCGTCTACAACTACCTGGGACTTCAAGAAACAAAGGTCTCTGGCAAGTCTGCCCTTCCCGCTGGCAAATCAACGTTGAAGATGAGCTTCGGCTATGAGGGTGGCCGCGGCGGAGGCGGAACGGTCACGCTATCGGTCAATGGTCAATCGGTCGCAACTGGGCACGTCCCGAAGACGGAGCCGAACATCTATTCGGCTGACGAAACCGCCGGGGTGGGCGTCGACCTGGAAACGCCGGTCAGCGGAGCGTACACGCGGGAAACGAGCAAGTTCACCGGCCAGATTCACCGCGTTGTCATTGAGACCCATCCGGAAAGCCATTGATTAGATCGGGTCTATCAGATACACAGCGTTCATCATCGGCTAATCCATCGGACCGCCCGATCGGTCCCCCAGAGTCGCATTCGCGAGGCCATGATGAACTGTGCAAGATGTTTCGTATTGACGCTTTTGACATTGCTGTCGGCGACGGCGTGTCTGAAAGCAAGCGATTGTGCCGCCGATGACCAGGCATCTGGCCAACCCAACATCCTGTTCATCATGTCGGACGACCACACGTCGCAGGCGATCGGGGCCTATCAGCGACGGCTTGCGAAAGTGGACCCGACGCCGGTTTTGGATGAACTGGCCGAGGGCGGAATGCTGTTGGAGAACAGCTTTTGCAGCAATTCCATCTGCACTCCGTCGCGAGCCAGTGTGATCAGCGGCCGGTACTGCCACACAACCAACACCCGCGACTTGGACGACAGTCTTTCGCCGGAGTTCCACACGTTGCCACGGCAATTGCGTGCGGCGGGTTACCAAACCGCAGTGATCGGCAAATGGCACCTGACCCATGAGCCCGTCGATTTTGATCACTACTGTGTTCTTCCGGGACAAGGCAAGTATTTCGATCCATTCTTTCAGGTGCGTGGTGAAACGGCATGGCCAGACAATCTGATTCAGATCAAGGGCAAGCATTCCAGCGACGCGATCACCGACCTGACGCTGGACTGGCTTGCCAATCAGCGTGACGCGGATCGTCCCTTCTTCCTGATGCACCACTACAAAGCGCCGCACGACTTCTTTGAGTACGCGCCGCGCTATGAAGACTACCTGCGTGATACTGACATCCCGATTCCCGATTCGATGTGGCGACAGTCGGCCGGATTCGGTTCCCTGGCGACTCGGGGCGTGAACGACCAGTTGTTGCCACATATCGGTACATCGGTCACGCGTCGAAATCCGTTTCGCAATTACACACACATGTATGCGGACGATCCGTCGCTGTCGGACCGTGCCGCCGCTGAGAAGGCGTATCAGACCTATCTGAAGAATTATCTGCGTTGTGTCAAAGGCGTCGACGATAACTTGGGGCGATTGTTTGATTATCTGAAACGCAACAATCTGTTTGAAAACACGATCATTCTTTACACGTCGGACCAGGGAATGATGCTGGGCGAACACGACTATATTGACAAGCGATGGATGTTTGACGAATCGATGCGTACCCCGTTGATCATCCACTACCCTCCCGCGATCCCGGCCAATGTGCGATCGGATGCGATGATCGAAAACATCGACTTGGCACCGACGTTGTTGGATTTTGCAGCTGCGACGATTCCGCCTGAGGTTCAAGGACGGTCGTTTCGCGAGTTATGTGAAACGGGAATCGAACCCAAGGACTGGAAACAAGAAGCCTATTACCGCTATTGGATGCACATCGCCCATCACGATGTCCCCGGCCACCTCGGTATTCGAACCAAGAGATACAAGTTGATGTTCTTCTACGGGATGGATTTCCGAGACCGTGGGAAACCGCGGACGCCGCCGGCTTGGGAGCTGTACGATTTGCAGTCCGATCCGCTGGAGCTGACCAATGTCGTCGACGATCCAGACTATGCCGATGTGGTGAAAGACCTGAAACGTCGGCTTGCTGAAAAGCGAGAATTGATCGGTGATACGGGGTCGGAATCTGCCGAGGCCGAAGCGGTCATTCAACAACACTGGGACGATACCCCGGAAGATCGTGCACAGGCGCGTAAGATCTCCGCGGCTTATGCAAAATCGCGGCAAGGTCGACGACGCTATATCCCTGGGGAGAACAAGCACGATAAGTGATTGTCGGGCCGCAATACGGCGCGGCAGGGCGAGTCCCATCACGCAAAGCGAAGCCTATCTGCTAGCCTTGTGGGCTTACGAAAGTCAACAGAGGCGGGATGGGTTGATCGAATGAGTTCGAAGTCGGAGCGTCCGAGCAAACGCAGGTGGTTGGGTTGTTTACAGAAGGCGGTGATCGGCCTTTTCGTCATTGCCATCGGTATCGTTGCATCGCTTTTGATCGTCGTCGCGATCCGGCAGAGCGGTGCGAAAACGCAAGTCGCGGAAATGAAACAGGCGATCCGAGATGCCGGAATGCCCATCGATCCGGATTCTTTGGAAACGTACCGACAGGAATTGGCATCCGACGAACAGACCGAGTCGTGGGTGGATGTGATCCGCCAGTTTCGCCCCGACTCGGGCTATCGCGATCGTGTTGCCGGTGTTCCCCGGGTCGATGTGACGGCCGCATGCCAACCGTTGTGGGCCGGTGAACCGTGGGGCGAGCGAGACACGGTGCGGCGGTTCTTAGAAGAAACCGGCACGCTGCGTGATGATCTGGCCGAGGTGCTTGATGGGGCTGGACCGATTCATACGCCGATGACGTATGCCGGCGTCGATACCATTCCACCGGCGGCCGATGTGGCTCGCGAGATCGCTTCTATCCTTGCGTTGACGCATCTTGAAGCGATCGATCGCGGTGACATTAACGCATGCGTCCAAGCCGTTGGGCAACTGTTTGCCTTGGAAAGTACGTTGCAAGGCGAGCCGATGGTGTTTCCCCAGCTGATTCGACTGGGTGTGTTCAACGTCGCGTTGGAAGAATTGCGGCGTGTCGTTCAGCTTGGCCAATTGAACGCGGATCAGATCGACAATCTTCTAGCAAACCTGGATCGCGTGCTTCCTTGGGACAAAGCCTTTCAACGGGCGATGATCGGTGAACGGGTGGTCGCGGTGACTGTCTTTGAAGATGGGACGTTGCCCGATGGCATCACTCGCAAAATGCTGGGCATGGCGGGTCCCCGCGACCAATTGGAAACCCTTAGGTGGTATGAAAGATTCCTCGCCTTGCCGACCGATGATCCGGTGACCTTTCTGCGTGCGGCGGCGGAAACCAACGCCGACATGGAGTCCACTCTTGAATCGGCAAACCTTTGGCGACGAGTCGAAACCATGACGACGGGCATGACGCTGCCGGCGTTAAGAGCAATCGCCGTGACGGTGATTCGAACCGAGGAGAATATTCGCTTGGCCCGATTGGCACTCGTTTGCCAACGATTCGAAATCGACCGAGGTCGTTGGCCGTCGTCTTATGACGAGGTTCTTGCGTTTGCCAAAGACGAGATGGATTTGTCCCGCGACGCAATCATCGGCATTGGCCCCCTGCCCTTTGGCGTCAAGCCGGATGGAACGAGACTGGTTCTATGGGGACGACGAATCGAAGGATTCAATGTCGAGTTACCAGACGAACCACCGGAGTCTTACTGGCCCGATGCGTGGCGGGGATTGCCGCCGAAGCAAGATGACGATGACGCCGATCTGGCCGTGAATGAGTCCGACCAACTGGGTTTCGATAGCGAGATGGACATGTTCGACAGTTCGATGGGATTGGATGCCGCGGATGATGCATCGACGGTGCCTGACGAATTGCGTGATCCCGATGTGGACCCGCTGGACCGTCATCTGCGGTTGATCTTTCATCGTGACCGACCGTCGGACAGCTTCTACAAATGGGTGCTTCAGCCGTCGAAATGAGTCGGTGTCAATCGCGCCGGCTACAGGTTTTCCACTAAGTATTTAACACGCACAGCGTGACGTGCGGCATTGGTTCGGCGTGGTGTGAATCCGCGCGGGATCAGCCGCCGGGGGAAGTGAATTCGGCGTAGTCGTCAAATTCGCTGTGGTGCTCCGGCGCTCGGTTGGTGAATCGCGTGAAGTCGGATTCCCATGTCAATTCGACTTCACCGACCGGACCGTTCCGCTGTTTGGCGATGATGATTTCAGCTTGGCCCGCGAATTGCGCTCGGTCTTCGCCGCGATGATAGTATTCTTCGCGGTGCACGAACATCACGACGTCGGCATCCTGTTCGATGGCACCGGATTCCCGCAGGTGCGAAAGCTTGGGACGGTGATCCTTGCTGTCTTCGGCCTGACGGTTCAACTGAGACAGACACAACAGCGGGACGCCCAGTTCCCGTGCGACGCCTTTCAAACGCCGCGCGATCTTGGCCACCTGTTCTTGCCGTGGGTCGCGCGAGTTGTCGGGTTCGATCAGCTGCAGGTAATCGATCACGATCATGCCAAGTTCGTCTTCACGGCGTTTGATCCGCCGGGCGGCCGCCGCGATTTCGCTGACCGTTCGGCTGGGTGAATCGTCGACGAACAGCGGAGCCTGGCTGATCTCGTTGGCCGTTTGGACCAACCGTCCTTGGTCGTCGGATGAAATGGTTCCGTTTCGCAAGCGGTGACCGTTGACGCGGGCCAGCGAACACAGCATCCGGTCGGCCAATTCGATGCCCGACATTTCCAGGCTGACGAACAGCACGGGCAATTTTTGTTCGATGGCGACGTGTTCGGCGATGTTCATTGCCAACGCCGTTTTCCCCATCGACGGTCGAGCGGCCAGGATGATCAGTTCGCCGTTGTGCAGCCCACCGGTCATCTGGTCAAAGTCGGTCAGTCCGGTTTCCGCCCCGCCGTCGGTGACCTCGTCTCGCATGCGTGCTTCCATGCGGTCCATCGCTTGGTGAAGCACTTCGCTAAGGCTGTGCAGCGATTGGCTGGACCGGCCGTCCATGATCGCAAAGACTTTTTGTTCCGCCTGGGCACACAGTTCTTTGGCGGTGCTGGATTGATCGTATGCGTCGCGGAGGATTTCCGTGCTGGATTCGATCAGTCGTCGAAAGACCGCTTTTTCTGCGACGACTTCGCCGTAGTACGACGCGTGTGCCGCATTGGGGACTGCGCCGGACAGCTTGGCCAAGTACGCGGCGCCACCGATCTTGTCGTAATTGCCGGCGGTCCGCAGCTTGGACACCAGCAATGTGATGTCGATCTTTTCGCCCGTGTCGTACATGTCACGACAGGTCTGATAGATCATCCGGTTGGCGTCGTCATAGAAGTCTTCGCTGCGCAGCGATGCCAGGTCGTCCAGCACGTCGGGCATCAACAGAACGCTGCCCAGGACGCCCATTTCGGCTTCCAAATCGAAGGGCGGGTTACGCTGCAGAATTTCCGCGGCGGACTGTTTGCGTTCGGGTTTGTCGCGACGACTGTACGTGTTGGAAAAACCGGCGCTCATGTCGATCCTGTCATCCTGAAATAGCAAAGAATCCTGGGTCGGCTGCGTCCGATCTTGCCGTGATCGTCACGGCGCTGACCGGCGGGGCCGCAACCGAAAAACCCGTCCGTGGTGAATCAGCCGGTTCGCAGCACTTGTTCGATCCGCTGGACCGCTTGTTCGGCCGACAAAGCTTTGGGACCGCGACCGATCAGTTTGCCTGATTCGATCCAAGCGGTCACCTTTTTCGATGCCGCGATCGCCGTGCTGTGGCTGCGGCCGCCGTAGTGCTTGGCGATTTCGGAAAAGGCCGACGATGTTTTCTGGCGGGCCAAGTACATCGCCAACATTCGTGGTTCGCTGACCGTCCGTGTTTGCGCGTTGCTGCGTAAGATCGCGTCGTCCAAATCGAAGACTTGGCAAACGGCGCGTTCGATCGTCGACAGTGTGACCGGCGGTGCCTGGCTGCGAAGGATGTCGCCACCGAACTGGCGAATTTCATCCATCGTCGGCATCCGTCCGTACATCCGTTGCAGCGTGTCGACCAAGTTGACCACGCCGCGGACCAGACGTCCGTCACCGTCAATCATGCCGGCGATTTCGTCGACCACTTCGGAGGGCCACTGGATGTTGCATCGTTGGGTGATCAATCGCTGCATCAACGGCACGCGGATCGCGTTGTCCAGCGGCAACAGCGGGCAAACCAACCCCGACGCCATGCGTCCGACCAATTCACCGGTCAGCCCGTTGATTTCGCTGGGGGCACGGTTGGCGGTGAAGATGACCGGGCGTCCCTGTTCCATCAACGCTTCGGTTGTGTACAGCAATTCGCGAAGCGTGGCCTTTTTACCACCCACAAATTGGATGTCGTCGATGATCAACGCGTCGACTTCGCGATAACGACGGCGGAACGCCGACAATCCGCTGGTCCCAACGAACTGGATGAAGTCGTTGGTGAAACGCTCGGCCGACAAAAACGAAACACGTCGCATGCGGTGACGCTGACGCATGTGGGCGGCGATCGCTTGGGCCAAGTGAGTCTTGCCGACACCGCTGGGGCCGTGGAAATACAACGGCGTAGCCGATCCGGGCGACTGGCAGGCCATTCGTGCGGCGGTCAAAGCCAGTTGGTTCGACGGGCCGCCCAAGAAGTTGGCCATCGTGAACTCCGCTCCGGTGCAACCGCCTGTAGCGGGCGTGGGAGCCGATGCCGAGCTTGCCGCTGCGGCATGGTTCTTCGCCGAACGGTTCTTGGCGGGCGGAGTGTTCGCCGAGGGGTGATTACCCGACGGATCCGCCACCGAGGCGGCTTCGTCGATCGACGTCGTCGTCGCGACGTCGGTCGATGCAGCCGCAGCGGCAGGGATTTTGTCGGTGTTTCGCGACGATTGCGGCTGGGAATTCAGCGGCCGCGGGGCGTCGTGTGCTTGGACGGCACTGGGTTGCGCGGCGTTCTGTTGCCCGGCGTCTCGCTGCGGGGGGGCGTTGCGATCGTTGTCTTTCTGGTCGCGTTGTTGTTGGCTGTGATCCCACAGCGTGGCGATCGATTCGGACGAACGTCCGCCGCGACGATGCCGTCGGCCGGCCGGGCGACGATCCGTGTGGGATGCGGAACCGGCCGGTCGTGCCGCACGTTTGGCGACTGCGGGCGGCGCGGGATCGACGATATCATCGGCCAGGGTTTGTTGAACCGCGGGCGGACGGACTTCGATCCGATAGCCCCACATAGGCGGTGGTGAACCGTCGGTCGGCTGGGGCGCGGCTGCCATGGCGGCGGCACGCAGTTCACGCTGCAACTTGGACTGCATGCGGTCGGCGGCGAATTGTCCGCGGACGTTCAAGACGATCGCGGCATCGAACCGTGAATCCAGCTCGGCGGGCTGGTCGACTTCGGACGCGCTACTTTGGTCATCGCCGTGCTGCACTGTGATGTCGACCCCTTGGCCGAACCACAGACGAAATCGGTCTTCGCCGATACGTCGCATCAACGCTTCCTTGAATCGGTCGACGACTTCCTTATCGTCGGTGCTGCCATGCGATGAAGACATACCGGTAGCGCAATCCTCCTTCAATGCTTTGTCGCCGAAGAGAAACATCCGTTGGAAACCACGCGCCAGCCCTCGTTGCTGTTGCGTGATTTCGAAATCCAGTGGTGACCGGTTGGGGTCCGGCCGGAATCTTTCGACGACACACCAAAGCGTTGGCAGAATGACCTGACCAACCTAGCTCCGCCGGGCGGCTGACCCGCCGTCGCAGACTCCTTCACGTGGTGCTCCGGCGACTGCCTGAGTGCCACGTGGAGGCAGATTCTAGGATTGCTAGCATTCAAGTCAAACTCGCTTACTTGCGGCTCGAAAACGTGTCTTCGGCGGACCCAGTCGGCGCGTCGTGCGGCCCCTGAAATTACGTCGGTCCGGTGTGTTGTGGCGTGGCGGATTCGCGACCACCACAGGCACGGCTTTCAGTTTATCGACCCGTGGATAATCTGTCGCCGGTTGAAATGGGCTGAAATATTCACGCAATGTTTACTTTTGCAAACCGCTTGGCGACAAGGACTTACGACGACCGCGTGGAAGCGGAGCCAGAACGAACGGCCGACTTCATCGTTTTTCAATTTTTCTGCCCCAGATGGACTCAAGCAAAATCGGTCGGAAACCGCGTTGCCGATAGATCCGGCCGGCGGGCTGGTTCTCCGTGTCCACGGCCAGCAGCAGCCGGTCACACTGGTGGTCAAGCGCCCAGGTGACCGCCTGTTCCAAGATCTGGGCCCCCAAACCGCCCCCCCGAAATTCCGGCAGCACCCCCATGTAGGTGACCTCGGCGGCCGGCGGCTTGTCGTCCTTCGAAGCGTGCAGGGACATCAGCAGGACGCCGACCACGGCATCGCTTTTGGTGATCAGGTGCCAGCCGGAATCGCAGAACGAATCCGACCGCCGATAGCTTTCCAGCAACTGGGCGGCCGAGCGAAAGTGAGAAAAGCCGGGACAGTCCAGGCTGTCCGTATAGGTCGCTTCGACGACACGCCGAAAGTCATCGTCCACGGGTTGGCCGATGGGGGCGGGGACGACCCGCCGGCCGATCCGCCGCGTGATTTCGGGGTCATCCGGGATCGTGATCCGCAGCGGTTGCAGCGCCATGTACTGCAGCGTGCCCAGCGGCGTGAAGCCCATCTGGACCGGACGACAGCGTTGCCGGGATTCCGGATCAACCGCGTCGGTGGCCCACTGGGCAAAGACGATGTTGCGTCGTCGCAGCAGCCGGTCCAGCTGAGTGACCAAGTGTCGACGCAGACGGTGGACCCTTTGGGTGGGAATTTCGGGGTCCCCAGAATCCACGATCTGTTCGGCGGCGAACAACACGTTGGCGACGTCGGAATCGTCGGCTGCGATGGCAACCGCGGTCGCCCAGCTGGCTTGATCGGTGGATTCGGATTCTTTCACTGCCGCGGCCACGATCTGATCGCTGCGTCCGCTGCGCAAGGTGGTCATCCACTGATCCGCGATGATGTGCGAACGTTGGATCGACACGTCCTGTAATAGACGTGGCAAATCCGTTGCGATCCGTTGCATCGCGGCGGCCGGCGGCATCGGCCGGGGCGCCGCTGCGTCCTGCGGTTGGGCACCGTTCATGGTTGGTTCGACATCGCTGGGGTGAAGAATCGAAAGACAAGTGGGGCAGCGAAAAATCGTGCCACCGATTGGGGCAAAGTTCACCCAATGGGGGCGGTCATTCGTTTCCCGAAACGCCATTAGACTTTATTATGTGCTGCGGCGGCGACACGTTCGGCGACACGGGCGAACCTACCAGACAAGTTTGAACGACTCGATTAGCGAATGGATGGATGCGAGTTCAACGGAAACCAATGGGCTCCCCGATCAACCGGCTGGCCGCGG
The DNA here is from genome assembly GCF_007752935.1 of Crateriforma conspicua. Classification (NCBI taxonomy): domain Bacteria; kingdom Pseudomonadati; phylum Planctomycetota; class Planctomycetia; order Pirellulales; family Pirellulaceae; genus Crateriforma; species Crateriforma conspicua. The sequence goes on along the minus strand of NZ_CP036319.1, from coordinate 3,545,224 downwards.
TCCTGCTTGCCGGCGTGATCGGCAGTCTTCTGACCCCCGCCCCGGCCGACGCACAGGGGCTGTTTCGGCGCCTGGGCAACCGCATCCGCGGTATCGCCCCCCCCACCGTGCCGCCGCCCCCGGTCCCCGGCTATGACGCATCACGTCGGGACCGCGGTAATCTGATTCGCCCAAACACGACATCCGGCAACGGCCCGGTCGTTCGTAACCGTGTTCCGGTCAGCCCGACGCCGGACACCGACAGGGGACTTCAGCGGATTTCGCCGCGAAATGATGGCGGTGGAAACCCGGCAGACTCAAACGTCTTTGAGGCTCCGATTTCGGAAACGGATTCCGCCGACAATCGCGGGAATGCGTCCGGCAAAAGCCCTGGGCGTTTGGGTGTGGAAGCTTTGGCGGTCACCCGACCGGTGCGTGGTGTTCGGATTCATCGGATTTTGCCCGGATCGAATCTGCGGCAAAGCGGGCTGGCCGAAGGCGACATCTTGGTCCAGTTCAACAATCGTTCGGTCACCGATGTTGACGAATTGGCGGTGGCTTTGCGGTCCACATCGCCCGGCGAAGACGCTCGGGTGCGAATCGTGCGTGGCTACACCGCCTATGACGCCACGATTCGTCTGGTGGGACAACGTTCGCCTTCGCCCGAAGCCGTCGCGGCAACCGGCAATGCTGGCGACGAAGACGCGACGACCCCGCCGCCACGATTGCCGCAACGCATCGACGAATCGGCTTGGAAATCAGCGGTCGGATTGACCGGCACTTCGTCCGTCGACGCGGTGGGTTTTGAAATCGAATCGGTCACCCCCGGCGGCGTCGCGGCGGGTTCCGGTTTGCGTGCCGGCGACCGAATCGTCTCGGTCGATGGCATGGCGTGGCGTGACCAAGCCGTGGCGGCGACGCTGGCATCGGTCGACCGTTCCAACCCGGTCGTGGTCCAAGTCATCCGCGACAACCGGCTGATCGAACGCCGGCTGGCTGCGGCTGGCAACCCCGATGGCAATGGAAACTCTCGCGGCTCCGATGTGAAAGACAAAGTCGCGGCGGCACAGCGGGTCGAATCCGAAGCGGCCAAGGCATCGGATTCGGCTTCGACGATGATCAGCGGGCTCGGGTCCGTCTTGGGCGGCATGTTCGGCGGTTCGTCCCAGTCGTCGGAATCGAAAACGACGCCGAAGCCACCACCGTCGGCCTCCACGGAGTCCCCCGTGCCGGTCGCCGGCGACGCGGTGGAGGAATTACCGGCCCCGGCGGGCCAGTCCGACACGATGGATTTTGGTGACGACGAGCCGATCGATTCTGACACTTTTGATTTTCCGCCCGAACGGGAACTGTGATCAACGGATAGCACCTGCCGTAAACCTGCGGCGATGACGGTGGCGTTGCGCCCCGGCTGGTGGCGGTTGCCGCCGCGAATCGCCCATGGATGACGGGGACCTTGGATTTCCCGGCCCCCAAAGAGCACCGTTTCGCTTGATGCGACGCACGACTGTGCCGGGCGATACACTGAACCTCCCAGGCGTTGGTCACGAATAACCTTGATCGAATGCTGCGCTAAAACGACGTTGCGACGGGCTGCCGCGGGTCCTACGATCGCGGTGTACCCCATCCGCGGCGCCGCGGATGCGGCAACGAATCCGCCTGCCGGTCGGAATCCGCTGACGCGACTCGCGTCGTTCCGGCAACTTTTACTTGTTTGATCCGTCTAGGAAAACGCCATGGATTGCTGCGACTCCGCAACCCAAAACCTGACACATCGCCCATCGTCGATCGTCGCTCGATGTCGAACGGGCATGGCGATCGTGATGCTGTTGGTTTCGTCATCGGTCACCAATCCGATCGCGGCTCAGGAAGCCGCCCCGGCGAATCCGCCTGCCCGCGGCCCGTCCATGCAAGACCGCCAGCTGGCACAGATCATTTCCCAGCTGATGCCTCGCCAGCACGTGTCATCACGCGAACTGGACGATCAAATCAGCCAGCGTGCGTTGGATCTTTACCTGAACATGCTGGACCCGCTGAAGATTTACTTCCTGCAGGGCGACGTCGACCAGTTTCGACAGTACGAAGCGTCGATCGACGACCTGGTCAAACGTGGCGATATCAATCCCGCATATGTGATCTTCAACCGCTTTACCAAGCGTGTCGATGAACGCGTCGCGATGGCGATGCAGTTGCTGGATCAAGATTTCGATTTCACCAAAGAGGAATCGATCGTCGTCGACCCGGACCAAGCCCAATATGCACGAAACGACGCCGAGGCTCGCGACCGCTGGCGCAAGCAGATCAAGTACGCGATGTTGTTGTTGATGGACGACGACAAGACCGCTGAAGAAGCCAAGGATCAACTGCGTCGCCGTTACCAACGTTACGCACGACGCTGGAAAGACACCGATTCGGACGACTTGCTGGAAATGTACCTGACCAGCGTCACCAGCGGCTTCGATCCGCACAGCACCTACATGTCGCCCGGAACACTGGAAGATTTCCGCATCCAAATGCGACTGAACCTGGAGGGTATCGGTGCGGCTTTGCGTGAAAAAGACGGGAACACCGTCGTCAGCAGCGTGATCCCCGGTGGTGCCGCCGACAAAGATGGCCGCTTGAAGCCCGATGACGTGATCGTGTCGGTCGGCCAAGGCGACAACGGCGAATCGGTCGACATCGTCGAAATGCCGCTGAAAGACGTGGTCGACTTGATCCGCGGCAAAGCGGGCACCACGGTCCGCCTTGGCGTCAAACCTGGCGGCGTCAGCGCGGTGGAAGAATACAAAATCATTCGCGCCCAAGTCGAATTAGAAGAATCGGCGGCCCGTGGCGAAGTCCTCGAACACCAAGTCCCCGGCGTCAATCAACCGCTGAAGATCGGCTACATCAATCTGCCCAGCTTCTACCTGGACATGGAAAAGGCTCGTGACGGCGGCGACGCGGATTACCGCAGCAGCACGCGGGACGTCCGCAAAATCTTGGATGATTTCCGAGCCAAGGGCGTTGCCGGTGTGGTCTTGGATCTCAGCAAGAACGGCGGCGGCAGCTTGACCGAAGCGATCACCCTGACGGGTCTGTTCATCGATCATGGCCCGGTCGTTCAGGTGAAGGATTCACGTGGAAACGTCACCAAGTATGACGACGATGAACACGGCGTCGCTTGGGACGGTCCCTTGGTCGTCCTGACCAGTAAGCTCAGTGCAAGTGCCAGCGAAATTCTGGCCGGTGCGATCCGTGATTACCGCCGTGGCATCGTGATCGGTGACCCGAACACCCACGGCAAAGGAACGGTGCAGACCCTGGTGGACATCGGCGAAGCCTTGTTCAGCAACCAGCGAGCAAACTTGGGTGCCTTGAAAGTGACGTTGCAGAAGTTCTATCTGCCCGACGGTGAAAGCACACAGCTGAAGGGTGTGCCGGCCGACATCGTTTTGCCCAGCATCATCGCCAAGATGGACGTCGGCGAAAGCGATTTGGATTATGCGATCGAATTCGACCGTGTCCCGGCAAAGCGTCACGACCTGTACAGCCTTGTGCCTCGCAGCATGGTCGACCAACTGCGTCGCAACTCACAAATGCGTGTTCAGCAGAACGACGAATTCACCGACCTGCTGCGTCGCATCGAACTGTACGTCCGCCAAAAGGAACGTGACACGTTGTCGATCAACGAAGAAGAATTCAAAGCACGCCGCAAGGAACTCGAAGCCGCCGAGGAAGACGACAAACTGGCCGAAGAGATGAGCGAACCGAGTGATAAGATTTATCCCGATTCGTTCTACTATGACGAAGTGATGAATATCACTTACGAGTACATCCAGGCCTTGCGTGCCCAGAACTTGGCTCGGCTGAATTAGGCCCGCCGCCGGGGCTCACGACAATCACTCAACGCGACCTCCCAATCCGGCAGGTCGCGTTTTTTTTGCGCCACACGAATCGCCACCTTTCGCATCGCGAAGAAAACGTCCGCCCCGCCCTCGCTCACCGACTGCTGAATTTACCCCCGTCCCCCTTATTAGCGCGTCCCCCTTATTAGCGACCGGCGTACCCAAAGTCGCCTTTCGCTCCGCGAAAGTCTTTCGATCCAGCGGCGAAGCGAAATAGAGATCACCGGACTGGCGTGCGACGATCAGCCGCCGACGGAACGAACTGAGTTCGGATTGAAACACGGGGGCTTCCTTGCTGCGTGTGTTTAGGTCGTTCGATAACCAAACTCATCGCAAGTGAAGCCCCCTGCTGTCAGTCGGCGCTAAGTGCCGACATTACAAGACCTTGCCGTGGATTAGGTGCCATTCCGCCCTGACGCTTTTCATCTCCCAGCTAATGCGACGAATCAAGTAATTCGAGGAAGACCGTTTTGCTGATTCGTCCTGCTCGCCAATCCAAAGCGTGCCCTTGTGAGTCGCAAACGATGGTGACCGGCGGACCTTGAATGGCGTAAGCCGCCATAACCTCAGCGTTTTCCGGATCGCCCACGTCGATTGCTACCGGAACGAACTCTGCATTCACCAATTCCTTTACCTGGAAATCGGCCCAAACTTGCCGCTTCATGACGCGGCACGGAACACACCAGTTGGCAGTAAAGTAGAGAAGAATCGGTTTGTCAGTTTTGGCTGCTTGCTGCTTCGCCGAGTCGTAGTCAGTTGCCCAAGCGATCTCGTTCGCGGGAACGTAGAAGCAATGCCAGGCATAGGCCAGCGACACCACAAGAAAAGTCAGCCAGAAGCAACGCCAAAAATGAAACAGCGGCTTTTGCTGCGGGCGTGGATCCATCGTCTCAACGGTTGGGTGGTCCGATTTGGTGTCGTTCATGATTGTTCTCGATTGACGGTCGGGTAAGTCCTCTACCTGACACCCGTCATTTCTCTCCGCGGCCCGGCACCGATTTTCAGAAAAAACTCTTTCGTCCTCTGCGAAGCTAGATCCGCCCGCCGTTCAGCGACTAAGACTTCGCCGCTCTCCGACCGTTTCTGATGCAGAATGGCGGGCGAAACGGAAACAGGCAACGAGACTTGGAGCGTCGTTCCGCCGTGGCTGTCAAAACTTCGTACCCTGGTGTCGGCCGCCGGTGCGCGGACTGCCTATTCACTAGAACAGGAAAGAATGAGTCCGCGTACCTTTTTCCCTCCTGCCCAGCATCATCGCCAAGATGGACGTCGGCGAAAGCGATTTGGATTACGCGATTGAATTCGACCGCGTTCCCGCGAAACGGCACGACTTGTACAGCTTGGTGCCTCGCAGCATGGTCGATCAACTGCGTCGCAACTCACAGATGCGTGTTCAGCAGATCGACGAATTCACCGACCTGCTGCGTCGTATCGAACTGTACGTCCGACAGAAGGAACGTGACACGTTGTCTATCAACGAAAAAGAATTCAAAGCACGCCGCAAGGAACTCGAAGCCGCCGAGGAAGACGACAAGCTGGCCGAAGAGATGAGCGAACCGAGTGATAAGATCTACCCCGATTCGTTCTACTATGACGAAGTGATGAACATCACTTACGAGTACATCCAGGCCTTGCGTGCCCAGAACTTGGCTCGGCTGAATTAGGCCCGCCGCCTGGGCTCACGACAATCACTCAACACGACCTCCCGATACGGCAGGTCGCGTTTTTTTTTGCGGTACACGAATCGCCACCTTTCGTATCGCGAAGACAACGTCCGCCCCCTCGCTCACCGACCGCCGAATCTCCCCCCCGTCCCCTTATTTGCGACGAAATTTTCGTTTGCTTTGACGGAGCCGTTTGCGTAACTTGGCGTACACTCGAAGCCGTCCTTTTCGTGAGTGGGTTGAAGTTGTGATAACCTCCAATTCACCGCGGAAACGCCGAGGGTTTTCGAGTTTTTCAGATCATTTTCGACTTAGGCCTTGCTTGATTGAGGACTAGGCACTGTTTATCAATTGGTAACCCGAAGCGTCAGCGAGGGGCCGAAGTTATTCATTCATCAAGAATCCCTCGCTGACGCGTCGGGTTACCGTTTTCATTGGCCTTCGTGTTGAATTGATAAACAGTGCCTAGCCTCGCAGATGCTAGCGTTAAATAGTTCGGGATTGTGGTAAATCGATGTTGCTTCCAGTCTTGCCGCGTGTGGCTCCAGCTATCGCGTTTGCTGCCTGTTGTGTGCTCACGCCGGGAGTGTCAAATGCCCAGATACATCTCTGGTCGCATCCGCTTTTGGGAATCAAGCCGCCGCCTTGCCAAATTGAATTGAGCGACGGAAGTCAAATCACGCTTCCACAGTTTCGATCAGATAATGCTGTATTGCTCTACTTCTGGAACACGAGTTCGGAACTGGGGCTAATGGGCCTGCCGAAAATCGACGCGATTGCCCAGCGGTTTTCCGATCGAAGAATTCGATTTCTTGCGGTCAATACGGGGGACGATCTCGATGAAGCGAACCGAAGCTATGAAGAGTTCCGACTGTCGATACCGACCGCGGTTGATCCGAGCGGAGATTTAAGACGCCTGTTGTCGGTTCCCTTTTTGCCGTCGATACTAATGATCGACAAAAGCGGCATCGTTCAAGTGGCTGACTACGGATTGCATCGAGACCTGAATTCAACTTTGGGTGGCAAGATTGAGGCAGTTTTGGCCGGACAGTCCCTGGCCGCTGAGTCTTTGCGACGAATCAGAGATGAATCGACCAAGGTCTATGTCTTACCGCCTGGCGACGACGCTTACACGGTCCGGCAACTTTCCGAGGACAAGTACCAGTACCATCACCGCACGTTAGTAGATTCATACAAGAAACTGGGCAAAAGAAACGCCAGGTGGGACACGGACGCGATCGCATTTTTGGACGAAACCGCAAAAAGTTTCGCGTCAAAGGTGGATCGAAAAACAGACGAAGCTTTGGAATCCATCGGGAAAACCCTGATGGATCGAGATTGTGATGATCCGGTCGTCCGCTACGCCTATGCGGTCATGCTGTACCGCAATAATCGAGACAAGCATGCGCGTCCCAAGGCGATCACTATTATTGAACAGAGTCACGGCGATTTCTCGGTACTGGGGTATCCGACGCATCTGAAACTCGCCGCAGCACGAATGCTGTGGAACTTCTATCGCGATCAAGACAACAAAAAGCAATATAACGTCAAGAAGGCAAAACGTTATCTTGATCGATGTTGGCATCAATCGCTCGAAGCGATTCCGATTGACGACCCGGAGAGTCAACAATCACGAGTCGTTGGCGAAAACGTGCTCGGATTCTTCAGTGAGTTGCCACCTGGTTTGCGCGGAAACTACTTCTTTACTGCGAACAAGATGAAAGATCTGTCGCCGTGGCTAGTCAACCTGATCGGAGGTCAAATGCACCTGGACAAGGCATGGCAGGCTCGAGGTAATGGGTGGGCATCGGAGGTCACACCGGAAGGATGGAAAGGATTCGAGGACCATCTTCAACGAGCAGAAAACTGTTTAAGAAGGGCTTGGAAAGCCTGCCCTGAGCGGCCTCACGCTGCGACTGAGATGATCACGGTTGCAATGGCTGGTGGGACCGATGCCGATGAGGGAGTGGATTTTTGGTTTCGACAGGCCACCGAGGCACAGTTTGACTACTGGCCAGCGTATGCAAAATGGTTGCATGCAATGCGTCCTCGCTGGGGTGGTTCACATAATGAAATGTTGGAGTTTGGCCAGCAGTGCGCCGCGACCGGTCGTTGTGACGGTGATGTTCCGTACGCGCTGTGCGACGCCGTTATCCGGATCATGCGAGATCGCCATAACCCCGTTGGCGAACGTTACATTCAAAAGCCGGGCGTCTATCAAGCCGTGCGGAATGTTTGCAATCAATACCTGGACGAAGCCCAGAACAATGAAACACTTCAAGACTGGCAACGTTCCAATATGAAACACTGGTGGCGATCCATGTGGTTGGCGTTTGCCTATCATGCTGGCCAGTATCAGGAAGCCCGGAGACTCCTGGAGTTGATCGAGTTCAAGCCCCATGATGATCCGTTCGGCAAGTTTCCACTCGATGCAGACCAAGTGATCTTTGCCGTGATGAGCCGCACCGGACCACGGAAGAATCAGATCGCTGAAGCAGTCGCGGCGATTCAGTCGAAGCAATATTCGGCAGCGGTCGAAAAGCTCGAGGCCGTCTTGCAGAATGATGACCTTTATCCACTAGTGGCCGATCGATTGGAATCACTGCAAGTCGCGTTGACATGGCGGGTGGCTTTGGATCAGTCAGACCACGGGACGGAAATTAGCCTGCTGCCAAGCGACGATCGCGTGTTGGGATGGGAAAAAGTTTCCGGCGAGTGGATTCGTCGGCCCAGCGGAGCAATTCGTGGGATCTCACAAACAACCGGCATGATCGCTCGCTGCCAGGTGGACTTCGGGCCTCGATGGGAACTCAGTGGCGAAATCGTTCATGGTTCCAGTCCGTACGCTGCGTGGGACGCAGGAATCTTTCTTTACGATTCCAACGAGGTGACTCATGCGGTGTTGTTCAATCCAACAGAACGTTGGGTGGCCGTTGGTCCGATGGATGATTTGGATGACCACCAAAAGCCTTTCAAACCCAAAAACAACGAAGTCCCCTTCGTGATTCGCATGAATGATGGCGTCGTCAATGTTTGGTTGGACTATCGCCGTGTGGTGAAGGACAAACAGCTTGAGGAGTGGAACCCGGCTGAATCTCACTTCATCGCGATTGGTGCAAAATATCACTACGCGGATGCCGTGCTAAATTTTCGTGATCTCCGCATTCGCTCTTGGAAGCCTTTTGATGCCCAGGAATAGTTATCACGAGCAGAGTTAGAGTATTTTTAGGGGACGGAGGTCCTTTTCGGCTTGTTGATCGGACGGAGAATGATCGCGATGCTCGTGCATCTGGGCCATGGTTGCCTTCCTGAGTAAGTGCATTCCTTCAGTCCAGTAGGTCATGCTCCGCATGATGGGGACACCCCGATCGCGGCCGGCGATGATAGCGTCCGCATTGAAGTTCGGCCTTTCGCCGACGCGATTGAGCTTCACCGGTGCAATGCAAGCACTGAAAGAGATCGCCGGGTCGCCAAGGTTCGGTGGCGGAGGTTCCCGACAGCAATGGGAGAACCTACTCGAACCCATTGCCGAACTTCGTTTGGGAAACCGACCGGGGCGTCAGCACCCCAGGGAATTGAAACGTCGCGCCAAAAAATACAAGCTCATGCGAGATCCCCGTGATCCGGACCGAAACCGTTACGCCACGGGAGCTTAGGACCTAAGTCCGTGCCATTCGCCCCCGTCCCCCCTATTAGCGGCGGGACTTGGATGACGGTGTGCGGGCGACGCGTTGGCCGCCGCGAGGTCGCAGGACGAACACCTTGGGATCGTCCACGATGAACGCCGTGCTCCAGTTGCGGCCGTTGTCCGCACTGCAAACATTGTAGAAGAACGTACGGAAACGCTCGGCCCGATAGTCGTAGGGGAACTGGCTGGTGATGTAATCATCTTCGGTCAAATCATCCACGCCGGGCGACGCATAGTAATGCACCATTCCGTCGGGCGTAACACTCATCCCAAGCGTCCACCATCCGGTCGTCGTGACTTGAGGGCCACGGAAATCGGCGCCACGTCGGTTGCTGCGGATTCGCCAGTACGCATAGTCGTGCGGCTTGCCGGTTTGGCTCTTGTTTTCGAATTCCAAGAACATTCCGGGCCAGTAAATCTCGTTGCCCATTTCTTCGCGTTTCATGCCGAAGAAACCAGTTTCCTTTTCCACCATGGCCGTGGTTTCCAATGCCAAGCGGAAACCAAAGTGTGGGCCACTGCGGTCTTCCCACTGGTCGACCGGCGGCAGAAAGACGCGTGTCGTCACGCTGGGAACTTCCGATACCGACAAGCGTCGTTTCAGACGATACTGGACGTTGCAGATGAAATCGTCCTGGTGCATCTTTCCTTCCGGACGACCGGGGATGCCTGTCATCTTGGACTGCAGCAACAACGATCCCTTGCTGCCCGGCAAACCACCTTTGGGCGTGTCGACACGTTTGACGACATCGGGATGGCCTCGCTTGATGCCTTCGTACCACCGGCCATTGGTGCTTTTGCCCAACGGCTGGCGTTGATTTTCATCGATATCTTCGGTGCTTTTCGGATTGTTCGGAACGTAGCCCCAGTTGGGGTCTTCGAAGTCATCCGCGACGCCAACGATTTCCGATCCCGTGCCCGGCAGAACCGGACGCTGAGCATCGGCTGGATTGCCGACCACGGTCATCCCCAGACCGATCGCAGCGACGATGGCGGCACGTCGGGCCGACCACTTGGCGGCGCGACAGAAACTGTATTGGACGCATAAAGTCAACGACATGGCGTTTGATCCGTAGGCTCGCGGGAATCTTCGGACGAATGATTCAGCGAAGAAGGCCTAGGAATCTGACCGGATCGTTCCGGCGTTTGCGTCGCGTCCGCTGTTGCCGGCGAAGCGTTCGCAACCGGCGCACGGGCATCATTGCGTGAAACCCACACGGCGTCGGCAGTTTTGATTGTTCGAGGCCCCCCTCGGTTGAACAGGATCGGCAAACCAGGGCGTCAAAATCAAAACAATCGATCGAATCGTCAAAGATTACCGAATCGCGACATTACGACACACATCCGCCACCGAATCGAAATCGGCCAAGTGGAACGTGGCGATCCGTGCCGCGATCATTGGACCGGCGATGGCGGAGTAGTCGTTGATGTCGTGCGTGTTGACGATAACCGCGACTTCCCATCCGCGGCGAGATAGCCCAATCAACGCCGACGCGGTGGCTTCGTCACACTGTTGCAGAATCACCAACACGGTCGTCTCGTTGGACAAACGTCCTTCGCATTCGGCCAATAATTCCGGCAGTGTCAGGCCGTCGGTGGGTTCCAAACGCGCCAGGCGACGCATCACGTCTTTGAACTGAATCACACCTCGGTCCGGCTTCATGATCACCGGACGCATCCGGTCGCTCTCGGCCAACATCTGTCCCGCCCGCGTCGCCGAGTCGCGGACACGATGATCCCCGCGCCATCCGTCGTGGCGGATCCGGTCGGCCGCATCACGTCCGTTGCTGATCAGTCCGAACGGTTCGTTTTGGTCGTGCAGCATGGCGGAAATCGATGCCGCCGCGGTGACCGCCAAATCACCGCGAACCGGTTCGTGTTTGACCGGGTTGGTTCGGCGGTGAAAGTCCAGCACCAAGGTCGCACCGGCGATCGATGACGGTTCATAGATTTTGCTGTGCAGCGTTCCCGTCCGCGCGGTCGCGGCCCAATGGACACTGCGCATCGGATCGCCCGGTTGCCATTGCCGGATGCCTCGCAGACGTGTCGGGTCGTCCATCACGTTGTCACGCATGCGGATTTCACCGATCGGTCGACGTGACGCGATGTCGTATCCTGACAGCGGAACCACGCGTGGCAGCACGGTGATGTATTGCGGTTGGGTGCCGACGCGATAACGACGAAACAATCCCAGAAAGTCCCCCGTTTCCAGCACCGTCGGACCGACTTGAAAATACCCGCGGCGTTTGACACGAATCGTGTAGTGCATCGATGTCGTCTTGCCGGGCGGCAACATCATCACGGCAATGCGGTCGCCATCGACATCCAAACCAAGCTCCGAACCTCGCATCGCCCAGCGTGGCAACAAGTCTTCGACCAACACCCAGCCGACCGGGACCTTTGATCGATTGGTCACGGCCAACTCGATCGGCACATCGGACCCCACGGCGACTTCCAAATCACCGCCGTGCCGAACCGCCGTCGTCGCGTGCGACCACAGACGTGCCAGGTATTGGTTGATCGCCAACAACAGCCCGACAACCACGGCGGCCAACAACCACAGCGAAGCGCCGAACAGCCACCCCAGCAAGACCAGTGCTGCGATGCCCGCCAACCAATCGATCCAGTGACCACGCATCACAGTTCCTAAGGACTTTCGATGGTGGGCACGGCGATCTGACCCAAGATGGATTCCAAGATTCCTTCGGCCGTTTGTTTACGCAACCGGCTTTCTGGGCGAACGATCAAGCGGTGGCTGATCACCGGCGCGGTGATGCGTTTGACATCATCGGGCATGACGAAAGCGCGACCGCGGATCGCGGCCATCGCTTGGCTGCAACGAAACAGAGCGATGGTCGCACGGGGGCTGGCGCCCAGGGCCAAGTCGTCGTGGGAACGCGTTTGCGAAATGATCTGCATCATGTATTCCCGCAGCCGATCGTCGACGTAGACCTTGCTGACTTCCGCCTGGGCTTCGACCAGTTCTTCCGCCTTGGCGACCGGCTTCAGCTTGTCGACCGGATGACCGTGCTGTAACAACGTCAGCATCCGCAGTTCTTCCTCCGCCGACGGATACCCCAAACTGAACTTCATCAGAAAGCGGTCCAGCTGGGCTTCGGGCAACGGGAACGTCCCTTCGTGATCCACCGGGTTTTGTGTGGCGACGACCAAGAATGGTGGCTTCAACGCGTGCGTCGTCCCGTCGACGGTCACGGCCGATTCGGCCATCGCTTCCAACAACGAGGCCTGGGTTCGCGGCGTGGCGCGGTTGATCTCATCGGCCAGCAAGATCTGGGTGAACACGGGGCCGGGCCGAAATTCGAACTCGGCCGTTTTCTGGTTGAAGATCGATGTACCCGTCACGTCGGTGGGCAACAAATCGGGCGTGCACTGAACGCGTTTGAAACGACAGCCCACACTTCGCGCCAGCGCACGCGCCAGCATCGTCTTGGCCACCCCAGGAACGTCTTCCAACAAAATGTGTCCGCCGCTTAGCCAAGCTACCAACGACAGAACCAATTGTTTTCGTTTGCCGACGATCGCTTGTTCGACGTTGGCGATCACGCGTTTGGACAATTCGCTGACCGCCGCCGTGCCGGGGGTCGATGCGGCGGGCGGATGCCCCGAAGCGGCGGACTTTTCGCGACGGCCGGTCTTCGCCGCGTCAGTGACCGGTCCGGGGGACTGGGGCGGTTGGGGGGCGGACCCGGCGGGTGAATTCATGCGTGGGATTGCCTAAGGTGGTTCTGGCACTGAAATTGCGGCTATTATGGTACAGTCACCGAGCCTGCCAGGGTGGCAGAGACTCGAGTGCTGGTTTGTTTGCGGTGTGATTCAAAGTGGTCCCCAACCTTTTGATCACCGACGACGACGCTGCGTTGCGCGGCGTCCTGTCGGATGCTCTGACACGCAGCGGTTTCTGCGTTCACCAAGCGGCCGATGGCCAACAGGCGCTACACGTCCTGGGCGACACGGAAATCCATTTCGCTCTGGTCGATGTGCACATGCCTCGCGTCACCGGATTGGAATTGTTGCGCCGTCTGGGTGACGTTCCGAAACGTCCGCCCTGCGCCTTGATGAGTGCCGATTGGAACGACGAAATCGAAGCCGAAGCCAGGCGTTTTGCCGCCTACAAAGTCGTTCACAAACCCGTGCGTCTGGGCCAAATTCGTGGGATCGTCGCCGACGCACTGTTGGACGTTTACGGCTGGAAACCCGCCTAAACGTTCGGGCTCGGTCGCATCCGACAATCCGAAATCATCTTCTTCGCTGACTGCGTTTGCCCTTTCGCAGCGACGCTTTCGCCCAGCAAAAGGCGACGACTGAGCCCATTCAATCGACACAGACCGCAAATTCTGTTTGTGCGGTCAGGGACCCCTAGCATCCCGCCGACCAAGAACGGCTTTGTCCCCCGCCAACGTGCAGTGGCAAGGTAGGAACCGGTACGGAGTTGACATTCTGTTCCCACCCGACGGCATCATGCGTCGAAGCCTCCCGCCCCGAATTCTGAACCCGAATTCCCAGCCGCTGATCCTTTGAGCCTTTTTAGACAAATCGCGATCGATGCCCGCGCCCATCTCATGGGCCCGCTGCGACGACGACGCTTGAAGCGGTTGGCCCGCGACGGGGCGGCACCGCTGAACGTCCCCTTTTATCATCGCGTTGCAACCAGCCACCCGAACCCGTGGACGATCCACCCGGATCAATTCCGGCGGCACATCGACTATTTGATGGATCACTTGCAACCGGTCGACCTTGCCACCGTCCAGCATCGTGTCGAAGCGGGCGTCAATCACCACCCGACATTCACGGTCACCTTTGACGACGGCTATGCCGACAACATGGACGACGCGTTGCCCATGCTGGCCGAACGCCAAATCCCGACGACCTATTTCGTCACGTCCGACCACATTTCAACCGGCCGTCCGTTCGCGCACGACGTCAAAGCCGGCCAGCCGTTGCCGGTGAACACGGTCGGTCATGTCCGTGAAATCTGCGATGCCGGCATCGAAATCGGACTGCACACCAAGCGTCACGTCGACTTTGCCAAGATCAACACGACGGCTCAGGTCGATGACGAGATCATCGGCGGCAAAAAAGATTTGGAAGACATGATCGGGCGTCCGGTCCGCTACTTTGCCGTGCCATTCGGCATGCCACCACAGATCACCAGCGCCGTGGTCGACGCCGCGCATCGCGCCGGGCTGAAAGGCTTGTGCAGCGCGTTTGGTGCCTACAACTTGGTCGGTCGTGACAGCTATCACATCCGACGCTTCCATGGCGATCCCCAGTTCGGACGCTTCGTCAATTGGCTCAGCTTTGACCCGCGCAAAGCTGCCGCCGAACCGGTCGTCGACGTCACGCCGTCAGTTGCAGATGAACAGCAATCCAACGCCGAATCCAACTTCACACTTCCATTGTCCACGGCCATCCCGGCGGCTTCGCTGCCGCCGACCGCATTGCCCTAGTAAGCCATCGTCATATGTTTCTTCGTCGACTGCTCACCCCATCGTCGCGATACCGCCCGCGGTGCAGCGGCAACCGCCATCGTCCGCTGCGGTGTCTGTTCGTCATCACCAGTATGCCCGTGGGTGGTGCCGAAACACTGTTGGTCAACCTGATGCGGCGGATGAATCCGGACGTCGTTTGTCCCGAAGTCGCATGTTTGAAAGACCCTGGGCCGCTGGGACAACAGATTGCATCGGAGTTCCCCGTCCACAGCAACTTGATTGGTGGCAAGTATGACATCGGCGTCATCCGTCGGCTGCGGCGTTTGATCATCGATCGAAACATTGATGCCGTGATCACGGTCGGTGCGGGCGACAAGATGTTTTGGGGCCGTTTGGCGGCCGCGGTCGCCGGCGTTCCTGTGATTGCATCGGCTTTGCATTCGACCGGTTGGCCCGACGGCGTCGGACGCGCCAATCGATGGCTGACGGGCATCACCGATGCCTTCATCGCGGTGGCGGATTCGCACGGAAAGTTTTTGCGTCAGTTCGAACGGTTCCCCGATGAAAAGGTCCACGTGATCCGAAACGGTGTGGATTGTGAAAAGTTCCGGCACGATGAATCGGCCGGTGTTTGGCTGCGGTCCGAGATTGGTCTGGACGAAACGAGTCGCTTGGTGGGGATCGTCGCGGCGCTGCGTGAGGAAAAGAATCACTTCATGTTGGTCCACGCCGCGGCACAGCTGCGCGAAAGCCACTGCGATCTGCACTGGGTCATCGTCGGTGACGGTCCCCAGCGTCCAGAGATCGAAAGCTTGGCGGATCAGTTGGGCGTTGCCGATCGCATTCACCTACTGGGCACCCGCCATGACACGCAACGAATCGTCGCAGGGCTGGATCTATTCACCCTATGTTCGCTGAACGAAGCGTCACCGGTTTCGATCCTTGAAGCGCTGGCTTGCCAAGTCGCGGTGGTGTCCACCGACGTGGGTTCGATCGGCGAAACGGTGATCGAAGGCGAAACCGGAATGCTGGTCCCCAGCGAAGACGTGGACGCTTATGCCGCCGCGATCGGTCGCTTGATCGACGACCCGTCGATGCGGGAATCGATGGGCACCGCGGGACGTGAACGAGTCCTTGCGACGGGATCGGTCGATTCGATGGTGACCGGCTATCAAACGCTGATCACCGATGGCTATGACGCGGTGATTCGTCCGCGGAAAGCAACGGCCCGAAAACCGCGTGGGCTGGTTCGCGAGGTCGCGGCGTCTCGCTAGACTGCCGTTTATGACACTGACCAGCCAAGCCATTGTCATTCTGGCCAAACTGTTCAGCGGATTCACCGTCCGCTGGGTGGATTGCCAGCCTGACACTTGCCAACGCATCTACTTTGCCAACCACACCAGCCACCTGGACGCGGTCGTGTTGTGGTCGGCGCTGCCACGCAACATCCGCGCGGTCACACGACCGGTCGCGGCCAAGGACTATTGGTCCAAAGGCTGGCTGAAGCCCCACATGGCACGCAGCTTCAACGCGTTGTTGATCGACCGCAAGAAGATCAAGGTCCACCACAGCCCGATCGACATCATGATCAAAGAGATCGGCGACATTTATTCGCTGATCGTGTTCCCCGAAGGCGGCCGATCGTCGGGCGAAGAGGTCGGTGAATTCAAAAGCGGGCTGTATTACCTGGGCAAGAAGCGACCGGATCTGGAATTGATGCCGGTGTACATCGACAACGTGAACCGCATTTTGCCACGTGGGGAATTCTTGCCCGTACCGCTGCTGAGCTGCATCACCGTGGGACCACCGATCTTCTTGGAAGCGGGGGAACCGAAAGCGGATTTCTTGGACCGGGCACGCAAAGCCGTGCTGAGTCTGAAGGAAGACTAGTGTCTGAGAAGAAGACTAGTGCGGCGATCGCGAGGGACTGTACGCCACATTCGCCGGGCGAAATGCGATGCTGTGTATGAGCCGCACAGCGCTAGCCGCGGGTCCGGCCGTTTGACCAGTACCACCCGACGCTAGCGAGTTCGGCTCAGGATCACCGCTGACACGGGACGCTTCGGTGCACGCTGCTGTCGCGTAGCGAAAATGCGACGATGGGTGGACGGAACTAGCGGCCGTCGCGGAGGCGGTAACCCAGGAAGTTATCCAAGTCCGGTTCGGCTTCGATCAAACCGACGGTGCGTTCGACGTCATATTCGACTCGTCGAAATTCCACCGAAACCCCGTCAAAGACCACGTAACAACCGCGTGGGTCACCGTCACGAGGTTGTCCGACACTGCCGACGTTGATCATCAATCGACGCGACGGGTTGTCGGTCCCGTACGGCGACATGAGCGCGGAACTGGCGATGAACTGCAGGTCTTGGGTGAAGATGCCCGGAACGTGCGTGTGCCCTTGAAAGCACAAATGCGGAATCATCGAGAACAGCTTTTCCATCTTCTTGCTGTTCTGGGTGTCCTCCGGGAACACGTATTCGTTCGTCGGTCCACGGGGTGATCCGTGAACAAACAACACGTTTCCTTCGCGAACGGTACGCGGCAGAAAGCACAAGAACTCCATTCGTCGCCGTGCCGCTTCGGGATCCCCGTCGGACTCTTCCAATCGATCGCGGGTCCAAAAGATCGCCTGTTCCGCGGCCGCGTTGAAGCCTTCTGGGTCGAACAAGGCGCTGCTGTCGTGATTGCCCAGCACACAAAATTCGAACTTGCTGACTTTGTCCAGACACTCACAGGGATTCGGGCCGTAACCGACCACGTCGCCCAAACAGACGATGCGATCACAATTCTGCGATTCGACGTCTTTCAGGACGGCTTCCAGCGCGGCCAGATTTCCGTGTATGTCGCTAAGGATCGCGGTGCGTGGCAACGGTTGAACCTAGTTTCGCTTTGACAAATGGAGCAGAGGGATCTGTGGGCGACGCGACGATGTGTGCGGCGACCGCCGGCCCCACATCATCAGAACTGCCGCCGCTGTGTTTCAACGTCCGTGCTTCAACCGATCGCCCAACGCATCGCTGAGATCGGGGATGTTGTAAATCTTGTTGGCCGTTTTATCGATGTCGTATTCCACACGACGAAACTCGATCGACTTGGCGTCTTTGTCCAGCACGACGTAACAAGATTTGTTGTTATCGTCCCGCGGTTGGCCCACGCTGCCCACATTGACCAAGACTTTGGCGGGCCCAAGGGCGTATCGGTGATCGCAATCTTCGGGCGCGATGAATTCGCACTGGGTCGTGAACACGCCCGGCAAGTGAGTGTGCCCCATGAAGCAATACTGTTCGACGCGTCCGAACAGAATCTCCATCTTGCGAGTATCAAAGACGTATTCGGGGAACACGTATTCGTTGGTCGGGTCACGCGGCGAACCGTGCACGAATTTGAATTCGCCTTCATCGACCAGTCGAGGCAGTTCGCCCAGAAAGTCCCAGCGTTTGTTGACTTGCGCTGGATTGCCCGGACCATTGTCCAGCTGATCGCGAGTCCAATAAATCGCCTGCAACGCCATCGGGTTGAAGCCATCGGGATCAAACAGGGCGGCCTGATCATGGTTGCCCAAGATCGTCACTTTGGCGTGCCGCATCACCAAGTCCAGGCACTCGCACGGATTGGGCCCGTAGCCGATGATGTCGCCGAGACAATAAATTTCATCCACGCCGACCGTTTCGATGTCCGCCAACACCGCTTGCAGGCCCTCGAGGTTCCCGTGAATATCGCTGATCAACGCTCGCTTCACGGATGAAAACCTTGGCTGCAAATGAAACGGGATGCGGAAGAAAACGGAATGACGGTGCCAACGTTTGCGCGATTCCAAACGCCGGTTTGGGATCGTCTGCGGCCAATTATTTTGCCCCACACGGCGTTAACGGTGTTGATTCATCGTCAAGCCGAATTGGTCCCTGGCCGATGGGCTGTCGGACCGTGTTGTGCCCCTGGTCGTCGATCCGTCGCTACGACATCGAACAAACCGAAAGTGTAACGGATACCAAAATTTAACGGCAATCCCACACAGACTTGAGCATCCCGGACTGCGACAACCCGGATTGCAACGCCGACCATCGACCGTAGCACCATAGTTCCGCACCATCGCCGCCGATAGAACGCGTCGCGGCAAAACGGCTGCCAAGCGTCCCGAACCATCTGAACGAACCCTGACGAAATGCCCCAGCGACCACCGCAGGCTGATCCCACGATGACCTTTGACGCATCGGTCCATCATCTGGCCATCGAAACGATCGGCACCACCGCCAGTCTGGCTTTACTGCGTGGCGACAAACCGATCCGCCTGGTCGACTGCAACGACGCCAATACGATGCCACCCATACAGTCGGATGCATCGTCCCAACCGGCAACCGGCGACCGAACCGCCCCCATGCAGTCTGCCCCCATGCAGTCTGCCCCCGCCGTGCGACCGGCCGCGCGGCTGGCGGTGGATCTGCAAGATCTGATGACGTGGGGCCGCGAAAATGACGCAATGCCAGAATTCATCTCTGTCGCCGTCGGCCCTGGATCGTTCACAGGGCTGCGCGTTGGGGTCACCACGGCAAAGACACTTGCCTGGGCCTTGCAGTTGCCCGTCGTGGCGGTTCCGTCTTTAGCGGCGATCGCAGCAAATTTCCTGTCCGCTGAACCCGACGCCGCCGAAGTCTTGGTCGGCCTGAACGCCTATCGCAAGATGGTCTACGCCGGCCGGTACACTCGCGATGACCTGATCGCAAACGGATCGGAACTTCGTGACGGCTGGCCGCAACACATCGCCGGCCTGACCTCCGTCCTGCAACGTGACGCGTGGCACAAAACGCTCGCGCAAACCGACGCTGTGACTCCGTGCATCGGCGATCGCATCGTCTTTCAGAATGCGGTTCTGAAAGACGCGGCATCGCCTCGGTACATCACGCCCCCGCGCCCGGTCGCCGCCGGCGTTGGCATGATCGCATGCACGCTGGCATCGATGGGCTGCGTGCTGGATCCAATTCGCTTGACGCCGGACTACTTCCGCGAAAGTGCAGCGGAAGAAAAAGCACGCCGCGACGTTTAACACTGCGTTTGTCATCGACGCATCGCGCGATGGTCGCCTCCGTGAATCAGCCGGCCTTTTCCAACATGGAATCCGACAGCAGCGGCAATTCTACGGTGTCTTTGCGGATCCCGTCCGGTCCGTAATACAGAATCGACTTACGCTTTAAGTCGCAGATCGCCGTCAGCTTCACGCTACGAGGTCCGTGCAGACAAAAATAGAATCCACATCGGTTGCCGCCGCGAATGACTTCTCGCATCGTCAACGGAAACTGTTGTGTCTCCAAATGCCCCAGTTCACACAGCCGGTGTTCCACCAGCATACGAAGCCGGTCCAGGTCGATCTTGGAGGGGGAGAAACCGATCATCAGCATCCGTTTCGAAAAAGTTTTTCAGCCGGGAAACCAACCCGCCACCATGGTGCCCCGAGGCCCCCGGCAAACGGTCCCGTATCAACGCGGCGTCACAATCCTTGCCGCCAGCAGCCTACGGTATCGGCGGGTCGGTGCCGGAAGATTAGCGTTGGAAAAAGGCTGAAGAACCACGGACGTGACTTTGACCCGACCGTGCCGATTGTGCGGTTTTGGTCCAGTGAACCAAAAAAGACTAGGCATCAAAGTCGGCCTATTCGGTGCGCCCCGCCCGACGCAGTTTCCCGTCACTGACCTGCCCCCCGACGCTTGAGGGATCCGCATGGGTCGCGGGCCGCACTCCCACTGGTTTCGGCACGGGGATGCCCTGTGGATGGCTGTGGCAAATGGCCCCGAGCAACCAAACAGACGAAATTTCGTGCGCGAAAATTTTGCGACGACAGTAAAGATTTGGGGCTCACCCGACACGCCGATCATTTCGACCGACGAAAGCAACGTTTGCCGCTGGGTTAGTGAAGCAAGCCCTGGGGCCGATCGGCTTTGGTGATTCGACCATAAATGTCCGCGACCATGCGTTGTTCCAACGCCGCATCGCGTCCCAACGGAATCCAACCCAGTGTCTGCGGCCCATCTTGGACTTCTTCCGCACCCGAAACCAGCGTACCGTCGTGGCGCACCCCGGCGGTCGTTTCGGTGGCGTACTGAACGCGATCAGGATCTTCCAAGTCTTTTTGAACGACCACTTCCAACCAGTACCCGTTGCCGCTGGGACGCAACGTCACGATGGCGCGACGTCGTACCGATTGAAACGTGCTTTGCCAGCGTTCGAACCCCGGCGTGCTGTCTTTGCGCCATGGTTCCAAGACGGAACTGCCGGTCCGGTAGGCCGTTTCCAGCTGTCCATCCAAAACAATTTGTCGATTGTTCTGGACCGGCTGTTCCTTGGCAATCCGAAAGTAATCGTCGACGACATCGACCACCTGCAGCCAAACGAAATCATCCGGCGAAGCGGGCAGTTCGATCGGGTTGGGCAATGGTTGGTCGGGCATCGGATTGGTCAACCGATAAGCCAACTGGCCGCATCCGGCAAACCAACACGTCATCATGACCGGAACGATCCAAGCGGGGCGAACCATCTGTCGCACAGTTGCGCTCCGGCTCACCGCAACATCCCCGTCGTCCCCGGCAACGGCAACGCACCAGGCGTGTCCTTGGGAAAGATCGACCAAACGGGAACACGCTGGGACAACTCTTTGATCAGCTGATCCTGCTTTTCGGCGACGATTTTGTTTTGCAGTTTCTTCTTGATGTCATCTTGGACGTCGGCCAAGGGTGTCACACCGGCGTCACGACGTTCTAAGACACGAACGATGTGCAGCCCCTCGTCGTCTTCGATAATCGGGCTCATCTTGTTCAGCGGCAAAGAAAAGATCTGTTTGTCCAGAACCGACGAACGCAGCGATCCCTGTGGAGTCCAATCGTGAACGCCACCATCGGCGGCAAAAGGTTCCTGGCTTTTTTCTCGGGCCACCGCCTGCATGCTTCCGCCGTAGTAAGCTTCAGTACCCATCGCACGAATGGCTTCCAGCGCCGCATCGCGATTGTCGAAACGATCAAAGCGGACCGTCAGTTGTTCCCAACGTGCCTGAGCCGAACGCTCGTACTCGTCGCGATGTTGGTTATAGAAACGAACGATGTCGGCGATCGGGACGTTGGGGTCACGGTCCAGTTTGCTGCTGACGTACAGCTGACCCAACATTTGATCGATGAATTCTCGCCGCTGGGCCTTCAGCGAACTGCCCTGCTCGCCCAGCTTGGCTTCTAATTCGGCCATGTCCTCGGTGCCGAATTGTTCCTTCAGTTTGGGCAACTGTTCTTCGAAAAAGTACTGACGCGCCTTGGCGGCAAGCCGCTGCTGGGCTTCTTCGCGTTTGTCGGCCGCTTCGGTGCCGACTTGGTCCAGCACAAACGATTCACGCATCATCTTGAACTGGATCGCTCGTGCCAGTTCGCCGCGGACCAAATTCACGCGAGCGATCTTCAATTGTGGTTCGGGGATCGTCTGGCCCGTTTTCGCGGTGACCTCGCGAATCTTCGCGTCCACCTTCGGCAAAACTTCGCCGGCCAGGATCGGTGACTTTCCAACCACCGCCAGCACGGCCGCCGGATCATCGGGCAACTGGATCGACGCCAGTTCGCGCATTTGTTCGGGCGTCGGACCTTGGGCAGCCGCCGATGCGGCCAGCCAGCACCACAGAGTCGCTTGGCCGACGACGAACGATGCCGTCATCACGCTTCGTGCCGCAGGATTGCGTGAAAACACTGGACGTGAATCCTTCCGATGAATGGTCCAATTTGGCTGCGAAACCGCCGTATACACAGGGTCGTCCCGTGGTCAGCACCAGCTGCCGCGCGGGCGCCCGGTTCCTGACAGCATTGGCCAGGGCTTCGGCGGGCTGATCGGCTTGTAAGCACTCGGTCGCGCCCGCCGCAAGATCGTTTTTGGACGCCCGCACCCCCAGCCGACCGAATCGCTTTTGTCGCTATTGATTGCGCCGGCGCAATTTGGGTAAGCATGCCAGGGGACGTCGATCCCTGCTCGATCGACACGAGGTGTGCGTCGCACCCGAGCTTTTCGAACGAGTCCACCGACCCGCCCAGCCAGTTGATGCACGAATCGATCCACAGGCACCGTCGCCCGCCAGTGATGACGACCGTCATCCTGGTCACGCTTGGATGCGTCCTGGCGATCGACTGGAAACCATCGTCGGCACAAGAAGCCGTCGACTCCACGCATGATTCCGCGTCCGTACCGGCCAACACGCTGAACGAATTGGCCGAAGTCCGACGCCTGATCCAAAGCGGCGAACTGAGCCAAGCGAACGACCGCCTGAGCAAAGTCGATCAAGCATTGGGGCCCGCGCAGTCCATCAGCGAAGCGGACCGCCGACAGATCGGACCGGCGATGATCCTGACCCACGTCATGCTGGGTCAAGCATTGACGCAGGACAGCCAGAATGCCGCCGAGACGTTTCGTCGTTGCCTGAATTGGTTACACCACGCCGGCGCCGACCTGCCGGCATCGCGTCGAAACGGCATTCGCATGGCTTCCGCGTCCGCCCTGGCCGCCGACGGTGATTTCTCCGGTGCAACACAGTGTCTTGAAGAGGCGTTAGCACACGCTGACGAATTGGACGAAACGCATCGCCAGTGGATCCACACGTTCCTGATGCGATCAGCCAAACGACAAATGCAGTCCGACCCGGCCGCCGCGGCCACCACCTTTGCACTCGTGGCAAAAACCGCTTCGGCGGACGTCGCGGCCACTGCCGACCTGGGCTCGGCCTGGTGCGTGCTGTCCAACCCGGACGCTTCGCCGGCCGAAATTGGCAACGCGATGGCCGACTTTGTTCGCAACCATCCCGATCACAGCGATGCGGTGGTCGCGGCCCATCAAGCGATCCAACACTTCATCCTGGCCGACGACTGGCGTTCCGCCGATTCCATGTTGCCTTTCGCGATGACAAGCGTTGTGGACGCTGGGGCCCCAACCACTGATCCGACGTCCGGCCTGACGTCAATGCTTGTCTCGAAGGCAAAATCAGGCGATTGGAATCCCACGGAACTGGCCGACAGTCACTGGCTGAAACATTTTCGCAGACAAGCCGAACCAGTCTCGGACAGTCAAGTCCTGGCGTTGCTTGTCCTGGTCGATGCGGGCGGCGATCAACCCGATGCGTTCGATGACGACGCCCAGCGTTTGATCCGTAACACCGACGACGCGGACACCATCCGGTGGGTCCAAAAGAGGCTATCGAATATCGGCGACGGCACCTTCGCAACCATCTTGTCCAGCAAGATTCTGACGGGCCTGACCAATAACGACATCTCGATCCCGGTCAAGCTGGCCGCTTGCCGGCGTTTGGCTGCGGCATCGGATTGGAGCTCCATTGCCGCCGCACTCGGCGACGCCACGGCCGATGACGTGATCGGAAAGACAAGCTCCCCGGCGGACGTGGCGGCCCCCAAAGACCACGACCTGCCCGAAGAACCAGCGCTGAAAGAACCCGCCGAGCTGCTATCGATTTTGGCGGAATCGTTGGTGCAAGACGGTCGCGGACAACAGTCGCATGCTTGGTGGATCCGAGCGGTCGATGATTTCGGGGACACTCGAATCACGTCGCTGCTGCGTCTGGCGGAGATCGCCTGCCAACACGGCCAGCGTGACGAAGCGGCGGCGCGAGTCTTGGCGGCGCGACAGGCCGCCGGCACCGACACGGCCAAACGGGTGTTCGTGGATCTGCTGGACGCGGACCTTTCGATCCGAGCCCTGCAGTTCGGGCACGCCCGCGACCTGTTGGAATCGGTCGTCCGGAACCCCCACGCGATCACCACCCTTCGCGGCCGCGCCCAGTGGTTGATCGGGGAAACGTATTTCTTGCAGCAAGACTACACGGCAGCGATCGACGCCTACCGACTGGTCGAAGGCATCGACCCGGAATCACCCTGGGTGGCGGCGTCGTTGGTCCAAGCGGGCAAATCGTTTGAACATTTGGGGAGGACACAATCGGCATCGATGTGTTATGGCAACCTCGTACGTCGCTTCGGCGACAGTCCCCACAGCGAATTGGCACGACGCCGGCTCGCCAATCTACCAGCAGCATCCTCGCAAGCGGATTCGACGTTGAAGCGATGACGAACAAAGGCGGAACCAGAAAATTCGTTGCGGCCGACGATCGACGCGGCAGCCCGGCATGGCGGGGCTTGGTGTCATTCCTGTTGCCACCGATGGTCCTGGCCTTCGGCTTGGTCGCATGGACCGCATGGATGCCGGTCGCCACCGGCCAGCAGATGCGTCCCCAGTCGCTGAACTTCCAGGGCGGCCAAGCGGGATTCAATGGCCAGTCGAATTTCAACAACGGCAACACCCAATACTACAACACAGCGGCCACCGGCCCGGATGCACGCATCGCGTCCGCGCCGTCATCGATCCCGTCGCTGAACCAGGAATTGCCGCAAACGCAACAAGACATTGCACCGGAGTCCGAAGACGAATCGGCCGCTTGGGAAATGCCGGCGATCGTCGACAAGATCTCCCAAGGTGGCGTGTTGATGATCCCACTGGCGATCTGTTCGCTGGTGGTTTTGGCATTGTCGATGGAACGGTTGGTTTCACTGCGTCGCGGCCGCGTGATCCCGCGTCCGTTCGTGCGCCGGTTCACCGAATGTGTCGAAGACGGACAACTAAGCTTCGACGAGGCGACCGAGTTGTGCGAAGAATTCAGTTGCCCCGTCGCGGAGGTCTTTCAAGCAGCCGTTCGCCGCTGGGGCCGCCCCATGTTCGAAGTCGAACAAGCGGTGATGGATGCGGGCGATCGCGTCGCCGACGGTCTGCGTCGTTTCCTGCGGGTCTTTCACGCGATCAGCAATGTCGCCCCATTGATCGGACTGTTGGGCACCGTCTTGGGCATGATCGAAGCGTTTGAAACGATCAGCAGCCAAGAATCGATCGGCCACCCCGAACTGTTGGCCAGCGGAATTAGCCAAGCACTGCTGACCACCGCCGGCGGTCTGTCCGTCGCCATTCCCGCTTACCTGGCTTACATGTATTTCAGTGCCAAGTCGGACGGATACTTGAACGAAATCGACAAGCTGTGCCAACGCGTCGTCGATTGTATTTCCGCCGAAGGCCTGGAAAGTGCCGGCGGCGGAACCAAGTCGCGTAAACGTCGCGCCGCCTAGCCACGCTGATTGCAACGCCGGAAAACTCCGATGCCCAAACGCAGCCGATCCGAAGACGCAACGATCAACCTGACACCCATGATTGATGTGGTGTTCTTGTTGGTGATTTTCTTCATGGTCGGCAGCAAGTTCAGCGAATCGGAAAGCCGGGTGAACGTCAACGTCGCCGGTGCCGCGGACATGCAAGCCATCAGCCGACTGCCCGACAAACGCATCGTCGATGTCGCCGGCGACGGCAGCGTCACGTTGGACGGACAAATGGTTGCACCGGATCAGCTGTACCAAAGTCTTCAAGAACAGTTTGCCGTCTATCCCGGTTTGCGTGTGCTGGTTCGCGCCGAACGCAACGCACCGTTTGACGTCGTCGACCAGATCCTGCGCACGATTCGCAATTCGGGAATCGCCAACATCAATTTGGCCGCCAAAGGTCCATCGGTCGCTTCGGTCTCTCCACAAGGCATGCGACGGTGATCGATCCGACGAACTTGTGGACCGATCCATGGGTGGTTTATCCCGTCGCCGTTGCAGCGATCGGGCTGTTGGTCATCACGGTTTGGTTGTTCGGTCGTCGAAAACGCAGCGGTCGACAAGCGGCGGTGGTCTGTTTGTTGATGTCGATCGCCCTGCACGCGGTGATTTTCTTTGCCGTGCCGTTGATCCAGAATCCCGGCGGCAGCACCAACGTCGATCCCGACAGCGACGACGATCCCGGTGTTTCGGAAGTCAATGTCGCCGTCTTTGATGCGGACCTTTGGACCACGGACGTTGCTGGTGACGATCCGTCGGCCATGATTGCGCCGCTTCCGGTCGCCGAACTGACCGATCTGGTCGAAACCCCGACGGCACCCTTGGATCCGCCGATTGATGACGCCGCGACGGATGTTGCCGATGTCGCGCCGGCCGATCCGATGCCACCCCAACCGGCCCCGGTTCCCGATTCATTGGCGTTCGAATCATTCGATGCTGCACCGAGACCCGAGGATGCCGAAAATCCAACGGAAAACACAGAGCCCAGCGACTCCATCAACGATCAGCCGATCGCGATGGCCACGCAAGCGTTGTTGGACGACTGGCTGAACGAGATCGACGCGACAAACGATATGGCCGCAGCCAGCCAGATCGATTCCACACAGTCCATTGCACCGGAGCCCGCCGTTAGTTCCGCCATGGATACTTCGGCGGCTTCATCGCCCGATCCATCAAAGCAGGCCGCGATCACTTCATCGACGCCATCGCCCGCCAGCGCACCGCCCCCTGGCACATCGGCCCCCGCGTCACATCCGACGGCGACCGTCAGCAGCGCGATCTCCAGTGCCCCCGCAGCCATGACGGCCGGCGCGCGCAAAGCCGACTTTGCCAACCGAGTCGGTTCCGCGAAACAGCTGGCACTGCAACAAACCGGTGGCGACCAGAACACCGAAGCCGCCGTGGGACGCGCTTTGAAATTCCTGGCCATGCATCAACGGTCCGACGGTGGTTTTGACAGCCGATCGGCCGGATCCGGCCAAGAACGACGGCCACTGGGTGAAGCTCGATCCGACGCCCACGGCGTGGTCGCCGGGTCACGTTCGGATTCCGCATCCACCGGGTTGGCTTTGTTGGCCATGGTCGGTTCGGGCAACACGCACGTCGAAGGCCCCTACAGCGAAAACGTCTATCGCGGCCTGGTCTATCTGATCCGTCAACAGAAATCCAGCGGATCCCTGGCCGGCAACGCCACGCTTTACGCATCGAACTACTGCCACGGAATGGCCGCGTTGGCCATGGGCGAAGCCGCGGCGATGTCATCCGACCCCAACGCGATCGAAGCCACGCGACGGGCGTTGATGTACACCCGGTCGATGCAGCATCCGACCACTGGTGGGTTTCGATACACGCCCGGCGATCCCGGCGACCTGAGCCAATTGGGATGGCAGGCGATGGTTATGGATGCCGGTTTCCGCGCGGGGCTGCCCGCCGATCGTCAAGCGGTCGGCGGTGTACTGCGATTCTTGCGGACCGTTCGTGCCGGCCGCAGCGGCGGCTTGGCCAGCTATCGCCCCGGCGAAAAACCGACGCGGACGATGACCGCCGAGGCGCTGGCCACCCGATTGCTGATGGGTGACACGGTTCCGCCGGCTGAGATCTTCGAAGCCGAACAATTCTTGCTGGAACAGCCGCCCGGTGTGGGCCAAGACAATTACTACTACTGGTACTACGCGACAATCGCATTGCACCAGTTGCAGGATGCCGCGTGGCAGCGTTGGAACCAGGCACTGAAGACACGTTTACTGGCGACCCAGTTGCCCGACGGCAGTTGGCCGACCGATTCGGTTTGGGGCGGCTATGGCGGCAAAGTTTACACCACCGCGATGGCGACGCTGTGCTTGGAAGTCTACTACCGACACAGTCTTCGCGGTTCAACCACCGACGTCGCCGGCAATGCAGCGACGCGTCGATAGCCGTTGACGATCGCGTTGCAACGTTACGCTATGGCAACGTTTTTCGGTAAGCGTCCTTTCGCAACCCGATCCTGTCCACCGGAATCGGTTCCCAGCCGTCGATCCCCATCCATCCGGATGCGTCTTGTTGTTTCAAATACGCGCCCACTTTGTCGTCACCGGACGCATCGATCTTGGCGTCTTGATTGGCAAAGCCAGCAAGGTCTGCGACCTTGACCGTTGACGCAGACGATCCGGTGCTGGTGACCGCCACATTGTCGGCAACGTCCAACTTGCCAAGCAACTTCATCACGTTGCTATCGAATTGGCAAACACGTCGGTCGCAATCGACAAACACATTGCGTGCGAACCGGTTGTGCAGCGGTTCCTTGGGTGAATCCGCCATGATCTTGGCAAGGCTGGGATAGCGCTGGGCCCAGATTGGTGACTGATAGCCCAAAGCCAATGCTTTGTCCTCCAGCATCCAACTCGGGTGTTCCGGATTGTTCCACTGCGACCACGTCATCCCACGTGAATCCAGATGGATACCGATCGGGCAATCGATCACCAAGTTGTTGACGACTTTGTTGTCACGGCCGCCGCCAATCATCACCGCGCGACCGGCACGGACCATGATGTTGCCTTCCAACGTGTCGCCGCTGTCACAATCATCCAAATAGATCGCCATGGTGTTGACGTGATCGGTGTTCCCAACGCCAAGGTCGTGAATGTAGTTGTGCCGCAACACATTTCCCTGACTGGTCCAATCACGTCCGGTGTAGAACGCGCCCGCGTCGCCCGTTTCCAACACGACATGATGAATCTCGTTGCGTTCAATGCGATGTTCGTTGCCGCCGTATCGAATCGCGTTGTGCGGCGCGTCATGAATCAGGTTGTTCGTGATGGTTTGCCCGCATCCGCCCGCTGAAATCCCGGCCGCATACGTCCGCTGAAACAATCCGTAGTGGTGAACATGATTATTGTCCGCCACGTTGCCAGCCATGGTCAGTTGCTTGCGATCGCCACCACTTAGCGAAATACCAAACGTCCCCAGCTGATACAAGTCACACGAACGCACTTGGTTTTCCGATCCGGTCACGCGGACACCACCGGCACCCATGTTTCGAATCGTACATCCGGCGATCCGAACATCGCGTCCGTCACGAACATCGATGGCATCGCCGTGTCCGAATTCGATCGTGAAGCCTTCGAAACGCAGGTGCTTCGCTTGTTCGATCTTCAGGATCGGTTCGGTCAGTGTGGCCAGCGTGATGGACGAATCTGCGAAACCAGTCGGTGGATCCAAGAACAAACGTTGTTGCTGACGATCCAGATACCATTCGCCCGGTGCATCCAGTTCGCTCAAGACATTGACGGCAAAGAAACGACGCTGGCTGTTGCCCCAAGTCTTTCCTTTGATGCCATAGTGATGCGGCGCAGCCAACTGGATCGCCTTTTCGGCGGGATCGTATTGAGCGATCTGAATGACTTCATCGCTCCAGTCGTG
The DNA here is from genome assembly GCF_007752935.1 of Crateriforma conspicua. Classification (NCBI taxonomy): domain Bacteria; kingdom Pseudomonadati; phylum Planctomycetota; class Planctomycetia; order Pirellulales; family Pirellulaceae; genus Crateriforma; species Crateriforma conspicua. The sequence continues at coordinate 3,515,494 of NZ_CP036319.1, read as the reverse complement.
TGTCCAATAGCCGCACAACCAAACGCCACGCTGAATGTCCCAGCGTGCGGGACGCGGATCGTCGAAACGAAAGGATCCCGGACGCAACTGACGCTTGGCGGGGTCTTCGCTATCGGGATTCCCCAGCCCCGTGTCGATCGCTTCGTGGAATCTTGCCCATCCATCACCGTCATCGTGATTCGGCCACCGAGCCAACTCCATCGGCCGTCCATCCACGTACAACCAAGGTGCCGGCGGAACCGCACGATAGGATTTCGGAACCTTCGGAAACTCCATCCCTCGATCGCCCAAGTCGCAGACAAGGACTCGATCCCAGACGCCGGGATCCATTCTCGTCGTTGCGGGATCATCCAACGCTTGGCGAACCGGCCGAAAGTCCGACGCCTTCAGCGTGACGCCGCCCTGAATTGTGGCGCCACCAGGCTGGGTGCTGCGATAGATCACGGGTGCAGATTCGCTTCCACCATCGGCCGCCCCGAACCCCAGCGACGATTCGGCCGGGTAAACCCCCGGCGCGACGTTCACCACGACCGCACCGCCGACCGCCCAGGCCCCCGAACCGCGTCGTTGCCGAATCGTCTGCTTGGCGGCTTCCAAGTTCGGCAAGGGATGGTCCGCCGTTCCGGTACCCCCGTCATCCGCATGAATGTCGACAAACAATTGATACGCAGACGTTTCGTCCGCCGCGCTAAGGAATCGTGATTCAGCGTTACCGCAAACAATCATCGCGGCGATCATGCCAAACGCGACAGCGCGTTGAACCGGAGACGGATTCAGGAAACGAAAGATGCCCATGGGGTTTCCTAAGGTGGGAAGGGAGGGGGGATGAAACTAGGCGGGAAGATCGCCTAAGGCGGGGCGTCGACGAAGATTTTCCGGTCGAACGCGGTTTCCCAATATGTCGAATCGGTCCACAATAGTCATCGTCCCGCACGTTCGATCCCCACCATCCCCGCCACGTGCGTCCATTGGCCACATGCAATCCGATCCCGTTCACGACGAATTGAAAGCGGAAATTCGCGCCCTCGCCGGCCAGTTGGGCTTCCACCTGTGCGGATTCGCGCCAGCGGTTTCGTCACAGGGCCACAGCGAATTGCTGCGCTGGATCGACGAAGGCTATGCCGCTGAAATGGATTACTTTTCCCAGCGGATCGACGCCTACAAACATCCCAGTGGGGTGTTGCCAGGCGTCCGTTCCATCATCGCCTTGGCATATCCCTATCCCAGTGGATCCGAACAGATCGATGCTCCGAGAAACCCTGTGCCCAGCCACGGTCAATCCACCGGTGGTCGCGGAAAGGTCGCCCGTTACGCGTGGACCGGCGACGATTATCACGATTGGATCCATCCCAAGCTGAAGACGCTTTGCCGTCAGTTACAGTCGGTTGCACCTGAGTCGCGGTCGCGTGGTGTGGTCGACACCGCACCGATCATGGAACGTGAAGTTGCACAGTTGGCCGGCCTGGGTTGGCGAGGCAAAAACACACTGCTGCTGCGACCCCAGGTCGGCAGCTATTTCTTTCTAGCGTGCATACTGACCACCGTGCAACTGCAGCCGGATCCACCGTTCGATCGTTTTCATTGCGGCACCTGCACCGCTTGCCTGGATGCCTGTCCGACCGACGCGTTTCCACAGCCCGGCGTCATGGATGCGTCCCGATGCATCAGCTATCTGACAATCGAACATCGCGGCAGCATTCCCCGGCCCCTACGCCCGCAAATCGGTGACTGGGTTTTTGGTTGCGACGTTTGCCAAGAAGTTTGCCCCTGGAATCGGCAATCGTCACGCGGGGACACGCAAACGGGCGTCGAATCGATGGCATCGCCGGAACCGACGATGACGGAACTGGACCTGCACGATCTGTTCACGTTGGATGATGAACAGTTCCGAAAACGCTATCGCAAAACCGCGTTGTGGCGAACCCGACGCCGGGGCATCCTGCGAAACGCCGCGATCGTCTTGGGCAATCAAGGCAGCACGGAAAGCCTCGGACCGCTGACCACCGGTTTGTCCGATCACGAACCGTTGGTCCGATCCGCATCCGCATGGGCATTGGGCCGGATCGGTGGCGAAGCACGGTCGATCTTGTTGCAGCGTCTGGGGACCGAAAACGATCCTGAGGTGATCGCAGAAATCCAGTCTGCGATCGACCACTTGGCTTGATCGCCGGCGATCGCTTGACGCCAAAATCACGCGACCGCGGCACGCTGCCGTCTGGTCATCGTTTGGATCGCGGATTATCAATTCTTGCTTGCGTCTTCGGCATCGAAGCCGTGCCGTCAACCTTTGCCCCGCCCTCGATCAAACGAATCACCACCGCAGGAGTCCCACCGGCATGACAGGAAAGTTGAAACCATCCGTATGTATCGACGCGGTGTTCGGCGATCTATCGGTGACCGACGCCGTCAAGCGAGTTCATGATGCCGGTATCAACGCGTTTGAGTTTTGGGGGTGGTGGGACAAGGACTTGGCGGAGATCAAACGTGCCCGCGACAACCACAACATGGCGATTTCTGCGTGTTGCACCAAGTTCATCAGCCTGGTGGATCCCGCCGTGCGATCGGACTATCTGAATGGTCTGGAAGAATCCATTGTCGCCGCGAAAGATCTGGATTGTCGCACGCTGATTTCGCAAGTCGGCGACTTTCGCAAGGGCGTTCCTCGAGCCGAACAACACGATGCTTTGGTTGACGGTTTGACGGCGGCGGCCGCGCTTTTGGCGGGGACCGATATCACGCTGGTCATCGAACCGCTGAACGAGTTGGTCGACCACGCGGGGTACTATCTGATCCGCAGCGACGAGGCCTTTCAAATCGTCGACAAGGTCAACAGCCCCAACGTGCGCGTGGTCTTTGACATCTACCACCAGCAAATCAGCGAAGGTCATCTGATCGAACGTATCACTTCGGGCATCGACCGGATCGGTCACTTTCACGCCGCCGGCAACCCGGGTCGGCACGAGTTGGATCGAGGCGAAATCCACTACCCCAGCGTTTTTGCAGCGATCGGCGAAATCAATTATCAAGGCTATGTCGGTCTGGAGTACTGGCCGGTTGAGCCCGCGGAGGTGGGGCTGAAACGAATCAGAAAATGGTTCGAATGATCGTTCATTGCCGGCCCGATTTCGCACCGCAGATGTTTTGCTGAATTGTGTCATCTCGGTGCGCGTTTGATGAATTCGCCACGCGTGTATCTAGCAACCGATATCATTGAGCGTCCCGCGGGCTGGCTTCGTTATTTCTCTCCCCGAGCCCGCGGGACGCTTTTTTCGTTTTTGGATCTGCCTTTCCCTAAAAAGGTCGCCGCGATGCGCAAGATGATTTGGTCCGCAATGGTTGTCGGTTGGATTCCTGTCATCGGTTTGATGGCCGCAATGACCGGATGCGATTCACAAGAGGCGTCAAAGGCTCTGGAGTCCGCGGAGCAGAATGTCGCCGAGGCCGGCGAAAAGATCTCCGAAGGTACCGCGGAGATGGTGGAAAAAGGAAAGGAGGCGGCGGCAAATCTTTCAGACGAAGCGATGGCGATGATGACGCCGTTGAAAGAGAAGTTCGGCGATCTGGATCAATTGAAAGACAAGCCGGAAGAGCTGAAAGCGAGAGTCAGCGAATTGATCGAATGGATTGAAACCAAAGCGGAATCGATCGAATTGCCCGAAAGCGTTTCCACCGCGCTCGCATCGACCAAGGAGAAGTTGGTCCAGTTGAAGGAGTACCTGCAGGGCGAATACGAAGACGCGGAGGTGGACAAGTACATCCAGGAGATCAAAGAGTCGGCTGGATCGATGTTCGATTTCTCCTAGCGGCATTTTCGCCCAGCGGCGGCGACCACTACCGGCGGATGCGTTGTGGTCGAATTGAGCGGCAGGTGTCAACAATCTACAATTGGTGGCGTCCCTTCTCCTGCCCGGCCCCCACATCCCGCCCCGCCCGCCATGCTATCGCCGCATCGTCTCATTGGACGCCGTTTATCGGTCGTCGCAGCCGCTGTTTTGTTCGCCGCGTGCGTGCCGCCGGTCACCACTGCGGCCGACGATGCCGGGGCGTCTTCGCGATCAAAATCGTCGCCAAACGTTCTGCTGATCGTCACCGACGATCAAGGCTACGGCGACATGGGATGTCACGGAAATCCGTGGCTGAAAACACCCAACTTGGACACGTTGGCGGCCCAAAGCGTGCGGCTGACCGACTATCACGTCGATCCGATCTGTACGCCCACGCGATCGGCACTAATGACGGGCCGGTACTGCACACGCGTCGGAGCTTGGGATGTTGTGATCGGTCGGCAAATGCTGCGACACGATGAAACCACGATGGCCCAGGTGTTCCGAGATTCTGGCTATCGCACCGCGATGTTTGGCAAATGGCACCTGGGCGACACTTACCCCTATGCGCCGCGTTTCCGCGGATTCGATGATGTCTTTTGCCATCGCGCCGGCGGAGTGGACGAGATCGGCAACCCGCCCGAAAACGACTATTTCGACGACACGTATTTTCGCAACGGTGTGGCCGAATCCACGACGGGATACTGCACCGACGTTTGGTTCGACAACCTGCTTAGCTATCTGGACGACCATCAAGCATCCGTCTCCGGTGCAACGTCGCGTCCCCCATTCTTTGTCTACCTGCCACTTAACGCCATGCACTCTCCGTTTCGTGCTCCGGAGGAAGCTTGGCGTCCCTACGCAGAGATGGGAATTGAAGCGGAGCGGGCCAAGTTCTATGGCATGATCGCGAACTTTGATGCCAACCTTGGTCGTCTGATGACGGCATTGGAAAAGCATGACTTGGCCGAGGAAACGATCGTCATCTTCATGTCGGACAACGGCACGGCAATGGGATCGACCGGCACCGAAGACGACGACGGTTACAACGCGGGGATGCGTGGCAAGAAAGGATCGGTCTATGACGGCGGTCACCACGTCGCCTGCTTCGTCCGCTGGCCCGATGGATTGCCGGCCGATGTGGACGTCGATCATTTGACGTGCCACCGCGACTGGATGCCCACGTTGATCGATCTGTGCGACCTGTCACCGCCGAAGGACGTCACCTTTGACGGCCACAGCATGGCCGCCATTTTGAAAGACCCCAACGCCGCTTGGCATGATCGGAAACTATTCGTTCAGCGGCAAGGCGATCAACCGGTTTGCATGCTGCAGCCGGGTGCCAAACGCAGAAAGCCAAACTATGCCGTGATGACGCAACAGTTCCGTCTGGTTAACGGACAGTTGTTTGATATCGAATCGGACCCCGGCCAACGCGTCGACGTTGCCGATCGCTACCCCGACATCGTGGACGAACTTTCCGCGGCGTATCGCGAACATTTCGAAGACGTTTACGGCATTGATGCGACCGAGGGCGATGAACGTCGCACCACCGATCCCACCGGCGACGGCGGCGTTCCATTTACAAGATTCATGGTCGGTCCCGGCCCCTATGCGTCGACATTGATGACCGTTCGCGACTGGCATCCGACCAAGGGGGGTGTGATTTGGCAGCAGCCTCAACTGGCCGACGACGACCTGTGGATTCAAGGCTTTTGGGCCTTGGACGTGAAACAAGCGGGGCGTTATCGGGTCAAGCTGTCTCGGTATCCGGACCAACGAAATCGTTCCATGCAATACGATCGGGTGGAGCTGACCATCGGCCAGCGAACTTGGTCACAGTCGCTGGATCGCGACGACACCGCAGCCGAATTCTCGGTGACGCTTCCTGCAGGCGAGTCTTTGGTCAAAACACGCTGCATTGACTCACAGGCCGGCAAGGAACGTGGGGCCTACTACGTTCGGTTCGAACATCTGGCCGAATAGTCCATCGTTCCCGCAAACTTTCGGCTTCCCAAACGCGTGACGCCGACTTTTGCCACGGCGGCCACATCGACGATCGCGTCTGGGCTACCTTAGGCTCTGCATCGCACGGCATCGGTGGATGCCGAATCGCCCGTGCGCCCACCCCATCCTGTCCCGCCGCTTTTTCGTCGAAATCCATGAACCATCGCGCCGCCGTATCGCCGTTTCCATCGGCATCCAATCATTTCCGACAGATGTGCATCGGTCTGGGGTGCATGCTGGGTTTCGTTTGTCTGAGCCCCTTCAGCGGCGGCCGCCAAAGTGCGAACGCCGACGAAGCGTCCGCGGCGCGTCCCAACGTCATCTTGTGCATGGCCGACGACATGGGCTGGGGTGACGTCGCGTACAACGGTCACCCGGATCTGCGCACGCCGCACCTGGACGCGATGTCCCGCGAAGGCATTCGTTTCGATCGCTTTTACTCCGGTTCATCAGTGTGTTCGCCCACCCGAGGCAGCTGTTACACCGGTCGTAATTCGATCCGTTTTGGCATCAACACGGCCAATCATGGTCGCTTGCTGGATCGTGAATTGGTCTTGCCCGAAATCATGAAGCAACATGGTTATCGCACCGGCCATTTTGGCAAATGGCATTTGGGAACCTTGACGACCAAAGTCAAAGACGCGAATCGCGGCCGACCGGGCAACACCAACGATTACAGCCCACCGTGGGAACACTCCGTCGACGTCTCCTTCGTCACCGAATCGAAAGTCCCCACTTGGAATCCGCTGCAAGTTCCCACCGAAGGCTATGGACATTCCGCCGGCGCTGCGGGGAAGGAGCCGGGTGAGTTCTATGGGACGCACTACTGGACCGGGCCCGACCAAAGTGTCACCGAAAATGTCAGCGGCGATGACAGTCGCGTCGTGATGGACCGGGCCTTGAAGTTCATTTCCGACAGCGTGGAAAACAACCAGCCGTTCTTGGCCGTTATTTGGTTCCACACACCGCATAAGCCGACGATTGCGGGCGGTAAGTACCTGCAGATGTACAAGGATTTTCCGATCGATCGCAGGCACTACTATGGGTCGATCACTGCGTTGGATGATCAGGTGGGCCGACTGCGTCAAACGCTGGCCGACCTGGGCGTCGATCGCGATACCATGCTGTGGTACTGCAGCGATAACGGCCCGGAAGGCAAAAAGGGCAAAGATCCGGGAACGGCCGGTCACTTGCGTGGGCGTAAACGCGACCTTTTGGAAGGCGGCATTCGCGTTCCCGGAATCCTGGTCTGGCCACAACGTATCGGTGAAGCTCGCACGCTTTCGATGCCCTGCTTCACCAGTGACTATGTGCCGACGATCGCCGATGTGCTGGGCTTTGAACTGCCGGGCGACCGGCCTTATGACGGCATCAGTTTGCTGCCGTGGATTGACGGCGGCAATGCCAAGCGACCGAGCCCGCTGATGTTCGAATACGGCCAATCGGTGGCCTTGATTGATCAGCGTTACAAGCTGTACCGCCCGAAAGGAAAGAAGACGCAGTTCCAGCTGTTCGATTTGATCGACGACCCGGGCGAAGATCAGGACATTGCATCGGAGCATCCCGAGTTGGTGCGTCGTTACGCCCAGCAACTTCAAGACTGGCGCGAATCCTGTCAGCAAAGCCGGGAAAAATCCGGACTTCGTTGACGTCATCCCGCCGGTATCACGCCGCCAAACGCCAGCCTAATGATTGATCGACCGGTGGTAGCAATCGCACCGGCCATCACGGCTGTGGCGAATGCGCCCGTCTGTCCGCCTGCTGGCTTTTTCCGGGCAGCCGATTTGGCCAGACGCTGGCCGTGCCGGCATGTCGGACACCAAGCGTATTGTAGGATTCTTTCGGAGGGGACCAGCAGATCCTCCATCTCGGAAGCAAACTACAAAGCGGGGGACACGGGGCCATGGCCGATTTGATGGACGCACCAACTGAAACGGAAACCATCTCACACGAAGCAGTGATTGACGCCTTGCGTCAAGAAAACGACATGCTGCGTCATGATCTGAAGCGAGTCCAAGAAAACTTGCTGGAATCGGTGCGTGCCAACGAGCGGAATTCACGGTCGCTGGACCAGATTCGCCGCGACTGTCAGGGGCTGGCGGAAGAATCATCGTCGATCCGGGACGACACGTCCGACTTTTCCAACGCAATGTCCGAAATGCGTCGGTTGGCCGAAGAAACCGACCGGCAACTGGAATCGATGCATCAGTTCGTGGACGTGGTCAGCCGAATTTCGGAGCAAACGAATCTGTTGGCTCTCAACGCCACCATCGAAGCGGCCCGTGCGGGTGAAGCAGGCCGCGGTTTCAGTGTCGTGGCGACCGAGGTCAAAAACCTGTCTCAGCAGTCCAAGGAAGCCGTGGAAAACATCGGCGAATCCATTGCCGGGGCGCTGAAGAAGTCGTCGGAAGTCGCCGAGACCATCCGCCGCATGGATGAACGCAGCGAACAAATCCAACAAACGGTTTCCGCGTTCACCACGCAAATCGGTGTCACATCCGATGAAATCGCAGCCGCCGAATCCGAGATCCAGAAATCCAACGCCGGCGTTTTCATGAGCCTGGCGAAGATGGATCACGTGATCTGGAAAGTGAACGCGTACTCCAGCTTCTTTGAATCGCGGCCGATGATGGACGCGGTCGATCATCACCATTGCCGACTGGGCCTTTGGTACGACGAAGGCGACGGCAAGAAGGCGTTCGGACACACCAGCGCGTTCACCCGATTGCCCGGACCACACGCCGCCGTTCATGACAACGTCAACGAACTGTTGAACTGTCTGCGAACCGGACATCTGAGCGAATCGGTAGCCAAGGACTGCTTGTCCAAGATGGAAAGCGCCAGCCAACGCGTGTTCGATTGCCTGGATCAAATGCTGCACGAAGCACTCGACTGATCCGCGGCCACCGGACCGGTGCATCGGCCGGTCACAACGCCACCACCGATTCGTCGGTGACCGCCCAGACTTGGTCGCCCGCGTGTCTGCGGATGCGATGGCCACCGGTGAAGTCGCCGACCGCGGGCAAGACCAAACGATTTCCGTCGCGCCAAAAACACCTCAGACGGATCCGATCGTTCTGGTCACCCACCGAGATGCATGGATGCAAATGGCCGCAAAGCGCCATGTTGATCTCAGGGGGAACTTCGTCGGGTTGATGAGCACAAAACAGCCCCGATTCATCCGTCGTGGGACCGATGACCTTCACACACAGGTCACCCGGCAAGATTCCGACCGCACGATCATGGTTTCCTAGTACCAGCGTGGGATTCAGCGACCGATGCCGCGCAAAAAAAGGCACGGCGACGCTTAACGAATCGCGTGACAACGACGACCGACTGTGGAACAGGTCGCCCAACAGGACCAGCCGCCGTGCGTCGGTGGTGCGGATCATTTTTTCAACTCGGCACAGAGTTCCCTCGGTGCTGCCCGTCGGCACCGGCACGCCGTGTCGACGGAAGGTCGAATCTTTGCCCAAATGCAAGTCGGCGACGAACAGCGTCGACGTGGCGACGTGGTACAACCCGCGATCGGCCAGCAAGATCACGTCGTGACCACCCACACGGGTCGCTATTCCCCCTTCCATGAAACCAGCCTGCCCTTCAATATCAATTACTCCTAATCCTCGCCTCTCATTCCGGCCTATCGTCGCCTTTCGCTCCGCGAAAGTAGCGTCCTCCTAACAGCACCCTTTCACTCCGCCCCCGCAGCCTTTTCCAACTGCTGTTGCATCCGCTGAATCCTCTGCGCCAACGTCTCGCTACTGACACGTTCCCGAAGCTTATCGACCAACAGCGGAAACGAAAGCGGCGTCACCCGATCCGGGGCTGTGACCACCACGGTACTATTTTCGATCCGATCCAATGCGGACGCCATGCGGTCGGTTTCCAGCTGCAAATCCAAGACCTCTTGTTCCGCTTGGCTTAACAACATGTTGTCCGGATCGTATTGCCGAAAGACATCAAAGAACAGATTGCTGCTGGCCTGCAGATGGCCCGCGGACTTTTGTCGTCCCGGATAGCCTTGTTGGATCAGCCCCGCGACCCGGGCGATTTGGCGAAATTGTCGCTTCGCCATTTCGGTGGAATTCATGCTTTCCAGAATGTCCGCAACCAACTGCTCCGAGGCGAACAGGCCGTGATCGATCGCTGCGGCCACATCGACACGGTGTGGTGACTGCAACACGATCCCATAGTCGTTGCACGCCATCGTGAACGTCGTCTTCATGCGGCGTGTCATCCGATACGCCAATAGCGCGGCCATACCTTCGTGGACCAAACGACCTTCGAACGGAAAGACAAACAGCTGATAACCGCCTCGGGTCTTGATCGATTCGATCAGCAATTCGTCGACCCGTGGCAACCGGCTCCAACGCTGTTGCAGTTCCAACAGACCTTTCAGCGATTTCATTTCGCGGCCGACCAAGACACCGTCCGCCGCCTGGTGCAGTTTTTCACGCAACTGTCGACTCAGTTCACTGGACAGCGGCATTCGACCGCCCATCCAACGCGGCACCGAATCGGGTTCGCCTTTGGCCCGGCGGACATAAGCGACGTTGTCTTTGACACGAACCAAAGCGACCAAGCGACCGGCAAACAGGAACTTATCGCCCGGATTCAGTTTTGACAGGAATGATTCCTCCGCGGTACCCAACGTGTTTCCCTTCAAAAACTTCACCTTCATCGCCGCGTCGCTGACGATCGTGCCGATGTTCATCCGATGCATCGTTGCGATCCGACGCTCGGTGACCTGATAGCGATCACCTTGACGCTGGACACGATGGAATTCGGGATAAGCGTGAAGCGACGCGCCGCCTTGGACGACGAAGTCCAGGATCCAACGCCACTCACCATTCGTCAAGTTTTGATAGCTGGCCGTCGATCGAACTTCATTCAACAACGTCTTGTCATCGAAACCGCCGCCGATCGCAACAGTGACGACATGCTGGGCCAACACGTCCAGCGGTTTGGACAACAACGGACGCGACTCCAACGCCCCGTCGGCGATCGCTTGCTGTGCCGCAGCCAATTCGATCAACTCGATCGCGTTGGTCGGAACGAACACCAACCGGCTGGCGGCATCGGGTTGATGGCCGCTGCGACCGGCACGCTGAAGCAATCGAGCCGCACCCTTAGGGCTGCCGATCTGTACGACCAGATCCACGGCGGTGAAATCAACGCCCAAGTCCAGGCTGCTGGTACACACGACGGCTTTCAAACTGCCATCGCGCAAGCCATCTTCGACCCAACGCCGGACGCTGCCGTCCAGCGAACCATGGTGCAGCGCGATCCGTCCCGCCCAGTCCGGACGATGCTTCAACAGACTCTGGTACCAGATCTCCGTTTGCGACCGCGTGTTGGCAAACACCAGCGCGCTGTTGACTTCGTCCAAGCACTCGGCCACCTGGGGCACCATCCGAGTCCCGATGTGGCCGGACCAGGGAAAACGATCAATCCGTTTGGGGATGATCGATTCCAATTGGATCTTCTTTTTGGTGTAGCCTTGGATCAAACGCCCCTGATCGGCGGACGCGGGCCCCAACAGCGACTCCATCGCGTCATCCAGATTGCCCAGCGTCGCCGACACACCCCAGACCCGTAGCCCCGGTTGCAGACGACGCAGTCGTGCCAGTGCCAAATCCGTCTGAACGCCACGTTTGGTGCCCAACAGCTCGTGCCATTCATCGACCACCACGGCCTGCAATCCGGCAAACGCCGAATGCAACTTTTCATGGGTCAACATCAGACACAGGCTTTCGGGCGTTGTGACGAGCGCCGTCGGCAAACGCCGCAGTTGCCGTGACTTTTGACTGGTCGAACTGTCGCCGGTGCGTGATTGCAATGACCACGGCAACCCGAGTGCATCGATCGGTTGCCGCAGCGCGTTTTCAGTGTCTTGCGCAAGCGCCCGCAGCGGAGTGATCCACAACACGCGTGCCTCCGGTGGACGTTTCGCGTCCCATTTCTCGCGGTTCGGGTTTTGATCCAGCCACTGCAAGATCGGGCCCATCCAAACGGCCAACGTCTTTCCGGTCCCGGTCGCGGAATGGACCAGACCGCTTTCGCCGTTTCGGTAAGCGCGCCACGCCGAGCGCTGGAAACGAAACGGTTTCCATCCCTGTGACGCAAACATCGCGTCGACCGTTGCGGTGGCGGTGGCCGCAGACGACTTTGCTGGAGCTTGATTGCAAGCCGGCTCCGGTGCATTTCCTCGTTTGTCGTTTGATGTCTTCACCGGTTCACGAACCATCGGGCATCATCGCTTTCAGTTCGTCCAGCGAATTGGCGTCCTGGGGACCTTTGTCGTGACGCCAGCGAACGATTCGAGGAAACCGAGTCGCGATGCCGCTCTTGTGCCGTGTGCTGACCTGCAAACCCTCGAAAGCCAATTCCATCACCAACGTCGGGGTCACCCGTCGCACCGGCCCGAACGCTTCGTCGGTATGATCGCGCACGAAACGATCGACCTTGCGAATCTCCGCGTCGTCCAACCCGCTGTACGCCTTGGCAAACGGGACCAATTCGCCATCGTTCCACAAAGCGAACGTGTAATCGGTGAACAGACTGGCTCGCTTTCCATGACCCTTTTGGGCATAGATCAACACGGCATCGATCGTGAACGGGTCGACTTTCCATTTCCACCAAGTGCCACGGACACGCCCAACGTCGTATTTCGAATCGATCCGCTTCAGCATCAATCCTTCGCTACGTCGCTGGCGACTGGTTTGTCGTATCGTTGTCAGATCATCCCAGCTGGGTTCGGTCAAAATCTCCGTCGGCTTCAAATGCGGGTGGTCAATCTGAGCCAACGTCTGGTCCAACCGCTGCCGGCGAATCTGCAGCGGCTGGTCACGCAAATCGACACCATCGATCTCCAGCAAATCAAAGACGTGAAAGACCACCGGGACCTCGACCAGTAATTTCTTGCCGACCGTTTTTCGATTGATGCGTCGTTGCAGTTGTGCAAACGGCATCACCGTTCCGTCGGCCGCAGTCGCCAAGATTTCACCGTCCAGCACGGTGCCGTCGGGCAACCACTGCGCAGCCGATTCGATTTCGGGCCAACGGTTTTCCATCAGCTCTTCGCCCCGCGACCACAGAAACGACTTGCCGTCACGACGAATCAGTTGTCCGCGAATGCCATCCCATTTCCACTCGGCCAAGTAGTCTTCTCGCGGCCCCAGGGTCGACACATCGGTCTCCGTATCGATCGGATGAGCCAAGCAGAACGGATACGGCTGGCTGCTGATTCGGTCCGGCGAGGTGGGATCGGTCCAACGCCGATAGACTTCATCACTCGGCTGCCACTGGCCCATCAAACGATCGGCCACCACGTCGACCGGAACGCCGGAATGCTTCGCCAAGGCTCGTGTGACCAAACGCTTGCTAACCCCCACGCGAAACGCGCCGGTGATCAACTTCATTGCCACCAACCGAGTCGGCATTCGGGTTTCGTCCCAGATACGTAGCACCGCCTGACGCTGGGCCGTTTCGTCCATCGACGCCAAGGGATCCAAACGCTGGCTGACCCACTGGGCCAACGTCAGTTCGCTGAGGTCCTCACCGGGCGGGACGATCAACGAAATGGTTTCGGCAAGATCGCCGACGGCATGGTACGACTCATCGACCAACCAGTCGGACAAATCCGCGACTTCGCCCGCCCATTGACGCAGCAATTTCGTCGGCACGCTGCGTCGACGACGTTGGCCGGACAGGAAATACACGGCCCATGCCGCATCCGCCGGGTTCGCGGTATCCAAGTAGCCGGCGATGGCGTCGATCTTTTCGTTCGTCTTGGTGGTTTCGTCCAGCCGGGCGAACAACTGTGCGAATCGGATCACGACGGGGCCTCCTGGTCATCGCCGTCCCCATCGTCGGCCGAGTCCACGTCGTCATCGGATCCCACCGATCGGCCGCCTTCCAGCGGGATCGCGTGCACCCCTGTTTCGTTCAAGTACCTGGCCACCACGGCGCTGTATCCGTGTGTCACCCAAACCGATTCCGGACGACACTGCTGGACGGCAAGTTGAAGCGAAGGCCAATCGACGTGATCGCTGATGACGAAGCCTCGGTCCACCGAACGTCGCCGCCGCGCGCCGCGAACGGCCATCCATCCGCTGGCCATCGCCGTGCTGATCCGGCCGAACCGGCGCAGCCAAGGCGTGCCGTGAGCTGACGGAACCGCAACGACCATCGCGCCCCGATAATCGGGTTTCTGTGACAGTGAAGCGACCGCTTGAGTGTCCTGCAGCGACACACCACTGGCTCGGTACGCTTCGTTGCCTTTCTCGACGGCACCGTGGGTGTAAATCGGTCCGATGCTGTCATCCAATCCGGCGATCAGCCGCTGGCTCTTCCCAACCGCATAGCCGTACAGGACCGCACACTTACCCGCATCACGGCATTGCCGCCACCACGCGTTGATCGATGCAAATTCGGCGGTCGAATCAGGCCATCGATAGACGGGCAATCCAAACGTCGACTCGGTCACCAAGACATGACACTGCACCGGAGCCCAAGGTTGGCACGTCGGGTCATCGTCGATTTTGTAATCACCGGTGACCACCACCACTTGCCCACGGTATTCCATCCGGACCTGAGCGGCCCCCAGCATGTGGCCCGACGGATGAAAGCTGACCGTCACCCCGCCCACCGTGATCGTTTGGCCATAGGGCAACCATTGCAGATCCGCGTCCCCAGCCATCCGGCCGCTGAGCACATGACGCGACGGTTCGGCGGCCAAGTAGTGCCGGCTGCCCACGCGAGCGTGATCGCTGTGCGCGTGTGTGACCACCGCGCGATCGACCGGTCGCATCGGATCGACGTAAAACCCGCCCGGGTCACAATACAGGCCCGCGGGCGTTTGGCGGACAAAACAGTCCGTCGGTCGGCTGGTGGAATCGTCGATCATCGGTGCATTGTTGCCGCGAGCCAACCGCGCGGCCTTACCATCGTCAAGGCATGACCCAGCGGCCGGTCGATCGGCCGGTTGTGGAATAGTTCACCGACGCACGAACGTGCCCGCCCCGGCGCAAATACAACCAGTCCGCTGTGGTGATGGTGGTCCGCACGATGCAAAACCAGCGCCGCCCCGCATCCGAATCTTCCGACCACTGGACCAATCGCTGGTCGTCCGACGGTGGATCGTCGCCGGCATGGAACGTCCCCGGCGCGGCGGCCGACCGATAATTGTCTCGTGCCGGTTCGCGAACCGATTCCCATGCCGCCTGGGCCGCTGCGCCGCTGACCACCGTGGCCGTGCCGCTTAAACGCAACTGGATTTTGGAACTCGAGTCGTAAAACAGCCAACTGATCGGCGAAGGGTCGCCGGCGTGTCGAATTTGATCCACCTTGGGCGATCGCAGGTCGGTGTGAAAATCGATCGTCCGTGCGTCTTCATCGACACGACGCAAAATGATCGTGCGAATCTCGGGGCACGGGGTTTGCGAAGCCTGCGTCGGCGTTTGCAACGTTGCCACAGCGGCT
The DNA here is from genome assembly GCF_007752935.1 of Crateriforma conspicua. Taxonomy (NCBI): domain Bacteria; kingdom Pseudomonadati; phylum Planctomycetota; class Planctomycetia; order Pirellulales; family Pirellulaceae; genus Crateriforma; species Crateriforma conspicua. The sequence goes on along the minus strand of NZ_CP036319.1, from coordinate 3,500,180 downwards.
TCTTTCCAAGGATGCCCCGCTTGATCCGCTGCGGACGCCAACGTTTTCCAAATCAGTGAATCCAATGATTCCAGCGGTCGCGGAGCCGAGAGCAAATCATCAAAGTCAGCCTGCAAATCAATTTCGTTCATGCGATCCGTCTCGGACGCATCCGAACGATGCGCCGCGGTGTGTTAGGTTCATTGCTTGCGTGTTATCCCGTCGCCCGGAATCGACGACATCGTAGCGGAATGTCATCCTAGGAAAGCGACCGCCGGTCGTTGACGGCGCAGCCTGCCCCAACATCGTCGCCCAATAACAACTTCGCCCCCAAAGAATTGAAAGGTTTTGGTTTTGAATCGAATGCGTGCCGTCGTCGTCGGATCGGGTTTTATCGGCCCGGTCCACGTGGAAGCTCTACTTCGTGCCGGACAAGACGTTTTGGGCATCGTCGCGTCCAGCCCCCAGAAAACCGCTGAAGCCTGCGAAGCGCTGGGGCTGCGGCAAGTCTACGACAGCTACGAAGCCGTCCTGGCGGACCCACAAGTCGACGTGGTTCACATCACCACGCCCAACCGGCTGCATTATGACATGGCCAAATCCGCGATCGCCGCGGGCAAGCACGTGATGTGTGAAAAACCATTGGCCATGGACTCGCGGCAATCGGCCGAACTGGTTCACTTGGCTGAACAGTCCGATGTCGTGACGGGAGTGAATTACAACATCCGCTACTACCCACTTTGTCGCGAAGCGGAGCGGCGAAATGCCGACGGCGAACTAGGCAACGTCCACCACGTCACCGGCGGTTACGTCCAAGATTGGTTGTTTCATCCGACCGATTTCAATTGGCGCGTTTTGTCATCCGAAGGCGGCCCCTTGCGTGCGGTCGCCGACATCGGCACCCATTGGCTGGATTTGATTCACTTCATCACGAAAACGCCCGTGCGTTCGGTATGTGCGGACCTGCAAACCGTCTATCCGGTTCGCAGACGCCCCACCGGAAACGTGGAAACTTACAGCGGTTCGTCGTCCCAGCCTCAATCCACGCAACCGATCGATATCGATACCGAGGACGCCGGCAGCATTCTGGTCCGATTCGAAGGCGGCGCACACGGTTGCATGACCGTGTCCCAGGTTACCGCGGGCCGCAAAAACTGCTGTCGATTTGAAATGGCCGGATCCAGACAAACGTTGGCTTGGAACAGCGAATCGCCCAACGAGATGTTCGTCGGGCACCGTGACCGCCCCAACGAAACGCTGTTGCGTGACCCGGCGTTGGTCGGCGGATCGGTTGCCGAAGGCATCAGCTATCCCGGCGGTCACAACGAAGGGTTCCCCGACACGTTCAAGCACTGCTTTATCGATTTCTATCGGGCGATCGAAGCGAAACTGAATGGCGAAGCCGCCCCGACGCCGGGCCACCCCAGCTTTGCCGACGGCCACCGTGAAGTCGTGCTGTGCGAAGCGATCTTGAAAAGCCATCACGAACGCCGATGGATCGACATCGACGAATCGGGCATCCCAAGCTAGACCAGCAAGTCAATCGCCGGTGCGCTGAAGCACAAACAGTGCGTCGGTCAAATCGTCGTCGAACTTTCGCGGCGAATCGATGTCGTAATCGAAGTCAAAGATTTTGCGAATCGTCCACACGTCGGCGACCTTTGCCAACAAGCGTTTCGTCTGTGACGCGGTGTACAACCGCAGCGGAAATTCGCTGCGGACTCGATGCACCGCGCCGCTTCGACGTGTCGCCTTGATCGACACCCGCAGCGTTTCGCGGCGTTGTTTCCGATCGAAATCGATCACCTTCAACGTCACGTGGACTTTGGTGCCGCCCGCGGACGCTTGCCAACGTTCGGTACATTCCGGATCGGCGTCCATCGGGATGATATGAAACCCCAACAAATACAGACCGCCCGTGCGGACATGGTCGGCAACACGCCGCAGGTGCTTCACCGCATCGTCGTCGTTGGACAAATGGCGGAACGTATTGAACGTGCAAAAAGCGGCGTCAAAGATCTGGTCGCCCACCGGCATGTCGATCATGTCGCCTTGGATGACCTCGGCGGCCAAACCGCGACGACGCAGCCGGCTGCGCAAATAACGCAGCATCGGTTCGCTCAGGTCCAGCCCACAGCACTGGTAACCTTCGCCAGCCAATGCCGCGACCAAACGACCGCTGCCACAACCGGGTTCGATAAGCCGTTGCACCGGAGCGTCGCAATAGCGATCGAATGCTTCTTTGAAAAAGGCCACTTCCGCAGGCGTTTCATCGCGAAACACCATGTCAAAATACTGTGGATGGTCGTACCAGTCGTCCAACTTGGTCACTGAAAGATGTATCCCGTCGCTTCATCCGGCCGGTGGCATGTCTCGTCCCACGCAGCGTGGGCCCACAATGTGTCGTATTCCCGTCGCATCGCCAAGTTGACGGGCCGAGTCGACGGGGCCAGCCCGGCCGGGCCGACGCGTCCGTTTCCCCATCGCGTCGACACGCCGGTGCCAACCGCCCATCCCCCGCCCGTAAACCAAGCAGCGTCTGCGAGATTCATCGGCAGATTCCGGCGACGCTAGATGGGCGAAGCCATTGCATCCGTCGTTCAATGGGAAGATCGCGTTGATTGTGAAGATCTGGGGCGGCCCGACGGTCGGTCTGGCAGGAAATCAGGAACATCCGCGGGAACTGGGGGAAACCAGGTAAATTGCCGTGCGAAGATCGGGCGGTCGCAAAAAAATACCGGCGGGATTGGCGGAAATCCGGCGCGTCCTTTGCATTGATAGATTGGCCAAGGCACGGGGATCGCATCGCCGGCACTTTTGGGGGTGTCGGATGAGACAAGTTCTTCGCCTCGGTGTACATTGTTCGGGCGGTTGGCCGGCCGCATAGAATCAATAGTCCGCCGCGTCGATCTGAGCCTTCGTCGCTGCATCGTCGAATCCCAATCCAATCGTCACCTTTACCACCACGCACGTCTCACGGGGAACAAGCGAGACCGTCATGGAAAATGCCACGGATAGTCAGACGATTGCGGACACCGATGCCGCATCGAAAGGTGAAAACGTCGCATCTGCGACCACCACATCGGCCGAACGTCGGGTCGAGATTTTGACCCGCATCCGTATCGACGCGACGGTGGAGCCGCGGCAGTACGTGCTGCGAAGCGACGTCGCGCAGGCGGGTGAATGAACACTTCGGCCACCAAGCTTCGTCGCCGGTCGCAGAATACCGATACCTTTCAAAGCGACATGTTGGCGTCGCGTTTGATGGGCATGGAGACGGAATATGCGTCGTTGGTGCACGACCAATTGACCGATTTGGACCGCATGCTGCCGTCGGCCAAGTCCGTCTATCGGTCGATCGTCTCGGCAATGCGTCAATCGCGTCCCTCGGCGATCGGTCTGCACGACGGTGACCAGGTGTTCTTCAGCAACGGCAGCTCGGTCACCTTCGAAGCTCATCCGTTGTTGCAGGACGTCCCCGGCGGGCTGGTCGAAATGGCGACGCCGGAAGTCCGTTCGCCCAGCGATCTGTTGGCCAGCCAGCGTGTCGTCGATGACATGGTTCGCGACGCGGCTTCGAAGTGCGATGTTGCAGCCGACTTACGCATCTTGAAGAACAACGCGGACGGGCTCGGACACGTCTATGGCTGTCAAGAAAACTACGAAGCCGACGTTGCCGAAGGCGCATGGTTGTGGGTCTACCGGCTGTGCATCGCTGCACTGTGGATGACACAGATCGCCGCCGCGATCGCCGCATCACCACTGATCGCTCTGTTGTTGTTTGCAACCGTCATTCAAATCTGGACGCTACGCCGCCGCGGAAACGATGATCCCAGTACCACCCAGGCATATTTGGCGATCCCACGTTTGATCCGGTCCCCTTGTATGGGGCTAATCCAAGCGACGCACTATCCGATCGCATGGGGGCTGCGTTTTGTCGGTCGACACGTCGCGTTTCGACGCCAACGGCAATACCTGACGACATTGCTGATCACCCGAATCACCTATGGCGGGGCGGGTGAATTGGACGCTAAAGGACGTTTTTATCTGTCCGCTAAGGCGTCGGTGATCAATCGGTTGGCCGACATCGGCGGGTTCAGCGGCGAACGCCCCGTGTTCGTTTATGGCCACTGGTTCAGCCAATTGTGTGGCAAGTCGATTGATTCGTGGAGGCGAACGCTGCGGCTGTTCCGTAAACGCCAGCGGCTGCAAATTGGGCTGTCCGATTCGAACATGTCGGAAATGGCCGAATACGTCAAAGTCGGATCCGTTTCCCTGCTCATGGACATGATCGAACAAGGCGAAACCGATTCGCTGCCCCGTTTGCGTCGCCCGATTGCCGCGTTGCGCCAGATCAGCCGTGATTGGCATTTGGTACAGCGGGTTGCGACGGACCGTGGCGAAATGTCGGCACTGGAGATCCAGCAAGCCTATCTGTCGGCGGTCCAGAAGTTCGTTGATCAAACGCCGGCCAATGTCCGCGGCGAAGCGTTGCGGATCACGTCATCCTGGCAATCATTGCTGGACGCCTTGGTGAATTACCGACACGACGCCGACGATTTCGCGGCGGCCATTTGCAAGATCGATTGGCTGACCAAACGCTGGCTGATCGAACGACAAGGTGCGGGTGCCAGCTGGTCTCAAAAGAAAAAGATCGATCTCAGGTATCACGAACTGTCCGACGACGGCTATTTCCGCCAGTTGACCGAAGGTGCGATTGACGAATCGCTGGCGAATCGAGAAAAGCGAATCCAGCGTGCCGCCGCACCGCCGTCGAACACGCCGGCCGCTCGACGTGGCTGGACGATCCGCGAATTTTCCGGCGGCGATGTCCGGCTGAACGTCGGCTGGGACCATGCGGAAGTCGCCGTGGGCCGTCGCGTGCGGCGGATCGATTTCGGCAACCACGTTTATTGACGCCAAATCCCTGCGATTGTCACCAACGGAACGCGGCCACGGATTTCCCGCGACTTCGGCGATCCACCAACACCGCTGGCGTTGACGCACCGGCGGAATCTGCCAAACTCTTGATCGATTTGCTGCCCCCACGAATCATTTGCGGCCGTGGCGGAACTGGCAGACGCGCCAGACTAAGGATCTGGTGCCCGTTTCAGGGCGTGGAGGTTCGAGTCCTCTCGGCCGCATTGATTTCTCTAACCTTTGGGTTCGGGGTGTGACATGGCACTCGCCCTGAAAGACCCGGAGGGCCGGCAGCAGGCTGCCGGTGGCGAAAGCCACCGGATCCGAAAGCCCCGCCATCAATCCAGACCCGAAGGGTCGATAGCATTCTTTCCGGTCAATCCCAAAGGTAACGAGGATCGTACTCGATCCCATGCCTCTGCAAGAATCGCACATACTCGTCCTCGAACGACTCCTTTGAAGTCGGCGATGCAGTGTTTGGTGGTTAGCTTGACCAGCAGGTGCACGTGATCAACATGTCCGCCGACTCGAATCGGAACTCCACCGAGTCCTCGTGCGGTTCCACCGAGATATTCAAAAATCTTATCCTTCATTTCTGGTTGCAGGTACGGTCGCCGATTCTTGGTGCTGAAGACGAAGTGATACAGCAGCTGATGGTGGGTGCCCGGCAAGCTGATCTCCTGGTTGAGGAGGACATGCCAGAATTCTAACGCTGCCGTCCCTTCGGGACTGGTACTCATGGGCTTCCATACCGGCGGCTGGCGCCGCCGGCAGGAATCTGTCGCCGCTTCGCGGCTTGGGACCCGACAAAGCCCTCAACTGACACTCGCCCTGAAAGGCCTGGAAGGCCGGCATCCTCCTGCCGGTGGCGAAAGCCGCCGGATCCGCGACCAAGGGTGTGGCTTAATTCATTGTCCGCTGATACGCACGTCTCCGACTCGCTGTTGCACCATCTCGATGACTTGGGGCAATCGCACGACCCGGCTGACGTTCAACAGATCGGGTGCTTGGCGATTGGATGAAGGCAAATCGCGGAGACGAAGTTCGTCGATGTCATCGACAAACAGAGACGCCCACAGCACCCAGAAAGCGGCATCGCCTTGGCCGTGAACGACGATGGGCCCTTTCTCCGCCGAAAGACTGTCCATGTTTTGCACGGACCGGAGTGCACGAATCACATCATAGATTTGCATTCCCGCGGCGGTCTGACCCAGCAGCATGAAACGTCGGCGGATGTGCGTCCGCGGACGTTCGTCGCGTGTCCACTGCGTCGGCCCCACGCCACGCGGTGCAACAAACAGAGTTGGCTGCTTCAGTATTGATCGCTTTGAATCAGCCAGAGCACCCGGAAGTGCTTTGACCAGTTCGGCGGCGGTGGACTCATGGATCCGATTCCAGCTGAAATCGACAAACGTGCTCTGCCAGCCCTCATCATTCAAAACATGCACATCGACCGACGATTGGGTTCCGCGACTCGGATCCGTGGGACGCACCAAGATCATCGGCAAGCGATACGGCGACTGGCTGTGATATTCGAGAAAGTCCACTTCGACCCCAGAATGCTGAACCGTTCGCAGTAATGTCAGCGGCGCGGGATCGTCACCACCATCCGGCCATCCCGCGAAGGTCATCTCACGAAGCTTTCGCACTTTGTTCGATAAATCATCCAGACCATCGATGGTCTGGTTCGCGGACGCCTGTGGGACAAAGATCTCATGGATCGTCGTCACTCGTTGATCACCTGGAAGACGATCGAAGACTTTCAATTCCTGGGGCGTGAACAATGGACGGGCAACCGATTCGATCAACGATTCATCATCGCGCAAATACTTGTTGAACCAGCGAAACGCGTGAACGCGTAACTCTTGAGTGTCCTGGTGAGGCCCCGATGTGATCTGCAATCCCAGATTCGGTTCGGCGTCATACAACGCGTAGACGTCCCTGACCTGAGAATGCAAATCGACGACGCCGTCGAGCGGAAAGATGCTGTCACGATCGGTGTTGGAGATCAACAATGGCCGAGGAGCCACCAACGCCGCGACCTTGGCAAAATCCCAACGGTGTGTGTTGACCATGTACATGCAGTCACAGTGACCGCTGACGCAACCGTCGACCACGTGATTCTTCATGTTCGTGATACCGGCGACGGGAACGGCGACCTTAATGCGTGGGTCGATTGCCGCGGACCACCACGAATAGACGCCACCGCCGCTGCGTCCGGTCACGCCGATGCGTTCGGAGTCCACGTCGTCGCGTGATTGCAGCAAGTCGACCGCGCGCAGGCAGTTCCACGCTTCGACTCCGGCGGGCGTGTACCCCCGATTGTTCCACCACCACATCTTCTTGCGATAGGTGCCATGGTGGGTGCCTTCGATTTCGCCCAGCTGTATCGTGTCGATAACCAGGCACACATAGCCGTTGCGTGCGAACCATGCACCGTGATGTTGATAGTGGACCTTGTTGCCATAGCTGACGCCGTCTTCGACGACCTTACCGTGGCCACACACGTACAAAATGGCGGGCAGGGGTTGGTCCACTTCGGCGGGGCGGTAAAGGTTTCCCGTGACATACAGGCCAGGCAAAGATTGAAAATGGATCTTTTCAACCACAACGCCTTCGCGCTGAACCTGGCCCGTCACCGTCGTTTGAAGATCGCCACGGGGCGGCAGAGGATTCAGCCCCAGCATGTCCAGCAACTGTGATCGATAGATTTCACGACGCTGAGTCCATTCCTTCAGCGTGTGGACATCGGACAAGCATTGATCACGAATCTGTTTGGTTTGTTCGGCGAAGTATTGGTGGACCAAGTCATCCCCGGGCGATGATTCGGTCTGGCCAGTGGATCCCGCCGGCTCATCCGCGGCCCGGCAAACGCCCGTTGAAAGGAAGCACAACAACAGCACAAAGTGCGCAACAAACAAACGAAGCGTCGACAACATTGGGCGGTGCCAATTGATACAAGGGCAGGACAGACCGGCGGGAATGGGATCCTCAAACGTTCGTCAGGTCCCATCGATCGACCATTGTAAAACAGACACACCGCAAGGTGGCCCATCAACACATTGGCCGCTTCGCTCAGCGGCCCTTCAACAACACCGGCAATCGCTTCAACTGGAATTCGCCCTGGTAATAGGCCCGGAGGGCCGACAGCCTCCTGCCGGTGGCGAAAGCCACCGGATCCGAAAGCCCCGCCATCAACCCAGACCCGAAGGGTCGATAGCATTCTTTCCGGTCAATCCCAAAGGTAACGAGGATCGTACTCGATCCCATGCCTCCGCAAGAATCGCACATACTCATCTTGGAACGACTCCTTTGAAGTCGGCGATGCAGTGTTTGGTGGTTAGCTTGACCAGCAGGTGCACGTGATCAACATGTCCGCCGACTCGAATCGGAACTCCACCGAGTCCTCGTGCGGTTCCACCGAGATATTCAAAAACCTTATCCTTCGTTTCCGGTTGCAGGTACGGTCGCCGATTCTTGGTGCTGAAGACGAAGTGATACAGCAGCTGATGGTGGGTGCCCGGCAAGCTGATCTCCTGGTTGAGGAGGACATGCCAGAATTCTAACGCTGCCGTCCCTTCGGGACTGGTACTCATGGGCTTCCATACCGGCGGCTGGCGCCGCCGGCAGGAATCTATCGCCGCTCCGCGGCTTGGGACCCGACAAAGCCCTCAACTGACACTCGCCCTGAAAGGCCTGGAAGGCCGGCAGGGATCTATCGCCGCTCCGCGGCTTGGGCCCCGACAACACCTTCAACTGGCAATCACTTCAAAAACGTCGGTTTGCCGAATCCACTTGTTCGTTCAGTGTCCAAAGGTCATACAGCCAACCGATTCCCAGCAGGCCACCGGTCAACAGATAGATGGCACCGGTGACCCATTTCCCCATATAGAAACGGTGGACACCGAACACGCCCAAGAAGGTCAGCAGAATCCACGCAACTGTGTAGTCAAACGGTCCGGTCGCGAATCGCATCGTCGCGCGACGGTCCATCCCAGGGATCAACAGCAAGTCAATCAGCCAGCCGATTCCACACAAGCCCAGCGTGAAGAACCAGATCGTGCCGGAGATCTGTTTGCCATAGTAGAATCGGTGGGCACCGAAAAAGCCGAACAGCCAAACGACGTACCCGATCACGATCGAATGCGTTTCAGTGGGCGGCATCAGGCCACCGGTCGGATATTCGTGGTGATACTGGTGTTGCGGGGTGGACGTTGCAGTGCTCATGGCGGATGGCCAGATCTTCGGTGCGGACAAATCGAATGCTTCACGTTGTCATTCGTCAAACGTGTCGCAACCTTGGTGCACGCGGCGCGCCGGTGCCAAATTTGCAGTCGCGGCCGATCCGCCGACCGTGTCGCAAGGCGATTCCCGACGCAAACGCCAGGCGTAACTAACCGTTGGCCAAATGTTCATCGGTCTGCAGCGGCGGCGTCAGTTTGTCCACGCGCAGGTGGTCGACCAACAATTGCCCGCTTTCGATATAGAAGCCGACCGCGCCTTTGGAAAAAGCTTTGTCGGCCAAAGACAGAACAACTTTGTCGCCGATGCTGAATTCCAAGTAACTGCCAAAGGCCAACAGACGCACCTTTGCTTTGCCCGGCGTTTCGTTTTGCCAATATCCGCTTTGCAACGAATCAAAACGCATCATTTCTTCGCCGCTGCCTTCGCCGTTGCTGCCCCAAGATCGAAACTGCGCGACGCCTTTGAACAGATCCAGCGACAAGTAATATCCGTCACGAGTGTCTCGATCGATTCGAAACAGGATCCCGCACTTTCCACTGTCCAACATCTCCAATTCCGCGTCCAAACGGAAGCAGCCGACGTTTTGCGGCAAGACAAAGCCTTGAAAGCCTGACAAGCATTCGCACATCAGCCCGCCGGACTGCCGACATTCGACGTTCGATTCACGCCCCGCATCCAGCACCTGCACTTGTGATGTGTCAATCTTGCCGTCAACGAATTCGTCAAAGCGTTCGAAGGACCGAACTTCCAGGTGCCCGGTCGGACGCCGCACCAAACGCTTCGGCGGTGGCATCAAGTTGAATGTGACCCGGTCCACGCCGCCGGGTGTAAAGAAGCTGAACAACAAATAGCCTTCGTCGTCGGCACAAACACGTCCGGCATAGTTTCCGGAGGCCAACAAGACGTTATCGGCATAGCTGCGCCATGGTGCGTCGACGTCACGCGTGTGCCAGTATCGAATTTTCGCGTCTTCGCGAAGGCTGCCGATCAAGTAGTATTCGCCGTCGATCTTGATCAAATTGGGAACTTCGACGTCGTCGTACAGTCCCGGGTGGTACAGCGGCGGTCGAGCTTCGAAGTGATTCGGCGCGACCTCTTCCATTCGCGCCACGCAACCGCGACGGACCACCGGCCCGTCTTTGATTCGGCCGGCGGCCAACAACCATCGGTGTTCTTCGTCTTGATAAAAGAACGGATCTCGCCATGAAATCCAATGACGGCCTTCGCAAACATCGCTTTCGTAATACTGCGGGTCGGGGTCCAGCGGAAAACAACTGTCCGGATCGTAAGAGAACGGTGGTTGGGGTGGACGGCCTGGCAAGTCATACGGCAAAGGGCTGCGACGGTCTTTCCAATTCACCGGGGCCTTGGTCCAGTCGTACAAATCATCACTGACGGCCATCCCAATGCGTTGCTTGGACCCCTGATCACGTCGTGACAGACCTGTGTAAAACATCCGCCACGAACCCGGTTTGTGCGGATCGGGTGTGACGTGAATCGTCCACAACATCGAATCGTCCCAGCCACCCGGGTCGCCCAGGAACAACGCGTTTTCGACCCGTCGCCATTGCAGACAATTGTCGCTGACCGCGTGGGCAATAAAGTCGTGGTTGGGAAGCACCAGATGGAACAGGTGGTAAATGCCGTCGTGGTAAAGAACGTCGACATCACCAAGTGTTTTGCGGGTTCCAGCAGATTCCGAGTACATCGATCAGTGGGCAATTCGTATCAGGCAGTGAAGGCTGTGTTTTTTCGATCATCGCGGATAACGCGTTGGCCCCCAACCAGACTAGTTTCCGGACAAGCCGGATCGGATCGCTTGCCAAAGCAGATAGCCAAGCACCGTGGGGCGATGCGGACTGGCCGCTGATCGACCAAGTTGGCTGCAAATATGGCGATCGCGTTTGATCGCTTTTCACCCTTCGATTCCCGACTGCGACCGATACACTGGGCGGTCCGCAAAACGACGAACCATTGGGCGGTGCCGGCCGACGAATCCGCACCAGAAATGTGCGTGGGTTTGCAGCCATTTTGGCATCCGTTTCGCGATCGTGGTCACCGCCGACTTGGATGGCAACGCGCAAGGTGTACCAGTTAAACAGGTGTACCAATTGAATCTGTGCAGATCATTCGGGTCGCCCAAATTCCTTCGGGTTACGTAACGATGGAGTGCACAAATCCAGCGACGGTTTTGAATTACAGCCCGGATTTTTGAATACGCTACGGCGGCATCGCAAGAGTTAACTTGAAAAGCCATCTCCCAACATCGCTGATTGTCCGACACGCCTGCACATCGACTCTCCACCACCTTTCCTCGATCGGATCGATCGTCCTTCCATGACCAAAGCCGACGAAACCGCAAACCTGCTTCGCCGATCGGTCGACGGAACTCTGGTCGCCATCGGCGCGGCGGAAGGTTCGGTTGATTCGCTGAAGGAGATGTTGGCGGCGGTGGATGTACAGTGCCACGAAACGTTTTTGGTGGTGATCAGTGGGGGGGACACCACGGTGCCCTGGGACGTCGCCGGGATGCAAGCCGTCTGTCCGATTCCGGTGGCGTTGATCGACGGTGAAACCTTGGTCCGTCCTGGCACGGTCTATTTGTCGCCGCCGGGCTGTCCTTTGCGTCTGCAGTCGTTGCGATCGGTCGATCCGGTGACATTGGGCGACCGCGGTGATGACGATTGCGTCGCCTTCGTTCCAGGCGATCCATGTGACGACCCGATCAACCAATCCTTTGATGCCGTGCAATGCATGTGGAAAGGACCACTGGTTGGCGTGTTGCTGTCCGGACGTGGCAACGACGGTGTCGATGCTTTGGCACATTGGTCCGATGCCGGGCACACGACGATGGTCGAATCGCCCAAGTCAGCGGCGATCGCCGACAAAGTCGAGCGTATCTTGGACCGGTTCCGACCTGACGAAGTAATCGCGGCAAAAGAAGTCCCATCAGCGGTCTGTCGTCCGGCCACCCATTCGTTGCCCGACACAGATGCCGAGGACGGGGAGTCAACCGATGGGTTAAGTGCGGTCGTGGCTCGTGACATTCGCCAGGTCATCGATGACTTGTGCGAAGTCTTGCGAAAGCAGACCGATCACGACTTTCGTCACTACAAACAATCCACCGTGATGCGACGGATTGCGCGTCGCATGCAAGTCCGCAAAGTCGCCAACGCCGAAGCCTATTTGGACTTGGTCCAGTCCGATCGAGACGAAACGGACCACTTGTTTCGCGAATTGTTGGTCAACGTGACATCGTTCTTTCGCGATCCTGACGCGTTCGATGTGCTACGCGACGAAGTCAGTCCGGCTCTGGTCGAATCATTGAACGACAACACGTTGCGAGTTTGGGTGCCGGGTTGCGCCAGCGGCCAAGAAGCTTATTCGATCGCCATCGTCTTGGCCGAACACCGTCGACTTCACCAGCTGGATTTTGAAATTCAGATTTTTGCAACGGATATCGACCGCAAATCGCTGGCGCTGGCACGTCAAGGACACTATCCCCTGTCGATCGCTTCGGAAGTCCCCGGCCCGTTGCTGCAACGATACTTCACGAAAAAGTCCGACCATTACGAAGTCAACAAACTGCTACGTGACCTGTGCGTCTTCACCTATCACGACTTGATTGCGGACCCACCGTTTTCGCGAATTGATTTGATTTCGTGCCGCAACGTGCTGATCTATTTCGGTCCGCATCTGCAGCAAAAGGTCATCCCGCTGTTCCATTTCGCTTTGCGTCCCAAAGGATTCTTGCTGCTGGGCACCAGCGAAAGTCTGGGCAATCATCAAGACCTGTTCCGCGTCGTGGATCAACGCCAGCGAATCTCCCAACGACGCCCGGCTTCGGCTGATCCGATGCCTCGATTCATATCCCATAGTCCATCGTCCAACGCCATTTCCGACAACAATCATCAACCGGCATCCGACTCGGATATCGATCGATTCGCCCAACGCATCATCATCGACGAATTTTCGCCTCGCTGGATCGTCATCAACGGCGACGGCCAAATGGTCGCCGGTTCATCGAAACTGGATCCCTATTTGGAAATCCCCAGTGGCCCATTTCGCAATGACGCGATCAAGCTGGTGCGGACGGGATTACGCAATGGATTGCGGACCGCGTTTCGCGAAGCGTCCGAGCGTAAGGACAAGGTCGTGCGCCAGGATCTGCGGATCCGTCAAACCGACGGGATTCGTGCAGTTCGGCTGACGGTCCAGCCCATGCCATCGCCCGGTGACGACGATCATCTGTACATGGTGGTCTTTGAAGACATGGGGCCGTTAATCAGCGGACATCCATCGCACAAAGATGATTCGCATGCCTTGGTCGAACAGCTGGAACAGGAAGTCGACCGCACGCGTTCGGAACTGGAACTGACCGTCCAACAACTGGAATCTTCCAACGAAGACCTGACGGCATCCAATGAAGAACTGCGCTCGTTGAACGAGGAAATGCAGGCAGCGAACGAAGAATTGGAAGCTTCGAAGGAAGAAGTTGAAACCACGCTGCAACAACTGGCCACTGCAAAGAACGACCTGCAGGCTCTGTTGGCCAGTTCACAAATCGCCGCGATCTTCCTGGACGGTGACTTTGTCATCCGCAGTTATACCGAAGCGGCCAGGATGATTTATGACCTGCTGCCCAGCGACGTCGGTCGGTCGCTGCTGGGATTCCGGGCCAAAGTCCAACAGATGCCGGACATTCCGGATGTGGGATCTTTGGTCGGAAAGCCACCCACCGATGATTTAATCGAAGCAGACAACGGCCGGTGGTTTGTGCGTCGGGTGTTGTTGCACGAATCCGCGGCTGCCGGAAAACCCGGCATTGTGGTCACGTTCCATGACGTTTCGGAATTGCACGAGCGTCAACGTGAACTGCGTGAACGTGAAAACCAATTGCGGACGATCACCGACGCGATCCCACCGATGATCATTCTGGTCGACACCGATGAACGTTATCGCTTTGTCAACAAAGCCTATGCGAACCAGTTCGGCCGAGACCGCCAGGCCATCATCGGTCAAAAAGTCATCGACGTGGTGGGACCGGAAAACTACGAAACGGTCCGCCCCCATTTGCTTCGTGGCTTGGCGGGTGAAACCCATACCGTCGACCTGCAATTTTCCGGCCATCGGTTTACCAGCGACAATTACTATCAAGTCAACTACGTCCCGCAACGGGACAGCTCCGGCGTCGTCGACGGGTGCCACGTCATCGTTACCGACATCACCGAACGCAAACGCAATGAAACGGCGCTTGCCGAAGGTCAACGGAAACTGGACCTGGCACTCCAGGCCGGTCATCTAGGTGCTTGGGAATGGGACATCGCAAGCGATCGTGTGACTTGGTCTCGATCGCTGTATGACACGTTGCGTTATCGCGATAACGAGTTCGATGAAACGCTGAACGGTTTCATCGACTTGATTCATCCAAGCGATCGTGCAATGGCGCGCGAGCAGATCGAAGCCGCATTGTCGGGCGCCGCGGAACAGTACGAGGTGGAAATTCGTATGCTGCGCGGTGACGGACGATACGTCTGGGTGTTCGGCCAAGCGGTCGTGATGCGTGACGGCGAAGGCAACCCCCGCGCGATGATGGGCGTGGCGGCGGACATTAGCAGCCGGAAACAGCGCGAACTGGATTTGGCGTTTCAAGCTTCCCTGCAATTGGAATTCACTCGGCTACAGGATCCCGCCGAATTGATGCGGGCGACCACCGCCCGCTTGGCGGATTACCTGGGGCTGTCGCGATGCTTGTTGACCGAGGTGGATCCGGACGCATTGGTCAGTACGGTGATCCACGACCACCAGACGCATCCGGCGGAGTTCGATGAATCTGCCGTGGGCCAATACCGCATCTCTGACTTTCACACGCCGGATGAATGCGATCGACTGCGTCATGGCGAACAAGTGGTCCTGAACGACGTCCGCGACGGCGATCGTGATCCCCGCTTGGTCGAACACTTTGAATCGCTGGACATCCGATCGCTGGTGGATTCGTCCTATGTCGATAGCAACGGTTTGAAGTTCGTCATTGCCGCGATCAAACAGACGCCCCATCAATGGACCGCTAACGAAACGTCCTTGTTGCAGGAAACCTGCAACCGGTTGTGTTTGCGACTGGAACGTGCGCATGCCGAAGCCCAACTGATCGATCGCGAAGCTCATTTGCGTCGCGTCATCAACAACCAGTTGGGACTGGTCGGCGTGATCGATTCACAGGGCGTTTTATTGGAGGTCGACGACCGTTCGCTGGCCATTGCCGGGCTGCAACGTGATGATGTGATCGGCAAAGCGTTCGCATCGTCGCCGTGGTGGAACTACGACCCCAACGTCGCCGAAAAGATTGAATTTGCGGTCCAACAGGCGTTGTCCGGGCAAACGGTTCGCTTCGACATCGGGCTGTTTCATCACAGCGGCGAACCACTGATGATCGACTTCATGTTGGCCCCGGTCCGCAACGCCGCCGGAGACGTCGAATTTGTCATCCCATCCGGCGTGGACATTAGTGCTCGCTACCGCGCCGAACAGGTGTTAAGGGAAGCCAATGCAAAATTGCGAGTGCTGTTCGATCAATCGTACTTCTTCACCGGGATCGTCAGCACCGACGGCATGCTGACCGACATCAACGATGCGACGCTGACACGTTACGGATTTGGGAAAGACGAAATCGTCGGCAAACGATTATGGAATCTGCCGTGGTGGTCGCAACAAGTCGAAGTCCACCGGCTGCTGCGCCAAGAATTCCACAGCGTGCTGGGCGGACAAACGTTCCACCAAGAATTCCGGCTGTTCGATCGAAGCGGCCGACCGCACTACATCGACCTGGTTTTGACGCCGGCGTTGGACGAGGAAGGCGAAGTCTTGTTTGTCGTGCTGAACGGCAGCGACGTGACCGAACGCCACGAATACGAAACGTCACTGCATGACGCACGTCGCATGGCCGAACAAGCCAACGCGGCCAAGAGCGAATTCATTGCCAACATGAGCCATGAAATTCGCACTCCCATGACGGCGATCTTGGGTTACGCAGACCTGGCACGCCAGCAATCCGATAGCGACGAATTGGATGAATTGCTGGGCACGATTGTTCGCAACGGCAACTTCCTGTTGGACATCATCAACGACATTCTTGACTTGTCGAAGATCGAAGCCGGCAAAATGGAAGTCAGCCGGGAGAAATTCTCCGTCGTGCATCTGATCGAAGACGTGCGTTCCATCATGAACGTCCGCGCCAAGGAAAAGGGGCTGTCTCTGGACGTCCGCTATGACGGCAAAGTTCCCGAGAAGATCGAATCGGATCCGCGGCGACTGAAACAAGTGCTGATCAATCTGGTCGGCAATGCGATCAAGTTCACCCAGGAGGGCGGCGTCGAAATCGCCGTCAGCCACGACGAATCCGGTGAAGACTTGCTGCAGATCGAAATCGAGGACTCCGGCATCGGGATGTCCGATGAACAGCTACAGAAACTGTTTCGCCCGTTCACTCAAGGCGACGCGTCGGTCAATCGTCAATTCGGCGGGACCGGCCTGGGTCTGACCATCAGTCGCCGTTTGGCCGGGATCTTGGGCGGCACGATCAAAGTCGATTCGGAGATTGAAAAAGGCAGCACCTTTGTGTGCACCGTTGCGATCGGCGACGTTGACGATGTCCCTTGGATCGATGGCCGTGACGTCGCCCAGCAAGCGGTGTTGGAAGAAAAGGACGACGCGCCACCGGAACTGGATTGCTATGTCTTGGTCGTGGATGATCGTCGCGACATTCGATACCTCAGCCGGCGTTTGCTGACCCGGTGTGGCGCGACCGTTCGCGAAGCCGAAGACGGCCAGGAAGCCGTGGAATTGGTCGAATCATTGATGGAACAGGGGCCGCTGCCCGACCTAATCTTGTTGGACATGCAGATGCCGCGTCTGGACGGATACCAAACCGCGCGACGTTTGCGAGAAATGGGATTCGATCGGCCCATCATCGCACTGACCGCCGACGCGATGCAGGGTGACATGCGAAAGTCGCTGCAGTTTGGTTGCGATGACTATCTAAGCAAACCGATCGACGCGCAAGCGCTGCTGCGTACCGTGGCGAAGTTCACCGGACCGCGGTCCCAGGACGATGACGCCGAATGCGAAAGCGACTGAAAGCCTCTGGTCCTACCGGACACGCTCATGGTTAGTTGGCAAAGCTGTTAGCTGGCAAAGCTGTTAGCTGGCAAAGCTGTTAGCTGGCAAAGCCTTCTTCAACATGCGGCAAGTCTTCCAGGCTTTCCAAGCCGAACAGCACCATCATCCGCTCGGTCGGCTGGTAGAAATTGGTCATCTTTCCTGTTTCCTCGTCGCGGGCTCGGGTCAATTCCAGCAACCGTCGTCGGACCAATTGGTTCAGAAGCGCGCCCGAATCTTTGCCCCTTTGGTCGTTGACCTTGTGGACGGAAATTCCCGGTTGATAGGCGACCAACGCCAATACTTCGATCATCGCTTGATTCAATCGCGCTTCGCGAACTTTTCCCAGGAATGATCGGCGAACCGTTTCCACCTCCGGTGCAATCGTCAGCTTGAATCCGTGCTGATCGGGAACAACCCGCAAAGCCTGGCCCGCATCACGATAGGACTGATTCAGCCGGTCGATCACCTCGCGAACTTCGTCGGGGGTAAAGTCGCGCATCAGGGACGCGATCCGCTCCAACGTGACCGGTTCGTTCTTGGGGTGCCCGACAAACAAGACGGCTTCGACGATGGATTCCGGGGTGACCGGATCCGCAAAGTCCTGGGAATCGCCAGCGGAATCCGCGGGTCCGGATTCTTCATCGGTGGTTTCGACTTCACCGCCATCGATCGCGTCATCGTCGGGATCGGATTCCAGAGTTTCAGGATCGACAAAGGCGTCGGGGTCGTGTGCCGCCGCCGCTTTGGCGTAGGCGGCACCCAAGTCTTCCAGCGAAAACTCCTCCTCCATCTCGTCATCGGCTTCGTGCCCGTCGTCGGCAGTCACTTCATCGTCAGCAGTCACTTCATCGTCAGCAGTCACTTCATCGTCAGCAGTCACTTCATCGTCAGCAGTCACTTCATCGTCAGCAGTCACTTCATCGTCGGACGTCAGTTCGAATCCGGCAACGCTCTGGTCGCCAGCCGCTTCCTCTGTTGGCAGGTCTTCGGTTTGCCCGCCGGACACATCAGCGACCAATTGGTCGCCATCTTCGAGGTCGCCCTGCGAAGCCATGTCTTTGGCCGGAACCGGGGAATCCTGATCCTGCTCGGGCAACGGCGAAGCCGACGATTCGGGGTCCAGCTCGTCGTCGTGACCGTCCTTGGGGTCCGTCATGCGTCTTGCTTCGCAAAAGGTTTGAAACGTGCCGTGGACAACACGTGGGACTCATCGGTCAAATTTTTGGGAGCGACAATCACCGTTACCAAAACACCCGACGCGGCGACCAAAGTCAATGATTCGGGGCAATGATCGCGGACGTTTTTGACCGCCGGCTATGGTATCAACGTCGCCCCCACCCGGCCCACAGCATTGCTTGAACTTTGATCAAGGTGCATCGTTCGACGTCCACCCCACTCGACGGACCGGCCACCGAGGTGACATGATTTTCTACAGTTTTCCGCGTTCCGCAATTCGCGTCGGAACGATTCCCGATTCCACTTTTACCCCCGATTCAAGCCCGTGGCGATCCGCATCAGCCGACGATTCACCTTTTGTGCCGGACACCGATTGCTGGGGCACGAAGGGAAATGCCAAAACCTGCACGGCCACAATTACGTCGTCGAATTTCATTTGACGGGCGAAGAACAAGATTCGATCGGCCGGATCATGGATTTCAAGGCGCTCAAGAATGTCTGCAAGGGTTGGTTGGACGACAACTGGGATCACGCGTTCGTGTTGTGGGACCAAGACGAGAACGCATTGCAGGCGATTCGATCGTCCAAGCCGCACCGGATCTACGAATTGCCGTACAACCCGACCGCGGAAAACATGGCCAAGTACTTGTTGGAACAGGTTTGCCCCAAGATCCTGGACGGTACCGGAGCGTCGGCCTACATGGTGCGACTTTGGGAAAGCGAAGAAACCTGTGCCGAGGTCACTTTGGACGACTGAACAAAGGCTTCTCAATCACGTAACGCCGTTTTTTCACCGATCACTGGTCAGATGCTTCCAGGGCGGCGCGAACCTTTTCCATCAAACGGCTGACTTGCTTGAGTTCGGCCTTCGTCAGAGTGCCGCTGATTTGGTGATGCAAGTCGATCAGCGGCGCATCGATCTTTCGTAGCAACCGCTTACCGGCCGCGGTGATCTGGACATAGACCACCCGACGGTCCTGATCACAGCGACGCCGAACGACCAAATCTTGTTTTTCCAGCCGATCGATCAACCCCGTGATCGCCGGAACGGTTTGGACCATCCGCTGCCCGATCTCCAGCGAGGGAAGTGCGGCACCCTCGTTCCGCAAAATCCGAAGCACGTTGTACTGCGAAGTGGTCAAACCGTAATCGCGAAAGAATTTGCCACAACGATTGATCATCTGGTCGGCCGTCCGAATGACATTCAGATTGGCCTCTTGTTGTGCAGAATCAAACGGAGTCTTCCGCTTCAATTCACGCTGTAGTCCGCCAGCTTTCATCTTGTCGTCTCCCTTGAGTAAAAATACAGTACCGGCAAATAGTTGATGCGACAACTATTTTCCGGTCATCTTTACGGGGACGCCTGCCGCCACAAGTGGGGTGGACCCTTGTCTGACCGCCCATTTTGGCGGATTCACGTCCGGCAACTCTATTACACCGAACCTAGCCTGCGACATTTTGGTCGCCTGTGAATGTTCCTGGGATTCGGTCCCACGTTATTCAAGTTCAACGCGAGAATCGTGTTTTGAATTCAACCATCATGAAACCTACCTACACCGGAACGCTGGCCCTATCGCTGGGCATCACGATATTGGCGTCACTCGGGTGCAAGCCCGAGCAACAGACGGCGGGTGAGATGCCCCCACCGACGGTGACCGTGGCAAAGCCGGTCGTACGACCGATTGTCGAATGGGACGCATACACCGGCCGGCTGGAAGCCACCAATTTTGTTGAGATCCGCGCCCGTGTCGGCGGCTACTTGGAATCAATTCACTTCGACGAGGGGCAAATCGTCAACGAAGGCGACCTGCTGTTCGTCATCGATCCTCGCCCTTTCAAGGCCGAACTGAGTCGCGCCAGGGCGGCATTGCAGGAATCCGAATCGCAACTGCAGCAAGCAAAAGCGGGACTGAAAGAAGCCCAAGCACTGAAACGCCAATCGGATGCACAACTGTCATTGGCATCCGCACGAGTCGATCGCGCCCGCAGTCTGAAGAGACAGAATGCGGTTTCACAGGAAGAGGTCGACCAACGTGAAGCCGAGTTTCTGCAGGCCGAAGCCGATGTCCAGGGCAGCGAAGCGGGAATCAGTTCGGCCGAGGCCGCGATCGCCACTGCCACGGCGTCGGTGGAATCCGCCAAAGCGGGTGTGGAAACGGCTCGGTTGAATCTCGGGTACACCCAGATCTATGCACCGGTCACCGGGCGGATCAGTAGCGAATTGGTGACCAAAGGCAACTTGGTCAGTGGCGGAACTTCGACATCCACGTTGCTGACCACGATCACGTCGGTGGACCCGATCTACTGCACCTTTGATGTGCACGAGCAAGATGTGTTGAAGTATGTCCGCTTGGCCCAACAAGGTCGACGTGAAAGTTCACGTGTCGCGAAGAACCCCGCCTACCTTAGCTTGATCGATGAAACGGGGTTTCCGCACCGAGGCCATATGGACTTCGTCGACAACCGCTTTGATGCCAACACGGCAACACTTCGTGCCCGCAGTATCTTTCGCAACGAATCGGGGACGCTGGTTCCCGGCATGTTCGCACGTGTGCGTATTCCCGGCAGTGCATCGTACAAGGCGATCCTGATCCCCGATTCCGCAATCGGTACGGACCAGTCCAGCCAATTCGTGTACGTCGTGGTCGATGGCAAGATCGAGCGGCGACCAATCGACACAGGTCCGATCGCCGATGGCTTGCGTGTCGTTCGCGAAGGCTTGCAAGGCGACGAAGCTTTGGTCATCCAAGGACTTTTGATGGTTCGGCCCAAAATGAAGGTCGCCGTCGAGGAAGTTGAAATCATGGTGGTCGAAGACGGGCTGCCAGATAAGAGCGACCCGCTTACGCCCGATCAGTGGATTTCACCCGAACCGACTCCTTTGCCGGAAGATGCCCAAACGGGTGAAGGCTTGGCGATGTACGGGGGTGTTTCCAAATGAAGTTTCCCCACTTCTTCATCGATCGGCCGATCTTTGCATCGGTGCTTTCGTTTCTGATTCTGTTGGTCGGCGGCATCACGTATTTCTCGTTGCCGGTTTCGCAGTATCCCGATGTTGCACCGCCGACGATCGTTGTTCGTGCAAGCTATCCCGGTGCCACCCCGGAAGTCATCGCCAACACGGTGGCCACGCCGATCGAACAGGAAATGAACGGCGTCGACGACATGCTGTACATGGAATCGTCGTCCAGCGCCGACGGTACCATGCAACTGACGGTCACGTTCAAGTTGGGGACCGACTTGGACGACGCGCAGGTGCTGGTCCAAAACCGCGTGGCGATCGCCGAAGCACGTTTGCCGGAAACCGTGCGCCAAATCGGCGTGACGACGCGAAAACAGATCCCCGACATGCTGATGGTGGTCCACCTGACGTCGCCTGACGAAAGTCGCGACAACCTGTACATCAGCAACTTTGCATTCTTGCGTGTTCGCGACGCGTTGATGCGTTTGGACGGTGTCGGCGACATTCGAATTGCCGGCGGCAATGAATATTCGATGCGGGTGTGGCTGGACATCGAAAAGATGACTCACGTCGACCTGACCGCAGGCGATGTGTTGGATGCGATTCGACAACAGAACGTCCAAGTCGCCGCGGGCGTGATCGGCCAACCGCCGACCGACGGCACGGGCGCGTTTCAGTTGAATGTGACGACCCAGGGTCGTTTGAAAGACACCGATGAATTCGGCAAGATCATCGTCAAGCGGGGCGAGGACGGTCGTGTGACTCGGCTGAGCGACGTCGCCAGGATCGAATTGGGGGCCCAAGACTATTCGCGACTGAGCTACTTGGACGGAAAGCCGGCGATCGCGGTGTTGGTCTATCAGCGACCGGGCACCAACGCGGTCGACACCGCGGCGGAAGTCCTGAAAACGATGGATGGCCTAAGCCAGGACTTTCCCGAGGGCGTGGAATACCGTATCGCGTACAACCCGACCCAATACGTCGAAGATTCGATCAGCGAAGTCTTTCAAACACTATTCATCACCACGATTTTGGTGGTGCTGACGGTATTCGTTTTCCTGCATCATTTCCGTCCGACGATCATCCCAGTCGTCGCGATCCCGATTTCATTGGTCGGTACGTTTGCCGCGATGCAGTTATTGGGCGTCACGCTGAACACGCTGTCATTGTTTGGCTTGGTGCTGGCCATTGGAATCGTCGTCGACGACGCGATCGTGGTGGTGGAAAACGTCGAACGACTGATCCGCGAAGGCATGTCGCCTCGTGAAGCGGCGCACCGTGCGATGGACGAGGTGGGTTCCGCTCTGATCGCGACAACGTTAGTGTTGATCGCGGTGTTCGTGCCGACCATCTTCATCCCCAGCATCAGCGGTCAGTTCTATCAGCAGTTCGCGTTGACGATTTCCATTAGCACGGCCATTTCCACGTTCGTTTCGCTGACATTGACGCCGGCGTTATGTGCGTTGCTGTTGAAGCCCAACGAAGATTCCCCGCGTGTGCGAAAGACTCGAATCGGCCGCTGGTTTTCGGCGGTGGTTTCGGCTCCGGCTCGCTGGTTCAACGCGACCTTTGATGTGGCCAGCAATGCGTATGCAGCCATCGTTTCGCGTTTGGTCCGTACCGCCTTCGTTTCGCTGGTCTTGTACGGCGGCCTTTTGGTTGCAACCGGATACAGTTTTTCGCTGGTGCCATCCGGCTTCATCCCGCAACAGGATCAAGGCTATCTGATCGTCAGCATCAACTTGCCCGACGGTGCATCGCTGGCGCGGACGGACAAGATCACACAGCAGGTCGCGGAAATCGGTAAAGGTATTGATGGCGTGGCGCACGCGGTCGGCATCGTCGGGCTGAACGGGTCAACATTCACGATCAGCCCCAATGCCGCGGTGACTTTCCTGCCGCTGGAGGATTCGAAAGATCGCGCAGCGCGTGGGCGCACCGCCGAAGCCATCGCTACAGACATGCGGAAGAAGGTTTCGGCGATCAACGAGGCAATGATCTACATCATTCCTCCGCCCCCGGTGCGTGGTATCGGTCGTGGCGGCGGATTCAAGATGTACATACAAGACCAAAGCGGCGCGGGTCTGGAAGCCCTGGAGCAGGTGAATCAATCAATGGTGGCCGACGCCAATGGGCATCCGGGTTTGCTGCAGGTCTTTTCGAACTATCGCTTGGGCGTTCCGCAAATCCGCGCCGAAGTCGATCGTACCAAAGCGCAGATGTTGGACATCCCGATCGACAACGTTTTCGAAGCGTTGCAGGTCTACTTGGGGTCGTCGTACATCAACGATTTCAACATCCTGGGACGCACCTATCGTGTGACGGCACAGGCCGAACCTGAATTCCGCGATGATCCGGCGGATATTTTGCGGCTTCGTACCCGAAGCGCACGGGGCGCGACGGTGTCGTTGGGCTCGGTCGTGGAAGTCGAACGTGTGGTGGGTCCCGATCGTTTGGTCCGATTCAATCTGTTCCCCGCAGCCGACATCAACGGCGTGACCGTTCCCGGATTCAGCACCGGACAAGCTTTGACCGCGATGGAGGATATCGCCGCAGCCAAACTGCCACCCGGATTTGGTTATGCGTGGACGGAAATCGCGTACCAGGAAAAGCAGGCCGGCAACACGATCGTCTATCTGTTCCCGCTGGCCGTGCTGTTCGTCTTCTTGACACTGGCCGCCCAATACGAAAGCTGGCTATTGCCCCTGGCCATCATCTTGATCGTGCCGTTGTGCTTGCTGTTCGCGGTGGTCGGCATCTGGATGCGAGGAATGGACAACAACATCTTGACCCAGATTGGCTTCATCGTTCTGGTCGGCCTGGCCTGTAAGAATGCCATTCTGATCGTGGAGTTTGCCAAGGCGGAAGAAGACGCCGGCAAGGACCGTTTCCAAGCCGCGGTGGATGCCTGTCGAATGCGGCTGCGTCCCATCCTGATGACCGCATTTTCATTCATCTTGGGCGTGATACCGCTGTTGATCGCCACCGGTGCCGGATTCGAAATGCGGCGTGTGCTGGGCACGGCCGTCTTCAGCGGCATGTTGGGCGTGACAATCTTTGGATTGTTCCTGACGCCGGTGTTCTATGTGGTGCTGCGGCGGTTCGCACGCAAACCCGTTGCCGCTGAAGAAGAGATCCCGCTTTCAAAAGCAGCCTAGTCGGCCCCACGAACACCGCACCTAGACCGGATTCAGCGGTGGCAACGCATCAACCGAGCCTTCGGCGTCGTCTTTGGTTGCAGCCAAGTATTCGGCCACCGCGCGGCTAAGTTGGGTACCATCCCAGGTCGCATCGTCAACGTTTCCATAACGGCGACGATGCAGTTCGGTCACCGCCGATCGCAATGCGGGTGTGACAGTCGGCGAGCCAGGTAAGGTGTTTTGCCATTGCTGCCAAGCGGCTTCGGCGGCCACCGGGTCGTTGTTGCGGCAGGCACGCCGCAGGCGTCCGACCGCCACGCGATCCGGCGGAAATAGCCGTGACCAAAACTGTTGCAGGCGGATTTTCAGTGTCCGTCGCTTCAATACGGCGATGCAGCCAAGCAAGACCACCGCGATCATCAGGCCCAAAGCCCACCAACGTGGGAACGCACCGCCGGACGATTCATCGCTGACGGCGTCGCCACCGGTCGTGGCATTCGCGACGGCTGCAACGGTGTAGGTGGCCGCCGGCAATGTCGTCGAACCGAATTGTTTCTGCGCCGGGTCCCACCAAACGTATTTGGCCGCCGGCAAAGTGACCGTGACGCTTTGGCGAGGCACATAAGTGATCACATCGGTGCGACGTCCGGTGAAGTTGCCGCGCTGCATGTCATCGTCCACTGCGGGATCGTCCGGGTACACGCGGACGTTTTCCGGGGCGGTCAACACCGGCGGTGCCAAGGCCATCGCAGCGACGTCATCGGCACTCTGTTGAATCGTTCGACGAATCAGATCGCCTTGCCGAATGTCGCCCGGCGGCGGATCCCAAGACTGGCTGACTTCCAAGCGACGGGTGGAAACGATAAAGACATCGGGGTCGTAATCGTCCGGCGTTTGAATCTGGACATCGATCCCGCGCGATGTTTCGACGTGGTCGCTGACCGGTCCGGTGTATCCGTTTCGGCAACTGAATCGTACCTGAATATCGGGAATCGATACGGTCCCCGTCGCTTGGGAAAACAACGCGAACTCATGCGTCTGGACCGTCCAGTCCTGGTCGTCATCACCGGTTTCCGATGACACCACGGGACTGCCTACTTTAACGATGAACGCACGTGCAACGCTGGGGACGGAAAACCCGGCCGCACCAACGAACGGCCCCGGTGCCTTCAGCTTCACAAAGAACGGCAACCGTTGGCCGACCCACGCTTTCGGCTCGGGTGCATCGGTCTGTACGTGGACGACGACCGATTCAGATTCACTTTTCGCCTGCGAGTCTTGTGAAGCGCACGACTGGCCCGTCACGGCGAGTGCGGCGAAAGCAGTGAACCCGAGCCAATCGCGACCAAGAATGACGCTGTTGGGGATCACGGTGATGGCTCCTCCGATCGTAACGCCTGTTGATAAGCGAACTTGGATTTCAAGAAATCCGCGGGCTGTGTCTGCACCTGTCGCAACCAGATGGCTTGCACATTCGCATCGGTGGTCGCACGGCTTCCGGCCACTTCGGTGTCTTGGCCATCGTTGGACTTCTTTTTGTCAAAGACAATCTTATCCGCCCCCAAACGCTGGTCGCCCATGTCACCGCCGGGCGCATCGGTCATCTTCAGGCGTGCTTCGGCGATGTTCAGGTTGTCGTTGGCTTCTTTCCAATCCGGGCGTTGTTCGATCGCTTCCTGATAAGACGCGATTGCCTTGTCGTACTTGCCCAACAGCATCCAAGCATTGCCGCGGTTGTAGGCGGATTCAGGCGACCGGACACGCGCGAACGCTTGAACCGCTTTCTCGAATTCGCCGGCACGGTACCAAGCGACGCCCGAACGCATGGGATCGTCAAAGGTTTCCGCAGCCACCGAATACTTCTTGTCTTTCATCAAACGTTGGCCCTGCTGATCCCGGGTCAAAAACCAAGACGACCCAAGGAACCCCGCAAAAACCATCAATGTCCATCGCACCATGATTCAACGCCCCGCCGCTTGTTGACGCCGAAAACCCAAAGCCACCATCAACGTGATCACTGGCGTCAACCAGTATCCGAATTCTTCCCAACGTTCGGTCTGGCCATCGGTGGTCGCGGCCGATCGTCGGTTGGATTGCGCGATGACCGCGTCGATGTCCGAATCGTCGACAGAATCGACCTGCACCGTCGCCCTCAATGCTTTGGCGACGTCCTTGATCGACGGATCGGCAGCGGTTCCCGGCGGTGACATCGCCAGAAACTGGATCAGCGGCCGGCCCGCTTTCTGGTGCGATTCGGCAACGGCTTGAGGGTCGACGTCGATTCGATCGGCAACCACAAGCAGCGATCCCGCACCGTCAAAAGCGTTCAGCAATTCCACGGCGGCTGGAATCGCCAGATCCAAGCGATTCCCCGGGACCGGCATGATGTCCGGCGACACCTCTGCGGCCATATCGGAAACCACCGCGGTGTCTTCGGTCGGGGGCAAGACGACATGGGCCGATCCGGCGTAAGCAATCAGCCCCAGCGGATCACCGGCGCGGCGATTGGCCAAATCGTCGATCTTGATCTTCGCACGGTCCAGCGGATTGGGCGACACATCGATCGCCGCCATGCTGTCGCTGGCTGACAACAGAATCACCAGCGGCGGTGCGTCCTTGGCAAATGGGTTCGCCATCCGTTGCCAAGTGGGTCCGGCAACTGCCAGCGATGCGACGATTGCGATAACAAGCCATCCATATCGTCGCCACGATGCAACGTCATGTTGGTTCTGGGTCAACGCATCCAACAACCCACGGTCCATTTGTTGCCGCCAGCCCCGCAGCGGATCGGCCGACCGCTGGAAATACCAACCGATGGCCAGTGCCAAAGGGATGGCCATCAATGCCCAGGGTCGAATGAAATGAAAATCGGTCCAAGCCGCAATCATTGGGACACCTCCAACTTGCCGGTCATCGCATCGACACGAATCGTCGGTGCATCCTGTTGCAGCGTTGTTTGTCGCGCCGCCGCCATCGCCCGAACCAATCGATCGATCAACAAGATCAGCAAGGCGACCGCCACCGCAGCGAAATAGACATCGACACGCGGTTTGTGGCTGACCGTGCGGACCTTTCGGACTTCGATCTGATCCAGCTTTTCATAGATCGATTCCAGATTCGTTCGATCAGCAGCGAAGAAGTAATCGCCACCGGTTGCCGATGCGACGTCACGCAGTGCCTGCTCGTCCAGCTTGTCTTCACCCACCGTCGTCGGATCGCCGATCGCAACGGTGTAGATTTTGATGTCGCGCTGCTTCGCCACTCGCGCCGCTTCGACCGGCGGCACCCGGCTTTTCGTATCGTTCCCGTCGGTCAAAGCGATCATGGTCTTTGCCGCTGCATCGCTATCATCAAACAAATGAACGCCCAACCCGATCGCATCACCCAGCGCCGTGCGTGGCCCCGCCATCCCGACTTGGCACTCGTCAAGCAACTGTCGCGATAGTTCCAAGTCGATGCTGAACGGTGCCTGCAGATAAGCTGCGTCACCAAAGACCACTAACCCAACACGGTCACCTTTGCGTCGCATCAAGAAGTCGCCCAAGACTTCTTTGACCGCTGTCAAACGATCGACCTTCTTGCCGGTCGCATTGACAAAGTCTTCCTGCTGCATCGATCCCGACAAATCGACCAACAGCAAGAGATCACGCACCGGAAGATCTTTTTCGATCGGCGGTAAAATCCATTGCGGACGTGCCGTGGCCGCCAGCACCAGCGTCCAAACCGAAACCGCCACCAACCAACGCGGCCACCCCCATGTGTCCACCGAACCAGCGGATGTCGAAGCGTTGGCTTCCTGCAACCGCCGGCCGAACGGAACATTCACTGTGGTTACCACCGTCTTCACCGGAGGAAACAGCCGGCGAACCAGCCACGGAAGCGGCCACAGCAAGAACACCCACGGATACATCCATGACAACATGTCAGCGCCCTCCATCGAATGGAGTCGCCCGGGCACGCTTCGACATGGAAGCGGACGACACCGCGGTATGCTGACGGACCCAATCTTCCGCGTAGTGCACCGACGCCGTCAATGCATCGTCTGATCCGGATTCCCGGCCGTAGATCCCCTGAGTCAACGCGACTCGGACCACCTGCGGCATCGCAACCGGGGCCGAATCGGCCAGCCACTGTGCCCAGTTGGTCCCCGACAGCCCCGCGATCAATGTTCGATCATTCACCGCCAACGCGGCACGACGCAGCACGGCGGAAACATCCGCAACCGTTGACGCATGATTCAGTTCCGCCAATGCGGATCGTCGATACGCGTCGGCTTGATACCGTTGCCACCAACGGAACATCGCCCAAACGATGATCGCCGACATCAAGGCCATGACGACGTACCATCCCGGTGCCGGTGGCCACCAAGGCACATCAGCCGGCTGCAGGATGTCGTGCATGCGATCCAGACTGGTGGACGTTTCGTTCATCAGTACCCTCGGCTGCCGAACATCGCCCGCACTTGGCCGGCAACATCATCGGCGGTGCAAATCGGAACGATCGGGATCCGCAGCGATCGGAAAACGTCACGCCAATGATCCAACAAACGTTGAAACGCTTCGCGGAAATCGTCGTGAAACCGTTGGCCTTCGGGAATCTGCCAAACCGTACCACGATCACTGGCCAACATCCCAGGTGCACCCGTCAGCCGAATTCCCAGTGGATCATAGACGGCGATGACAATGACATCGTTGTGCGAAGCCAATTCGGTCGCCAGCCTGCGCGTCTGGTCGTCCGCACCGTCTAAATCACTGATCAAAAACACCAGGTGATCATGCTTGGCCAACTGACACGCCTTTCGCAGCACATCATTGATGGAAACCTGATCCGCAGCACTCGGCATTTCATCGCCATCGTCGGCAAGCCTCTGGTTCATCGAAACGACTTGCCCGAACAGCTGGAACAAACGCGATTCGCTGCGGTGCGGACGCACTTCGACGATCTGGTCTTCGTTGAACACCAAACCACCGACGCGATCGCCACTGTCAAGCGTCTTCCACGACGCCAACGCGGCCATCTCCGCGGCCACAACGGATTTTACCGTTCGCCGGCTTCCAAAGAACATCGGTCGCCGCTGGTCCACCAACACCAACGTCGGTCGTTCGCGTTCCTCGGTGTACACACGGACCTGGGCCGAACGCATCCGAGCGGTCGCTTTCCAATCGATCAGCCGAATGTCGTCGCCTTGTTGATAGTGCCGCAGTTCTTCGAACGCCAAACCGCGTCCACGAATCCGTGACGAATGACGCCCCGCCAACAAGGAACCGGCCGGCTGGGTTTGAGAAAACGTAAACCCTCGGGCGTCGGCCTTCAGCTGCATCAGTTCGTCCAAACTGACGGTGGTTCGCGCATCGTTC
Source organism: Crateriforma conspicua (assembly GCF_007752935.1). Lineage (NCBI taxonomy): Bacteria > Pseudomonadati > Planctomycetota > Planctomycetia > Pirellulales > Pirellulaceae > Crateriforma > Crateriforma conspicua. Next base: position 3,470,244 of record NZ_CP036319.1, on the reverse strand, counting down.
ACCATGGTTGCCTTTGCTTGCCCCCGAACGATTAAACCGCGACGACTTGTTTCAACAGCGCCTCGATCACCTGAGGACGCGTCACGCCGGCGGCTTCCGCTTCGTAGGTCAAATGGACTCGGTGTGCAAGGCATGCCGGTGCCACGGCGCGAACGTCGTCGGGCGACACGAAATCTTGTCCTGCCAGCCAAGCGTGCGCCCTGGCGGCCGCATCCAACGCGATGGTTCCACGCGGGCTGGAACCCAGCCGAATCCAGCGTGGCAAGTCCCCTTCAAACCGATCGGGTTGGCGTGTCGCCATGACAAGATCGACGATGTACTTTTCCGCCGGTTCCGCGACCGTCACCGCGTTGACCTCTTTGCGAGCGGCGAACACGACATCTTGCGAAATCGGCGGCGGCGGCGCTTTGCCATCGCCCGACTTTTCGCCACGAACCAATCGCAGGATCGCCGTTTCGTCTTCGCTTTGCGGATAGTCCACTCGCACATAAAGCAAGAATCGGTCCATCTGGGCTTCGGGCAATGGGTACGTGCCTTCTTGTTCAATCGGGTTCTGCGTCGCCAAAACCATGAACAGCCCAGGCAAGGGATGGGTTTGCGAAGCCACCGTGACCTGCCGTTCTTCCATCGCTTCCAACAATGCCGCTTGGACCTTTGCCGGCGCCCGATTGATCTCGTCCGCCAGAATCAGGTTGCCAAAGATCGGACCGTTCTGAAAAACAAATTCACCGGTCTGTTCACGATAGATTTCCGCGCCCGTGACGTCCGAAGGCAACAGGTCAGGCGTGAATTGAATTCGCCCGAATTCGCTGTCGACCAACTTGGACAACGTTTTGACCGATCGCGTTTTCGCGGTCCCGGGAAACCCTTCCATCAAGACGTGACCATCGGCCAAGATGGCGATCAAAATGCGCCGAACCACTTCTTCTTGGCCGATCACGGCCGCATTCATGGCGTCAAAAATGTCGGCAAAAGCCTGACGAGGCGTCATCAATCCACATTCCTTAAGCTGCAAGCCGTACGGCCAGAACGACAATCGTTTGAATAGCACGATAATCCTAACACGCCGTTGCTATGACGGGCGAGGACGAGGCGTCGCAGATCTGCTCAAATCCTCGGAAACACATCGGATATTTCGCGCGACTCTGTTGCCGACACCAAACGCCCCGTGCAACCTGCACACAACGAGGTGGCTGATGAAACCGAGCGTACCAGCGGGATTGCAAACGATCGCGTTCGATGCGGAAATGACTCTCGCGGCGCTGGCATGGGATCTGCCCAACGGAAAATCGGTGTGTCTTATCTTGCGATGCGCGTGTTTCAGATACGGTGCCACTATGATGCAACCATTCGTCCGTGACCGTTTGGCATCGAACATCCCCAATCCGATTTTCGCATCAACAACGACATCGCAAGTCAATGAATCTTCCTGGTGAAACAAGCCACTCGCTGCTGCGACACGCCTGCGATGCTGGAGACGCGCAAGCTTGGGAGCAACTGTTTGATCACTACCGTCGATTCATCCTCTATATCCTCAACGAATTGGGCGTCGATGACAATGACATCGATGATGTTGCCCAACAGATTTGGCTGTCGCTCACGCGCGATCTCCGTTCCTACGATTCTGGCCAATCGCGTTTTCGCACGTGGTTGAGTACGGTCATTCGAAACGCCGCCATGGCGCATTTTCGTAAACGCAAGAATCGTGAATCACGCATCTGTCTTTTTGGTGAACCCACCCCTATCGACGCGTTCGCCCAACCGGCGGAGATTGATCAACGCATTGAAATGGAATGGGAAGCCTACGTTGCCAACATGGCGATGGAACGAGTTCAAGAGGTCTTCCAGGGACAAGCGGTCGAGGTGTTCCAACGGGGGCTTGATGGCCAAAGTGCCGATGAAATTGCCGCAGCAACGGGACTCTCCGTCGCTTCGGTTTACACGCTTCGCAAACGAGTCAAGAAACGCCTGTACGTTGAAATCCGTGCACTCGAGACGGAAATGAAACTTGACGAAGCTCCCACCTGACAGCGATCCACCTTACCGCCCCGACTATCGATTGCATTCGGCTTTTCGCGAGGCAGTGAATCTCTCCGGCGACGGTTTGGAAACCTTGTGCCCGTCGTACACCGAACTATCGGCGATGGAAGATCACTACGACGATGCCGTGTTGCTAGGCAGCGGAGCGGTGAAGGATGTCTACAAAACGTTCAATCGACGAACCAAGTCGTGGGTTGCGATGGCCCGATTGCGATCCGACCGCGGTCCGGAATTCTATGACTGGTTCATTCACGAAGCATGGCTGACCGCGTCGTTGAATCATCCCAACATCATCAAGGTGCATGATGTCGGCGTTGACGAAGACGGACGTCCCTATTTCGTGATGGACTTGAAAGGAAATTCCACGCTCGCTGATCGATCCACCGGCGTCGAACCCTCCCCGCAACGCGAATTGCTAGACGTATTCGTCAAGGTGTGCGACGCCGTTGCCTACGCTCACTCCAAAGGCGTGGTGCACTTGGACCTGAAGCCGGAAAACATCCAAGCCGATGAGTTTGGCGAGGTCTTGGTTTGCGATTGGGCCCTGGCAAAAGTCATGGGTGAAACCGAAGAAGGCGAAAACGGTTTTCCACCCTCCCTTTCACCGCTGGGCAACACAACGCTGGTCGGACAAATCAAGGGCAGCCTGGGCTACATGGCACCTGAGCAATTGATCCCGGGTGCAACGAAAGATTTTCGCAGCGATCTATTCGCACTCGGGTGTGTGCTGCATCAAAATTTGACTGGCCAAGCTCCCTTCTGCGGTACGGTGGACGAAAGAATCGATGCCACGAAACGGGCGGAAATCGGATCACTGCGAAAGAAGTATCCGGAACGCAATATCCCCGAGGCGTTGGAAGCGGTGGTCTTGAAATCGACATCACCCGATCCGGACGACCGCTACGCAAGCGTCGTCGAACTGCGGCAAGAAATCGCAAAGTTCCTGGGTGGCTATTCCACACTGGCCGAGAAGCCAAGCTTTATTCGAGAAGCTCGGCTGTTCGTCGCACGCAACCAAGTCCCCGTTTTGGTCAGCATGGTCGCCATCGTGGCGATTTCGGTGCTGGGTGTTCTGTCCGTTCAACGCGTCCGACAACAGCGTGCTCGGGCATCGCACTTCGCAAGCCAAGCCGACGCCGCCAAGTTAATCTATCAGGACGAAAGAGAGCGTTCCGAGCAACAGCTTGAAGCCCTCGCCAAGGACCTCGCCACGTCGGCAAGCGAAGTCAAAAAGCTTGGTATCTATCTCAACCCCGTGGAAACCGTCCGCGAAGCTCGCAAGTTGGTGGCGTCCGCCTTGAAGCTGAACCCCGACAGCCACAATGCGAAGCTGCAACCGTTCAGCTTGGATTGCATCACATTGAATTTCAACAGTGCATTGCAATCACCGGTGCGTCCCCAATCGCGTTTGCACGATTACTTGTTGTTTGCCGAAGCGTTTCCGGAATTTGATTTTTCCAAGCATGATCGTCCTACGATTTCCCAACTCACACATTGCTTTCAACAAGCCTATCAACTGAATCCGAATCGACGTGCCCTGCTCGAACGCATTGCTGCCTACGATCATACAACCCGTTACGGGGCGGACGACTACACACCCGTCGTGAAGGCATTGTTGAGCTATATCAACGAATTTCCAGACGATAGCGGCTTTCAATTGAATTTTGACGCGGAGCGTTCGTCATTGCACTTTCGCTGCGACGCCGCGATCCGATTGGTCGTCTGGAATGACTGGGGATCGAATGACTGCGTGTTGCGATTTCTTCCGTTCAGGTCGCTTTCCATCGACTCAGCGGGCCCTCTCTTTCTTCACGACCTGTCCGGTCTGCAGGTGGAGCGGCTGGATCTGAGCGACTGTCAGACTCTGGTCGCCAATCAACAGGTCCAGCTTCCGCAGCTGCGCCAAATCATCGTGCCAGACGGATTCGTTGACAGCGATTCGTTGGTCAAGCAGATCCGATCGAACCAACGCATCGACGTCATCGATTCGCCCGAGGAAGGCTGACCGAAGAATATTTTGGGCGACATGTCCCAATTCTCTCGCGTCGGGATCATAGGTGTTTGCGAAGGAACAACGTCGTAGCGACAAGTGACTGGAAACCTGTGAGAATGAGAGAAACCAACGTCCAATTCAGCCAGCTTTGGACCATTTCCGGTGCCGCAACACAGCGACAGGCGGACGAAACCCAAGGATTTTTCTTCCCCGTGATCGCCGTCCTGCTTTCGCTAGCGATGATGCACTCGACGGTATTCGCTGCGAAGACGGTTCTTTACGTTGCGGTCAACGGTAACGATCAATGGTCGGGCCGTTATGCCGACCCGCAGGGCAACGATGGACCTTTGGCGACACTTGATGGGGCCCGTCGAAAAGTGCGGGAATTGATCAAAGCCCAGCAAACGCCCGCGAGTGAAGTCACCGATGGCGTGGACGTCCTGATACGCGGAGGAGCGTACGAGCTTCGCGAAACGGTGGTCTTCGGTCCAGACGATTCCGGCCGCCCCGGTGCACCGGTCTCGTACAAGGCGTTCCCGGGCGAAAACCCTGTGTTTTCGGCCGGAGTCGCGATCTCTCAGTGGACGAAATGTGACCGTGACCCAGAGGGCACTGCCGTCGCGGCACAAGGCAAGTTGTGGTTCGCCGATGTTCCTTCGATGCCAAACGGAAAATGGGTCATCAAATCCCTCTATGACCGTGACCGACTTCTTCAGCGGTCCACGTCGGGCGAACTGTTCTACGCCGATCGCAAGCGTGACAACGACTACAACATGCAAGGCAAGAAGATCTACCGTGCACTCGACTATGAAGGTGAACCGGTTGCGCCGTTCGATCGTGACATCACCTATCGCGGCGATGATATGCGAAGCTGGAAAAACACGGGGGACATCGAGATCGTTCTGCGCGAACGACGTTGGATCTACAACCTGATTCCGCTGGACAGGATCGACGAGAAAACGAAAACCGCGTGGATGGCGGTGGATCCGACCTACCAGCCAACGAAACCCACCAAGCCCTACTGGATCGAAAACGCCATCGACTATCTGGATGAACCCGGCGAATGGGTGTTCGACAGCAGCGAAGGGCGGCTGAATCTATGGCCCGATCGCGATGTTAAAGAAATGGAGATCATCGCGCCGTACCTGCAGGAGTTGATTCGCGTCGAAGGGCAAGAAGATGGGCCGTTCACCAAGAACCTTCGTTTCGAGGGGCTGACGTTTCGACACGGATTGCGTGATACCTTGGTCGAAGGCGACCGCGGACTGCAGCACGACTGGGAGATGTACGACAAAGGCAACGCGGCGATCCGTTTTCGGCACGCGGAGGATTGCGTGGTCAGCCGATGCGAAATCAGCCACAGCAGCGGAACCGGTATCCGGTTGGACTTGCATTGCCAAAAGATCACGTTGTCAAGCAGCCGCCTTTCGCACTTGGGCGGAAACGGCATCGTGCTCAGCGGGTATGGCCCGGGCACGAAGGACGTGAATCACCACAATGTCGTGACGGACAACTTCATTCATGACATTGGCCAGTTGTATTGGCATTCGGCAGGCATCTTTATCACGCAAAGCGGTCACAACCAGATCACGCACAATACGATACGCGATGTGCCGTACAACGGACTCGTGATCAGCGGTTGCCGGCCGCATGAGTTCTACCTGGTCAATCGAACTCCGTTCCGTCGTGCGTGGGTCAGCAGCATTCGAACCCAGGAGTGCGAGCCGTACACGCTTGCCGGTCTCCGGTCCGAACGGAAGACCGCAATCGAGCATTTCCTGCCGCTGCTTCATGCCAGAGAAAACCTCGTGGAGCAAAATGACATCTCACGCATGCTACTGAAACTCGGCGATGGAAACGCGATCTACCTATCCGCGATGGGGAAGAACAACCGACTGGTGCGGAACTTCTTGCACCACAACTACCACGTCGCTGGAACGATCCGTTTGGATGACAACCCAAGCTACACCATCATCAAAGAAAACGTGATCACGCACTCCGAACGCGGCATTGGCGTGAAAGGAGCCTGCGAAATCGTCAACAACTTTGTCTTCACGCCCATGTTCATGCGTGGCGAAGTACGGATGATCGGCGGTTCCAGTGTGAAGGAGGCGATCAAGAACGAAAGGAATATCTTCTTTCCGCCAACGGACACCAGCGAAAAGATGGGATATTTCCTCAGCGGTGATGGAAAGAAGAACTACCCGTATCACAGCAATCTGCCACGCATTCGAGACTCGCTCTGTTTCACACAAAATCAGAAGAAGGCTTTCAAGCCTGCTTCACCGCTCGGAACCGACTTGGTCAGTGGCGAGAAGGTCGTTGCAGGCAAAGACGCCGTGAAGTTGCTGTACGCGGACCCGATGTTTGACCGGGATGCAATGCAAGATCGCGTCTATCGCTTTCAAGGAGGTTCTCCGGCGCTCCGACTCGAAATCGAGCCGATTGATCTGAGCCAAGTTGGCTCCAGCTTGGCCCGATAGATTGTTGCACCAAGAATGGACTGCCTGAATCGTTCAACAGATTCCTCTTTGAGCCCCATCCACATGAGACACATGAATCGACTGTCCCAATTGCTTTTGCTGGCTGTGTTTTTGACATGCCTTGGCAAGCCCAGCCACGCGGAGCAAAACGCAGGTACCGATCATCCGAACGTGCTGTTCATCGCGGTCGATGATTTGAACAACTGGCTCGGTTGTGCTGGTCACGAGCAAGCCATCACGCCCAACATCGACCGGTTGGCCAGTCGCGGGACATATTTCTCGCGAGCGTATTGTGCGTACCCGCTGTGCGGTCCGTCGCGGGCTAGCTTGATGAGCGGCATTCACTTTGCCGATTTGAATACAACAAAGTTGCAACCGAAGGATAGCGAGGTCCAGCAGCGTGTGGAGGCGATGGGATCCTCATTGCTGCACACCTACTTGGGTGACCGAGGTTATGAGACGATGGCGGTCGGAAAGATCCTGCATCGTCATGTGCCTACCCGCAGCGTTGATCTGAGCGGCGGACGTGGAAACTGGGATTTCATCCACGGCGAAGATGGCAAACGGACAAAGATCAACTTCCCCAGCAACAAGACGCTGACGGATTGGGCGGAATACCCTTACGACGAAGCGGAGATGAGCGATTCGTTGGCCGCGCGGTGGGCCGTCGATCGGCTGGACGAGACACATGAAAAGCCGTTCATGCTGATGGTCGGATTCTTGCGACCGCATGTTCCGTGGTACGTCCCGAAAAAGTACTTCGACATGTACGACGCCGCGAAGCTAACACTGCCCGAATACAGGCCCGACGATTTCGACGACCTGCCACAGGCCGCATTGGAACAGCTTAACGAAGGATACCCGCGGACGCAGTGGGCGATCGAAAATAATCAGTGGCGCAACATGGTCCATGCCTACCTGGCCAGCATCACTTTCGCGGACACCAAAGTCGGCGAAGTCTTAGACGCGCTGGATGCGAGCCCCTACAAGGACAACACGATCGTCGTTTTGTGGAGTGATCACGGCTATCACATGGGCGAAAAGAACACCTTCCAAAAGCACACGCCATGGAACAGATCCGGTGTCGCGCCGCTGTTTATCAGCGCGCCGGGAATGGGTGCGGGGCAGACGTGCGACCGCGTCGTCAGCCTACTTGATATCTACCCGACGTTGGTCGACCTGTGTGGTTTGCCGCCGAATGAAAAGGTGATCGGACGTAGCTTGAAACCATTGTTGAAAAACCCGAAACACCCATGGAATCATCCCGCATTGACATTCAAGCGAAATTTCGCGGCCGTTCAAGACGGCAGTCTTCGATTGATCCGTTACGAAGATGGATCATTGGAACTGTACGACCACGCCAGCGATCCGCACGAATGGAACAACTTGGCGAACAATCCCGAGCATGCGCTGACCATCAACAAACTTCAAAAGCTGCTGGCTACCAACTGATCGCGAATAATCGCCGATACGATCGTTTCCCCTGGACTCAATGAGGCCATTCTCAGGTTGCGTCTGTGTGATGGAGGATTCGCTCTGGCCAATGTGCTCAATTGACCGGCGCAGATCCCCGGTCAGCTTGCGATTCAGCCTCGACTCGAAGGACTTGAGAGATCCACCCCATTGAATCATCCACCCCGTATCTCTGCAACAGAATTCAGACCAATGATTCATCGGAGCACCTACATTTCCCTTTTCGTATTAACGCTATCGAGCATCGGCCAAGCCGCCGAATACCGAGTCGATACTCAGCGGAAATTCGATGAAGTAAGCTCGATTGAACTGAGTCCCGGTGACAGTATCCTGCTCAAACGCGGACAAACATTTGTTGGAATGTTGGCACCGACTGGCCAGGGAGTCGACGGGAATCCGATTGGTGTGACGGCCTATGGCAAGGGCAGGCGTCCGGTCATTCATGCTCAGGGGCGACACATCGCCGGGCTCTTGCTGAAAAACCCTTCCTATTGGGAAGTCGACGGATTGGAAATCACCAACACCGACGGCACAACCGAAGAACAGGGCGATCTGTTCGGCATCTATGTGCTCGCCGATGAAACAGAAGGCGTGCATCAACACGTTTACATCGACGATTGCCACGTTCACGACGTCAACGGAATGGTCGCAGGAAAACGACGTGGGGGAATCCATGTCCATATTCGCAAACTCCGATCCGCGACCTTCGATGATCTGCGTATTACGAACAATGTCGTCGAAAACGTGGGGGGTGTTGGGATCGGCAATGACTCGTCATGTGGAAAAGTCCGCTTGTTCCCGGGGCGTCATGAAAGCCGGAATCTATGGACACGTGTTTACGTCGCGGGCAACCGTGTCGATTCGACCGGACGGAACAATGTCATCGCTCGGGTCAGCAAGGATGCGGTCTATGAAAACAACACGCTGGCCAACAGCAGCCGTCAAAGCACGGGGCACAGCATTTTTTGCTTCAACACTGACGGCATGAAGATCCAGTACAACGAAGCCTACGGGAACCGAGGCGAAGGCGGGATCGATCGCGGTGGTTTTGACGCCGACTACAACTGCATCAACACCTTCATTCAGTACAACTACAGTCACGACAACAACTGGTTCTGCGGAATCATGAAACGCCCCACCCGCAATGTCGTGATTCGGTACAACATCAGCCAGAATGACCGTGAAGGCATCTACTTCTACGGATTCGAGAAAGAGAAGAAGGCGGAGAACGTCCACGTTTACAACAACACGCACTTTATTCGTGCTGGTTTAGATGTCGAAGTCTTTGTCAACGGACGCACCCCAGTCAACTCGCGATTCGAAAACAACATTTTCTACTTCGAAGGCGTTGGGCAGTGGGGGAGAAACGCCGTCGGAATCAACACAGTGTTCCGCAACAACCTGTACTTCAACATTGATCCTCACCCTTCCGACACTCGGCCAATCGTAGGCGATCCGCGGTTTACACAACCGGGACAAACCGAGACGGGGATCGGCCTAACGACCATGAAAGATCTGGTGGGGTATCGTCTTCAGGAGGGATCACCCGGCATGGACACCGGGATTACGATTATGAACAGCGGAGCAAAGGATCTGGTCGGATCATCGGTCAGGGCTGGCCAAACCAATTTGGGCGCGATTGAATGAATGGATCTGGTTGCAACTGGCTTGCACTTCTGGGCCTGGAAGGCAATTGATATCCGAATCTTACAGGACTCGTTGGGACCGAGGGTGTCGCTCCGTTCTCCGTGGACACCAACGCGTTTGACAGCGATTACTGAATGCTGTTCCTCGTTCACTTGATTCCGCAATTCTCTTTTCGGACTCATCAAACTGTCAGTTTGGGCTGTCAAAGCTGGCCAGAGATTCCCGGATGAACCTCCCCCGCCCCAAACCTCCGTGTCTTGGTGCCTCCGTGCGAAACCCCAGATCCGTCCCAGACAGATGTCTCTCACAGAGGCACGAAGGCACAGAGAAGAAGGTCAGGAAGGATCGCCGCGAAGAACTTCTGGTTGAAGAACGACGGAAACCGATCAGAAGGGACCAGTCGCGTCATCTGGTAGCCCCGCTCTAACGCGCGAGACAGTCAGGGTGCATCCGACCGTTTGAACCCGCGTCATCTGTGCAACTGAAACATCGCGAATAATCGGTCGCGCAATCGTCGCTTCAAACGACTTTCCTTCTCGGCAGCAGCGCGTTGGTCACCGCTAGGTGATTCCGACGTAGCTTTCAAACGGAGCATTCCCGGACCCCGCTCCGGCGAGAGCTTTCGCCGAATTCTGCCGACGATGATGACGCATGAATGGCGCCGCTGAATACTATCAACGCATCAACGCAGCCACGGTTCGTGACGTTCCACAGTTTCCCGTTCACGCGCTGATCGATCAAGTATGTGAACGCCGACCCGACGCGATCGCTGTTCTGTCCGGTGATGACACGCAAACGTATCGCCAACTGAAGACCAAGAGCGATCAACTGGCGGTTCATCTTCGGCGACGCGGCGTCGGCGTCGGTGACTTGGTCGGACTTTGCAGCAATCGTGACGTCGACACCCCTGCGCTGTTGCTAGGCATTTTGAAGTCCGGTGCGGGCTACGTCCCGCTTGATCCCGAGTATCCGTCGGATCGTCTGCGGCTGATGGTCGAAGACAGCGGTCTGGGCCACATCGTTTCGCATCGCCAACAAGCGACTTTGATCGGATCGTTCGACGTGGAAACCACCATCGTCGACGACTGGTCGGCAGTGACCACCGGTGCAGACAATCACACGGTGCCGAAGCTTGCCGCGGCTGGCGAGATCGATTTGAAATCCGATGTGGCCTACGTCATCTACACATCGGGTTCGACCGGGAAACCCAAGGGCGTGATGGTTCAACATCATGCAATGCTGAACCTGTTATCCAGCATGCTGGAGACGCCAGGGTTCGGTGAACAAGACCGCCTGCTGGCGACGACGACTCTGTCTTTCGATATCAGCGTCGTTGAGATGTTTCTGCCGCTGTTGGCCGGTGGCAGCTTGGTCGTTGTGGATCGACAGACCGCCAAGGATGCGACTGCCCTGACCGCGGCGATCGATCGGTACGCCGTCAACTTCATGCAGGCGACGCCGGCCATGTGGCGGATCTTGCTGTCCGGCGGTCTGCCGAATCGTGCCGATATGCGGTTCGTCTCCGCCGGCGAACCGTTGACACATGACCTGGCGATGAAGCTGTTGGACCATGGCACAGAGCTTTGGAATCTGTACGGTCCGACCGAAACCACGGTCTATTCGACCGGCCAGCGAATTGGGCGTGATCATAGTCGAATCCTGATCGGTCGACCTATCGCTAATACCCAGATTTTCATCGTTGACCCCAACGATTCGCTTTGCCTGCCCGGCGATCCCGGTGAACTGCTGATCGCCGGCGAAGGCGTGACGTTGGGTTACCGGAATCGGCCCGAGCTGAACCAACAGCGATTCACCGATTGGAAGGGTCATCGTGTCTATCGCACGGGTGATTTGGCCAGATTGACCGACGACGGCCGGATCGATCACCTCGGCCGCATGGACAGCCAAATCAAGCTGGATGGCCACCGGATCGAACTCGGTGAAATCGACGCCGCGATGCTCGATCACCCCAACGTGGCTCAAGCGGCTGCGGTTCTGCGAGAGGACATCCCGAGCGAAAAACGCTTGGTCGGATACGTCATCGCATCCACCAACGGTGCTGTTGATCTTTCCCAGATGCGGCAAACGCTGGAGCAACGATTGCCGGCGTACATGATCCCGCAGCGGTTTGTAGAAATTGATCAGTTTCCCCAAACCCCGTCAGGAAAACTGGACCGAGACCAATTCCCATTGCCTCCATCGGATCGCCCCGACGTCAGCACCGATTATGCCGCACCGAAAACCGAAGTCGAAAAGCAGCTTGCGAAGATTTGGTGCGAACTGCTTCAGCTTGACCGCGTCGGAATTGAAGACAACTTCTTGCACCTGGGCGGCAGTTCGCTGCGTGCCGTTGCGATGATCGCTCGCGCGGCAGAAGAAATCGGATTGAACATCACGCCCGCTGAGTTTTTCGATCATCCCACGATCGCATCGCTGGTCGACCTTGCCGGTACGACAAACGAAAAAGCCAAACCCGATTCTGGCACCACCGATTCGAACACCGTCCACCAAGCTGCATACGCGATCGTCGGAATTGCAGCCCGAATGCCGGGCGCGGCGAATCTGCAGCAGTTTTGGAACAACCTGATCGAAGGACGTGAATCGATTCGGTTCTTTCAGCCAAACGAATTGGACTCCGGCTTGAAGGAAAGCGTCACCTCACATCCTGGCTACGTTGCCGCTCGTGGCGTTGTTGACGATGCCGATTGTTTCGACCGCAAATTCTTTGGCATGACGCCGCGCGATGCGGAGCTTACTGATCCCCAACAGCGGATCATGATGGAACTGGCGTGGACGGCACTGGAAGACGCCGGTGCCATCCCCGGCAAGACCGAAAACCGCATCGGAATTTGGGCGGGAACCTATGCGACGACCTACCTGACCAAGAATTTGCTGACCAATCCGCGAGTCGTTCTTGAGGTCGACGATTTCAAACTGGGCATTCACAACGAAAAGGACTACATCGCGACGCGAGTCGCCCACGCACTAGATCTTCGAGGCCCAGCGGTCAACGTGAACACGGCATGCTCCACGTCGCTAGTCGCGGTGATCCAGGCGTGCCAGTCGCTTCGGCTGGGCGACTGCGATGTCGCCTTGGCCGGCGGTGTCTCGATCACGTTCCCACAAAACCAGGGACACCTTCACCAAGACGGCAGCATCTTTTCGAAAGACGGACACTGTCGCCCCTTCGATGCAGATGCGAGCGGGACGTTGTTCAGCGATGGTGCGGGCGTGGTTGTGTTGAAACGTCTGCAGGATGCCATCAATGACAATGACCGTGTCTATGCGGTGATCAAAGGCTATGGAATCAACAATGACGGCGGCCAGAAAGCGAGTTTTTCGGCCCCCAGTTTGAAAGGCCAAGCAAACGCGATCGCCGCTGCCCATCGGATGGCGGGATTCACCCCGGATTCAATCTCCTATGTCGAAGCCCACGGAACGGCAACGCCGCTTGGCGACCCGATCGAAGTTTCAGCACTGTCCAAGGCGTTCGGCCCGTCATCATTCGGGAAACCGTTCTGTGCGATCGGAAGTGTCAAATCGAATATCGGACATACCGTATCCGCCGCGGGGGTTGCCGGCCTGATCAAAGTCGCGATGTCGATGCATCATCAAACGATCCCCGCGACCATCAACTATTCCAAACCCAACCCGCAGATTCCGTTCTCGGACAGCCCCTTGAACGTTTGCGACCGACGGACGCCTTGGCCATCGTCCGATGTTCCCCGCCGCGCCGGTGTCAGTTCCTTTGGCGTCGGCGGCACCAATGCCCATGTGGTGTTAGAAGACGCACCGGCAATTGCGTTGGCCGATGATCACCAAACCGGACAGGAACTGCCGTTCAGCATCCTGCCGATTTCTGCCAAAACAGAACGCTCGCTGGAAGGGAACGTTGAGGAACTGAAAATCTGTTTTCAGCATTCCAATCGTGACGATGAACTGAGCGATATCGCCGCGACCCTACAGCACCGACGTCAGCACTTCCGCCACCGAGCCGCGGTCGTCGCAAGGTCCGCCGAAGAAGCCCGCCGCAAGTTAGACGAAAGGTCGCCGCAAGACTTCATTCGCAGTCATGCTTCCCCCAGACCTCGCGACCTCGTGTTCATGTACCCGGGCCAAGGCACGCAGTACGTCCGGATGGGCCAGGATCTTTACGAACACTCGACCGTGTTCCGTGATTGTCTGGATGAGTGCAGCGAGATCTTACTGCCGTTGCTGGAACGTGATCTTCGCGAAGTCATGTTTCCGCCACGTGGTGATGAAGCGGCCTCCGAAGAGATTCTTCGCAACACCCGATTCACACAGCCGGCATTGTTCGCACTTGGCGTCTCGCTGTCGCGGATGTGGATGGCGTGGGGCTTTGAACCATCGGCGATGATCGGGCATTCCATCGGCGAATTTGCCGCGGCCTGTGTGTCGGGCGTCTTCACCTTGGACGTCGGACTGAAACTGATCACCGAACGTGGCCGACTGATGCAAGAACTACCCGGGGGCAGCATGCTGAGCGTGCGAAAACCAGGCAGCGATGTCGAAACGATGCTGTGGGGCGACATGGCCATCGCGTCATACAACGGTCCCAACCTGTGCGTTGTCGCCGGTCCCACGGATCAGGTCAGCCAATTGCAGCCGAAGCTTGAGGGTGACTCTGTCGTCTGTCGACGATTGCACACCTCTCACGCCTTCCATTCTCCCATGATGGATCCGGTGGTCCAGCCGTTCCAACAGTTTGCCGAACAGTTCGAATTCGCAGCGCCGAACATTCCGATTCTTTCAACGGTGACCGGGCAATGGATGACCGATCACGAAGCAACCAACCCGGAATACTGGGCAAATCATCTGCGGGCACCCGTGCGGTTTTCATCCGCGATCCAAAGGGTCTGGTCCGAGGACGATGGTGACCCGACGAGAATCCTGTTGGAATTGGGACCGCGAAAAACGCTGTCCAGTCTGGCAAAGCAGCACGCCGCGTCACCCAAGCAGCAACTGGCCTATCCCACCCTGTCTGACCGAGCGGACAATCAAGCCGAATGGTCGGCGACGACGACCGCGATTGCCCAGCTGTGGGCCAGCGGGACCGATGTGAACTGGTCAAAACTGTCGTGCAACGGCGCGCCACGAAAAAAGTCGACACCGGTCTCCATTCCCACGTACAGCTTCGATCGAGAACGCTTCTTCATCGATCCACCGACCGTGCAGAAGACTTTGACCACGGATTCCACCTATGCATCCGGTCCATCAACGCAACCGACGCCCCCAGCCCACCACGAAACGATGAATCGATTGCCCCAACTCATCGAACGGATTCATCACGTCTTCGAAAACTCCTCTGGGTTCGATGTCAGTGAGTTCAGCGACGACACGACCTTCTTCGAAATGGGGCTCGATTCACTGGTTTTGACACAGACTGCGTCCTCGTTGACCACGGAATTTGAGACGGAAGTGAATTTCCGACAACTGTTGGAAGGAACTGTCACCGTCGGAAACAACTGGCCGTCTTCGCACAACGCCCGATCGCACCAACGACGATCGACCAGCCCACAGTTACGGCCCAGAAAACACAGCAAAACACGCTAAAACCGGCAGCCGACCAGCAGCAATCCTCCGACAGCGTTTCATCCAAGCAACAGGCTGGTGATACAGCGAAAACGACCGATACGGAAACGACCGTCAGCGATGTCGCTCCTCGAGCGAAACGCTATGACACGGTCAAACTGCAAGACGGTGAACTGGATTCCGAACAGCAAAAGGCGCTGGATGCCATGATTGCAATGAATCAGAGCATCATGCCACGCAGCAAGTCTTACGCCCAGGAACACCGCCGGTATCTGGCCGACCCACGAACCGTCTCCGGTTTCCGTCCCAACTTGAAAGAGATGACGCATCCGATCGTTGTGGATCGCAGCAAGGGCGTCCACCTTTGGGACATCGATGGCAACGAGTACATCGATTTCACTTGTGGTTTCGGCTCCAACATCTTGGGGCACGGGCATGACGTGATCGTCGACGCGATCACCGACCAGCTGCAAAATGACTTTTCTATCGGACCACAAACGCCACTTGCGGGCGAAGTCGCCAGGATCTTTTGTGAACTGACCGGCCACGATCGGATGGCCTTCAGCAACACGGGGTCCGAAGCCGTTCTCGGGTGCACGCGTTTGGCACGCAACTACACCGGTCGCGACTTGATCGTGATGTTCAACGGCGATTACCACGGAATCTTGGATGAAGTGGTCGTCCGTGGCAGCAAGAAACAAAAAAGCTTTCCTGCGGCGACCGGAATCCCCAAGGACTACGTCACGAACACACTGGTCCTGGAATACGGTGCCGAGCAATCGCTACAGATCATCGAAGACAATCTGGATCGCTTGGCCGCGGTTCTTGTCGAACCGGTGCAAAGCCGCAAACCGGAACTTCAGCCACAGGCCTTCTTGAAATCGCTGGAACGCATGACGGCGAATCAGCCCACGGCGTTGATCTTTGACGAAGTCATCTCCGGATTCCGGATCGGCCTGGGCGGCGCTCAAGAACATTTTGGAGTCAAGGCAGATCTGGCGTCCTATGGAAAGATTGTCGGCGGCGGCATGCCGATCGGTGTTGTTGCCGGTCGATCCGAGTACATGGCTGGCCTGGACGGCGGTTTTTGGAACTACGGGGACGACAGTCGACCGGAAGCGGGAATGACCTACTTCGCCGGAACCTTCGTCCGCCACCCGCTGACCCTTGCGGCGTCCAAAGCGATCCTGACACACCTAAAGAAATGCGGGCCTGCTGCGTACGCACGCATCAACGCTTTGTCCGACGATCTGGCCGAAAGGTCGAATCGTGTGTTCCAAGAATTGAACGCACCGATGTTCCTGGCGAACTTCGGATCGTTGTTCAAGATCCAGTTCCGTGAAGACATGCTTTACAGCGAAGTGTTCTTTGCGGGGTTGCGAAGACGTGGAATCCACATTTGGGACCACCGTCCTTGCTTGCTGACACTGGCACATCGACCAGAGCACGTCGATCAGTTCGTCACGGCGTTGCGTGACACCATCGTCGAGTGCCAGCAGTACCGATTTCTGCCCGGCCAAGGGGTTCCCCAGACCATCGACGCCAACGATGCACAGCAGCCCACTGACCGATCGGCATCTCCGCCTTGTTTGAATGCCAAACTGGGTCGTGACACGAACAACAACCCCGCATGGTTCGTCGCGGACACGCTAAATCCTGGCCAATACGTCCAAGTCGGCTTGCCGTCCTAGCCCCGGTGAACAGCGAAAAATCCTCCTCCGGTCACGACCACCTTCCAACCATTTCCTTCGACTGAATCCATGGACACGTTTCCGTCTTCAAGCCAGACCACGTTCTCCGGCGTCACGTCCCATGGCACCGTTCCCGTCGTCGTCCAGTCCCGGGCGACCGACGATCGGTTCCCGTGCAGCGAAGCGCAATTGGAAATCTGGTTGGCCAGCCAACAAAGCGACGAAGCCAATTGTGCCTACAACGAAATCAGCTCGCTGACGTTTCATGGTGCTTTGAATGTTGATGCGCTTAGGTCCGCAATCAATCGAGTCATGGCAAGGCACGCGTCCTTGCGATGCGACTTCGCCGATAACGGAAAAGACGTACGCATCCATGATTCCATAGCGCCGTCGATTCGCTTTTTGGACTGGTCGACGTCGCCTAATGAACAGCGTGAAGAACTCGCACACCATTTGATCCGTGACGAAGGTACCGAACCGTTTGACTTGACGTCAGCACCGTTGATCCGATTCGCGTTGCAGAAGTTTTCAAACGATCATCACAAGCTGACCTTCACCACACATCACTTGGTCATGGACGGTTGGTCTCTGTCCGTTTTCTGCCATGACCTGGGCGCCTACTACGATCAGGAAATCGGTGTTCGACCACGGCAAGACCTGCCACCGACGGACTATCGCGATTTCGCATCCGCGATGAAGGAGTACGAAAACTCCGATCAACGACAAGCGGATGAATCGTTCTGGAAACAGACGTACCAAGGCGGAATCCCCAACCTGGATCTTCCACTGCAAGGCCGCCGTCGAAAGCTGCGAACGTATGCGGCGGCCCGTTACGATCACACCTTACCCCCGCATTTGATCGCAAAGTTAAAGCGAGTCTCGGCGAAATCGGGATGCAGCCTATTTAACGCCATGCTAGCGGGTTTCGGAGCCTTTGTTTCTCGGATCTGCGGAACGAATGATCTGATTCTTGGAATCCCGACCGCAGGTCAGGCTGCCACGGATCTTCCCGAGCTGATCGGTCATTGCGTCAACACGATGCCGCTGCGTATCACAGTGGACGATTCGCTGTCGTTTGCCGAACACTTGACGACGACACGCACGGCGATGCTTGACGCCCTGGACCATCAACGACTGTCGTTCGGGTCCCTGCTCCGCATGCTGGCACCACCGCGTGAGCCCAGTCGTCCGCCCATGGTCAATGTTTCACTCAACGTCGATCCGATGATCGACACCAACCAGATCGGTTTCAACGGTCTGGCGGTCACGCCCGGAATCGAACCGAGGGCGTATGAAAACTTTGACTGGTTCGTCAATGGAGTGATCCTGAATGACGACTCCATCGAAATGCAGGTCCAGTACAACCGCGATCTCTTCACCGCGGATGCAATGCGTTTCTATCTGCAGGGATTCGAAGCATTCTTGGACGCTGCGATCGAATCGCCGTCGCAACCGATCGGGCGATGCCCCGTAATGAGTGTCCCGCAACGACAAGCGGTCATTGCGGATTGGAATGATACATCGCTAGACCTGCCCGACGCCGCGACGCTGCACGAGTTATTCGAGGCCCAGGCGAAACAGTCTGTGGATCGAGACGCAGTTGAGTTCCAAGGACGTCGATTGACCTACGGCGAACAGGAAACGAAATCCAATCAACAAGCCCGTGTCCTTCGCAATCAAGGTGTCCAAACCGGTGATCTTGTCGGCATCTGTGTCGAACGAAGCGAACAAATGCTGGTGCATCTGTACGCGATCATGAAAGCGGGCGCGGCGTACGTTCCGCTGGACCCGGCCTACCCGACCGACCGTTTAGCGTACATGTGCGATCATTCGGGATTGACGATGATTGTCACTCAATCGCACCTGATCGACCGCGTTGCGCAGTTCAACAAACCAATGGTTGCGTTTGATCAGATGACGCGGCAAATTGCCGAACAGCGCCCGGAGCCATTGGGCATCGCCGGCGCTCCGGATGACCTGTGCTATGTCATCTACACCTCGGGATCGACCGGAAAGCCGAAGGGCGTGCAGGTTCCTCATGGTGCGGTCGTCAACTTCCTAATGTCGATGCAACAGGAACCCGGGTTCACGCCGGATGACGTTTTGCTGGCGGTGACCACGCTGTCGTTTGATATTTCAGTTTTGGAGCTATTCCTGCCAACGGTCACCGGCGGAAAGGTGGTGATCTTGGACAGTGTTTCGGCCGCCGATGGAAACGCGTTGTCGGACGCAATCGATCGACACGCAATCACGGTGCTGCAGGCGACTCCATCAACTTGGCGTCTGTTGATCCAGTCCCGATGGTCATCGCTCAAGGCTCTGGACCGTCAGGCTGAAACAGTTGGCCAAAGCGATATGCCCCAAACCCTGAAAGCCTTGTGCGGTGGTGAACCCATGCCGGGCGAGATCGTCGGCCCGTTGCTGAAGGACTGTGACGAACTTTGGAACATGTATGGGCCCACCGAAACCACCGTATGGTCCGCCGCCTACAAGATCACTGATGGAACTGCTCCGATTCTGATCGGCAAGCCGATCGGGAACACTCAAATCTATCTATTGGATTCACAAGGTCGCGAAACGCCGCCGGGTTGCGAAGGCGAACTTCATGTCGGCGGGGCGGGGGTCACCCGTGGCTATCGAAATCGCGACGATCTGACCGACGAAAAGTTCATCGAAAACCGGTATCGAAACCCTTTCGCCGACTACGTCAGCGATCGACTGTACCGGACTGGCGACATTGCGAAACTGCGTTTCGATGGACAGTTGGAATTTGTCCGTCGCAATGACAAACAAGTGAAGATTCGCGGGTTTCGAATCGAGCTGGGTGAAATCGAGACGCATTTGAAGTCGCATCCCTTGGTCGTCCAGAATGCAGTGATCGTTCGTGAAGACAAACCGGGTGACAAACGATTGGTCGCCTACATCGTTGCCTCGGACCGCCAATCGATCGATACGAGTCGGTTGCGCAAACACTTGCGTCAGTTCGTTCCGCCCTACATGGTGCCACAGCACTTTGTCAGCCTTCCGCACATGCCGCTGACCAACAATGGCAAAGTGGATCACAAGTCATTGCCCAAGCCGGACGAATCCAACGACGTACGTGCCGCCCATGACGATCGGGCAACCGAACACAGTCAGTCAGAATCGTATCTGATGTCACTTTGCACGCGGATGCTTGAGCATACCGACGTGGCGTTGGACGACATCTTCTTCGATGTCGGTGGTCATTCACTGCTGGTGATGCAAATCATCGCGTCCGTGGAACGTGAGAAGGGATTCAAGTTCAGTCCCCAAGATTTCCTGGTCAACACCTTGGGGCAGTTGGCGTCCAAGTTGGAAGCTGCGACACAACCACAGATGGTAGAACGTGCGGCGAAGCAACCTGACGTCCAACCCGACGAAGAGGAGAAGCAACTGCCTGCGGAGCAGGACATCGAAATCACACGGTCGAGACGCCCGTTCGCGTTACGTTTTCTGTCAAGATGGAAAGCCGCGGTGCCAACGCCAGATCGTACGGAGGATGCCGCAGAAGTGAAGGGATTCTGGGACTGATATGAAAGTTGAATTCTTCGGAAACCGCAAAACGCAACTTCTTGGGGTCACCCACCGGCCATCCCACACCGATTCGACGTCGCGAGCCATCGTTTTCGTTCCGCCGATCGGACATGAATACATCCGGACACATTGGGCAATGAAGTTGTTGGCAAAGCAACTGACACGCAAATCCATGCATGTGCTGCGGTTCGATCTTCGCGGCCACGGCGATTCTTTTGGCAATCCCAGCGAAGTGCGTTCACTGGACGCTTGGCGAAACGACATCAATAACGCCATCGATCACTGCAAAGAACGCAGCGGTTGTGACTCGGTGGCTTTGTTGGGGCTGCGCGCCGGTGCTGGCTTGATCACCGATGTCGCGACCACCCGAGACGACGTCCACTCGATCATCGCATGGGAACCCGTTTTGCATGGCCGCCGATATCTGACAGAACTTCGCCGGGTACATTCAACCATGTTGGATCTATGGTTCGAGAAAACGCAAACGGTCGATGATTCTGAATATGAGGAGATCATCGCATGGAAGTACCAAAGATCGCTAGTTGAGGAGATGGCTCAGTGGCGGCCACCGTTTGAATCACTGACACTTCCTCATTTGGTCGTCGAATCGCAATCGAATCCGAATCCTGCTTTCACGCCGACCAATTCGATGCGTAAAACGGTCCCGGTCGCAGAGGAATACTCTTGGAATCGGCTGTGCGATTTGGAAACCGCATGGTTGCGTCCCCATTCCACCCGCACGCTGGTCAATCAGATTCAAAACCTGTTCGAGCGGTTGGAGCAAAAAGGCATGCTGACGCCGAAACGGGATTTATGCCTGACATGAATGAAACCATTTGCAGCTTCGGAAACAACGATGACCTAGTGGGTGTGATCACACGACCGCACGAAGCATCGCATTGGGCTCCGAGCGACTTGTCGGAATCGATCGCGACGCAAGACGGATTCGAAAGCGAAACCATCTTGGGAACCAAGTCCCTTGGGCAACAAACGCGCCGGCGGCCGGACAACCCGTCGCGACCACCGATGGCGTTGATTCTGAACGCCGGTGTGGTGCATCGCAGTGGTCCCTTTCGTCTGCACGTCGATCTAGCTCGTGCGTTGGCGACCGCAGGCTATGAGTGCATGCGGATCGATCTGTCAGGTCTGGGCGATAGCGCCGTTCGGCTGGATTCGAAACCGGGCGAAAACAGGGCCTTGTTGGATGCGAAGGATGCAATGACGCGCATGGCAGACGTCTCGGGGTGCGATCGCTTTGTGGTGATCGGACTGTGCAGCGGCGCGTACAACGGACACAAGGTCGCAAGCCAGGAAGACCGTGTCGTCGGAGCCGTCTTTTTGGATGGTTTGGCTTTTCCGACGCGGAAGCATCTGCGACGCCGACGTTGGCAAAAGGCGTTGCGTTTCCGGTTTTGGAGAAATGCGATCAAACGTCGCTTGATTCCCCACGCGATGCAACGAGTTTCCGCAGACGTGCCCGGTGCCGAAGAATTTTTCGAAGCCAGCGAGTCAGCCGCCGTCGTTTCACAGCAGATCCAGCAGATGTTGGATCGCCACGCGAGCCTGTTGTACATCTACACCGAAGGCTACGGGGAACTGTCCGACGTCGATCAGTTCGATGAAATGTTTGGCTTGGTTCCCGACCAGAGGTCTTTGCAAGTCGAATACTATCGCAACTTTGAGCACACGTATCGACTGTGGAACCACCGCGAAATTGTCGTTGACCGTATTGTCCGTTGGTATGCGGATCGCTTCCCGATCGCACGCCGGTAAACCTTCGGGTGTCCAACACTGACGAAACGACATTTCGCTGCAACAGTCAAGCCGCGAGTCAATCGTTGGTGATTCGCAACAGAAAATCGCGGCGGGCCCCGAAGGGAACCGCCGCGGCGAGATTCAATCGTTTGCGTCAACGGCGACGTGTGCCGTCGGTTGCCGGCGGAATTCTAGTTCCGCGGATAGTCCAGCTTCTCAAGCTTGTCCAAGACTTCCTTGGCCTTCAGCGACTGGTAGTTGATACCCGCTGCATTCAAACTTGATCCGGCTTGGAACGGGTATTCGGGAATCGTATCCAAGAACTTCTGGATAAAGTTCTGCGCCGGCACGAAGGTCCACATGTTGTCGCCGTACCAACGGAAGTATCCGAGTTCGCCTTCCTTCCACATCTTTTCGTACGGATCCGCTTTCAGGTTGATGATCAGTGGCCAACCGGGAACCGTTCGGATACCGGTTGCGATGTTCCCCGTCACGATGGCAAAGTGGATTTTCCAGTTTTGGACACGAATCGCGTTCAATTCGCCGCCCTGACCAAAGTAGTAGATCTCTTTACGCGGTCCTTCGTCGGCTTCGCCCTTGAAGTACGGCATGAAGTTGTAACCGTCCGGGTGGATCTTGAAGGTCTTGCCGTTGGCCATGTAGCCGCTCTTTAACTTGTCGACCACGTTCGGTTCGCCGGCGGCAGCCAACAAAGTCGGCATCCAGTCTTCTTGGCTGATGATGTCGTTGTAGACCGTGCCGGGCTTGATCGTTCCGGGCCAGCGAACCAACAGCGGAACGCGGAATCCGCCTTCCCAAGTGGTTCCCTTTTCACCGTGAAACGGCGTGATACCACCGTCCGGCCATGAGAAGGTTTCGGCACCATTGTCGGTGCTGTAGATCACGATCGTGTTGTCGGCGATGCCCAGATCATCAATCTGCTTCAACACTTTTCCGACATAATCGTCGTGTTCCACCATTCCATCAGGATACAGTCCAATGCCCGTGCGACCTTGCGATTCCTTTTTCAGGTGAGTCCACACGTGCATCCGGGTGGAGTTGTACCAAAGGAAGACCGGCTTTTCGGCTTTCACGCCGCGCTGCAAGAAATCCATCGCTTTGGTGTGGACTTCTTCGTCGATCGTTTCCATCCGTTTCCGCGTCAGTGGTCCGGTGTCTTCGACCTTGCCGTCGGCGAACGAGTGGATCACGCCGCGTGGGCCGTACTTCTTTCGAAATTCCGGATCTTTTGGATAGTAGTACGTCTCGGGTTCTTCTTCGGCGTTCAAGTGATACAGGTTGCCGTAGAATTCATCGAAGCCATGATTGGTCGGCAAGTGCTTGTCTTGATCGCCCAAGTGGTTTTTACCGAATTGCCCCGTCGTGTAACCCTGTTCTTTCAACAAGTCGGCGATGGTCGGCGTCCAGTCCGGGATACCGTGATCGCTGCCGGGCATTCCGATCGTCAACAAGCCGGTACGAAACGGATGCTGGCCCAAGATGAAAGACGCACGTCCCGCCGTGCAGCTTTGTTGTGCGTAGGAATCGGTGAACATCGCACCCTGTTTCGCCAGGCTGTCAATGTTGGGCGTGCGATAGCCCATGATCCCGTGGTTGTACGCACTGATATTGTGCACCCCGATGTCATCACCCCAGATGACGACGATGTTCGGTTTTTGATCCTCGGCGCTGCAAACACCAGGAACAAAGTTTGCCGCCGATAGCAATATCGCGGCCCATGCAAAAAGTCGATTCATGCCGTGTCTCATGAAGAAGAAAAAGCAGATTGCGAAAATCCGTTCCGCGGATCAACGCCCTCGATACGGTCGGGGCGACGCGGAAAGGATTATTCAACCGGCCACCCGATCGTTCAATCGCTCGCAGAACCATTTGCGGGCATTTCAGCAAATCGGATCGTCGACCTCATCGAGAATTCACTTTCTAGCTGAATCTTGCGGTCAGTGATCTCCCGACAACCCCTTTGGTTCCTCCTGCATCTGCACAACCCTCGACAATCGTTTGCAGTCACTCTGGTGAGCCGAACAGGTTGGTCCCACTCGGTTCGATCGCCCTTCGTTTGGCAAAGATAGGCAACGTTTGGCGAAGACAGGCAACGTGAAAGCCGGCCATCACCGCATCGGCGCAACGAAAATACCCGATGCGATTCGCGGTCGCATCGGGCCAGTTCGAAAGTTTTGTCTTCAAGGGTGGATTAGTTAGACAATTCGTCGGCATCATCGACCGACGGAGTCAATCCACGTTGCGATTCGTCACGACGCAGCTTGAAATACATCACTTTGCTGCCGGTAGGCGATTGGAATTGGGTGGGCCGATCGTTGCCCGGCAGTGCATAGGCCAACGACCAACGATCATCGCCGTTCATTTTCACGATACCCAATGCGATCGATCGCTCTTGCCCCTTCATGTCGGTGACCATGTTGATCTGCATCGGCTGTGCGGATGCATCAATCGAATACTTGGCCCGATACAGTTCGTTCTTATCCGCATCGTAGGTCACAATCGCATCTTTATCGACGACGATTGTCGCCCCTTCCTTTTCTTGCTCGGTCATCGGGCGTCCCATCGTGACGCCTTCCTTGATCTCCCAGACTCCAGACAAGGTTTTCGACCAATCTTTCGTCGGTTCTTTGGCGGCCAGTGGCGTGAACGCGGTCAATGTCAGGCCGGCGGCAATCACGCCGATTTCCAATATGTCTTTCATATTTCCATTCGATCTTGGTTTGGGGGAAGGTTTGGCGTTCGGCAACAGCGCGATCGCGAAGTCTTGAAGAACTTTGTCACGTCGGGTGTTGTCCCCACGACGTCGTGCAGAGCATTTCGGCTCGTGTACGAAGAGCTTGCAATTCGCGGACCGATGCCGAAGACATCGCCTCCGTCGCATCCATCGGTCACGGCGTTGATCGGTTTGCCAACAGGCTGAAGCATGACCCGTCAGCCTCGATGCGTACTTGGTGCCCGACGTCGCCTCCGTCGGCAAATTCGCAGTGTCAAGATTTTGGCCTCCAACCCGGGCCCCACCGAAAGCGGTTTCACTCGGTAAATCGCGGGCGCACTCGTTAATTTTTGCGATCGTCAATCGTTCCGCCCAAGCCCGAATCCAGACCGCCCCATCGACGGTTTGGTACGGCCAATGCATTTCATCCGTCTCGTAACCGGCAATGACGCAGTGACGTGATCGCCGAGATTGAGATGAAATGAGCCTACGAACATTGAAGGATTGAAAAAATGATTAAACGCGAAGAACTGTTGGGTCGCTGGAACGAAGTGAAAGGCGAACTGCGCGAACATTGGGGTCAATTGACCGAAGACGACTTGCAACGCGCCAAAGGCTCGACCGAACAATTGGTCGGCATGGTCCAGCAGAAAACGGGCGCCACGCAGCGTGAAGTCGAAAACTTTCTTGACCGCTTGATGTCCGGCGGATCGGTCTCGCAACAGGTCGGTGACGCTGCCAAACAGTATGGCGAAACCGCTCAGCAAATCGCCGATGACGCCGCCGCCTATCTGCGTGATGGTTACCGACGTGTTTCCGACCAGAGTGTCGACTATTCCGCCAAGGTCGCCGATTCCGTGCGGTCACGTCCGGGTGAAGCTTTGGCGGTGGCATTCGGGCTGGGACTGGCCGCGGGTGCGTTGTTCTTTATGAACAAGCGCCGGTGAAACCGTAAGACGACGACTGATCATGACCAAAACGCTCGCAAACGAAAAACAGGCCGAAGCAATCAAGCGACGGATGAGGGAAATTCGGACCGAATTGCCCTACGACGTCGACAACGCTCGGCACCAAGTCCAGCAGCTTACCGATTGGCGTTACTACGTCCGCAGGTTTCCAGTGCTGACGCTAGCGACGACCGCCGCGGTCGCCTACGCCTTGGTGCCACGGCGGAAAGACGCTTCCCCATCCGGAACGCATCACGTCGCAACCGCACGGAATCACCACGAGCCGTCATCCCAGAGCCCAAACGTTCCCAAGAAAAGCATCTTGGGCGGAATGGCTGGGGCTGTCGGCGCGATCGCGATACGTCAGGCGACCCGTTTTGCTGCCAGCAAACTGGAATCCGCCTTCCTAGGGCGATCGTCCGGGGGCGCTCGAAAGTGATTCAACAACCATGATTGCACCACCAAAGAATAACGGATGGCCGGAGTATTACGACGACCGCCACCGTCAAACGAGCTTGCCGTCGTCAGGACTTGCTGCCGCGTCGCGTCCGTCCGCGGCCCCGATGCGGGGCAATCCATCGGACGTTTCGGGACCCTCCGTCAACCAACGTGTTCGCAACCTAATCGGGCGCCACAGTGTCGCCGCCGTGATCGCGGCGGCAACCCTTGGTGCGACGATGGGCTGGATCGTCAAACGAAAGCTGAAGTGATCCGATGACGAAAACAACACCGATTCGACGCGTCCTACGCGACATCTTGGATTTGTTCGAACTGCAGATCCAACTGTTCAGCGTGGACGCTCAGGCCGCACAGCGAAAAGCGACGAAAGCCGCTGCGTTGTCCATCACCGCATTGGCACTGGGCGGCGCAACCCTGACCGTGTTCATCATGTCACTGGGCTTTGTCCTGCACGAGCTGTCAGGACTTTCCACCGGAGCATCGTTGCTGATCGTGTCCGTGCTGATGTTCGCGATCGTCGGCGGGTTACTGGCACTGGCGGCATCCGCTGTCGGAAAGGTCGGTGAAGCGTTGGGACAATCGCAGTCGGAGATGGCGGAAAACTTCCGCTGGTTGAAAGCCACTTTGGTTGCACCCGATAGCTCGCCGCGCAACGTTTTTCGCGACGAATCGTTCCCGCGACATAAAGAACCGCCCACGGATTTCGATCCGCGGCATCACGACGTCGATCCGTCGTACGTCACCACCACGTCGCCCACACCTGGCGACGCACCATTCCCGGTCGATCCGACCACGACAACGCCATTACACAGGAGATAATCATGGATAACAGCACCACCACCAATCATCCGGAAACGGGATCTAGCCAAGCAGCCGAACAGGCTCGTGAAACCATGCACAAAGCGGCGAACACCGCGGCAACCTACGGTTCACGTGCGGCCGACCACTATGTCAAAGAACCGGCACAGGACTTATTCAGCTTGGCAAAGTCCTACGCCAAGGATCATCCGGACGTAGCCGCCTGCTGGGCGTTCGCGTTTGGGATCGTGGTCGGTTGGAAGATCAAACCCTGATCCGATTTTCAACCTCGGTCAACGTTCGCCGTCATTAAACAAGAGCGTTGACTGCGGAAATTCATTGAGCTGCATGTCATCCATGCGGCTCTTTTTTTTGTGCGACCAACGCCCGGCCGGCATTGAGGTCGGCCTAAGATTTCGAACCATCGATGAGCGTGGTTACGGCTGGCTGCAAGACGATTCAGCCAAAAACAGGAATTGAACCAGTGCGAAACTATTCAATCATGATCTGGTTCAATCGACCGAATCGACTTGAACGTCTGCTTTCAAGGTGATGTTGTACGAATTGATTCGGTCGCGAAGCTTTCCGCGGGTGATGCCCAGAATCTCCGCCGCCTGACTTTGATTCCCATCGGTGTGCCGCAGCACTTCGGCGATGACGAAGCGTTCCATGTACTCCATCGCTTCGCTGTACAGGCTGGTGGATTTTTCCTTCAACAGCCGCGTCACCAAATCGGGCAAAGCACGGCCCGGTTGCTGTGTCGAACCTGTATCGCCGCTGTTTTGATCCGTCGTGGTTGATTGGCCTTCCGGCGAAGCAACGCGACGAATTTCGCTGGGAAACCCTTCGGCGGTGATCACCGGCATGACGGCGTCCAACACCGCGCGACGAATCACGGCACGAAGCTGTCGAACATTCCCCGGCCATTGGTACTGGGTCAACAGATCGACGGCTTCGGGCGAAAGGCCTTCCAAGTCGGGCTTGTTGAACTCCTGCTTGGCTTGAACCAAAAAGAAGTGAATCAGTGCCGGAACGTCGCTCAACCGTTCTCTCAGCGGCGGCAATTCAATCGTCACGCCGTTCAGTCGGTACAACAGGTCTTCGCGGTAGTCACCGTCATCGACCATCTGTTCCAACGGCCGGTTCGTCGCGGCGATGATCCGCACATCGGTCGTCAGTTCTTTGTTGCCGCCGACCCTTTCGAAACGTTGTTCTTGCAGGACTCGCAACACCTTAGCCTGAACCGAAGGCGCCATGTCGCCGATTTCGTCCAGGAACAACGTGCCGCCGTTGCACTGTTCGAACTTACCGATCCGTCGCGATTCTGCGCCGGTGAAGGCGCCTTTTTCGTGGCCGAACAACTCGCTTTCGAGCAAATTGTCGGGCAGCGCCGCACAGTTAACCGCCAAGAAGGTTTCGTCGCTGCGATGGCTGTACTGATACAGGGCACGTGCAACCAATTCCTTGCCCGTACCGCTCTCGCCGCGGACCAGGATCGGAACATTTTGCTTACTAACTTTGCCGATCGACTTGAAAACGCTCAGCATGGCCGGAGATCGACCGATGAAAAGTTCACCGTTTGATTGCTCATCGCTCTCGTCGGCCGAAATCGCCACCGGCACACTACTGATCTGACGCTGTTCGATTGCACGTTCGACCAGATCACGCAGCGGTTCGGCGCTCAGCGGTTTGGCGATGTAGTCGAACGCACCCAACTGCATCGCTTCGATGGCGGTGCCGCTGGCCGCTTCGATCGTCATGAAGATCACCGGGATCCGGCGATCGTGTTCACGGATTTCGCAATAGACGGCCAAACCGTTCTGATCGGGCAGCTGAATATCCAGCAAAACCGCGTCGAAATCACCATTCCGCAA
The DNA here is from genome assembly GCF_007752935.1 of Crateriforma conspicua. Lineage (NCBI taxonomy): Bacteria > Pseudomonadati > Planctomycetota > Planctomycetia > Pirellulales > Pirellulaceae > Crateriforma > Crateriforma conspicua. Next base: position 3,441,242 of record NZ_CP036319.1, on the reverse strand, counting down.
CTGTTTCAATCCCGCTTCGGCACTGGACGCGGTGGTCACATCGGCGATCGGCGCCAGGCATCGTTCGGCGAAAGTCAAGATGGTGCGATCGTCATCGATCACCAACAGATTGGGCATAGGTTTGCACCACTTCGATTGTGGGGCCGACTGAGTGTCAGTGGAGGCGAGTCCGGAGGTCATAGAGCTTTGCGTCACAAGAGAATACTGGTTGTCTGGACCGTTTGTCGATCAGCATGACTGACAGGAGTCCAATCGACGGACGCAAGTGCCGTGCCAGCGTCGGACAAAGACGCGGGGTGAGTGCCCAGAATGGGCAGAAAGGAATCATTTGTTCAGTCCGAAGCCCGGACCTGGTCGATCATCCCGCAAGGTGGATGTTTCGCGAGATTCAACGTCGGGCTTCAGGTTTTGCTGTTTGCATGGCCGGGTGCTTGTCGGGCCAGCAGTTTTGCATTCGGCAGCGATCGCCGTGATTGGCGCCAGCGATCCGCAAATTGGGAATGCTCCGCTGTACCGAAATCATCCGAATCCGCCCACGTGACCGACCAAGGGAGATTTGGTCGGCCGATGCATCCCAGTACAGCAGACCGCCGGAGGGAACGCCCCAGCCAAATCGTCGCCGCTGGGGTTCAGCGGGTGCTGGGGGTGGCGTCGCCGGTCGCCAGATCGCCGACCTGGGCGCCGTCCGGCGTGTTGGCCACGGTAGCAGCCCGCTTGGTTTGCCGTTGAATCTCCGGTGCATTGGGTTGTTTTGTACAGCCGCATGGGGGTTCCGTTTTGCGATTCAAATCGGCAACGCCGACGACCGGAAACGTGATTCCATGGTTGGTCTGGACCATCAGTTCGTTGGCAAGCATTTTCGTATTCTCCAGGATCGGTTTTTTGATGAATGAGATCGGTTAGGGACGCGTCGGTTTTTCAAATTGAGACCAAAGCGAAGCCATCGTGATACGACGGGCCGCATTACCCACGATGAGGTGCGGTTTCGCGGCATTCGTGATGAAAATGCAACCACCGTGCCAGTGTGCCGGAATTATGCCGTCGATGCCGCGAAACGTTCTGCGATCGCCCGCACGTAAGCATCGGTGTCGATCTTTCGGTCCAGCCCGCTGGTCGTCATCGTCCGCACTTTTCCGAACACGTCTCGTTCGCCGAAGGCGCGATCGTGATTGCCGAAGACCCATGCGACGTTGGCAAACGAATTAGGATCATTTCCGTCGTAGAAGTACTTGTTGTTCAAATCCAGAGTGACGCGATACGCGTGTTGAATGGTGTTCGTCCAAGCCAAAATTCGCTTGCCCCAGTACATCCGCAAATGGTTGTGCAGGTATCCGCGACAACGCATCTCCGTCATCGCGGCATTCCAAACCGGATCGCCTGTCTGGCCGTTTTCAAGTTCCGACGCGGTGTAGTGTTCCGGTCGCGCGTCGGATTCGTGTTTTTGCAGCGTTTTGCGGGCCCAATCGGGCAAACAGTCCAAACCGTCATAATCGGAATCGTAGTGGACGAAGTTGATCGCCAGTTCACGCCGGACTAGCAATTCCTCGATGAATTCCGCCGTGCTTTCTTGGTTCCCGCCGGCCTGTCTGACTTCCAGAGCCACCTTCAGCGGGCTGATTTGTCCGAAGTGCAAATAGGGGCTCAGCATGGAACAATGCGGCCGGACCACCGAGATGTCATCACGATATTCGTCCAACGAATCTTTCAAGAAAGCATTCAATCGCGACCTGGCTTGCGATGTCCCGCCGTCGAACTCGTCACACTTGGCGACCGTGTGATCCAAGTCCAGCGATTGCACACAGGTGTCCAGATCATCCAGATCGATCCCGTTGATCGACAGACCATCAGCCGCGTTGTCGATCGGTGTGGTCGCCAATTCGCCTAACGTTTGCTCGGCCGCTTCTTGCAACTGTGAACGAATCGTTCGTGCCGCGTACTCACGATCGTCTGACGCCATTTCAACCGGGACGATCACATTCGATTCGATCTGCCAAACCGGCCGGTCGGCTTCGCGCCGGAGCCTGTCCACCCATTGGCGGTCATGACGCAGGTATCCCCGGTCGCAAACGACTTCACAGGCATCGCCCGCCAAATCCGTCGCCACGTCGATCGGACTCTCCTTGCGGACGACCATTGCAATGTTTCGTCGTTGCAGGGCGCCGGCGGTTTCGTGCAAGCCTTCCAGCTGGAAACGCATCTGTCGCTCGGTCCGTACCGACGGGTCGTCACCGATGCCGACGGCCACCAACAGCGGCTTTCCCAGATCGTTCGCGCGGCGGACGGCAAATTCCAAAGCGTGGTTTTGTTCGCTGCGTTGGCTGTGCCGCATCCAGTACAGCACATACTTGCCGTCGACGGGGTCGTGGTCGTTCAGACGTCGGGTTCGCGATTCAGGGATCAGTCGGCTGGTCATGAAGCAGGCTGCGTGGCAATGAACGAATGAATGAATGTAGCGGTGTCGTGCCGGCTTGTTTGAATCTGCTTCGTGGCGCCGGCGTCGCCGTGAACTGAGTCGCACACCGCGAAAAACCGCGAGATGGTTCGGCGGACGCTTCCTCCGGTCGCAAAGACCGCGCCGATGATGGTCCGGCTGGCCGCCCAACTTGTTCACCCGTTTGTGCGGGCTACGTTTGTACGCCAAAGCCTGACCGGCCACCGTCCAGATCGGTGCATTTGCGGACACCCAAGCTCGCGATACGGACTCAATCTCGCGGAAAGCGTTCGTTCGAATCGGAACCGACGCTATGGCATGAAAATTGCTTCTGAGGATTCCTTTGGTAGCCAATTCAGGTGGCCCATCGCGCAATGCCGTGGCGATCGCCTAGGACGGCGACGTCCCGCCAAGTCCCTGGACTTTGCCGAACCCCACCGGCCGTTTAGGTTGCCATCCCCAACGATCGACGAAGAAGAACTTTTCATCACCATGCAGGGTTTCAGGTTGAACGAGACGCAACGAAAACGATTTTCCGACGCACTGGTTCGAGTCGGCGATGACGAAGAAATCTTGTGTGAACTTGCTGCGATCGCCTACGAAGACGGTCAGCCGTTGTTGCAGCAGTTGGATCAGGCGATTTCACACCAGGACATGGAACAGGCGTCACGCAGCGGGCATTCACTGAAGGGAACTCTGAGCGGATTCGAGACCGGGCATCCGACGACACTGTTGCAACCAATCATCGATGCGGCACGACGCGACGATCCGAACGAAGCAAGCGTGCTGTTCACCAAGGCAAAGCCGCAACTGCATTCGCTGTTGAAAGAGATTCACGGCATCTCCGGCTGAACAACTTGCCTAACCCGGCGACGCTGGCGAATCACCGCTTGTTGCCAATATCGGTCAGGCCGGCCCCATCACACGGGCCGAGTCAATCGAGCGACCAGCCGCAATAAATGCTGGGCATTGATCGGTTTGGCTAGATAGTCGTTGCATCCGCATTCCAAGCACCGCTTCATGTCACCCTGCATGGCATCTGCGGTCAGTGCCACGATCGGGCCTGCGAATCCCATTTCGCGGAGTCGCACTGCCGCTTGATAACCGTCCAAGTTGGGCATTTGCATGTCCAACAGAATGACGTCGAACGGCGTTCCCTGATCGATCGATTCGATGACTTTGTCCAGCGCCACCTGTCCGTCTTCGGCCTCGGTCACCGTCGCTCCCGCATCGACCAAGATTCGTCGGCTTAGAAACCGGATGTCGCGCCGGTCATCGGTCACTAAGATGTGGCAATCCAGCGACACCGGGGCCGAATCATCCTCCGACGGCGGAACGTCCACCAGCGGTCCGGGCTGAACCATATCCACGTCTGTCAAATCGCCCGGATCGATCCGCACGGTGAAAGTGCTGCCGTGTTCCACTTCGCTGTGGACGACAATGTTTCCGCCCAGCGATTCGGCCAAGCGACGACTGATCGCCAGCCCCAAACCGGTGCCACCGAAACGACGTGTGACCGACGCATCACCCTGCGAAAACGGCTGAAACAGCTTTCCCAATTGTTCCTTTGCGATGCCGATCCCAGAATCATGGACTTCGAAACGCAAGGCATCGTCGCCGCCTTGTTGTTCATGCGCCACGACCAAACGGACGTCGCCGGTTCGCGTGAACTTGATCGCGTTGCCAACCAAGTTGATCAAGATTTGCCGCAACCGTTTCGGATCGCTGTAAATCTGTTGTGGGATGCGACCGGCATAGTCGACCTGCAGTGACAAACCTTTCTCCGCCGCACGAACTTCCATGATGCTGCGAACGTCTTCGACGACTCGTGCGGGATCAAAGACCTCCTGCTGGACTTCGAACTTGTTGGCTTCGATTTTGGACAGATCCAAAATGTCGTTGATCAAGTCCAACAGATAATTGCCGTTGCGACGGATCGTTTGGATGTAGTCCGACGTTTCATCGTCGCTGACATTTTCCGCGACCAAGTCGGCGTACCCCAAAATCGCCGTCATGGGTGTTCGAATTTCGTGCGACATGTTTGCCAGGAACGCACTCTTGGCTTGGTTGGCTGATTCGGCCTCGATCCGCGCCGCACGCAACTCGGATTCGTATCGCCGCTGGTCGGTGATATCCAGCATCGTCCCGATGATCTGAACGGGTCGCTGGCCCGACCGATCATCGTCGCCGCAAATCGTGCGGGTCTGCAACCGGACCATGCGGACTTCACCGTCGTAACAGACGACACGATGTTCGATCGACGACGTGTGATCCTCCGCTCGCAAAATCTCGCTCTGGAAATGATCATGAATCATGTCCAGATCTTCGGGATGAACCCAATCGGGAATCGCCCCCAACGGCCCATCAAAGTTTGCATCCGGCGGGTACTTCAACAACGATTTCAGTTCATCGGAAAAATACTGCATGTTCGATTCGACGTCGGCGTGCAGCGTGCCAAATCCGGCCAATCGCGACGCGTCTCGCAAACGCTGTTCGTTCAGCTTGATCGACCTTTCGTTGCGACGTTGCTGGGTGACGTCGCGACCGTGGGCGATGACAAACATGATCTCGCCGTCTTCGTTTCGCGCCGGAACGTACCAGATGTCGACGATCTTTCGGCTGCCGTCGGGGCCCCGGTAACTCAGGTCGCGATGAAAACTGTGTCCGTCCAAGACCGCGCTAAAGTTGTCTCGCAAGAACCGGCGGCTCTTGGACATCCCTTTCCACCACGGCGTTTCCCAAAACAGGTGGCCGATCATGTCATCGCGTTTCAAGCCCCACGGCTGCAACGCCGTATGGTTCACTTCCGACAGCGTGCCGTCCAAGTTCAACACACCGATGAACGCCGGGCTTTGGTCAAACAAAGCACTCCATTTCGCGTTGGCCGCTCGGATCGCTTTTTCGACCAGATAGCGATCCGAAATGTCGACGCCGGACGCAACAATGTTGATCAAGTTTCCGCTTTCATCGGACACCGGCATCAATTGAAAATCAATCATCATGCGGGTGTCTCCCGCCATCCGAACCATCGCGTCATAGCGAACGGCTTCGCCGGATTGGACACGCCGGATGTCTTGTTCCAATCGCTCGGCCACCGACGGGTCGTAGTTCCACCAGTAACAGTCCCAAAACTTTTTGCCGATCACGTCATCGCGGCTCACGCCACCGGCGGTGATGGCCGGCTGGTTGGCTTCGGTCAGCGTCCCGTCCAAATCCAACACGCCGACAAATCCGACGACGTGATCGATCACCCGTCGAAGATGTTTTTCGCGGTCCAACAGTTCGGCGGTTTGCTGACGTTGCTGGGTGACGTCGCGTGACACCGCCACGTATCGTGTCACGTTCTGGTCGCTGTCGTAAACCGGTGACACGACCACATCCCACCAACGCATGGTTCCTTTGGCCGTGGGACGTTGTGCTTGGAAACGGGCCACCCCTTCTTTTTCAGCTAGTCGGATGCTGTGCTGCACCAAACTGCGCGTCGCATCCGGCCACAATGTCCACCAGTATTCGCCCCGCAGCGGCACGAAATCATCCAGCTCCATGTGTTGCAAACCGGCCCGGTTGATCTGCAGCAACCGTCCCTGGGTGTCCAGCACCTTGATCCCGTCCGGACTGGTTTCCAGAACGGCTTGATTGAATCGATCCAGATTGCTGACCCATTTCAGCAACGATGCGTCGGTGGGACTGGCTCCCAAACAGGATTTCAGCAACCGCGCCAACTCCATCGCCACACTGGTCGGATGATTCGGGCGAAAGGGGTCGTCGTCGCCCTGCCCTGCCGGCGTGTTCGGTGCATCACATCGTGGGCACGTCAGACGCACCGCCCAGCCGCCGACCTTGCGAATCGCGTCCAAGCCTTCGCCGATCGATGCGTCCGATCCGTAATCCATCGAACCCCGTTCGACTTCCCCTGAACGCAACACGATTCCCGCCGCCGACGGTCCGGCAACCGCGGCGACCGAAGCAAGAAAGGTTCCCCAAAGCCCGTCGGTCACGCCGTCCGTTTCGATCCATTCGACACGACCGACCTGCCGCATTCGGGGAACCCGACCCGCAGGACAGAACGCCACCTGCCCTGGTCCAATGTTGCGTGTCGTATCCAACGAGATCGCGTCGTTGCCGATCAACCGCTGCGTCGCCTCGAATGCCGACGACGTATCGCCGCCATCGGTTCGGTACACCACCAAACGCATCGCCGACCGGTGGTCGATTTCTTCCAGCAGCGAAAGCAACCACTGATCCGCCGCCGCATCGCCGGGACATCCGATGGTGACCAGCAACGAAGCGATCTCCGGCGCCGGATTCCAGCCCGATGGTGACGTATCGTCGGTCATGAAATTTGCCACAGGCGAAACGATCCAACCAAACACGGTGTGCCCGAAATCGGACTGCCAGGATTCTTAACGATTGGGCTGCGATTACAAGCGGTTCACAGTCACCAGGATGACGCCTCGACTTGCCCGACACCATCGATCGCCGAACCATCACGCACCAACCTGGCCGATTGTCGGCCAATCCCGTTTGGCGACTTTGGTCGTTCACCGACCACCGCATTTGCTGATGCCCGCGGATGACGGGTTTCCAGACGTTGCAATCGATCGGGCAAAACCCGCTACGATTTTGGCACACCGATTTCTAAGCGGTGATTGTCGGCTTCGACCCCGCTGTACGTTTGCGCCAGTACCGGCCCAGCGCGGTTCCCCGTCTGAAGTCCACCGAATCACACGCGGTTGTGTTCCAACAAGAAAGATGACATTGAACATCCGAGGCCCACTGATCATGACGCTTTGATCGCGATCCGACACCATGAAACTGAATCCTCGATCGTGCAGCCCCGTTTGTGAATCAGGCTGCCGAACTTAACCTTGGACACAGGACCCACGATCGACGGCGCACGACAATCCGAAGCAACCCAAACAGCGCATCATTGCACGGGCTTGGCAAAGCAGTCATTTCACGCCTGCGGCAACAAACATTTCACGCCTGCGGCAACAAACATTTCACGCCTGCGGCAACAAACATTTCACGCCTGCGGCGACCAATTCACACCCACAAGCGATCCATTCAAGCTCGATTCATTCCGCAACGACCCGTTGAACCGATCAATTGGCCAAGGACTGCCGTCGACGGCGTTTTTTGGACGGCACCTCGCCCACGACCACCCAATCCTGTGACCGAAGCAGCATCCAACCCATCATCGTCCGAGACTTCCGGCGGGTCCGGTTCCATCCAACATCACGTCGTCGGGGTCGGCGCGTCCGCTGGCGGATTGGAAGCTTTGGAGACTCTGTTCCGCAACATGCCGTTGGACACCGGCATGTCATTCGTGGTGATCCAGCACTTGTCGCCGGAATTCAAAAGCCACATGGACCAGTTGCTGCAACGCGTCACCGACATTCCGGTGGAAGTGGTTGATGACGGCGTGGACGTCCGGCCGAATAAAATCTATCTGATTCCGCCCAAGATGGAAATGATCGTCAGCGGCGGAAAGCTGTTGCTGACCGAACGCAGTCGTGAAAAGGTTCTGTCCCATCCGATCGATCAGTTCTTTCGATCGTTGTCACAAGACGCCGGGCGGCTAGCCGTCGGCATCATCTTGTCGGGGACCGGCAGCGATGGTTCTCGCGGGATCAGCGAAATTGCTGCCAACGATGGACTGACCGTCGTCCAAGACCCGGCGACTTGTAAGTTCGACGCGATGCCGTTGAACGCCCAAGAAACCGGTCACGTTCACTTGGTGCTTTCGCCTGAATCCATCGGCGACATGCTGATCAAGTATTCCTCAGGGGATTTCTCGCCCGGCCAATTGCGCGACGAAGCCGACGAACCGCTCGACGAAAAAGGTATCTCACGCGTCTTTCAACTGCTGCAGCAAAATCACGGCATTGATTTTTCCCACTACAAATCCGGAACGGTCGGCCGCAGAGTCCAGCGTCGTATCGAACTGTTGCACCTGGACAACGTCGAACATTACGTCCAATACATCGATTCGCATCCGTCGGAGGTCAATGACCTTTACAAAGACCTGTTGATCGGTGTGACGCGATTCTTCCGCGACATCGAAGCCTACGAGGTCTTGGAGAACGTTGTCATCCCCGAATTGTTGGCCAAGTGTGGCGATCAACTTCGCGTTTGGGTTTGTGGATGCGCGACCGGCGAAGAAGCCTATTCATTGGCGATGCTGATCCAAGAAGCGTTGGATCGTGGTGGCCGTGACGTCGACTTTAAGATCTTTGCAACCGACGCACACCGACAATCGCTTCAGTTCGCTGCCGCGGGTGTGTACGACGAACCTCGGATGAAGGACGTTTCGCCCAAGCGACGCAAACGGTTCTTTCACGAACGTCGTGACGGGTTCTTCGTCAACAATGATCTGCGTCGACGTGTGGTGTTCGCACCGCACAACATCATCAACGATCCGCCGTTCACCCAGATGGATTTGGTGACCTGTCGCAACCTTTTGATCTACTTACAAAACCCGGCACAGCGAAAAACGCTGTCGCTGTTTCACTTTGCCCTTCGGCCCGGCGGCGTCTTGTTCCTCGGTCCCAGTGAAACCGCCGGCGAAATCAGCGATGAATTCGAATTCATCGACGTTCATTGGAAGATCTTTCGCAAACGTCGTGACATCCGTTTGCCCATCGACACGCGGATGACGATGCTTGGTGATCTGCCGCTGCGCAGCGCGGGTATCACGCGGACGTCCGGCACGGCATCTCCGCCGCCCCGCCGCAATACGGAAATGCTTTCCGAAGCGTATGACATTCTGTTGGGCGAACTGATGCAGCCCAGCGTTCTGGTCGATGCCCAGTGCCGGATCCTGCACATCTTTGCCGGTGCCGATCCATTCCTGCGGCTGCCCAGCGGACGCCCGTCGATGAATCTGATGGAGATGGTTTATCCGGAAGCAAAGAACAGTATCGCTGCGGCCGTCCAGCATGCTTTGAAAGACGGCCAAACCGTTAAGTACAGCGGTTTGCGACACCCCGATCCGGACGGCGATTCTCAAGTCCGATTGGTCGTCCGTCCGATCAAGCTGCCCGTTCAACGCGACCTGTGTCTGTTGGTTCAATTCGAGACCACCGAAAAACTGGCCATCAATCGATCCGACGACGAAGGTTTCAACGAAGTCGTCGCAAGTGAACTGGCGGCATCGCGGATCGAATCACTCGAACGCGAACTGGATTACACCCGCCAAAACCTTCAGGCCACCATCGAAGAACTGGAAACGTCCAACGAGGAACTGCAAGCGACCAATGAAGAAATGGTCGCTGCCAATGAGGAACTGCAAAGCACCAACGAAGAACTGCACAGCGTCAACGAGGAATTGTTCACCGTCAACGCCGAACACCAAGCCCGTGTGGCCGAATTGGACGAAGCCAATGCGGACATGAACAACTTGTTGGCCAACACCCGCGTCGGCGTGCTGTTCTTGGACAATCATTTTCACATCCGTCGCTTCACCCCCGAAGTCGGCCGCTTGTTGTTCATGGAAGAACACGACATCGGACGCAGCATCGACGGATTCATCAATCGCATCGACGATCCGAAGTTCGTCGACCACCTGGACGAGATCCGACAATCCGGCCAGGAACGCGAATGGGAAATTCGCGTCGGCGGTGCAGCCTATCTGGCGCGTGCGCTGCCTTACTGGCGCAACCATGAATGCGACGGCGTCATTGTTTCCTTCATCAATATCGAAACGCTTCGACAAACCGAACAGGAAGTCATCCAGTTCAAATTCATGGTCGACGGCAGCGTCGATGGGCAATTGTTGATCGATAAAAATGCCAACGTTTCCTACGCCAATCGGCAAGCCTGCAAACTGCTGGGATGTCCGCCCGACAGCGTCGACGACTTGTCCGTCTTGCGATTCGAAGTTGCACAGAGCCAACACGATTTCTTTCGCCGATTCGACGACGTGCATCGCAGCGGTGGCGAAACGGTGGAGTCCGTTTTCCGGCGCATCGACGACGCCACCGAATTTCCTGTGGAAATTTCTTACACGCCGGTCACGTTGCGAAACCAGCCGTTCGTGATGGCTTCGGTCCGTGACATCACCGTACGACAACAGCGGCAACGTGAAATGCAGTTGCTGTCCAAAGCCGTCGGGTCGGCCGCCAATGGGATCATCGTCACCGACGTTAACCTGCCCGACAATCCGATCACCTTCGTCAACGAAGGCTTTTGCAAGATGACGGGGTACAGCGAAGAAGAAGTGCTGGGCCGCAACTGTCGTTTCCTGCAAGGTCCGGAAACCGACAAAACAGCCATCGCCGAGATTCGTAAAGGCGTCCACGATGGCAAAGCGGTTCGCGCGCTGCTGGAAAACTATCGCAAGGACGGGTCGAAGTTCTGGAACGACCTGTACATCACCCCGGTCGAAAACGAACGAGGCGAAGTCACCCACTTTGTCGGTATCCAGAACAATGTGACCGACAGCATCGCGGCCGCGGAAATCGCTCGCATCAACGAACGCACCATTCGGTCGCTGTTGGATTCGACCGCCGAAGGCATCTTTGGCATCAATTCCGGCGGCAACTGTACGTTCTGTAACAACGCGGCCGCTCGCATGCTGGGATACAAATCCGGCGATGAACTGGTGGGTCGCGACATGCACTCGGTCGTCCAGCCGCACGATGCCCACAACGTGCCGATGCAAAGAGACGATTCGGCGATCATCCGATCGATCAAAACCGGCCAACCGTTCCACAGCGAAAATGACGCGTTCTGTACTCGTGACGCCGGATGTTTTCCTGTCGAGTTTTGGTGTCACCCGATCTCGCAAGATGACGAAGTCGTGGGATCGGTGGTGACCTTTGTCGACATCACCGAACGCTTGGTTTCCGAGCAAAACTTGAAACAGGCTCGCGACGAAGCCACCGCCGCGAACGAAGCAAAGAGTCGTTTCCTGGCCAACATGAGCCATGAACTGCGAACCCCTTTGGCCGCCATGTTGGGATTCACTTCGATCCTGCAGGAAGAAACCGACGACGAATCGGGAGCCCAAGAAAAACTGGCCACCATTCAACGCAACGGCGAATACCTGCTGCGGTTGTTGGGCGACGTTTTGGATCTGTCACGCATCGAAGCCGATAAGTTTCAGACGGCCAAAGCGATCGTTTCGTTGGACGAATTGCTGGGCGATATCAACACCACGATGCAAATGCGGACCGATGAATACGAAACCGAATTGCATTTCCATCTGAAGAATCCTTTGCCCCAAACGATCACGACCGATTCGGCTCGTTTGCGTCAAATCTTGATCAACCTGATCGCCAACGGGCTGAAGTTCAGCCCCAAAGGCCGCGTGGATGTTTTCGTCCGCGAAGAATGCCGCGCGTACCAAGGCAAGAAGGTTGAATTTCTGTCCTTCACCGTTCAGGACAACGGCATTGGAATCTCAGCGGAAAAACTGAAAACCCTGTTCGAGCCATTCGTCCAAGCCGACAAAAGCATTTCTGAACGTTTCGGCGGCACCGGCCTGGGCCTCAGCATCACCAAGCGATTGGTCAACGCACTTGGCGGTGAGATGTCAGTCGAAAGTGAGCCGGGCCACGGAAGCACATTCAGCTTCGAAATCCCAGTCGCCCCGGTGGGCGAACGACGTGAACTGTCTTTGGATGCCGAAGATGAACACAACGACGATGCCACCGCCAATCGTGACAAGTCGGCAACGCAGGTCATCCCGCTGAATGCGAGAGTTTTGATCGCTGACGATATGCGAGACGTTCGATTTGTGGCCAAACACTTCCTGGCCAAAGCCAAATGCAAAGTGGACGTCGCCGAAAATGGCCGCCAAGCGGTCGACATGATCGTTCAGGCCGCCGAATCGGGTGACCCGTTCCAGCTTTGTCTGATGGACATGCACATGCCGGAACTTGACGGCGCCGGCGCGGTGAAGGAATTGCGTGAACGAGGCATTGAACTGCCCGTCATCGCGCTGACCGCCGACGCGATGAAGGGCACCCGTCGACGGCTGATCGGCATCGGATTTGACGAATACCTGACCAAACCCCTGAACGTCCGCAAGCTGATGCGGATCGCCGACCAACTGCTCAATAGCTGATCCGATCGAATCTTCCTTGGGGGTTCGAGCACTGCGCTTCGCGTTTCGCAGCGGCCAGTGTCCTGCGATTTTGAACACAAAGTGACCAAACCCGGTCAGTCAGCGATCCACAATGCTGCAGCTTCGACGCCACCGGCCGGAAAGTGCTTGATCTCTGCGGCGACGAAATGAGATGCCAGTCGTTCGGCGACGTCCCCCAAAACGGAATCCGTGACGATGGCGACCTTCTGGATACGCTGATGGTGGTCTCGAACGAACCGAAAGTGTGCGACCATCGCTCCGAAGCTTTCCCAGCCCGGAAACGACGGCGCATCGATGACCAGCCCTCTCAGCCCGCCACTGGATTCGATATACGGATCCACCGTTTCGGCCAAGCCAACAAAGTCCGCTTCCTCTAGCGCCGCCTCCGGCCGCACATGCAAAATAGACCGCGTCCTATCCAAACGAAACTCAATCATCTTCTCACCTTCCATCTATCCACAAACTCAGTCTTCCGAATGCTGGCACGAACCAGAAATTGATATTCCGATTCACCAATTGACACGGCCAGACGCCCCCGCTTAGACGCACTGCGAATCCTAATTGCGATTGTGCTCGAGCATTCCAACCAGCAACACTCTCATCAACGATTGCGTCATCTACATATCAAGGACAATTGCTGACAGGAAGCAAATCCAGGCAATTTGCTGCCTGTCAGCGACTCCAGCCTCCGATCACTGCGACACTCGAGCAGCAGGGTGCACGATGTGCGTGAAACCGAAGGTGTGGAAGTGGGGCACCGAGATCTCTTGGCCGGAGATCGTTGACTTTGCCAGGCAAAGGTACGATTCAAATGGCGCGCCGACCAACGTTACCGGACGCCAGTCATCCCTCGCAAGCAAAGCACGGTTCTCCGGCACGCCAGGATCATAGACTCGCCTAAGGGGCACGAGAATGAACACCCACCCATCGTTCTTGACGCGAATCTTCAGATCCGGCGGTGCCCCCACATTACCGGTTGAGAAAACCCAATCCTGCAGTCCTTAAAGGGGTCAGGCCTCTTTGCCAATTTCCCATTTGCGTCTGACCGAACGGCATTGCTTGTTTCCTCCGTGAAATCGGTGTGCTTTGCAGAGCTTGCCGAGCGCGCCGCCGGCAACACTTGACCGTTCGCGTGTTCCCCTGACCACGCGTCCATTAGAACAATGCGGCGTGTCCCGCGGATCGTCGGCAACTGGATAGTTGGGAAAGGTGGAAGGCAAAATGATTGGTTAGCAACAAGGCTATCATGTCGGCGACGGAAACGATCTGCGTCCCCGTCAGCACTGGCACTCCATGTGGGCTGTCGAGTCGAGAATTGTCGGTCACCGATCCGGCCATTGCTCGCAGATCGCGATAGCCGTCGATAACCGCATTCGTCATCAGGGACAGCGAAAGGATTGCGTCCGGCTTGCCGGTGTCGACGGAGTTTGGACCGAACCGTTCGACCCACTCGGGGTGCGTCAACGAACCACCGAGCATGTGCTGTCCCAACTCGGCACAGATCGCCAAGTGCCCGAGTATCCATGCGGGAGAATGTCCATGCCCGGGAAAGTGTTCGAACAAAGAGTCCTCTGTTAAGTCGCGTGAAACCTTCGCGAAATGGTCAAGCTGAAACTCATTGTTTGTCCGTTCGCGGGTGAACATCGAGAGACCTGCTGGGCTGTTGGGGGCGGTGACTGAACTCTGGCGAGTCCAGCTACGGTTGAAGTGGTTCGTGACTGAACTCTGGCGAGCCCAGCTACAGAATAGGCGATTGGTTTGGCGGCGAGGCGAAGATCATCGGAGATGGCTGCGCGTTTCGGATTCAGCTTGGTCGTCCAGCGAACGGACGCCCCCGGATTTTATGGTGAAGGGAGCTTTGGCACAGACGTTGCATTTCATCGGTGGTGTCGGAAGAAAACAAGTCCCGCGAACCGTGCTCCGACAGTCACGGTGATCGCATGAATCGAGAACAACATGAAAACTCCGCTGCTTACCACACTGCTTGCCGGTTCTTTGGCTTTTGCCACCGTCGGTTGCGACGTCGATCAAACGCAACCCGGTGAAATGCCCGACGTCGACGTCGACATGGAACCGGGCACCATGCCCGAGTTCGACGTGGAAACCGCTGACGTTGACGTATCGATGGAAAAACAGCCGGTCGATGTGCCCACCGATATCGACATTGAAACGGAAGAACAAATGATTGAAACCCCCGATGTCGACATCGATCTTCCCGACGAAGACTGATCCCACCGTCGGCGAAAATCGCCGACACGCAAATGATCGTCTTGTCGAATCACGCCAACTACTAGGAGTACATGAGAATGACCACTGCCGTACGCAACGAAAACACGATTTTAAAAGTCATCCTGGCCATCCTGCTTCCGCCTCTAGCGGTCTTCATGGACCGTGGAATCGGAGTCCAGTTCGTCTTGAACGTCGTCTTGACGCTGGTCGGTTTCTGGATCGTGGGAATCATCCACGCACTGATTCTGATCCTGTGAACCGGTTAGCATTATTGGAGACAGTGTAGCGTCGAGATCGACCGCTATCGTTCCATGAGATAGCCGATCATGCCGAGTAGGAAACCCAACACCGCCCCGAGCGCCGGGGCGTCGGCGTTTTCCAACTTCGCATCGGGTGCGACGTCGTCGATCACCAGATACAAGATACCGGCTGCTGCGAACACGCTAAGGTAGCCTAACACGGTGTCGTGACCGGACAGAAACCAATACCCTAGCCCGCCGAATGCAGGCCCGAGCAGCGCGGCGACGCTGAACCAAAACAGGATGCGTTTCTTACACATTCCGTTCTCTTTCAATTCGCGGTACGCGTTGAAGCCTTCGGGAAGATTCTGTAACGCAATGATGACCGCGATCACCAGCCCGGGCCCACCCGACGCCACGGTTGCCCCCAACGCGATAACCTCCGGAATGTAGTCCGAAAGCATCGCGATCAGTTGGCTGACCGATGAGGTGGATCGGCTGAGCGTACGCTTGAGCAAGTAGAAGAACGCACCGCCCGCGATGAAAGCGATCACGGATTCGATGATGCTAAGTTTGCTGGTGCCATCCGGGATCAGGACCAGCGCGACGGCGGATAAGAGCGCGCCGCTGGCAAAGGCAATGATGGAATGTCGGACTTCCGATTCCAGCCAATCGGGCCGGATTCGCTCCACCGAGGCCAAGATCCCTCCGACCGGAATGGCCACACCGGCCAGCAACGACATCCAGAGCATTTCTTCCATTCGGCTTGTCGTCTTTCTTGGGCGAAGCGGGTGGTATGCGAGTTGCGACTAGGCATCCTGTCGACGCTAGCCGCCAGGAACGATTCGACAGAGTTCAGCACTTTATCGTTCCCAAGATCAATTTTGAAGCGTCATCCATCCGCAATTCCGTTCAACACGCCGCCGTTCCGATGAACTATTTGAAAGAGACCTTCGCCCAGTTTTCCAACGACCGTTGCACGACGCTTGCCGCCGCGTTGGCCTTCTATACCGCACTGTCTTTGCCACCTTTGATCTATTTGTTGACGTTGGTGCTGACGCTTTCATTGTCGGCGATGTACGACACAGACCAGGCAGAAGCGAAAGCACAAAATGTGATTCAGACACAAGCATCGGAGCTGATCGGAAACGAGGCTGCGGCCGACGAAATTCAAAGCTTGTTGAAAAGTGAGCGAGAAACCTCGGGCAAGTGGTGGAAGGCACTGCTGGGGATCGCCGGTACGATCGTCGGTGCGACCGGGGTTGTTGCGGCGCTGCAAGCCGCGTTGAATCAAGTTTGGGAGGTCCGCCCTGATCCGGATTCATCGGGTATTTTGGATGTGCTTCGAAAACGCATGTTATCACTAGGCATGATCTTGGGATTGGGCTTTCTGTTGTTGGTGTCACTATTGCTGTCGTCCGTCGTCGGTGCCGCCGGCAAGCAGATCGGCGGTTGGTTTGGAATGTCCGACGTGGCGGTGACGTCCCTGAACTTTGTGACCCAAGCCCTAGTCGTCTTCGTTATGGTGGCGGCAATCTTTCGATTCATGCCCGACGCGATTGTCCGCTGGAAGGACATCGTCGTTGGCGCAGTGAT
Source organism: Crateriforma conspicua (assembly GCF_007752935.1). Taxonomy (NCBI): domain Bacteria; kingdom Pseudomonadati; phylum Planctomycetota; class Planctomycetia; order Pirellulales; family Pirellulaceae; genus Crateriforma; species Crateriforma conspicua. Next base: position 3,424,654 of record NZ_CP036319.1, on the reverse strand, counting down.
GACGACTGCCTTGTTTCTTGTGGGGCGTGCGGTTTTGCAGATCTACTTTCAATATGCATCGCCCGGTCAAGAGTTGGGTGCTGCCGCGGCGTCGCTGGTCATCTTTCTGGTCTGGGTCTATTACACCGGTATGATCATGCTGTTGGGCGCCGAAGCGACCCAAGTTTACGCACGAATGTATGGTGCCGGAATTCGACCGGAGCCCCATGCGGTCCGCGTGGAGGAAAAAATTCATCGCAAACCCGTCGCAGGGTGATCGACAAAAGCGATTGAGTGCCGGTCGATTAGACGCTTTGTCGCGATTGATAGGCTGCGGCAAAGCGTGCATCGAATTCCTGGAACGTCTTCAGTACCGACGGTCGATTCATCAGTTGTTGTGCTTCTCGCACTTGCTGGCTGTCACGGATCGTCTCCACAGTGCCCGCCACATTGTCCTTTTCCTCCGATGCCGCTTTCGAGAAAGCCTTCGCGGCTTGTCGCCACGGTTTCGTGACACGCCGCAAGTCGGAGACACTGGAACGCAAAAGACGAAAGTCGATGCCGCCAAACGCTTGGTCAAAAGCGGCTTTGAAGCGATCGATTTGTTCCCGATTCGGGTTGGTGTCTTGCACAAGCTCGATCTGCTTCCACTGTTGAATTGCACGGCCCAACAACACCATTCGCAGCACGTCCAACGGGACCCCACGGATTGATGTTACCAACGCAACGATCTTCCGGATCGGAAACAGCAATAACTTGATGGGCGCACGCACAGCCATCGATGCACACCCGGCGAACCAACCGCCGCCACTTGAATACAGATCCGCCACATCCGACGAATCATCGGAGGGCAGATCTTTCAACACCGTCTGCACGACGTACTGGCGACAGCGTTGGCGAATCACATCGTCCACGAAGGGAACGGGAACAAATCTGGCCGACGCATAAACGAAACCCGATGCCAGCCATCGCGACATCTGGATCGATGAGTATTCAACTGGAGAATTGGTCGTTGATTCATCTGGGTTGGGCATGTCGATTCAGTCGTGGGGTGATTACAGGGTGTGACGGTCAGTGGGCTGAGTGTACGCAGGGTTGGTCGATGACGCGGCACGATCAATGAGCCAATTCTTCGATGCTTTGCTGATGATCCACTTGGACGGCGGAGGTGTTCTGGTAACAAGCTGATTCTTCACTTCGCGACGCGCCCAGTATCACGGCGATCGGCCGAGCGGCGGGCAAATGGCAACACACTTCGCGAATCGTGATCACCATCGGGATCGCCAAGAAAACGCCCAGCAAGCCCCACAGAAAGCCAAACGCGGCGACGGACAGCAGGACCACCAAAGGCCCCAAGCGTAACGTTTTTCCGACGATCATCGGCGTCACGACTGAGCCTTCGATAACGGTCACGCTGTAATACAGTCCCGCCACCGCCGCGGCGTTGATGAGTGGTTCGAAAACACTGCTGGCCGCCAAGAAAACCAAGCCCGTCGCGGCCAACGGCCCCAGATACGGCACGAAATTGAACAAGCCTGCGATCGCCCCCCACAGAAACGGGGTCGGCATGCCAACGCCCCACATCACCAGTGATGAAACCGTCGCCAGTCCAACATTGATGGCTGTGATGCTGGCGAAATAGGTGCCGACGTTATGTTGGACGCTGGCCAGCGTTTTCATCACTTCGTGTCGTGAACTGCCGCGATCGATCACTTCCAAGCAACGATTGACGAGTTCGTCGCCGTCGCGAAGCATGAAGAACGCCAGAGTCAACACAACCGCAATGAACGCAATCACCTGCCCCGTCGTATTGATCAACAATGTTTCATTCAGGACTCCTGGCTTCTGGACATCCACCTTGATCTGCGGACGGTCTTCCGTGATCGGCTGGCTTGCTTTTTCCAGCTGCGATTCCGTTTCGTCCAAGATGGTCAACGGCCGAACGATGCTCTGAAAATTCTCCTTCAGCTTCGCAATGTTCTGCGGGGCCTCTCCCAGCCAGTATGTCAGTGGCCCATACAAAACGGCCACCGTAAACGCTAGCACCGCGAACGCCGATAACATCAAGGCGGCACTGGACAACGTTGGCGAAAGTCCACTCTTGGCCAATCGCACCGTTGCTGGCCGCAACGTCAGGTAGGCAAGGAACGCCATGATCACCGGGACGATGACTCGGCTGGCGAAGTACAGTCCGGCGGCAACCATCACCGCAGCGATCACTGCAATTCCGACCGACATGACGGTGGCCCGGCTGACGGATTCCTGTTGGTCTTGGGAAGAAGCACCACGGACCCAACGATGGTCATGGCCGTTGTCTTGATCGTGGTCATTCATTGCATTGTGTCATTGGGTGGATGAGATCGAACCAGCGTGATGGATCACCAACCGGGGGTGGGGCGACGAATCGCTGGATCGGCGGCGGTAGCGACGTTCTCGTCTCGACGAAAGCGCTCGGGCCAATCGCGAACCACCTTCGAACAATCGCACATGTCATGCCGCGGCATCTTCGCCGGGGAATCCTGTCGAGCGAGTTTTCCATAACGCCCGATACCCGACACTCGCTACACCCCGCCCACCGACGCATGACCAAGGGCCAACCGCAGTCACGATTTCAACATCGCGCACTGATTCGAAAATTTTGATCACCGACTACGGCATACCGGTTGCTACTACCGACTGACGCCCGGCACGGCGGCGTGACGGAAACGCCGGCATCCACCGGGCTGAAGACGCACCCTTCTGAACACCCTTACAAAAGGAAACCCATTTCATGCGTTTCATGACCAGTATTCTGACACTCGCGCTCGGACTCGCCTTTGTCGGTTGCGACGACAGCATTTATGACCAGCAGGCGGATCAGGTTCGCGATGCGGCTCAGGAGCAGGCTGCCGACATTCGCGACAGTGCCGACGCAGTTGCGGAAAACACTCGCGAGTCGGCCGAACAGATGGCCGACAACCTGGAACAACGATACGAGTCGGCCAAACCCGCTGTCGAAGACGCAGCCGAAGAAAAGGCTGATGCGATCGAAGCCTGGGGTGAAGAAAAGGCCGATGCGGTTGAGGCAAATGCCGAGAACAAGGCTGACCAGGTCGAAGTCGAAGGCGAAGAGACGGCGGACGCCTTGGAAGAAATCGACGACGAATCGGTCGAATAATCGACGCTCATTCGTCTATTCGTTTCAATCACGCCAGCGTCCGAAAACTCGGCCGCTGGCGTTTTTGTGTTGGTCAACATCCAACAAAAGCCGAATACAACCATTGATCACGAACAACTTGGTCGATGGAAAGACAATCGCACGCCGTACGGCAGGCGGGCAAACGTTTTTCGACCAATGGCAACCCGATGCGTGAACGAGGAAGCAATGATGTTGAGCTCGCCTCGCCGACGCTTCGGGTTACCAAAAACGCCAACGCCTCGTGTAGATTCGCAACCTCAATACGCTCGCGTCGGGTTGCGAAACTTAGCAGGATCTGTCCGCCAACAATGATAAGTTCCGCCATTCAATTCTTGGTTCGTATACGTCGGTCCCTACCGTCGTGCTGATCGTCCGCGATGAAACCAATGGCCATGCGATCTGGCGAAGATCCAAGTTAAATATCCGATGAATCATCGGTCACTGTTATGCGAACCGATGTATCAAACTCTCCAACAGTCAATCTCATGTTATCCACACCGCAGAACTCAGCACGCCAGCCCAATGGTCCGGTTGCGGTCGTGGTCGACGATAATCGCGTCACGCGTCGGTTGATTCGAACACTTCTCCATCGCTTGGGCATTCGTTCGGTGACCGCCCCCGACGGACAGGCTGGACTTCAAACGGTGCAACGCATCCAACCCGACTTGATCGTCACCGATCTCGAAATGCCCAACATGACCGGCGAACAACTTGTGCAAGCAGTTCGCTGCAACGTGGATCCTAGAATCGCGAATCTTCCGATCGTCGTCTGCAGCAGTTGCAGCGAAACGTTCGTGGCATCGGCAATCAGCAACCTGCGTGCGGATGCCTTTGTCCCCAAGCCGATCGGGAACGACGATTTCCGTACCGCGGTCCATCAGGTGATGCATCAAGGTGACGGCACCGCATAGGATCGGCGACTGCTCTGGCCGCAATGTGTCTGTGCACTCTCACCCTCGGTTCGCATCGGGACGATCCACCAAACTGGTCGATCATCAATCGCGTCCGTCGATCTGTAAGCATTGTGCTGTGCCACGATATCGAGAAATAGGCGGGCTGATCTTGTAGAGTTTGGCAACCCGACGCATTAGCGAGGAGAAAGGGATGCCGATATCGCCTCGCTCACGCTTCGGATTACCCAGAAAAACCAATGCCTCGGGTGAAAGCGCAACTTCTAAACTTAGGCGTCGGGTTGCCATCTGTCGTTGAACCCTTGTCCGCCTGCTTAGCACGCCGGGGGCATCCGCCCATTTCCCGCCATGCGTAGCAACCCAAACACGAGTTGTTGAAATTTCTTGGTGTGAAACATCATCTCCTGGCATTCGTGTTGCACGTTGTATCAGGCAACTGAGGCGAATGGCCTTGGATCTATATACGACTTCCCTAGGAGACCTATGATGAAGATGACGAAGAAACGAATGTTGCTTGCCGCCGCCCTTGGTACTGCCGTGTGCACGCCTGGTGGATTCATCGTCGCCGAAGAAGTCAGCACTCGTGGACCGTACTATGAAGATGACGCATGGTACGATATCACGGAATGGTTTGACGGAAATGATTACAATCCGACCGACGAAGCCTTTGGCCGGATTGATGATGAACGTTACAGCTTTGCTGATGATGCGACCAGCGACGACCGGGACAACGACGTCGAAGATGGCGAAACCAACTACGGTTACGCTCGTCGCAATGATGTCATGGAAAGCACAGGCTTTTATGACTACTACGACGACGGTTACGGCACTTGGGAACAGCAATTCTTCACCAAGTATTACGACGTCGATGACGACGGGTACTACGACGCCTACGCATCGTACACCGACACGGACGGCGACGGCGTTTACGACGATTTTGAATACCTGTCGTTCAACGACGCCGGATCGGACGCCCAGCAGCAGGCTCGCAATGACAGCAAGGACACCCGTTCGGAACTGAAGCGAGCCGAAGGACAGATTGCCGACACGAAAACGGTGAAGGTCCGCGGGACCGAGCACTTGGTGGCCATGGTGAACGTCCAGAACTCAACTTGGCCCGTCGACTTGGGTCCGAAATCCGAGATTCAGAATCTGAATCAGGGTGACTCGCTGACCGCGACCGGACACGTGTTGACCGTTGGTGACAAGAAGATCTTGATGGCGACGGAGGCACAGTACGCTGATCAAACGTTGGAAGTTCAACGCGGTGGACGCGAATTTACGGGCAAGGTGCAGAACACCAAGACCGTCAATGTTCGCGGCACCGAGCATCAACTGGCCAAGATCAAGACCGACGATGGCAAGAACTTGATGGTGGATCTGGGCCCGAAGGATCGACTGGACAACAAGCTGCAGGAAGGCAAATCGATCACCGTTTCCGGTGTACCGGTGAAGGTCAACGACCGAGCGTTGTTGATGGCTCGGGAATTGCACTGCGATGGTGAGACGATGCAGATTGCTCGTCGCGGCAACAACAACCGCAGTTAATCGCCGCCCAAACTCATCGCAATCGTTTGACGCGTTGCGATGACCGATGATTGTGGCCGATTCGTTCTATCCACAAGGATAGGGTGAATCGGCCTTTTTTGTTTCCATCAACTTCGAAGATTCCGGACCATCGAAATGAAAGATCAATGGAGCGTTTTATCGTTCGGCGATATTGTCGTCTTGGTCTTGTCGGCATGGCTGGTGTACGCGGCGATCATCATCTACACACGCCTGGCGGGGCTGCGAAGCTTTTCCAAGATGTCGGCTCCCGACTTTGCGATGACTTTGGCGGTTGGGTCATTGTTCGCGTCGTCGATCTCGGCGCCGCGTCAACGCATGATCGCGGGCTTGATCGCCCTGGCGGTGCTATTTTTGACGCAACAGGTCATCGCCTGGATTCGCACGCGGATCAGTCCGATGCGGACGCTGATCGACAATCGCCCGGTCTTGCTGATGGCCGGAGATCAGATCTTGGGCGACAATCTAAAACGAGTGAACGTGACTCGATCAGATTTGATGGCCAAGCTTCGCGAAGCCAACGCCGTGCGACGGTCCGACGTCATCGCCGTGGTTTTTGAAACGACCGGTGACATATCGGTTCTGCACGGCGACCACGACTCGGTTGATCCCGAATTGTTTTCGGGGGTGGACGGTGCCGAGCGACTGAAGCTTAAAAGTGCTCGCTGATCAGACCGTTTTCTTCCAGCCGCACCAGCATTTTGACGATCTCGATGGGGCGATCAAATCCCATCAAATCCATGATCTTTTGCCGGCGAAGTTCTACCGCACGCGTCGTGCGACCGACGGACGAAGCGATTTCCTTGGTGGTGTCACCGCGTGCGTAGCCGCGACAGATGCTGCGGTCGACCTCGTCCAGTTGAACCAACAGTTCGCGCACTTCGGTCAGCGTGCGTCGATAGTCCGATTCGGCCCGGTCCATCACGCTGGATACACGACCGATCACCAAGATCGCATACCGCGGATCCTTGATTTCGTGCATCCGACGTTTGTAGGTGGTCATCGTCGCCGTTCGACCGTCGGCAACGGACCACAGATGTTCCAGTTCCAGATTGTTCACGCCGTCCAACAGCATGCTGTCCGAGTCACGCGACAGCTTGGCGAAATTGGTCGCCATGTAGGAATCGGTGGCCAATCCGACGCTGGATTGTCCGGCAGCGGTCAGGCGGCGAAACGCTTCGTTTTCGCACGTGATCATTCGCTGCGTGTTTTTCAACACGATGCTGGATTCGAACCGGTCGAGGTCCAGCGGTTCGGTCCGCCCTCTCGCGTTCCACCGCAAGATAAAGCTGACGACTTCCGCCTTTTCTTCTTCCATTGGAGTCTGGTATTCCCAGACCTGCGGCGGATCGCCGGATTGTGAATCATGCATGAAGGGTGCCCTCTTTGATGCATCAGCGATCTTACAGAAGGCTGGCGGAATTTAAACAAGCAATTCGCAACTGCGCAAATTTTTCGCATCGCGAATATTTGTGTGATGATATTTGACGAATATCATCATTTCACCGATCGCGGTATGCGGAGATTCCCCCACAAATGCGGAAATCACAACGACTGGGCGTCTAAGTGGCGAATACTGTTAACAGTATCGCAGCGGGGCACCGCGAAGGGGGCAGGCTAGCGGAGACAACGCGAGCGGGGTGAGAGCAACTGGTTGACAGGGACTCGTCGAACGAGGGGCAGTCTTCAACAAGTCCCTGTCATGCCAGTTCGCCAGAACGAAATGGACGTCGGCTCGTTAAAAGGGGGGCCGTGGATCGCTGGGCTGAGTCGACTGCGGCATACGGGGCAGAAGAGTGATGCCGAGTCGGCCGGTATGCGATCACGAGCGACGTTCGATTGGCTGGCTTTCGTCCTGACGAAAGTAGTATCGCTTGTGCGCAGAGTGACCCCCCAGAGTTTTGCGGATCTTCACCCCGAAATGACCCAGCTGAGCATGACGTGATTGGCACGTTCGAATCATCTGTCATAACTGGGCGCGGTCACGATCACGCGGTGAACCGACAATACGATCATCGTACGGCCGGACGGGGGCCGGTCATGACGATCAGGTCAAAGAATCGGTCAAGTCTTTCCGCGTCGGACAAGAGCCTTGCGCGCCCGGTCGGGTGACGGCGATCGATGCGGCATGGTTGGCCACACGGACGGCATCAACCAGAGTCGTCCCGAGTGCAAGTTCCACCGCCAACGCGCCATTGAACGTGTCACCGGCAGCCGTTGTGTCCACCACCTTTGCCGGAATCGCGGAGACACAACCGACGAAATCAGCGGTCTGGATCCATGCCCCACGATCGCCCATGGTGATGATGACCGTGGGAACGCCACGCTGTTGCAGCCTTTGTGCCGCCGCCTTGGCCGAGTCGTCACATTCAATCGTGACCCCGGTCAACTGATGGGCTTCGTGTTCGTTCGGGGTGATGATGTCGATCAATGCCAACAGACTGTCCGGCAAGTCTTGGGCGGGCGCCGGGTTTAAGATCGTGGTCGCCCCCGATTGCTTTGCCAATGCGGCCGTGTCTTGCACGGTTTGCAGTGGTGTTTCCAATTGCATCAAAACGATGGAAACGTCGTCGATTTGTCTCCAAGCCGACTGAACCTCCGCGCCAGACAAACAAGCGTTCGCACCGGAGGCGACTGCGATGCAATTTTCCCCTGATTCGTCAACGGTGATCGTCGCGACGCCGGAAGCCGAATCGGGGTCAACGCCGATGAACCGCGTATCGACACCACAGCGTCGCATGTTGGCCACCGCATCGCGTCCCAGTGAATCGTCGCCGACCTTTCCGATGAACACGACGTCGCCGTCCAGCTTGGCGGCGGCGACCGCTTGGTTGGCTCCTTTACCACCAGGGTTCATCAAGAAGGTTCCCCCCAAGACGGTTTCGCCTGGACCGGGCAACCGCCGCGTGCAAATGACCATGTCGGTGTTGATGCTGCCGACGACGACGATTTTGGACATTTTCAGAAACACAGGAAGAATACGGACTCAGAGAGGCAACAAGTCTACCTTGGTGGCGGTCGACCTTGGTGACGACGATCAAGGTTTCACACTGGAGCGTGACGAGTGAGGAAACGGATGAGTTTTCGAGCCATCGCAAACGTCCGCCTGGGCTTTCGGATATTCTTTTGATCCAACCGTCGACGCCGTGCTATTTGTTTTTGCTTTGTCCTGTCACGAATTGACGTCACGACGACGCGTTTTCGTCCAAGCCCACCAGGAGTCTCACCTGTGCTGAATCTTCCTTTGCGTATCAAGCCCATCGGGTTGTTCTTGTTCGTTGCCTTGGCATGGACCACTCCGATGTTGGCCGAACTGTCGGCCCAGTCACCGCTGGTTTACGAAGGTAAATCGGGCCCCGGAGCCGGCAAGCACATCGTTTTCCTGGCGGGCGACCACGAGTATCGTTCGGAGGAAACGCTGCCCGCGATGGCCCGAATCTTGGCCCAGCACCACGGGTTCAAATGCACGGTGTTGTTCACGATCGATCCGGACACCGGCACGATCGATCCCGACGCGGACCACATGCCGGGGACCGAAGTGCTTGCCGATGCGGACGCCGCGGTCATCTTTATGCGGTTCAAGAATCTTCCCGCCGACCAAATGCAACCGATCGTGGACTATTTGAATCGCAGCGGCCCGGTCGTCGGTTTGCGCACCGCCACCCACGCGTTCAAGATCCCCGCGGATTCACCCTTCGCCCGGTACGACTATCAGTACAAGGGCCAGGAATATTCGCGGGGTTTTGGTCGCCAAGTGCTGGGTGAAAGCTGGTCGGGTCACTACGGCAAGAACCATGTCATGAGCACGCGGTTGATCGTGGCGGCGGACCAAGCCGATCACCCCATCTTGAAAGGCGTCACGCAACCGTGGGTCCAGGCCGGTGGTTACTGGACCGAACCGATGGATGACGCGACGGTATTAGCGACCGCCCAACCGCTTAACGGAATGACCGCCAACGCCCCGATCGCCGATGACAAGTCGCCGTGTCCGGGCGCGTGGGTGCGGACCTACGGGGATGGCGACGGCCGTGTGTTCACGACCACCTACGGCGCATCGGTGGATTTGCTTGACACCGATTTTCGTCGCATGATGATCAACGCGTGTTTCTGGTCCTGTGGCATGGAGAACCAGATCCGCGACGATTTGAACATCGATTTCGTGGGCGCGTATCAGCCGTCGAAATTTCAGTTCGGCGGATTTCGGCGTGGCGTGCGACCATCGGAATTGGCGGACTGGAACAGCCCGATCATGTCCCTGCGGTACCCGGTCGAAGTGCCCAAGCGACGCAAGTGATCCGTTGCGATCGACGACTTGGCGCCCAGCGACGGTTGCCCCGATTTAAATCATCGGCCAACCGTCAGCGCGGTGGAGATGAACACGACGGCCACCACGATCGCGAAGAGATTCAGCGTGAAGATCCAGCGGATTACGTTTCGGTGTTTTGCAGCGGGCGCCAACATTGATCGCACAGCCTGTGAATAGATCATCCATCCGGTGTCGCCGAAAATTCAACGGTTGAATCTCGAGAACCGGTCTGCTTGATCCTATGCCGCCAACAACCGCTAGATCCAGCGGCACAACGACGCGGTGGCCACACGCAGTCGGCACCGACGAAGGAGGCCAATTTGTCCGACAAGCGATCAAAAATGCCGTAAAAAGCGGTCTGTTCGGCCATTCCGCAGGGTCAAAAACACTTCACTGTCCGGCGGTCGGCACGCATTCACCGCGACCAATTACCGCACCAACTGTTGTGAAAAATACGGATGGCGCCAGAAACGCTTAGGCAGCCGTGTCGTCGACCAGGCAGTGGCGGTTGGCCATGCTGATCCCACTGACGATCGCCCCGACGATGCCCACGAATCCTTGGTCGGTGCCGCAAAGAAACAGATTGGGCAAGTGCGTGGTGCCGTCCAGCTGTTTGTCGGGAGCCCCGTAAACGGCCCCGTTGTCGTGCCAGGTGAATCGACGGATCGTCTTGGGTGTGAAGACGTCGGTGTCGACAACATGCCGCCGAAAATCTGGCATGAAGCGGACCGATGCGGCGATGGCGGCATCGTATTGCTGTGCCTTTGCGGCCAAGTATTGCTTTTCGGGCAAAGCACACCATCGGTCGTGATTGGCCAGCGTGGTGATGCGAATCACCCCTTCGGGCAATTCGCCTTCGTCATCGGAATAGACGTAATTGTTCGGCGAACAAATCACGCCCGTGCGGAAATCACACAACTGGTCATCGGGCCGCGTCCAATGAAACGTCGGGCTGTCGTTGTAAAAAACGATCGTCCGATCGAAACCGATCTCTTTGGGTTGACGATCCAGGATGCTGATCGATTCGATGAACGACAACTGACCCGCTTTGGCCACATCGACGTCGGTGATGTCATCACACATCCGCATCGTTTCGACGTTCCCGGCGGACGACAGAATCCGCTTCGCTTCGATCTCCGTTCCGTCGTCCAGGACGACCCCGGTCGCACGTCCGTTGTCGACGTGGATCCGCGACACACCGCTTCGCAATTTCAGTTCACCGCCCAGCCCGCGAAACTTGCGAACCAGGTTCTTCAGGATCAGCCGCACGCCTTTGTAGGGACGGCCAAAGCCCTCCAGATAACACGCACGAAACATGATGCAGAACTGGCCGAAATCCATATCGTTTTGGCGTGCGTTGCCGTACCACATCAGCGGGCACAACAGCATTTCGATCAACAACGGTTCGCCGATGTGTTCAGCCAAGACGTCACGGGCCGAACGCATGAAGTTCGCATCGGTGCCGTCCATGTCGCTGTAATCCAACAACGACGAACACAACGAACGAAAGCCGTCGATCTGGTCTGGAAACCGTTCGGCGATCTGACTTTCCAACAACGCGATGTCGTTGTTGAAATCCAAACTGACATCGGGAAAGCGAATGCTGCTGCCGATCTGTTCGGCCAGCTGGAAATCTTCCCAGCGAAAACGCAGTTGCCGGATCAGCTTGGCCAGCGGTCCGCGGCGATCTCCCTTGCGGGCAAAGTTGGTCATCGCGTGCAGGCCGACGTCATAATCACGTCCGCCCATGCGATAGAACGAATTCAGACCGCCGATCGTGTAATGCTTTTCCAGAATGCAGACACGCTGGTCATAGTGGGCCAGGCGGATGCCCGCAGCCAGCCCGCTCATTCCGGCGCCGATGATGATCGTGTCGTACATCGATGGCATTCCAACTTGCTTGGACACACGCATGCGTGGCGGCGTCAGGCGCGGTGATCAAACGATGCTGCACGTGAAGAATACGGGGAAAGCGTCGACGTCATCCGTAGATGCGTCGCCGCATGCCGGCGGACGCACGAAACCTTGGACGACGCGACGACGCCGCCGCTACAGATCCTTCATCTTCGGTTCCAGGTAAGTCACCGTCGACTGCATGCTGGCCAAGTTGCCGTAATCTTCCTCGGGAATCTGAACGCGATGACGCTTACGAAGCTCCATCACGATGTCCAGAAAGTCCATGCTGTCTAATTCCAGCTGTTCGCGAAACGGCTTGTCGTCGTCCAGGCTGTCCAGGTCCTCGTCGGGCGAAATGTCGTCAAGGATGTCCAGAATCTCGGATCGAATTTCTTCAGGGGTCATATTGATTTTGGCTGGGGATGACAAACGAGAATGACGCCGAAGCGTCGACAAAATGCTGGTCGCGGCAGGGCCGAATCAAACACGGCCGATGATGACGACGGAATTGATACCCAGCATTCCGAAGGAGTTGTTCAGGATGTAATCCACCCGCGAGACTTCCTGAGGTTCGTTCAGAACCAAACCGGGAAGTTCACAGGACGGATCCAGGTCGTCGACATTGATGGTCGGATGAACCACGCGATCTTCGAAAGACTTTAGGTTGCCGGCCAGTTCCAAAGCGCCCGCGGCGCCCATCGCGTGACCGATGTAGCTTTTGGTATTGTTGATCTTGGTGCCGGGCGAATCACCAAAGACCCGCCGCAGTGCATCGCATTCTTGGGTGTCACCGCTGTTGGTCCCGGTGGCATGCGTGCTGACGATGTCGATGTCTTCGGCGCCCAAACCGGCGCGGTCCAAAGCCATCTGGACACACTGTGATTGCCGTTCGGGATTGGGCAGAACGAAATCCGTGGCGTCGGTGTTCATCGCATAGCCGACCAGTTCGCCGTAAATCTTGGCGTCACGGGCCTTGGCATCGCTCAGCCGTTCCATCGTGTACAGACAACCGCCTTCGGCGACGACGATACCATTGCGTTGGGTGTCAAACGGCCGACTGGCTCGGGTCGGGTCATCGTGCCGGGCCAACGCGTTTTGGCTGTTGAAGCTGGCAAAGATCCCGAAGGTGTGAATGCTTTCGCTGGTCCCGCCGGCGATGGCCAGATCGCATTCGCCCAGTCGCAACATTTGCGCGCCCTGGATCAATCCCGCGTTGCCCGCGGCACAGGCGGCACCGATCGTGTAGTGCGGCCCGGTAATGCCCATGTTCAACGCGATTTCGCCGGCCGGATTGTTGGCGACCGTTCGCGGATTGTGGTGATGCGACCAGCAACTGGTGTCGTAATCGAAACCTTTGATGACGTAGATTTCGTTTTCGGTTTCGACGTTTCCATGCTCGGTCACGCCGACGTAAATGCCGACTCGCGAGCGGTCGACGTTTTCCCAATCCAGCCCGCTGTGCTTGACCGCTTCGTTGGCCGCGTACACGCCGACGCTGCCGGCACGAGTCCCACGGCGAATTTCTTTCTTCGCCTGGTAACGCTTGGTGTCGAAATCACAGATGCCGGCCAGGGTTTTTCCGAAGTACCGAATTTCATACGGCTGGACGCCGCTGCGTTTTTCCAGCAACGATTCCCGCATGCTTTCCCAATCGTTCCCGTTGGGCGCAGTCAGGCCGATACCGGTGATGACGATTCGTTGATCGTCGGGCAATTTGGAGGCGCGGTTGGGTGCGATCACAGCAGCAAAGGGGCTCGACCAATCGAGCCGTCAGAAGGGGGCACAAAGCCGGGCCGGACGAATGATCCGGCGGCGTCAGGCGGCCGGTGGGTCCGGCGAGGGCGACAATCCCAAAAAACTAGCGTTCGCAACGCAGATTGACAACATCCCGGTGGCCGAAGTCCCGACGCGTTGCGGCCCCGCCCCCCATGCGAATCGTCACGATCGCCCGGCTTTTCGTCCCCGCATTCGATCGCCACAAACGTCAACGCCTAGCGAATTCCCTCGCTGGTTCCGCGACCGGTCGCCGGGACCCTTGATCGGACGGATCGCGTCAAACGTTTGTTCGGCAACCCATGTCGCCCGGTAACCCGATATCGCTTATTTGCCCGATGCCGTCCGGTCGCCCAGCGTCCGCAGGTATTCGGCGGTGGCGTCCAGGCCCTGCTGCATCGTCAACGGTGGCTGGTACCCCAAGCGTTCGGTCGCCGCGGTACCGTCGAAATAGTGGTCCCGAGCCATCTGTGCCGCAACAAACCGCGTCATCGGCGGCTCTCCCGACCGAGCGGTCAGATGATAGGCGGCCTCCAGCATCACTCCGATCGCGCGAGCCGTCCGCAGACTGAATTGGCGGGTCGGCGGCTTGACCCCAGCGGTTTCGCACAGACGCGTGATCCAAGGCCAGCAGTCAACCGGTTCGTTTTGCCCAATGAAATAATTGCGCCCGGCGGCACGATCTGGCGCGGCTTCCAACGCGTCGATGGCACACACGTGGGCATGAGCCGCGTTGACCACATGCACCATGTCGATTCGGTTCTTGCCGTCGCCGATGATCGCCAGCCGTCCCCTGGCGGCGCGGTCGATCAGGCGAGGCAACAAATGCGGGTCGCCTTCGCCCCAAATCAAGTGGGGCCGCAGCGAACACGTCCGCAGCCGAGTGGCGTCGTCCGCCTGGATCACCATCGCTTCGGCCATCGCTTTGGACCGCGGGTAATTACACATCCACTGGGCCGGATACGGTGCCGATTCATCGACGCCGCTTTGATCCTGGCCGTCGAACGTCACGCTGGGGCTGCTGGTGTACACCAATCGGCCGATCGAATGACGGTGACAAGCGTCGATGATGTGCCGGGTCGTCAACACGTTGTTCCGCAGGTACCGCGGCATGGCGCCCCAAACGCCGGCGATCGCCGCGGTGTGCACGACCACGTCGACATCGCGAACGTGATGCATGGTCCAGTCGCGATCGGACAGATCACCCCGCCGATGCGTCATCCCGGCGTCGACCAATTCGGGATACTCGCGACGCGAAACCCCGATGACTTCGTCGCCCCGCCGCAGCAACTGGCGGACGATTTCGGCGCCCAGAAAACCGCCGCACCCCGTGACCAGACACCGCGTCATAGCGCCGGCGTCCCGAAAGAACGATTCGAAACCGCCGTGGATCGTTGTGAAAGATCAGCCTTGGTCGGTCGCCATCTTGCGAAAATAGGCTTCGATGGCGTCGCGGTAATGGGTCGGCAGGTCACGGCTGATCTGTTGAATGGCTTCGTGTCGTTCGGCCGGCGGCAGGTTTCCCCAAGCCGGTCCCTGATCCACATCCTTGCGATCCACATCGCCTTTGCCAAGCGGGTTGCCATCAGCCATGCTGTCGGCCATCCCGCCGCCGGGCTTTCCACCGGACGAACCACTGGAACCGGCCGACGCGGCTTGCTGTTGCTGCTGTTGTTGTTCTTCGATCTTGTCGATCATCTTTGTCAGTTTGTCGATGATCTGTTGTTCGCGTTGTTCCACTTCTTCGTTGGCACGCCCCAGATCCAAACGCCGCTGGACGTCGGTCATCATCCGCGAAATCTCGTCCAACGAATCCGGCTTCATCGGGCGGATGTCGGCGACCATCAATTGAGCCGTTTTGACGAACCGCTGTGGCGCGTCGTCCGGGTTTTCCATCAGCCGACGCAAATCCGCGAGCGCCTCGGTCTTCATCAACAACGCGTGGTAACACACGCCACGGTAGAACAACAAACTGGCCGGCGCGACCGACGATATCGCGTCGACTTCCGCGATTACGGGCAACGCTTCGTCGTAAAGTCGCTGCTGGGTCAGTTCACGCCCCATCCAAATCCGCACGGCGTCACGAGTCGATTCGGGCAACGAGTTCAACGCCGCGTAGTTCGGTCCGCTGGGGTCGATACTTCCGGCCGCGGCGGTCAAATCTTGGCGTGACAGATCCACCAAGTCCGCCATCGATCGATCGATGCCCGCCGCCAGTTCGACGAACGCATCCAACGGGTCCACGTCGTCGGTCTGTACGGCGTTTAGGAATTGATCGGACGCTTGGTCGATGACATCGGGCGAAACGCCCAGGCTGTCCAAGTCCGAACGCAAGCGAGTCGCCCATTGGTCGGCCGACAAAGTTTGCCAAGTGCTTTGCTTCTTCAAAGCGTCGGACGCATTCGCCGGTGTGCCAATCAGACCAACGGCAACCGCCGCCAAAGCCAGGAAACGGATGCCCCAAGACGAAGTGATTGGACCCGATGTCTTGCAGGCGTTGGTCGCAGCGGCGAAAGAAGACTGGGAAGCGAAGGATTCAGAAGATTTTTGGCACAGGCCGAAAGACCGAAAGTCTGGACGATCCGCGTATCCGCTGTTGCGGGAACGGGCACCGAATGGGATGGCACCAATTCTTCGGCTGGCACCAGGCTTTCGATCCGACTTCATCATCGTCTTTCCTCGACCGTTCCACTCCGATCTGCCCGCACATTCATCCGCGAAGGCACATCGTTTCTAACTAACAAAATCGTTGTTTGGCCTGGGACACCGCCCGTCGAAATCCGCGAATCCATTCGAATTTGCGTTCTACGATGGGGCGTTTACTGGTTGCGCTCCAGGGCCAAATCACGAGTGATTCGGTACAGCCGACTCTGGCGTTCGGCCAAATCTTGCAGCAACGGTTGGACTTCCTCCGACGTCGTTTCGCCCGTCTGGATCAGTCCCGAATATCGCCGCGTGGTGGATTGTATGCGTGTTTGAATCGTTCGGATCAATTTTAGTTCCGCCAGAGCCTGGACCAGCGGTTCTTCGCCCGGTTGTCCGGGTTGTTGCGGTTGCTGATTCTGTTGTTTCTTCTTTTCCAGATCGTTTTGAGCCTTCTGTAACGCCGCAATCATTTCCTCCAACGCGGCCAAGACGTCTTCCTGCATCCCCTTGGTCACGCCATCGATCTTGGTTTGCGACAACCGCTGGGCGATCACCACGGTGTCGTCACGAATTTGCGAAATCACTTCGGGGAACGCGACACTTGATCCTTCTTCGCGCAACAACAGCATCGCGCGATCCGCGTCCAAGGTCACTTTTTTCTCCTCGAACGCCAAATCCCCCGCCTTCAAATCGGTCTGACGATTCCGCTGTGCCTTGGGCGTTTGGGACAGCGCCGTGGTGTCGTCCAAAATCTTGGACTGCATCGCCGCCATCTGGCGAAGTCTAGCTTCCAGTTTGGCCAATTCCCGCTGCATCTCCTCTTCACGCAGCTGGCGCAGGATCTGTTCCAGCTGATCGATCGCTTGGCGAAGCTGTTTTTCTGCTTCGCGTTGTTTTTCGACCGCGTCGTCACGCTTGGCTTCTTCCAGATCCTTTTCCGCCTGACGCATCTTTTCGATCGCCTGCTGCAGCTGATCGTTCGCTTTGGCTTGCGGCGATTGCGGCGGCTGAGGTCCAGACGGCTGGGAATCCGAGGATTCCGATTGCTGGGACTCGGATTGTTGCGAGTCCGACGGCGGGGATTCGGATTGTGGGGACTGAGATTCTTGAGACTGGGACTGCGAGGGCTGTGAATCTTGTTCCGATTCCGGCGACGAATCCGAAGGTGACGATTCGGATGATTCGGCGGACGAGTCCTGCGGCTCCTGTTTGTCCCCCGCGTCCGATTCAGATCCCTCTTTCGGATCCGCGGCGTCGGATTCCCCCGGCTCCGGTGCATCGTCTTGTTCGCCGTCTGATTCGTCGGATTCAGAGTCTTGAGAATCAGCGTCTTCGGATTGCTGCGACGGATCATCGGCCGATTCGTCCGACGCGTCGGACGATTCCGATTCGCCGTCGTCCAGGTCCTCGGACAAGGATTCGGCTCGCTCGCTGAGCGATTCTTGCTCGCGTTTCAGTTGATCGGTGTCGGCGCCGTTTTCGGTGCGGGCTCGAGTGCTGCGCTGCGAACGTTCGACGCGTTTGAGTTCGCGGATGACTTTGGCGATGCGTTGTTTTTCGTCGCGAATACGCTTGCTGCGGTCTTCGGTCAGCAACAGCTTTAACAACGCGGCCAGTTCTTTGGTGGCGGTTTCCTGTTGATCGACGGCGTCTTGGAATCGCTGCTTGTCCAGTGACGACGCGGCGTCCTGCAGTTTGGTCAATACGAACCGATCGCGTGACTGTTTCGCGGCGCGTTTCAACAGCGACGCACGCTCGGGGTTTTCCGCGGCCTCCATGTCGGCCAAACGCAACAACAACGCTTCCAGTTTTTGAAATCGCGTTGCCAAGCTGATTTGACGTGCCGAAAGAGCTTCGGTCGCTTCGTCCGCGGTTGCGAACGATCCCAGCGTCGGGACCAGCACCGTCAGCAACAGACACGTCAATGAGATGCGGATGCGGCGAAGTCGGTTGCCGCCAGGAGCGTTGCCGTTCGATACCGCCAAACCTGACCGACGACCAGAAACTGCGAAGGAACGTTCAGCCCGTGATCCGCCAGTCCGGCCGACCGTCATCGGGCTGGTCCCATGCTGGGACGGTGTTTCATCGCTCAAATTCAGGCATCCATCAGTCGAAGAAGCTCTTGATTCGCGCTTTTTGCTGTTCCTTAGTTTCTTCCAGCAGTTGTTCCTGGTCGTCAATCAGACCGCGAACCATGTCCAAAATTTCATTGTAGCTTTCCAGGTCAAGCATCTTTTCCAAAATCGCAGAAAGCTGCAACAAAGCCTGGTCGGCGGCTTGGACCGCCGCCTGACGTGCCTGGACGGCTTGCCGGTCGGACGGGCCTGATCCCGCGGTGTCGTCAGCCGCGGTGTCGTTAGCCGCGGTGTCGTCGGAACTTTCTGGTTCAGTGGTTTCGTTGTTCGGATTGCTGCCGTCGGCCGCACCGTCTTTCGCTTCGGCGGCCAACATCAATTCGGCGATCCGAGCCGACAGACGTTGCATTTCATTGTCCACCACTGACCGCAGTGGATCGCGGACGGACTGGCCGATGCGCTGCCGCCGGTCGACTGAATCGACACGGTTGTTCACCATTTCTTCTAGCAAATCACCCAGGGCCGCGACGATACCATTTAATTCCTCGCTGCTCTTGGACGCTTGCAATGCCGCTTGCTGGATACGAAGCCGCAAAATCTGCCGTTGACGATCCGGCGAAGCCTGTTCGTCGGAATCCCCGGGCGTGCCGGACACCGAGTCGCCGGGCATTTCCAGTCGTGCTAAACCATCGCGAAGTGTTTGGGTTTCGTCGATCGTTTGTTCCAACCGTGCCCGCAACCCCAGTTCACGCCGCTCCAGCAGTGCCAACAAGTCTTCCGGGGTGACGATCTGCAAGCGAAACATCTCGCTTTGTGACACGTGACGGCCGTCCAGATCGTAGGCGTCGGTCGCCTCGGCATACACGCTGATCGATCCGCCGGGTTGCAGCGTTTCGATCGTTCCTTGGTCGGCCAGATCACGCAAATCGATCGCACCTTCGCTGCGTCCGTCGCGATCCGGCGCGGGCTGGAAAACAGACAGCGGTTCGTTCGTTGTCCCCGACGCTTCGGGTGACGACACGACCAAGTCGACGGTGCTTTGGTCGATCCCGTAATCGTCCGTCGCCTGGACCGCGATCGGCAATCGGGCGATGGGCGTCACGGCAGACCCGATTCCCGGCAGCTTCAACGAGACCTCGGGCGGTTGGTCACGAATGACGCCAAAGAAATAGCGATAGGGTGCTTGGGCGCTGATGCCGTCATCGCTGATGGGCACCAGTTTGACCGTCGTTGCTTCATCGAAATGATCGATCGACAAGCTGGCCGACATCGCATCGTCGACGATTTGCGGCGCAATCCCCGGGACGACTTGACCACTTTGGGTGACCTGGTGGTCGATGGCCCCGATCGGCGAACTCGCATGCGCGGTGATTCGAACTCGACTGCCTTCGCGAATCCGCAACCCTGCCTGATACGGCGTGTCACGGTCGATGACCTGTTCGCCCTGGGGCAGGTCACCACGCAAATAATCGGGATAGCGAATCTGTACATCCAACTGCTTGACCGCCGGCGGCGTGACGGCTTCGATGCGGTACCCGTCCAAGCGATCATCCAATCCGCGAATGGAGATCGACATCGACTCGCTAAGCCCGGCCAGTGGCGGACCGTCCAATAAGAACGCTTGGTACCCATCACGTTGACGACCGACACGACGCAAGTTGGCTTGGCCACGCGTGCCGGCGTCGGTTTGGTAATACGCCGTACACACATCCGGCACGATCGCGTCATCGTCCGCCTTGGCACGAATACGCAGCACCGGATCGCTACCGCGGGGAAGCCGAACCGTCGTGCCATCGAATTCGACGAACAGCGGTTCCACGTCGTCTTGTTCGCCCGCGGTGATTCGCGGCAATTCCACCCCGACCATTTCCAAAGATGCACGTCGCGGCCACGGCTGGTCGCTGAACAACATCAACCGCGACGCGGCGGTCCAAGCGGTCTGGGGACTGATCACCAACAGCAACAATGCGGCCAAGACCAACGGCAGCAGCACGCCGAATTTTCGCAGCAATGGTCGCCACTGGAATACCGATCCCAGATCCACGTCGTCGACACCGGCCACCGCTTCACGATGCACACGTCCCAGCAAACGGTCATCGTGCGAATCACCCTGGCGCCCCGGTCGCGTCAACTGCACCGCCGTGACCAGCCGTCCGCCCAACGATGGATGCTTGCGTTCGATCAACAACGCCAAACTGTCATCGGGCAAGGGACGCGACAAACGACCGATCAACAGCCGCAACACCACGAACAACAACAACGCGCCGATGGCAATCAGCAACAACATCCGCGCCGACCGCGGCATTTCCGTCCCGCCCAGCTTCACCGGCAGGTAATCCAATGCCAAGCCGATCCAAAATCCGGCCAACACGATGACCAATGCCGCCAGCAACGCATCCCAAGCCACGTACCGGCGGATTCGCGATCGCAATTGATCGATCAGCGAAGCCAGTTTCGGGTCAAGGGAACGTACGGAAGACATGGAAGTTGGATTCAGTCGTTGCGGCGTTGGATCAAGGTCAAACAGCGGTCAAAAAAGAACAGTCGGCAAAGGGTCGTCATGCCAGACGGTGCAGCCGGCGGGTCACCCATTCAAAAGTCAAAAACGTCGCGATCAGCCACATCAATGCGGCGTTTCGGCGTCGCGTAAAGTCTTGGTCGGTATTACCGGGCAAGACCGTGGTCTGTGGTTGAGGCCGAATGACACGCACCAATTCATCAGCCACCGTGTTGGTCGACGCGGGATCATCCAATGGGAAAAAGCGGCCGGCGGTCAGATCCGCCAACGACGTCAATCCGTCATCGTTTCGCCGCGGTCGCTCCAGTTCAACGGTTGGCAACCGCACCTGAACGCTTTGCCGCAGCACCTGTTCGGCCAAAACATCGCCCAACGTCAATCGGATTTCGTATCCGCCAGCTTCGCGCACGATCAGCCGTCCGCCATAGGTTCCCGGACGCGGTTGGCCCGGCGTCGGCGTCAAATCTAAATCCATCACGGTGCCACCGGGCGTCAATACCTTCACGGGAACCTTGGGCACCTGCAACGGTTCGAATTGGTCGTCGGTCAACACCGCGCGGATCGCGATGGTATCGCCCACCATCGCTTTGGAATTGTCGACCAACAGCACGCCGCGATTGCTGTCACGCAGCAACCGCCCTTCGCTGGCCCAGCGAATCAGTTGGGTGTAATAGCGATCAAAGTAGGCGTCGCTGGCTTGCCGCAATCGCCACATTTCACCGCTGGCCTGAAAATACGTTCGACCCGAACCGTAAAACTGTGACGCCATGAAGACCGGCAACTCGTCACCGACACGCGTGGTCGGATCGGAAAATCGTGAATACGCTTTCGCCCCCGGCTTCAGTCCTTTGACACCCACAAAGTCATAGACGCCATCGAATTCGTCCCAGATTTGAAAGCTGGACGTCGGGTCTTGATCAATCCACAAGAATTCCGCTCGTTGCGCGTCCGGCGTGAAGTCTAGCGGCCAAGCATCGTCACCGCCCTGGCGACCACCGCCCAGCAAAGCACCGCGTGTGGCCAGATCGACCGGAAAGAACCCTCGCACGGTGCTGATGCGGGGATCGGTTCGGCCGCGGAAAAACATCGGGTGATAAACCGGACCAGCG
Source organism: Crateriforma conspicua (assembly GCF_007752935.1). Classification (NCBI taxonomy): domain Bacteria; kingdom Pseudomonadati; phylum Planctomycetota; class Planctomycetia; order Pirellulales; family Pirellulaceae; genus Crateriforma; species Crateriforma conspicua. Next base: position 3,402,697 of record NZ_CP036319.1, on the reverse strand, counting down.
ACCAAGATCAGCCCACCGGCCTGTTCGGCCAACCAACGTTCGATCACCTGCAACGATGCCGCATCGAAAGATCGCCAATCGGGGTCGAACATGATGATCGCGTCATATTCGAACAAGTCTTCCGGCGTTTCGGGAAAGCTCGTCAACACCAGGTCCGCGTCTTGGCTCATGCCGGGTTGTCCGGTCTGCAGCCAAACATCCAGTTCCACCGATTTGTCCCGGTACAACAAGTTCCGCACAAAGCGATACTCGCGGGTCGGCCCACCGGCGACCGTCATCACTTTCAACTTACGCGACACGACCTCGTATCGCGCCGCCTGGGCGTCATCACGCACGTTCGTGTCACCCTCCGGTGCAACGATGCGTACCGCCACGCGACGCCGGCCAACCGATTCAGGTTCCATTTCGAAACGCAGGCCCGACAACGTCCCGTCCACCGGCAAAGTCACACGCCGGCTGTCGATCACGTTGGACGGCAAATCGACAGCCGTATCGCCGCTGCTATCGGTCGACGCATTGCCGTCGTTGTTGGCGGCGGTTTGATCCAGTCCGTCCAGCAACTGAACCTCGACTTCGATCGGACGTGCGCCGCTGCCCTGCAGCACCGCCGAAATGGCAAACTTGTCGCCCGGATAGACACGTTTGGGGGCATCCAGATCGACCACGCGAACGTTGGTCGCCGGACGACTGCTGCCCAAGCCGACCGGGTACACCGAAACCCCGGCACGTCGCGCCAGTGCCGTTGCACTGCCCAAGTCCACGCCGCCGTTATTCTGGCCATCGGTCATGACGACGATCCCGGCCAACGTGCTGGGTTCGTGATCGGTCAGGACCGTGCGGATCGCGTCCCCGATGCGGCTTTCGCTGCCGACGGCGGCCACCTGATTCTCCCAGTCCGCCACGCCCGACGGTCCCTGTCCCGGGGCCTCGGTCGACTCCGCATCCTCGGTCGTATCGTCGGCATCCGAGGGCCCCGACAAACCCAGAATCGACGCCAGCGGTGCCGGGCTTTGCACGCAATAAACGCTGCCCAACGAAACCCCGCCGATCAACAGACAACTGGCGGATGTGACCAGGAACCAGCCGACCGATTGTCCACGTCCGGTGGCACCAATGGCCAAGGAAATCAACGCCAGCAACAAGCCGACCGCGATCGCGAATCCGCCGAACCAGGCTATCCGGCGTGCGGTCGCTGAAACCGTTTCGTCCGCGGTGTCCGGCTGCGTCCGTGCCGCCGAATCGGCATCCAAAGATTGATCCGCCGTGTCGGTGGACATCCAAAGCGTTGGTTCTGATTCCGCATCAAACCCGTAAACGCTGACGCGATGTTCATCGCGCATCTGTGTCAATAACGGCGAATCATCCAGCAGGGTTTCGGCCAACTGCACCCGACTGGGCGATCCCGGATCGATGCCGCCGGCCAGCGACATGCTTTGGCTGGTGTCGACCATCAGGACGACTTCGCTGGGCCGCGTCACCACCCGCTGCGTTCGACGTTGCAGATCGAAGAAAAAGAACACCAGCGCGATCACGGCCGTCAAACGCAACAGCATCAGCGTCCAGCCGACCGGCCGTGAAATTTCCACGATGTCACGTCGATAAAAACGCACGCACAGCGTCAGCAGGGCGATCACGCCCAAGACGACCACGGCCCAAATCCACCACCCGTCCAGCGATCGGGCTCGCATGAATTCGTAAACGACTTCGCTTCGGTCCGCCACTTGTCCGATCATCCGACGCGATCCCCCGTCAAATCACCGTTCGCTTCCGAACCTGTTGTCGATCGATCCGACCAGGACGGCGCGGCGCTTCCCACGCCGCCGCCACGCCGACCACTCTTGATCGACGATGGGGCCGCCGCGTGATAGCTGGCCCAGTACGCCAGGGCCTGTTCGATCGCAAATACCAATGCCAACAATCCCAACAACACCAGCGACACCAACGAACTGCCCGCTTGGCGTGTCTGGTCATTCCAACGTCCTCGATCGATGAACTCCGCATCGACCGGCTGCAAGTCACGCAAGACCTCGGCATGCTTGCTGCGTTGCAAATCGCTTTCGCCCACTCGGATCGTCGTCGCCACCGGCCGCATTTCCGTTTGGCCGTCCAGCGCCGTCAGCATCCATTCGCCCAAACCGGGACGCATCAGATCCGTCACATCGACACGGCCGTCGACGATCGCACCGACCGGATCGAGTTCCAGCGTTTGTTGTCCGTCACCGTCACCAGATGCTGCACCGGAGCCCGCATCGGTCGAATCATCTTCGGCAAGGTCATCACGGGACAGTTCGATCGGCAATCGCGGGGGTTCGTTGGCCGGCAACCAAGTCAACACAGGGGCGTATCGATCAGCGGGCAAGGAAACACGCATCGGGTCGTCGACCGACCGAGCCGTTGGAGGCGACGCGGCACTCCACAAATACGCATTGGTTTGCAACAAGAACACCACAAAGGTCGGATCACCCGTCCAGTTGGTCCATTGTCCGTCCAGTCCCGCGGCGACGGTCACGACACGGCCACGGCCGTAATCATGTTGCATCACCACCGGTACACCATCGGTGCGTCGCAGCGGAACTCGCACCGGTCCCATCACAGGGTTTTCGGACTCGGTGGTGGTTGCTTCGGCCACATCGCCTGACACCACGTCTGTCGTAATGCCCGTGTCGTTTGGGTCGTTCTCTTTCAAGTCCAGCAACCAAGAATCGCTGAACCGGACCAAGGAAAACACGCCGTCACCGGCGGATGCCAGCGGACGCAACAGATCCGACGAATCATCCATCCGCACATCCGCCGTCACGCCATCGGGGCGATCACGCAGCGGTTGGATTTGCAGCAACGGAGCCGGCAATAACCGTCGATCCGCCGACACCAAGGTTTGGTTGTACACCGTTCGATCGACCGATTCGCCCAAGAACCACGCCAGCCCGCCACCGCTGCGGACATACTGGTCCAGCGCCGCGGCGGCACCTTCGCCGATTGTCGGAACATCGATCAGATAGACCGCTCGAAACTCCGCCAACGATTCCGGCGTGATCGATCGCAGGAAACTGGAGGCTTCGACTTGCGGAACCGCACCGATATTGACTTGGCCGCCGGGATTCAGAACCGATCCGACGTGATAGGCACCGCGGCCGTCGGGATCATCGTCGATGACCAGAACCTTTTGCGTTTCGGATAACGGCAACGTGCAGATGCGGCGGTTGTCGATCGCCAAAGCATCCTCGGGCAACCAAGCTTCGATCGCATGAGTCCCCGGTTGCGCGACAAAGACTTGAAAGGTCTTGGTGACTTCTTCGCCACTTTGAAGCGATTCGATCACAATTGCGGGCAACGATTCGACACGACCGCTTTGTGGCAATCCGGGTTCGGGTGTCGTGACGTCGTCGCCGTACAAAACCATCCGCACCCCGATCGTCACGTTGTTGACCGGACCGCTGCCATAATTTTTGACTTTGGCCCGGATCACCACTGGAACGCCCGCGACCCAGACGTCTTGCTGGGGTGACAGTTCGGTGATTGCCAAGTTGCCTGCCGCCGCACCGGCACAATCGACCAGCCGAATTTCTGCATCGCCGTCGATCCGACGAAGCTGTTGAGTCAAACGCTCCGGCGCCGACCAATCGCGACGCCGAAAATCGCTTAACAAGTAGACGTGTCGTTCATCGGCCGAATCGTTTTCCAACAACTGGGCGGCCATCTCCACCGCCGCAGTCATGTCGGTCCGCAGCGGTGATGCCGCCGTCGCCATCACACGTCGGATCAAACGCGAATCGCCGGTGATCGTTTGCGACGACAAATCCGCCGCCGTATCACCCCGCTGGATCCCGCCTCGTGTCGCCAGTGCCGCGCGGCTGGATCGCATCACGGTCAAACGGTGTTCGCCGTCTTCCTGAGCCAATTGGCGGGTCAAGTCCTGCAGCGTTTGCAACGCCGACTGATAGGCGGTCGTGTTGCCGCTGGCATCTCCCATCGAATAGCTGTCATCCAACAGCACGACGTGGTGAACCGTTTTGCCGCCCAGCATTTGCATCAGCTTGCCGCCGCCGGTCCAACCGGCCAACAAGGCGATCAGCAAGGCTGCGAGGGCCAGACGCGACAGCAACAACAACAGTTGCCGCAACACCACCCATTTGCGTTGCTTGCGATAACTGGCCAACAAAAAGTCCATCGCCGCCCACGGTTGTCGGCGATGGCGCAGCATGTTGATCAGGTGGACCAACAGCGGCACCGCGACAAACAGAAAACCGATCGTCAGGACGGGAAACAGAAACAAGTCGAAGACTTAACGGAAAAAGGAAGACGTGGGGTAAAAACCAATCAAAGGGTCGGGCGGCCGAATCAAAAACCCTTCGACCGGGCGGCGAAATTTACTTGCGCAAGTTGGGCAACCTTAAACGCGTCGACAAAAACTTGGCCAGCACTGCATCTAACGGTTCGCTGGTGCGTGTCAGCATGTAATCGATCTGCAACCGGCCACAAGCCCGGCGGGTGGACTCCAGGAACTCGTTGAGCGCCTCCAGATAACCTTCCCGCAGTGCCCGCGGGTTGCAGTTCAGAATTTGGTCGGTCTCCAAGCCTTCGAATCGCGTCGCCCCGTCGAATTGAAAGTCGACTTCGTGGTCATGCAGCACATGGAACAACGCGACGTCGTGACCGCGGGCACGGAAAACCTGAAGCCCTTCCAACAGTGAATCGACGCCCAGCAAATCACTGATCACCACGACCAAACCGCGCCGAGGGATTGTTTGTGCAATTTCCATGGCCACCGATTTTAAATCGGTCCGTCCGTCGGCCCCCACCGATTCCAACAACGCCAACATGCGGGCAAGCTGTTGTTGGTTGCTGCGCGCGGTGATGCTGTCGCGGACCGCGGTGTCGAAGGTGTACAGGCCCGTCGCGTCCTTTTGCCGAAGCGCCAAGTACGCCAGTGATGCGGCGATCGACGCGGAATAATCAAACTTGTTCGAATCGCCATCGCCGTACGCCATGCTGGCCGAACGGTCGACGACCAACTGCAACCGCAGGTTGGTTTCTTCTTCGTATTGCTTGATGTGCAACCGGTCCTGCCGCGCGTACACCTTCCAATCGATGTGCCGAATCTCGTCACCGGGCACGTATTGCCGGTGCTGCAGAAACTCGATCGATTGACCGAAGTAGGGGCTGCGGTGCATGCCGCTAAGGAAGCCTTCGACGACCCGACGAGCCGTCAACTCCAAGCGGCGGATGCGACCGGTAACCTCAGGACGCAAATATCTTTTGGAACCGGGCATCGCGTGACAGGGCGTCTTCGGTGGTGGGCGTGGCGTCAATGATCCGATCGATGACTTCGTCGCTGCCGATGCCTTCGCTTTCGGCGGCGAAGTTGACCACCATGCGGTGACGCAGCACCGGTTTGGCCAACGCTTGGATGTCTTCGATTTGGACGTGGAATCGGCCCTGCAATAATGCCCTGGCCTTTCCGCCCAGAATCAAAAACTGGACCGCCCGCGGGCCGGCACCCCAGCCGACCAATTCGTCGACAAAGTCCGGCACGCCGTCGCTGCCGACCCGCGTTTGACGGACCAGCGACAGTGCGTATCGAATGACGTGATCGCTGACCGGGACGCGACGCACCAGGTCTTGCAGACGAATGATTTCTTCGGCCGCCATCACCGGTTGGACGTCCTGATCGTTCATTCCGGTCGTTCGCCGGGCGACTTCGAATTCTTCGTCAAAGCTGGGATACTCGACGAAGATTTTGAACATGAACCGGTCCTGCTGCGCCTCGGGCAGCGGATAGGTGCCTTCCTGTTCAATCGGGTTTTGGGTCGCCAAGACAAAGAACGGATTGTCCAGCGGGTGCCGCGTCCGCCCCACGGTGACCTGACGTTCCTGCATCGCTTCCAACAACGACGCCTGCGTCTTGGGCGGCGTCCGGTTGATTTCGTCCGCCAACACGACGTTGGCAAACAGCGGCCCCTTCATGAACCGCAATTCGCGATGCCCAGAATTCCGATCTTCTTCGATGATTTCGGTGCCCGTGACGTCGGCGGGCATCAAGTCGGGGGTGAACTGGATCCGGCTGAAACTGAGGTCCAACGTCTGTGCCAACGTGCTGATCATCAGCGTCTTGGCCAAACCAGGCACACCCTCGAGCAATACGTGACCGCGGCTGAACAGCCCGATCAAGATTTCTTCGATGACATCGTCCTGTCCGACGATGATTTTGCCCAGTTGTTGACGGATCCTCTCCCGAGCTTCCGACAACCGCTTCGCATCATCTGTCCCCAAAGCGGCGTCGTCTTGCGGCGGTCCACCGTTGACGGTCCCGCCGTGATCGGCATCAGCGGCCATGCAATATCCTTGACGTGTTCCATGGATTGGCAGTGAAAAGATCGCTCCGACGCCTCAGTGTATGGCAAAACACATCCGCGGTGCGTCGCCCGGCGAATTTGGCCGTCGGCGTGAAGTCATTCGCCCCACAGTGCGGGCGACCGTCCGTCTGGCGGACCTTAACGCCGACCGCATGTTTCGGCAATTCAGGCCAACAACGACGCAGAATCAAGCAAAATCCGATGGCTGGCAATCGACAATCGCTCGATCGACCGGCCGAATTCCGTACGACCGGCCCGCCACCCTTGGTTCATGACGGCCCGATCAGCAATGCCAAGATTTCCTGACTTTGGACCCAGGTGACCACCCGTCTGGTGTTCGGCCACGCACCGCATTTCCGCCGGCGCAGCGGATTCGATCACCTACATCTGGATCTCATAGCCCGGTCGATACGGACGCGCCAGCATGCTGTCGGCCAATTCGTCTCCGATCACTCGCTCCGCATCGGGGTCCCACCGGATCTCACGTCCCAGACGGCAACAAATCCCGGCCAAGTGACAAACGTGCAGCGACCGCATATGCGAATGCACGTTGGCGATCGGCAACTGTCGCGTGTTGATGCAGTGAATCAGGTTGGCCCAGTGCGCCGGCCGATCGTTGCCTTCCATCGGCATCCCACGATAGATCTTGGCGATCGCATCGTCGGGCAACGGGTCGTGTGCCAAGTCCTCCACCGGTTTGCCGACCAACTTGCCGCGATTGACGAAGATGCGTCCCTGGTCGCCTTCGAACAAAATCCCGCGATCGCCGTCGTGCCGGATATTCATCTCCACGTCGCCGCCGGCAAACCGGACCGTCAAATCAAATTCACGCGCCGTGTTGTAGCGATCGTCTTGCTGTGGAATCCCGTCGACAAACTTAACGTCATGAGCCGCGGTCCCGTTGATAGAAACGGGTTGATCGTTCAAGCCGGCCGCGGCAATGCCCAACAGACCAATGTCGATGTGGTGGGCGCCCCAGTCGGTCAGCTTGCCACCGGAATACTGATACCACCAACGGAATTGTGTGTGCCCGTTGGTGTACCACCTATCGTTGGGCGTTTTCAAATAGCGGTAATCCGCTTTCGGTGCCGGACCCAGCCAACGATCCCAATCCAAACCGCTGGGAACGTCAGCCAGCGGAATCTCTGGACTCCAACTACCGGCATTGATCCGCACGGTCACCTTCTTCAACGTGCCCAACCGGCCCTCGGCGATGATCGCCAACGCTTTGTTGAACTTGTCAAAGCTGCTGCGTTGTTGCGTGCCGACTTGGACGACGCGTCCGGTTTCCTTTTGCACTTTGCGAATCAGCTTGCCTTCATCGATGGTCAACGTCAAAGGCTTCTCGCAGTACGCGTCTTTGCCCGCCAACATCGCTTCGACCAAGATCTTGGTGTGCCAGTGATCGGGCGTCGAAATCTGCACCATGTCGATATCGTCACGTTGCAGAATCTGTTGATAATCCGAATACAAGTCCGCTTTGCCGTCACACAGCAATTCGTTCCCACGCTGAAGGTGACCTTCATCGACATCGCACAACGCGACCAAGTCGGCAAACTCCTTCCCCACCGGCGACGTCCGCGTTCCATTGCCACCGCATCCGATCAATGCAAACCGCAGACGCTCGGACTTCGAAGCCGCTTTTGCGGTGGTCGATCCGATCGGCCAGGCGGCCAACGATGCGGCCGACGCGGTCTTCAGAAACTGACGGCGCGACGGCGCGTGTGCTTGAAAGCCTTCGTTCTTGCGATTCATTGCAGTGTCCCTGCGGTGGGGCGGTGGGAAGGGAAAGTCAAAGATTGGTATCAGTCGCTGGCATCGCTGTTGCGCCGACCACTCGTCACGTTCAACGGTTACCAGATTTTGATTGTTTCGATGCAAGCTGGCGTTCCAGTTCGCTTTCGTCGGTGTAACGCAGCACCGCCGGTGGTTCGGTGCCACGAGCCTGTCGCAGTTTCTGACGCCACACCTTGCGAAGTCGATTCAGTTGACGCGCGTGTTTCGGATCCGCGGCCAGGTTGTTCAACTCGCTCGGATCATTGGCCAAGTCGTACAGTTCTTCGTAGTCGGGAAACGGCGTACGCAGCGAAGATTCCACCAAATCACGATAGTGGAACATCATCGGATCGCTGACGCCGTACAGCGCCGCGGTCTGCTTCAATCCCAGCTGAGCGGCCGCTCCGATCTTCGCCTCGGCCGACATGCAATTGTTGCGATAGTAACGGATGTATTTCCAACGCTTGTCTTGGACCGCTTCGATCTTGGGATTCCCAAAGTGGGTAACCCAAAGGTTCTCGGTGAAGATGTAATCATGAACCGCGTCGCCGTCCTGGTCGATCAAACCTCGCAGCGATTTGCCTTGCATCGTTTCGGGAACGTCGACACCCGCATAGTCCAACATGGTCGGGGCCAAGTCCACCGTCTGGACCAGTTCATCACATCGCCGGCCGCGCGCATTCGATTCCGCCAATGGGTTGTAAATCATCATGGGAATATGCGTGACCTTTTCATAGCAAAGTGCTTTGCCACCAAGGCCCTGTTCGCCCATGAACAATCCGTGATCGGACGCGAACACCAAAATGGTGTTTTGATCCACGTCCAACTCGGCCAGCTTTTCACGCAACTGACCGACCATGCGATCGATCCCCGTCATCGCCTGCATTTTGCGGATGATTCGTTCTCGGTTGTCGTCCGGATTGTCAACGTGGTCGTATCCGGTTTGACGATCCGACACTCGCCAGACGTCGGCGGGGACTTTGGGCTGTTTGATATCGGCTTTGGCCACGTAGTGCGGCGGCATCGGGATCTCTTGATCTCGATACAGCGTTTTATAAATTTCATCATCCGAATCACGCAGCGCCATCGACCCGGTACCCGCATTGTGCGGTAGGTTGAAACACACGCTCAGACAAAACGGTCGCTCGGTCGGCCGAACGTCCAGAAAACGGATCGCTCGCCCCAAGCGGTGTTCATTTGACAAGAAATCCGTCGCCCCTTCGGACAAGATTTCTACCTGGGTATCAAAAGCCGCGTCATTAAAGATCGCGTGCCGATCCTTGGGATAGAACGTCAAATGCCGATGGCCGGCGTAAAAGTAGTCGAACGACTTCTCCATCAGCCCGCTGTCATAACCGCCATCACCAATCGGTGCGTGGTTCTTGCCGACGTACCCGGTGTAATACCCGGCGTCGCGCAACAGCACCGGGTACGACTTCTTCCAAGCTTGCGGCGCGACACTGGTCCCCGAGTTGAAATTCACACCGTGCTTACGCTCGAACTGGCCCAAAAAAATCGATATTCGGCTGGGCGTACAGATCGCACTGGAAACATAGGCGGAATCAAAGAAGACGCCATCTTTCGCCAGCTGGTCCAGGTTGGGCGTTTGAGTCAATTGATTGCCGTCGCACCCCATCATCCCGTACGACTGATCGTCGGTCAAAATGAAGACGAAATTGGGTCGCGTGTCGGCATGACACGGCGGCAACCCTAACCAAAGTCCGGCCCAACAAAGGCCCAAGGTCATCAATAAGTATTGTTTCATCACAGGTGGGACGTTCGGATGAAAGGTTGGGGGAAGGTTAGATTTACGAGAAGTACAATGCGGCTGCCAATGTTATTGAATTCCACGTCGCAGCCGTTTGGCAGAGCGAGGGTTGGGCTCGCTTCGCCGTTTAGTTGGAACGGGAACGTATTTGAATGGTTTGCGGAAAACCATCGAACATTTCTTCTTGGTCACCCAAGCGATACAGGGAAATCTTGGCAGATCGCCGATCGGCGGAGAAATCCACGACGCCATACCCGCTGCCTTTGCGATATCCGATTTCCATGGGGTCGGTCGTTTTTGGCAACAGGTTGCTGCCCGGCTGTGGATTGCCGACCGCCAGGATATGGATCGGGTGCCCGGCATCGTCATGGAACTTGCCGGTGTAATCGCCGCCCGGTTCTGGCTGGCCTTTGTTCACGCCCGGCCACCAAGCACGAGGGAATCCATTTGCCGTTCCCGGCACCATGAACGCGTAACCGGCGTCATCGAAATCGTCGACGCCTTGCCGCAGCAAAACACCCAGGTGCTGGTCACCGTGTATCGACAACGCTTCACAGTCACCCAAGATTCGAACCGCTCGGTTGCGTGCCTCGACCGGCCACGCACCGCTGTCGTGATAGTAACGCCCACGCTTCAAGTTTTCGCCGACATGAGTGGCGGCATTGCAGAAAATCGTTTGTGATAACGCGACCTTCACACGTTGTCCCGTCCATTCGTCAGCCCATCGTGCCAAGAACGCTTCTTGATCAGGCCCCAGCAAATCGTATCCGTCGCCCCGTGGACGATCCGAGGCTGGTATCGCATCGGGGCCCGTTTTGAATTTGCGATCCTCCAAGATGGCAAATCCAATTCCGGCATAGGTCAGGTCCGTAAAGTACGGCTTGATCCCGTGAGGCAAGATCTTGTCGATCGCGGGATCGGGCAAGCTGCCGACTTGCGTTCTTTCCACGGCATTGACCCAATCGGCGGGCATCAGATAACCGCCGGCGGCCCAGTCGTTCTTCTTGTCCGACGGTGGTAAGGCGCGTCCGCCGTGCCCCCAAATATTGCCTTGGAACACATCGTGATCGTCCGGCAGAATCACGCTGGGACGATCCTTCAGCAAGTCGCGCCAGGTCCATCCGAATTGATAGTACTTTCTCAAATAATCCAGCATCGCGACCGGTGTGTCGGCACGACGTACCACACCAAAGCCGCCATAACTTTCGTAGATCTGGTCGCCCGCAAAGAACATCATGTCGGGATCTTGCCGACTGACCTGCCCAACCATCGCGGGGATCGGAAACAGATATCCGTTGTCACAAGAAAAGCAAGCCAACTGGAAAGGTTCATCCGCCGCCGGTTCCGCTCGAATCGTACCGGACCACCGATACGTCTGCCCAAGCCAATCAAACCGGATCTGATAATCTCGATCGACGGTCCCGTCCCAATCGTCCAACGTGAAAATCGCGGTGCGGCTGAGCTTTTCAACGGGCTGTGTGCCCATTTCGCGAAATTCCCCCTGGTTGTCTTCGCCACGAAGACACAGCCGTGCCTTGGATCGGTTCCCCTTTCCAAGCGGTGCAAATTGCACCATCAATCGGACGCGGTTTTGATCGAGCGTGTACTGCGACCACAAGATCGGTCCGAACGAACGATCCGGGTGCGACGAGATCAACGATCCCGTCAGGTCCACATCCGCAAATTTGCACATTCCGGCGGGGCGAGACCCGCCGGCTCGTGGCGGCCCGTCGGCCAGCAATGAAATGCCGCCCACCACTTTGTCCAAGCTGACGGTGTCTTGAATCTGCCAAGTCTGCTGTCCGTTTTCAGCGGACAACGTCAATGCGATCCGCTGGCCGCTTCGTTGCCCCGTCAGCGTCAGCCTGATGGGCGCATCGCCAATCGCCACCGCTTCGTCACTGGTTTTTGACCCCAGAACGAGCTCTCCATTGGATCGAAGTCCCGCGTCAAAGAACTTCGTTGCCGACACCAAGGCGTGACGGTATTCGTCAATGCCACCGCGGCGTCCGATGCGAAAACCGGCGGTGATGGGGCGAAGGTTCTTGTCACCCTTTATGGGCACAAACGTGAGGTCGACCGATAGATCCAGACTTTGACCGTCTGTCGAATCAGGGTCCGCTTCCACTTCCGCCGGCAGCCAGCACAACGTGCGATCTTTGCCGGCGGCGGCGTGAACGACGCCGTCACGAATCGACCAGTCGGTCAAAGGGTTGGCCCACCAATCCGGTCCGATCCACGCGCGACTGCCCCGCCACGTGTCGCTCGCTTCGCGTGGCTGATCCGTTTTGGCATCTTCGGAAAAGATCGTCGACGAGACCTGCATGGCGAACAAGACGATCGGGAAGATCAAGAAACGCATAGCGTTGGTCCTTTCACCGGCCACCGGGACCGTGGGGAAGATTCACACTCACTGATTGGCGTTTGATCATAGCCACATTCTCATCCCCAGTGCGAATCACTGCAGGTTAAGAATCGACATGCCGAGATTAGCTCGGGCTATGGAACGCGGACGCAGCGGAGTAGAGATTTCAACTGGGCCTATGCGCGCGAAGCTCCAGCGAAAACCTCAGCGAAACCCCGGCCTTTCAACTTCGCCCCAACGCCCACGAAGACGCAAACATCGACGGTGCCGATGCTTAGAGCGAAGCGATTTAACGATCGCTCGGGTTGCAAACGGTCGACACGGGGCGAGTCAGATCATCGATCGCCGACACTTTGGTGTGGGGCGAGACAGGTGATGTTGGATTCCAAATGGATTTCTTTTATCGCACCAAGTCGACCAGCCTATTTCGCGTCGTCGATCGACTGAACGGTCGACTTGACGCGACCATCTGATAGCCGCGTGCGAATGACGTCGCCCGGCTGGACCGATGTGGCATCGGTCAACGGGTTTCCATCCGGGCCATAGGTCAGGCTGTACCCGCGGCCCAACACCGCCAGCGGTGAAAGCGCGTGTAGCGAACTTGCGGCGGTGGCCACCCGGCGTTCGGCAGCTTGCAAACGACGCTCCATCGCCACACGGCCGCGACTGTCCAGTTCGTCCAGAATGCGACTGCGGTGATGCAGAAACTCCATCGGACTCTTCAACACCGAGTGTTTGGACAGTCCGTCCAAACGCAATCGATGTTCACGAATCTGGCTCAGCATCCGCTGGCTCAACCGGTCGCGCCAACCTGCGATGGCGCCGGCCAAAGCCTGGGCATCCGGCAAGACTTTGGTTGCCGCATCGGTCGGCGTCAACGCGCGAACGTCGGCAACAAGATCACACAGTGTGACGTCGATCTCGTGACCGATCGCCGACACGATGGGCAGCGGAAAATCGGCCACCCGCCGCACGACGGCTTCGTCATTAAAGCACCACAGGTCTTCCAGACTTCCGCCACCCCGGGTCAAGACAACCGCGTCGGGCGGATCCGACATCGCGTCGACCGCATCCAGCGCGGCCAAGATTGACGGCGTCGCGCCCACGCCTTGCACCTGAGCCGGCACGATGAAGATTTCCGTGCCGCGATATCGCGCCGATGCCGCTTGCAAAAAATCGGCGATCGCCGCACCGGTCGGGCTGGTGATCACCGCGATACGTGCGGGAAACACCGGAAGATCTCGTTTCCGCTCGGCCGCAAACAATCCTTCGGTTTGCAGCTTGGTCCGCAACTGATCGAACGCCAATTGCAACGCGCCGACGCCCTGCGGTTGGACTTTACGAACAACGATTTGGTAGGTGCCGCGTGGCGAATAGACTTCCAGCCCGCCGTAACACAACACCGCCTGGCCATCGGTCAGGTCGAAGGGGATTCGCGCCGCGGTGCTGCGCCAAATCACGCCACGGATCTGTGAATCTTCGTCTTTCAGCGTGAAGTACATGTGGCCGCTACGCGGCTTGGCCAGATCGCTGATCTCTCCGGCCACCCACAACGGCGGAAACGTGGCTTCGACCACCGCTTTCAAATGGCCGTTCAGTTCGCTGACCGACAGAATGCGTTCGGGTGATTCCGCCATTGATCAAGCCGTCCCGCCTTTGCCACCGACCGCCGCGTCGCCACACGTGGCGCCGAAACAGGCATCGGGGCCGGGTTGATAGCCGTTGGCGAACGCCGCGCCGGTCATCGGTTTCTTGCCGGCCGGTTGGATCTGATCGATCCGCAAGACGCCGTCGCCGCTGGCCACACACAATCCGTCACCCGATACCAGGTGGCCCGGTTGCGACTGGCTTGGCGCATCGCCACTCGCATCGTCACCGATGGGTGTGACCTGGCGAATCTGTACCCGAACCGGTTTGCCGCCGTTGCCCGGATGAAAGAAGGAAAATGCGACTGGCCATGGCTGCATCCCGCGGACATGGCAATCGATCATGCGGCTGGGCTGTTGCCAATCGATCTGAGCTTCCGCTTTGGAAAGCCGTGGTGCTTTGCTGACCAATGCCGCATCTTGCGGATCGCCGATCACGGATTCTTGATCCCAGTCCAGCAGACGGTCGATCGCTTCGATAGTGGCGTCGACGCCGATGGCCGACAAGCGCTGCTCCAGTTGGCCGGCGGTTTCATCGTCACGAATCTCGGTCACCCGTCGCGCCAAAATCGGACCACCGTCCAAACGCGGCGTCATGTGGATCACGGTGACGCCGGTTTCGCGATCGCCAGATAACACGGCACGTTGCACCGGAGCCGCCCCGCGATAATTGGGTAACAGCGAACCGTGCAGATTGATTCCGCCCAGCGGTGCGGTTTCCAACGCCGCGGGCTTCAATATCTGGCCATAGTCGCACACGACCAGCAAATCCGCGTGCAAGGATCGAAGCTGCTGTACCGTTTCATCATCGTTGATGCTGTCGGGACGGATCACGGCCAGCGATCGCTCTTCCGCCCAGTCGGCCACGGGTTGCGGCGGTGGGCCACCACGGCTTTTCACCGGCGGCAACGGCCGCACGATCACTTGGACGATTTCGTGGGGACCATCGGCGATGCGATCAAACGACGGGACCGCAAACGGTCCGGTGCCCATCAGCACCAGCCGCAACTTAGAATCAGCCACTGGAAGACATCCTTTGGTTTTCTCAGGCGTATTTCTTTTCCCACGCCGACAACGCTTCGACCAATTTGTCGTCCGACGGCAGCGAACCGCTACGCTGTCGCGATAAGTGATCGGCTTGGAATTCGTCCAGCGCCGGCATCAATTCCTTGGTCGCTTGTTCGGGCATGCGGTCAAAAAACAGCACGCCGTTCAAGTGATCATTTTCATGCTGGACCACGCGAGCGAAAAAGCCGTCCAGGACGCGATCGATTTCGTTGCCTTGTAAATCGAACGCCGACAAGCGGATCGTTTTGGATCGCTTCACTTGGCCATACATTCCCGGCAAACTGAGACAGCCTTCCTGGCCCGATTCGGTTCCACGCGGTTTGCTGATCACGGGATTGATGACGACCAATTCTTCGCCGTCGCCGCGGACGCCGGTCGGGTTGCAGACGAACAACCGCAGCGGCAGATCGACTTGGTTGGCGGCTAACCCGACGCCCTCGGATTCGTACATCAAATCCAGCATTTCCGCGACGATGGATTTCAATTCGGCGTCGACGCGGCGAATCGGCTTGCTTTCGTATCGCAGCGTCGGGTGGGGGTACTTGATGACTTCGAGCGGCATGATTTCCAGATGGATCGTTTCGGCGGGCTTTGGGGGCAGCGAGCGACCCGGGACGAACCGGGCCAACGGCTAAGGATGACCGATTGATCGGTGCCTGGGGAGCCCCGGCCGAATCGGCGAACCTGGTCGGTCAGTCAGCGGAGCGAACCGACGCAGCAGATTGTGACAGTCAATCAATCCAGCGACCGCCGATCAGGGCAGCAACGCACCGACGGTTCCGTTAGCCTGCGTTGTGCAAAAGACCCGAAAAACGTCGCTCGACTCAGCCAGCCGATGCCAGAATCCCGCGAAGCAAACTTGCTGACAGACAAAGACCGGATTTCACGACAGTCTGGCGATGCGCGACGATCGATGCTGACGGCGCTCGCCCGGCTTCTGGCCGTTTTCGTCATCGCGACCATGTTGGCGACCGTGCTGATGTGGCTTCGAAACCGATCACCATTCTTGTCGACGATTTCCCTGTGGATGTGGGTGTTTGCCCCGGTTTCCGGCATCGCCGAACAGATTGCCAATGTCGTCACCGTGCAAATTGTCATCGCGGCGCTCTGGCCCGTACCGCGTCTGTTGCGTTGGTATCAATGGCTGACCGTCATGATGGTCATCGTGGGTGTGATGGGATTGCGTGCGGTGGTCCCGAGCTATCCGGAACTGGATTACATCAACCAATGGGTCATGGCGCTGATGATCAGTCAATCACAGCTATTGAGTTTCTTCTTGTCCGCCTTTGTCATGGCAGCCGCCGCGCCCGTTGTGCAGACACACTTGGTGGCAAGAAACCAACCCATGGTTTTGCCGAAACGACAATGGACCATCGCCGGCATCATGGCCGTCACTTTGTTGACCGCCAGCGTCTTTCTAAGCCAACGTGTTTACCGGACTTTGGTGGAATGGTATTGGGACGCCGACGCCATCATCGATTCAAGCGGTTGGCAAATGCTATTCGGCTATGCGTCGTACATCTTTCCGCCGGTAATGATCGCTTGGGCCGCGGCATTTCGCGGGGCCGGTTGGTCTTGGACGTGGGCGATCCTGTTGCTGCTTTTCGCTTGGCTGTTCCAGTTGGCCGGACAACTGTCGATCATGATTTCCATGGAAGCAAACAATCTGTTCATGGTCCTTGGCATTTCCGGGGTGCACTATCTGGTGGCCAACGGATTCGCGTTTCTGGTTCACCGGTGGTGTTTCCGGCGTTGGCACCGGGCGGGATACGACCTTTGGGTGAACGTGCGGTGGGCTGCATGAATCGCACGGCAGCACAGTTCAACCGATCGCCGCGTTCAAATCGTCACGCAGGTCGTCGAAAGACTCCAAGCCCACCGACAAACGGATCAGCCCATCGGTGACGCCAAACTTTGCACGATCGGCCGCGTCGTAACTGGCGTGGGACATCGTCGCAGGCTGTTCGATCAACGATTCAACCGCACCCAGGCTGACCGCCAGATGAAACAACTGTGTCGATTCGCAAACCTTTGCGGTCGTCTCCAGCGACGCATCCAATTCGAACGTCAACATGCCGCCGAAAGCACCGTCGAATTGTGATCGGGCCAGGTCGTGTTGCGGATGGTTTTCTAGGCCGGGATACAACACCCGGGCCACACGCGGATGTTGCGAAAGCCAGACCGCCAAACGCATCGCCGTTTCGCTTTGCCGTCGCACCCGCAGGTCCAGCGTCTTCAATCCCCGAGCCACCAGGAAACAGGACATCGGATCCATCACCGCCCCCGTCGCATTTTGAACGTAGGCCAATTCGCGACAGAGGTCTTCGCGCCCGGTCGCCAGTGTCCCGCCCAGCACATCGCTGTGCCCGCCCAAGTACTTGGTGGCCGAGTGCATCACGATGTCGAAGCCGAATTCCAAAGGCCGACAAAGTGCGGGCGTTCCGAACGTATTGTCGACTGCGGTGATGACTTGACGACGCCGGCCGATGGCCGCGATCGCCGCCAAATCGGGAACGGTCATCTGAGGGTTGCCGATGGATTCCACCCAGATCAACTTCGTCTCCGGCTTGATGGCCGCTTCGATCGCCGCCGGATCCGTGGCATCGACCAGGGTCGGCGTGATGCCGGAACGATCACAGATTTTGTGCAGCAACCGATAGGCACCGCCGTACAAGTCGCTGCCGGCGATGACGTGATCGCCCGATCGCAACAGCATGGTGACCGCGTGAATCGCCGCCATACCGGTGGAAAAGGCCAACGCCCCGCCGCCGGATGACTCGTCGTCGACCGCAGAATCCAAATTGGCCAAGGTGGTTTCCAGCCTTCCACGCGTCGGATTACCGCTGCGGGAATAATCAAATTCGCCCCACTGGCCGGCACCCGGTTGGCGAAACGTCGATGCGAAATGCACCGGCGGGACGACGGCACCCGTCTGTGGGTCCAGATCGTTACCCACATGGATCGCTCGGGTGCAAAAGCTTGTCTTGCGCGAGCGTACGCTATCACCTTCGCTCATGCCGACAACGCCTGATCCAGGTCTGCGATCAGATCATCCGAGTTTTCGATTCCGCATGAAAAGCGAATCATGTTGTCGGTGATACCGAATTGCCGACGCTGATCGGCCGTGTAGTGGTAATAGCTCATCACATACGGCTGTTCGATCAACGATTCGGTGCCGCCAAGGCTGGGGGCGATCCGTGCGATTCGCGTCGCGTCGACCACTCGGGACGTCTGTCGCCAATCCGCATCCTTGATTGTGAACGTGACCAAGCCGCCGAAGCCGGACATCTGTGCCGCGGCGATCGCGTGGGTCGGATGGCTGGGCAACCCCAGATAAAAAACGCGATCGACCCGAGGGTGCTGCTGCAAAAACTGGGCGACCGCCATGCCGTTTTCGTTGTGACGCTGCATCCGCAGGTCAAATGTCTTCAGGCCGCGTTCCAACAGATACATGTTGTGCGGCGAATTGATGTTGCCAAGGCATCCGCGCATCGCCCGCACCGGATCCAGGTCTTCCTTGCGGCCGCACAACACGCCGGCCAACAAATCGTTGTGTCCGCCCAAGTACTTCGTCGCCGAGTGCAAAACGAAGTCGATACCATGATCCAACGGCCGGACGTTGGCCGGTGTCGCCAAGGTGGCGTCGATCAGCGTTTTCACACCAAAGCGGCGGCCGATGTCGGCGAAGGCGTCCAGATCGATCGCCGTCAAATGTGGGTTGGTGGGCGATTCGCTGACCAACAATTTGGTGCGGTCGGTGATGGCGGCCGCCATCGCATCCATGTCGCCGGTGGGGACTTGGATGGTGCGGACACCGAACCGGGCCAAGTGCTGGGCACAAAACTGTCGGCTTCGATGATAACACTGGTCAAAGAAAACGATTTCGTCGTCTTGCCCCAGCGACGTCATCAACAATCCGACCAAGGCGGACATGCCGCTGCTGTACAAGATTGCGTCTTCCGCACGGTCCAACGCCGCCAATTTGGCTTCGACCGATTTCTCGTTGGGGCAACCGTATCGACCGTATTCTTCACGCTCGTGACGGCCTTCGACAAAGTCGATCAGCTCGTCGGTGGACGAAAACGTGAACGTCGACGCGGTGTGAATGGGCGTGGTGATCGCACCGTCGGCTTTCTGCCGGTGTTCGCCCGCGTGAACGCACTGCGTGGACAATCCGTACGACGACGGATGCGTCACCGGAACGGGGCGTGGCGAAGAATCGCCGGGAATACCAACCCGCTGAATTTCGCAGGCCTTCGCCGTAGCGGTTGGTTCCGAAAGATCGACTCCCACGGAGTCGGCCGAGCCGTTGGCCCGGAAATCGACATTCAATGACATCTCGATTGGCTCTTTAGCAGGTAAGGCTGCAAGCGGCCGCAAATCCCTAAAATACGAGTCGAACCTGAATGGGACCCCAGATCCGACGATCGCCAAGACTAGCCGGGCCGATTCCGGCCAGCAAGCCCTTTTCCACTTTCCAAGCCGGCGAATGTGGGTGAAAATGCAATCTTGCCTTTTCCGTCCCGACGCCTTTCTCATTCTTCCACGTCTCCGATCGACAACTCCTTGCCGCCGACCACCGGGCCCGCGAAGCTTGCATCGCCCGGCCGACAGATAACGGCTCCATCGCAACGCACACGCCGCCGCGACCGCCCCGCCGACGTCCGGTTTCTCCTGTTCGACATCCGCGTTTTCCATCATCGAGGCCATGATCGTGACTAAACGCGAAATGCATCCGCGTCGCACAGCAACGTCGCCGATCATGACCGCCTTCGCTTTGGCGGCGTTGACGATGGCCGGCATTCCAGGATCATCGGTCGTGGCACAGCAGCCCCCCACGCCTCCGCCGGCGTCGTCGAATCCTGCAGAATCCTCTGGCCAGACGGAAGCTGAAGCATCACCACAGAAACCGATCGCCCACATCGCGCCGCTGTCGCCCGATCGTTACGAACAGGTCTTTGCCGAAGCCGATCCTGAACGTCAGTGGCGATCGGTCACCGAGCCGCTGCGTTCGCAATCCGCCGGTGATGATGCGGATACCGAAGGAGCGCAAACCGCCGGTGAAGACGCAAGCACGGAAACACAAGACGTTGCACCGGAGGCCACCGGTCGCGAGTCATCCGATGCGACATCGCCACGACTGAAAAGCCGACAAGAATTGGCCGAACAGTTTGGCCCGACGTTGGAGACGGTCGAAACGTTGGTCGACCAACTGGGGTCGTCCGACTTTGCCGTCCGTGAACGGGCATCGGCCAGTCTGCTGGAAAGCGGTTATCCGATCGTTCCGATTCTGCAACGCGGCGAAGCTCTGTCGGGTGACCCGGAAGTGCGTCTGCGTCTGGGCCGCCTGCTGGCTCGACTGGAAGACCAATACCAACGTTCGATCGAATCGGCATTCCTGGCGGGCACCGGCAATGACATGCCGGGTTGGTCGGTCGCGAAGAAGCTGATGGGGGATTCCGGTTGGGTTCGTAGCGAAGTGGTGATGATGTACCGCGAGGTTCCTGATCTGCTGCAATCGTTGGAAGGAACCACGGATGATCGCCGCCGCGCGATCCAAAAGGCTTTGAACACGCCCAACGCCAACTTCCGCTCGGTGATGGGACCCGACACCCGTCCCGCACTGACGGCGTTGCTGATGGCGGCGGCCGACCCAGACTTTGCACCGGAGCTGGCGACCGAACGTGCGATGCTGAACCAGTTGCGTCGCAGCCAGGGCGGATTATTGCTGAACGGGAACGCATCGCGATCGTACGGCACCAATTTGTTCGGGGCGTTTTTGTTGAAGACATCCGATTCGGATCGCCCCGAATGGCTGTTCCACGCGTCGGATCGCAACGTGCCCGCAGCGGGTGATTTGGCCGTTCGGACACTGGATGAAACCGACCAACCGCAAAGTTTGGTCCAGGCGATGGCCACGCTGGTACGATTTGACCGTGCCGACCAAGTTTTGAAGGTCACCGAATTTTTTGATGACCATCGCATGTTGGGGCTGAACCAGATCCGCGACGGATCGTTGCTGGACGTCCGCGTCAGCGATGTTGCGATGGCGACCGTGGCGGGTTTGCTGGGACGTTCGACCATGGACATCGGATTCCCCGAAGACGCCAACTATCGCCAAGTCGGGCTGGACTACAACCGGCTGGTCCTGCCGGTGATCGAAGACGAAAAGACGAAACAGTTGCGACGCAACATACGCCGGAATGTCGACGAATTGGTCCGTCGCCATCGTGATCAACCTGACCAGACCGATCAGCCCCAAGACGCCGATCCGCCTGTCAGCAACGTTCCGCTAGATCAGGCCGAGCGACCATAATGAACTGGACAATCGGTTTCGCCGCTTCCGTTGAACATGCCCGTTGCTCGTCCGTTTCGGACGCGTCACGGTGCTGGCCGTGTGGACTTGGCCACGAACAATTCCACAACCCCGTCGGGCATTGCCCCTCTCATTGACGTGTCGCCGTCGTACCGCGACACCGTCACTTTTTCATAAATCGATGATCGAAAGGAACATGCCACGTGCTTGGATACAGCGATTACTGCGACGAGTATTACGTGAACATGAACTTGAGCACCGAAATGAGCCTGCCGCAGACCCGTGAATCGGTGCTGCACTACTTTGAACAGGTTCGTCGTCGCTATCCCAGCATGGTCAACTTTTACAACCGCGAAGCGAATGAGTTTGTCCTGGAGGAGGAGAAGGACAACGGCACGTATCGTTGGGTCGGTACGGAGTCGAAGCGAGTCAACAGCGGCGTGGTCAATCCGGAATCCTATGATTCGGCGTGCGAGCAGCACCGGGCCGTTTTGGATTTGGTGCCCTACGAATTGTCCGTCAGCCCGCTGGATTGTGAATCGCTGAGCGTGATGCTGGGTTTCGACTTTGCCTACAAGGGCAACCACAACGAAATCTTGACTGAGGCGATCGGCATCGCGCCGGGCTTGGAAAAATTCGCCAACCTGCCCTACGGCAAGGTATTATCCAATGAGCCGGCGATCCAGTTTTCGCTGGACGAAGAATGCCGAACACAGTGCCGAATCGGCTTTGAATCACGGACCAATGCGTACCAAATCCGCACGGGCGAATTCTCTGAAGACCAACTGAGCGTTTATTTGACGGTCCGCCGTTACGACAGCTTGGCCCCGACCGAGACGTATGTGTCTGAATTTGATCGCCTGTCATCACTTTGTCGCGACTTGGTCGACGAGTATTTGATCGAAAGCGTCCTGCAACCACTGCAAAAAACGATCAGTTTGCGCTAATTCGCCTTAGCGGCACGATCGTTGCAACCGACCGATTCGGACCCACCCCAGATGACTTTCGGGAGACCTTCGAAAGTGAGTACGAACTTGAAACGATACGCCGCACTGGCATTGGCCGGTTGCCTGTTTGCCGGCGCCGATTCGGCGCACGGCCAAGACGATGCCCCGGGAATCACCTACGGCGGTGAACTGCCGACCCCGGTCGGTGAACCGGATGAGTTGCCCGACGCCAAAGCCGGCTCCGTCTTTGACGCACCACTCCAAGACGACTCGGCCGACGCCGCGACCGACACCAACAACACACTGCGGGCCAGCGATTCCGGCGAGCAAGCCGATGATTCGACGCCCGAGTTTGATCAGTTGGTCCAGTCGATCGATCGGCTTTCGCGACTGATCCGTGGATTGCCCAGCAGCGTGAACCGTGCCGATGAATGGCAGTTCACCGTCAATCAGGTTGCACAAGACGTTCGCGATCTCGCCGACCAAAACGATCAACAGAGTGTCGAAACCATCCGCGCGATGAGCCAGTCGTTGCGTTTGCTGGAACGTTCGATCCGCGACGTGATGAGCCAAGGGATGCCGACCGATCAATTCAACGCGGTGCGTCAACTGCGTGACGTTTTGACGGGCGAAGTCTATGCGGCGCTGGCTCCCTGGGAACGAGGTGCCGGAATCACCCCGGAAACTTGGTCGCCGTCGACCCGTGATCGCGTCGTCGGCCGGGCGCCGATCCAATCCGGCGGCGACCGCGTGATCGCGCGGCCGGTGATGCCGGTGCCCGAAGCCACCATCGATCCGTATTCGTCGTATCGCCCGTCGATCACCGAGGAATACCGATACGTGCCGGCGCGTCCACGATTCGAATTGGAAATCGACATTCCCGCTCCGCCGATCGCCCCCTACGGTGTCGCCGTCCCGTACCCACCGGCACGCGGCTATCGTTACGGCTATGGGCCGATCTATGGTCCCCGCGATTACTTCTATCGCGGCTACGCCGTTCCGCCGGTTCCGGTCGCACCGCTGGGCGGTCTGCGGATCGACATCCCGATCGGACCACTGGGTCCCTTCGGAATCGGATTCTAAAACCGACCGATCGCCAAGTGATTCATGCCGTGGCGGTTCGCGTCAGCCCGTTGGCCAGAATGTGATCACGCAAACGATCACGGCAACGCATCGCGAAATCGGCAATCGGATCCGTGCGATAACTGGGATACGTCCAGCGGTGGTGGACCCACCGCCGGCCGACGTAGTTCAACGTGACTTCGGCGAAGATGCCGTCACGCAAATACATCCGATGGTCGCGATCCTTGACCGTCGCCAGGACCCACTTGGCTTGGGTGATGTAGCCGACGTCCAAGTTGATCGGCCGCGGCACATCGGCGTCGATCCGTTCGGCCAATTCGAATTCCCACCGGTTCGTCGCAGTCTTCCACGGTGCCAGCCCGGCCGGGTCCGCAAAGCCGTCAAACGCGACCACCTGCTTGACCAGGCCATCGCCCATCGTCGGCGTGTAGAACCCGCCGGCTTCGAACGCCAACGGCTGACTGGTTTCACAAACCGGCCCCCAACGCTGGACCAGCCAATCGATCGCCGTCTGACGCCACGCTTCCTGTTTTGCGATGACGCCGCAGATTCGTACGACCGGTTCGACAGGACGCAGATCGCTCACGGTAACCGTTGGGTTGAATGCCGGGGGAACAGAACCAGCCGTTGGTCGGCTGCGCGAAACCGGGACGAGCGACTAGAATCCTACGCCGTTCGACCTTTCGCCATCATTGAATCTTATCCGACGCCGGAAACCCTATGCACCCTTGGATCGCCCAGCGCACCACGACGTTCGACAGCAGCGGCATTCGCAAAGTCTTTGACCTGGCCGCCAAACTAAAGGACCCGGTCAACCTGTCGATCGGTCAGCCTGATTTTGATGTGCCGCAGCCGATCCAAGACGCGGCGATCCAAGCCATCCGTGACGGCAAGAACGCATATTCCCCAACGCAAGGGATCGCACCGCTGCGTGACGCAATCAACGATCGCGTGCAGCAACAATTCGGGCACGACGACCGCGACGTCTTCATCAGCAGCGGGACCAGCGGCGGACTGGTGTTGTCGATGCTGGCGATGATCGACCCGGGCGATGAAGTGATCTTCATGGATCCCTATTTCGTCATGTACCCGGCACTGATTCGGCTGTGTGGCGGCGTTCCTGTACCGGTCGATTCGTATCCCGATTTTCGGTTGCATGTTGATCGGATCGAAGCTGCCATCACTGACAAGACCAAGATGATTCTGGTCAATAGCCCGGCCAACCCGACCGGCGTCACAGCGACCGAACAAGAATTGCGAGACGTCGCGTTGTTGGCAAAAGAGAAAAACATCGCGTTGTTGTCCGACGAAATCTATTCGCAATTCATGTATGACGCGCCGTTCTATTCCCCGGCGACCGACAACGACCAAACGATCGTGATCGACGGATTCAGCAAGAGTCATGCGATGACCGGTTGGCGGGTCGGATACGTCCACGGGCCGTCGGAAATCATCGCGACGATGCTGAAGATTCAGCAGTATTCGTTCGTCTGCGCCCCTCAACCGGCACAATGGGCGGCGCTGTCGGCGCTGGACGTTCCGTTGACCGGCCACATCGACGATTACCGCCACAAACGTGACTTGGTGATGCAGGGGTTGTCGGAGAAGTATGAGATCGAAAAACCCGGCGGCGCTTTTTATGCGTTCCCCAAAGCTCCCGGATCCAGCGGTGAAGCGTTCGTGCATCGCGCGATCGAAGCGGGGCTGCTGATCATCCCCGGCAATATCTTCAGTGGGCGGGACTCTCATTTCCGAATCAGTTTCGCCGCGAGTGACGAAACGTTGCACCGGGGAATTGAGATTCTCAATCGACTGGCGTCGTGATTCGTGGTGGGGCTGCGTTTCTTTGTGAGCCGCACGGCGCTGGTTGGTGAGCCGCACGGCGCTAGCCGCGGGTTCTGTGAGCCGCACGGCGCTAGCCGCGGGTTTTTTGAGCCGCATGGCGCTAGCCGCGGATTTTGTGAGCCGCACGGCGCTAGCCGCGGGTTTAGGACGTTTCACCGACACAGCCCGACGCTAGGGTCTTCGCCTCAGGACTGACGGAAGAACGCTACTTTCGGCGGAGCGAAAGGCGACTATGTGAGCCGCACGGCGCTAGCCGCGGTTTTTGTGGCGTCCTGTTTCGACTCGTTGGCAATCGAACCGGCGGCTAGCGCCTTGCCGCTGATTCCTGAGCCGCACGGCGCTAGCCGCGGGTTCGGGACGTTTCTCCAGCACAGCCCGACAGTAGGGCTTTCGGCCGCGGGACTGACGGAAGGACGCTACTTTCGGCGGAGCGAAAGGCGACTTTGTGAGCCGCAGGGTCACTGGCTGGCGATCATGCCGTCCAGGGCGACGGTTTCGCCGAAATCATACGGGTGGAACAGTCGGCCGACGCGAGCCGCCAGAACGGACAGGTACAGCTTTTCAAACTTCGTTTCCGTCGTTTCGCTGACATGCTGGCCGGCGTTCTCCGGATACGTGAACTCATCGATGTCTCGGGAAAACAACAAACTGCCGTCGGCGGGATCGATCAATTCGACCGTCGCGCTGCACTGGCCGCGATACAGACTCTGGCCGTCACGCAGCGAAAGATTCGTCACGTCGACCACCAACACACGATCAGCTTTCAGGTCTTCGCCCAACTGAGCAAATTCCATGTTGTCAAAGCCGTTTTCGTCACGCCACTGTTGCACTTCGTCTTCGCGAACCAGACGCAAGTCTTTCAGTTCGCTGGTCAAGATTTGCCCGACCTGGCGGCTCAAGAAACGGCTGGCGGTATCGTTGCTGTACCGGCTGGCTTCGGTCAGCGTGACGACGGCAATCCGTTTGTCTTTCAGGTCTTTGTAGTTTTCGTATTCCGGCGGAATTTTGTCGGCTCCCACCGCGTGCATCAGGTTGGCGGCGATTCCCAGGCAACCACACTGGGTGGACGTCAACGTCACGGAAGCGAAAACGGCCAAGCACACCATGGGTGTCAGGCGTTTCAGGATTTGATGGGCATCAAACAAACGGAATCGCGGTCGTTTCATCGTGAAGCTCGGGTCGGGAAAGCCGGCAAGTGCGTCTGGCGTGATACGAAGTTCACCACCCAACGCGAAAGCCCGATTTATCCGAAAACCCGAACGAAAACGACTATTTCGATTCGCTCAGACGGCGGATCAGGTCCGTTTCGGCCGAATCATAGGCACGACCGTCGGTGTGAAAGATGTCGTGAAACCAAGGATCCGGAATCGACGTGTAGGCGGCTTGCCAAGAATCCCAGGGATAGATCGTCTGCGATCGGCCGTTGACGAAACCCCAGTTGTACGCCCCCACCTTCAATTCGTTCAGGATCGGCAACACGCCGGCGAAGGTGCTGTTGTTGCCACGCGCCATGTATTCGGTGCACAACAAAGGTCGCCCCAAAGCCAACAGATCCTCCATTTTGCGACGCGCCGTCTGCGGTCCTCCGTAAGTGTGAAACGAATGGACGTCGTTGTTGTCCAACACCAAGCGGTCGATCGGACGTGGCTTGTTCACGTAATCGCCGGTCCAAAGTCCGACCGTCAGCGGTTGTGACGGATTGACCTCGCGGGCCCAGCGAAACGTCTTTTCCAACAACTCATGAGCCCGCCGTCGTTTCACGTCCGGATTCAGTTCCAGGTTCTGGCCGGCCAGGCCATAGGAGTTTCCGTTGCCGTTGTCCGGTTCGTTGAACAAGTCCCAGACCAGCACACGTGAATCGTCGGCGTAGCGACGCAGCACCGATTGCACGTAGGGCTTGAGCGCGTCCTGCCCGGCGGGATCGTCCAAGATCGTTCGGCCGGGCGATTGGACCCAGCCGGAATTGTGCACGCCTGGCACCGGTTGTGGCTGTAAACCCGCGACAGGGTTCGGATGCCAGACGCCGTCAAAGAAAACGAACATCGTGCGGATGCCGTGCGAATCGGCGATCTCCAGATATCGGTCGACACGGCGAAAGAACCCTTCGGCATCGGTTCGCCAAGGGATGTCGTGCAAGAACACCCGCATCGTGTTCATACCGATCTTTTCGGCATAGCCCAGTTCGCGGTCGATCGTGTCCGGATCGAAGGTGGCTTCCTGCCACATTTCCAGTTGGTTGATCGCGGTGGACGGGACGAAGTTGGCGCCCAGCGGCCAATCGATTTGGCGGTACCAATTGTTCGCACGCTTGGCTGACCAGCGACCGGCGATGGTGGACGATTGGGCGTCCACCGCGGCGGCCTTTGGCTTGGCTTGCCCCTTGCCGTTCTTCTTTTTACCGGCGGCAGATTTCGTTCCCGCTCGCGGAACAGCCTGTGGGTACGTTGCCAGAATCGCCGACAAGCGACGCACCACTTGCGGCATGTCCGCGGCCAAGTTTTTCGTTTCCAGCGGATCCGATTGGTAATCGTAAAGTTCGTATTCCGCGTCCAAGTCGGGTGCCCCGATTCGTTTCCACTGGACCAGGCGATAACGATCGGTCCGAATCGCGCGTCCCATCATTTTTTTGGGGTACGCATGGTAAGCGTGATCGCGAACACGCGCATCGCGGTCTTTCAACACCGGCACCAAGCTGACACCGTCGATCGGCTGTGGACCGGTGGGTTTCGGCAAGCCGGCCAGTTCCGCCAGCGTCGGATAAATGTCGACCGTCTCGGTCAATTGACCGGTGGACGATCCCGGCTCCGCGACTCCCGGCGCGACAATCACGATGGGAATCCGATTGGCTTGTTCAAAATTGGTGTGCTTGGTCCAAATGCCCAAATCGCCCAAGTGGAAACCATGATCGCCCCACAGCACGATGATCGTGTTGTCGTCCAAGCCTAGTCGGTCGACCGCTTGGACGACTTTACCGATTTGTGCGTCGACAAAACTGGTCGCCGCGTAATAACCGTGAATCAGATTCCGTTTCAAATCATCGCTGTACGACGCCTCACGCTCTTCCGGTACCGGCTTGTAATTGCTGATTTCACCGCCGCGTTTGCCGGCCACCTCCGGTGCACCTTGCGGTAACTGCTCATTTTCCGGCATGGGCAACTCGGCCGGATCGTACAGGTCCCAGTACTTTTTCGGAGCCGAAAACGGCAGGTGCGGTCGTGCGAAACCGGCGGCGATGAAGAACGGTGTGCCCTCGGTTTGCCGTCGCTTCTTGGCGGCTTCCAATCGCCGAATGGTTTCCTCGGCGACGCGTCCGTCGGCATAGGCGGTGTCGGCGACGTCGGGTGATTCATAGGCGGCACCGCGAGGCAGTGATTTAATTTCGCCTAGTTTCTGGTTGGTAAAGAAGGCTTCTTCGCGAGTCAGATTGCCGCCATCGGTGCTGGCCGGATCGGCGTATTCGATCACTTTTTCTTTGAAGTGCGGCACCTGGAACGATTCGGGATCACCGATGTTCCCGTGTCCGATGTGAAAGACCTTGCCCAACGATTCGGTGCGATACCCGTTTGCGGCAAAATGCTGGGGCATCGTTACCGCATCGGGATCCGATTCACGCAACCGATTGCCCAGCCCGTACAGCCCCGTGGACGTGCTGTGCGATCCCAGCATCAACGTGAACCGTGACGGTGCACAAACGGCTTGGTTGCAATACGCGGCGTCGAAACGCATGCCCCGACGTGTCAGATCGTCCAGATTCGGCGTCTGGGCCGTTTCGTTGCCGAACGCGCCGATCGCCGGCTTTAGGTCGTCCACCAGGATCAACAAAACGTTGGGGCGATCTTCGGCAAGACCGATCGACGTGGCGGCGAAAGACACCGCGAAAAAGGCAGCCAGCAAAATGCGCATCATGGATCCAAGACCCGTCGGGAAAGATGGGGTGGGAAGCAAGGTGGGGTGGGGGCATCATGCGCCGGATGGAGCCCCGACGCAAAATCGTTCAATGACAGACATACGATCCGAGACCGCAAAATCTGTTCACAGGGATTCGCATTGAAGCGAATCAGCCGAGATCGTTTTGAACGATATGAGCGCCGCGTGCGGGGCGACTGGCAAAAGCGTCCGCGGTCTTTCCGGTCGCTTTTTCGTAGCCGTCGGCCATGGCCGCGATCACGTCGGATGCCTTGGCCGAATCCACCAGACTGACCGTACAGCCGCCGAAGCCGCCGCCCGTCATGCGGGATCCGTAAACGCCGCCCTCGGGGCCGATCTTTTCGGCCAAGTCGACCAGACAGTCCAATTCACCACAGCTGACTTCGTAATCATCACGCAGCGAGTTGTGGCTGTCGTACATCAGCCGTCCGACGGTATCCAAATCACCGTTTCGCAGCGCATTGGCGGTTTCCAAGGTTCGTGCGATTTCGCCGATGATATGTCGAGCGCGTCGGAACCGTTCGTCGCCCAGTTCGTCTTTGCACCGTGCCAGATCATCGGCGGTGACGTCGCGCCAGTTTTCGGCCCCCAGAATTTCCTTGGCTTCATCACACTGTTGACGTCGTTGTGCGTATTCGCCGCCGGCCAATTCGTGTTTGACGTTGCTGTTGGTGATGACGATCGACACGTCGTCCCGGGCGAACGGCACCGCTTCGATTTCTTGGCTGCGGCAATCCAACAACATGAATTCGCCGTCGCGGCCAAAGACGCTGCTGAATTGATCCATGATCCCGCACGGCACGCCGGCGAAATCGTGTTCGGCTTTTTGGGCCAGTAGCGCTTTGTCGGCCAGACCGAGAGTTGTGCCGCTGATGGCTTCGACCAACGTCGCAGTGGCGACTTCCAATGCGGCACTGCTGGACAATCCGCCGCCCAGCGGAACGTTGGAGGTGAATGCCGCATCGAAAGCCAGCGAATCGATGCCTCGCCCCGCAAAACCTGCCAAAACTCCTTGGGGATACTTCGACCAGCCCTTTTCGCCCGGCTGGTGATCGTGCCCGGTCCGATAGGCGGCGTCTTGCTGAAGATCGACGCTGTACAGACGGACCGCATCGTCGTCGTTGGTGTCGGCCGCAATCACGACGTATCTCTCGATCGCCATCGGCAGCACGAAACCGTCGTTGTAGTCGATGTGTTCGCCGATCAAGTTCACGCGACCGGGAGCCGCGACGACGATCGTGGCCGGGCGACCGAAACGAGATTCAAATTCGTCGCGGGCCCGGCGGCAAAGCGCTTCGGTGGATTCAGTCGGTGATAGCGCAGTCATGCGAAAAACCTGAGTCGGCGGAGATCGGAGAATAGCGGCCCCCGAGTGTAACCACCCGACCGGCGAACCGACAATTGACGCTGACGCACACCTGCACACCGTGCGACGGTTTGAAGCACCGGGCTGGTGGAGGTAGGCGGGTGGCGGGTAGGCGGGTGACGGGTGGTGTTGGGGGTGGGGCGATCTGGAGAAGAGCAAGGCAGAGTCGCCGATCGATTTCGCTCGCGGAGGCTCGTCTAATCTTCGTCGGTCGCCACGACGTAGGCGGTGGCATGAGTCCGACAGGCCGCCAGACTGACGTGCAGCGTTTCGATGCCGTGCATTTCGGCCCACTGTTGAGCCCGACCATACAGGCTGATCGACGGCCCGGTCGCTCGATCCACGACGACCTCGATGTCCGTCCACATGATTTGTTGGCGGTAACAATTCATCGCCTTCAACGTCGCCTCCTTGGCTGCCCAGCGGCTGGCGAACATCTGTGACGCTTGAGCCGATTCCACGCAGCGATCGATTTCCGATCCCGTGTACACCCGCAACAAAAACTGTTCACCGTGTCGGTCGATCATGTTGGCGATCCGGACACATTCCACAATCGTGGTACCGATCCCAAGGGTGGCCATCGCCCGTCGCATCCTTTGTAAGCAGACCGGCGGGGCCAAAGGTCAGTGGGCCGCAACACGACCGAACCGCAGCGATCCGATTGCGTCGCCGGAAACGTCAAACCGATTCCTGCAGCCCGCAATTCTTCTTCGCCCGGCTCAGCACCAACGCGGCCGCTTCGCGGGCCCGCCGGGCACCATCGCGAAGGACTTCGTGGACATAGTCCAAGTTCGATTCTAGTTCCGCGCGGCGCTGCCGTGCGTCGGCAAAGTAGGCTTCGCTGGCTTCGGCCACCGCTTTTTTGACTTCCCCGTATCCAAAGCCGCCGCGACGATACATCGCCGCCATTTCGTCGATCTGTTCTTGTTCGGCAAACAACTGGAACAGTTGAAACAGGTGATCGCCTTCGGGTTCTTTGGCGTCTTCCATCGGGCGACTGTCGGTCGTGATCCGCATGATCTGTTTGCGGATCCTTTTCACTTCGCCGAACAGCGGCAGCGTGTTGTCGTAACTCTTGCTCATTTTTTCCCCGTCGGTCCCGGGCACTTTGGCGCCATGGACCAGCGTCTGGGCTTTGGGGATGACGAACGTTTCGCCGAAGTGATGGTTGAACGCCTGGGCCAAATCACGGGTGACTTCGATGTGCTGGATTTGGTCCTGGCCGACGGGCACCAGCTGGCTGTCGTAGGCCAAAATGTCGGCCGCCATCAACACGGGGTAGTTGAACAGCCCCGCGTCGGCCGCCAGCCCTTTTGCCTTTTTGTCTTTATAGGCATGGCATCGTTCCAACAGGCCCATCGGTGTGCCGGTCATCAGGATCCAGCACAATTCGCTGACCTCGGGCACCTGCGACTGTACAAACAGCGTCGCTTTTTTCGGGTCCAGTCCCAACGCCAACAAGTCCAACGCCGCGTTGATCGTGTTTTCACGAAGCGCATCGGCTTGGCGGACCGTCGTCAGCGCGTGCAGGTCGGCGATGAAGTAAAAGCCTTCGTTGTCCTCTTGCAGATCGATGTACTGGCGGATGGCTCCGAAATAGTTGCCCCAGTGGGGACGACCGGTCGGCTGGATACCGGAAAGACAACGCATGACGCAGACTGAACGGGTTTGGGCGGAAAACGGCGGATCGTGAATCGACGCATCGGTCGACGTTGTTGTGCGTCTAATTCTGCGCGACCGCGACGTTTTCGCGAAGCGGGGCGACGCGACCAGCGGGCATCTCCGGCGGTGGTTCCAAAACCCCGCGGCAACGTCGCCACAACAACACGCCTTCGACCGCCATCCAAACTTGCAATCCCAGAATGACGACGCCGAAAATCACCAACACCGTGGAACCCGACGGGATCCAGTTCCAATACAAGTCATAGGTGATCGCCCAGGCCGGCATCAGCATCATTACGATCATCGGAAACAGAATCGCCGCCAACGGTTTGCTGCGTCGTGATAGATAGAACAACGCGACCATCAGCGCCAGCCCGGCAAGCAACTGGTTGGTCGCACCGAACAACGGCCACAGAATCAAACCGCCCTTGCCCGGTTGATCGCCGGCGAAAACGGCGATCGACAGCCCCACGATCACCGCGATGGCCGTCGCCACGTATTTGTTGGCCAGGGCTGGTGCGCGAGCACTGAGTGCCAATTCGCTGATGACATACCGTTGCAGCCGAGTCGCGGTGTCCAGCGTGGTGGCCGCGAAACAGGCCACCAGCGTCGCCATCAACGCCACGCCCAGCTTCAGCGGCAATCCAACGGCGGTCAAAAAGTTCGCACCGCCGTCGATAAACGCGGCCAACTTTTTCGACAAGTCCTGCTTTTTCCATCCCGCGTTGGGATCACCATCGGCTCCCGTGCGGTAATAGTCGCGCCACGCCTGTTGGCCCGTCGCCGCTTGACGGCTGAACGAGGCAATGCCGTCGTCGCCGACGGTCCGCGTGACTTTGCCCATTCCCACGCCGGCACAACAGGCCAGGATCACGATCACCGCCAACATGCCTTCCAACAACATGCCGCCATAGCCGACCGCTTGGGCGTCGCCGGCCTTTTCCAACTGCTTGCTGGTCGTTCCACTGCTGACCAGACAATGAAACCCGCTGCAGGCGCCACACGCGATCGTGATGAACAGGAACGGCAAGATCGGCGGTGCGTCGGCCGGGATTTCTTTGGCGATTGCCGGTGCGGACTGCGTCAGGTCGGCCGCGCCGGTGGTCGATGCCACGCCCACGCCGATGACGATCAATGCGAGCGCCAAAAACAATTGCAGACTGTTGATGTAGTCACGCGGTTGCAACAACAACCAGACCGGCAACACCGACGCGACGTAGGCATAGGCCAACAAGATGACCGTCCAAACGACGACCGGATTCAGGTACTTCGCATCGGCGGGCAAAATCCCGGCCAGATCCACCGGCATGAGGTACGCCCCGACATAGACCGCCAAATACAGCAACGTCAGACCGATAAGGCTGGGCAACAACAATCCGCCGCCACGACGGTACACCCACCATCCGATCATCACCGCCACGGGCATCGCGATCCATACGCTTAACACCGATTCGGGATACAACGCAAAGATCACGGCGATGACCAAACCAAAGATCGCCAGGACGACCGACAAAGCCATCGCCAGGACGGTCAGAAACAGAATCTTTGCCCGCGGCGACACCAAACGCCCCGCCGCTTGGCCGATCGACTGGCCCTTGTTGCGGATGCTGATCACCAGAGCCGACAAATCGTGGACGCCGCCGATCAGGATCGACCCGAACACGACCCACAACAACGCCGGCAACCACCCCCAAAACACGGCCAACGCCGGGCCGACGATGGGGCCGGTTCCCGCGATGCTGGTGAAGTGGTGTCCAAAAACGATGCTCCGCCGGGTGGGAACGTAATCGACATCGTCACGCAATTCTTCGCTGGGCATCACCGCGTCGTCGGTCAGGGCGAACAGCTTTCGCGCCAACCAGCGACCGTAGGTGTGATAGGCGACCAGAAAGCCCAGCATCGAAGCGACGGCGACAATCAGGGTGCTCATGGGCGATGATAACGGCAAAGGGTTGGCGACCGGGCGGATCGTCGCGGCAAACGCGTCGGACGGTTTTCACCACGCCAAAAGGTCAGGCGGTGCCGGAAAACGGATCCGAATTTGACGCCAGAAATCCGGGCAATGGTCGCCCCTGGGGCGGATATTGGTGGCCACCTATACTAACGCTGCCGAACCGGACGCACACGGCGCTGCGGAGCCCCGGCGGGCAAATTTCGGCTTGCCCGATTCCCAAAAATGCCGTCTCGGCATGACGGGCGTTTTGATTGACGCGGCTCCGCTTGGCACTCATCCGGTTCATTTGGCCATTGCCATGATGACGCCTTCGTCGATGGCCTTCCAGCGACACGAACGATCCGACAACGACACCAGCATTCACCTTCTGTGAGGAAAGACAGATCCATGGCTGACTCCATCGAAAAAACCATCATCATCGGCAGCGGACCGGCCGGCTGGTCGGCCGCCATCTACGCCGCCCGCGCCAACCTGAATCCGGTCTTGTACGAGGGAACGGTCAAGCCGGAAATGATCCCGCTGGGCCAGTTGGCATACACGACGGAAGTCGAAAACTTTGCGGGCTTTCCGGCCGGCAACATCCGTGCATTCGTCGAATCCGCCGTCGACAAGGACCGGCATTACAACTTGCCCATGGTCCCCCAAGGTCACGAAAAAGACGGCCAGCCACACTACGCCGTCCAAGGCGTCGAGCTGATGGAGTTGATGAAACAACAGGCGCTGAATTTCGGCACCAAAGTCGTTTCCGATGACATTGTCGGCGTGGATTTCAACAGCGGCGGCGTCCACACGCTGCACACCGGCAGCGGCGAATCGGTGAAGACGCACACCGTGATCGTGGCGACCGGCGCGCGTGCGAATTACCTGGGTCTGCCCAGCGAAGAAG
The DNA here is from genome assembly GCF_007752935.1 of Crateriforma conspicua. Taxonomy (NCBI): domain Bacteria; kingdom Pseudomonadati; phylum Planctomycetota; class Planctomycetia; order Pirellulales; family Pirellulaceae; genus Crateriforma; species Crateriforma conspicua. The sequence goes on along the minus strand of NZ_CP036319.1, from coordinate 3,367,735 downwards.
CCTACAAGAACAAAGGCGTCAGCGCGTGTGCGGTCTGTGACGGCGCTTTGCCGATCTATCGCAGCAAGCCGTTGGCCGTCGTCGGCGGTGGTGATTCCGCGGTGGAAGAGGCCACGTATCTGGCCAACCTGAAGAACGCCGCGACGATCTACATGATCATCCGTCGCGACGAAATGCGCGCCAGCAAGGTGATGCAAGACCGCGCGATGAATCACCCCAACATCGAAATCAAGTGGAACCGTGTCGTCGACGAAGTCTTGGGTGACGGCAACCAAGTCAACGCGTTGCGGCTGAAGAGCACCGTGGATGACGAAACGGAAAACTTGGACGTCGGCGGATTGTTCTTGGCGATCGGCCACACGCCCAACACGGCGTTCCTGAAAGACGCCCTGAAGATGAACGACGAAGGCTATCTGCAGTGGACCAAACCGTTCCGGACCAACACCGAAGTCGACGGGGTATTCGCCGCCGGTGACGTTGCCGACGATTATTACCGTCAAGCGATCACATCAGCCGGCACCGGGTGCATGGCCGCATTGGACGCCGAACGCTACCTGGGCGAAAAAGACGTGTGATCGGCATGGCCGGTCGTTTCGCGGGCCGGCAACCGATCCGCGTTGTGGGCCGGCGATCTGTCTAAGCGTCCGGCGGTTCGCTGGGTGAGTCGCGAATCGTTGAAACGCAATTCTTTCCCGACGTCGCCGCCATTGGTGGCGACGTTGACTGGCCGCAGTCGCAACTTTCCAGCAGGTTCGCTTTGCCCCGACAGGCCCGATGCGACAAGTAAACCGGTCAAACAAACGACGAAGCTGAACAGCGTCATCCGCATGATTGGGTGCCCCGAAAAAGACGTTCAGAAAAGATGGGTCGCCGGATCGTTGGTGCCTTCCATCGATCAACGACGCCCCCGCATCGTTGATCGCTGTGTCCGACAGGAAAACCCTAGCTCGAAATGACGGACCATTCGGCACGTTTTTGCGACGTGCGACATGTTGGCACGATTTGACGAATGACGGTGCTGCGGCGGCGCCATGCCCGGGGGTGAACCGTCGACCATCGTCGTCGGAATTCTGTTGGCCGGATCGCGATTCTTCTGGCTGAATCGCAATGGAACAATGCCAACACCGGCCGCACCGCAAGCCGCATAGCGGAAGGTCCGGCTTGCAAGCTTTCCCAGACATGCAAACCACTCGGGCGCGTCGTTGTGTTTGGGTGGATGATCTTTGCGCCCCCGCTGAACCTTTCCTGCTAGTTTCGTCGGCCCACAGCGTCTGATATTCTGTCGATCCCTCGCGGTGCGTTAGGCGGTGCTTCGATCGATGTCCTCTGCGCGTTGCCCCCATTCCCCCCTGTGTTGACAGCCCCCCTCAGGACTCAGCAATGTCAGAACAAGCAAGCACATCCCAAGCAGCCGTTTCGGAAGAAATGAAAGCTGAGATCGCTGAGCTCGAACGTCTCAACGGGCTGCCCTTTGCATCTTCGGCGTTGGGCTACATCAAACGCACCGGCCCCGGGTTGCTGCAAAGTGCCATGACATTGGGCGCCGGCAGTGCCGCGGCATCGGTGATCGCCGGTGCATCGTTTGGATACAAGCTGTTGTGGGTCCAGCCGGTTGCGATGTTCTTGGGCGTCATGATGCTCGGTGCACTCAGCAACGTGGTTTTGACCACGGGTGAACGACCCTACAAATCGTTCGGACGCGAGATCGGAAAATGGCTGGTCGTCCTGTGGGCACTGGGCACGATCATGTCGTCGATCATTTGGCACTTTCCGCAATATGGTCTGGCCGCCAGTGCGGCGCGTGACCTGGGTGCGTTGCAGGAAATCGTCAGCATCCCGCCGGAGATCACCGCGGCCAGCAGTGTCGTCGACGAGGCGATGAAGACGAATGATCCCGCGGTCATTGACCAGGCCAAAGCGAACCTTAGCAAGGTCACCAGCGAAAGCACGCCCTTGGGACTGGGATTCACCCCAGCCGGCTTGGCGATCAGTTTCGGGATCGGGATTTTGATCCTCTGCATCAACATCGTGACCACGTTCAACTACGGCGGTGATTCCAAAGGCGTTCGAATTTACGAATGGTTTCTACGCGGCTGCATTGCCTTGGTCGTCGTGATGTTCGGAATCGTGGTGGTCGCCAAAATTGATGTCGTGGCGGCCGAGTCGGGGGAGATCCTCAAAGGCTTCATCGGCTGGTACGGAATCCCGAACCTGTGGAACGTCGATGGTTCACTGAACAACAGCACGGTCACTCAAGTACTGGGGATGCTTGGTGCCGCGGTCGGTATCAACATGACGTTCCTGTATCCGTACTCGCTGCTGAAAAAGGGTTGGGGCGTTCACCACAAAAAGCTCGCCCGCTGGGATTTAGGCATGACGATGTTCTTGCCCTTCGTGCTGGTGACCTCGCTGGTGATCATCGCGATGAAGGTCGGCGGAGTTTACGACGGCGCGGATGTCGTCAACACAACGATTCGCCCGCTGGGTGCGGCCAAGGCGCTCGGTGGTGTGCTTGGCGAAAACGCCGGCCGCGTGATCTTCGACTTGGGTTTGATCGGGATGACCTGCGGGGCGATCAGCACTCACATGGTCGTTTGTGGGTTCACGTTCTGTGAAATGCTGGGATTGGAACAAACCAAAAAGCGTTTCCGATTGTTCGCCCTGACTCCCGCCATCGGCATCCTGGGCGTCGTGGCGACGTTGCCGATTTGGTTCCCGGTCGCGGCATCGGCGGTTTGCTTCACGATGCTGCCGATCGCTTACCTGACGTTCTTGATCATGAACAACAAACGCAGCTACATCGGCGACGCCGTTGGCAGTGGGTTCCCGCGATTGCTGTTCAATACCATCCTGGTGATCGCGCTGGCGGTGGCCACCATCGGATCGGGGATCAAGATCTACGGCAACGTGATCAAGAAGATCATGCCGGCCAAAGAGCCCGCGGCCGAACTGGTGGTGCCGGTCGATTCGAGGGCCTGTTAAGGTCATTCGACCTCCCGCCATCCAGCGGCAAAACCGGCTTCCAAACACAAACCTGTTTCCAACGTTAAACCCCAGAGCGTTCCTACGAGAGTGCCCGGAACAAGGACGATGACAAGATGAGCACTTGGACCTCGGTGGCGGAAGCCCGAAAAGAATCGGCGATTGGACCCGATGTCGAAGTTCGCGGCTGGGTACGGACGCGCCGTGATTCCAAAGGCGGGTTCAGTTTCATTGAGGTGAACGACGGCAGCTGTTTCGGCAGTTTACAGATCGTCGCGCCCGGGGAACTGAAGAACTATGAATCCGAAATCAAGCGTCTGGGGGCCGGGTGCAGCATTGTCGCCATCGGAAGCTTGGCCGCATCGCCCGCCAAAGGCCAGGCGACCGAAATGCAGGCCGACCAGATCCGCGTCCTGGGTTGGGCCGACGGCGAAACGTATCCGCTGCAGAAAAAACGCCACAGCTTTGAAAAGCTACGTGAATGGGCCCACCTTCGGCCCCGAACCAACACCTTCGGCGCGGTGATGCGAGTCCGTGATTCGATCAGCCGGTCGACGCACGACTTTTTTCACGACGAAGGGTTCTTTTATCTGAACACGCCGATCATCACGGCCAGCGATTGCGAAGGGGCGGGCGAAATGTTCCGCGTCACAACACTGGATTTGGACCGGCTGGCGGCGTCGGGCAAACCCGTCAATCACGAGTTGGACTTTTTTGATCGGCCCGCCTATCTGACCGTCAGCGGCCAATTGAACGCGGAAACTTATGCCACCGCGCTGGGCCGCGTGTACACGTTCGGACCAACGTTCCGTGCCGAAAACAGCAACACCAGCCGGCACCTGGCCGAATTTTGGATGGTCGAACCGGAAGCCGCCTTCTTCGACCTGTCGGACAACATGGCGTTGGCCGAACGATACTTGAAGCGATTGCTGCGGGATTGCCTGGATCGCTGTGACGAAGACATGCAGTTTTTTAACCAGCGAATCCAGCCGGGTATCTTGGACCAGTTGACCGCCGTTGCCGAAGCACCGTTTCGTCACATGACGTACACCGATGCGATCGAGGTGTTGGAAAAGGCTGACGCGAAATTCGAATACCCGGTTTCCTGGGGCGTCGATCTGCAAGCCGAACACGAACGCTATCTGACCGAACAACATGTCGGCGGTCCGGTGATCTTGACCGACTATCCATCGACCATCAAACCGTTCTACATGCGGCTGAGCGATGACGAGAAAACCGTTGCCGCGATGGACGTGTTGGTTCCCGGCGTGGGTGAAATCATCGGCGGCAGTCAACGTGAAGAACGACTGGACGTGTTGACCCGACGAATGGACCAAGCCGGATTGAACCAAGACGATTATTGGTGGTACATCGATCTGCGGCGGTACGGAACCGTCCCGCACGCCGGATTCGGCTTGGGCCTGGAACGCGTCGTCCAGTATGTCTCGGGAATGGCCAACATCCGCGACGTGATCCCGTTCCCTCGAACGCCCGGCAATGCCGAATTCTGACCGCACCCAGAAACCGCCCGACCCGGAAACGGCTCACACCCCACCGTCGGTCAAAGGCCGCCTGGCGCCATCGCCCACCGGCGCCCAACATCCCGGCAACGCGCGGACGTACCTAATCGCGCATTGGTCGATGATCCGGCAATCGGCCCCGATGGTGCTGCGGATCGAAGACATCGATTCGCCTCGCGTCAAACCCTGGGCGATCCAACAAGCGATCGACGATCTGCGTTGGCTGGGCATCGACTGGGACGAAGGCCCCGATGTCGGTGGCCCCAACGGTCCGTACATCCAAACGCAACGTACCGATCGATACGACCAGGCGATCGCCAAGCTGCGATCACTGGGCCGTGTCTATCCATGCACCTGCACACGGCGTGACATCGAAAGCGCCGCATCGGCACCGCATGTGGAATTCGGCCACATGATCTATCCCGGTCTGTGCAGCGATTGGACCGAAGGCGATCCGATTCCACCGCAGGGCACGTATTGCTGGCGATTTCGAGTCCGCGACCAAGTCGTCGACTTTGATGATGCCGTTGCCGGTTCCCAGTCGTTGAACCCGAGCCGCGACTTGGGCGATGTTCCCGTGACGCGCAAGACGGGGGAAGCCGCCTATCAGTTGGCCGTGATCCTCGATGACGATGCGATGGGCGTGACGGAAGTCGTTCGCGGTGACGACTTGATCGACAGCACGTTCTGGCAAATTGATCTGGCCGACGCATTGGGGCTTTCGGTGCCCAGCTACGCTCACGTTCCCCTGGTCATCGGAGACGACGGACGGCGGCTGGCCAAACGACACGGCGATACGCGTCTGGACCATCTGCGTCGCTGTGGCGTTGACCCGCAAGACGTGATCCTGTGGGCCGCCCGGTCGTTGGGGATCGGCGATCTGCCGGAGCCCGGTGCTTGGGAAACGAGCCGATTGCATCGCCACATCGCCGCCCAAATGGACTGGACAACCGTGAACCGCGATCGTGTGGTGGTGCCGTCAAAATGGACACGATTGGGCTGATCCGACGCCACGGCCGGGGAAACTTCTGTTTCACTCAGTTTTCCGATTATTCGGGTCATGCGGGCCAACGGGCGGGCCGATGAACGACAAAGCCACGCCGTGCGCCACCGACGCGCCGGTACCGCCGACGATCTTGCCCGTCGTCACGGTCCGCCGTCATCCAGGCCCGGCGTGGGAATCGTCGCTTCGCACCCGAATTCCCCCACGGTCCGATCCATGCCATCGAATCCATCCCGGGCGTCCGGCCCCGCCGATGTGTCGCGGTCCACACGAATCGTGTCCCGTCGGTCCGCTCTTGGTCGTCTGTTGGCCGCCGCCTTGATCGCATCGCCAGTCGATTGGACGCGGCCGTCCAGTGCGGCGCCACCCGAAGCGACACAGTTGACCGTCAACATGCGGGTCCCGCACGACGGCCAAATCTTACGGCTTCGACACATCAGCGAAGACGATCAAGCCGTTGTCATCACCGCGATCGCCGCGGATCCGGCCGGCCGTCTGATCGCCGCCGCTGGTGACGACTTGGCCATTCGCCTGATCGACGCGGAAACGATGGAAGTCGTGCGAACGGTGACCGACGATGCCACGCATCACCATCGCGATGTGATTCGAACCCTGGCCTTTGACGATTCCGGACACCGGCTGGTGTCATCCGGCAACGACGGTTGCATCGTGATCCGCCACAGCGCCGCGGACTTCGCTGCCACTCAACACATCGACGGCGCCCCGGCGCTGACCTGCGTGCGATTCCATCCATCCGGACGTCAGATGGCGGCGGTCGGCTTCGACGAAGAAGTCTTTTTGATCGGAAAGCCTGCCGCACAAACCAAGCTGCGCTGTGGATGTCGCGACCTTCGCACCATCGCCTTCAGCCCCGACGGCAAAGTCATGGCCGTGGGCGGTCGCGTGGGTGACGTGCATTTGTTCAACACCGATCCGGTCAAAGCCGACGGTGACCACCCGTTGCACCGGGGACGGATCCGCAGCATGGCGTTCCGTCGTGGTTCCGATTCGATGGTCTCGGTGGGCGAAGACGGCGACGTGGTGGTCTTTGACGTCAACGATCGCAAGATCGCCCGCCGCGTGCACGTCGGCAACTGTCGTTTGTTCTGCGTGACGATGCTGGACAGCCGCATCGCCGCGGCCGGTGGCAGCGACAATCGCATCCATCTGATCGACACCGACGCTGGCGAACTGATCGGACATTTGGCCGGACACCGCGGGACGATCAGCGATGTCGCCCAGGCCGGCCAGTGGCTGTATTCCGGCAGCTATGACGCCACGATCCGACGCTGGGATCTGCATTCGCTGCAGGAATCCGTTCCGCAATTGGCCGGTCGAGAAGACCGCATCGTCGAACGGCCCAACCGTCTGGATCGCTAAGTCCGCCAGGCAACCGCAAACGTCCAATCGACGGATCATCATCCCGGCGATCGATGATCCCCCATCCATCCTTTCCGCCAATCAAATCGTCGCCCATCGGATGGGCGTCACACTGCCATCAGGGGCACGGAGGCATCCAACGTGATCTGGAAACGGAAACGAAAAAAACGAACCGCTTCGACACCCGCCAACGGATCCCGTGCGGCGGTCTCACGACGCGGTCTGCATCCGGAACGCTTGGAATCACGACGGTTGATGGCGGCCGATCCGATTCATGTCGGTGTGGTCTATCTGGAAACGGATTATTTGGAATCGGACCAAGACGTCGGCAGTGATTCACGCGGCGACCGATTCATCCTGTCCTTCACCGGTGGCGCCCCGGGGACAGAACTGACCGAACTGCGGATCAACACCGACAAGTACGGCGACGGCGTCAGCATCGGCGATCCGATCTTTGACACCGCCATCGGTGGTCTGGGCAAAAACGGTGCCCACGATTTTGAAATCGTCAAGATTGAAACGGCCGATGGTCGCGTCGCCACCGCGCAAGCCTTTGTCGAAGACGGCGGTCAAGAACTGATCCTGCGTCTGACCAACTTCCAAGCCGGTGACCGCTTGGAGTTCACGATGGACGTCGACGAAGTCCTGCGGCAAAGTTCCGACCTGGACACGTTCAACGCCGGATTGGACGTGATCACATCGGGACAAGAGTTCCAGGATTCCATTTTGGAAGCCACCTTCAACGCGCCGCATTACGAAACGTCGGTCGCCGATGCGCTGTTCGTCAACGACTTTGGCGATCCCGCGTCCAGCCACGGCTTGGACTTGCCGCCGGACGAAGGCACCCATATCGACAGCCGGCCCAACCGTAGCGCCGCCGCCGTCGGAACCACCGTGCAGACGCCAAAGCCGGTGTCGATCAGCGGATACGTCTGGGTCGACAACGACTTGGACCTGAAACGCGAATCTGGCGAACGCGTTCTCGAAGGCGTTGAAATCGCGTTGTATCAAAAACAAGGGAACTCCTTTGTCGATACCGGGCTGCGTGCCGTGACCGGTGCCGATGGACACTATGAGTTTGCAAAATCATTGGGTCTGATGCCCGGCGAATACAAAGTCGTCCAAGCTCAGCCCGACGGACTGTTCAGCGTCGGTGCGGTTTTGGGTCAAGTCGAAGGCCAAACGGTCGGCAACGTCGAAAACGTCAACTCAATGTCTAACATCTTGATCGTCGACGGTGATACCGAAGCGATCCTGTATGACTTTGCCGAAGCCGATCCGGCATCGGTGTCCGGCTTCGTCTATCGCGACGACAATGACAATGGCCGTCGTGATCCCGGCGAAGTCCCCTTGTCGGGCATCCGCGTTCAATTGATCCCCGTCGATACGATCGCCGCGCAGTCGGGTCTGATCGCGACGACCAACGCCGCCGGTGCTTACCAATTCACCGGCCTGGCACCGGGCAACTACCAAATCATCCAGTTGGACCAACCGGTCGACTTGCAAGACGGCACCGATGCGGCCGGGACGATCGACGGCATCGTGGTCGGATCGGCGGTCAACCCGGGTGACAGCATCGTCGGTGTTCAGCTGGACGGCGGCGACGACGGTATCGAATACAACTTTGGCGAATTACCGCTGGGATCGCTTTCCGGTTATGTCTATCTGCTGGGGCCCGGCCAAGACTGTGACGGCATCCGTGAAGCGGAAGGGAACACGCCGCTGCAGGACGTCGAGATCATTTTGGAAACGATGGACGGCCAGTTCATCGCTCAAACGGTCACCGATGTCGACGGTCGGTACTTCTTTGACGACCTGACCAAAGGCCAGTACCGTATCCGCGAAATCACACCCGATGGCCTGATTGACGGATCGTCCCACGTCGGTCGAATCGGAACGGTCACGGTCGGGAATTCGATCGACGGCGGCCTGATTCAAGACATCGTGATGATCGCAGGTGGCCACGGCACGGAGTACAACTTCTGTGAAGCCGCGCCGGCCGACATCAGCGGCTACGTTTATCACGACGCATCGAACGACGGACAACGCGATGCATCGGAGACCGGGATTGCTGGTACGCGTTTGGACCTGGTGGACTCATCCGGCAACGTGATCGCGACGACCACGACGGATGCCAACGGCTTTTATCGCTTTGCCGACATCTTGCCCGGTGACTACACGATCCGCGAACACCAGCCAGACGGTTTCTACGACGGTAAAGATTCTGTCGGCACGATCCGCGGCACGCATGTCGGCCAGCTGGGCGGCGACGGTGATTCCTTGGCCGCCATCGAATTGAAACAAGGCGACCTTGGCGTCGAATACAACTTCGGCGAACTTCTGCCGGCGTCATTAGCGGGCCGGGTCCACGTCGACTTGGACGAAGACTGTGAATTGGATCCCGGTGAACCGATGCTGGAGGGTGTCGTCATTCGCTTGCTGGACGCCAGCGGCAACGAGATCGCCATGACGACGACCGACGCGGACGGAAACTATAAGTTCGACAACTTGGTGCCCGGCCGATACACGGTGATCGAAGAAACTCCCGCGGGGTACTTCGAAGGTGGTTCCAAACCCGGTTCGGCGGGCGGATTGTCCGATGGCCCCAACCGCATCGGCCAAGTCGACCTTGCCTCCGGTGAAGTCGCGGTCAACTATGACTTTTGCGAACGTCCGCCGGCGGAGATTTCCGGATACGTCTACAACGACGCCGACGGAGATTGCGTTTTTGATCCCCAAGAGATCGGCATCGATGGCGTCACCGTCGAACTGTATGACGCCGATGGGAACTTGGTCGCCACAACACAAACCGATGCATCGGGGCACTACAGCTTCACGCATCTGCAGGCCGGCATGTACACGGTCCGCGAGATTCAGCCCGCCGGTTGGTTGCAGGGCGGACAACAAGCCGGATCGGCCGGCGGCGACGATTCGGTCCAAGACACGATCAGCAGCGTGCCGATCTCCTGGGGCGATCGACTGATCCAGTACAACTTCTGTGAACTGGAACCGTCCAGCCTGGCCGGCACCGTGTACGTCGACCGAGACGGTGATTGTTTTCAAGACGACGACGAACCACCGCTACAAGGCGTTCGCATCGATCTGTTGGACGCCGACGGTCGCATCGTCATGACGACGACCACCGACGCCGACGGCAATTATCGATTCACCAATCTGCGACACGGAACCTACCAAGTCATCGAACATCAGCCCGAAGGCTACTTCCAAGGCGGCCAGATGCTGGGCAGCGGCGGCGGCCAAATCTTGGGCGACGACCACATGGCCGTGGACATCGGCATCGGCAAAGACTTGACCGACTATGATTTCTGCGAACTGCCGCCGTCCAGCCTTTCGGGGACCGTTTACGTCGACGCCGACCGTGATTGCGTCTACGATCCGGAAGAAGATCCGTTGGCGGGCGTTCGCGTCGACTTGATCGATGAAGCCGGCAACATCGTGGCGACGACAACCACGGATGCCGACGGCAATTATCAGTTCGACAACCTGGCCCCGGGCACCTACCAGATCATTGAGCACCAACCCGACGGTTACTACCAAGGCGGCCAGAAACTGGGCAGCGGTGGCGGTACCATCTTGGGCCAAGATCACATGTCGGTCGACGTGATGGCCGGCGTCGAACTGGTCGACTACGACTTCTGCGAACAGTTGCCCGCCAGTCTTTCGGGATACGTCTGGAGCGACCAAGACCTGGATCGCCAATTCGATGGTGACGAACTGGCTCTGTCCGGCGTCGTCGTCGAAATCATTGACGCCGAAGGCCAAGTCGCCGGTCGGACCACCACCAACGCGTCCGGATACTACCAGTTCACCGATCTGGCACCGGGCGTCTACTCGGTTCGCGAATTCCAACCCGAAGGCTACTTCCACGGTGGCGAGACCGTCGGCAGCCACGGCGGAACCGTCGGCGGCGATGACTTGATTGTCGCTGTCGAACTGCGTGGCGGTGACGACGCGGTCCAGTACAACTTCCCGGAAGTCCCGCCGGCAACGATCAGCGGCTATGTCTTTCAAGACGGCGATTCGCTGAAGTTGCAGTTCGTCCCCAGCGCCGAAGACCTGCGTGACTATCGCGACGGGATGTTCACCGCGGACGACACACCGCTGTCCGGCGTCACACTGGAACTGCGGAACGTGCTGGGCCAGATCTTCACGTCCGATCGGATGCTGCCCGGCATCTACGACGACGGATTGGTTCGCATCACCACCGACGCCAACGGCTACTACGAGTTCACCGGACTGCGACCGGGTACCTATCACGTTTACCAAGTCCAGCCCGATGACTATATCGATGCGTTGGACACGCCCGGTTCGACCGGCGGCGTCGCGATCAACCCTGCGGATGTCATTGTCGATCAGGCGGCACTGATCACATTCCAAACCCTATCGGCCAACGAAGCCACGGATCCGGGCAGCGACGCGATTCTGAACGTGACCGTCGCCGCCGGGGAAACCAGTGCGTCGAACAATTTCAGTGAGATCTTGGTCGATCCCACACTGCCGCCGCCGCTGACGGAAAACGCGGAATCGATCCCCGAAGTCGTCGCGCCGATCGAAACATTTGATCGCCCGATCCGTCTCGTCGGATACGCCGCGCCGTACACCGTTCGCACCCTGGCGCTGCACCCGATCGAATGGGCTGTCAGCTGGCACCTTAGCGTGATCAACGCCGGGTTCCCACGCGGCGAAAACGCCGGGTCGGGCATCGTTCGCACCGCCGGCGCGGAATTTAATGATCCGGCTTGGACCGAAGGCGAATATGCCGCCGGCACATGGTCGGCGATGTCGGGCGATGGCGTGAATCTGTTGTCCGGCGTCAACCTGGGTGGTGGAGACGCGATCGCATTGACCGGTGACTTCAACGGCGATGGAATCGACGAAACGGCGATCTATGTCGCCGGCCGTTGGTACATCGACTTGAACGGCAACGGCGTCTGGGACGAAGGCGACTTGTGGGTCCAGTTGGGCACCAAGTACGACCGACCGGTCGTCGGCGACTGGGACGGTGACGGCAAAGACGACGTCGGGATCTTTGGACGCCAGTGGAACCGAGACCCCCAACGTGTGGAGATCGATCCAGGGCTGCCCGATCCTGCCAACCGACGGCGCACCGAAGTCGACATCGCGCGGCTGGCCGCCGCGCGGATGCTGGAAGAAACCGAAGACCACGACCAACAGCGTCTGCTGCGACGTGGCAATCGCGGTGATCTGCGTGCCGATGAAGTCGACCACGTGTTCAAGTACGGCGAACACGTCGACCAACCTGTTGTCGGCGATTGGAACGGCGACGGTATCGACCAAATCGCTGTCTTCCGCAGCGGCCAGTGGCTGTTGGATGACAATGGCGACGGCCGCTGGACATCGAAGGACCATCCCATCGAATTCGGCAAGTCCGGTGACGAACCCGTGGTCGGTGATTTCAACGGCGACGGCATCGACGAAATCGCCGTCGTACGCGGCGACACCTGGATCATCGACACCGACGGTGACCGGCGTCTGACCGCCAATGACCAACGGATTGTCGTGCCACGCGGCAGTGCCGACAGCCAACCGGTCACCGGCGACTTCGACGGCGACGGCAAGGACGAACCCGGCTACTACGACGAAGCCTCCTAGCGGCTTCGAACCGATGACCGCTCCAAAAGGGGTCAGGCGTCTTTGTTGCGGCCGACGCCTAAAAGGGGTCAGGCGTCTTTGTTGCGGTGACGCCTGCGGGTTGACAAGCCTAGAGAGTCGTACTCGTCACAAGAGACACCGATATCGATCGCTCCTTGAAGCGTGTTGTGGTGGAGACAGGGCGTGATGTGCGGGACCGACGGAAGGGGTGGTGCCTGAATGCTGGCGCATCCAGCTACGGGACGAATCATCCCCGGTATTGCTCTCCATACCCAGTCTCAACGTACGCCGGTTCGCGGAGCGCAGCGACGAAGCACTACAGAAACAACCGCCGAACCCTAAATCACGACGTCTCCGCCGGAATTGCGTTGCGTTTGGCACGGCCTACCAAATCTCCTCGTGGCATGTGCCTGGTATCGTCCCGAACGCAAAGCGTGCGTCTTGGCCGCCCACCGACAATGCCGCCTCGCCGCAGCTTCATCAAGCATCGTTGCACACTAATGCTCCGGCTGGATCACTTGTCAAAGACGATCGCGGTAGGGACGGCTGTTGCCAGCCGCCCCCCGCACAGATCCGGACTTGAGTGTCTACCTCATCCGGCTCCTACGTCGAATCGGGTGTGAAAGTTTTGCTGAGGGTAGCTGTGTAAGATTCTCGGTGTTGGCAGATGCTTGCGTGCTAGACGTTGCATTCGAGTCCATGTCCACGTGCTGCGTTGGCTTCGGCGACGAAGCACGGCAAGCCAAAGCTTAGCGACTTCATTGCGAAACTGTTGCAACCGGACCATGTTCCCCGGCACCGCGTGGTAGTTCAGCCAGCCACGCATGACTCGGGCTAGCCACCTACCAACGACGCCCACCGGCCAATGCCGACGCTGACGCAGTTTCGCCTTGATCGCCGCAAGCGTTGCACGCATTCGCTTGGCGATCGTCTCGCGACGGATCGTGAACCAGCCATGTGACCGGGTCACATCACAGCGGTGCGTAAAGCCGAGAAAGTCGAACGTTTCCGGTCGACCCTCCCCGCGCTCTTTGCGGTTGCTCATGGCGAACCGACCGAACTCAATCAGCCGAGTCTTTTGGCCGTGAAGCTCCAGACTGAACTTGGCAAAACGTTCTCGAAGTTCTTCCAGGAACGCTTCGGCCTCGTACTTGTGCTGAAACCCGACAACGAAATCATCCGCGAAGCGTATGATGACCATGTCGCCACGACCGCGACGATTACGCCAGCTTTGAATCCAGAGGTCTAAGACGTAGTGAAGGTATATGTTCGCAAGCAGCGGGGAAATCACCGCTACCTGTGGCGTCCCCACCTTCGTCTCGGACCACTCCCCGTCATCACTGACACCGGCACGAAGCCATTTGCCGATCAAACGGAGCACACGTTTGTCCGCGATGCGGTGTTCCAGAAACTTCATCAACCAGTCATGGTTCATGTTGTCAAAGAAACCTTTCACATCGGCGTCCAATACCCAGTTCACCTTCTTGCTCGTCAAAGCAACACTGAGCGCATCGAGCGCCTTGTGCTGACTCCTTCCGGGCCGGAAGCCATAGCTGAAGCCGAGAAAGTCCTGCTCGTAGATGCACTGCAAAACCCAACCGACCGCTTTCTGGACGACCTTGTCCTCCAGCGAAGCAATCCCGATTGGACGCTCGCGCCCATCGGCTTTGGTGATGTAGATTCTCTTCGAAGGCTTTGCTCGGTAGCTTCCCCGATGAACGCGACCGTGAAGATCGGCGATGCGATCTTCCAGGCCCTGTTCGTAGTCGTGCCACGTCACTACATCGACGCCCACCGCCGCGGTCTTCTTCAAATCGAAGAAGGCTTCGGTCAACAGGTTCTCGTTGACGTGATGCAGCAACGACGTGAACTTCAACTCGGGCTGCGCCCGAGCCGTCTCACGCACGCCTGCCAAACCGTAAGACCTGCCACGTTTCCGCTTCGGTGCGCGGGACACGTCGGTTTGATCTGCGTTCTTCTTCGTCGGCTCCCTTCCCTCGGCGGACTCCGCCGAGGGTTCAGCCCCCGCGTTGTTCATCCGAGTCGGCGGTACTACGAAGCCGTCTGACTTCCCATCGGCGTTCATGTCAGGCTTTCCCACTGAGTGGTTCCCTGACCGGACCAAGCTTGCTGCCTGGCCACCGATGGGATCTCCCGGTTCTCGCGTTTGGAATGTCCACGCATGCACAGGTTCACAGACTCCGCCGTGTTCGCATCGATCTCGCCCAAGTAGCGATCGACCCGATGTTGCCTTCCCCTTGTCAGGACAAAGTCGGCACACGGAAGCATAAAGATTCCGGAGCTCAATAGCTGGCCTACGTTTCCCCCGGATCGGATGCTCAGCACGACGTCGTTACCTTCATCGCACCTCCGGCAGGGGCCGAAGCAGTTGGCTAAACCTTCTTCGTAAAAGACTCTCACTTTCTATTCCAAACCGGTTTTATCCCGGCACTCCCTGCCCCCTTTGTCTTGCTCACTCAAAACTCGGATTGAACTCGGATCGACAGCGTGGAATCCGCATGAATGCCCACACCGCATAATTCTGCTTTTCGACGTGGTTGAGGATAGTTTTGAGGTGCATCTCTTTGATGCATTCCGAAATGGTTGCTGCTTGAACAACAACATCTATAATCGATTCGCTGAAGAGATGCACTTTTGAGTCAAAACTGGTCCGAGCCGCCTTCGTTGGAGCGGCCATCGGTCGCTCGCCCTGTTCGAGCGAAGCGACTGGGCGACCGATGGCTGGTGCAGACGGAGCACAGCGACTGCCTTTGTGGGAGAGGCCGGAGGGAGTGGCATTCGCTCGGCTGCTCAACCTCAAATTGGACCACTGATTCGGCGAAAGAGCCCAGAACACTCCCGCGACCGCACACGACCTCAGTCGAAGTGATCCGAAAAGATGCCGAAATGAAGCTCACCAACAGAGCTTGCGTCAAAAACAGTATCGTCGACCCGCTCGTTGAATAGCCAAACAAATTCAGCTTCCACTTCGCTGGGATTGCGATCCGAGATACGCACAGCACGCAACTTTGACGGCCGCACGAAGGATGGTGGAAATTCCTTCCACTCGGTGCGGGTACGCGAACTAATTCTCCGACTGTCGACACTCATATGGGCTGGAACCGGTCCCGTAGAGTGTTCAGTTAGTACAGGAACATCATTTGCAAACAAGATATCCTTGTACGTTCCAGTCGTCGCTTCTGACTCGATAAGAGTATTCTTGTCCGGAAACACGAACCGAACCGCATGACCTGATCCACGCGGAGCGTAGCCATGCAGGAGCTTTCGCGAAAAACGTTGCCATTCGATCGAAAGCCCACGCCGTGCGATAACTGGCACGGGATTTACCGAAGCTATCAGAGGGTCGAACAGGGTTCTGCTTGCGAAACGCAGCTTTGGGTCAATTGGGATGTCTCGCACTTGCCTTCCTGCTCCATCATGAAGCACGTAAGTTGGCGGTTCCGTCGATCCGTCGATTAGCAGGTCCAAAACCGTGTTTCGAGGCCTTACCGGTGCAATTCCGCCTGCAGTACCATTGGCACTAGCAGGCTTACCGTCAGAAAAGACAATACTCTCTACGCTCAGATAGCGACGTCTGCGTGTTGCCGAGTTTTCCGCAATCAGAAACGCGAACTGAGTGAGCTTGGCCACCGCTTCGCCACGAACTTTTCCGGACATTGATGTTAAGCCGCGCGCCAATACGCAAAACGAATCGGACTCTGCCGGTGCAACGTCGAGATCCTGGAGATCTTCCATGACCTTATCCGTTTGTTCAGCCGAGGGCGTGTCAAACCTAAGGCCGGCCAGTGCGTACTCATCGTCGTCTGCGCGACATTTCGTCGTCGCGAACCAACTCATGGACACGCAGATAGCGACGTGAATCCGTCGTTGGCATATGTTCAATGTCTAGTGCCTCGACAATTCCAAAGAGAAATCTAACGCTCGCCGCGTTTCGCGTGCGCGGCGAAGCAGGTCCAATGCCCGCGACAAACCTCGCGCAGCGACGCGAAGTCTTCGCAAAATCCACTGGATGCAAACTATATTGACGGAGGTACCGGTGTTTCTAGCTCACGATACATCAGCAATCCAAAGGGGTCAGGCGCAATACTGTTCGGCACGAAAGTTGCGCATTGAATTTTAACGACTTTTGGCACGGCGATTGCGCAAGCATTCAAATTTGGCGGATGTTCCGCCAGTTTGACACGCAGCGGATGAGTCAGTGCCGAACCGACCCCCTAAACAACGAAGCCCAACGACCGAGAGCCTCGGCAGCGACAGGGATGCGGCCTCGGAAGACTCGCCTGATATTCGCGCCGCGGAACTGCAGGGCCTGAAGTTCTTCAAGAAGATCCGGCCACTGTTGGATTCCCTGCACGAGATCGGTACTGCACGCGACAAATCCTGCAATCGTGATTTGCACATGGACCAGTACGGCGTGCTAGTTCTTATGTGGATGTGGCGTGCTCCCCAAAAACTGGTCCATAAGTTATGAGAGTGTACTGGCCAATAACGGCCAAGGAGACTCTCGAGATGAAACAAGCACGAAAGCGACGTAAGCCCGAACAGATCGTCAAGGCGATCGCCGCGGGTGAAGCCATGTTGGCCGCCGGCAAGAGCCTGGCGGAGGTGTACCAGAAGCTTGGGATTGTTGAATCGACCTGGATGCGATGGAAGAAGCAGTACGGCGGCATGAAGTCCGATGAGGCTCGACGGCTTCGCGAACTCGAAATCGAGAACCAGAAGCTCAAAGAACTGCTGGCCGAAGCAGAACTCGATAAGCGAATGCTCAAGGTGATCGCCGAGGGAAACTTCTAAGCCCGACGCGTCGCCGTGAAGCAGCCTGCAAGTTGCAGAGTTGCTTCGGCGTCTCGGAGCGTCGGGCTTGCAGGACGCTCGGCCAATCGCGAAGTAGCCAACGATACCGGCCAAACGCAAAAGAAGACGAACCACGTCTGGTTGCTCGAATACTGGAACTCGTCAGCGAGTTTCCTCGCTATGGCTATCGACGCATCACTCGTCTTCTGCGGCAGGAAGGCTGGCGTGTGAACTTCAAACGAATCCACCGACTCTGGAAACAACAAGGTCTCAAGGTGCCGGTCAAAAAGGCGAAAAAGCGACGATTGGGTAACTCCGAAGGCGGCGTCATTCGTCGATCGGCCGAGTACCCCAATCACGTTTGGTCGGTCGACTTCATCTTTGATCGAACCGAAGACGGTCGCTCGTTGAAGATCCTCTCTCTGATCGACGAGTTCACTCGTGAGTGCATTGCACTGGAAGTGGGTCGAAAGTTCACCGGCGACGATTTGGTGGCGCTGTTGAGCGACTTATTCGTCAGCCGCGGCATCCCGTCGTTCATCCGCAGCGACAATGGCCCGGAGTTCATCAGCAAGGCGGTCCGCTCCTTTCTGGACTTCATTGAGGTGGGGACTTCCTACATCGAACCGGGCAGTCCCTGGCAGAACGGCTACGTCGAAAGCTTCCACAGCAGGCTTCGCGATGAGTGTTTATCGTGCGAGCTGTTCAGCAGCTTGTCCGAGGCACAGTCGATCATTGAGTCATGGCGTCAAACGTACAACCATCGACGTCCGCACAGCGGCATCGGTGGAATGGCCCCAGCGGAGTTTGCTTCACAGTGGGCTGCTTCCGCTTCGTTCGCTGCGCTCCCTTCGCGGAAGCAGCCCACTGTGGAATCGTTTAACCAACCCGTACTCTCATAACCGTGGATCAGGAAATGGGGGCATTCCAGATGTTCAATCCGATCCTGACATCGCTTCGTGGACTACAGCAAGCCAGCACACTCAAAGATGTCCAGAAGAAGTTCGGCGTCGGGCGAGCTTCGCTGGGATCGCTCTCCGAGTCGGTGAGCATCTTTGACCCCGAGCCGCTCAAGAAGATCGCCGCGGAGCTTGCTACCGAAGTGCCCTCGGCCGACCCATCGAAGTTTGATGTGATCGGACATCAACTCACCGCCGTCGATGGCAGCGTCTTCAAGACGGCCGTGCGTGTGGCATCTTTGGCTTGGCTGCCTGATAAGGCAGGCGGAACGACTAAAGGTAGGTCGGTTGATGGATACCGCATGCACACTCATTTCGAGATCCTTCGCGGAATCCCCGAGCGAATCGATGCCACGCCAGCCAAGCCCAAGGGGAAAGATGACGAAAAGGCAGTCCTGGCTTCCGTCTTGCAACCAGATCGCTGCTATGTGATTGATCGTGGGTATGCCAAGTTTGAATTGTTCAACCAAATCAACGCCGCCCGAAGCAGCTACATTTGCCGAGCCCGCGACAACAGCACGCCGAAGATCCTTTGTGAGCGAGACCTAACCGCAGCAGATCGCGACGCCGGTGTCCGCATCGACCGAGAAGTCGTTTTGGGAGCTCACACCAGCAACCGCAAAACGGTCGCAAGCGATCATCCGGTTCGTTACATCGAAATCGAAGTCCCGCCGCATGTCCGCACTGGCAGCAAAGGCTCTCACTGCGATGGTCGACTGCGATTGGTCACGAACTTAATGGACGTTCCGGCGGAACTGATTGCCGAAGCCTACCGGCTTCGCTGGCTCATCGAACTGTTCTTCCGAATGATCAAACAGCTTCTGGGCTGTCGGCATCTACTGAGCACCAAGCCGGCAGGCGTCGAGATTCAAATGTACTTAGCCATCATCGCTTGCCTGCTGATCCTGATCTACACCGGGGGTCAACCGAACAAACGGACCTACGAGATGAGCAAGACAAAGGGGTCAGCAAGACAAAGGGGTCAGGCGTCTTTTTTGCCTTCCCACGTCGGAATGCAGCGGGTTGTTCAATCGGAAAACTGCTCGATCCTGATGTTTCCGGATGCATCCTGACGGCATTGACCGATGAAGGCTTGAGATATGGGGTGCGAATCACGACCAAAGTTTTTATCGCAAAACAATAAATCGGACATTGCCTAGACCGATCCCCCAGTTTACCGTTTAGCGATAAATCCAATGGAGGTCCTCGATGTCGTCAAAGCCGTTCTCTTTTCGATGCTTAAAATTCGTCCTGGCGTGCTGGTGGTGGCTTACCTTGCTTGGGTTCGCCACCTGTCTGTTGTTTCTAATCGCGGCACCCTCTGAAAAACTTTCGTTCGCCGTTTTGGGGTATGCCAGCGACATTGATACGACGGCCTTCTCGGTCCATGACCGGCAAGGGCGATCACTTGATTTTGCATTCCCCGACGGAATCCCGGTCACGCTGCAATTCCCTGCGTCGGGTAACGGCGTTCGGGCCGGCTTGGTTCAGCGCGCATTCGCCGCGATGGTGATCGTGCCCTGCTTCCTTGTCGGCCTGTTCTTTATCAAGCAGCTCCGCGACATCATGAAAACGGTGGACCAGGACGATCCTTTCGCCGTCGCAAACGCGCGTCGAATTCGCATCATTGGGCTGCTGATTCTTGCGTTTGAATTGATCGTCTGCTTCGGGCGTTTGGCGATGTCCGGATTTGTCGACATCATGGCTCGCCCCGAAGGATTCAACTTCAACGGACGAATCCATCTTGACCTGGAACTGTTGGTGGTCGCGATTGCGATGCTAGTCCTATCCGAAGTCTTTCGGCACGGCACAAGGTTGCGCGACGAACAATCGTTGACGATTTGAGGTGAATCGATGGCGATCAAAGTCAACTTGAGTCGGGTCATGAAGGAGCGTGAGATCTCGTTGACCCAATTGGCGGAAGAAGTGGGCATCACCCTGGCCAATCTATCCATCTTGAAGACGGGAAAGGCGAAGGCGATCCGCTTTAGCACTCTGGACGCGATCTGTCGTGTCTTGGAATGCCAGCCGGGCGACATCCTGGTCCAGGAAGACGAGTCGGACGCGAAGTCGGGTTGAGACGTCGATTGGCGGTGGACCTAACCCTGAACTCTGGCAAATCCAGATACGAGGGCGGGCGTGTCCAGACCTGAACTCTGGCGAGTCCAGCTACGGGGTAATTTTGCGTTAGCGAACGCGTGGACCGAACAGGGACACGAAGCCGATATGGACTCGGTCGCGACTTGCGGCACCGGGGATCTTTTCGAAACCGTGACCATAGGACGCTCGCAAAGATGTCCGATCGGTCAGCGTCAGACGCATTCCCAGGCCCATGCTGATCAAGAACTCGTCGCCGAATTCGCCCGGCAACGGATCGATGTTCGATCCGCTGCCCATGTCGACAAACGTGAAGGCGCGAAAGGTGTTCGGATTGGAACAGCAACCGAAACGTTTCATTCGCGGCCCGAACTCGAGCGATGCAAACCAACCGTCATCGCTGCTGTAAACACGCTGATCATACCCGCGAATGGAATCGTAGCCGCCGAAGCCAAGCGTTTCGCTGAACAACAGTCGTTCCGATGCCAACTGACCGACAAAACGCCCCATCAGTTGCCAGTTCTGCTGCACGTTCCACAGGCGTTCGGCACGAAGCCGTGTGTAGAAATAGTCCGGCGTCGTGTTGGCACGGATCGTGTTGAAAGCGGCCGTGTTGTGATCGCCGGTGAATCCGGCACCGGGCCCGACAAACGAATCCCACATCAGCAACCCGTACTGGTCGCGGCAACCACGGCGAAGATGCTGGAACGACAATCGAAGCTGGATCAAATCAGCCGCCGAGTTCTGAACCAACTGACCGCCGAATTCAAGGTTGTTGTTCGTTTGTTTGAAATCAACACCCAGCGACCAGTTAGTGTCCACCCACCGAGTCTTCTGTAGGTGGTGAGTGATGCCCATCCCCAGTTGCCAGCTTTCACCATCCTGATTGACCGTTGGAATCGTCGGCGTCACACCGGCCCAACTGCCATAGGCGTTCCAGCTGATTTTGCGGCTGACCGGTTGCGCGTAACTGACGCTGTGAGCATTCAACCGATAGAACTCCGCATCGGCCGTGTACTGATAGCTAAGGATGCCGCCTTTGCCGAATGCATTGCCATAGATCATTCCGGCATACAACCGTTCCAAGCCCAACGTCCGCACGCCCGTGTCTTCGTATCCGGAATACACTCGAATCGGGCAAACGTCATCGATGTCAAAGATGATGTCTGTCGTGCCTTCGATATCACCGGGACGCATGTCAACGGAAACACGTCGGAACGGATTTTGGTTCAACCAGAACAAATCGTTGTTCAGTTTACTTTCAAAGATCTTGTCGCCGCGGCGCGTACACTGAACCCAGTGGCATAGATCTTCCGCTTCGAACACACAGCCATCGGTCATCGTGACCGAACCGATTCGTGCTTCGGTCACGACGATCTGGACAACCCCCGAAGTGATCTTTTGTTCGGGAATAACGACGTCGACAACCGGCTGACCACATTTGCGGTAATAGGTGATGATGTCGCGCGACATCTGGTTCAGCCGACGCAGCGTCACCGGTCCATCCAGATAGCGATAGACGATCGACTGCACCCCCGATCCATAGACCAGCGACGATCGATCGTCAAAGTCATGCTGGATCCCGGCGACCCCATCATGGGCATCTTCGGCGTCCACCTTGTCGGCATGATCCAAAATGATCACGCCCGCCAGCGCGTCGACCAGAACCTTGTCGCTTCCTTCGACCGGGTCCAACGATTCAGGCTGAACCGTCGGTTGATTGAACCTTTGGCTCGGCACCGACAGCGGCTTGTAACGCTCGTAGTTCTGGGCCTGCGTCTGCGTGGCATGAGCGAAGAACGCGGTGGCCGCTAGACATCCGGCCAGCGCGGAGCGTCTCCATGAAATTTTCATTCGTGGTAATCCTTTACCAGTGGCCGATCGCGTCGGGCGGTGCATCAAGGGGGGCAAGTAACCAGGCGCGGCATGGGGCATCGTGCGCTATGACCGAGCAGCATTCAGATCGGAAACATGCCACCCAGATCGCAGGTTAACGCATACAGAAGCGGGGGTTTCCCGCGGCACGCGTACCAGGATGCGGAACGACCGGATTGCTTGGGTTTTTCCGATAGCACGCCGGTTTGGGTGACATTGCCCCGCGTTGCCAGAAAAAGTTTGACTCCGTTGGGGGGGCTATCCAAACTAGCCACGCTCCAGAGAGTCCGTCTGAGTCAATTGCACGGGTTGGTTTAGCAACGCCCTCTCGATCCGCACTGTTATTAAAAAACCTGCTTGCCCGGCAACGATCCGTTGGCCGAGGCGCTTGCGACGAATTGAACGCCATGAGCCAACGACGCCGACGACAAAAGCGTGCCGAACTTCGTAACCTTCTTTTGGGCGGCGTGCTGGCCGTCAGTACGGCAACCACCGCGTCGGCTCAAAACCCGACCGGTGGCACAGTCGTCGCCGGTGCCGCGACGATTTCCAACGCGGGATCAACGCTGAATGTGAATGCCTCGACCGATCGTGCCGTCATCAATTGGCAAAGCTTTTCGATCGGCCAAGGCAACACAGCCAACTTTAATTTGCCGTCGGCATCGTCTGCCGTCCTGAACCGCGTGACCACGCCGAATACGCCGTCGGCGATTCATGGTGCGTTGAACTCCAACGGCAACGTCTTTTTGGTGAATCCCAGCGGCGTGCTTGTCGGACCCAACGGTGTCATCAACACCAATGGGTTCACGGCATCGACGTTTGACATCGGCAATCAAGACTTCATGAACGGTGGCCCGATGACGTTCCGTGGTTCTTCCACGGCAGACATCGTCAATCAGGGAACGATCAACACGGGTTCGGGCGGCGCGCACTTCATCGCCAACCAATTCAGTAACTCTGGCACGATCAACAGCCTAGGCGGATCGGTCACGGTGGGCAGTGGACGGAGTGTGACCTACAGCAACGGCGTCACGCATGTCGAAGCCGACATGGCCACGCTGCAAAACGGCTACAGCGAAACGGCATCGCTGATCAACAACACCGGCACGATCCGCGCGACCGGTGCGGTGATGGCGGGCGGCGAAGTTTACTTGACCAACCCAGGTGGCAAGGTCTTCAACAGCGGGACGATCGCGGCCAGTCAGTCCGTCTCGGTTAACACCGGACAACTAAATCACATTGGAACGATCGACACCAGCGGGACGACCGGCGGTTCGGTCACCGTGACATCCAATGACGCGCTCGTTCAAGGACGCATCGATGCCAGTGGCACGCAGTCCGGCGGTGACGTTCAAATCCAATCCAACACGGTGGACCAATACGCGGCGATCGACGCATCTTCGGATGCCGGAACTGGCGGCAATGTGCAGATCGAAACAACCACTGCCTACACCGCGACGACCGCGGGTGACATCGATGTTTCGGGGACCGATGGTGGATCCATCGCGATCACCGGACCAGGCCGCATCGTGACATCAGCAACACTGGATGCAACCGGGGCGACAGGCAACGGCGGCACGATCGACGTGTCCAGCAGCACCAAGACGTCGATGCTGGGTACCACGTTTGATGCATCCGGATCGATCGACGGCGGGATGATTCGTGTCGGCGGTGAATACCAGGGCGGCCGAGACCTGACGACCGACGAACTGGCCAACTCCGGGCAGACTTTGATCAGCCCTGGCAGCCAAATCATCGCCACCGGCGAAAGCGGCCAAGGCGGAACGGCGATCGTCTGGAGCGATGACCGAACGCAGTTCTACGGCGGCGTGGACGTCAGTGGCAGCGGAGCGGACGGGACCGGCGGATTCGTCGAACTGTCATCGGCAGGTCTGCTTCAGTATCAAACCACCGACGAAGTCCAAACCGGCGGCGGCACCGTTCTGCTGGATCCGAAGAATGGTGTGATCGTCGATACCGCTCCGTCCGGCATGGACATGATCACGTTTTCGCTGTTGGGTTCCGGCGAAACGTTCTTGGATGCGTTTGATCGGTTCGGCGTATCGGTCGGCCTAAACTCGGCGGGTGACCGTTTGGCGGTCGGTGCGATCGGTGACGACGGTGGTTCGGTTTTGAAGGGTGAATCTGGCGCGGTTTACCTTTTCGATCTTGATACCAACAGCGTTCTTGATTCCGTGTCGCTCGCACAGATCTTGCGTGATGGTGCGGCACTTTCCGGCGGCGGCACGCTGGAACTGGAAGCTGACGACCGCTTCGGCAGCGCGGTTGATTTCGACGGCCCCGGCGGCATCCTGGCGGTCGGTGCATCGCGCGACGATTTCTTGGGCTTCGATCAGTCACTCAGCCTGCTGGACGATACGGGCGCGGTTTATCTGTTCCAGCTGAGCACCACCGACCTTTCACAAGCACCTGAGTTGCCGATCGTCATTCGCGATGGCACACCGTTGGTGGGCGGTGGCGTCTTTGATCTGCGTGCCAACGAATCGAACTCCATCAACGCACAACTGGGTGGCGATCTTTTCGGAACCAGTGTCGCGTTGGATGAAGACGGAAACCGTCTAGCGGTCGGCGCCAACGGGTTCACCAATTCATTCGTCTATCTGTTCGAAATCAACCCGACCAATCTGGCCGCCGCTCCCAACCTTGCGCAACGACTGGGCAGCGATACGCTAACCACTTTGGGTGACCTGGATGCGGCCGGCTTCGGCGAAAGTGTCGCGTTGAACGCATCGGGCAGCATCTTGGCCGTCGGTGCCCCCGAGCTGAACAATCGTGCGGGCGGCGTCTATCTTTTCAACTTGATCAGTCAGAACTTTGGTCAGCCGGCACGGTTTCGACAGTTGGTCGAAAACGGTCCCGGCGGCCCGGTTTCGGTGGGACAAGCGGAATTTGGAAGCGGCGTTGCACTGAACGCTGTCGGCGACCTGCTGGGCGTCGGTGCCGAAAATCTTGGATTCCTCAACGGTGGCGTTTTCGGTTTCCAATTGAACCCATCGGACTTGACGGTTGCACCCAATTTGCTGGTTCAAGTTTCCGACGGCGTCCAGATCGGTGACACGACCATCGAAATCGGCAACGAATCCTATGGAGCGGACATCGCGCTGGATGCCGCCGGTACGCGCGTCGTGGTGGGGGCACCGGGTTTCGATGGTGACAACCGCGTGGCACAAGATTCCGGGTCGGTTTCGCTGTTTGATTTGGAATTCACTGGGACCTCGTTCCGCTATGAAGGCCGACGACTTAGCACCGATGCCATTTCAACCACGATGCCTGACGTGTCAGGCCTTGGACTTGCGGTTGAATTGGGATCGAACAAAACTCAACTTGCCGTCAGTTCGCTGGGCCCTGAATTTGGTGACGAATTCGGCCAAGTTCATTTCTTCCTGCTGGACGAAGACAACCTGAACACCGTGCCCACCCTGGTGACCACGCTTCGCAATGGTGTGGGCATTGATACGCCGGTCGGGTTGGAAACGCTTCAGTTGGACGATCAAGACATGTTCGGCAGCTCGATCTCCATCGCCGACAACGGGAACCTGCTGGCGATCGGTGCAGCGGGTGATGATGGCGTCGGAAACATGGACATGAACTCCGGTGCAATCTATCTGTTCGAGGTTGATCAGACCGATCCGGTGGTTCCACTTTCGTTGCCGCAAGTGATCCGCAATCAACAGTCTCTCAGCGGCGGGCAAACGTTGATGCTGGGCAACAACAGCGGCTTCGGTGGTGCCATCGCGCTGACCGAAGACGGCCAGCGTCTGGCGGCGGGAGCCTCGGGTGATTCCAAGGTCTTCCTGTTTGAATTCGGCGCCGGCGGATTCATGGGGCCGGCGACACTTGCACAGACCATCGCAGACGGAACCACACTGGCCGATACCACAACGCTTGACATTCCGTTTTCGCCCATCGGTTACGGTCTGGATGTGAATGCCGATGGTTCCCGGCTGGCCGTGGGAGAGCGAAACGGTGCGGGCGGGGGCGTCTATCTGTTTGAGTTAAACCCCAATGATTGGAGCCAGGCACCCGACTTGGCTCAGGAGCTTCGTCGTGGTGTGACGTTGGCTGATGGCAGCACTTTGTCTTTGGTCGCCGGCGGTGAATTCGGTCGCGGCATCTCGTTCAATGACGCCGGCGACCGCTTGGCCGTTGGACAGCCGTCTGACTTCAATCTCAACAGTGTCTTCTTATTCGAACTGGATACCAACGACCTCAGTGTCACGGCGGATCTGAAACAGGTCATCCGCAACGACACGCCACTCGCATCCGGCGACACCTTCCAGGGCGGCAATTCAACATTCGGACAGTCCGTTTCACTCGATGGCAGCGGCGACCGACTGGCGGTCGGCAACCCGGATCGCAATCGTTTCCATTTGTTCGATTTCGGCGGCGGCGGATTCGAGCAAACGGTTAATTTGGCCCAATCGATTAGCAATGACTCGCCGCTGGGCGGATTGGTTGAATTGCCCGCCTTCAGTGGATTCGGTGGCGCCGTTGCATTGAACGGGACCGGCGAACGATTGGCGGTCGAAAGCAACCGATCGATCTATCTGTTCGATGTCGACACAACCTTGGCATCGGATCCCGTGCTGGGACAAGTCCTACGTTCCGGATCGGGGCTAAGTGACGGGACGATCCTGAACATTGATCTTTCCGATTCCGATTTCGGCAACTCGCTCGCGCTCAACGGCGCCGGTGACATCTTGGCGGTGGGCGATCCAGAAGACCGCGGCGCGGTGTTCTTGTTCCAACTCGACGAAACGGACTTGAGTCAACTTCCTTCGCTGGAACTCTTCCTGACGGATACGTTTGGCGCCCCAGTTGAATTGGACCTGGGCTTTACGGATCGATTTGGTTTTTCGGTCGACTTGAATGACGCGGGAAATCGGTTGGCGGTTGGGGCCATCGGAGACCAAGGCGCGTCGGATCTTTCAGGCAACAGCACGGGAGCGGCCTACGTCTTTGATCTTGATCCGGACAACTTATCTCAAATGCCAACGTTCCGGGCTTTGATTCAAGATGGAGCGACATCGGGGATGGGGCAGGTCGTCGACTTGGACCCAGTGGATTTATTCGGTTTTTCTGTTGCATTGACGAATGACGGAAATCATCTGATTGTCGGTGCGCCCGGCGACGACGGCGTCGGTAACCTGTCGATGGATGCGGGTAACGTCTACGTCTACCGCGTCCCGGCGGTCGGAGTGCCTTCGAGTGACACATTCGATCTTGCTTTTGATTTCGCGGGTTCTCAGAATCTGATTGGTCCGGAATTCGCCATTGAGGCAGGAGATCGATTTGGCGCATCGGTTGCTTTCGCCGGGCCAGGCGATTTCTTCGCAGACACCGCCAACAACAACATCTTTGGCCAAATCGATGGCCACGGATTAGCGGTCGGTGCTACCGGTGACGACGGAGCATTCAACAACTCGCCGGACTCCGGTGCGATTTATCTGTTCGCCGAAGCGGCGTTCAATGGAGTTGACGACACCGGATTTGAAAACGGTGGCTTGACCACTTTCTTTGATGTCTTGAGATTTCCCGGATCCGATGCGCTCGGCAGTGCTGTCAGTCTAAATTCCGGAGGGACGCTGCTGGCAGTTGGAAACCAAGCTGATTCAATCGGCACGAATGACATCCGCGCCGGTGTCGGTAGCGTTTCGCTGATTTCATTTGGTAGTTCCTCAGGATTCTCACTGACTGGCAATTTGGCGTTCAGCGACTTCCCCGCCGACACCACCTTCATTGACCCTGATGACATCGTGGCGATCTTGAATGCGGGCAATGATCTGGTTCTGCAGTTCAGTAACGATCTAGAGATTCGATCCGACTTCTCCACTGCTGCGACGGGGGTTGGCACGTTGACGCTGCAGTCGGGACGCAACATCACCTTGACCCCCGGAACGGACCTTTTCATCGGCGATGGATCGTTGATGCTGGAATTCAATTCTCAGTCCGCGATCCCCGGGCAACGAGACCCCGGTGACCCGACATTGCGTCTAGACACGGTCTCGATTTTGGCATCGGGTGATGATTCAAGGATTCAGCTGTTACCTGGTGAATCGGAGGATGCATTGCTCGCCGATTCGGACCCGCTTGTTCACATCAGCGATTCAATCATCGGTGCAAATGAAGTGATCATTGGTGTCACGAATGCCCCCGCTGCTAATCAACGAGTCGTGATTGACGACGATTCCCTGTTGGCGGGAAATCGAGTGATTGTTCGGGGAACAAACAGCAGCCGCGGAATCGGAATTGATATTTCGGGAATGGGGACGGAACTCGTCGCATCGGAGGAACTGTCGCTCGCAGCCATTGGCGGCATAAGCATTTCCGATGGTGCGAAACTGACCGGAACCGAAAACGCATCGATTGGCATCGGCAACATCTTGCTGGGGAACGACCCTGAGTTTGATGTATTCCGAACTGCA
This sequence comes from Crateriforma conspicua, assembly GCF_007752935.1. Lineage (NCBI taxonomy): Bacteria > Pseudomonadati > Planctomycetota > Planctomycetia > Pirellulales > Pirellulaceae > Crateriforma > Crateriforma conspicua. The sequence continues at coordinate 3,339,024 of NZ_CP036319.1, read as the reverse complement.
GGAGATGGTATCTCGATTGACGGAGGCTTGTTGCAGACCGCCAACGGAGACATTGGGATCGAAGCGGTGTCTTTGGAAATCATCACAACACCTTCTGTCGGTGCTCCCGTGATTAGCGATGGTCCTAAATTTGAACGCGACTCTCTTCGCATGACAAATAGCGAAATCATCGCTGGCGGAAGCGGAGATGTACAAATCATTCAATCCGGAGAGGATGCGTATTTGCTCTCGCTTTCGGAGTCGACCATCAGTGGTCTGAACACCACGATCGTAATGAACGGCTTGGCTTTCAGCCCAAGGTCGGGTGCGTCGACAGTTAGCCTGCAAAATCAATCCCAAATCAATTCCGCAGCAAACGGAGAGTTGCGCATCTACCTTCCGCAGCAGTCGGGTGTGTCGGTGGACAGTTCATCAAGCTTCAACGGTGTCGCTGGCGGAAACCTGTTGGACTCCAATGGCAACCTGATCAATAGCGTCGGTGTGGGTGAGTTCATTGGAGAACAAGCCACCTTCCCCTTTGATGCTGACTACTTGGGCAATCCCCAGGCAAACGTTGCTTTTTATCTCGCATCGATTGATCTGACCCCCGGACTGTTTTTCACCGCCAACGACGGTCAGTCGACGTACGGTCAAACTCCAATCGATCCCGGTCTGTCAATCACGCGCGGCGTGCTGCAAGAAGGCGATACACTGCAAAGCATCGGTGTGGGCACGGACTTTAACCTGACCCAGTTCTCCGATGCGGGCACCTACACGATCAACGTCGAAGCGACCGATCTGGATCCCAAGTACCGATTGTTGGGTACCGCCAGCGGAACCTTCACGATCCTGCCGGCCGACTTGGTCGTGACAGGTGGCACGTACACCAAGACCTACGGCGACACGTTCGTCTTCCCTGACAACGACTTCACTGTCGAAGGCCTGGTCAATGGTGAAATGATCGGTCCGGTTCAGTGGCTCAGCCTTGGCACCCGTCCCGACGCCGATGTCATGGACACTCCCTACGCGGTCGGCCTGAACGTTAGAGGACAAGGGACTTTCAATCCATTGAACTACAACATCTCGTTCTCCAACGGTGGCTTGACGGTCGTTCCCGCCGATTTGGTCGTCAATCCTTTGAGCCAGCAGAAGACCTACGGCGATTCGATGTTGGACCGCACACGCTTCGAAGCGATCGGGCTGAAGAACGGAGAAACGATCCAACAAGTCAGCTTCACTTCGCCCGGCATCGCCGCAACCGCGAATGTCGGCAGCTATGACTTGGCCGCATCAGGAATTGCTGCTGCCGGCAATGGGTTCGACGCGAACAATTACAACATCGAACTCGGTTCGCTGTCCGGTGGATTGATGGTCACACCCGCACCGCTGCTGATTTCGGCGAACAACCAGTCGAAATTGATTGGCGTCGAATTCGTGTTCAACGGATCGGAGTTCACGGCGTTCGGCTTGAAGAATGCAGATACGATTGACCAGGTCGACTTGGCCAGTGAGGGAACTTTCGCCGATGCCGAATTGGGACAGTATCCGATCATCGCCATGAATCCGATGGGCGATCTCGATCTGGGCAACTATGACGTCACCATCAACAATGGCGTCTTCACCGTCCGAGATGAAATCCCGTTGCCCGAAGTGGGCATCCGTACCGACGACTTGGTTTACGACCAATTCGGTCGCTACATCGATTTCGCCAACACGGTCGACATGCTGACACCAACGAATGTCGGTACCATCAACCTTGGTCCTTCCCCGTTCAGCGCGAATGAAGGCGACGACTCGGATGACGCCACACAGGCCGATGAACCCAGTGGCGATGTTTACCTTCCAAACGCCATTCGCAACAGCAGCCGAGACTAAACACGACTCGTCATAGCGTCGGATTCCGACATCTGAGCCGACGGCGCAAGCCGAGATTGCAATTTATTGGAACGAGTTTCCAATCCCCACGTTGTGACGAACGTTCCCTCAACAACGTAGCACTGGTCACGCCAAGCACGGACGAATCGCCCCTGACAAGATCGCCGATGGGTGCCAGGGCCGATTGCACGCGGGCGGGCCGCTTTTTCGCTATCAACCGATCGAACCATACCGGTTGACTGCGGATGAGTTCGATCTGGCCCGGATCAGACGTTCGAATTGTTCCCGTCTGATCTAAACTGCACGATCCAATCGTTGAACGAACACCCCCTATGAAGATTGCAATGAAACTGTTCGCCATTGTCTGCATGCTGTTGCTGGTCAGTCCGGCGCTGCATGGTCAAGAATCCGCTGACAGCACTCAGGCGACCACTCAGCAGGCCCCGCACCCGGCGCAACCGTTGCTGGACAAGGCGTTGGCCGCATTCAAAGAAAGCGACGCCACTGCAGCGATGGAGTTGTTCCAATCGGCATACAACCAGCATCCGGATCTGCCGCCGGGCGAAGTGATGTTTGCTCGACTTGCCTACGCGACGGGAAATCGAAGTAGCGGACGCACCGCTTTGGAACGTGCCGCCGAAAACCATGGCAACGACCCGGAGGTCTGGAACATGCTGGCGGAACTTGCCATCGGCGAAGGACGTATCGCCGAAGCGGAGGTGTTGTTCGAAAAAGCGTTGGAGCTGTCGGATAGCTACGATCGCAACGAGACCCGGAAAAACAAACTGACGGCAACAGCCCACGCCGGCTTGGCCGCGATCTATGAACGGCGTCAAAATTGGGCCGCGGCAAAACCACATCTTCGTGCTTGGATCGAATTGGACCAACGCAACGAGGCGGCCTGGAATCGGCTGGCGGCGGCACATTTTCAGCTGGAAGATTATGAATTTGCCAAGCAGACGCTTCAGAACCTCAGCACGTTTTCGAAATCCGGCGTCCTTCCCGAAGTCGCCATGGGGCGAATGTACCAGGCCGACGGAAAGCATGAATTGGCAAAGAAGGCGATGCTGAATGCGAAACAGGCTGGTCAAGATGACGCGCAAACACAAATCGCCGTGGGACTGTGGGCGATGGCGGCGGGCGAGCAACAATTGATGCAGCAATGCGTCAATCGCGCCAAGGAGTTGGTGCCGGACTCTCCCGCGGTCAACGCGATGCTGGGAACCGTCAAACGTTTCGAAGGTGATTCTGTGGGCGCCGAGATAATATTCGCGGAACTGCACCAGCAGAATCCGGCTAGCTTCGACGCGACCAATGGCTTGGCTCTGTCATTGCTATCGCAGGACAGCCCTGAAAAACACCAACTTGCGCTGCGTCATGCGGAAGTACTGTTGAAGAGCAACTCCAACACCAAGACGCAAAAGGGACGCGCCGCGGTGGCCACCTACGCGTGGGCTTTGTTTCGGATCGGCAAGACCAAGGAAGCCAACCAAGTCATCCGAAAAGCAATCCTTGGTGGCGAATTTTCACCCGAAGTCGGCTACTTCGCCGCCGCCATCTTCGAATCCGGTGGCGAACTGGACGCCGCCAAACAGTTCGCCCAGGCGGCCCTCAACAGCTCCGTTGCCTTTCCCGAAGAAGCCGACGCCCGCGCGTTGCTGACACGCTTGTCGAAATAACGACACCATCCGGATCGATCCGTCAGCGGAACGGAGGTTTCAGTCGTCGGCGTCGGAGATGTTTTGAGCCAGTCGCACCAAGAATCGCTTCAGATCTCCGACAGCACCCACGCTGAACCAACACGTGGTTACCAAGGCGATCACCAAAGTCGCCTGGATGTATCCATTCCAAAAAGTCGCCCACCAGCGACCGTCGACCTGGAAGAAGCAAGCGGCCGTCGTTCCCACCACAAAGACGATTCCCAGCCCTCCGGTCCACGCCATTTTTGCCCCCCAGATCCACTTGTCACCGAGGGTGAATTCCTCGGACGGAAACAGGCTGCGTAACATGCGACGCACTTTGCCGGATTCGCGTTGCACGTCGTTGACCCCATCGACAAAGAATCGTGTCACATCGCCGGTAGGCCAACCCATGAATAGTCCCTGCACAACCGACCCGAGAATGTAGCTGGCCGTGGCCAACACCATTGTTCCTAAACTCCACCATTGTCCGTCGATCGGAAACTGCTGATCTCCGACGGGAAACTCAATTCCGGGCAATCCCAGTGTCATCGCGTCCAAAACTTTTTGCAGCGGTTCCAACCAATTTGGGTGCGAATCACTGAGCCAAGGATAGATTCGATCAATCCAAAACGTTTGGCCTATCACGCCTACCGTTGCGACTGCCGCGCCAACCGACAAACTGGCCCACGCCCCCCACGTGTTGCCCCAGTTCGTGTAAAGGCCTCCGATCAGCACGGCGCCGGCACCCCCAATGAAGATCGAAGCGCTCAAGAACATGAACTTCAACAAATAGTCGCTGGGCTGAATCAATAGACTGATCGCAAGGATCATCGCTGCGACCGTAACCACACCAAAACGCAACAAACGGATCTCCCCTTTGTCGCTGAGCGGTTCGGATCGAAGCGGCTGAACAACGTCGCGGATAAAAACGCTGGCCCACGCGTGCAGGTAGGTGTCGTGCGTGCTAAGGAAAGCCCCCAGCACCAGCACGATGAAGGCCCCCTTTAAACCGACCGGCAGCAAGACAGACGCTGCCGCGGGAACCGTCATCTGCCTTGCCACAACCGGATTATCGATCGACGCGATCTTAGATTCCACGGCCTGCTTCAGCGTTTCATTCCCGCCGCCTTCTAGCAATATGATCGCGGCCAACGGTACCAGCATCATCATCAACCGCACGGACAGTGCCCGCCATTCCACCAAGACCGCAGCCATCTTTGACTCATGCGGTGAAATCGGCGCGGCGCGGTACGGCGTGTCCCCCTGGAATGTCATCGTCGCATAGAACGAAAACAGAATGCCGATCGCAAAGTACCAGATATTGAACCCGGCCAAACGCGCCGAGGAAAACGGATCCAGACGTGAATGCCCCACCGGATCAGACTCGAACACATCAACCAAGACGGCCCAGTCCATCCACCACCACAGATAGCTGATCACACAAAACATCGACAGCATCGTGACAAACCCGAACAGCAGGTCCGTCAGGATGATAACGACCTGCCCACCCAACAGCACGATGCACGTCGCGGCCCCCACCATTGACACCATCAAGATGGGCTGCAACGGAAAATCAACGCCGATCCAGATCGACTCCGGCAAATCGGCCAGCGTCATGACAAATCTGGATCCGACCGCCGGGAAGATCCCAAAGTTCAAAACGCCCGAGACGAACGCTAACACCCCTGCGAAAACTCGAAATCGCTGGCTGTACCGCTGCCCCAAAAACTCGCCCAACGTCATCGCCCGCGTCTGGCGAAATCGATAGTAGACCCATCCGCTTAAGGCGATCACCAGAGTCGCGGGAATCGACAACAGCATCCACCAGTTTGCGGTGAGCCCCGCGTCATAAAACATTTCAAACTGGGCAACGATTGTGATCGCTCCCAAGCCAGCCATTCCATTGGATACCACCAACAGATAACGCCCCGCGGAACGCTCGGCCACCAAGTATCCCGACACACTTCGCACCAGGCGACGCGCGTAGACGGCGATCGCCAAAGCCGACACCATGACCGAAACAACAATGATCCAATCAAATAGATGCATGACGGATCAATGGCGAGTGGTGGAATTGGATGATCGATGATCCAGCAACTGACGCTCCGCTGCCGCCCAACAATCCGCCGGATGGTCCGTCTGATTCGTCCCTATCGGAAACCATCGATTGATCCCGACGGTGCTGGGAATCTGACCATCTTCGATGGGATTGTCGCCGATCACCGCTATCGTTTCCGGCGCAACCCGCAACTGACCGACCACACAACGCCAGAACTGCACCTGCCCCTTGTTGGCCCGACAATTGTTGGTACCGAAAAAGTCCATAAACAGATTCTGTTGCGTCTGTGAATCGAATCCCGCCAGTCGCAACTTGTGCCGTATGCCGTCGACCGGGTTGTTGCTGGTGATGCACAGCCGATAACCCGCCTGTTGCAATCGCGCCAGCCGAGCTGAAATCTGCGGATCGAGGACCGTCGTCCGTCGTGATTCGATCAGGTCCGCCTGTAGCCAAAACTCTACCGGATCAACGCCGACCGCGGCAAGGAAATCGCTCCAGGTCCAATAGACCGCATCCAACACATCCTGAATTGCTCGCAACGTGCTGCGGGTTGCCAAGCCCTGGGCCGCGGCCTGTTGTTTAATCAGTTCTAACAATGGGTAAGTTTGACCTGCGACGCCCGACTGGTGAACAAGTGTATCATCGATATCAATAAGCAAGGTAGATAGCGGTGGCATCGATCAACTTTGTCTGACAGCGGCACCAGCGGGCATTCGGCAACAATTTCCAATCACATGGAATCGTCGCACTGAGAATCATGCCGCAATGATGCCGAACAAATAAATAGGGCAACCGGACCTGTACCAAGGCATTGCCAGGTCCGGTCGCGAAATTTCAATGACGGGTCGCGTCGGGATAACTTCAATTTGTCCCCGGACCGGGCGCAACGCATCCATTTGCACGACGATTACGGCGACGTTTCCATGCATACACGCCACCGAGGGCCAGCAGACCAAGGCTGCCCGGCTCGGGGACGGCTGTCACACTGGCGATACTAACGTCGTCAAAACTGCGTTGAAAAAAGACATCCGTCGGAAAATTCGTGTCTTCGAATTTGACACTGATGATGTCATTCTCGTCGCTTTGAAAGCCGAAGAAACTGTGATTGGTGCCACTTTGCGCATTCAAGTTTCCGACCATCGAAAAGACTTCATCGGCGCTGCCAATTCGTGAGACGGTCACAACCTGGTCCACACCGCTACGATTCAGGACCAATCCGAACATCGCGACCGGGTTATCGAATGAGAACGTTACCTCCTTGGCCGCCGAATGGATCGCCTCATCTCCGCTGGATGCGAATTCCGGCTTGCCGTCGGCCGCACGAACCGTAAAGCCGACGGGATCAAACTCCGAGAACGGTTGCGTGATCGACACTCGATTTCCGATTCCAGGCATTTCGACGATCGGATTGTCGATTTGCACTGTGCCGACGATTTCGCGTCCCAACCCTGAATAGCCGTGTTCGGTCTCGAAAGTCATCGTCGATCGCCCCGACACCGCATTGAAATCGGTCAAGGAGATATTCCCGATCGATTCAGTCAATGCAACGCCGTTGGAATTGACGTCGAAACCTAGATCTGGGTTGGTCGCAATGACGTCGCCCCAAAGTGAGGCGCCGCCCAACAAACCGATCACTGGAATCAATAAGTACTCAAGAATTCTGGTCATCTGATTTTCCCTTAAAGTCTTTGTAGATGCTCGTACCGGCCCTAAATCACATCGTTCGATGGATTCTTCAAAGGCAGCGTTCTTCCCCCCCGCCCCGGTGGCGGTGATGAATTGCGATCGTTGGATCCAATGGGCCTACCAGATAGAACGTTCTATCTCTCGCGGTGATGATACTTGGGGCGGTAACCTTGGAAACTCAAATCAGCGAATTTATCGCCAGACTTCACCGTATCTTCGCGGTCCACGTATCGCGTCGAATGGTGACCTGAATCTTCAACGACGTTCGTCGCCCTGCCGAGGTAATCTAATACTCCCAAAGAATACAGACGTGCCCCACGGTAGACCCAGATGCACCACACCTTTGCCTTCAGTTGTCGAAGAAGCCAGCGTCACACATTGCGCAACTTGCACCGCGACTTGCCTCGTCAAGGTGTCCTCACAACGTATCGCTCAATCGACGACCATGATTGAAATCGTGTCGACAGAGTCGGGCCAAGAAAACGATATGACCAGCTTATAAGTCTTCGTTCGAAACTTGATTGGTCGTGCCGCCCACTTGGACGGGGCAGGGAATCATTCGGCTGCGGCACGACTGCGCAGACTTGGTCGCCAAAGTCACTGCCATTTCACCGGCGGCCTGACCAAACGCCTGTTGGGATAGAATGGCTGCTGTGATGGACGGGGCGTTGGCGGTACACATGGTTCCAGAGTCGAAGGTTGCGATTGCCAGCGAGCGGGGCACTTCGCGTCCGATTTGCAAAGCAACATCCAAAAAAACTTGCGCTGCGGTGCAACTTCCAAGAATCACCGCTGTGGGTTGGGGATGATCGTCCAACCATTGACGTGCAAAACTCGCACGCTGCGGGCGCGGTACGAGGTGGTCAAAGTTGATCACCCCATGGATTGAATTCGCCTCACAGGCCCGTTGAAATCCCTCGGCTCGCTGACGAATAGCAAACGCGTCGTCCGGCGGGGCGTTGAGATCCAGAAAGTGAATCGTTCGGTGCCCACGTTGGGCCAAGTGCTCCACCAAGCCCGCTGCGGCTTCCGCCTCGTCATAGGAAACCGAGTTTTTTGAGAGCGGGCGATGAAGCCACAACAACGGCAAGTCCATCGAACGCAGCGCACGCACCAAAGTGGGCTCTGGCGCCCGAGATAGTCCGACCACCAGTGCATCGACACAATCCTCATTCATCAGCCGAGATTTCCGTCTGGCTTCGGCATTGGACAGCAATACGCTGTCGATCATCAGTCCAAGATTGGCCTTGCCGAAACAATCGGACATCGCCGCCAAGATGTTTTGTGGTAGAAACACCCCGGCGTCTTGGCGATCCATCAACACCCCCACACGACCGTGCCTTGCAGTGCGTAGCGAAGCCGCGTCGGCATTTCGACGGTACCCCAATCGCTCCGCCGCTTCACGGACGCGACGACGAGTTTCGTCGCTGGCTCCGATCGTTGACGGACCACGACCGTTCATCACCGCACTGACCAACTGAACCGAAACATTGACTTCGGCGGCCACATCGGCAAGCGTGACACGGCCGGTTCGACTTCCTGCCATCAGTTCGGTGCCCTCGTTTTATTGGTGGTTGCAATCCCTCGGTCGCCACAGTCTGCCATCATCACGATAGAAAACTCGATGCATCGCGATTCTCCGATTTGTTCTCGATCCAAAGGGCAGTAGAGTATCGGCTTTCGCAAAGGAACGGACAACCAACTGACCTGCCGACTAAACTTTCGTAGACTGCGCCGATTTTGACGGCACACCGGTTTTCGTTTGTTCCACGCCCACCGAGTTCAGTGCTTCGCAAAGAGTCATCCTGGCTAGCCGATTCGCTTCTGACCAAACAACGGAGGTCTTTGATGTTGCATCGGGATCCTGGCAACGCAGGGGTGCGCTGAGTTCGATCAACATCGGCCGCGACCACTGCAATGGAGAAATCGCCTGGGCCCACCGGTGCCACGAAAACGAACCTTTGCCCGGCGGTTGGTGCGCATCACACCATCCCGGATTGTCGCTTAGATGAAGATGGACGATCCGTTGGTCGAAAAGGGTCAACGCCGTTTCAATGCTGCCTTCCGGTCGCACGTTCCAATGCCCCGTGTCGAAACAAACCCCCAACGGCGATTGGTCGATTCGATCCATCAGACGACGCAAGTGGGCCAATCCATAGGTGGGCAAATTCTCCACGGCCAATTTCGTTTCTCCGTCACATTCTCCGATCAGATGGTTACACAGTTCCACGTCTCTTTCCAACAAAGACTTGGCGGTTTCCACCACATGGGGATGACTATGGGGCGTCGGATGCACGACAAAGGCATCCACCTTCATTCGGTTCGCGATTCGCCATTGCGGCAAAATCTGATGCAAGGCATGGGGAACGGTTGTGGCCAAGCCTGGAAAATTGGGACCATGAATCGATCGCACCGGAATTTGCATTTCGACCAATCGTTCTGCCAGTTCCGTCCAATAGGTCTCCCCCAGTGCGGACAATAAATGTTGGGCGTGTGGCAGTGGAAGTTCCAATGCATCAAAACCGGCAGCCTTCGCCGCGCACGCGGACCGTATCACAACGTCATCAAAATTCTGTAACGTCAGTGATTCGGCAAAGGAAAGCCATTCCGCCGTGACCGACAACTTCAACGCGTTCATGCCATCATCCTGGTATCGTTCATTTCGTCTATTGTGAACTTGGCTGAAAATCGAACCATAATCGAATTTCGGCCAGTTCTTGAGGCCTGTTCATCGCCGTGGCCACTTCGTCCTGGTCCAACGCGTGGTCCAAGATGATCAAATCATCAATGGCAATAGGTGATGCATCCGATCCGCTGGCGGAGTTCCCACCAACAATCAACGGTGCCGATGGAAACCCACACGGCCAACGCAAATCGCTGCGTCGCTGCGCGACTTTCCCATCCAACCAAAGCGTCAATTCGGCCACCGCGGACTCAGGATGATGCTGCCAAGCAAACGCAACATGATGCCAGCGTGTTGAATGATCCCCTCGACCAATGGAACCGACCGAAGGCCGATCGAGTTCCCATCCGGCGTTTACAGAAACGTAAGCCTCTCCGGGTCCCTGATACGGAGACTGACCCAACTTTGCCAGCCAATTGAAGCCTTCGCGATCCACCGACAGTGCCAACCACGCGTCACGATTGTCACCGGAGGACACCAAAAAACTTGTCCCGTCGTCCGTGGGAACATGAATCCAGGCCGCGACGGTCCCCGCGTCGACGTGCAGATCACCTGTGGGAACAACCAGACGGTGCGTGTCATCAAAACACGCGCCCCATTGATCGCCACGACGCATGTGACCGTTCAGTGACCCCGACGCCTTCGATTGTGCGCCACCTGAAATCAATCCAATCGGTTCCTGTTGGTGCTCCTTGAAATCGCCGCTGTCGGCAAGGTCAGTGTCGACGGGCAGCCCGATCCGCGATGGGTCATCCAACGGCATGATCCGCTGGACCAACTTGTAAGCGTCACCGGGATCGATTCGCACCGTCGGCCCGAGACACTCCAACTGGAACCGATGATCCGATGGCGACACAAAGGTATAGCCGTTTGGCATCTCCGATGCTTTCTGAACCATCGTCCTCAGCATCAACCCACGGCTTTCCGACGCCTGCCAGACAGCGATGTCGTCAACCAAATTTCCAGATGCCGGACGCATTTGATCGTGCATCCCGCCCAGGGTGTCGATATTCCGCCAACGCCCGCTCGCATCCATCCGGAAAGCCATCGCTTTTGAGACATCACCCCCCAAGCAAAATTGTGGATGCGTTCGCAACGCGGTCTCCATCGATTGACTGGTCGTATTGGTCAGCGTTTCACGAATTTCCAAGTATTTAGGATGGCCATTGAGACGATAGACTCGGTTCAGCTTCCATCCATCACCGACTGATTCCATCTCGATCTGGGACTCCGCCTTCTGCAGCACTCGATAAGACTGTTCCCAACCGGCGGACCCAAATTGACGCCCCACATAAGTCTCGTAGCCCCCGTAGTCCAAGTAATCCGCCGCCAGTCGATCAACCACTTGTGATGCCGGACCTTCGGCCAAGTAATTCCACCCAGTTTCGGAATCGATCAATCGAACCGCTCGGCCTCCCAGTTCCGGGATCACCGCCAACTGCAGGCCACCGTTTTCAATTCGTTCCATGTCGGCAACGCGTCGACGACAGCGAAATGCGGTGCGTTGCAGGGCCGGTCCACCGCCGCCTCGATCGCTGGCTTCTTGAACCATGGCGGCGAACTGTTCGGAATCAACAACCGGTCCATCCGGATGAATCACGTAAGCGTCCGATGTCCGCAAAAGCCGCCATTGGCCATTGCCGGTCAGGTCCACCGTCCGCGCAACTTTCGCAGCACCTTTGGTCGCATCCAGAGCGATACGAACCGATTGCAACCGCTGTCGTTGGTCCATGGAAAGCGGATACGCCGACGCCCGATCCAGCAACGAATCCAACCTTTCCAACAGTTCCGGAGTGAACACCAGCGGCGACGGTACCACCACTTCGCCATAAGTCATTGGGGACCACTTCGATTCCTGACAAGCGATCTCCATGGCACGATAAAACTTCTCCATTGGTGGCCCAGCGTCAGGGCCAAAACTGTGATGACAAAAATCGGCGATCAACGCATCCGCATCTTGGGTCGGATTCCAAGCGAATCGGGCAAGTGCGTGATAGACCAGCGGGTTATACGTCTGATAGGCGGGATTGGACTGGGTGAAGTAATGTTTGCAACCGATGTCATGCAGAAAACGCATCGTGTCACGGATCCGATACACCAGGGGCAGCAGGACCGGTGCGTCTTCAGACTGATGAAAATCGCCGATTAAAAAGTATTCCCAGACGCCAAAGTCCTTTGCCTGGGAAGCCCAACGACGCATTTGTTCGACAGCGAGAGCATTGTGTTTTGATTGCGTCGGACCGTGCGCATAGTCACCGTGAAAACAATACTGGACCATAATATTTGGTTCCAGTTTGGCTTCGTCCAGCGGAATCAGATAATTGGCATATGCCGGCAAAAGTATTCTCTGATTCGGCTTGCTTTTCGATGCGATACGACGTGCAACCTCGTTGGCAAAATACACCATGCGGCCGGTCATCGAACCTTTAGCACCGGTCGTGAAATTCGTTCCACCTAACTTCATCGCTTCAGTGGATTCATCCCAATAAATCGCGCCGTCATTTGGCCACAATGGAACGACTTCACCATCGGGATGATCGTGAAACCAACGTTGAACAAAGGCGGCCGTGTGGTCGATCACATCTGCATTGGTGAGCGCCAGATTTCCACCGCCATAGTACGGTCGGCCTTCTGATCCAGGTCGTCGGCGTCGCCCCTGGTAAAGTGCAAAGTATTCGGGGTGCTGTTCAAACCAGGATTCTTCCGGCGGAAAAATGAATCCGAAGTTGTGCGCGATCCACTGCCAGTGCCTAGTCCCACCGCGTTTCCGCCACGCTGCGTCGACACGCATCGCATCAGATGGTTCGGTAAATTTACCGGATCGCAACGCAAAGGCCCGGTTCAATCGGTTCTTGGTTCTCCAGTCGATGGCCGAAACAGGATCGATGCCCTGCGGTGCCCCGCCACCAATCTCACGGGTGTGCATCGCGGGCGATTCGACCCTTTCCGATGACTCCAGGTGCCAATTCTTTCGCGTCGGCACAATTTCACCCAGCGGTCCGGGGCCAAAGAATCGACACCCCTGTTGTTCCAAGAACGCGTACACGCCGTATAGCGCGGCACGTGGGGTGGCTCCGGCAATTTCCACCGTCCCACTTAGCCGGTCGACCTCCAAATAAAAGGTCTCGTCCGTGGGGGCATCGATGGAGGTTTCCAACGTGGTCAGATCACCATGAATGGCAACCTTCAGTGGTTCTTCCACCACGCCCATCTGGCGTGCGTACCGACGTAGTTCCTCTTTCGCAAAGACCAGGACCGGATCCGCGTCGTCGTGCAGACGTACCGTCTGCGCCCCGGCCGTACCGATGCTCAACAGCGCCCCCACCAGGACACCAACCACGGATGAAATAGAACGTTCTATCATGCGGGCTAGACTAGTCCGACGACGGTGACCCCGCAAGCGTCTTTGGCTTCCAACCTGCGGATCGATGCTGGCAACAGGACATTACACAGAAGGTTGGACCTCACGAATTGTCGTTCTGCACACGTCAGTTCGTACTTTTGCACGGTCATCGAACGCTGGCCCCCTAACCGCGCCGCAATCCCTAACGCATCCTTCACGAAACTTTCCCGATGGAAAAATGCGATTTCAAAGAACTCGACTCACGCGGACGCGAACCACGTCTTGTTGGCCGTTCACAATGGGCATCCGATCCGGTGCAGTGGTTCGGCACATTGGAGGGAAAGACGCTGGATACCGGCGTCACTGTCTTGTTCTATCGCACCGAACAGATCGGCGAAGGCCCACGTTGGCACGTCCATCCTTACGACGAGGTCTTCATCATTCGCAGTGGGCGAGCCCTGTTCACCATCGGCGACAAAAAACTGGAAGCTCGGGAGGGTGACGTGTTGATGGGACCAGCCAACGTTCCTCACAAGTACCACAATCTCGGACCGGGAACGTTGGAGACCACCGACATTCACCTCTCCGACCGTTGGATCCAAGCCGATCTCGATGATCCGGAATCATGATTTCCGCAACCCCTGCAACGGGTCCGGGACCAGCTCGTCTTCTTCGCTTGGGCAACTTTTGTTCATCTTAAGGTGCGAAGCAAAGCACCATACGTGCTGTCGGAATTGGAACACCGAAATTCGCAGGCTCCCATACCTTTTGCCGCTGCCACATCGATTGCCACCGGACAAACGTTGACGCAACGGATGCTAGACAACGCAGCTCACTTCTCCGCTTCAAAACCGCTTGATGTCACATCAAGAGCTGAAATCACGCCCGCGCTCTCTGTCCTCTCCAACCGACCACACTGCCGAATCCAGCAACGGCATTGCGTCTTGAAACGTCCGAATACGAAATCCGGTCGTAAGTCGCCAACGGCACCTTTCGAGTTCGATACGATGGTGGCGGGGAAGCGGGGCATGCTTCGCAGTGTTACCCCACTTAAGAACATGTCAGTGACCGGCCAAGTCGGTACGGCTGCATCCCTTCGTTCATCCCACACCCAGCATCGATCACACCCGCCGCCTTCCTGTCTGGAAAACATCCGGGAGATTCGCTGTGAAAGCGTTCACCGCAACCTTATGTGTTTGCGTCCTGATTACCAGCGTCATGGTTGCTCAACGCGTCGACGCCCAACCGCCGGCACGTCCCGATCTTCTGGTCGCCGACTTTGAAGAAGCGGACTACGGCGCGTGGAAAGCCGAGGGCGATGCGTTTGGCACCGGCCCGGCAAACGGAACGCTGAAGGGACAAATGCAAGTCAGCGGCTTTCGCGGCGATCGTTTGGCCAATTCCTTTCATCAAGGCGATCGCAGCACCGGAACGCTGACGTCACCGCCGATCACCATCGAACGACGTTACCTGACGTTTCTGATCGGTGGTGGCGGGCACGCGGGCAAGACTTGCATGAATTTGCAAATCGGCGGAAAAACAGTGCTTACCGCGACCGGCACCAACATCCGTCCGGGCGGCAGCGAAGCGTTGCAACCTGCTTCCTGGGACGTCGGCGAATACGAGGGCCAGACGGCGACGATTCAAGTCGTCGACTCCGCGACCGGTGGCTGGGGACACATCAATGTCGACCACATTGTCCAGTCCGATACGAAACCTAGGCTGCCCGATTTTGCGGCTCGCGAAAAGACGTTCACGATCGATCATCGGTACCTCGTCATCCCCATTGAGAACAAGCCAAAGGCCCAGGGCCAGATTCAAGTTTTTGTCGACGACCAGGAGGTTCGTCGCTATGCGTTGAATATCGCAACGTCGGCAGAAACGACCGACTGGTACGCCTTCTTTACATTGGATGCCTATCTCGGTCAGACGGCTCGCGTCGTGGCCAACAAAGTGACTGAGGAAGGATTTGCGCTGGTCAGACCATCGGATCACATTCCAGGTGAAGACGACTTCTATCACGAACCCCACCGGCCTCAGTTTCATTTCACGCAGAAGGTCGGCTGGAACAACGACCCTAACGGGATGGTCTATCACGACGGCACCTGGCACTTGTTCTTCCAACACAATCCGGTGGCCCTGCCTTGGGGGAACATGACGTGGGGTCACGCGACCAGCAAAGACCTGCTGCGCTGGCAACAGCATCCCAACAAACTGTTTCCCAAAACGATGGCGCAACGTGATTGTTTCTCCGGCGGTGCCACGGTGGACAAGCACAACACGGCCGGTTGGGGCAAGAACACGTTGGTCGCTTTTCTAACCGATACAGGTGCCGGCGAATCGATTGCGTACAGCCAAGACGGCGGGAAGACGTTCACGTGGTACGAAGACAACCCCGTTGTCGAACACAAAGGTCGCGATCCCAAAGTCATATGGTACGCCTACGGTGACGCAGACACGCCACTGAACGGAGCGGCAAAGAAATTGGGTGGCCACTGGGTCATGGTCGTCTACGACGAACATCCCGAATACAAACGCAACGCAGCGTTCTATACGTCAACCGATCTGAAAGATTGGACCGAACAGAGTCATTTGCCGGGGTACTATGAGTGCACCGAACTGTTCGAATTGCCCGTGGACGACCAGCAACACAACACGCGTTGGGTCGTCTTTGCGGCCGATGCCAAGTATGCGATCGGAACGTTCGACGGCCGCGTATTCACTCCCGAACACGAAGGCAAACACCAAGTCCACTGGGGACCGTACTACGCATCACAAACGTTTGACAATGCACCCGACGGCCGGAAGATTCAAATGGGCTGGCTCCGAGTCTCCTCGCCCGGCCCGTACAACCAACACTTCAGCTTTCCGCATCGCTTGACCCTGCGAACGACCGAAGATGGCATTCGTATGTTCGCCCAGCCGATTCGTGAAATTGAACAACTGCGGGTGAAAAGCCATCGCGCAAAACCACAGCCGATGATCGGCGGCCAGCCGGTTCGCTTACCTGTGGAAAGCGACCTACTGGACGTGCGTGTCTCCTTTGAGGTCGGTTCGGCCAAAACGGTCAAGCTCGAGATTCCCGGGCGAACGATTACCTACGACGCGAAGGCACAAACCTTGAACGATGTCCCGTTGAAAACGATCAACGGCCGAGTTGACATTCAGGTCCTGGCCGACCGCAGCCTGACTGAAATCATCGGCAACGACGGTCGCGTCTTCGTCAGCGGAAGCGGGCCGGCCAAGATCGGCGGGACGGAGGTCTCTATTTCTGCGATCGGTGGAAACGCCAAACTTCTTCGGTTGGACGCCCACGAACTGAAATCCATCTGGAACAAGTAGAAGGTCAATCTGCGATGCCGTTCATTCAACAAGTTTCCGCCGGTTTGCGACTGTTGGCCGGCCTGTTGCTGGTCGCTGCTTCGGCGACACCATCGCTGGCGGCGGAAAAGCCGAACATCTTGATCATTTTCACCGATGACCAGGGCTACGCTGACCTCGGCTGCTACGGCAGTCCAACGAATAGGACGCCGCGACTGGACCAGTTGGCCGAGGAAGGGACACGATTCACGTCGTTCTATTCGCAAACGGTATGCGGCCCCTCACGTTCGGCTCTCTTAACCGGCCGTCAACCGATTCGCAGTCGCGGCTGGGGAATGCCGGCTTCGGAGATCACGTTTGCCGAACTGATTCGCCCTGCCGGATATCAAACGGCGTGCATCGGGAAATGGGATGTTTCCAACCGCAAAGCGATCATCGAACGCATGCCTCTTGCGCAGGGGTTTGACTATTACTTTGGAACGTTGGGTGCGAACGACAACGGCAAAGTCGACTTTCATGAGAACAATGAACCGGCCGGTTCGACCCGCGACATGGGAAGCCTGACCAAGCTTTACACTGACAAAGCGATCGATTTTCTTACGCAACGTCGTGATCCGGACAAGCCGTTCGTCCTGTACGTCGCCCATACGATGATGCACACCATCATCGATGCCTCGGACGATTTCCGCGGCACGTCGGCCGGCGGACTTTATGGTGATGTGGTCGAAGAGTTTGATTTTCAGACGGGACGGCTGCTTGATGTTGTCGATGACCTCGGCTTGCGTGATGACACACTGGTGATCTACACCAGCGACAATGGACCATGGAATCAAGACAAGTACACGAAACGGAAGAAGGGGCATCCGGAGGGATCGATCTTCTGGGGCAACGCCGGGCCGCTACGCAACGGCAAAGGGTCTCCCTACGAAGCCGGCTATCGTCTGCCTTGCATCGTGCGGTGGCCCGGCAAGGTGCCCGCGGGAAGAGTCAGTGATGCCATCTTTGCAACGATCGACTTCATGCCGACGTTTGCCAACCTTGCCGGCTACGCGGATCCCGACGACCGCCGAATCGACGGAATCGATCAAACCGATCTGTTGCTGGGTCAACGAGATTCCGGACGAGACTACTTTTACTTCTCGCGTGCGGGCGTTCGGCAAGGTCGCTGGAAGTACTTGAAAGCCGACGCGCATTTTCATGGTTACGCCGTCGAAGATGACCGCCCGATAGCAGAGGAGCTTTACGACCTGACCGCCGACCTAGGCGAGCAACAAAACCTTGCAGCAAAGTATCCGGACAAGGTTGCAGAGCTACGCGCGCTGATGCGTTCGATCGAAGGCACTGACGCCCTCCGGCCACAAGACAGCATCCGTTGACCGAAATGGGAGCCCGACGTCCAACACGGGGTCAGGCCTGTTTTTGGCGTTAACACTTTCGGTTGGCTGGCCCAAATGAACCAATTGAAAACCCAAGTTGATAGCTTGCTGGACACAGCGTGTCTTGGTGACGACGGAGTCAGCTTTGTGAGGCGGACGGAAGGGGCGGTGCCTGAATGCTGGCGCATCCAGCTACGGCGTATGCCTCGGTTGCCACGGGGCAGCTTTCGACACAGACGTTGCGAAACGACGAAGCCAACCCACGCTGCACCAAAACCGCTTGATGCATCCCAGATTGACAAATTGACGCCTGACCCAATACTGTTCGGCACGAAAGTTGCACATTGAATTTTAACGACTTTTGGCACGGCGATTGCGCAAGCATTCAAATTTGGCGGATGTTCCGCCAGTTTGACACGCAGCGGATGAGTCAGTGCCGAACCGACCCCCTAAACAACGAAGCCCAACGACCGAGAGCCTCGGCAGCGACAGGGATGCGGCCTCGGAAGACTCGCCTGATATTCGCGCCGCGGAACTGCAGGGCCTGAAGTTCTTCAAGAAGATCCGGCCACTGTTGGATTCCCTGCACGAGATCGGTACTGCACGCGACAAATCCTGCAATCGTGATTTGCACATGGACCAGTACGGCGTGCTAGTTCTTATGTGGATGTTCAATCCGATCCTGACATCGCTTCGTGGACTACAGCAAGCCAGCACACTCAAAGATGTCCAGAAGAAGTTCGGCGTCGGGCGAGCTTCGCTGGGATCGCTCTCCGAGTCGGTGAGCATCTTTGACCCCGAGCCGCTCAAGAAGATCGCCGCGGAGCTTGCTACCGAAGTGCCCTCGGCCGACCCATCGAAGTTTGATGTGATCGGACATCAACTCACCGCCGTCGATGGCAGCGTCTTCAAGACGGCCGTGCGTGTGGCATCTTTGGCTTGGCTGCCTGATAAGGCAGGCGGAACGACTAAAGGTAGGTCGGTTGATGGATACCGCATGCACACTCATTTCGAGATCCTTCGCGGAATCCCCGAGCGAATCGATGCCACGCCAGCCAAGCCCAAGGGGAAAGATGACGAAAAGGCAGTCCTGGCTTCCGTCTTGCAACCAGATCGCTGCTATGTGATTGATCGTGGGTATGCCAAGTTTGAATTGTTCAACCAAATCAACGCCGCCCGAAGCAGCTACATTTGCCGAGCCCGCGACAACAGCACGCCGAAGATCCTTTGTGAGCGAGACCTAACCGCAGCAGATCGCGACGCCGGTGTCCGCATCGACCGAGAAGTCGTTTTGGGAGCTCACACCAGCAACCGCAAAACGGTCGCAAGCGATCATCCGGTTCGTTACATCGAAATCGAAGTCCCGCCGCATGTCCGCACTGGCAGCAAAGGCTCTCACTGCGATGGTCGACTGCGATTGGTCACGAACTTAATGGACGTTCCGGCGGAACTGATTGCCGAAGCCTACCGGCTTCGCTGGCTCATCGAACTGTTCTTCCGAATGATCAAACAGCTTCTGGGCTGTCGGCATCTACTGAGCACCAAGCCGGCAGGCGTCGAGATTCAAATGTACTTAGCCATCATCGCTTGCCTGCTGATCCTGATCTACACCGGGGGTCAACCGAACAAACGGACCTACGAGATGATCTGCTTTTATTTACTCGGCTGGGCGAGCTTGGAGGAACTAGAAGCTCATATCAAAAAATTGAAACCGAAGGCTCTGTAGGAGCAATGCGCACCGACCGAAGTGAAGCCACTTGGGCGGTTCCCTGCTGCGCGGTCGACTCGTGTTCGCGTTGCCAAACCCTTCGTCGCATTTGCGGCGTCGCACTGCCTCCCACGCAAAAGCCGCCCAAACCGCATCAGTGCATAAGGTGAGCCGAACAGTATTGCGCCTGACCCCTTTTTCTGGCGGAAGGAGAACTCGCATGTGTGAGGACGATAAACCCTGTCCGAAATGCGCTTGCATGATGAGCCGGGGATTTCTGTCTGGTTTTCCCGGATCTTCTGCCGTACTGACCGCTTGGTGCGACGGAGAGCCCAAAAGGAAACGCGGTTTCGCCTTGGATTCTGTGCGGATCGACCCGAAAGACTGCGTGTATCTGCAAGCATTCCGATGTGCAGGGTGCGGTTACATTGAGATATACGCTCGGGCGGCGGATTCCATCAACACGTCGACCTGAGTGAGTCTCGTAGATAACAAGTAGCGGAACTGCTCTCCTTGAGTTCAGCAACCATGCGTTGGCGAGGAACGAACCGGCAAAGAACGCGTTCCCTTTGCTACGGGTTTTGAAGTTGCGATTTCCTGGTAACCCGACGCGTGAGCGAGTGAAAAAATGATGTCGACATCGCCTCGCTTACGCTTCGGGTTACCCAAAAACCAATGCCCCGGGTAAAAGCGCAACTTCAAAAAAGCTACTCGTGGGTTTGCCATTTGTGACAAAACTCCTGTCAGTCTGCTTAGGCCTATTTGCGGACCCTGAATGCTGGCGCATCCAGCTACGGCGTTAGGTGGGTGCCCGAGAGAGACTGTGTGGCTGGTCAGCGTTGACGACACTAGGCAGCTTTGAACTGGACGTGATTTTGTGGTTGGATTCGCAGCAACTTGTCCCCGTGCTTGACCATCGTTGCGTCGGCAACTTCGTAGCCGTGTCGAAATAGCAGGCTGAATTCGCCATGGCCGAGTCGTCGCAACGTGGTTTCCATGTCGGCAACCCGTTTGACTTCGTCTTCGGTCAACGCATCCTGGCCGTTCAATCTGCTGCGGGCGTCGCTGCCTTTGCTGCGCAGCCCCAATCGCAGATAGGCTCCGCATCCGGGATTCTGTTTGAAGAAGTCGATCAGCATGCGGGCGCGAAGACTGCGGACTTGATCTGTTGCAACATCCACCAGTCGCAAGGATGCCTCCACGTACCCCGGATGTGCTTTGGATCGGCGTGGCGTACCCGCCAATGCGCGCGAGGCATCGCTGACCAATAGAAAGTCGGTTCCTTCTCGCAGACCGGCACCGGGCTTGAACAATGATTCGACGCCAAGGTTGTCATACACACCGCCATCCCACAGGTTCAAACGTTTGTAACCCGGTTCGACGGCCTGCCAACCATGCGGCTGGTGTTCGGCCCATCGATGGCTGCGAGTTTTGACGACCAGGGAGCCGATCAAACCGGGAACGGCTGCGGATGCCGCCAGCGCATGTGACAGGCGAAAGTCGGGGTTACGCACATACTTGGTTTGATAGTCCCCCATCACGTCACGCTGGAAACGCCAGTTCTTTCCCGTTTGGTAGCACGTGGCGTTGATGATGATCCGAGGTGAATCGGGCAGGTCGGCCAATTTACCGTCGATACCCCAATGCCTACGCAGCGTATCGCCCAGGACCGATGCTCTGCCACGTGCGAGACGCCAAGGGAACGTCAGCGACTTGAAAACAAACGAACGCTGGACGTCCCGTGTCGTCAGCAACTGGTGTATATCAGGCACGACGTGGCGCAGGTATTCCTCGCTGGACGGCCAACGATAACCTGATCGCGACAGGACCAGACCGGCCGCCAGGCTGCCGCCGGAAACGCTGCTGACCGTGGTCACGTTGCCCAGCAAGTCTTGACGGGCAAGACGCGCGAGCACGCCGAGGTGAAACACCGTGGCACGAACGCCGCCGCCGGAAAACGCGAGTGCAATCTTCATGAATCCAGCGGAATACGGGGACAGTCGGCGCGTGAAACGCGGCTTTGCGGCAGAACGAATGCGAGGCACACGAATTCCGCCGCTGGGGTTGGTTCGAAACGCGGGCAAAGGTAGCCGTTTTCGGCCCCACAGATCCAGGCAAGTTTTCGCGGCGGTGCTTTCCCTGCTTTCCCGTGCCGGCCAGCCACCACGACGCCCCAGCCCAACTTTCCCTGAAGCGAATCGGACCTCCGATTCTCCAAAACGCCCCCCCCCCACGGCTATCGCACACGGGAATCGGCCCCGGTTCCTAGCAAAGTGTCCCCAAAGTCGTCAGCTTCGCTCGACCCCAACTTCATTGCTAATCAGTTGTTGTTGTCAGACAGTCGCGGCAGGAACCAGAGCGGCGGCCTGGTTTTGGATCCACTCATGCAGTTCGTCATACATCACGATCTGGACATCGTGCACACCGGTCACGGTGTACCGCCAACAGTTACTGATCAGTCCCCACCGCGTCGGCTCCATGCGAATGTCGCGATACAGCAACTGCAGTGGCGGATGAAACAATGAAAAGGGTGGCATCAACGACAGCATGATGCCTTCGTCGCCGACCGACACCGTGACGATGCCTTTGTAAGAATTCCAGCCGATGTCGCGTCCGGTCAAAAACACCGTCTGCATGGTGCGTTTGGAAAAGACGGGCGTCGTTGCGTTGGTCGGTCGTTGATTCGCCCGATATTTTGCGGCCAGTCGATTCCAACGCCGTGCATGGGCTTTGGACATGGTGACCATCAACGCGACAAAAACACCATAACCGAATAGGTGCATGATAATCTTTTCCATCATGATTCGTTTTTGCCCTTCTGATCTTCTTCGTATCGTTTCAAACGGTCCGCGACCCGAGAGCGAATCCGTTTGATGGATTGATCGGACTGGCCGGGAAAGAACGGCATGTCCGACTCTGGTACGCCCATGCGTGCCAGAGCGAATCGCCACTGGTCGGCTTCCTTGGACGTCCGCATGATGGGCGATGGGCGACGCAGAAACAGTTCGCGAATCTTTGGTGCGGCCTCGACACCATCGGGCCCCATCCGGATCAAAGCTTCACGAATACCATCGACCAAGCCGCGACGTTGTCGGTAATCATCTAAAGTCACTGCGTGATCCAGCGCGGAGTTCAGTGTGGGCATCGCGACCGCAGGATCCAAATCGGCCAGTGTTGCCATGAAAGGTCCCGCCTGGGAATAGAGTTCCGGAGTGTTCCAAATCTTGCGGTGTTCGACCGAAGGCTGGTCAAATGTTCCGGGCGGAAGTGTTGCCAGAAACTTCGCAAGCCGATGCCGCAATTCCGCGGATGTGTGATCCATCACGATCCGCTTGGCATAAGCATCTCGCATGGCAACGGGAAACTTCTTTTCGGAAAAGACGTCTCGAATCGAATCGTCGATGCCGGTCACGCGATCGTCGGCAACGATTTTTGCGATCAGCGCATGGTCAGTTGGCACCGAGTCGAAGAACAGCAGACCTAGGTACCTCTTGGCAAGCTCCAGCCGGGCCAGTGGTGCGTCCGGATCATCCAGTGCCTGAATGACTTCTTCGCGAAGCGTGTCCAGCACTTGGGAATCGGTGCGAGGTAGAGCTAGTCGAACCGCGGACAGCAATTCTGTCTCGGGACGCAACGAAATCGGTCCCGTCTGCAGCGTTTGACGTCCGATGTGAAACGATGCACTGGAGATCGTTCCGGCACCACAACTGACATGAAAGCCGAAATAGAACATCCGGGCCGGCACCGATTGCTTGTGAAAACGTTTGCGAAGACGCACGGTGCCGTTGGAGTCCGCGACAGTGACCTCGCGAAAATCATACGTCGGATATCGTCGCTTTTTCTGGACGCGAATGATCCAGTCCGCGGTTGCCGCATCAACGGGATCCGCCAGACGCAAGCGTTCATTGCCGCACAAACGCAAGGCCCAGTCAGCCTCGATGACTTTGCGTGCAACGATGACTTCACGCCCCACGTGGGCCTTGGTCAGCGGAGGATACTCATGGATCAACTGCCCAGGCTTGTTGGGGAACAGCCCGACCGGATCCGTCGGGTCGGCGTCCACCAATTGGTATGCGTTTGTTGGGACTGTCTTTCGGTTCGGTGTTGGCTGAACGTCATCACCAACGCGAACGGTGACGCTGTTCACATCCGCCGAATCTAACAATGCGGTGCACAGGTAATCGCACTCTGGATCGCCACGACGATCCGGAAACTCGACTCGCACGTCTCCGTCCAGATGGATCAGCTCGTCGGGCGCCACATCCGGTGCCTGTTGTGCGTGATAACCTCGAAGTGCGGAGGATCGAAACGGCTGCATCACGGCCCAACCCAACAGCAACGCCAAGCCGAACGCAACGACCGTTGATGCCACGACAGAGGTGATCGGAAGCACGCGGCGGATCAGTGCCGTCGCCGCCAAGTAAACGAAAACCGTCGGGGCCGCCGTCAAAACCAACCCGGGAATGATCAGAAAGAGATAGCCGAAGACGACCGACATGGGGGCCGCCATCGCCAAGCCGGCCAACAGACCGGTGATGATCAGCGCAAATTTCATCCGCAAAATCGCTACAACACACACGGCAATCTCTGTGCAACCGTCCGAACCGTGCCAACCGGACGCTCCGCGACTCGGCTACCTGCCGGAAGTCACACGCAACCATAGGTCGTGCGGGCAGACGAAACGGAGAGAAAGTCGTGGTGTTGTGGCGTGAAAAACTTTGCGACGATGCCGTCGTGGTTTGCGATACTTTCGCGCGTCGTAAGGCGACGTTGGCTTAACCGCCTACTTTCCGAACTCGCCGAACGTCCCCGGAAGCCGCAATACATGGGCGTTCAAGATCTGTTTCATCTCGCGCAGTTTCTCCGCGTACTCCGGGGCGCCGGCCAAGTTGTTCTGCTCGCCAGGATCGTCGTCCAAGTTGTACAACTGGTCGCGGTCATAGTATCCCGGCAGACTGCCCGTCGAACCGCTCTCGGCGTCACCGCCGCCGGGGATCGCGGTCAGATGGCTGAACGGCAGACTCGGGTCTTCGGTCACGATCCGAACGTGCCGCCGTCGCCGTGCGGCGTTCCAGTTTTCCAGAGTTCGTTTCCGCTGTTCCATCGACATGTTTTCAATGTCAGCCGGATACCGCACCGCCAAGTACTTCCAAGAACCTTTGCGGACGGCGCGGGTGTAACCAAGCTCGAAATACAAGACGCGATCGCTGGTTGCGGGCGTTCCGTTCAGATAACCCAGAAAGCTCTCACCATCGAATGAACCTGTCGATGGATCCACCCCGGCGATTTGCACGATGGTCGGTGCAAAATCGACGACGTGAACGAGTGCATCGCTGGTCGATCCGACCGGGAAACCGCCCGGTCGCCAAACGATACTGGGGTTGTGCACGCCGCCTTCGTACAAAGTGCCTTTGGCCTTTTGACCGTGATCGCTGTAGAAGAAGAATACCGTGTTCTGCAACTGATTGGTCTGTTCCAGCTTTTTGATCAGCGCCCCGACCGCGTCGTCCAGCCACAACAGATTGCACGTGTCGTCGTTGACCGAAAGCCCGGCTTGGCGAATCCGTTCTGGAATCGTTTGTCGTGCGGGTTGTACATCGGGAGCACGATCCAAGTACCCGAGCGGCGAAATCAGCGGATCGGCGTTCCATGATTGCGGACCATTGGTGGGACCATGAGGAACGGTCGTGGCCATGTACAGAAAGAACGGACGATCATGATCCTGGTCCAGAAAGTTGATCGCCCCCTCGGTGATCCATTCCATGTTCTGGACCGCGACTTCGTGAAGCCCCAGGAAGTGCGGGTTATTGTGATAAACACGGTCAACGTAATCGAATCCGATTTCACGAATTGCTTGGCAAACCTTGTCATGGTTGGCTTTTAATCGCGTGATGTTCTCGGGGGCTTTGGCACTGGCATCAAAATCCGGAAACGTTTCCAACCCCGCGACCTCCACCACGTGGTTCTTGCCCACCATCGCGGTTTCGTACCCCGCCCGCTTCAGCATTCGCGGCAGCGTCGGGGTGTCCTTCATGATGTGCGTGTTGAACTCCACCTTGGTCTGACCCCCATTGTTCTGCGTGGTTTGCAGGAAAGCGGGGTTCGTCGCTCGACTGGCATAGGTACCGGTCAAAACGTTGTAGCGGCTGGGGGTACAAATCGGCGAAGCGCAATACTGGTTCACCATCACCACGCCCTCGCCCGCCAACCGATCCAGGTTCGGTGTCAGATTGCGGCCTTTGCCTTCGGCCAAACAATTGAAATGATGCGGCAGCATGTCATCGGCAATGAAGAAGACAACATTGGGGCGATCGGACTTTGGTTGATGCGTATCGGCGCACCGCGCGCTGGAACCGGCGAGGGTCGACGCGACGGCGATCGCCAACAATGCGATGAGTTTCCGAATCGATACGTCGTTCATGGTGTCCCAAAAGCTGCGAAAAAGAGAAAAGTATGCCAGAAAAGCCGCCGGGCAGCCTGCCGCGCCGGGTCCCGAATGTCAATTCGGCTGGGCCCCGTTCGGACGATTCGCCGCCGCACAGCAAAAAGGACCCCCGTCCCCTTTGTTGGTAAGATGGGGCAAAACGTAGCATCGCCGCGCGGGCCGGGGCGGAGGTGCTTAGAATGACGGCGGCTTCTGAATCCACCTTTTCTGTCTCTCCGTGAAATCCATGTTTCAGTCTCGACTTGCTCTGTTTTCACTCGTCTGGTTCGTTGCGCTCGGCGGCGTCGCATCGTCACAAAACGATGGCGAGGTTCATCCACAGATTTGGCCAGAATCAGAAAGCCCCGTGGGCTTGGACCCGAAGATTGAATCGCGGATCACGAAACTGATCAGCCAGATGACGCTGCGACAAAAGGTCGGCCAAGTCATTCAGGCGGACATCGGTTCGATTCAACCCGACGACCTGAAAACCTATCCGCTGGGGTCCGTATTGAATGGCGGTAACTCAGCCCCCGGCGGCGACAACCGTGCCGATGCACAGGCGTGGTTAGATCTGGCCGACGCGTTTTACCAGGCCAGCCGACAGTGTGATCTGCAGGGTGGTCCGTACATTCCGTTGATGTGGGGTACCGACGCCGTTCACGGTCACAACAACATTGTCGGTGCAACTTTCTTTCCCCACAACATCGGACTGGGCGCGACACGCAATCCCAAGTTGCTGCGCGAGATCGGCGCCGTGACGGCCAAGGAGATTCGCGTCACCGGCCAAGAGTGGACTTTTGCGCCGACGATTGCGGTGGTGCGAGACGACCGTTGGGGACGAACCTATGAAGGTTATTCCGAAGATCCCGCGGTGACCGCCAGTTACACCGGAGAATTGATTGAAGGTATTCAAGGCGTCGCCGGACAGGACGACTTTTTGACCGGCGCCCACGTGATCGCCACGGCCAAACACTTTGTCGGAGACGGTGGCACATTCGGCGGGAAAGACCAAGGCGACAATCAGATGTCTGAGGAAGACCTGCGTGATTTGCAGGCTGCGGGTTACCCGGTGGCGATCAACGCCGGCGTCCAGTGCGTGATGGCTTCGTTTTCCAGTTGGCAAGGCAAAAAGATTCACGGTCATCGCGGCCTGTTGACGGATGTTTTGAAAGGCCGCATGGGGTTTGACGGATTCATCGTCGGCGACTGGAACGCACACGGCCAAGTCCCGGGCTGTACCGTCACCGACGCGTTGCCGGTTTTGAACGCCGGCCTGGACATGTTCATGGCACCGGACAGTTGGAAAGGAATGTTTGACAGTCTGATGCAACACGCCGAAGCGGGCGAAGTCGACATGGCACGACTGGACGATGCAGTCCGGCGGATCTTGCGGGTCAAGTTGCGGGCCAAGCTGTTCGATGCAGGTTTGCCGTCGACACGCCCGTTCGCTGGCGACTTTGACCAGCTTGGAACTCCCGAGCATCGTGACGTCGCACGCCGTGCCGTCCGCCAGTCGTTGGTCATGTTGAAGAACAACAAACAAACGCTGCCGCTATCACCGTCGTCCACGATCCTGGTCGCCGGCGACGGAGCGGACAACATCGGAAAACAGTGCGGGGGTTGGTCGTTGTCTTGGCAGGGCACGGGCAACAGCAACGATGATTTTCCCGGCGGCACGTCGATCTACGACGGGTTGAAAGCTCAGATGAATGCAGCGGGTGGTGACGCCATCCTTGCGTCCGAAGCGGCCCCCGGGATCAAACCCGACGCGGTTCTGGTCGTCTTTGGCGAAGACCCGTATGCGGAATTTCAAGGCGACGTGGAAACACTGGCGTACAAGCCAGAAGACCGCTCCGATCTGCAATTGCTTCAGCAGTACCACGATCAGGGTATCCCGACGGTCG
Organism: Crateriforma conspicua; assembly: GCF_007752935.1. Classification (NCBI taxonomy): domain Bacteria; kingdom Pseudomonadati; phylum Planctomycetota; class Planctomycetia; order Pirellulales; family Pirellulaceae; genus Crateriforma; species Crateriforma conspicua. The sequence goes on along the minus strand of NZ_CP036319.1, from coordinate 3,310,981 downwards.
GTGTATTCTTGTCGGGACGACCGCTGTGGGTGAACGCAGAAATCAATGCGACCGATGCGTTTGTGGCCGCTTGGCTGCCTGGTTCGGAGGGCGTGGGCGTCGCCGACGTTTTGCTGGCGAAGACCGATGGCACGCCGCAGTATGACTTCCAAGGCAAGCTGCCCTATTCATGGCCGCGGACTCCAGACCAAACGCCGCTGAATGTTGGCGATGAAAACTATGATCCGTTGTTCGCTTATGGATACGGTTTGACTTACGGTGATCAGGTCACCGTTGGCGAATTGGCCGAATCTTACGACGCCCAAAACTTGGCCGGCCGGTCACGGTTTTTCCAGTCCGGTCGCGCGGTTGCACCGTGGCAGATGACGCTGGCGGCGGACGACGAGACCGTGGCCGTTCGTGCCACCCGAGCCGCAACGACCGATGGGACCTTGCAAATCTATTCCGCCGACGAGAAGGCGCAGGAAGACATCCGAGTCGTTCGTTGGAACGGGGCACGGCCAGCCGCTTTCGCCTTCACGTCGCCAACGCCCGTGGAATTGGCGTCGGATCAAAAGTCGATTCGGATTCGGTTGCGTGTCGACCAACCGGCCAGCGAAGACGTGACGCTGCGTCTGTCGGCGAGCGATTCATCCGCCACAGTGTCGATCACAGACCGGATCGCAGCCGCCGGCCAGGGACAATGGGTGAGTCTGACGGTTCCGCTGACGTCGTTTTCCAATTCCGACGCCGCCCTTTCCGGTTGCTCGGGGATTGAAATCGCCACCGATGGCAGTCTGCAAATCAGCGTCTCCGACATCGATTTGCAGTAGATTCAGGGAGCAACACCAGGCGATGTGCGCGGGCGGTCGTCACCACAAGACGCCGCCGATGCTTTTTCCGCGGTCGGTTGCCAAGAATCGGCTGCGGCCAGCGAATCGACCAGCCGTAACCGAGCTTCATCACGGGAGAGACCATGTCGGATTTTTTCACCAGCCCATTCTCCATTCCGATCGTCGCGATCGTCTGCGCCGTGGGAATCCCGATCCTGGCCAAGACGTGGGGCGATTGGGCAAAACACCAGGAAACTTGTCGGCTGAAGGAGTCGATGATCCAGCGTGGCATGTCGGTCGATGAGATCGAACGAGTCATGGCCGCCGGAGACTCGAAATCCACCGACTGCCGCCTGTAGGTCCGACCGGCCGATCGCGGGTCGGTTATGCTTCGCATGACGATTCGTCGCTTATCGAATCGCCGCGTGATGGTTTGACGAAGCGGTTCGATAACGCGGTGATGGTCCGCGGCGCAGGGCCGACGGCAACCGGAAACAGTCAACGGTGCATGCCAGGTGCCCATCCCTTTTTCCGGACGAATGCAGAAGCATGTTGAATCGAATCACGACGCAGCTTTGCGTGGCCAGCCTCCTGGTAATCTGTCAATCGACTCTTACATTCGGCGACGAAACGACGCCCCGGTTTCAGTGGTCCGTCCAAACGATTGATCAGATTCAGATCGGTTATGGCGTGCAATTGGAAGATGTCAACGGCGACGGCAAACGCGACATCGTGCTGGCCGACAAACGGACGATCCAGTGGTACGAAAGCCCGTCGTGGACGAAGCATGTGATCGCGGAAGACCTGACCAAACGTGACAACGTCTGCGTCACGGCTCGAGACATCGATGGCGACGGACGCTGTGAAATTGCGATCGGAGGCCAGTGGAACTATCGCGAGAGTGTGAAGGATGGCGCGGTTTTCTACCTGGTTCCGCCTCAGGATCGCACGCAGCTTTGGGAACCGGTTCGCTTGCATCATGACCCCAGCACGCATCGCATGCACTGGGTTCGAACCGGGACCGATCAGTACCGTCTGATCGTCAAACCGTTACGCGGCAAGGGAAGCGTTGACGGTGACGGCCCCGCCCTGCGGATCTTGGAATACACGATGCCGCAGGATCCACGCGAACCATGGAATTACTCGGTCGTCAGTGAATCGTTGCACCTTTCCCACAACTTTCACCGCGTCAATTGGGACGACGATCCCGAAGAAGAGTTGATCGTAGCGGCAAAGGAAGGTGTGTGGCACTTCGACCGCGGCAACGATGGCTGGACCCCGCGTCAATTGACCGAGGACTTCGCCGGTGAAATCCGCGACGGACGACTGCCCAACGGAAAACGATTCATCGTGACGATTGAACCGAAACATGGTTCGACCAGCGCGGTCTACGTGCAATCAAACGACGGCGGTCTGTGGCAACGACAGGCCGTTCTGGATCAGGCACTGAAAGACGGCCATGCACTAGCCTGTGCGGATTTCCTGGGTGTCGGTTCCGACCAAATCGTCGTGGGATGGCGAGCGATGAATGATACGGGGATTCCCGGCATTAAGATGTTCATTCCGGCAGCCGAAGACAGATCGCATTGGACCGAACAGAGGTTGACCGCGGAGGAAATCGCCGTCGAAGATCTGAAGGTTGCCGACATGAACGACGACGGCAAAGTCGACATCGTCGCTGCGGCACGACAAACGAAGAACCTCGTCATCCTATTCAACGAGACACCCTGATTTTGGGGCGATTTTAAGGTGGGAGCGGACGCTACTTTCGCGGAGCGAAAGGCGACTTTGTGAGCCGCGGGGCGATCGTTTTCGTGACCAAGACCTGACGATAGCGTGTCGGACTCAGGTTGGTTGGCCGGGAGCGGACGCTACTTTCGCGGAGCGAAAGGCGACTTTGTGAGCCGAAATGACGCTAGCGGTGGGTGACCTTTTTGACGAGGCCACCCGATGCTAGCGAGTTTGGCGGAGGGTTACAGATAGGCCGACCATTGATCGGCCGTAGGTGCAAGTCGAGACCTACATGTCGATCTCGTAGCCCTTGCGGCTTTCGCGCGACAGGAACGAGTTCGCTTCTTCATCGCCGACGATTTCGCGTTTGGCGGGATCCCAATTCAATTCACGGCCCAAACGGATCGCGATGTTGGCCAAGTGACAGGTTTCCAACATGCGGTTGTGCGACCAAACGTCCGAGATCGGCTGGGTGCGATTTCGCATGGCTTGGACAAAGTTGTCCGTATGGTTCTCAGCCACCGGGCCGCCGTAGACGTCTTCCACCGCGCCTTCGGGAAGCGGGTTCGATTCCAAATCCTCGACAGGTTTGCCCACGATCTTTCCTCGGTTGACGAAGAAGCGACCTTTGGTGCCCTCAAACAAAATGCCGTTGTCGCCTTCGCTCGTGATGACGAGCGGAATGTCGCCCGGCATGTTGGCGTGAATCTCGAATTTCGTCGGCGAGTTGTATTGGTCGGCAACGGTTGGGTATCCGTCTTTATAGTCCACCGGCAACGAATAGCTGACAGGCGTGATCTTGTTCGGACCGGTATCGCCGGCTCCCAATGCCCAAGTCGCGATGTCGACGTGGTGGGCACCCCAGTCGTTCATTTGACCACCGGAGTATTCGTACCAGTTCCGCCAAGCGTAGTGGCAATTCGTGTAAAGAGGCACACCGCCGCCGTAGCCTTTTCGCATTTCTGGCAACGCACGGTAGGCAACCTTAGGTGCCGGTCCGAGCCAGAAATCCCAATCGAGACCTTCAGGAACATCGATGGCGGGAATCACGGGGGAACCAGTGGCACCGTTGATTCCGCAAGTGACCTTCTTGATTTCGCCGATTCGGCCTTCGCGAATGAGTGCGATGGCTTGCAGGAAACGCTGCTGGTTCTCGGTCCGCTGCATTGTTCCGACTTGGAACACTTGTCCGGTTTGCTTGACGATCTTTTCGATCAATTTGCCTTCATCGATCGTCAGCGTCAGGGGTTTTTCGCAGTAGACGTCTTTGCCCGCCAGCATGGCTTCGACGGCGATCTTGGTGTGCCAGTGATCGGGCGTCGCGATCATGACGGCGTCGATGTCTTTGCGTTCCAGCACCTTGCGGTAATCCGCATAACCTTCGGGAGCCGTGCCCTGGCGTTCTTTGACCTTCTCGATGTTCTCACCCAGAACATTCGCATCGACGTCGGCCAGCGCGGCAAAATCGGCGTACTTGAACGACTTGCTGGTGATCGTCCACCCTTGATTGCGCAGTCCGATCGTTGCAAAGACCGGGCGTTCGTTCGGCGAGATCGCGGCCATCGATCGCGGCGATGCGGCCAGGGAAACACCGGCCGCGCCGGTGGCCGCCATGGCTTGCAGGAAACGACGGCGTGAGTGGATGGCGACTCGGGACATGGCTGGTTTCTCCGGAAAAAGAGGGGGGCAGGCAGGTTTGATTCGCGGCCGAGCCTGGAAAACAGGCGTTCCGCGCTGGCTGGTGAAACGGCACAGTTTAGCATCAAGTCGGGACGTGTCGTTGCGCCGGAGCAGGACTGCGACCATTTTTGAGGTCGTCCGGTCGCCGATGTCAGATTGGCCGGATTTTGGGAATAGGCGAACGAAAACAAATCGGCCTAGCGATCATCCAGCGTGGCTTTGGACCGCAGGATGTGGTGATAGTGCTGGGCAAAGCGGTGCGATTCGTCGCGGACGTACTGCAACAACCGCAGGGCGAAGGCACTTTTGCTAAGCCGGATCGGTTCGCTTTCGCCCGGTCGAAAGATTTCTTCGTCGCGTTTGGCCAAACTGATCACCGTGGGCGGAGTGATTTCCTGGTCACGGAACGCCGCCATCGCGCTGTTCAATTGGCCTTTACCGCCGTCGATCAACAGGATGTCGGGGAACGTTTCGCCGTCGTTGCTGAGCTTGCGGAAACGTCGCGAAACGACTTCATAGATGCTGCGAAAGTCATCGATCCCCGAAACGTCCTTGATGCGAAAGCGTCGATAGCCAGGTTTGAAAGGCAGACCGTCGATGAATTGCACCAGACTGGCAACCGTCTGGCCGCCACCCAGGTGCGCGATGTCGACGCCTTCGATCACCCGCGGCGTTTCGCTCAGGTGCAACACTTTGCGCAATCCCGCCAGGCCCTTTTTCGGATCGATATAAAAGACCTCCGGCTGGGCATGGGTGTCCAGTTCGCCGCGTTCGTCCAGACGCTCCAGCATCCGGATCTCATCCCGTAACACGGCCGCTCGTTCGAAGTCCAGGTTCTTGCTGGCCGACTGCATCTCCTGGGTCATTTCCTTCAACAGTTTCGTTCGCCCGCCTTCCAGGAAGGTTTGCAGCCGCCGGATGTCGCGTCGATAATCTTCCTTGCTGATGCGGAAATTGCACGGCGCGGTGCACTGTTGAATGCTGGCCAGCAAACACGGTCGGAACCAGTTCCAACGTTCGTCCGATTCGCTGATGTCCAGACTGCAAGTGCGAAATTTAAAAATCCGCTGCATCACTTGGATGGCCCCCCGCAATGCACCGGCGCTGGTGAAGGGGCCGTACAGTTTGACGCCTTTTTGTTTGGGTTCGCGGGTGACCTCCACGCGTGGGAATTCTTCGCGGGTGGTGATCATCAGGTACGGAAACGTCTTGTCGTCCTTCAGATCTTTGTTGTGCCGCGGCTGGATGTCTTTGATCAGCCGTGATTCGGTCAACAACGCGTCGACTTCGCTGTCGGTTTCCAAGAAGTCGATGTCCGCGATTTCGCCGATCCAATCGGCGGTCCGCATGTCTTCGGCGGCGGCTTTCAAAAAATAGCTGCCCGCGCGGCTGCGCAGGTTCTTTGCTTTGCCGACATAGATCACCACCCCGGCGGAGTCTTTCATCAAATAGACGCCGGGGCTGGTCGGAAACGTTTTGACTTTCGCGGCCGCCTGTTGAAAGCCGGGCGTGTCGGGCAGAGGCTGAGTCATCCGGTGACAAAATGAAGGTGATTGAGTGACGGGGGATACGAGTCGCAGCCGGCGAGCGTGGCAAAGGCGGTTCGTGGATCGCTTCGACGCGAATTGCCTTAAACGCCGTCTGTGTCGTGGATAAATTCGTTCTACAAGAAGAACCGGATTGCAGGGCGGACCGGATTTGCAAGCCGGACGGACCTTGTCAGAATAGGCGGGTGTACACCAGTTGCCGATGGGATGATTGACTTTGACCGATTCGCAAGCCCCTGATCCCGCCGATCAAGACCCGACCGACGGCTGGCCCGACGATCCGGTTCAGCGACGAAAGGCCATTGAAGGTGAACTACGTCGGGTCCGCCAACAGCGTTCGTTGGCCGAACTGAGGGCCAAGGAACAACAGTTGGAATCGCTGTTGCGTCAGCTGGACGAAACCGACGGCGGGGCAACGGCGGTGGCCGATCCGCCACGCTTTACCGATTGGAACGACGTCGCGGCGGCCCAAGCCGTTTCGATGGGCGGGCCGATCGGCCAGGCGGTGATCGAACCGACCGCTGGATCCGCTTTGTTGGACCAACCGCAAGTTCGACGGGATTCGCCGCACGACGAGATTCGCCGCCCCCATTTCGATCGCTCCGGCGACGCGGATTCCGCCGTCGATCCGACCGAAACGCCCGATTCCGCCGCCGATGGCGACGGGCCAGACCAAGTGACCGCCCGCACAGCGTCGTCCGATGTGGTGGGCCCCGATGCCGAGGCCCCCGATTTCAGCAGGCTGGACGCGACGGCGTTGTCGATCGAGCAGACGTTGGACGCGGCGGAACACGATTTGGCATTGGCCAATGATTCTGATCAAGACGGCGACGGCCCCGATTTGGTCGATGCCGAGGAATCGGAGGAGGACGAAGCGGGGCGCCGTGTGCGGCCGATGCCGTGGCTGATCAGTGGCGGTGTGCACTTGGTGTTGTTGTTGATCTTGGGTTGGATGACGCTGCAAGCGACACGGCCCAAAGACCAGATCGCGATGACGGGTTCGCCCAGCGATCCGAATCCCGAACCGACCATCGAAACCCTGTCGATCGAAACGAACGAACCGGAAGTCCAGCCGGAGGATCCGTCGACGACCGATGTGCAGTATGAGCTGAGCCCCGTGGGGGAAGTCTACGCGGCATCGTTTTCGCCCGACCCGTCCGATGCACCGGTGGCGGTGACGCCGGCGGCACGTTCGCTGAGCCAGTCCAGCGGGACGGCGATGTCGTTGGCCGGCGGTGATTCGATGGAGAAGATTGAATTCTGCGGCATCAAGGGCGGCGGCAATCACTTTGTTTATCTGGTCGACAGTTCGGGCAGCATGGGCGACGCGTTCGCATCGGCACGTTTGGAATTGTTGCGTTCGATCGCGGCACTGCGAGCCGACCAGCGTTTTTATGTGGTCTTCTTTGACGCCGAAAGCGATTACATGCGGTTGTCCGACGCCAACCGCGACGAACCACGTAGTGTCTTGGCGACGCCGGAAAACAAAGAGAAACTGCGTCAGTGGGCGATGCGGATCAAGATCGACAAAGGCCGCGCCCCGTACGACGCCCTGCGTTTCGCACTGGGGCTGAAACCCGACGTGATCTTCTTGCTGTCCGACGGTGAATTCCCGCAGGGGATCGTCGAACTGTTGGACGAAGAAAACCGGGTCGAAAACTTGTTCGGCGACGCAAACCCGATCAGCATCGTTCACACGATCAGTTACCACAATCGTGAAGGCGAGACGCGGATGCGTTTGATCGCGAAGAAGAATCAGGGACAATTCCGATACGTGCCCGACCCCAGCGAAAAACGATAGCCGTCAAGGCGGATCGTTTGCGATACGGACCCATCGTCGTGAAGCAGATCATCACCGTCATCCGACCTCATCTGGCCGAAAAAGTGCTGGCGTCGCTTCGCCGTGCTCCGCTGGAGGCCCTGACGGTGACGGAAGTGAAGGGATACGGTCGCCAGAAAAGCTACTTGGACGAATACCAGCGAACCGAATACGACGAAGCGTTTTTGCCGAAAGTCGAAATCACCATGTGGGTCGACGATTCGCGGTACGAAGAAGTCCTGCAGAAGATCACCCAAGTCGCCCGCAGCGGACGCATCGGCGACGGTAAGATTCTGGTGACGTCGGTCGATTCGTTTCTGTAGACGCCGCGGAACATTCTCAGCCATCGCGAGATATCGGTGCTGGGCATCGACGTGATCGCTTCGCCCCCCGATTCGGATACCGGTGGCGGCCCCCATTTTTCTTGCCGTGGGCCCCGGCGATCCATTAAGCTGGTGTGGCATGACGGCCCGCGCCGCCCCCGTCGATCGGCGATAGCGGTGCGTTTCGCCACATGCGTCCCCCCCACCCTGCCCCGCCTTTCCGCACCTTCCCACCGCCAGAGGCGCCGTTTGATGACGCGCGGATCCCTCGACCGATGCCTTCGTACCCCGGCGGCGCGACTCGCGATCGGTCTCTCGGTCTTTCTATGCGGGCTGATCGGTGCCATGCGGGCGGCGGAATCGGCCGACGCGACGCTGGTGTCGGTGGAAGCTTCTCGCTCGAATGCCAAGTTTTTTGAAAGCGAAGTCCGACCGCTGCTGATTCGTCGTTGCTATGAATGCCACAGCGAAACGGAAAGCGAAGGCGGTTTGCGTTTGGACGTGGCGACCACGATCACCCAGGGAGGTGACAGCGGCGTGGCCGTGATCCCCGGCGACGCGGATGCCAGTTTGCTGATGGCGGCCATTCGCTATGACGGTCTGGAAATGCCGCCCGATGAACCACTGACCGAATCGGAGACCGAGATCCTTCGTCGTTGGATCGACCAGGGTGCTTACTGGCCGGAATCCTTTGGTCACGCCGGCGACGATTCCGACTCGGATTCCGATGCACAGGACTATTGGGCTGCCGAACCGGTTCGCACCGTTCCACCGATCGGCATGGTCCCCACAGGCGACTTCCCCGCGGCGGCCGGAATGATCGACCGATACATCGACGATGCGCTCGCAACAGCCGGTTTGTCGCGAGCCCCACGATCGGATCGGCGTACGTTGCTGCGGCGGTTGTTCTATGACGTGACCGGAATGCCACCCGGTCAAAGTGACATCGACGACTTCTTGGCAGACGATTCGCCCGATGCCTACGCACGAACCGTCGATCGGTTGCTGGCCGACCCGCGTCACGGCGAACGGATCGGGCGGTTTTGGTTGGACCTGGTTCGCTTTTCCGAATCGGACGGTTATCGCCAAGACGCCTTTCGCGCGTCGGCGCACCGATATCGCGATTGGGTCGTCAACGCTTGGAACACGGCGATGCCGTACGACGAATTTGTGACGATGCAAATCGCCGGCGACGAAGTCGATCCGAACAGCGAAGAAGCACTGACGGCCGCCGGATTCTTGCGACAAGGCATTTACGAATACAACCAACGCGATGCCGAAGGCCAGTGGGAAGTCATCGTTGACGAATTGACCGATGTCACCGCCGATGTCTTTTTGGCGACCGGTTTGGCTTGTGCAAAATGCCACGATCACAAGTTCGATCCGATCCCACGCAGCGATTATTTCCATTTCCGCAGCGTGTTCGAACCGTTGATTTTCCGCGACATCACCAACCCGAAGATTTCCGATACCGCGGACGCCCGAAACAGAACCAAAATCGAATCGCTGGTCGCCGAGTTGGCCACGATCGATTCCGAAGCGTTAGAAAAAGCAGGACGCGCCGCGGCGGAATTGTTTCCGGACGAAGTGCTGGCGATGTACGACAAGCCGGCCGATCAACGCAACAGTTACGAATCACAAATCGCGCACCTGGTTCACTTGCAGGTGTTGGATCGACAGGCACGCGACAGCGAAATTGAAAAGACGATCGGCAAAGAAGCCACCGCTCGGCGACGCGAGATCATCGCGGAATTGAAACAACTGGGATACAGCCCGCGACCGTCACGTCCTGTGATGACAGTCGCCGATGCGTCGGGTGACATTCGTCCCACGCGGTTACCAGGCCGACATAGCGGACGAAGCTTTGCACCGGAGGTCCCGGAGATCTATGGCGGAATGCCGCTGGATGTCGCCCCACCCCCATCCGACCCGACATCGACGGGACGACGATTGGCGCTGGCACGTTGGATGACGTCGCCGGAAAATCCGGTGACCGCTCGCGTGATCGCGAATCGCATTTGGCAACACTACTTCGGCCGTGGCATCGTCGCGTCGCCCAATGACTTTGGCGCGCTCGGGACCCCGCCGACTCATCCGGAACTACTGGACTACCTGGCCGATCGACTGCAGCGAACCGGTTGGGATTTGAAACGGCTGCAGCGTGAAATCCTGCTGAGCGAAACGTACCGGCAATCGGCCCATCATCCGCGACGTGCCGACGGCCAAAGAATCGACGCGATAAATCGGCTGCTGTGGCGTCGCAGCGTCCGGCGTTTAGATGCGGAACAGTACCGGGACACGCTGCTGGCGGTGATGGACCAAGTGAATCACCAGATCGGTGGCCCCAGTCCCAGCGGAGCGCCGCCGCGTCGAACGATCTACCTGCAGCGGAAACGTAACACGGGTGACGAGATGCTGCAGTTGATGGATGCCCCGACTGGGATCGTCGGCACCGCACGCCGCGACGTCACGATCACCGCCACCCAGTCGTTGATGATGATCAACAACGATCGTCTGATTCATGTGTCCGAAAAGTATGCCGATCGTGTCCAAGCGGACCTTCGCCGCGATGGCATCCACCGCGATTCGGGCGATTGGGCGGAACAGTTCGTTCGTCATGCGGCCCTGATCCTGACATGCCAACCGATGTCCGACGATGACGTTGAATTATTGTCGCCGTTGGTCCAGGCGGGTGACGACGGATGCCGCGACGTTTGCCACGTGTTGTTGAACGCCAACGCGTTTTTGTTCGTCGAATGATCCTGCACTTTTTGTTCATTTAACACTTTCCCGGGTATCGCCCATGACTTCATCGCTGTGTGATCGCATCGGCGTCCCGCACCATCGCATCCTGCGTGACCGTCGCGACTTTTTGGTCAACGCCGGTGCGGGGTTTGGGGCGCTGGCCCTGCGCAGCATGTTGGCGCAGCAATCGGCCGCCGCGGGCACCTTGGCCGGCGGCGGTGTTCACCATGCGGCGACGGCGAAAAGCGTCATCTTTCTGTTCATGGAAGGCGGCCCCAGCCAACTGGACACATTCGATCGCAAGCCGTTGTTGAATGAACTTGCCGGCCAACCGTTGCCCAGCAGTTTCAAGGAACCGATCACGGCGATGGGCGAAAAGAACACCGCGTTGCTGGCGTGCAAGCGGAAGTGGGATCGCTATGGCGAAAGTGGGCTGGAGATCAGCGATTGGTTCCCCAACGTCGCACAGCACGCCGACAAACTGGCCGTCATTCGTTCTTGCTACGGCGAAGGCATCAACCACGCCGGCGGCTGCAACCTGATGAACACCAGCAGCATCCTGGGCGGGCGTCCGTCGCTGGGGGCATGGACAACGTATGGACTGGGCACCGGCGATGCGGACCTTCCCGCGTTCGTCGTCATGCAAGACCGCACGACGCCGGTGGTCAATGGGGTTCGCAACTGGGGCAACGGTTTTTTGCCGGCCACGTTCCAGGGAACACCGGTGGGCAGCGATGATCCGACCCAGCCGATTCGCAATCTTTCAACGCCGAAACAAATCAGCGACATTCGGCAACGTGAAAAGCTGGATCTGATCGCAGAAATCAATCGCCGTCACGCCAGCCGGTTGCCAGAAGTCAGCGAATTGGATGCGCGGATTCGATCCTACGAACTGGCCTATCGCATGCAAGCGTCTGCACCGGAGGCGGTGGATCTGTCGCAAGAGACGGCCCAGACACACCAACTGTATGGCATGGACGATGACACCACCCGACCGTACGGCCGCATTTGCTTGCTGGCACGCCGATTGGTCGAACGCGGCGTGCGGTTCATCCAGCTTTACAGCGGCGCGGGCAGCAAATGGGACGCTCACAAAGGCATCGAAGGCAACCACAGCAAGTATTGCCGGGAAGTCGACCGGCCGATCGCGGGATTGCTGACCGATTTGCAGCAACGCGGCATGCTGGATGAAACCTTGGTCTTGTGGGGCGGTGAGTTCGGACGCACGCCGATGAGCGAACAGGGCGACGGACGCGACCACAATCCGACCGGCTTCACCATGTGGATGGCCGGCGGCGGCGTCCAGGGCGGCCAGACGATCGGCGAGACCGATGAACTGGGTTTGTACGCGGTAAGGGATCGTGCGCACGTGCACGACATCCACGCCAGCATCTTGCACCTGATGGGGCTGGACAACATGCGGTTGTCCTACAACTATCAAGGACGCTTGGAACGGCCCACGGTCAACGAAGGCGCGTTCATTCAGCAACTGGCCACGATGGGCTAGCCAAGCCCCGGATTTGATTCGCGCATCACTTGAAGCGATGACAAAGTCCACAAGGCTTTGCCATCGTTCACAAGATCCGTTTCGGCCGACAACGTTTTCACCTTCGCAATTCAAAGGCAATGATGTCCGTCAACGCGATCGAACCCGGAAAGACACGCATCGGATGGATTGGAACCGGCGTGATGGGTGCCAGCATGTGCGGGCATCTGATCGACGCGGGCTTTTCGGCAACCGTGTTCAATCGAACGCGATCGAAAGCCGAGGCGTTGATCGAGCGCGGCGCGACATGGGCCGACAGCCCTCGTGCGGTAGCCGAGACGTCTGATGTGATCTTCACCATTGTGGGTTTTCCCCACGACGTTCGCTCGGTGATCTTGGACGAAGATACCGGTGTCTTGGCCGGATGCGACAGTGGGAACATCATCGTCGACATGACCACCAGCCAGCCCTCGTTGGCCGTGGAAATCGCCCAGGCTGCGGCCAAGAGAGACGTGTTGGCTTTGGACGCACCGGTTTCTGGTGGCGACAAAGGTGCCAAAAAGGGCACGCTGTCGATCATGATCGGTGGCGATGCCGGGGCGGTAGCGGCGCTGCAGCCGTGCTGGGACGCGATGGGCAAAACGGTCGTGCATCAAGGCGACGCGGGTTCCGGCCAACACACCAAGATGGTCAATCAGATTTTGATCAGCACCGGCATGATCGGCGTCTGCGAAGCGTTGATCTATGGCCACCGCGCGGGGTTGGACTTGCCGACCGTGTTAAAGAGTGTCGGCAGCGGTGCGGCGGGCAGTTGGTCACTGTCCAACTTGGGGCCTCGCATCATCGACAACAACTTTGACCCCGGCTTTTTTGTCGAACACTTCATCAAAGACATGGGGATCGCGCTCGCCGAAAGCCGACGCATGGGATTGTCGATGCCGGGCTTGGCGCTGGCTCAGCAGCTTTATCAAGCGGTCGCCGCACAGGGGCACGCCAAAGACGGAACCCACGCGTTGGCACTGGCACTGTCCAGCCTGAACGGATTCGACTGGAAAACGCGAAATTAGCGATCCGACGACCGTCGCTTACCTCGATGCCATCGCCAAGTCGACGCAATACCAATCGATGCACCGGTAGTGCACGAAAGCGGCCGCCATCACAAAGGCGTGCCAGACGACGTGGGCGTATCGAAATCGACGGTCGTTGATCAAGAAGATCACCCCGATCGAATACAGCACTCCACCGGCAAACATGCCCAACGCCAATGCCCGTGGGACTTGGCCGATCAACGGCACCGCGGGAAACCAGCCCAGCATCAAATAGGTGACCGTGCTGATTCCGTTGATCCGGTGTCGCAGCGCCACCTTGGCGACAAATCCGGTCAGCGCAGCCGTCCAAACCGCGATGCTTAGCCAGATTCGATTCGTCGGTCCCGCGTGGGCGACGATGATGGGCGTGTAGGTGCCCGCGATCATGCAATAAATCATCGCTTGATCCCAGGCACGGAAACGGTTCAACCAAGGCTGGCGAAACACGGTGTGCGACAGCGTCGACGCCAGAAACGTTCCCACAACCGACACCGCATACGCGGCACAGGCGATCCCCATCGTCGTGTCGACCCGCCATGCTTTGGCGACCAACATCACACCCAGGATCACGGCCGCCAGACAAGCGCCGCCGTGCGACAGCGCGTTGGCCCATTCTTCACCGGGCTTCATCGGCGCTTGCGACAGCGTGGGATCGGGGTCCCGGGCCGATGATTCATCGGAGGCAGAATCAGTGCCGTTGGATTCGCCGTCGCCATCGGGGCAATCGGGCTGAATCGGCTGTGGCTGTAACACCGGGCGCATCCTTGTTTGTGATCTCTTGCGTCGTGGAAATAGGTCGATGGTTCAGCGACGCAGCGCCCGGCGTTGATTGTCGCCGGGCTACTTGGCCATGCCGATCTGACGCAACCAAGTCGCACACAGGTCGGGCCATTGATCGGTCGGGGAATCGGCCTGACGCAGACCGAACCCGTGTCCACCACCGCTGAACACGTGCAGCGACGACGGGATCCCGTTTCGCTTCATTTCCGTGAACAACGCCACGCTGGACAGGCAACTGACACGGTCATCAATGGCGTGTGCAAAAAACGCCGGTGGCGTGTTTTTGTCAACCGTGATCTCGTCGATCAGTGTCAAATCTTCATCCGATTCGACCAACCAGGCGGGATAAACCAGCACGCCAAAGTCGGGCTGGAACCGAATTTTGCCGTCGCCCGGTCGATGTGCGGCATAGTGTAGCGTCGACGCCGTCAACGCCCGCGCCGATGCGTTCCCGCCGGCCGAAAACCCCAAAACGCCAATCTTTTGTGCGTTCACGCCGCTGACTTTGCTGGTTCGCAGCATCACGATCGACCGCTGAATGTCCTGGACCGGCGCCAGCCATTTCTGGTCCTCCGATCGAGTCGGCACGCGGTATTTCAACACTACCGCGTCGACTCCCACGGAATTCAGCCACGCCGCGATCTCTGTGCCTTCCAAATCCCACGCCAGGATCGAATAGCCGCCGCCCGGCGCGATCACGACCGTCGATGTGCCCGGTCCGTCGGCATGGGCGGGATAAACGTGCAGCTGGGGTGTCGACACATTTCCCAGACGGATCACCGAGCGACCGGCGACTTTACGACCGTCCGGTCCGCTGGTGTCACTCTCCTCGGCCTGCGGTGCATTCCAAGCCGGTGCGTCGCCGTCCCAGATGTCGATGACGGCTGTCGCTGCTTCGTCGGCGGATGCCTTCATAGAAATTTCCGTGCAAAGGAGTCCCAAAACGATGGCGGCGGACCAACGGATCATGCTGCAAACGGAAATCATCGGCCGCGGGCCGGAGGTCTGTCTGGCGGGATTCGGCGCGAGCGAGTTGAGAACATTGGAATGAAACTTCTTGGCAAAGTCAGGGTGTGTCATCGGAATTCCTTGGTCGAAGTGCAAGACAGGGACGTTTATAATCCACCGCGGCCGGTGACACACGCAAAGCCGTCACGAAGCGTGAATCGAAAGGTGGATGGACCCCAAGTCACTCGGCCAGCACCAGGAGGGCCCTGGCCCATGGACACTCGGACCCGTCCAGATAAACGAACCGA
The DNA here is from genome assembly GCF_007752935.1 of Crateriforma conspicua. Lineage (NCBI taxonomy): Bacteria > Pseudomonadati > Planctomycetota > Planctomycetia > Pirellulales > Pirellulaceae > Crateriforma > Crateriforma conspicua. The sequence continues at coordinate 3,295,714 of NZ_CP036319.1, read as the reverse complement.
CGATACCAGCGACGGCAATGCGAACGTCGACGCGGAGATCGTGACATCAGGCTTTGCCGACGCCTGTCGTCGTGACGGCTATGAACTTCGTTGGCTTCGTCGACGGACCAGGATTGAGCGAACGATTGGACTGACGTGCAGCCGGCTTGGCAATGATCCGCACCGTCGACGACAGGTCTGTCAACGTTTGCGGCGGATCATGACCGACGCCCGCAATCGTAACGCGGCCTTTGTCGTTTCGGCGGGATCCGCCGTGCTGCCTTGGGCCAGCCGAGCCGCGGAATTGTTCGGCGCGTCACTGGGGGTTTTGTCGCCTTGTGTTCCCCCGTCGCCGGGCGAGACCGACCGACAATCATCGCCGCAGCGTGGGAACGGCAAACGCCGTGACCGCAAACGCAGCGACACGACCGCCGGCGATCGGTGTTTGATTCAAAACTGTGACGCAATCGATGCGTTGTACGTTCGTCGCGGCGGATCGATCCAGCGTTTCATCACGCAACGATTGAAATTGCGACCGTCCCCGAACGTTCGCATCGCGGTGACCGGACTGGCCGATTGTGCATCCGGCCCGTTGATCCGCGGCGGTGCCGTCGGGCACTGGATGTACGACCAAGACGTCGCCGGCGGTGACCATCCCGTCAGCGATCGTGGCTGGATCCACACCGATGCCGACTGGATTCAGCAATCGGACCGGTGGCTGGTACACTGCACAAGACCTTGCACCGGAGCCTGGCCGGGCCAGACGTCCCAGCAATGGATGGACGATTGTCTGTTGTCGGTCGACCGGGACCGGAGTGCCCTGGGGACGCTTCATCGAATCATCACGACACGGCGTCTGGTGGCATCTGCGGTCGCATCGTCGCACCAGTATCCCGTCGTTTGCTTTTCCGCCGTTTCGGTCAGCGAATTGATGCAACGCCGATCGTATCGGTCGCACCTGCGGCGGTGGGATTACCTGCCGTTTGGCATCGCGATCCGGAAATCAGCGGCTTTGGACTGCGGAATTCGCCCGGTCGTGTACGGCGATCCCGAACAGTCGTCGAGGCTGGACGAAGCGGATCGCTATCGTTCCCAAGCTCGCGGAAAGACCGTCGACTGGACGGCGGAACGCGAATTTCGGGCTGCGGGCGACGTGGATTTGGATGCTTTTTCGGCCTCAGATTTGCGGGTATTTGTTCCCGATGCCGAATCGGCGGCTGAAATCCGACGCGTCTGTCCATGGTCGATTTCGGTGGTGGAACCTACAATGGACCCTATGGAGCACGGCGATCGCTAGGCATTGCCGACCGGTTCCAAAGCCGGTGTTCCGCCCCACCATTCCCCATCAAATGAGCCCCGAAAAAGTCGATGACTGCATTGCCAACAGCCAAAGTTGCGAAAGACGATTCGCTGCACCCGTTGGCTTCGTACAAAACATTGGAATCCGACGAACTGCATCAGCGGATCGAAGCGGTGCGGCAATCGATGGGCGATTCCCTGTTGCTGTTGGGTCACCACTATCAACAGGACGAAGTCATCCAGCACTGTGACCTGCGGGGAGACAGTTACAAGCTGAGCGAGTTGGCTGCGTCCAGCGAAACGTGCCGCACGATCGTTTTCTGCGGCGTGCACTTCATGGCGGAAACCGCCGACATCTTGGCCAACCGTCCGGAAAAATTGGAATCACGTGGCGGCGACCGGGTCACCGTAATCTTGCCAGACATGGCGGCCGGTTGTTCGATGGCCGACATGGCGGCGATCGCCCAGGTGGAAGACGCTTGGGCCGACATGGGCGAAATCATCGACACCAGTCGCGTGATTCCCGTGACCTACATCAACAGTGCGGCCAGCTTAAAGGCGTTTTGTGGTCGCCACGGCGGCATCGTATGCACCAGCAGCAATGCCGCATCGGTGATGGACTGGGCGTTTGAACGGGGCGATCGCGTTTTCTTCTTTCCCGATCAACACCTCGGCCGCAACACCGCGTTGGGCATGGGCATCGGTACCGAACAAATGCCCGTCTGGGATCCCTATGCGTTGGAACTGGGGGGGAACACCGAACAGGCACTGCGCGACAGCCGTGTGATTTTGTGGAAAGGCCACTGCAGCGTTCACCAAATGTTCCGGCCCGAACATGTCGAGGGTTTTCGCAAGAACCATCCCGGCATCAAGATCTTGGTGCACCCGGAATGCCCGCGTGAAGTCAACGACATCGCCGATGTCAGCGGCAGCACCGGAAAGATCATCGACACGGTTCGCAACAGCCCGCCGGGAACGAAGTGGGCAATCGGCACGGAATTGCACTTGGTCAACCGGCTGAAGGCGGAGCACCCCGAACAGGAAATTCATTTCTTGTCGCCGGTCGTCTGCATGTGCGCGACGATGTACCGGATCGACTTGGCCCACCTGTGCTGGTGCCTGGAAAACCTGCGTGACGGATGCGTGGTCAACCAAATCCTGGTCGACGATGAAACGACGCATCACAGCTTGGTCGCACTGCAGCGGATGCTGAAGGTGAAGTAAACAGGCTAAGGAATTGGTGAGTGAATCCGATGAAGTGGCCCAATTCTTGGGCACACGCATATGAGGGAGCGGGTTTGGAAAACGGTTCACTTCGCAGCAATCGCGTGATCAGTCGGTATCCAAAGCGTGGGAACTCTGAAGCAAAATCCTGGTTCCGCTTGATCAATGACGGTTCATCTTCTTTCGCCGCTGATTGATGTCGCTGGGTGGTCAATGATTGACATGCCCGACGATCTGACACGTCACAGGTCTTTTGAACATACTTGACTGTCTAACACTGCCATGCCGGGAGTCGGTCGTTTTCTTCTCAAACCTCAGTTTGACCAAGAAAGACTTGACCGCGCCGGGGGGGGGGGGGGGTACAACCAAGGGCAAGATAGTCGGTCTGTCCAGCTCGATGGTGAAGGGGTGAGAAATTGGTTTTAGCGAGTCAAAGGTATCGCGCAGCGAGTAGAAGGATTGCTGGTCTTTTCGCACTGTGCATCATGACCCTTTGCGGAGGGTGTGGTAAAGATTTTCAAAACCAAATGGGGACTCCTTCGCCAAGCCAGCATCGTCGGCCTTTTGCAAAGAAACCGCTGAGTCCAAGCATCGACCTGGGCTTAATCTAACGAGACCGTCCATACACCTATATTCTCCCTTTAGAAGAATCATTCAATTCGCCAAATTCCAAACTCGAATCAATGGTGTCTTCCTGTGATTGCATCCAACCGCAGCTGGTGTTCTGTTCGCTTCCAAACGGAAGCAACCTAGTTGGGCTACGTATCAACATTGACGCCTTGGGTGAATCAGAACCTGCTCCTTCTGCGATCGTGGCCGTCATCGAGTTTCGGTTTGCTCACCAGGAATCGAAATCGCTCGAATTGCGATTTCGATACATTGAGCAACTAGCCCCCTACGTCATTGGGGACAAACAAGGATACTATCGAAGCTTTCCGCACTCTTCATCAATTCAAAACGAAGGGGGGGACCTTTGCGTCGAGAGAATATCGAATAGTCTTTTACACTTGTATAGTGCTGGCGTTTGAATTTCCGAACCAAATTACCGATGGATTTCATAAATGTGGGTGAACCAATCTGCCAGAATCTTGATTCTGCTCTCGGCGATGTTAGCAGTCATGTTCTCACCTCAGCTTTTCAGTCTATTGGCAGCGAGTGAAGATGGGATTCTGATTGTTCCCAACCGCTAGGAGCTCGCTTATCAAAGCATTGATCAAGAACACGATCAGACCCTGTCAGTTGCCCTTCAAAATGACACGCATGTCGAGGCAGAGATTATTGGGCACCAGGTGACCTGTTCCTGCATTGTGGTGAAAGGGGCGGAAGGAAAACTACAGAGCAGTTCCAATAAGACAATAGAGATCAGTATTAACTCGGAAGCCGCAAGACACATAAGGTCGCCACAGCGAGTCGATATATGGGTTGAATATTCGTCAAAAACGGTGACAGAATCGATCCGGATTTTTACGCGGAATAGTTCCAACTCATTGCAAGACGCATAATGACCCATCAATCGCACTGTCGCCCGCTCAAAATACAACGCAATCCTACTTAGGAATACTATATTCAGGTCGTGCCTAACAAGACATTTCTACTAATCGTACCTACACACGGTTGCCCCAGAACACATCAGCACCGATAGCGTCTGCCCACGGTGGCAACAATTTGTCGGTGTAAGACTCCGGTCCCATACAAAGAGTGACACTGCCCAGTGACCCACGGTTTTCCAGGGAAGAACACCTACGATTCGCAAGGCAGAATTTCGTGAATCACCGTTTCATTTCCAATTTATGCAAGGTGGATTGATGGTTCAGAATCAAAGAGTTTACCGGTATCGCACCATCTGTTTTGCGATCGCAGCGATTGTTGCAGGGCTTTCTTCCAGTGTAAACGCTTACAAAGACCACGATGAGTATTGCTTACTCTATTGCAACGAAGCAGATTTAGAGGCATGTTTTCAAGACATGATGATGTGCAATGAACCTTGCCACCCCCTCGGCTATGGATGCCGAAATTGCAGGTGCGAGCGATACCAAAACATTAACTGCTATTGCACGACGGAGTCGTGGCCCTAGGCTGAACTCTACGTCCTGAATTCAGATTTTGGAAGACAATACAGAGAAACGAACTGGGGGGGGGAATCGCAATTTTTTCATCGTCGATTTGCGTTTCCCCTCGTGTTTCTCAAGTTTCTCATCAAGGTGGAGGTTTCCAGTGGGAATATTGAATCGATTAGTGTTCGTGCTTCGAGTTTGTTCTTCATGGTTTCTCCGTTTGTTCAATACCAGTCATCCGTGCCGTTTCACAAGTTGCCTATTGCTGTTCAGTTTTCCATGCATGCCTGCCGGTGCGTCAGAGACATTACCCAAGGACGTGTTGCGGGGGTATGAAAAGTTTGCCAAACGCATGCACTGCTACCTGGTTGAGCGCACGTACATGGAGATTGTCGACGGCGAACAAAGTGCGCCGCAAGTTTCCGTTCACGAAAGGTGCGGTACTGATGCTGTTTCGCTTGAGTATCAGGATGACGGAACCGGTGAACGAGTCTTTGGGCGAAACGATGACTATTTCTTTTTGATTGGCCGCCCCTCACAGGAGGAGCCCTGGCGACTCAAAACTCTTTTCGCCATGGATGCGGAACAGGCCAGTCGTCCTTCACCGCACTTAGATTCGCTTCGGCTGGATTTTTCTCCGGCCGCAGCGGGAGTTCGTGTTGGTGATCGGCGTCTATTTACGGCGATCTTAAACGGAGATGCAGAGTTAACACGAGTTTCTAAAGAAGGAGATTCCATCGTCGTGCTCGAAGTCAAAAACACACGCCCTGAGAATTCGAGTTGGCGCGTGCGAAGCGGTGTGTTTAGGCTTCGAAGTGACAGACACTATCAGATCGAATCAGGCACCTTTGAAGAAGGGAATAAGAGCGGTGACAGAGCGAAATGTGATATAGCGAATAGTTTCAAATACTCAGACGACTACAAGGCTTGGATCGTCGATTCTCAAGTTTACCGTACACGCTGGGCAACTCCCGATGGATCTGAGCAATTGGCGTTGGACTTTCATTTTGACTACGAATATTCTCCATTTAAACAGATCCCTTCGCAATTCCAACTCACGCGATATGGCATCGGAGAGCCGTACGGGCTTTCGCAGAGTTCGCGTTTTGGTTGGAAGCTCATTGTGGCCGCGTTAATATTTTTATCTTTTTGTGCTGTTTTGGTGTGGAGATGGGCGAAGAGAAAACACGGATCTTTGGGCTAGCGGATGCGCTTCGGTTCGTCTTTGTACCCCTGATGGCCACAGCCTTCATACTAATTGCGAAAGTGCCGTCCTCATCATTCCTAGCAGGCTTGGGACTTTCTGCGGACTATTCCGGTCACCTTGGTGGGGAGTATATGAACCTTGCATACTCGCTATTTTTGGGAAACGGATTCTCAGATCCATTCGGACGCGCGACAGGGCCCACGGCTTGGATGCCTCCTGTAATCCCCGCCTTGATTGCCCTTGTATTAACTGCGTCCCAGGGCGACATGCGTTGGGTCAAGATTGCAGCGGGTTGCGTACAGTGGACCACGATCGCTTGCGTTCTGTTTCCACCACTGCTCTTGGGGTCAGTCTTAACTTGCGATGCCAAGCAATGGCGATTTATTCTAGGTGCAATTGTCGGATCAATTGCCGTCGCATCCAATTTTTACCATTTAGCGCAATTTACGCATGACCATCTTTTCGGTTTGATATTTCTTACACTTCTCTGGCTCATGGTCGTCATTGACGCCAGAAACGAATCTGGCTCAAAATTCGCATTTGCAAAAGGTTTTTTTTCCGGTGTGGGTGCACTGACACATACCGTCGGAGGAATTGCTGCAATCATATTGCAACTCTGGCTGTCCAGAAACGCAAGGACCCGACTCCTATTAGTCTTTGGTTTTCTTCTCGCCGGTCTACCTTGGTGTTTTCGATGCTATCACCAACTCGGGCGTTTTTTTCCTATCAAATCGAATGCCGGTTTCGATGCCTATCAAGCATTGATCGTCGACGATGATGGTGTTCCCGAATACGCATCTTTGGCCCAACATCCAGTTCATGCCAATTCGCCAGCAGGTGCTGAGTATGACGAAATAGGAGAATCGGAATTTGTGCGTTCCAAGCAAAAGCTGTTTTTCCAACGCTTACAGAATTCTCCTGCTGATGCTATCAAGCGTGTGATCTTTCGATTTCAGGCGTTCGTGATGGGCGAGGGGTCTCCTGAGCATGAATTTCTTTGTGTTCAACGTAGGCAATGGAAAGTTGGATGGAATTGTTTCTTCGGCATAATGGTGGTTTTGCTTGCGATATCTCGGGATTCTCCCTTCTACGCGATTATCGCGTTGAAAATCTGGATGCTTTTCAGTGTTCCGTATGTTCTTGTCAGTTACTATGACCGGTATGGAGCAGCGTTGGTTTCGATCCAAGCTATTATTGTGTATTCGGGTGTATGCTTGCTCATTGATTGCATGATAGACAGGCGTTTTCCTATATTGAGGCGATCAATAAAGTTGTCTGGAAAGAAAGGGTGAAATCGATGTTATGCAGAATTTGTCGATCAAGACAGCAATCATTTTGCATGACGCGGTCCGCAGTAACATTGATCGAATTGGTAACCTTTTTTGCCATCGCTTCCATTTTGGTTGCATTGATTCTTCCAGCAGTCAATGCTAGTCGAGAATCCGCCCGTGGTGTGCAGTGTGGAGAGCGATTGCGACAACTGGGCCTTGCAACTCATTTGTTTCATGGGGCACACAAGGTGTTACCTGGAAATGGTAGACGCGGCGCCAATAGAAAGATCCCTGCTTTGGATGGTGAGGGTTTTCGTCCGTACACCAATGATTTTTTTGCCCGTCAGCGGTTCTTCTGGGGAGTCGGTTCTCCCAAGTTCTCTCCTTGGAAACAGGAAGGTTCGTGGTGCTTTGCACTTTTTCCACAACTTGAACTTCAAGCTTGCTATGTCGACAATGTCTTTCTACCAAGTATAGCTGTCTTCAATTGTCCTTCACGAAGTCGAGGAGGTCCCGCCCAGGTGCCTCACCTAGACACCTACGGTGACTACGGCTCCGGCGGCCATTCGATGGCAAAGACTGATTTCGCTGCAAATGGTTGGAAGATTCGCAATCTTCCCGAATTCTCGAGCTTTCGGGATTTTGGTCGAGGTACGAGCAACACGCTATTGTTCGGTGAGAAGGCATTTGATCAGACTGTGCAGGTTCCCACGTCGTGGTACTGGGACGAACCAGTTTATCTTGGCGGATCCGCGGGCACAGCCAGACGTGGATTCGGTGTTGTGCCTGATGGAGTCGGTATTCCTTTTCGCGAAAACTGGGGCTCACCTCACCCGGGATACGCATCGTTTGTTTTCGCAGACGGTGCGTTGCGTCGAGTAGCCAACACTGTGGAAAAAAACCTTTATAGTTTTGCTCGATCCAGACTCGCAAGATTGGGTCCAGCAGTAGAAAAAACACTTGTTCGTTTAGCGATTAGCTTTGTCCACTGACAGGTCTCGTCGATCTGGTTTAGCTTGAGCGACGGCGTCGCCCGTTGCCCACATCGGGCTGTTGGAGGAATGTAGACCAAGCAGGATGCGCTACATTGTTTGTTCACACAAGAACAAGGCTGTTTCGAAGTCAACGACATCGCCGATGTCAGCGGCAGCACCGGAAAGATCATCGACACGGTTCGCAACAGCCCGCCGGGAACGAAGTGGGCGATCGGCACGGAATTGCACTTGGTCAACCGGCTGAAGGCGGAGCACCCCGAACAGGAAATTCATTTCTTGTCGCCGGTCGTCTGCATGTGCGCGACGATGTACCGGATCGACTTGGCCCACCTGTGCTGGTGCCTGGAAAACCTGCGTGACGGATGCGTGGTCAACCAAATCCTGGTCGACGATGAAACGACGCATCACAGCTTGGTCGCACTGCAGCGGATGCTGAAGGTGAAGTAAACGGGCTGAACGGATTCAACAATTCAGCCGCTCGCTAGACGTCGGCCAACAATTGATCGATCTGCGCCAGCGTCGATGCGTCCAAGGCGGTCGCGTCGGCCGTTTCCAAAATCTGATCAGGCCGACGCGCACCGACCAGTGCACCGGAGACGCCGTCCTGGCTGACCGCCCAGCCGATGGACAGACTGGCAACGCTGCGACCGATCCCTGAACCGATGTCGCGCAATGCATCAACGATCCGGTGCGCTCTTTCGCGTTTCTCTCCCTGAAAGACATCGTATTTGGGCCGGCTGTCACCTTCGGGAAACTGATGATCGCGGCCGATCTTTCCGGCCAACAAGCCCTTCATCAACGTCCAGTACACGTGACACTGGGCACCGTCGGCCGCGGCCGGGCGAATCAATGTGTCCAGTGAATCTTGCTGCAACAAGTTCAACGGGCACTGAATCGCATCGCATCCCGCGACGGCGGCGAACTGTTTCCGCTGGTTTTCATCCGCGTTGCAAATGCCGATGCGTTTGGCTTTTCCGCTACGACGCATTGTATCGATCGCCGCAGCGGATTCGGACAGCGGCACGTCGGGATCGGGGCTGTGCAACATCAGCACATCGAAGTGATCCAGACCTGCGCGACGAAGCGATTCTTCGACGTCGGCGGTCAGAGTCTGCGGCCGTCCATCGACAACGCGTTTGCGATCCGGCGTCCAACGTTGCCCGGCTTTGCCGATCAGTTCAAAGGAATCACGATCGGCCTGCAGAAACTCACCGATCAACCGATCACTCTCGCCGTCATACCCATAGCTGTATGCGGTATCGAATCGCCGTATGCCAGCATCGATGGCCGCGGCGATCGTCGATCGGGCATCATCACGGCTGACGCCGACGGTGGTCACGCCGGCGATCGGCCAGAGTCCGAGGATGACTGACATCTTGATATGGTGCTTTGGTGGGTGGCTGCGTTTGAGATGCGAACGTGGATCATCCGGCGATTCAAGCCGACGTGTTCGGTGATCATCTGGGCCGAGGCCCCGGTCAAAAGTAAACCGAACTTTCAGCGGTGAATCCGGCACGGCGGATTATCTCAGATGCGGCCCGACTCATCACCCCTCATCATGCGAATTTCGCAGTAGCCCGGCGTCGCCGGCATTGTCCGTTGCCCGATCGGGTATGTGTTACCAAAAGCTTCCCCATGGCATCGCGATTCCATGGGCAAGACGACCAAAAGTCCCAATCAATCGTTCGCAGCGTCCAGTGACCGTCGCTTGTTGATTCGCTACATTCGTCGTCCAAAAAGAGCAAGCGAAAAGAACACCAGGCAATGTTTTACAAACTGATCTGGCGAAAATGGAACGCGTTGAACAGCGTCCCGGAGTACCTACCAAAGTGCTCCAAGGAGGAAGTCCAATGCCCCGACACCGTCTCACGGATCGAGAGTTCACGAAATCCATCGAGCGTTGAACATGCTCGCTGGCCGAAGCTCTCGCGAGCCCGTCATCGCCGCACGCAAATCAGCCTGGGCATCCGCCAACGACCCCTACCATTTTCATAACCTGAGTACGTCCCTTGTAGCTGACTCGAGAAGTCTCACTTCCCGATGACACAAATCAGAACGTGTTTGCCGACGAAGCCTCCGTCATGGGCTATGGATTTCTGATCAACCATTCCTTCATCGCAGCAGCGGAAGCCAACGATGGTCGTTGGATCAATCCAAGGTGACGACAACGCTGTCGATGGTGCCTTCGATTTCGTAAGGACGCTGCTGCAGATAGTCCAGCGAGACGGTGGATCCCAGATCGAGCCCCACGTCAAGCGTTTCGCTGGCGGTGAACGCCGCCGGTACGGTTCGCTTCAATGCTGTCGACGCGACGTGCTGATCATCGACCACCAAATTGACTGTGCCTGACTGTCCTGGACCCTCAATCTGAGTCACGACCTGAATCGTGTGGGGGCCCGCCGCCAGCGGCTCGGTCGTTTCCGCCGTGTACTGTTCAATGATGAACAGGTTGTATAGGTACTTCAAACGACCATCTTGCAAGTACAACGTCAAACCGCCGCCGGCACCGCCCAGTGCGTACAACACGCCGTCGGCGTTTTCCTGCAAATCGACTTTGATGGTGACCGTATTGCTTTCACGTCCGAGCCCCGGCGCCGCGAACTCCGGCATACGGCGTGTATTTCCGGTGAACTCCCAGCGTCGATACGACGTGGCGATACGATCTTGCGGGTACAAGCGAAGCCACAAGCCCGCGCCGATGGGAAAGTCCTGGTTTTTCTCCGCCATCGTGGCGAACTGATCTTTCAGCTCTTCAAGCTTCTCCGGCTCGGCCGCCGCCAAATCTTTGGCCTGAGAAAAATCATCTTCCAGGCGATAAAGTTCCCAGGCGTCCGTCGCGGAATCCCAGGCTTTGATCCTTGGCGCCGACGCCGGTGTGTTCCATGGGATCAGCGGTCCGAACGTGCAGGCGAACCAGCCATCACGATAGATGCCACGGCTGCCGTTGTTGTCAAAGAATTGGGCATCCTTTTGACCGGCGGCGTCCGGAGATTCAAAAGTGTATGCCAAACTGGTTCCGTCGATAGGAATTTGCTTCTGGCCGTTGACCTGATCGGGTGGCGCGATTCCCAGAATCTCATATATGGTCGGCGCGATATCAATGACGTGATGGAATTGGTTCCGGATGTTGCCATCGGGACGAATCTTCTTTGGCCATGACACGACCATCGGATTTCGGGTGCCGCCGAAGTGCGACGCCACCAGCTTGGTGGCTTTGAACGGCGTGCTGCCGGCCCACGCCCAACCGGCGTGATACATATTGTCCGTCTTTGGCGTTCCCAAGGCATCCAGACCGCCGATCTTTTCGAGCGCGTCCAACTGTTGCTGCACCGTGTTGGCGATATTGTTTTGGGCCAGCAATTCGCTGATCGATCCGTTTTGCCCTTCGGCGCTGGATCCGTTGTCGCCCCAGATGTAGATGACCAACGTGTTTTCCCGCAGCCCACGCGATTCCAGACCTTCCACCAGACGGCCGACTTGCGTGTCGGTGTGCTCCACGAACCCGGCGTAGATTTCCATACCGCGTCGTTGAAACGCCAACTGTTCCGGCGGGATGTCGTCCCAAGCCGCCATCGTTTCATCGCGGGGCGTCAGTTGCGTCCCCGGCGGAATGATGCCCATTTCTAACTGGCGTTGATGGACGCGTTTGCGATAGGCGTCCCAGCCGTCATCAAACTTGCCCTTGTACTTGTCGGCCCACTCGGGGAACACGTGGTGGGGACCATGAACTGCACCGGGTGCCCAGTACATCAGAAACGGCTTATCCGGTGCAAACGACTGTCGTTCGTCCAGCCAGTTCAACGCCTTGTCGACCAGATCTTCGGTCAAGTGATAGCTTTCGTCGATCGGTGGTTCGACGAAGTTGTAGTTTTCAACCAACCGAGGCTCCCATTGCGAAGTTTCGCCGGCCAGGAAGCCATAGAAATATTCAAATCCGTAACCGTTTGGCCATCGATCTTTGGGCCCCATCGCGGTGGTTTCGGTCGCCGGCGTGTTGTGCCATTTACCGAACGCCGATGTGTGATACCCATAATGCTTCAGCACTTCGGCGAAAGTGGCAGCCGTCTTGGGGATGACGCCGGTGTATCCGTCGAACGCTACCGCGCGTTCGGCGATCGTCCCTGAACTGACGCGAGTGTGATTTCGTCCGGTCAGCAATGATGCTCGCGTCGGCGAACAAATGGCGGTCGTGTGAAAACAGTTGTACCGCAACCCTTCGTCGGCCAGCTTGGAAAGCGTCGGCGTGTGGACTTCGCCGCCGAACGTTTCCGCCACACCGAAGCCGACATCGTCGATCAGGATGACCAGAATGTTGGGCGCGTCATCGGGCAATCGCTCCTTCGGATTGGGCCACTGCATGGTCGAATCTTGCAGTCGCGGTTGGGTCACGCTTGCCATCGGTTGCGGCGGAAACGGCAACACCGATCCGTCATCCGGAATCGATTGCCCGCAGGCGGGATCCAGAGTCAAAGCACACAGCACAATGGTGTTGACCAGGAACAGAGGGCCGAAGTGTCTCATAAAAGGTTGCCCGATGAATCAGAAGTTGAGCCGCTGGAAAAGAGGCCGCCAGAGTGACGACCGGTGTGGGTGTCAGTGTACACCCAGAACGAGTGGATGACAGCGAACGGCATCGCGTGACGCGGGTTTAGCAGTTGTGGGTCGTGCTTTACTTTCGCGCAGCGACACGCGACGACGGTGCGATAGACGGCACTGGAGATTGGTTTGGATGCGACCGGTTGTCGTCGTTTCGATCATTCGTACTGTCTTGCAGGTAACGATTGATCGCCATTCCGTCCCCATCCGATTCGCACGCGTGTACGAATGATCCGTTCATTATTGTCTGATTCACGATTCATCCTGACCTTTCTGCTGTGCTTCGCCGTCGGAACGGCCGTCGCTCAAGATGCATCGGTGTCGAAAGAGGCATCCACTGCCGAATCGCCAGCGCCCCAACCCACGACGACGATCAACCCGGAGGTGCCTCTGGACGTCCTGCGGGTCTTGGTCCGCCCGCTGGATCAAGACGAGCTGAAGGTGGAAGCCGACGCTTGGTTCAAATTGCTGAAGAACAAAGCGCGTCAGATCGCAGCGGCCAAGCTGTCGGTGAAGAAGACCAACAGCGCGATCGAGTCGAAGGATCCGACGCAGGCGGCGGACATCCTGCAGAAGGCCGAAGCATCCAAGCAGGCGGCCGACGCCAGCGCGAAAGAAGTCGAACAGGAGATGGCCGAAACCGCCAAGAGCACGCTGGGTCCGACCGCTGACGCGGCTGACATCACGGATCCGGATGCAACGGAAGACGAGGCGGACGAAGAAGATCCGCCCGGTGACGACGCCGATCCGCAAGCGGAAGCAGACGAGGCAACGTCCGACGATGACGCGACGGCCGCCGCAGAAACGTTGAAAACCGAATTGCTGGAATCTGTCGCGACCCTCCAAGACGAACGAACGGCGATCAGCGACCGCTTGGAAATCGTCCTGGATTCGCTGCAGGCCAAAGGCGGCGAGGTGGAAACGTATCGGCAATACGTGTTGGCCGTATCCGGCGTCGATTTGGATGCATCGGATGCCACCGCGACTTGGTCGGCCATCACCGGTTGGTTTGTCGCGCGTGAGGGCGGCCAGCGTTGGGCTTGGAACTTGGTCAAGTTCGTTGCCATTTTGATCGTGTCATGGGTGCTTTCCAAAATCCTGGCATCGATCGTCAATTGGTTGCTGGATCGAAAGATTCGTTTGTCCCAGTTGGCCGAACGACTGATTTCGGGCACGATTCGCAACGTGTTTTTGCTGGTCGGATTCGCGGTGGCTCTGACGGCTTTGGAAATCGACATCGCCCCGATCATCGCAGCGATCGGGGCAACCGGTTTGGTCGTCGGTCTGGCACTGCAGCAAACGCTAAGCAATTTCGCCAGTGGTTTGATGATTCTGATCAACCGACCGTTTGACGTTGAAGACGTGGTCAATGCGGGCGGAGTCACCGGCAAGGTGCACAAGATGAATTTGGTGTCGACGACCTTTCGTACATTCGACAACCAAACGATCTATGTTCCCAATAATGAGATTTGGAACAACGTGATCACCAATATCACCGCAAACCACACCCGCCGCGTGGACTTGGAATTCGGGATCGGATACGGCGACGATTTCGAACAGGCCGAGCAGATCATCATGGATGTTTTGAAGAACCACGAACTGGTGCTGTCCAGTCCGGAGCCGGTGGTGATCACGCACGCGTTGGCCGATTCGTCGGTGAACATCGTTTGCCGGCCCTGGGCACGTACCGCGGATTGGTGGCAAGTGAAAACGGAAGTCACGCGCGAGGTCAAACGCCGTTTCGACGAAGCCGGCATTTCGATTCCGTTCCCCCAACAAGACGTGCACGTGTATCAGTCGTAGGTGCCGCGGGCGCATAAAAAAAGCATGCCTGAACTTTTCAGCTCAGGCACACTTTGGTCGTTCCAGTATTCCCGATTGGTGGTGGCAATCAGAAGTCGATGACGACGCCCAGGTCGATGCCTTGGACGATCAGGCTGCTGTCTTTCCAGACCAGCGGCGGCTGACCAAACGGTCCTCCGGTCGCACGTGTCGTGGCATCGAACACGGGGTTCACGTACTCACCAGCGGTGGCCACGTTGCTCCAGTACAGGAAGCTGTAGCCGGCGGTGAACAGCACGTGATCACGGAAGCGATAGCCCAGTTTGACGTTGGCTTCGGGAACGAACGCGAACACGTCACGTTCGTATTCGCCTTGTGAATCCAAGGCCAGCAAACCACCGTCGGTGACGGTGACGGTCGGCGGGGTTCCGGCAACCGTTTCGGTGGCCGTGCCTTGCAGGCTGAGCTGTTGGTTCATGTTCCCCAAGTGGACCTTGGTCAACGTGCTGAACATCCAGCGGCCGCGTGACAGCGTGGTTTCGAAACCGATTTGTCCGCCGTGGAAATCGTTGTTGGCGGTGAACGTGTCGCTGAAGGTGAACGAGTCACCGGTCGGCGGGGTCACTTCGACGCTGGTGCTTTCGATGAACAGCGAATCGTCGATGCCGAAGTAGGTGTAACCGCCAATCAGGTCGGTGCGGTATTCATCGCCACAGGCGAACATCAATCGTCCGTAAGCTTCACCGGCGATCATTTCCAGCTTGCTTTCGGCGGTGATCGAACCGGCGAACAGCGTGTTGCCGCCGACGTCGGTCGCGCCAACCAAGATGGCGTCGTTCTGGCTGGCGTTGGTGTCGTAGATCGGGCGTCCCAAGTTGAACGCGGTCCCATCGCTTTGGGCCGAATAGGATGCTTCGTCTTCGCCCAAGAACCAGAAGCGTCCGCCGATGCCAAAGTTCTTGCTGAGGTATTTACCAGCGTCGATACGGAAGCCGGGGGTCAGATCGCCGCCCAGTCCGTCTTCGCCGCCAAAGACGACTTGGGTGTCCGGGTAGGCCGGCCCGATGATGGGCGCCAATCCGGGAGGCGCCGTGGTGATCAACGGTGCGCTGGTGCGGGCTTGCGGGAACCACATCAAAAATTCGGCGGTGGTCCACATGTCGCTGGCTTGGCAGGTCGCCAGCGATCCGATCTTGCGCCGCTTGGGCTTGCAAGCGGGCGCTGAACAGCTGACCGTGCTGGTCGGCGAACAACCACCGTCGTAGGCCGAACCGATGGGCATCGGTGTGGGCACGGTGGCCATGTCGCTGTAGCTGATCGGTGCGTAATCGACCTCGGTCGGGGACGATTTGGTGTTCAGGTCGCCGGCCGAATACTGTTCGGATTCGTACGCGGCTTCGGCGGCATAGAAATCTTCGTCGGTGTATCCGCTCAGATCGCCAATGCTATCTTGTGCCTGGGCCGTCATCGCAGACGAAGCCACGACGGACAGCAACATTGCTGTTGCCAGCCGTTTGCCTCGGCTCGATGCCTTGAGGAGACTGCGGGAGCCTCGCAAAATGGTTTTCATAGGACGTCTCGTGCAGTCCGGGAATACTGGTATGACTAGTCCCAGTAGATCGACCGCACCAAGCCGGACGTTCAGAACGGTGGGAACGCTTGGCAGACTTGACATAACCCTCCCATCTTGACACCCATCTCGGGCGGGACAGGCCAATCGCCCCTTCGAATCGGTTCGTTTGCGGACCTTGTTCGTTAAACTGGGCGTTTCACATGTCGTCAAAGCCGAAAATTTTTTTCCTTCGTCTTTCCACGCCTTTCGGAGCCAGCACGTCCCGTGTCATCAAGCCCCACCAGCCGCGACGCGACCGACGAAACGGTTCCCGATCCCACGGCCGACAACGCATCCGCGTCCACACCCGGCGATGCGAAGCCGCCGGCCGATGCCGCGGGTGATGGCAATCAACCAGCCGGAACCGATCCATTCGGCGACGAAGGCCCAGCGTCCGATCCGGTCGCCGACGCCTTGGCCCTGCCCGATGAAGATGTGACCGAGCCCTCGGCCGACCTTCCCGCGGAACTGCCGGCGGAGCTTCCCGCCGTTGCGACCGACGAATCGGCCGACAACCAGGCGAACAAGCGACGTGGGGCGGCGAAGCAGACCAATCGGCTGACCGCCAAGGGTGCGCGGCTGAAAATGAGCCGCTGGCGTGCCCAGCTGGCTCGGATCAACGAATTCGAAAGCGTTCTGCAACCCGAAGACGACGCGTCGCTGCGGAAACGTTCGTTGGCGCTTCGTTATCGTGCGATGGCCGGCGAAAAGCTGGGCATGTTGTTGCCCGAGGCCTATGCGCTGGCTCGCGAAGCCGGTCGACGCGCCCTGTCGATGCGGCACTACGACGTGCAAATGATCGGCGGCATTTCGCTGTTCGAAGGCCACATCGCCGAAATGCAAACGGGGGAAGGCAAAACGCTGACCGCGACCCTGCCGCTGTATTTGCATTCGCTGGTCGGCAAAGGCGCCCACCTGGCGACGGTCAACGACTACTTGGCCAAACGTGACGCCGAATGGATGCAGCCGCTGTATGCCATGCTGGGCGTCAACGTCGGGATCATTCAAACGCCTGACGACCAAGGATCACGACGAAAATCTTATGCCGCGGCCGTGACGTACGGGACGGCCAAAGAATTTGGATTCGACTTTTTGCGTGACCGGCTTCTGTTGCGTGCCCAGAACCGCATGCAGACCGAATCGCTGGGCGATGGTGCCGGTGGTTTTTCCGGCAGCGGTGACCAACCGGTGATGCGAGGCATGCATTTCTGTCTGGTCGACGAAGCGGACAGCATTCTGATCGACGAAGCTCGAACGCCGCTGATCATCGGCAGCATCGAAGACAACGTGCGTGACCAGATCGTCGAAACGTACCGCTGGGCGGCTCAACACGCCGAAGAATACGAAGAAGACGAACACTACGACATCGACAACGAGACCAAACAGTACGAATTGACCGCTCGCGGACGTCAAAAGGTCCGATCGCTGCCCAAACCTGACTTGGTCCGCACGATGGGCTTGGTGGATTTGTACGAATACACCGAACGGGCCATCAAGGTCGCCCAGGAATTCCTGCTGAACCGCCAGTACGTCGTCCGTCCGGGCGATCAGGGCACTGACGAAATCGTGATCGTCGACGAATTCACGGGACGTTTGGCCGAAGGACGCAAGTGGCGTGACGGCATTCACCAAGCGATCGAAGCCAAAGAAAACATTGAAATCAGTGTTCCCACCGGCCAAGCGGCTCGGATCACCGTCCAAGACCTCTTTTTGCGTTATCCCCACCTGGCCGGCATGACGGGAACCGCGGCAACCAGTGCCGCGGAGATGAAGAAGATCTATCGCACGCCGGTCATCCGTGTCCCGACCAACCGTCCGCCCCAGCGGAAACAGTTGCCCGACCAGGTGTTCGGCGACATGTTGGCCAAGTTCGAAGCCATCGTCGACG
The DNA here is from genome assembly GCF_007752935.1 of Crateriforma conspicua. Taxonomy (NCBI): domain Bacteria; kingdom Pseudomonadati; phylum Planctomycetota; class Planctomycetia; order Pirellulales; family Pirellulaceae; genus Crateriforma; species Crateriforma conspicua. The sequence goes on along the minus strand of NZ_CP036319.1, from coordinate 3,277,807 downwards.
AAGTGAAACGCATCCATGAAACCGGGCGACCGGTGCTGATCGGGACGCGATCGATCGACAAGAGCGAAATCGTTTCACGCTTGTTGAACGAGATCAACATTCCGCACGAAGTCTTGAACGCGAACAACGTCGAACGCGAAGCGGAAATCGTTTCGGCCGCCGGCGCACGCGGCAAGGTCACCGTGGCGACGAACATGGCCGGACGCGGTACGGACATCAAACTGTCGGACGAAATCGAAGCCCTGGGCGGGATGCACGTCATCTGCACGGAACTTCACGACGCCGCGCGGATCGACCGCCAGTTGATCGGCCGTTGTGGACGCCAAGGTGACCAAGGATCGTATCGACAATACCTGTCGCTGGACGACGACATCTTGAAAGTCGGATTGGGCGTGGAAAAAGCCAAGCGGATGAAAACCAAAGGCGAAAACCTGCGTGGTGCGGCCAACCAGTACGCCAAGATGTTCCGCAAAGCCCAACGAAAGGTCGAACGCAAGCACTTTCGCGACCGGATGGTGTTGATGCACCACGAAAAGGAACGCAAGAAAATGCAGCGTGAAATCGGCCAGGACCCTTATCTGGACACGCCGGATTGATCCGCCGCAGTGCTGGGAACGGGTGATCTGAAAATTTTCAAGATCATTTTCCACCAACTGCCCTTGACGCATGTTTTCGTCGCTTCGTATTCCCCTGCGTAACCAGGGAACTTCTCTGCGACCGATGTGGCGGAGGATCGTGTTTCTGGAGGCGATGGATGATCGCCGGGTGGTAATTCCCAAACGCTGGGAAAAACCACGCGGCCGTCTTCCGATAGTCCGGCGGCCAAGCCAAAACCGGACCGAGCCCCCAGAGTCGGCATGATTCGCCGCGGCGGGATGACGATTGGCCATGGAAGACGCCATCGCCCCGAACGAATCGCGAGATCGGACTATTGAATGTTCGAGACGCCTGAATCGGCAACCCGAAGATCGAACCGAATCGTATCGAAGTCTCACCGCGAAGAAGGAGAGTCGCGTTGAATCGCCCAATCCCCGAGAATACCGCAACAGGGCAACCGACCGGGTGTAAGCGTTGCACCGGTTTCTCGTTGCCACGGAACCGCAAACCACGGATTCGACGTCGACTGGCCGTCTTGCAGGTCGCGGCCGCGTTCGCCGTCGCGCCCCACATGCTGGCCGGCAACGCCGTCGCACAGTTCGCCTTACCCGGCGAATTGTCGACCGCTCCCGCCACCGAAGCTTCGGCACCCGCCGCGGCATCGATCAGCGCCGGTAAAGCGTTGATCCAGAAAGCCAAAGCAGCGGTCGCCGCCAAAGACTACGCCACCGCGGTGAAGCATTACCGCGAAGCCGGCAAGATGACCGCGACCGTCCCCGCACTGGGTCCGGACGTCTTGCGACTGTCCAAACAACTGGCCGACGCCGGTGTCGACAAGGAATTGTTGTCGCCGCCGAAGAACTTCAGCGTCGGCGGCGCCACGCCGATCGCCGCTGCGGCACCGGCCGACGTGAACACTCGCAAGGCCGAAGCCCTGCGATTGATCGCCGTCGGACGCGCCGCACTTGATCGTGGCGACATCGCCACCGCCGTCACGATGGCCCACCGCGCCGAATCGCTGAACGTTCCCGAATCGGCTTATGCCGCCGGCGAACCTCGCGTCTGGCAATTCATGTTGGACGCCAAGTCGGCCGCCAGCAAATCGGGCGTTGCCATGACCGCCGGCACATCGGACGCCGGCAATGTCATGCAAACGCCGTTCAACGGTGCCGCCCCAGGTCAAGCCGACGCCCAGATCGCTCAGGTGCAAAACGCTGTTCCGGTCACGGTCGGCACCGGCACCTATGGCGAACAGCTTTACGGCGAAGGCATGGAGCTGTTGTCAAAGGGCGACGCCAAAGCCGCCCGTGAGAAGTTCGTCGAGGCTTGGAAATACGAATCGCAATTGCCGCTTGAAACGCGTCGATCGCTGCAAGACAAGCTTACGCTGGTGCAACCATCACGTTTGCCCACCGCCGGCGTGACCGAGCCGAATCGCCCGCTGACGGCGATGGAAAAGGCCGACATGGAAGCACAACGTGCGACCCGTCGACTGTACCGCGAAGTCACCGCCGAATTGGCCAAGACCAACGACATCAAGACCGATCAACCGCTCGAAGCAATCGACAACTTGAAATCGTTGTTGCGTCGCGTCGAAGGTGCCAACGTCGACCAAGCATCCAAGCGTTCGCTGGCCAGCATGGTCGAACGAGCCCTGCGGGATCAACAAACCTATGTCGAAGCTCACCGAGCCGAAATCGATCTGGAACTGCAAAATGATGCGGTTCGTCGATCGATCGACGAAGAGAACGCTCGCGAAGCGATGATCGATTCCAAAGTCAGTGCTTTGGTCGACGACTACAACGTTCTGATGCGTGAAGGACGCTTCGAAGAAGCCGAAGTCATCGCCAAGGAAGTTGCCGAGCTGAAGCCCGACGACACCATCGCGATCAACATGTTCCAGAAAAGTCGCACCGGTGTGCGGATGAAGATGTACAACGAGATCGCCGCCGACAAGGAAGACGGGTTCGCCCGCCAAATGTTGGGCGTCGACGCAAGTGCCGTCCCGATGGACCCGGCGCGTCCGTTCCAATACGGCGACGCGTTGGACTGGAGCGAAATGTCACGTCGTCGTCTGCAAGACGGTGCACGCGGACGTGGTCGCACCGCAGCGGAAGAAGTCATCTATCAGAAGCTGGACACGCCGATTGACGCCAACTACGTCAATCAGCCCATCAAGAACGTGATGGATCAGATCAGCGCTCTGACGGACATTCCGATCGTGATCGACAACCGTGCGTTGCAAGCCGAACGCATGGACAGCAGCCAGCCCGTCACGCTGGACTTGCCGGGTTCGATCCCGCTGAAGAATGCGTTGAACCTGATGCTTCGTGATTACGACCTGACCTACATGGTCGACAACGACGTGTTGATGATCACGACCCAAGACGTTAAACGCAGCAACGTTTACCCGGTGACCTACCGTGTTACCGACTTGGTCACGCCGATCCCGAACTTTTCAACGTCGAACGACAACGGCCTGCAAAGTGCCATGCAAGCGGCCTATCAAATGGCCAACCCGGTTGCCAACGTTCAAGTCATGCCGGTCAGTGCGACCGACCTGGGTGCCGGCATCGCCGGACCGATGGCCCGAAACCAAAACGGCATGAACAACCCGATGGCCCTGGGACAGTATTCGCCCAGCGGTTTGACCGGTGCGGGCATCCCGCAATCCGAGCCGCTTGGTGGTGGATCGATGGCTGACTTCAGCCAGCTGATGATGCTGATCCAAACCACGATCGAACCGGAAACGTGGGAAGCCATGGGCGGTACCAGCACCATGTTCCCGTACAGTGCCAACCTGTCCTTGGTCGTCAGCACCACCAGTGACGTTCACGACCAGATTTCGGACCTGCTGGAATCGCTGCGTCGTCTGCAAAACCTGCAGATCACCATCGAAGTCCGCTTCATCACGCTTAGCGACACGTTCTTCGAACGAATCGGCGTCGACTTTGATGTCAGCTTCGACGACAACGCATCGCAACTGCCCGATGACGACAGCGGCCCCGAAGTCACGATCGGTCTGAGTTCGCCGGGCATCCCGACGCCGGACCTGGACATCACGCTTAGCAATAACTTGTTTGAGTCGACGACGCCAACCTTCGGCGGCTTCGACGTCAACAGTGCCTCGTCGATCGGCTTTGCAATCCTGTCGGACATCGAAGCGTTCTTCTTCTTGCAAGCCGTGCAAGGAAACGGACGAAGCAACGTCATGCAGGCTCCCAAGGTCACCCTGTTCGACGGCCAATTGGCGACGATCAACGATACCAGTGCACGTCCTTTCGTGACCAGTATCACCCCGGTCGTCGGTGACTTTGCCGTCGCACAACAGCCGATCATCACCGTTCTGAACGAAGGTACCCAGTTGCAAGTTCAGGGCGTTGTCAGCGATGACAAACGCTATGTGCGACTGACCCTGGTGCCGTTCTTCAGCCAGATCGGTGACGTCAACACCTTCACCTTCGAAGGCCGTCGCAGCACGTCACGCAACGTTGCCGCCGAACGCGACACCAACGGCGACGGAACGATCGATGAAACCGATGAAGAAACCGAAGAGGACATCATCGAGGGTACCACGGTTCAGCTGCCGACGTTCGCGTCGACCTCGGTCAGCACGACCGTGAACGTTCCCGACGGTGGTACGATCATGCTGGGTGGAATCAAGCGTTTGTCGGAAGGCCGCACCGAACGTGGTGTGCCATTCTTCAGCAAGATTCCGTACGTCAGCCGCCTGTTCCGCAATGTCGGTATCGGTCGCGAATCGTCCAGCCTGATGATGATGGTGACCCCACGGATCATCATCGAAGAGGAACAGGAACTGGCCCAAACCGGTTTCACATCACAACGCTAAGACCATCGCCGGCTTTGGCAATCAACTGACAGCAAGAAGACTTTCACGGTCCTTCGCGTGCGACGCCAGCGAACTGCAATTCGCTGGCGTCTTTTTTTGTGTTCTGTGTCAATCACTGACAGCTGGTTCGTGTCGATCGACCGATTGCCAGACATTAAAATCCAAACGCAGACATCTGATAGCTGACCACGGTGATCACGACCGCGGCAGCCAAGTTCAAAAACAGCCCCGTGCGTGCCATTTCGTCCGTGCGGATCTTTCCGCTGCTGAAGATGATCGTGTTGGGCGCCGTTGCCACCGGCAGCATGAAAGCGCACGAAGCGCTGATCGTCCCCGGCACCATGATCGATTCGGGTCGGATCCCGGTTTGGATCGCCATCGCAGCCAGGATCGGCAACAACAACGTTGCCGTCGCGGTGCTGCTGGTCATCTCCGTCATAAAACTGACCAGCAAACAAACCGTCAAAACGACCACCCACAGCGGCGCGTCAGCAATGAACGTCAACTGTTGGCCGATCGTTTCGCTCAGCCCCGATTGCTCGAATCCTTTGGCCAGCGCCAGTCCACCGCCGAACATCACCAGGATGCCCCAGGGGATTTGTACTGCGGTGTCCCAGTCCAACAATCGCGACGTTTGCGTCTTGTCGTCTCGATGCGATGCGGGAACGTTGCCGGTGGCCGGAGCATCGTTTTTGTCAAACGATTTCAAGGTTTCGCCCGCTGGGCAGATGAACATCGCCAATGAAGCGGCAAGCGCCACCGTCGCATCGCCAATCAAGTCGCCGCCGGGCATCCACGCCGACCATCCGCCATAGGGTCCTTTGCGAAAAATCCACAGCGCCGCGGCAATCGCAAAGATGATCATCACCCGGATCTCGCTGGGCCGCCAAGATCCGACTTTCGGCATCGTGATCCGTCCGGTTTGCGACACCTTTCGCGTCACCCACCACCAGATCAGCGGGATCAGCACCGCGACGATCGGGATGCCGTACATCATCCATCCCAAAAACGTCATTTGGCGATCGAACGTTGATGCCAACACGCCCATGAAGATCACGTTGGGTGGCGTGCCGATCGGCGTCGCCATGCCGCCAACGCTTGCCGCGTAAGCCATCCCCAACAACAACGGCTTTTCCAACGTCGGATCGTTGGCACGATCCAAGATCGCAAGTGCGATCGGCAACATCATCAACGACGTCGCCGAATTGCTAATCCACATCGACAACGATGCGGTGGCCAGCATGAATCCCAACACCAAACGTCGGCCACCGGTCCCGCCAACCAAGCGGACCATTTCCAACGCGATTCGACGGTGCGCGCCGCTGCGTTCCATCGCAGCGGACAGAAAGAAACCGCCCATCAACAACAGAATCATCGTGTCGCCGTAGGCCGCGGCCACGCTTTTGTGCGACACCACGCCGGCGAGTGGAAAGACGACGAAGGGGACCAGGCCGACGACCGCGATGTGAAGGCATTCGAAAATCCACCACAGCGCACAAATGATCGCGACCGCCGCGCAAACACTTGCCTGCAACGACAGTCCGTTCCAATAACATGCGGAACCGACCAGGAAAGCAAGAACCGGCGCCGCCGGCAAAAACCACGATGAAAGCTTGGATTGCAAGTGCCCGGACCGAATCATTCGCGCGACAACACGACCGGCAACGTCAGCCGGACTGGAAAACGCACGAATCTAACAGCGCCGACTCGGCCCGTGTTTGACGTGCCGCCGGGTTGGGGATTCAAAGGCGGCGCGGGCCCGAATGCTGGCGCATCCAGCTACGGGAAGGGTTCGTCACATCGGACTAGTCTTCGTCGCCAATCACCAATGGCACGCTTTGGACTTCCTTGTCGCCGTACTTGCCCACCAAACGGACACGCAGCGGACCGTCGCCCCACTGTGATCGCGAAATCGGAAAGCTTGCCGATGCACCGTCGGCCTTGTCGGCGTCTTGGCCCCAGATTTTCAACGTCACCGAATCGGCCCCGGGTGCGGTTGCCGAAACCGTGACCACTTGAGCGTCCGAGGCGTCAACGGACAACGTCGGCGTTTCGATCGGTCCCTTCAAATCCAGCGTCTGGCGGTACGATCGCCGGATCCCCAGTGGGCCTCCGCTGATCAACGCCAATCGAATGTCCACCGCGCCGCTGGCGTCATCGGGGATTCGCAATTTGATTTCGCGGCTGGGGTTGGTCGCTCGGCTGAACCGACCGTTGGCAAAGATCTCCATCCGCTGGGTCGCCACCGGGTCGGCCAACAACTGCGGCGTTTCGGTTTCGATCAAGATCCGGACGTCGTCGTCCCGCTGAACCCGCATCGCCACCGTGTCGGTCGACGCTTTGGCGAACGGCTGGCAAACGGGATCGCCCACGATCAACAGCTGATACGGCGACGATAAGGTTAGATAGAACGCTTCGATGGCCGTGACCCCTTCGGCGTAATAGGCGTGGATCGACGGCAAAGGGAACTTGAACTGCAATGAAAACGGTTCGGTCACCGCACCACTGCTGATCGCCGCACCGGCGTGCAGCAACTCGGTCAACTTGGTTTGCGAAGCCGTTCCGAACGCGGCCCCCAGACTGGTCAAGCTTTCGGCGATAGCCCCCGGCGCTATGCGAAAGTTTCGATCACGCAAATTCATCGTCGCCGTGCCCAACATCAAACCCGCATAGGTTTGCGCGTCATCGGGCAACGGCTTTTTGAAGATTGACGGCTTTTGTCCCTGTGACAACAACCGGCCCAGCGCCGCGGGCAGCCCGGGCATCCGAGTCTTGGATCGCACATCACCGGTCTTGGAATAACCAAACACCGCGTCGGGAAACGTTCGATCGGCCGACGCGGCTGATTCCAAGTATTCGATGATCTGATCCACCGTGCTGCCTCGCTCATGCACCACGCCCAGCACACAGGACTGCATGTACGGCAATCCTCCTTTGGTGACCGGGATCGGATAACCGGACGACGTCCAACCCAACTGGCTGTCAAAGCCGATGGGACTCTGCAGCACCGCCGGGGCATCGCTGATTTGATCTAACGCCTTCGACACCGCCGACATGCTGACCACATCCGACAGGTCGTCCGACCCTCGCAGATACGTCGCGTTGGTCCATCCGGCACGCAGTGCATTGACGACCCACTGGGCCGCGTTGGCGGTATCACCGGCGCGACCGTAGGCTTCGGCGGCACGCACCGACAACGGGCTGAGCGTCGGAAATTCCCGGGCCAGATCCGCGAACGCTTCCGCAGCCGCCTTGGGGTCATCGCTGTTGAAATCGACCACCGCCTGGTCAAAACGTTCGCCGTTTTCACCGCCAAACGGATTCACAAAACTGCGTTCGATCGCACCCCGGCAATACAGGTTCGGTCCCCAGCCCAAATACAACGGATCGTCGGCGAACAGGAAGCGATACAAGTAAGTCAGCCCGTTGATCGATCCCAACGGACGCTGGTACTTCTTCTGGTCTTCGTCGGTCAGTTTGGCGGTGTGTTCGTTGATCTTGACGGAAGTCGGAAACCCGGCGGAATAACAAATCACCCGAGCCTGGGCGGCGATCTTTCGCTCGTTCAGTGTTTCCAGAACGGGCTTCAGGATGCGGTCACGAAAGTCGTTCAACGAGACCGACAAACCCGTCGGCACATCGTCCAAAACGACAACATTGATCGACGGAATATCACGCAAGTGTGCGTAGTGATTGGCAACCGTCCGTGACGCTTTGCTGTTGCCGTTGACGACCAGAATGACGTTTTCACCCGCCAGCCCACCCCGACACTGCGTGGCCGGACCGAACAGTGCGGCCCCCACCATGATTGCCACGACGCAGACGATTCGGGCCAAGCCCATCCAGGTCGGGCCAGTCAAGATTTCGTTATTGTTTCGCGATCTTGCCATGGGACTTCGTGAACGCTGTGGATCAAGTTATCGGTGGATTCGGCGGACTCATGCGTCAACGACGCTTCGGGGTCCGACCCGACCGTCCTTGAAAGATAATTGCCCAGCGGGCTGGCCATCATCGCGGGCAACAAAAAGACGTCGCCGAACAGTGCCGCCGAAAGCAAACTGAACATCAGCACCGCAAAATGGCTGGTCGGAACAAAATCGCTGAACCAGTACACCATCAACGACAGCCCGCAAATCATTGTCGTTTCCAACATCGCGATGCCGCATTGGTCCAGCGCACCAAGCGCCGATCGCGGCAGGCTGAGCCCTCGAGCACGCCGTGAACCGAAACGGCTTAACAAGTGAACGGTATCGTCGACTGCGATGCCCAGCGCCACGCTGGCCGTCATCACCGACCCGATGTCCAGCGGCGAACGAATCAGACCCATCAGCCCGAAAATCGTGACGGTCGGGAACAAGTTCGGGATCATCGCGATCAAGCCGCCTTGAACGCTTTTCAACAACAACACCATGACCACCGCGACGACACCGAAGGCGGCCAGGAAGCTGCGGAACAAATCCCGCAGCATGACTTCTTGGGCCTTTTGAATGATCGCGACTTGTCCGGTCAAATCCACGTCAATCTTTGCCGCCACCGCCGGATCGACCTCGAGAGCGGCCAAGGCATCGGCCAGCGCCGCATTGGCCGTCGCGTCGATGCGAGACAGATCGCTGCCGTAATCCGCTTCGACCTTCTGCGGCAACCGAAAACTCAATCGCCACAGATAGTCATCATCGCTGTGCGAAATGAACCCGAGCGATCCGAGTGATGAATCGGGATCCCGGATCAACGAACGCGCCACGGTCCGACTGGCCGATCCGGCAAGCCCACGACTGCGGCTGACCGGCGGGATGAACGACGCCGCCGACAACACCGAACTGATCCGCGGTTCATCGATGGCCGCCTTGTGGACCGCCTGAACGATTCGCAACTGGTCCAGCGGATCGACCAAATCCACGGCTTCCGTCGACTCCGGTGCATCCACTTGTTCGCCATCGTCTGGCGCGACAACCGCGGGGGGCTTGGGAAACGTCACCAACAGATCACCACTGACGGTCGCGCCGATGTTTTCTTCGAACCAGTCGTACTGGGTCCGAATGAAACTGTCGGGCAAAAACATCCGCGGAACGCTGACGGATGATTCCAGTTGTGTCAGCCCTTGGCCGGCACCGAGCGTGATCAATGCAAACCCAAAAATCATCGGCCACGGTCGAGCCAAACGCGCCCGGACAAAGTCTTTGTACTTTTCAGCCAACCAGTGCGTCAGCCATTTCGCGGCGACAAAACGAGGCGGACGTTTGGGGCGTTTCGGATCGTCGTTGCGAAAGCCCGCCATCACCATTGCCCCAGGCAGACACCACAGCAACAACAGCAGCGACATCGACACGCCAATCGATGCGACAAATCCAAAGACACGGATCGGATGCAAGCGGACCAACGTCAGCGATCCCAGCCCGACCACCGTGGTCCCGACCGCCAACAGACAGGGCACCATGCCGGCACGCAACGCACGCTTGGCCGCCAACGCCGGTGTCAGGTCGGCAAATTCTTCGGCAGCGTCAAAGTAGTAGTTCGAAAGGTGGATCCCAGACGAGATCGTCAGCACAAACACTAAAGGCGGCAACACGATCAACACCGCATTCATCGGTGTGCCGGTGTAGTAAACGATCGCCAAGACCAGGCCTTCGCACACCACCGCGATCGAAACGATCGTCGCCGTCAGCGGCAAAGAACGCAGACACAGAAAACACATCAGCGCGGCCACGATCGCCGACGGTGGCGCGAAGAATTCGACACTCCGCACGCTGGCATCGTCCACGGTCGCCCCGTCGATGGGACCGCCCACCATCACGATCGCCGTCGGATCGTCCGGGTCTTTGCCGACCGTTTCGGCGACCAAGGATCGCAGTTGTGGCAACAGGGACCGCCGATGCGTCGCGCCGATGTCGGTCAACGCGATCAACAAACACGTTTGTTCTCCATCGGGTCCGACAATCGATCCTTCCAGCCGCCGCTGAGCCGCACCGCGGGGAAAGTTCGCCGGCGACGCCATCATCCGCCGCACGGTGTCTTCGCCACTGCGGACCCAGATGATCGGGTAATTCGGATCGTGGTAGGGGCCGGTCAGGTCCGTCGGCGGTGGCGACAATTCCGAAACAGTACGGGTTTCGACCAAAATTTCGTTGATCCGCCCGGCAATCGCGGTCAGCTTGGCTTCGTCCACCGGATAGCCATCAGGCAGCGCGACAGCCACGTCGTCGTTGGTGACCAAGCGTATCGGTACCTTGCCATCGGCGGTCGCCACGCCTTCGACACTAAGCAAATCCACCATCGCGGCGGCCGCGTCCAGCTGTGGGGACTGTAAATCCGCCCCCTCCCAACTGACCATCAGCAAATCGGCCAAGTCGAACCGGGTCATGAACCGGTTGAAGACAACCTTTTCGGGCAGGTCGTCGGGTAACCAATTGGGCGGACGGTTGACCAATCCGTCCATTGCAGATTTCGTGTGGATGACCGCGGGAACGGCCAAGATCACCAGCAAAACGGCGCCGATCGTCAGCCGTCGACGGTAACGCTGGGCGATTTGCCGTGATTCAGCGTCGTCAAAACGGGCCGACCCCAATCCGGACGGGGCGTCCTGCGAACTTTCGGTGGGATTGTCGCTAGCCAATCGTTCGCGGGGGGTTCAATGGAGGTGGGGATCCGACCGGTTAACCTGTCGCTATGCTAACGGTACAAGCAGCGTTCAACCAAGCGTGTCAGCGTGGGAGTTTTTTCGAAAGATGCAAGCCAGTTACGATTGTGTGGTAGTGGGTGCGGGTCCGGCAGGCGGTGCGGCCGCGGCAGTGGTCGCCGAAGCCGGCCACTCGACGCTGTTGATCGAACGTGAACCGGTCCCACGTTTTCACGTCGGTGAATCCTTGATGCCGGAAACCTATTGGCCGCTGCAGCGACTGGGGCTGAACGAGCGGGTCCGCGACGCGGGATGGCAAATCAAAAAATCCGTCCAATTCGTGTCCGGTCGCGGCAATGAATCGGAGCCGTTTTTCTTTCGCACCCACGACGATCGCGATTGCAGCGACACCTGGCAAGTTGAACGCAGCGAATTTGACAAAATGTTGTTCGACCGCGCCGGTGAACTCGGCGCCGATTGCCAAGACCGCACTCGATTGATGGACGTCCATACCGATGATGCGGGTCAGGTCACCGGGGTGACGGTGAAAGATGCTGACGGTCAGTCAAAACGAATCGATTGTCGTGTCGTGATCGACGCGACCGGCCAGCAAGCGTTCATCGCCAACAAGCTTGGCCTGAAGCAGATGAACGAAGAACTTCGTAAGGCGGCTATCTGGACTTACTATCAAAACGCACGTCGTGGCGAAGGTGATAACGAAGGTGCCACGATCATCATGCACACCGAATCCAAAGACGCTTGGTTTTGGTTCATCCCTCAGTCGCGCGGGATCACCAGCGTCGGTGTGGTTTCGGACAACGATTACCTGTTGAAAGGTCGCGGGACCCCAGCGGAGGTCTTCGCCGAAGAACTGGAACGTTGTCCCGGTATGAAATCGCGTTTGGCCGATGCGACGCGTGTCGGGCAAATCCGCACGGCGAAAGAGTTCTCCTACATGACGACCCAGCATTCCGGCAACGGCTGGGTCTTGGTGGGCGATGCTTTCGGGTTCCTAGATCCGGTGTACAGCAGCGGCGTCTACTTTGCCTTGGAAATGGGCGTCCGTGCCGGTGATGCCGTGGCGGAAGGCTTGGCGAAGAAGGACGTTTCGGCAGAGCAGCTTGGCAGCTGGTGCGGCGAATTCAAGGAAGGCATGACGTGGCTTCGCAAGCTGGTGTTTGCTTTCTACAGCAAAGACTTCAGCATCGGCCAATTTATGAAAAAACACCCGGAACACCGTGGTGGCGTTACGGACCTGTTGATCGGTCGCATCTTTCACGAGAAGGCCGGCAAGCTGTTCCCCGACATGGATTCAATGATCCAAAGCGTCCAGCGGCCCGAATCCGACATGATGTCGACCTCTTAGCCCGGTCCGGGGCCAAAACGTGCCGGTCCGCCCGGCGCAAGGGAATCGTCGATCAAATTCCCGAACCGACCGATTCGGTCCCATCCCAGACGTCGGTCTCGGGTGCCCCGGTCGGATGCACATCCGTGTGAAGTGTCGACTCCGGTGCAAAGGCTAGTTCGACCGTACGTTCCCATCGGCTGCGCAGCACGTGCATCTGGTCGGTGCTGAATCCTTGGCCAATTAGGCTGGCGATGTGCAGCCCCACGATGACCAACAGGCAGACGGGGATGACGACCAACGCCCAAGGGGAATCGCCCATGAACCATTGGACATAACCCCAGATCGCGGCGGCAAAGATGAAACAGCCGGCCGAGAAATAGACCGCCATGAACATCGTCCAAATTTCCGGACGAGGCGAGAACCGGCAATACGCTTCGCTTTGCGTGGCCTGGTCGACGCCGGCCGAATCGTCGGCACAAACGTGAACGGACAAGTGGGGTGACCAAAACCGGCGTTTGGCTCGCTCGATTTTAAAATCGACCACGTGTCCGGCCGCGACCGCTTGGCCGGCCAACTCTTCGGTCGCAATGGCTCGTCGGATCCGTCGCATCGCTTCGTCCGGTTCGGCCGGCAACGCTTGGACAAACATCGGCTGCATGCGTAGCGGTGAATTCATCGGCGTTCCGGTGAAGGATTCGTGGGGACAATCGGGTTCGGCTTACACCGCAAATCGCTGGGGACGATACGGCGTCGGATCCAGTGCCGGCGTGGTCCCGCTGATCAACGATGCGATCAACTGGCCCGAAGCCGGCGCCATGCTGATCCCTAGCATATTGTGTCCGGCCGACACGTACACGTTTTCGTACGCTCCGCAGCGACCGATCACCGGTGTGCTGTCATAGGTCATCGGACGCCAGCCTTGCCAAGCATCGTCCTGCGGCGCCGCGTCGATGGCGTCGGCCAAATCGCCGCGCAAATAGGTCCGCGTTGCCTCGGTCAACAGCCGCAAGCGTTTGGGCTGGATCGATTCGTCATAGCCCACAAACTCCATGATCGATCCCAGCCGCAGGCGGTCGTTCATCGGCGTCACCGCCACACGGTGCTGGGGAAAGATCATCGGCGACTGGGGCCCACCGGCCGGCGCGGGCAAAGTGATCGAATAGCCTTTGCCCGGCTGGATCGGCACGGTGATTTTTAACCATCGCGACAACAGCGGCGTCCAAGCCCCCGTGGCGAACAAGAAGACGTCGCCGTCAACCGATTCTTCACCGGCGGACGTTTTCAGCTTGGCATCACGGGCGACACCATCCTGGATCACCAATTCCGTCAGTTCGGCATCGGGAATGAAGCGAACACCACGGCCACGCAGCGATTCGACCCAAGAGTTCAACAACTTGTCCGGACGCAAGTGCGCGTCGTGTTCGAACCACCAGCCACCGGCCAAATCGTCACGCAGCGCCGGTTCACGTTCCACCAATTCGCCCGGCCCAAATCGCACCGCCGATTCATTGAAACGTTCGCCCAACAGCCGATCCGTCGGGGCGTAGGCGTCCAAGGGCTTGGCGTCGCGATAGACGAACAACAATCCACGCTTGGTCCAGTCACAGCGGATGTCCGTCGGCGCATCTTCGGTGACCAGTTCCTCGTACAGCCGCATCGAACGCAGCAACAGCGGCTGGATTGCCGCGGCGGATTCCAGCATATCCCGCTGGTTACAGCGACGGTTGAAGTTCCAAAACCACGACCACAACGACGGATCCAATCGCGGCTTGACCCGAAACGCGCTGGCCGGATTCAACATCGACCGCATCGCCGACCAGGGTGCACCGGGTTCGGCCAGCGGCAAGACGTGGCTGGGACAAACCAGTCCACAATTGCCATGCGAACAAGCTCCGCCGATCGGCCCCTTGTCCACGACCACCACGTCATGACCGTCGTTCTTCAAGAAATGAGCCGCAGCGACACCGATGATTCCTCCGCCGATGATCACAACACGGCGAGATTGAATGTCATGGGCAGGCGTATCATCCATCGGATCGGATCCCGGCCTTCGTTTGGCGTGCGGGGCTCATGATGTTGAAAAAAGTAAAGGGCCGGTCGACGATGACGATCGCTTCACCAACGCGCACCGGCGGCCAGCGGGTCGTCGGTGTCAAACAGCAGCGTCCCGTCGGCGGTGATCCAAGCGTCGCCTTGGATGGTCGGGATCACCTGGCCATGATCGGCCGCTTCGTAACTGGCTTCGAACCAAGTCCCCGTCACACTTTGCTGACGCCACTTTTGGCCGGGCTTCAAATGACCATCGGCGGCCAGGCAGGCAACTTTGGCACTGGTCCCGGTTCCACACGGTGAACGATCGAACTGGCCGCCCGGGCACAGCACGAAATTTCGTCCCGCCAGCGGCCCGACCGACTGATAAAGTTCGATGTGATCGATTTCGCGCCCCTGGTCCCCGGAAATGCCCTGACGCTGAAGCGCGGCTTTGATTTGTTGACAATGGATCGTCAACGCATCGACGTTGGACAACGTCAGAGGATCATCGTTGTGTTCGGTCAAGAAAAACCAATTGCCGCCCCAGGCCACGTCACCGTGAATCGTTCTTCCGTCGTCCAGGGTCACCGCAACGTCATGAGCAAGACGATAGCTGGGCACGTTTTGTAAACGAACGGTGTGTAAGTCATCAGACAATTCGAACTGCACCGGTCCGACCGACGTTTGGATCGTATGGCGTCCCGAATCGATACGCCCCAGATAGGCCAAGGTCACCGCGACACCGATCGTTCCGTGACCACACATGTGCAGCGCCCCGACGTTGTTGAAAAAGACCACGCCGGTGTCTTGAGTGTCGGGCAAATCATCGATCAACAACGCACCGACCAAGATTTCGCTGCCGCGTGGTTCGGCCAAGACCAAGTGTCGAAACGCATCCTGTTGCTGTACCAAGCGACGTCGGCGATCCGCCACGCATTGCGTCCCCAAATCGGGCAACCCGGCAACAATCGTGCGGGTCGGTTCGCCGGCGGTGTGCGAATCGATGAAGTGAACTCTACGCAGCATCCAAACGAATCCTCGTGCTGGGATTACCATCGAATCGATGTCCGATCGTTGGTCGCCGACATGTTGCCCGCTGTCGGCAACGTCCGCAAGCGAGCCAGAAAATTTCGTAACCGGTACGACCGGATCCTTTTCAGTTGATCGCCAATTCTTTCTTGATCCGAACAGAACCCCTGATCGTTGATTGGACGAAGAAGCTTGTGAATTGATTCCCCCGCCGTCGAGAGTCAGCCATTTTTGGACGCTCGGCGGCAGGCATCGATTTCGAAGAAGATTGATCCGCTGTCGGTGGGCGACCATTCAAGTCCCGCCTGAAGTCGCCTGATCCGGCCGACAGTGATGGGCAGGTCGTTTCGTGGTTTCCTGTACTGGTGCGTCGTGCACGGAAGCGAAATGGACCAGGCCGCATGGAGGCGGCATCGTCGGCGTTTGGTGCCGACGGTGCCTGTCTTTTTGAATCAGGGTCAGCATCGCCAAAGCAATACCGTTCATTCCCGGTGATGCGGGCCTGTGATCTTCGTCGATCGATGTCGCAACGTCATGAGGACGATCTGATGATGACCAAAGTCATGCCCCGTTTATCGCGGAAGTGTCACGCCCGCCGCCGACCGTTGGCCCGCCGCCGTCTGGCTTGGCTGATGACCGCCGCATTCACTTTGGCACCATCGCTGGGCACCCCCGTCGCCGCCCACGATGGCCCCGCCGATCGTTCCTCTGACGTTGCGAAGAATCCTGCCGCCCTTGCCGCAAAGTCGGACCTACGGCCCCTTCCCTTCAGCGGTAAGGGCGGCGTCATGATGTTCGTTCTGGACGAATCGTTTGAACAAACGTCGTGCAAACCGGAACAGTCGCGTTTGGAAGCCAACCCGACGGCACTGTCGATCCAAGATTCGCTGGCCTTTGCCGCATCGACACTGTCGGCTCGCTTCGGTGCCGGTTTGCAACAGATCATCGAACCGCTCAGCCTGACCGCCGCTGATTCACGCGACATTGTCCAAGACGTCCGTGCTTTCATCGCCAAGCATGCACCTCCGGTGACCGATTCCTCCATCGTCGCACAGGACGTTGCACCGGAGCCCGCCGATCCGTTCACTCCCAGCGACGCGGAAACGAAACTACGCAGCCAGCTGGACGCGCTGGCAAAGTATGAACCGCTGGACGTTGGCCAACCCGACGACTCCCCCGAATCGGCGCCTGAACAATCGGTCGCCGCCGCCCCAATCGATGATGCCCCCTTTGCCGGTACCGGCCCGTTCATCGTCACACTGGAACAGGCCCCCGAAACGGAGTCGGTCGCGGCCGCACCAATCGACTCCCCGAAAGACGCTTCACCCGCCGACGATTCGCCGTCTAAATTCAATGGTCCCGTTCCCTTTGTCGACGGGATCGACGGCTTGGCAATCTTTGAACCGGCCATCGCGGGCCCGGAACGCACGATCGCCGACTTGATCGCCCAGCAGTGGCATCGGCCCGCCCCCGTCAAGGAAGCGATCGCCGAAGAAGTCACCGCCGCTCAGCCTGCCGCGGCGCCGGCGACCGAGTCGTACATGCCGTACGACGTGGCGGCCAAGGACCTACCGATCTGGGGCTATCAGCCTCTGGTGACGCGTCCCTTCTGTATTCGCCACCGTGCGGTCTTTGACGATTTCGTCACCGCCCCGGAACCGGAAGCCGCTGACGCTTTTGTTGCTGCGATGCCGTCGCCGGATACCGACGTGATCGGCTCGGGGTTGGCGGAACCTGCCCCGGTGTCCCCCGCGCAGCCGACAGTCACAGTTCAGCAATGGATCACGCCGATCCAAGGTTTGGCCGACGGCCTGGCCACGGTGACAGGCGATGCTTGGAACGACTACCAAGACCAACAGCGTTCCGTCGCGAGTGACGTGGTCTTGCTGTCACAATATGCACGTCAAAACTGGAACCTTCGGGAAATCAGTCGCGGCTTGGTCTCCGCGTCACAGATGCGTGCCGACGCCAACGTTCAACTGGCCGACGCCCTTTCGGATCTTCCGCTCCAGCGTCCAGCCGTTGCACCGGAGTTCGATCCCCAACAGTGGAAAGCCGTCGCGGAATTGGCCATCGATTGGTTGAACCAACTGGACCAATGGGGCCAGCGTATCGCAACGGTCCCCGACACCGACGGCACCCTCAACCGCTAAGCAGGCGGACAGGAGTATTGCGACAAATGGCAACCCGATGCGTCAGCGAGGGACCGCGTTCTTCGCCGGTTTGTTCCTCGCTCATTCGCTTTGAAGTTGCGTTTTTCTGGTAACCCGACGCGTCAGCGAGGGACGAGTCAATTTCGATTTTCCCTCGCTGACGCGTCGGGTTACCAATATCCGGTGCCGCAGGCATAAGCGCAACTTCAAAACTCACGCGTCGGATTACTAAACTTGGATAGACCTGTTCGCGTACTTAGTGTCGCCGGCTTGGTGCCAGCATTCAGCGATCAATCGCCACCGCCGGGCACGCACCCCACATGGCCTCTCGCGCGGCGGTCTTCGAACGCCCATCCTCCGCGTCGTTATGCGGAGCCAAACCTTCGGCGCATTTTGTGCGCACGAACGCCGCCTGCGATCGTCAGTGCCAGAAGAAATGCGGATCCCGTAGGTTCGGGAACGGCCGATGCATCGATGACCAAGGATGGACGTCGAGACGTGTTATTCGACTCGCTTGAGAAAAACTCATTGCGAGCACCCGTCGCAGTCAACCCCCAACCGAAATTCGAACCTCCGGATTGCCAATCTTGCAAACTGATTGTCACATCGAACACATACTCGGTGTCGGTCGAATAGGGATTGGTCGTGGGGCCCGCAAGTGTGTCTATCGGCCCACCGGTGGCATTATGGGTAACGCGGCCATAGCTATTGCTGGTCACCGTCGATTCGGACCAATCGGAATTCAGCTGATAAAGAGAAAAGGTGTTGGTTGGATTTCCCCAAGAAAGATCGAGCCAGACATGCAACTGAGCGCGATGAATCACATCGTTGATCCCAACCTGCGATGGGCCGCTGCCAAAAACGTCAACGGGCCGGATCAGCGTATCACTCCACAGGTGAGCATTCCGGGAAGCGGAGAATGCGGTACTGCTGCCATGATTGTCGTTGTTTCCACCCAGAATTGTGCTGCCGTCGATGTAGGTGTCTTCGATCAACGCCAGCGTCACGATTTCGCCACACACATTCACACCGGTCATTGCGATCCAAACACAGCTGGCAGTGATCAGTTTTGTCCCGTTCATCGTTGCAAATCCCTCAACAAGCTCACATCGTGTGCGATGGGGCACGTGTTTGCGCCCAGACACCGCAAACTCGGTTCGCATCGAAGGATGGCAAAAGAAGTGCCGACGTGATTCAGCGCACCGTCACGCGATGATCAACCGCAACCCGATCGGCCCGGACGGCACGCCTACCTGTGAAGTAGCTTGATTCCCGAACGTTGACGAGAAATTTGATTCGGTGCGGCGCTTGATTGGCCGGCACACGGTCAGGCCCAGTGCCAGGTGGCTCGGAAACGCCGTTGCCTGTTATGAGGTTGTGCGATGATAGAACCGGATGCCGGATTTCAGTGTCCCGAGGCCTGACGGCCGACGGCTCAGGCGGAACGACAGCAACGTCGCAGACCGATAACCGAAAGCGGTGTGATTGTTACAGCTTCGGGATCGGCCGAGTGGGGGCCTTCTGTAGCATCCGAGCTTGATCGTCACGGGGCGGGCGCGGGTTGGGGTTATTGTTGCCCGGACGATTCGGTCGCGGTGGATCGGGGGCGGTGAACTGTTCGGTCCATTGCCAACCGATCGGCGTGGACAGTTCTTGGCTGGCCAACAGCGCCCAGGGCGTCTTGGGATGGTTGTCGACGACACTCTGCAGCAACGCCTTGGCGGTTTCGGCTTCGCGTTGCCAGCGGCTGCCCACGGTGATTTCATCGGCGGGCTTCAGGACCCATGTGTTGTTCTTTGCATCGCTGAACGCCATCCCGCGTTTCGCCTTGGCCAACATCGCGTTGTAGGTTTCGGTGCGAACCTTTTGTGCCAGCACACGTCCCATCGCCAAGTCGAAACCGGCTTGCCAACGCGGACTGGTTTCATCACTCCGATGCTCCATCCCCGGCATCAAGGTTTGGGCCATCATCAACAACGTCGGTTCCAACTTGGCCGCGTCCTGTTGCGCCCGCGTCAGGTCGGCGACCAGCCCGGCGTCGTTGCGTTTGACGAAACGCGTGCGTGGTGCGTCGATCCCCTGGGCCGGTTTCATCCGAGCCGCCTGCACCAAAGCTTGACGCAAAGGACTCTGACGGACGAATTCCAGATAGTCTTTGGGGCTGAGATAATCCGGCCGGTAACGTGACATCACGTCGGGATCAAAGAAGTACCGCAGGTCGGACGCATACGGATCGACTTCGCCGCGATACACCGCGCGATTCATGTTGCGGTTCGGGTGAACGGTGAAATAGATCCCACCGGTTTCATAGCAAAGCCGGGTCAACGCATAGGGACCAAAACCACTGTCCACGGTCGGTTCTTGTTGAAAATCGCCGGTGAAGCCGACTTGCACTCGCTCGGGCAACAGCGTCTCCGGCCCCTGATCGACTTCGGCCCAACGAGCGGATTGATCGAACCGCGGATCGGGGTCGACGTATTTCACGTACGTGTGTTCGCGGCCAAAGGGTGCCGGGACTCCGATCACGTGAACGGGGATGGCGTAGCGACGACAGGTGCCGATCGCCCGCTCCAAACGCTCCGCATCGTCGCCACGTTCGTCGGTGACCACGATGAAGATGACGTTGCGGGCCGGACCATCGCCGGTGTTTCGTCGAAAGCGTTTGAACTCGTTGGCGGCTTCTTCCACCGCCGTGAAGACGCGTTCGACGCCGGAGGAATCGACATTGATGGAGTTAATGATTTGTTTGATCTCCCCCAGATCGTCGCTGGGTTTCTCGTTGTACAGCTGGACGGTTTGTCCGAAGCCGACGATGGACGTCAACAGCGGGACGTCGGCCCCCTTGCGTTCTTTGAATCGCTCGTCGTTTTCTTGGACGATCCCCAGTTCTTCATAGATGCGATCAAAGCGTCCGATGATTTGCTGTCGTTGTCGGTGCAGCGAACCGCTTTGGTCGAACAGCCAAGCGACCAGAGTCGGGCGTTCTTCCATCGACTTTAAGATTTCGAACGTGATGCGATCGATCGCCCCGGCGGCTCCTTGCGTGCCTTCGCCGACTTTGCCCTTTTGGTTGGTCAGCCGTTGCATGGGCGCGACGGGCTGCGAGAACACTTCGCTGGCGATCACTTGGCCAAAGTCCACCGGCGGCGTGTCGACCGGCGAAGGGATCTCCGCGATTTCGGCGAACTCGATGGCGGTTGCCGTTGCGGCTTCGGACACGCTTAGCGAATCAGCGCCGATGCTTTCTTCCGGGTCGTCGCTGTACTGCAGCGTGTCGATCAAATTGACCGGATCCGGAACATTCTCACTCTTGGCCGCCATCAACGCGACCTGTTCTTCGATCGGTTGGTGCAATCGGACGAGCGCCAGGGTCAAAACGACGATCAGGTGCGCGACGATGCTGGTGACCAAGATGGCCGCCCAATCGCTGGCCCACCACGGCGGGTCATCCCAGTCGTCGAATTCGTCCCAGTCGGAATCGGTGTCGTCCGATGCGTCGCCCGCCGCATCGTCGGGCGCGTGGTCGGCGGCCGCGTGGGCACCATCGTCCAGACGATCCGCCGGGATCGCCGTGACGGCGGCCGGCGTGCCTGTCGGCGTCGGTATTTCGGGGGGCAGCGTCGTCGACATTCAATCAGTCTGACCCGATCCGCGGGCGGATGCAATCAGAATGGAGGAGCAGGAAGAGGGCAATGTTGGAACGTGCGGACCCTTGTATTGTACTCATTGTCGCAGCCCGCACGGTCATCAGCGGCATGATGAATGCACAACAACCGGCACGCTTCGGTATGGCGTCAACGTTGACCCCCGTGCGATTTTTCGTTGCAACCGATACATTCGTCCGTTCCGTTTCCAGCCACGCGACAACGGATGGCGTGGCATGCCCGATGACAAGAACCCGTAGCGAGCCCCGTTAGTGAGCGGACGTCTGATTGCGATTGGTGATATCCACGGTTGCACCGTTGCCTTGGAAAATCTGCTGCGGCACGTCCAACCCGATCCGGACGATCTGGTGGTGGCCTTGGGCGATTATGTCGATCGAGGCCCCGATTCGCGTGGCGTGATCGATCGATTGATCCAGTTGGGCGGCCAGACTCAATTGGTCTGTCTGATGGGCAACCACGAGGAGATGATGCTGGAGGTGGTTCGCGGGGAAGCCCCGCACCACGAATGGCTGAAGCACGGCGGGATCGAAACGCTGGACAGCTATGGCTTTGACGGCGATCTGAATTTTCTGCCGCCCGAACACCAGAACTTTCTGGACAACCTGGGCGACTTCTTTGAAACCGACGCGTTTTTCTTCACGCACGCGGCGTACGATGCGGGGCTGCCGCTGGAACAACAGCCGGTGGATCTGCTGCGTTGGCACAGCTTGATGCGTGGCGTCCCGCCGCAGCATTACAGCGGCAAAACGGCGATCGTCGGCCACACGGCCAACCGCGACGGTGAAGTCGTCGATCTGGGGCACCTGATCTGTTTGGACACCTATGCCTATGGCGGCCAGTGGCTGACCGCGATGGACCTGAACGAGCGATCATTCTGGCAGGCCAACCAGCAAGGCCAAGTTCGCGTGTCACAGTAGGAGCAGCGTATAACAGTAGGGCGAAGTGTCCGCCTGGTTCCGAAGCGGTTCAGAGTTTTCCTCCCCGCGAGATGTTCGAGTCATAGCGAGGGGAAGTCGCGCGGCCAAAGCACCCTCCCCGGAATCTCGTTCCTCGATCCCGACCCTCACGCAGGGCGGGAGGGTGAAGTGCTGAAACCATCAGCATTTCGCGGCCAAAGTCTTCTTCCGCTCTCGGCAAGTCGCGTCCGACCCGGAATCACGTCCTGCCACGCAATCCGCGTGTTTTGCCTGTCTTCACATCGGGTCGTCGGCAAAACCGTCACAACCGGCAAACCTTGCCAGATTTGTTTCATCGTCACGACCGTCATGGTCGAAGTTGAAGGTACGACGACAGCTCGCAGCGGCGCCACCGGTTTTGCGCCGCCCGGGTGAGTCTGTTGTCGTGTTCGTCCATCAACTTCTCGCCTGCCGAGATCAACGCGATGA
Source organism: Crateriforma conspicua (assembly GCF_007752935.1). Lineage (NCBI taxonomy): Bacteria > Pseudomonadati > Planctomycetota > Planctomycetia > Pirellulales > Pirellulaceae > Crateriforma > Crateriforma conspicua. Next base: position 3,255,136 of record NZ_CP036319.1, on the reverse strand, counting down.
CCACCTGGCCGATTGCACACGCCGCCGATTCCAACGACGCCCGCACCGTTCCGCCCGCCACCCGATCCGCCGTCGCGACCCGTTGGGTCCGCCGCGGCGTGATGGCTTTGGCGACGGTTGCCGTATTCCATGCGACCGCCGCGAACGCGCAGGGCATTCGAATGAAAAAGCCCGATCGTGGGACTTATCAGCCGCCGGTGTCCGACGCCGCTGTGGCCGATGACGACCGTTACCGCGAAGTCGACGACGCGCGATACCACCGATCCAAAGCCGGATTGGTGGATGCCGGCGTCGATTCCGGAATGACAGTGGCACCGGAACCGCAATTGCGTCCGGTATCTCACGCTCAATCAGTCGCGCCCGATCCGCCGTCGCCGATTCCAATGGTCAGCGAATCGGTTCCGTCGTCAATCGCGTCGCCGACGGTATCGGCCGAAGCAATCGCGGGTGAAGTCGTCTATGACGGGCAGTACTACGGCGAACCCGCATGCGGGATCGAATCCACCGCCTGTGACGCGTTGACGTGTGACAGCGGAATTTCCGGATGTGATTCGCTGACCTGTGACGGGTGTTCGGCGTGCCGTCCGACCGGATACATCGTACGCGCCCCGCATCGTTGGTTCGGGTCCATTGATTTGCTTTCCATGTGGCGAAAAGGCGATCGGTTGCCGCCGTTGGTGACGACCGGATCGACGGGCAACTTGGACGATGCCGATACGACCGTACTTGCCGGCGACCGAACCGTGTTCGAAGGCGCCACGATGGGCGGCCGTTTGATGATCGGGACTTGGTTGGACGAAGCTCAGTGTCGCAGCCTGCGATTCCGTGCTTGGGCGGTCGGGGAAGACACGTACAACTTCAGCGCCGATGAATCCAACTTCAACGTGCTGACGAGACCCTTCTTTAACGTCAGCGATGGTGACACGCCGGGCAACGAAACGCTGCAGATCGCCTTTCCCGATGTCGCGTTTGGATCGGTCAGCGTGAACGGTTCCAGCAACGTGGCCGGCGCGGACATCGCCGTCTATCAACCTTGGATGCGGGGCTTTGCCGGTCGAGTCGACGTGTTGTACGGATACCAGTACATGCGTTTCGACGAATCACTGCGGATCCATTCGTCCAGCACATCGATCGATCCTAACGTCACATTGCCGCCGATCGGATCGATCATCGATGTCACCGACACGTTCGACGCAGAAAACGAGTTCCATGGCGGCCAAATCGGCTTGGCCACCAGCCACACGTCCGGATGCTGGTCGTTCCGCAGTCTGTTCAAATTCGGTTTTGGATCGCTGCAACGTGGCGCCCGCCGCAGCGGAACCACGGTCACCAGTGTCGACGGCAACCAGTCGATCATCAACGAAGGCTTGCTGGTCCGCAGCACCAATTCGTCACCGCTGGACGACAACACGTTCGGATGGATTCCGGAAATGGATCTGTCGCTGGGCTGGCACCGCTTTCCCCGATTCGACGTCAAATTCGGCTATCACTTGATCGCCATGACCGATGCCCTGCAGGTGTCGGGAATGATCGACCCGGACTTGGCCGTCAACAGTGCGATCCCGCCAACGGGCCAACAGAGTCCAGCCTTGGCGATTCGCACCGATACGATCTATGTGCACGGCATCCACCTGGGACTGCACTATTCCTATTAGGCACTGTTTATCAATTGGTAACCCGAAGCGTCAGCGAGGGGCCGAAGTTATTCATTCATCAAGAGTCCCTCGCTGACGCGTCGGGTTACCGTTTTCATTGGCCTTCGTGTTGAATTGATAAACAGTGCCTAGCACGTAGCCAAGTCTCTCCGAGGCTTGTATCCAAAGCCCACGGCCTCGGAGAGGCCGGGCGACGTGGTGCACACGCGAAAGTCGCGCAGTCCTATCGGGATCGCGAAACGCTCATGCGGACGTACCGGCCCCCCATAAAAACGCGGCCAATTCTCAGCATCAGATTCAGGTTGATTTGATCGCCGGTTGAGGGATCGCGGGAAGTATCGACCAAGCGCTACAATGACGTCGTCAATCACCTGGATTTCCCAGGTCGCCCGTCATTCCCAAAGGTTCACAGCGTCTTGCCCGTCCAATCCGAACGCTTCTCCACCGCGCCGATCAGCCGTCTGGTCGGGTTTGATGTCCAGCCGCCGGCTGATCCGGAATCCGGCACTCCGCTGGGTCATGCGGTCGTGCGAATCAAGTGTGGTCCCCAGCACCATAACCCGATGGGCCGGGTGCACGGTGGCCTGGTGTCGGCGTTGGCCGATGCGGCGATGGGGATCGCTTTCGGCCGCACGCTGTTGGAAAGCGAAGACTTTTCGACGATCGAGATGAAGATCAACTTCATCCGGCCGGTCAAAGACGGCTTGCTGACCGCGACCGCAACGGTGGTCGAACGAGGCCTGCGGATCGGTTTTGTTCAGTGCGACATCACCGGTCCCAAGGGCAAGCTGGTGGCCACCGCGACCAGCACCTGCACGGTGTTGTCCCAGTCCTGATCACGTTTTTCGCCACGACGAATCTCATCGCACACCGGCGACGGCGGTCAAGCCCGGCAACCTGGAGTGTCTGGGAAGTGGGGGTCCGAGGATTTTCCAGCGCGAATTGATCCAAATTCGCCTTTCGGATCGGGGAAACATCCTGCTAGTTTCCCGCTGTGGCGGCGGATCGGATCTCCGTGGCCAATCCGCAGGCACGTGCCGCGGATCCACCGGACTTTGCAGTCAACACAACGGGCGTCAAGGATGATGCGACACGCAACGGTCATGGCGATGGCCTTTCTGACCTGGCACGGCATGACAGCCGGCTTTACCGCACCGGCCCAGACGGCGAATCAGCCACAGGAGCGGATCGCTTCGGCATCGCGATCGGGCGGTCAACAGTCCCCCGACCAAAACAACGCACTTGCACCCTTCCAGTTGTCCGCGGCCGAACAAGCACGCTTGGACCAAATCCTGGTGGCTTGGGAAAAGCAAAGCGGCAACACCAAGACCTTGGAATGCACGTTCCATCGTTACCACTATGACACCGCATCGGCACCGGCCGGCATCTATGCGTCGGCATCGCTGGGTCAAATCAAGTACGCCGAACCGGACAAGGGTCTGTTCCGCGTCGACCAAAAGGTGTTCTACAAAGGCATGGAAGGCGGCAAGCCACAACACGCCGCCATCGATGGCCAGTTCGGCGAACACTGGGTTTGCAACGGCAAAGAGCTGTTGGAGTTTGACCGCAGCAACAAAGAATGCCGCATCCAAGCGTTGCCGCCGCAACTGCAGGGTGCAGGAATTATCGACAGCCCGCTGCCGTTCGTTTTCAACTTGAAAGCCAACGACATCAAACAGCGTTATTGGGTCCGCCAAGTGATGGCCCCCAAGCCCGATTTGATCATGATCGAAGCTTGGCCGAAACGTCAGCAAGACGCGGCCCAGTACAAGCTGGTTCAAATCGTGTTGCAACAAGACACGTTCTTGCCGGCCGGTTTGGTGATGTACGCCCCGAACTATGACGCTCGCACCGCGCCGCACCGCGACATCTACGAATTCAGCAAAGCGACCCGAAACGGCAGCATGAACCGGTTGAGCAACTTCATGAACAACTTCATCCCCGAAAAGCCGCCGTCGGATTGGAAGATCCACCGCGACACATTCACGCCGGGCAACTGATTCGCGTCGGGAATTTTCTAGGTCGGAACCCTAGGTCTCAGACGGACCAGGCTACGTCCTCAAGCGACCGGCCGGTTGGCTATACTGAACGCCGCATGAAGCCGCATCGTTCCACTGGATCGATGCGGTTGTTTCGTGTCCCACCTGCTGTGCCGACCACGGCACGCCAAGCGTTCCGCCCGCCAACTTTCCATCGACGGTTTCATCGTGCCCAAGATCTCTTTGCTCTCGGTCTTCGCGGGGCTCGCCCTTTGCGTCCTGCTGCTTCAAAGCATCACGACCGCCGACGACCAATCGCCCAAGAAACCCAACGTGTTGATGATCGCCATCGACGATCTGAACGATTGGGTCCAGCCGCTGGGCGGACACCCGCAAGTCAAAACGCCGGCGATGCAACGCCTGGCCAGCCGCGGGGTCACGTTCACCAACGCCCACTGCCAGGCACCGCTGTGTAACCCCAGCCGCACGTCGATCATGACCGGTCGCCGACCGACGTCCACCGGCGTTTACGGACTGGCGCCGTGGATCCGCAACGTCGACGAACTGGCGGACTTGGTAACAATGCCCCAATACTTTTCCGCAAACGGATACAAGACGTTGCTGGGCGGAAAGATTCATCACGGCGGACACGGGCGCGGCAAAGGATCCGATGCCGAAGCCGACGTGTGGGGACCGCCAGCCCGTGTCGGCGCCAAACCCGAAAAGAAGCTGATCCCGCCGACACCGGGCGGTGATCACCCGCTGATGGACTGGGGAACGTTCCCGCACCGTGACGAAGACAAAGGCGACTGGGTGGTCGCGTCTTGGGCCGTGGATCAACTGGACCAGCTGTCCAAGTCGTCCGACGAACCGTTCTTTTTGGCCGCCGGATTCTTTCTGCCGCACGTGCCCTGTTATGTCAGCCAAAAGTGGTACGACATGTACCCATTCGAATCGCTGACCATGCCGCCGATGCCCGCGGGCGATCGCGACGACACACCGATGTCATCGTGGTACATCCACTGGGACCTTCCCGAGCCGCGGACCAGTTGGCTGCGCGAAAACAATCAACTGAAAAACCTGACACGGTCCTACCTGGCATCGGTCAGTTTCGTTGACAGCCAAGTCGGCCGCATCTTGGACCAGCTGGACGCCAGCGGACTTTCCGATTCGACCATCGTGGTGTTGTGGAGCGACCACGGATACCACATGGGTGAAAAGGCCGTTTCGGGAAAGAACACCTTATGGCAACGCAGCACGCGAGTGCCGTTGATCATCTCCGTTCCCGACGGATTGACCAAACATAAGGTTGCCGCCAACGTCAAATGCGAATCGCCGGCGGAGTTATTAGATTTGTATCCAACGCTATGTGAATTGACCGGCTTGTCGGTCCCCGAGGGTCAAGAAGGTTTAAGCCTGGTTCCGCAACTGAAAGACCCCGCCGAAGTTCGCGATCGTCCGGCGATTTGCACGCACAATGCCGGCAACCATTCGGTGTGTGATACGCGTTGGCGTTACATTGTTTACGCCGACGGCGGAGAAGAATTGTACGACCGGGCTGCCGACCCTCTGGAACACCGAAACCTGTTGGCCGGCGATAACGATCGATCGCAATTCGATTCCGTGGTGCAGCGTTTGTCGGCGTACCTGCCGGAAACGGAAAAACCGTTGGCCCCGGGCAGCGCGCACCGCATTTTGGAAAAGCGCGACGACGGTTTTTATTGGCAAGACAAAAAGATCGTCATGGAAGACTGGGTGCAATAGCCCCAACCGGAAATCGCGTTCTTAGAAATCGATCGAATCGGCGATCGGCATCAGAAAGATTTTGCCATCGCCGATCTGTCCTTCCGTCCCCGTCTTGGCGACCTTGCCCAGAGTTTCCAAGACGGATTCGATGTCTTGATCACTGACGACCATTTCCAGAATAATTTTCCTCAGCAGGTCGACCTTGTATTCGTTGCCACGAAAGCTGGGACGTTGACCACGCTGGCGGCCATAGCCGGTCGCATCGCTGATCGTCAAATTCTGGACGCCCAATTCGGCCAGCGCATCACGCACGGTCGACAGCTTGGTCGGTTGGATCACGGCGCGGATCAAATGCATGACGTCGGCTCCTGTGCGGACGAAGTTTCCAGCGACCGATTGATCGCATCGACCATCGCTTGCGTGTCGATCGCTTGGGCGTGCAAGGATGCCAAGTCGTCTTCGCCGATCAGCGTTTCGGTCATGCGAATCTCTTGATGCCCCTCAAAATCCAACTGGTCGACCTTGCCCGACGCGTCGTGGATCCAACACCGTGCGGGCTTGTCCGGCCAAGGTCGTGAAAAGTCGTCACAGATCAGGGACGCGTCGCTGCCGGCGATTTCAAACCACTTGCGCGTCGCGGTATCGTAGCCGCAGGAAATGGTGGCCGACAGATCGTCATCGAATCGCAGGACCGCGGTACAGCGGATCGGCACGTCGCCACGATAAACGGCCGTCGCCATGACATCGCGACAAGGTTTGCCAAATGCAAAACGTGCGACGCCACAAGCGTACCAGCCCAAATCCAAGACGCATCCGCCGCCCAGTTCACGCTGCAAGCGATGTTCGCCGGATTGGAAGGGTTCAAAGAATGAAATCGCCACGCTGATATGACGTACCGTTCCCAAACGGCCGCCACGGATCAGATCTGCAAACGCGGCGGTGCGAGGATGATGCAGCCAACCGGTCGCGTCCAGCCAGCGGACACCGTGTTGCCGGCATGCGTCATTGATCTGGGCGACTTCGGCGGAGTTCATCGCCAGCGGTTTTTCGCACAGGATCGATTTACCGGCTTCGGCGGCCGCCACGCACCACTGGCGATGCAGCGACGGCGGCAAGGACAGATACACCGCGTCGACGTCATCACGGGACAACAGGTTTTCGTAACCCTGCACCGCTTCGGCGATCGCGTACTGTGACGCGCACCACTGGGCGCGCTCCATCGTGCGGCTGGCCACCGCGGTGACTTCGCAACCCGAGGTCGACTGAATGTCGGCGACCAAGCGGCGGGTGATTCGGCCGGTGCCGATCAACCCGAATCGGGTCGTTGAAGCAGATTCCTTGGTCATGATTCCTGTGCCGCTTTGAAACGCTGTCCGTTTTCCACGTAATGCTGCATGTTGCTGGTGATACGATCGCGATCGTCTTCGGTGACGTCACGGATCACTTTCGCCGGCACACCGACGGCCAAACGACCGGCGGGGATTTCCGCACCCTCGGTCACCAACGCTCCGGCGGCCACGATCGCGCCGGCGCCGACTTTGGCACCACTTAAAACAATCGCGCCGATGCCGATCAACGCGTCGTCTTCCACCGTCGCGCCGTGGACGACCGCACTGTGGCCGATCGTGACGCGACGCCCGATTTGACAAGGCAATCCGCGGTCGGTGTGCAGGACCGACAGATCTTGGACGTTGGAATCTTCGCCGACAATGATCGGTTCCAAGTCGCCACGCAGCACCGCGCCGAACCAGACGCTGACGTTTTTGCCCAAGCGAACGTCACCAACGACTGTGGCGGTGTCGGCGATGAAGGCGGACGGATCGACCAAGTCAGCGTTGTATCGGGTGGGATCAGACATGGATATTTAGGTGGTCGGGTTGGCGGGCCACGGGTGCACGGACGGCCTCGGGTCGGGGTTTTCAGCCGCCAAGTATCCTCGGACGGGCTGCCCAGAGACCAGGGGGGCCTGCGCGGGGTTGATCCGCCGCCACAATCCGATCGCACAATTGACGAATGGGCCCCGGCGCGTTGTACTCGACCAACTTTCCCAGTGCTTGACCGCCCTTGGGGCGATTCACCGACAGTTCACCACACGGAAGCCGAACGCGAACGAATGGCGAAGACCGATCCCACGCAGACCATTCGCGTCAAAGGGGCCCGAGAGCACAATCTGCGTGACGTCGATCTGTCGATCCGCCGCGGCGAATTGGTGTGTTTCAGCGGCGTTTCGGGCAGCGGCAAATCATCGCTGGCGTTCGACACGTTGTACGCCGAAGGCCAGCGTCGATATGTCGAAAGTCTCAGCAATTACGCCCGGCAATTCATGGGCCAGATGCCCAAGCCGGACGTGGATCTGGTATCCGGGCTGAGCCCGTCGATTTCGATCAGCCAAAAGTCGACCGGCAACAATCCGCGATCCACCGTCGGCACGATCACGGAGATCTATGATTTCCTGAGGGTTCTGTACGCACGGGTCGGCAAGAGCTATTGCCCGCGGTGCGACGTCCCGATCGCGTCCCAAACGCACGACGCGATCGTCGGCCGGATCGCCGAAGCCCCGATCGACGACACGCTGTGGATTTTGGCTCCGCTGGTTCGCGGCAAGAAGGGCGAATTCAAGGACCTGTTCGAAGACCTTCGCAAACAAGGCTTCACCCGCGCCCGGGTCGACGGCGAAACAATCTTGCTGTCCGAACCGCCACCGCTGGACCGTCATTCACGACACCACGTGGAAGTCGTCGTGGACCGCATCCCGCCGGACGATCGCGACCGTGGCCGGTTGGTCGAAGCGGCACAGATGGCGACGCGTCTGGGCGAAGGCACGATGATGGTGTCGTTGACCGACGAGAACGCTGCACAAGCCGGCACGGTCAAAGACGACCGGTTGTTCAGCATTCAAAGTTCGTGCCCGTCGTGCGGCACCAGTTATCGCCCGCCGTCACCGCAACTGTTCAGCTTCAACAGCCCCCAAGGGATGTGCGAATCTTGTGACGGGCTGGGCCGACTGTACACGTTCGTTCCCGAATTGTTGGTCCCCGACGAAAAGCTGTCGGTCCGCAAAGGCGCCATCGTGCTGCTGGGCAAATGGGGCGACATGGGACGGTACCGACGCCACATCTATCGCGACGCGGGGCTGGCCCTGGACCATCGCTTCGGTTTGGAAAAGGGCACAATGCTGGAAGGCAAGTGGCGCGACTTGCCCACCGAAGCCCAACACGCGTGGTTGTGGGGCATCGACGAAGACCTGGAGTTCACGTGGCGGGGCGGTCGCAAGTCACGTAAGTACGTCGGTCGTTTCCGCGGCTTCATTCCCGAACTGCTGGAACGGTACAAGACGACGCGCAACAAGATGCAGTTGCGTCAGTTCGAAAAATACATGAGCCGGATGGATTGTCCGGACTGTGAAGGCCGACGTCTGAACCGCCAAGCGTGCGGCGTCCGACTGGCCACACAATCGATGCGTTTGACCAAGCCCGATCGGACAGCGGAGTACTCGCTGCCCGAATTGTGCGAACTGTCGATCGACGAACTGGCCGAGTTTTTCATTGACGTCGATCTGTCGCCCACCGATGCCCGGATCGCCGCCGAAGCCTTGAAAGAAATCCGTTCTCGGTTGGGCTTCTTGTTGGGCGTCGGACTGGATTACCTGACCCTGGCACGCACCGCGCCGACGCTGTCCGGTGGCGAATCGCAACGCATCCGCTTGGCCGGCCAGATCGGTTCGGCCTTGGTCGGCGTGCTTTACATCTTGGACGAACCGTCGATCGGTTTGCACGCCCGCGACAACGACCGGCTGATTGAAACGTTGCTGCGTCTGCGCGACGCGGGCAACACGTTGATCGTGGTCGAACACGACGAAGACACCATGCGGGCATCGGACACAATCGTCGACTTTGGTCCCGGCCCGGGCGTCAAAGGCGGTCGCGTGGTGGCCGCCGGCAACATCGACGATGTGACGTCATCGCGTCGCAGTGTGACGGGGCAATTCCTTTCGGGCAAGCGTCAGATCACGCCGCCGGAAACGCTGCGCGAAATTTCCGACGACGCACAGCTGACGATCCGTGGTGCTCGCTTTCACAACTTGAAAAACGTCGATGTTTCGATCCCGCTGGGCACGGTGACTTGCGTGACCGGCGTGTCGGGCAGCGGCAAGAGTTCGTTGATCGGCGGCATCCTGGAACCCGCGCTTCGCCGCGATCTGAACCGTGCCGAAAGCGAACCGGGTGAACACGATGCGATCGAAGGCATCGATTTGCTGGACAAGACCATCGCGATCGACCAATCGCCGATCGGCCGCACGCCACGCAGCAATCCGGCAACGTACGTCAAAGTCTTTGACGAAATCCGCAACCTGTTCGCTCAACTGCCCGAAGCGAAAACACGCGGCTACAACGCCGGTCGGTTCAGCTTCAATGTCGACGGCGGTCGCTGTGCGGCCTGTGACGGCAACGGCGCGAACAAGTTGGAAATGGATTTCTTGGCCGACATCTGGGTCACTTGCCCGGTTTGCGGCGGGCGTCGCTACAACCGCGAAACGCTGTCGGTCACCTTCAAAGGAAAATCGATCGCCGATGTTCTGGAAATGGACATCAGCGAAGCGTTGGATCTGTTCATCAACGTCCCCAAGATCGCGGAAAAGCTGAAGACGCTGGTCGACGTCGGCCTGGAATACCTGAAGCTGGGGCAACCGTCGCCCACACTTTCCGGCGGCGAAGCTCAACGGATCAAGCTGTCGCGTGAACTGTCCAAACGCGAAACAGGTCACACGCTGTACGTGCTGGATGAACCCACGACGGGTTTGCACTTTGCCGACATCGAACTGTTGCTGAAAGTCATCCATGGCTTGGCCGATCGCGGCAACACGATCGTGATCGTTGAACACAACATGGACGTCATCAAGACCGCCGACTGGGTCATCGACTTGGGCCCCGACGGCGGAAGTGGTGGCGGCACCGTCGTCGCCGAGGGCCGTCCGGCCGACGTGGCCAAGGTCGCCGAAAGCCACACCGGTGCGGCACTGGCCAAAGCGATGGGGATCAAGCGGCGTGGCAAAAAGACGAAATCCAAATCGACGTCCGGCGGCACCGCTCTGGCCGCACCGTCGGCCAAGGCTCGCACGCACGTCGTGGTTCGTCATGCCGAAGAACACAACTTGAAATCGGTCAGTGTCGACGTCCCCCGCGATGCGATGACCGTGTTCTGTGGCCCCAGCGGCAGCGGCAAGACGTCGCTGGCGATGGACACGATCTATGCCGAAGGTCAACGACGCTATGTCGAATCGTTGTCGTCCTATGCCCGGCAATTCATCGGCCAAGTGGAAAAGCCACACGTCGAATCGATCGAAGGCTTGTCGCCCGCCGTTGCACTGGAACAACGCAACCTGGGCCATTCACCGCGCAGCACCGTCGGCACGGTGACGGAAATCTATGACTACTTGCGGATCCTGATGGCACGGCTGGGCACGATGCACTGCCCCGACTGTCAGCAACCGGTCGGCACTCAAACGCCCGACCAGATCGTCGACAAGGTCATGGCGTTGCCCGCGGAAACCAAAGCGTTGATCTTGGCCCCGATCGAAGTCCAGGCGGGTGAAGCCAGCTTGGACACCTGGGCGTCGCTGCGCAGCACCGGATACCACCGCATCCGCGTCGACGGCAAAACCATTCCGCTGGAAGACGCCCCCGCACTGGACCCACGCAAACGCCAAGTCGTCGAAGTCGTTGTGGACCGGGTCGTCATCCGCGACGACGAAGTTTCGCGGATCAGTGACAGTGTCGAACAAGCGTTGTCGCTGGGCGTCGGCGTGATGCGAGTCGCCATCGTGCACGCCGACCGCGATGAACCCAACTGGGACGTCCAAACCCACAGCCAACATTTGGTGTGCGGCTGTTGCGGACGTTCACTGACGCCGGTGTCGCCGCACCACTTTTCGTTCAACTCGTCGATCGGTTGGTGCCCACAATGCGAAGGCTTGGGATCACAAACGGGGACGAATCCCGCAGCCTTGTTGCGTTCGCCGGGGATCAGTTTGCGTCAGGGCGTCTCGTTGCTTTGGCCCGACGTGGCCAAGCCGTTGTCGGTCGCCATGATGCGGGCTTTGTCACGCACGACCGGCATCGATATCGACGTGCCGTTTGACGAACTGAAAGTCGTCCAGCGACGCCAATTGTTCCACGGAACCGGCGGCATTTGGGTGGAGGTCCGCGCCGATGACTTTGACGAACCCGAAGACGCCACGGCGATCCGCCCAGCCGGTGGTTCATCGGTGCTGTTCCGCTATCAATTCAAAGGTTTCTATCCGGCGCTGGCCGAAGCGGCGCGATTGACGCCGGGACTGCGTGGCAAGCTGGAAAGCTTTACCGACGAAATTGCGTGTTCGGCGTGCGACGGTTCACGGCTGCGTGACGAATCGGCGGCCGTTCGGTTCCGCGATTTCACAATCGCCGACCTGGTTCACCAACCGCTGGACAGGCTGAGCGAAACCGTGACCGCATGGAAGCTGGACACACGCGAAAAGAAGGTCGCCGGCGAACTGGTTCGCGAGATCAAATCGCGTTTGAGCTTCTTGCTGGACGTCGGACTGGATTATTTGACGCTGCATCGTGGTGCGGCCACGTTGTCCGGCGGCGAAGCCCAGCGGATTCGGCTGGCATCGCAATTGGGCAGCGGTCTGTGCGGCGTGCTGTACGTCTTGGACGAACCCACGATCGGATTGCACCCGCGCGACAACGACCGGCTGATCGGCGCACTGCATCGCTTGCGCGACCTTGGCAACACGTTGCTGGTGGTCGAACACGATCACGACGTCATCGCGGGCAGTGATTACTTGTGCGACTTCGGCCCCGCTGCCGGACGTCACGGCGGCCGCGTGGTTGCTCAAGGACCGCCGACCGATATCCAACCGGCCGACCAAAGTGTTACCGCGGGATTCATCGACGGCAGCCGACAGATCCCCGTCCCGCCATCGCGACGTCCGGTCATCGTGGGCGATCAACAAGCGGTCAAGTTCTTGAACGTTCGCGGTGCCCGAGAAAACAATCTCCGGGGCATCGACTTGGAACTGCCGTTGGGCGTGCTGACGGCGATCACGGGCCCCAGCGGCAGCGGCAAGAGTTCGCTGATCGATGACATCCTGTACCCCGCCCTTGCACGACGGCTTCACCGTGCCCGCGTGCGTGTGGGCAAGCATGATACGATCGAAGGCGTTCGCTACATCGACAAAGTCATTCGCGTCGACCAATCACCGCTGGGCAATTCACCGTCCAGCAATCCGGCCACTTACACCGGCGTCTTTGACGAAATCCGCACGCTGTTCGCCAACCTGCCCGATGCACAAGAACGTCGGCTGACCGCACGATCATTCAGCTTCAACGTGTCCGGTGGCCGCTGTGAAGGCTGTGAAGGCACCGGCCAGCGTCGGATCGAAATGCATTTCTTGCCCGACGTCTGGGTGGAATGCGAAGACTGTCAGGGCCGGCGATACAACGACACCGTGCTGGAGGTCAAATACCACGGCCATTCGATCAACGACATTTTGAATCTGTCGTGCCGCGATGCGTTGGACGTGTTTGCCGGCCAAGCCAAAATCATTCGCATCGTGCAAACGTTGTGCGACGTCGGGCTGGACTACGTCACCCTGGGCCAATCCGCACCAACGCTGTCCGGTGGCGAAGCCCAGCGGGTCAAGCTGGCCGCCGAACTTTCGCGTCCGATGGTGGGCAACACGCTGTACCTGTTGGACGAACCGACCACCGGGCTGCACTTTGGTGACATTGCCAAACTGGTGCATGTCGTCCAGCGGTTGGTGGAAGTCGGCAATACCGTGGTGATCATCGAACATAACATGGACGTCATCAAATGCGCCGACTGGATCATCGATCTGGGGCCCGGTGCGGGGGTGGACGGCGGACAAATCGTCTTTGCGGGCACCCCCGAACAGATGGCCGATACGGTGGATGCGAAAACGATCCGCAAGGCACGTGGCGGCGGCAAAGCCAAGAAGACTTCGCGGCGTCGCCCCGGCAATCGATCCGCGTCGAAAACCGCGACCAGCGTCACGGCGCCCTATGTCGCCAGGGCACTTCTGCCAGCCAAAGAATCCGAGCACCAGCTGCTCAGCGATTCGGCGATCCGGGACACGCACCTGTCCAATGGCTTGGTCGACGATTCGACATACGACGTCGTCGCCGAAGCATCACCGGGCAACGATTCGGATTCGGACGCGGTCACCGATGGCGATTCCAAACTGCGTGTGGATCCCCCCGCCGGTGCGGAAGCCATTTTGGAACCGTGGCGGGCGCTGGGCCGTCGCTGGCATTCTTTGAAGAAAGGGTTTCCCGATCACCAAGGTCCACAGTGGCCGATCGAATTGGCCGAACAGACGCTGACGATGCTCGAACGCATCGCGGGAGCCGAACGTTTGCGGTTCGAGGCGGCGGATCGGGTGAAAGTCACCGATCCCAAAGGACGCATCTGGGGGTTATTGAAGACCAAGTCGCCGGAGTCGCTGCAGTTAGAAATCCGCGGACCGTCCGATTCTTTTACGGCAGACATTGTCTCTGCGATCGACACCAGTGACCCAATCCGCCCCCGTGGCAAGGACAAAGCCAGCGTGACTTTGAACCTGACCGACCCGAAGCATGTCCGTAGTCGTAAACTACGATCGTTCTTGAAACATCATTTCGAGTCACGCTTATGACCACCGTGAGCGGCAATCTGCTGCAGACGATCATCGCCGACCAAGACCTTTCGGATCGTCTGGCCGCAATGCCCGCCGATTCCAAAACGGTTTCGCTGTCCTTCGTCGCCACCCACCCGACTTTTTCTCACCCGGCATGGCAACGCACCGGTGATTCGGCCGATCACACCGAAACGCACATCATTCCCGAGGGTGCGGCCGACGCCCCACCCACCGATCCGTTCGACATCGAACAATTCATCCGGTCGCAAGCGGAAAACAACGTCCCCATCCGCCGGGTCGCCACGCTGGAACAGGGCAAACGCCACGACGCGGAATACCGACTGGTCGGAAAACTGGGCAGCGGCGGAACGGGCATCGTCTACCAAGCACACCAACGCGCGATCGATCGCGAAGTCGCGGTCAAGCAATTGCGGGATGACCTGAGCCGCGACACGCAATCGCGCGAACGGTTCATCACCGAAGCTCGCGTGATCGGCGGGCTGGATCACCCCAACGTGATCGCCCTGCACGAACTGTGCATGGACGATCAAGGCCGCCTGTTTTATTCGATGAAACGCGTCGACGGTTCCAGTTGGGACCAGCAGATTGCGGACATGTCGATCGAAGAAAACCTGCGTGTCCTGCTGCGCGTGGCCGACGCGATCCGATACGCCCATTCACGCGGGCTGGTACACCGCGACATCAAACCCGAAAACGTGATGCTGGGTCGATTCGGCGAAGTCTTATTGGCCGACTGGGGGCTGGCGATCAGCCACGGTCCGACCGATGCGATTGATCGCGAAATCGATTCCACGATCGGCGGCACGCCCGCGTACATGGCACCCGAATTGGCGATGGGCGACACGTCCAAAGTCAGTTTCCAGACCGACGTCTACTTGTTGGGCGCAGTGCTGTTCCAAATCTTGACCGGCCAAGCACCGCACCACGGCGAAACGCTGTTGTCGTGCATCCACGCGGCGGCCAACAACGTCATTCGCCCGACGGACGTCGAAGGCGAATTGATGGACGTCGCCATGCAAGCGATGGCAACTCGCCCCGCCGACCGCCACCAGGGCGTCGAAGCCTTCATCAGTGCGATCGAAGACTATCAAGTTCATCGCCAAAGTGTTTCACTGGTCCGGCGTGCCGAACAGATCCTGCACGATGCACAAGACAATGCACCGGAGCAGGGAAAGCGTTCGTACGAGCCGTACCGTTTGGCCGATGCCATTTTGAACGAAGCGGTCCAGGCGTGGCCGGGCAACAAGCGTGCGCATCGCGCCCAGACCGAACTGCATCGACAATTCGCGTCGATCGCGGCGTCCAACGGCGATTTGGACTTGGCCATTTCGCTGTACGAATCCTGTGGCGACGGTGAATCGGAAGTCGCGATGCGTTTGCGTCGCCAGCGAGATTTGCGCAACGACCAGGCCGACCGTGAAGCCCGTTATTCGGCTTTGTTCACGCGGTCACCCGAAGCCGGTTTGTTGGTCCGCATCACCGACGGCGAGGTTTTGGAGGCGAACGAAGCGTTTTCGAGCCTGTTGGGCTATGACGTCAGCCAGATCGTCGGAGCTCGGATGCCCGAGTTGCAGATCTACAAGTGCCCGGAAAAACGGCGCGAGTTTTTTCGGCGGCTGCAAAAATCCGGCAAGGTCGACAACTTCGAAGCGGTGTTCTTGCGGCGTGACGGTTCGGAAATCCATGTGTTGATCAGCGCAAGGTCGATCGAACTGGGCGACGAAAAGGTCGTGATGTCGACGATCCGTGACATCTCGCTGCGCAAAGACGCTGAAAATGCGCTGCGTCAAAGTCGTTGTCGTCTGCGTGACCTCCAGCGTTTGGCCGGCTTGGGCACCTGGGGCTTCAACGTGATGACCGAAGAAATCAGTTGGAGCGAGGAGACGTTTCGCTTGGTCGGCCGTGACGTTCGCAGCGGACCGCTGTCTTTCGAAGCGTACCTGTCGACCATCCACCCAGATGATTCACCGCACCTGCGTGAAGCCGTCAAGCAATCGGTCGAAAGTGGGACGGCGTTTGAAATCAATTTGCGTCAGGGAACGATTGGCGATGTCGAAAAAATGCTGCCCGTCAATCAGCGTGCCTATCGACCCGCGATCGCACGCGGTCAACCGTTGTTCGACGACGAACAAAAAGTGATCGAGATTTACGGCGTACTGATCCCGATCGGCGCGGCGACCACGTAACGCCATCGTCGCCTTTCGATCCGCGAAAGTAGCGTCCGCACCGGATTCGCGCCACCTATCCCTCAGCCGATCACGATAGCGTCGGGCTGTGGTGGCGAAACATCCCCACCCGCGGCTAGCGCAAAGTCGCCTTTCGCTCCGCGAAAGTAGCGTCCGCACCTGAAATCGCGCCTCTCATTCCTCAGCCAATCGAGATAGCGTCGGGCTGTGGTGGCGAAACATCCCCACCCGCGGCTAGCGCCATGCGGCTCACCCATCGTCGCCTTTCGAAGTTGCGCTTTTCCGGTAACCCGACGCTTTCTGGTAACCCGACGCGTAAGCGAGGAAAAACAGGATATTGCCAACGCCTCGCTCACGCCTCGGGTCACCAAAAAAATCAATGCCTCAGGTAAAAGCGCAACTTCAAAACAGCCGCCCCGCCCTCAACGTCTCTCCAAAACCGCCAGCCCCCCCGATTTCCCCATCGCCGTGAATCGCCGAATCATCCCCCCGGCGACCGGAACCTCCTCTCTTGGCCGTGGTTGAATCAGGATAGAATACACGTCGTCCTTTTCACCCATTGCCGCCGACCAAAGCGGGGATCGTTTGATCGTCAGCCCGTCCACCGCGATGCGTTATCAGCAGTCCGATCCGGACGTTCGCCTGATGATGCGCGTGAAGGAAGACGATGCGGCGGCGTTTGAAACGTTGGTGCGACGTTACCAAACACGTTTGGTGCGAATGATGCAGCACATGGGCCCCAAGGGAATGGCCGAAGACCTGGCGCAGGAGACTTTCCTGCGGGTCTATCGTGCCCGCCATCGCTATCAACCGGGCGCGAAGTTTGCCACGTGGCTGTACACGATCGCCGGGAACGTCGCGAGGAACGCGAATCGGTCCGCCGGACGACGCCAAGAGGTCAGCGAGATCGACGCACCGCTGCCGGACCAGCCCGATCAACCGGCGACGCTGTTGGCCGGGACCGCGGCCGACGCCAGCGGATTGATGCCCGCACGCATGGTGGAAAAAGGCGAAAGAGCCGAGATCGTTCGCGCGGCCATCGAAAGCTTGGGAGAACGCCAACGCATGGCTCTGATGCTGTCGCGTTTTGAAAACCTTAGCTATGCCGAGATCGCCGAAGCCATGGGCATGTCGGCCAAGGCGGTCAAGTCGTTGCTCAGCCGCGCGCGAGTCAATCTGAAAGAACTGCTTCAGCCCTACATCGACGCAGGCGTCCTGCCACAGGAGCCGAAGTGATGAGCACTCAAATTTTGACCGACGACACGCCGGTCGATCCCGACGACGAACAACTGGTCGCCTATTTGGACGGCGAACTGGGGCCACAAGATCGCGACGCGCTGGAGCATCGTTTGATCAACGATGCCGATCTGCGCACGCGGTTGCATGACCTACAGCGTGGTTGGGACATGCTGGACGATCTGCCCGACGTGACGCCCAACGAAAAGCTGGTCGAAACGACCATGGAGATGGTCGTCACCGATGTGATGCGGGCCGGCGGCAAAAAACCGGCGTGGTATCAACGCGTTCCCATCGCCGTCTTCGTCGCACTGGGTTGTTTGTTGACCGCGACGATGGGTTACGCCGCGGTCCAGTGGCGACGCACCGCCATGCTGAATCGGCAACTGGATGATTTAACGATCGTTGAGGACTTGGATGCGTACCTGGACGGCGATGATCTGAACCTGATGCGTCAGTTGGCCGGCATGGACGCATGGCAGGATGTGATCATCACGTTGAAGGAGATCCAGGCGATCGAACCGATCGACACGGGCCTGTCAGAATTGTCGATCGAGCAGCGAAAGACCGCGCTGGCGGAATTACCGGGACCGATCGCCGGTCACTTGGCAGCCAACTGGGACAGCTTCCGCAACTTCGACCCATCGCGTCAAGAATCCTTACGCGAGTTCGCCGATACCGTGGCCCTGCAAACCGACGCCCAGCGCTTGCTGCAAACAATGCGTGACTATTCGCTGTGGAAAGCCACTTTGCCGCCGTCACAGATCGATGCGATTGAATCGCCCGATGTTTCGGATCCCGGCGACGCCGTTGAAATCGAATCCAAACGCCGCGATGCAATTGACCAAGCCATCGCGTACAGCAACCAACGCATTCAACGACAAAGTGCTTGGATGTTGAACGAAGAAACCGTGGACATCTTGAACACGGGTCTTTCGATCATCTTGGAAGAACGACTGAGCGATCCCGAAAGTGCCACATCGCTGTACCGCGACCGTCGACTGCAAGACGATGATTTACCGCCCTTCGTGCGAGAACACATCGATCGAATCCTGTTGTGGGAAATCGTCAGTGATGCCCCGCCCGGATTTGAACGCAACGACGGCGCGCCGAAGCTGACCGACCAAGAATTCGAGATGCTGGAGTTTTGGATCCCGACCAAGGATGCCGAAAACCTGGATATCTTGGCCGGCGACGATCCAATGTTGCGTGCGTCGGTGCTGTCGCTGTGGGCCGAATCGGCGATGCGTCGGTCAATGGACGATGGGCGATCCACGCCGCTGCAGCGTTACCAGATGATGAGCGACTATCAACGGATGCGTTTGGATCTATCCGAACCCGAAAAGATCCAAGAAGAAATCTCGCGAACCCAACGTCGTCGCAGCTTCGGTGGTGGACGCCGTGGCGGCGGCGGTGGTCCGGGGCGTGGCGGTCCCATGCCGCCTCCGCCACCGAACGACGGACAACGCGATTCGATCCAATGATGCGGTGATCGACGGGGACAAGTTTTTTTCCCGCCGCCGCGATCGCTTTTGATCACCTGCGCCGGCCGTCTGGCGGTCGACTTGTCGCGGGGTTTTCTTTCCGATGCGATTCGCCGAACATGAAACAATCCTGTTCGGCGATACTGTTGACCCAACCCAGGTTGCCGATCGCATTCCCGCTGAAAACCCCACGACACGAAAGTCTGCTCCATGAAAGCCGCTTGCGTCCGACGGACCGGTGCCCCCGATGTCATTCAAATCGAAGACGTCCCGTCGCCCCAGGCCGGCCCCGGCCAAATCGTGATCGATGTCGAAGCGGCCAGTGTGAATCCGATCGACACCTACGTGCGGTCGGGCGTGATCGCCGCCGAACTGCCCGCCCCCTACTTTCCCGGATGCGATGCCGCCGGGACGGTCGCCGCACTGGGCGACGGGGTCAAGGATTTCAAGGTCGGCGACCGCGTATGGTGCACCAACCAAGGTCTGGTCGGACGTCAGGGCACGTTCGCCCAGCAGATCGCCGTGGATGCCCAGTGGTGCTACCCCACGCCCGATTCGGTCACCAGTGACGAAATCGCATCGGTCGCCTTGGTCGGCATCACCGCCCACTTGGGATTGTTTCGCGAAGCCCACCTGGAACCCGGAGAAACCGTGTTGGTCATCGGCGGCAGCGGTGGTGTCGGTTCGATGGTCGTGCAAATGGCCAAGATCGCCGGCGCGACGGTGATCACCACCGCGGGTTCAGACGAAAAAGCACAGCGTGCGGCCGACTACGGTGCCGACGTGGTGATCAACTATCAGAAACAATCGATCACCGAAGCAGTGATGCAGGCTGCCCCCGCCGGTGTCAACGTGATGTGGGAAACCCGCCGCGAACCCGACTTTGATGCCGCCGTCGGCATGCTGGCTGAACGAGGCCGGATGATCTTGATGGCCGGCCGTGACGCGCGACCGGAATTCCCTGTCGGTCCGTTTTACGTCAAAGAATGCAGTCTGCACGGTTTTGTGATGTTCAAAGGCACGCCGCTGGAGCTGCGCAAAGCCGCTGACCAGATCAATCAATGGATGGACGACGGTCGTCTGAAAGCCAACATCGGTGCCACGTTTCCGCTGCAGCAGGCCGCCGAGGCCCATCGATTGCAAGAAGAAGCCACGCTCCACGGAAAAGGCAATTTGACCGGAAAAATCGTCGTGAAGGTCTAGCAATCATGAACCAGCCGCCGGCCAAACCATCTTTGTCGCCCGAACACTTGGCCGCCACCCACACGTCCGAATTGATCGGCAAACGTTTGCGTGCCGGCCACAAGCCGGACTATTTGCCCGATTTTATCTATGGCGCGATCGACGGCACGGTGACCACGTTCGCCGTCGTGTCGGGCGTCGCCGGCGCGGAACTGTCGTCGACGATCGTGATCATCCTGGGCTTGGCCAACCTGATCGGCGACGGATTCAGCATGGCGGCCAGCAATTACATGGGCACGCGTGTCGAAGGCCAATTGCGTGACCGCGCCCGCATCCGCGAAGGCTTGGAGATCGACGCTTATCCGGACGGTGAACGCGAAGAGATCCGTCAAATCTATGCACAAAAGGGATTCACCGGTAACGATTTGGACCGGGCGGTCGATGTCATCACATCGGACCGACAACGTTGGATCGACACGATGGTCGCCGAAGAAATGGGCATCAGTCTGACGTACCGGTCCCCGTGGATTGCGGGGCTGTCCACGATGATCGCGTTCCTGATCGTCGGTCTGATCCCGCTGCTTCCATTTGTCGCCGTTTGGTTGACGTCGCTGGAGTTGTCGGCACCCTACGTCGTCAGTAGCGTGATGACAGGCTGTGCGTTTTTCCTAGTCGGCGCGATCAAATCCCGCTTTGTCGAACAGTGGTGGGTCTGGTCCGGTTTGGAAACGTTGGTCCTGGGTGGTTCCGCAGCCGTCTTGGCTTACATCGTCGGATGGGCACTTCGCGGCATCGCCGTTTAATCATCCGTCCTGCCAATTCATCCTCCGGTTCAACATCATGTTTCGTTTCCACGGCACCGTCCTTGCGTTGGCACTTTGGTCGTCGATCGCGTTTGCACAACAGCCATTTTTTCAAGATGGCCACGACCCCGCACCGGCGGGCCAAGCTTGGCAACCGGTCGTCGAATTGACCGACGACTTCGAAGACACGCACTTGGACGCCACGAAATGGCAATCCAATCCGATCGGCAATGGTTGGCGTTGGGACGGGCGTGCGCCGGGGCTGTTTCGCGCTGAAAACGTCTCGGTCGCCGATGGCATGATGCAAGTCACCGTCGGAAAGCTGGAAATGCCGGTCAAGCGTCACGGCCAAACGTACACACATCAAGGTGCGATCGTCCGTTCGCTGCATCCCGGAAAACCCGGCCAGTACTTTGAATGCCGCATGAAAGCCAACCGGACGGAAATGTCGTCGACGTTTTGGTTGATGACCAAAGGCAAGCACGCCAAGAAACTGGAACTGGACATCCAGGAATGCGTCGGACGCACCAGCGAATTGACCGATTCTTGGGCCAAGAACTGGGACCAGATCTTTCACAGCAACGCCATCCACCGGGCCAACCGGAACAACCCCGAAAAGGTCCAGGTTCAAGCCAGCGTTCCGACCGACGTCAAAAACAGCGAACGTTTTTTCGTTTACGGCGCTTGGTGGAAATCGCCGCAAGAAATCATGTTCTTCTTGGACGGCAAACACACCTACACCATCACGACGCCGGTGGACTATGACATCCCGGCGTTCATCCAGATGGCCATCGAAACGTACGACTGGAACCCGTTGCCCGCCGATGGTGGCCTGGTCGAAAGCGGATCGCAGGCCGACCGCACCACGATGTACGACTGGGTTCGGACCTGGCGATTGGACCCATCGGGCGACCGATAAAACGCGGCCTTGGCCAGCGATGTGGACACCCGCGCGGTGAGGTCAGATTTCGTCCAGATTCGGCGGTTCAGACTTCGTCGCTGAAACCCGCGTCAAAGATGCTTTCGCCCATCATCGTTTGCAGGATGACCGGACAGCCTTCTTCCAGCATGTCCAGGACTTCGTCGAAGCCTTCTTCGCCGCCGTAGTACGGGTCCGGGACGTCCTTGGGCCAGTTGTCGTCCAGATAGTCACCGAACATGCGGATGTGTGATTTTTCTTCGTCCGCCATCGCCAGCAGGATCGAGTGGTTATCGCTGTCCATCGCCAGCACCAGATCGAATCGTCCCGGTTGTAGATCCGCGGTGGTCACCTGACGTGCCCGGCTGGTCAACATATAGCCACGAGCCTCCGCGGCGGCCATCATCCGCGGGTCGGCCGGTTTTCCGACGTGGTAGTCGTGCGTTCCGGCCGAGTCGATTTCGACATCCAGGCCGAATTCTTCGGCGAAACGTTTCATCACCGCTTCGCCCGCCGGCGAACGGCAGATGTTCCCCATACAGACGAACAGCACGCGTTTGGTCATCGGACGAAATTCTATTTTGAAAGTACGGCGAACATGGGTGCCCCGGTCCGTGTCATCAACATCGGTGTGGGGCGGTGACGTGCCCAAATCCTAGGCGATGGAAGCTTTCGGCCAAACCGCCGGACTGCGGCAAATCGTCACGATTTCACACCGTTTGTCCCGTCCATCCCAAGTTTCACCCGCAAACTTGGAAATTTGTTTTTAAATCCCCAGGGCCCCCAAAAAGCCCGAAAGTGCACATTTTGAGCCGCCAGGCAGTAGCAGACCGAAGCCTTACAGTACCATTTGAGGGGATTCCTGGGCGGATTCGCACGCATATCTTGCAGGAACCCAACGAGCCCTGAGCACCGATCGTTTGGCGACGACGAGCCTCCCGAAGGGGATTCTAAATTGCTTTAAACGATTGCTTAGGATACTTTACGGCTCACTCGGAATTGCACTGCGACGCATGAGGTACAGTAGTATGTCGATCCGGTTCAGTCAGTCTTGTCCAACTTGCGGCCGACGCGTGGAGATTCGCGCCTCGTTGCTGGGCCACATCGTGGCTTGCCAACACTGCGGCAGCGAATTCGTCGCCAGCGATTGCGACGGCGACGGCCACCAACCACGCAGCACCGAAGAATTGATGCGACGCGTCGATCAGGTGCTGGCCCAGGCGGAGGTTTCCAAAACGCCCCCGGCCCCCACCAACGCTCCGGTGGCCGCCGTTCACCACCGTTAAGGGACGCCTGGTCCACGATCAACGCCCACGACCAACTCCCGCTTGATCTGTTGCCGATTCGGCGTCTCCAACCCAAGCATTGTCATCACGGCCCGGCCTGCACGGCACCGGGCCGTTTTTCTTTGGGGGATGGGGCGATCCGCCGGTATGATTTTGGTGCGTCTTCTTTGTGGCCGTTATCCGCCTGCCGTCTTGCCGGGAATCACCGTGTCTGGCTACTCTAAACGTTCCAGGCGGAGGCTTTTTCGTCGCACCGATCGGCCGTCGGACACGACGTCGACGGCGACCAGAAAGATGCCCGACTTTCGCGGCGGTTTTCAATCGCCCGACCGATCGGACATCCCTTTCCGGTGTGGCATCCAGCCAGACGATGCAACGCCCGTTCCGCCCCATTGCTTGCGGACTATTCTAGCCTTGGAATGCCCGCGCCCTCGGCCGCGATAAAGCCGTTTCAACCATCGGGAAATATTAGCGTCATGCAGGAATCGAAAACCGTCGCGAAAGCCGAAGTCGCCCAACAGCTTGGCGAATTACAAAAGGCCGCCAAGTTTGACACCGACGCAGCGGAAACGCAGGAATGGTTGTCATCGCTGGACTATGTGCTCAAAAGCAAAGGGCCGGACCGCGTTCGATTCCTGATCGATCAACTGCGCGATCGTGCGGCGGCCGAAGGCGTTCCGTTGTCGGCCGACACGGCGACGCCGTACGTCAACACGATTCCGCTGAAAGACCAACCGGCGTATCCGGGCAACCGCGAACTGGAACGACGCATCAAATCGATCGTTCGCTGGAACGCGATGGCGATGGTCGTGCGTGCCAACAAGCGTGGCGGCGGCGTGGGCGGTCACATCAGCACGTTTGCCAGCAGCGCGACGCTTTACGAAGTTGCGTTCAACCACTTCTTCAACGGACGCGGCGAAGACGGCTATTCCGGCGATTCGGTTTATTTCCAAGGCCACGCTTCGCCGGGGATGTATTCGCGTGCTTTCTTGGAAGGCCGGCTGGATGAAGCCAAGCTGGAAAACTTCCGCCGCGAACTGGAACCCGAAGGCGGATTGTGCAGTTACCCGCACCCGTGGTTGATGCCCAGCTTCTGGGAATACCCCACCGTCAGCATGGGCCTGGGCCCGATCATGGCGATCTATCAAGCACGCTTCAACGAATACCTGCGTGACCGCGGCTTGAAAGACACCAGCGGTCAAAAGGTTTGGGCGTTCTTGGGCGACGGTGAATGCGACGAACCGGAAACGCTGGGTGCGATCGGTCTGGCGGCTCGTGAAAAGCTGGACAACTTGGTCTTCGTGATCAACTGCAACCTGCAACGCCTGGACGGTCCGGTCCGCGGTAACGGCAAGGTGATCCAAGAACTGGAATCGATCTTCAACGGTGCCGGCTGGAACGTCATCAAGGTCATCTGGGGCGGCGAGTGGGATGAACTGTTGGCCAAAGACACGACCGGCTTGTTGGCCAAGCGGATGAACGAAGTCGTCGACGGCCAGTACCAGAAGTACACCGGCATGCCGGGCAGCTACATCCGCGAACACTTCTTTGGCAAGTACCCAGAACTGCTGGAACTGGTCAAACACCTCAGCGACGAAAAACTGGAAAAGATTCGGCGTGGCGGCCACGACCCGGAAAAGGTCTACGCGGCTTACAAGCGGGCGACCGAACTGAACAACGGCAAACCGACCGTGATTCTGGCCAAAACCGTCAAGGGTTACGGCTTGGGCGAAGCCGGCGAGGGTCGCAACGTGGCCCACAACCAAAAGAAGATGAACGAAGAGGAACTGTTGGAGTTCCGCACCCGGTTCGGCATCCCGATCAGCGACGAAAAGGTCGGCGAAGCACCGTTCTACAAGCCGCCGGAAACCAGCCAAGAAATCAAGTACTTGCGGCAGCAACGCGAATCGCTGGGCGGATACTTGCCCAGCCGTCCGACCGAACATCCGACGATGGAAGTCCCGTCGCTGGACGATTTCCGCAAGACGATCGCCAAGCTGGAAAACAAAGAAATCAGCACCACGTTTGCCGTCGTGCAAACGCTGGTCGCGATGTGCCGCGACAAACGGATCGGCAAGAACGTCGTTCCGATCGTCCCCGACGAATCACGCACGTTCGGGATGGAAGGCATGTTCCGCCAGTTCGGCATCTATGCCCACGCGGGCCAGCTGTACGAACCGGTCGATTCGGACTTGGTGACCTATTACAAGGAAGCCCAAGACGGCCAAATCCTGGAAGAAGGCATCACCGAAGCCGGTTCGATGGCCAGCTTCAATGCCGCGGGAACCGCGTACAGCTGTCACGGGATCAACATGATTCCGTTCTATATCTATTACAGCATGTTCGGATTCCAACGGATCGGTGACCTGATCTGGGCCGCCGCCGACATGCGGGCCAAGGGATTCCTGATCGGTGGTACCGCCGGCCGCACCACGCTGAACGGCGAAGGCTTGCAACACCAGGACGGACACAGCCTGCTCAACGCGATCGCGTTCCCCACCGTTCGCGCCTACGATCCGGCGTTCGCTTATGAAGTCGTCGTGATCATCCAAGAAGGCCTGCAACGGATGTACGCCGACGGCGAACAGTGCATCTATTACATCACCGCCGAAAACGATCCGTACAACCACCCGGAAATGCCCGAGGGTTGTGAAGAAGGCATCATCAAGGGGATGTACAAGTTCCGATCCAAGGACGTCGACAACGCCAAGGCTCGGGTGCAACTGTTTGGCAGCGGTGCGATCCTGAATTCCGCTTTGGCCGCACAAGAACTGTTGGCCGAAAAGTACGGCATCGCCAGCGACGTTTGGAGTGTGACCAGTTACACGCAACTGCGTCGCGATGCCCAAAGCTGTGCACGCTGGAACATGCTGCATCCGACCGAAACGCCGCGCAAGAGCTATCTGGAAACGATTCTCGATGGCGTCGAAGGCCCGTTCATCTCGGCCAGCGATTACGTGTGTGCCTTGGGCGAACAATTGACACCGTGGATCCCGGGCGACTATTGCGTGCTTGGTACCGACGGCATGGGACGCAGCGAAACTCGCGAAGCGTTGCGACGTCACTTCGAAGTCGACGCGGAATCCATCACCATCGCAACGCTCAGCCGGTTGGCCAATGCCGACGTCTTGTCCGCCGACGATGTCGCCGCGGCAATCAAAGAACTGGACTACGACCCGGAAAAGGCGGATCCGTACTATGCATGATCGGCCCGGTGCCGATCCGCATGGCCACGCCTGATCCCCATGCTCCTTTGAACCTTTCGACCTTTTCCGAACACGAACACCATCCCCCCGCATTAGCAACATGACCGAAGTCAAACTTCCCGAGTTGGGTGACGGCATCGAATCCGGCGATGTCCTTGAAATCTTTGTCAGCGTCGGCGACGTCATCAACGCCGGCGACGACATCGTCGAAATGGAAACCGACAAAGCCACCGTTCCGGTCCCGGCATCGGTCGGCGGCAAGGTGACCAAGATCACGATCAGCGAAGGCGACACGGTGCCCATCGGCGGCGTGTTGCTGGAAGTCGAGGAAGCCGCCGGCGCCAGCGGCGGCAGCGAATCGGCCCCCAGCCAACCGGAAGCCGCCCAGCCGGAGGCCAAGCAACCGGAACCCGCCGCGCCGGCGACGCCGGAACCCGCGGCAACGCCCGAACCGGAACCCGCACCACAGCCGCCGGCCGCGGCGACGCCGCCTGCTGCGGCACAACCCGCTGCTCCAGCCCAACAACCCCCGGCTCAACAGCCGCCAGCGGCCGCTCCCGCACCAGCGGCTCCGGTGCAACCACCTGTCGCTGCACCGGTCGCACCGCCCTCGGGTGCCGTGATTGCTGCGGGCCCGGCGATCCGACGCTTCGCACGCGAAGTCGGCGTGGATCTGTCGCGTGTCCAAGGATCCGGCGAAAGCGGACGCATCACCCGCGAAGACGTCTTGGCCGTCGTGCGTGCGACCAGCGGTGCGGCACGCCAACAAGCCGCCGCTCCCAATGCTGCGGCGGCCCCCGCGGCAGCGTCGGCAACCCCCGCATCGCCCACCTCGGCAGGCACCGCCGACGTGGACGACTTTGGGCCGATCCGTGTGGAACGGATGAGCAAGATCCGTAAAACGATCGCGGCTCAGATGCACAACTCTTGGACCACCGCGCCTCGCGTGACCAACTTCGACGACGCCGACGTCACCGATTTGGAACGGTTGCGATCCAGCAGCAAAGAAGATTACGCGGCCCAGGGTCTGAAGCTGACCACGATGCCGTTCTTGATCAAGGCCGTCGCGACCGCACTGCGTCACCACCCGATCATCAACGCCGTGGTCGATGAAGAAAACGGCCAAGTCATCTACAAGGATTACGTCAACGTCGGCATCGCGGTGGACACCGATCGCGGATTGGTCGTGCCGGTGATGCACAACGCCGATCAAATGGGCGTGCCAGAAATCACACGCAGTCTGGCTGAAATGGCCGGCCAGGTCCGCAGCGGCCAATTCGCCGTCAACGATTTGCGTGGCGGCACGTTCACGATCAGCAACTTGGGCGCGATCGGCGGTCAATTCAGCACGCCGATCATCAATGTTCCCGAAGTCGCGATTCTGCTGGTCGGCCGCAGCCGCAAGCTGCCCGTCGTCATGCCCGATGAAACGATCCAGCCGCGTTTGATGATGCCGCTTAGCCTGTCGTACGACCACCGCCTGGTCGACGGTGCCGCGGCGGCACGATTCTTGAACGACGTGATCGCGTATTTGGAAGCCCCCAGCCGTTTGCTGTTGGCTCTGTAACCACGAATCACTGGCCACAGATCGCTCGTCGGTCAGGGCTTGGCGGCCCGGACCGACGTTGGTCCCCGGACAGGTTTCATTTCGGTTGCGGATCCATCACGATCCGCACCGGCAAGAATCCGACGTGTCGAATGGCGGCACCGCCGTTGTAAAAACGCACGCCGCCGACCTCGCGACCATCGATCCGTTGGTGCGTGTGGCCGAATACGATTCGGTCGACTCCGCGTCCGTCGGTCGGATGTTGGTGCCGCATCCAATGCAGCAATCGCCGGCACGTTCGGTCGATCGGATGCACCATCTTGGCGGTCGCCCAGTGCAATCGAAACGCGATCGCCGCATCATAGGCTCGATTGTGCAAATTCCCGGCCGGCCGCTTGCGGCTCCACTTGTGCCGGTACTTTTCAAACGATTCTTGGGTGCCCTGTTTTTCGATCACGTCACCGTGAACAAACAGGGTGTCGGCGATCCGCATCGCGTCCAGCCCGTTGGCCAAATTCGAACGTGAATCGGACCACGTGGCGATGCGATCTTCAAACGGTTGGTGGGCGTCGTGGTTTCCCCGCAGATACACAAACATGTGATCGGGAAATTCAACGCACCACTGGTCCAGCCACTCGATGGCCGCATCAATGGTTTGGTGCGTCGAACCGACGCGGCTCCAGCGAAAATCAAACAAGTCTCCGCCCCACACACACACCTGGCTCCACCGGACCGCTTGTCGGATGGCATGGGCATGTTGATCGGCGACGCAGCGGGAACTGAACAAATGCAGATCCGAAATAAAGCTGACGCGTGCCGGCAACGGCCGATTCTGGGTCAGCGGATGCTGTGTCCAGTGGCTAATCATGGTCAAACTTCAATGCGTCAAACTTCAAGACGACGAACCAGGGGACGTCAAAGTGGCGGCAACCGGAATCTTCCGCGTCGGGATACCGCGACTTCCGTGCCAATGGCGTGCCGGTCACCCGGCGTCGCCCCATCACAAGGATCGAATCATTAGAATCGTTCCAGCCGGCCACCACATCCGCCATCACAGATGATGACCGATCGGCCTTTGGCGGCTCCACCCCCAGTGACCGTATAGTACGACACGATGCGATCGAAACAGCAGCTTTCTCCGGCGGAAGAAGCCCAGCTTCGGCGACAGAAACGCGACAAGAAACATCATCGCAAACGCTGGATCAAAGAAAATCTGTACTGGCTGGTCTTTGCCGGCGTTTCCGGTGTCGCCGCAATCGGATGGCTCAGCTACATCGCGGTCGAACACTTTGCCGGCACGCGGATCGCCGAGGCTCCCGACACGTCATTGCAATCGATGGATGCTGCCCTAGCCGTCTATCGCAGCGGTGACGTGGAAAAATCAATCCAAGACGTCTATCAGCTGACGCGTTGGGAAGAAGGCGAACCGATCACCAAAGCGATGGACTACGCCAACCACTGGCTGGCGGAGTTTCTGGTCGACAAGGGATACCACATCCAAAGCCGCGAAGGCATGTCTCGGCTGCGTCATCATTTGCGTAACGCAGCCGCCGGCGATCCCGAAAACAACCAGCGTGACATCGATGCCATAGTTGCCATGTCTGTATTGGAATCGTCGACCGGCAAGTTGGAAGGGGCGGTGTACCTGCAGGAAACCATCATCGACGACCGCGGTGACGTGCGATTGCCGATGATTTGGTCGCTGATCGAACTGGGCCGCATCGACGATGCCGACCAAGCACTTCAAAAGGCCGAAGAAGCGTTCGCCGCCTCATGGCTGCAATCCAAAGAATCGTTCGCCGCCGGCATGCGGATGGCCGAGTGCCTGATGCTGCAAAGCCGATTCGACGAAGCGATCGATGCCGTCGATGATGTGGTCGCCATAAACGAAACCCAACGTCGCTGTCTGGATCAGATGCGGCAACGCGTTTTCCTGGCCGACTTTGCCGAACGCCACGCGAATCAACGTCCGGAATCCTCGCAGGTCGAACCACTGACCAGCCTGCTGGATCGTTATCCGGACTGTTTGCTGGCTTGGCGTCTGTTACTGCGTCTGGGAACCGGGCTGACGGCGGATGAAGCCGCCAATTTGCAACGCGACATCATGCGGATGGTGCAAGAACCGGTCGCCGCTGCATCACTGTCGATCGCCCGCGCACAAGTTGCCGTTGAAAACGAATCACTGGAGAAGGCGGAATTGTTGGCGCGGCGGGGACTGGAACAGGCCCAAGCCGTCGCGGCCGGCCAGATCGATGCGGTCGTACGGGACGAAATGACCACGGATACAGACACGGCTGATTCAAGCGACGTTTCCGATCGCACCATCCAGCCGCTGCCCGATCTCTCGCTGCGTGATGCCGCTAATTTGGTGCTGGCCCAAACCCTGCTGCTGCGTTATCGCAAAGAATCGCTGGCCGTTGATTCGGATGAAACCGACTGGTCGACATGGTTGGACGAAGCGTCACAAGTCATTGCACCGGTGGCCCAGCGAAACCCCGACCACCTGATCGTTAAATCCACCGAGATCGCGATTGACTGGCCCAAGTTGTCCCAAGAAAAACGCAACGGTGCCGTCGCGACGTTGTATGCCGCCTGCAGCGACTATCCCCGCGACCGCTGGTTACGCAGCGAATTGTCCATCGCGCTGTTGGCACAGAATCGGATTAAGGAATCGTCCCGCGCCAGTATCGAGGCAACGGAGATATCGCTTTCCGGAAGTGATGCCGACCTGGACCGTTTGCCGCGAACGATCAACACCGCCGTCATCGCGGTCGAAGGCGGAAACGATCAAGATTCGGTCATGGAAGTTTCATCCATGCAGCGATGGTCGCAAATTGCCGTGCGTCACTGGAATGTTCGACTTGCCACCACGATGGACGAATTGACCGACGTTGACCGGCAAGGGCGTTTGGGCAATGCTCCGCTGGATGAAACGATCTGGGGCCTTCGCATCGGTCGCTGACCGACGTGCCCGACGACGCGGTCGAACAACGGAATTTCCAGCTTGATGAACGATGTATCCAATGCCCCCAGGGCGACGTCCGACCCGGACGCGACGGCCGGTCGCCTGATCGTGATCGGTCTGGCCGTCTTGGCGGTCACGGCGGGGTTGATCTACTGGTTCTACACGCGTGCCCACGAAACCGATTTTCAACAATCGTTGATCCATTCTCTGATCGCCGGCGGCATCGGTGGATTGGCCGGATTGGTGATGATCCAGATTGGCCTGCGACGCCGTGGATACCGACCGGTGTTGCCCGCGGCTCTGGGGGTCGGCCTGTTGCTGGCGATCGCCTGTCTGCGTTTCGAGGGCTTCAGCGGCGAAATGGTCCCCACCTTTGCCTGGCGATGGTCGGGAACCGGCCGCATCCAGCCAATGCAATCCGATCCCAAAGGCACCTCGGCCGTGGATGCGTCGATCCAGCCGACGGCGGAAGACGAAGCGATCGATTCGTTGCCCGACCATTTGACCGCTCGATTCCCACAATTTCTTGGCCCCAACCGAAACGGCGTTCTGCCCCAACGTCAATTCGCGATCCCCACCTCGGTCGACGAAGTGGAACAGCTTTGGAAGATCGGTGTGGGCAGCGGCTGGGCCTCCTTTGCCGTTGCCGACGGGCTCGCCGTGACGCTGGAACAACGCGACCGGAATGAATGGGTCACCGCGTACGAATTGATTTCCGGTGATCTGATTTGGAAAGTCACCACCGACGCGTATCACTTCAACGCACTGGGCGGCGAAGGCCCACGCAGCACCCCAACGATCGTCGGCGACAAAGTTTACACCCAAGGTGCAAGCGGACGTGTCCACTGCATCCACCTGCGCAGTGGTGATGTCCTGTGGTCGGTCGACTTGTTGGAAATGGCCGGCTGGGATCAATCCGCATCAGAATCTGAAATCGAATGGGGACGATCCGGTTCGCCTTTGATCGTCGACAACCTTTGCGTGCTGCCCTACGGTGCCGATGAATCGTCCGACGATGCAAACCAGCGCAGCCTGATCGCACTGAATGCCGACACCGGCGACGTCGTTTGGAAATCGGGCGACGCCCAAATCAGCTACGCGTCCGCCCAACTGATCCAGTTTGACGGCGATGGTGCCCCTAATTCGCGACAGATTGTGATCGTCAACGAAGTCTCCATCACCGGTCATGCGGTCGACGACGGCACGGTCCTGTGGTCATTCCCGTGGGACGGCGATTCATCGGGCGGTGCCAACTGTGCCTCCGTCATTCCCGTCGGTCAGGATCGCTTCTTGATCGGCAAAGGCTACGGCGGCGGCAGCGCGCTGGTGCAGATGTCGTACACCGGCGATGCATGGGCGGCGGATGAAATCTGGGCCAGCTCTCGGCTGGTGAAAACCAAGTTCAATCATGCGGCGGTCGATGGCAACATCGCCTATGGCATCAGCAATGGCATGTTGGAATGTGTCGACTTGACCGAGCCTGATCGACGCTGGGTCCAACCGCGTCGCGATCGATGCGGCCAGGGTCAACTGTTGCTGTGCCAGGATGTCCTGGTCGTGCAAACCGAACCCGGTGCCATCAGTCTGTGCGAGGCCAACCCACGAGAATTTGTCGAACTCTTGCGTTTGCCAGCCCTGGAATCCAAGACATGGAACATCCCCACCGTCGCCGGACGATACGTGCTCGTTCGCAACGACCGTCACGCCATCTGTTTTCGGTTCCCAGAACTTGCACCCGAGTCCATCGACGACGCCACCACCGATCCAAGGGATCCATGACCCGTGATCACTGACCCACGCAGCATTGACATTGAACCGCTGGACTTTCTGGTCATCGCGCCGCATCCCGACGATGCCGAACTTGGCATGGGCGGGACCATCGCCAAAATGATCGATGTCGGCATGCGTGTCGGTGTGCTGGATTTGACCTCCGGCGAACCCACCCCGCACGGCAGCGAATCGATCCGCCAGGCGGAAACCGCGTCGGCCACCGAAGCCCTTCGTTTGACCTGGCGCGGCAATGCCGGCCTGACCAATCGCAAGCTACAAGCCACCTTGGAAGCCCGCGAATTACTGGCCAGTTTCTTTCGGATGCTGCGGCCGCGATGGCTATTCGCTCCGTACTGGATGGACGCGCACCCCGACCATGTGGCGGCAACGGAACTGGTCGAAGCGGCTCGGTTTTGGGCCAAGCTTAGCAAGACGGACATGCCCGGCGATCGATTCCATCCCGAACGAATCTATTACTACTTTTGTATCCACCTGCGATTGGCTGTTCAGCCCGGCTGGATCGTTGATATCAGCGACCACTGGGACCAAAAAATCGCTTCGGTGATGGCGTACGAGAGTCAATTCATCACCGGGCGGCCGACCGAACCACCGACGATGATCGATCGTGTCCGTGACGATGCGGCGTACTGGGGAAAGCTGATCAATCGTCGCTTTGGCGAACCGTTCGCGACCAAGGAACCACTGGCGATCGATTCGCTGCGCGATTTGATTTGAAATTTGGCGTCGGCTTGATACATGGTGGCAGTGTCAGCGCATGAAAAAAGCCAAGTCGATCCCGTGGGACCGACTTGGCCGTTGATCGATAATCGTCAGACGCTTCCTTGGCGGTTGGATCGTCGGGCGACGTTTGGCTGACCGAACGTCTTGATCACTGTGTGCGTCTTTCCCGCTGACGAGTCTTTATTGAACGTCGGCGGTCAACATCGCCTTGGCGGTCACCGGTTTGTCACCACCCGTTTTGATCACCACCGTCTGTTTTTGAGACGTCGCGGATTCGGTGGGGGTGAACTTGACCGTGAAGATGTGCATCTTTTTGGCTTGCGTGATGGGTTCGAAAGCGATGTCCCATCCTTCACATTCGATCGCGTCGATCGTGAACGGTTCCTGGCCGCGGATCACCAAGCGTTCCTCAACGGCTTGGCCGATCTTCAGTTGCCCAAGCGCCAGCGATTGCGGGGCGATCGTCAACGCGGCGTCGACACGTCCGCTGACGATCAGCGGGACTCGCGGCATGGATCGGTCGTTCGTCGTCACGACGACTTCGTTTTGAAAGAACCCGATCGGTGCGTCTTCGCGAATCGCGACGTTGATTTTGTATTCGACCGATCCGCCGCTGCGTTTGACTTCTTCTTTGCTGGCTTGTATCCACGGCTGGCTGCTGCGGACATCGACAATTTGCCAGTCGCCGCGGCCGGCGTACAGAACGCGAGTCGACTGGTCCACCGAATCACCACGGTTGATCATGCCGAAATCGATTTCGCCCGGATGAAAGACCATGTCGCTGCGGATGTAACCGTCCACACGCAAACGGACTTCGGTGTAATACGGCTTGTCAATCACGACCGTCAGCGTGGCACCTTTCTTTCCACGGAAGGTCGGCGTATTGAACCGAGCCAAGATGGATCCCGATTGACCGGGTTCGATGTACGGCGTTTCGACGATCGGCGTGGTGCAACCACAGCTGGCGCGAACCGTTTGAATATGGATCGGCTGGTTCAGCGGGTTGTAGATCGGAAACCGAAATTCGGTCTTCGCCCCGACGGCGACGGTCCCAAAGTTGTGCGATTTCACCTGAAATGCTTGGTCCGTCCAATTGGCGGCGGCTTGGCTGGTGAAAACGACGGCCGCCGCGGCGACGGAAAGTAGACAGGTGAAAGGCCCGCAATTCATGGTGATTCCCCGAGCGAATGGATCTTGTTGACACCCAACTGTAGGGCGGCGGAAGTGTGAAATTGGGAAAGCGAGCAAAAAAAGGGCCGAAAGTGGCAAAATGAAACCACCACCAGCATCACAGACCGCACCAACAGGGGCCCCTCCTTGCACCACTCCAAGGGTAAGGTTAACGCTCTGGCCGGGTGGGTCAAGTTTTTTGCTGCTTCACGCATCGCCACCGCGTGTCACGGCTGGGCTGGATCGCCGGGTGAACCAACGAAAAAAGGCGGATCGAATCTTCTCTCGAAGACTCGACCCGCCGTCGTAGCTAACGTCCTAATTTTGGTTGCTTCGCCGCGAAGGCGAGGCTTCCAACTTCCGGATTAGCATCCGCAAGCCGGAGCGACGTCGCAGCAGCTGTTGCAGCTACGGCCACCGAACAGCTTGTTCAGCAGGCCTTCGATGCAGCTCTTCTTGGCCGGGCAGCAAGCCGGAGCCGGAGCGGCACAACCGCAACCGGCGTCGCAGCCGCAGTCGGCAGCGGCGCCACAGCCGCCACCGCAGCTGCTGTCGCCACATCCGCATGCACCCATGTCGCTGGCGCTGCTGACGGACGAACCGCAGCAGGTCGGAGCGGGGCAGCAAACGGTGACCGGAACTTGCTTGCACACGACTCGCGGCACGCACTTGGTGACGGTGTAAGGTTCGCAAACCTTACGGCACTTGGCGACCTTGACGATCTTCGTGTAGCACTCAGGACGGCAAACGGTGTAGCAAACTTGCTTGGTGCGGCACTCGGGGACCATCTTGCAAACCTTGTAGGTGCAGGTCTTGGTGCGGCACTCGGGGACCATCTTGCAGGTCGTGTAGTTGCAAACCTTTTGACGTTGTTCGCAAACGTAGTTGCAAACGGTGTAGTTGCAGGTCTTGGTTCGGCACTCGGGGACCATCTTGCAGGTCGTGTAGTTGCAAACCTTTTGACGTTGCTCGCAAACGTAGCTGCAAACGGTGTAGTTGCAGGTCTTCGTGCGGCACTCGGGGACCATCTTGCAAACGGTGTAGTTGCAGGTCTTGGTGCGGCACTCGGGAACCATCTTGCAAACTTTGTATTCGCAAACCTTGGTACGGCATTCCGGAACCTTACGGCACACGGTGTAAGGAATTTCGCGGGTGCGGCATTCCTTGACGTACTTCGTGCAGGTCACTTCACGCTGCTCGCAGCTCGGGACCCAGACCTTCTTGCAGATCGTCTTCGGCGGGCATTGCACGCACTCGACGCGGCATTCACCGGGGGTGTAGACGCACTTGCAGCTGCAAGGATCGTACGACCAAGTGCCGGCTTCGCGAACGACGCGGCGTTGGACCGGACCCGGGATGGTTTCGGTTTGGGTTTCCCACGATCCCGTGTTCACGGTGATCGTCTTGGTGTAGGTTTGCGGAACCATGACGCTGTACGTCTCGGTGCGAACCTTGTTTTCCTTCACGGTGTTGTAAACCGTGTAGTTGATCGTACGAGTTTTGGTTTCGTACGTCGGGACCATCACGGTGTAGTTGATGGTCTTCGTGCGAGTCTCGTGCACGGGCTTCATGACCGTGTAGTTGATCGTACGAGTCTTGGTTTCGTACACGGGCTTTTTGACCGTGTAGTTGATCACCTTTTGATGTTGCTCGTAAACGGGCTTCATCACGGTGTAATTGATCGTGCGAGTCTTGGTCTCGTACACGGGCTTTTTGACCGTGTAGTTGATGACGCGCTGGTGTTGTTCGTACACCGGCTTGTTGACCGTGTAGTTGATCGTACGAGTTTTGGTTTCGTACGTCGGCACCATCACGGTGTAATTGACGTCTTTGGTCCGTTGTTCTTGGACCATCCGAGTCGCTTGAACTTCCTTGTCTTCGTAGTACGTTTCGGTCCGCGTGCGATAGCGAGTCTCTTGGACTTGCTCGTAAACGGTTTCTTGAACCGATCGCATCACGGTGTACGAACCACCGGCAGCCGCGCCGCCGTCAGCAACCACGGCGCCATCGGCAACCGCACCACCTTCGACAACCGATCCACCACATCCGCTACAGCCTTCATAGCTGATCGCACCACAATATGCGGCGCTTGCGGAATTTGCGCCCGAGACGATGCTGATCATCGTCAAGGCAGGCAACAACCACAGCCTTTTCATCTTTAACTTCTCCACAGGAAACAACGCGAGTGTCGCTAGGACGTAGCGTGAGCGCCGCCGAGCAACTCGCTCGGATCGCGGCGTCTGAATCGGAATTTCGCGGCGCCGACGCTCGATTGACTCGAGTCGCCTCGCCGGCTCCCCCGTGCTTTGGTCCGCTGGTACGAAGTGCGGCCTGGGAGAACTTTTGGGCTGAG
This sequence comes from Crateriforma conspicua, assembly GCF_007752935.1. Classification (NCBI taxonomy): domain Bacteria; kingdom Pseudomonadati; phylum Planctomycetota; class Planctomycetia; order Pirellulales; family Pirellulaceae; genus Crateriforma; species Crateriforma conspicua. The sequence goes on along the minus strand of NZ_CP036319.1, from coordinate 3,218,208 downwards.
GGAAAATCCATGCCCTAACGAAACTGGTTCCGATGCAGTGACTACATCGACCACGTTGAAAACGTTGCCCACGCAAACCGCACCACCGAGGCAATTTGGGACGTTTGGGTTGGCCTTTGCTGACAAACCTTCGGGTTGTACCGGTTGTGCCGGTGAGCGGATAAGCCAAGGGGTTTCCCGAGGGGATTTATCCCACCTGCCCAGGATATTTGGACATTGGCGTCCCCCAAAAGGGCGGCGGATTTGCCGACTTGACTCGTGCGGAATCGCCCCATTCGTGACACAATGGCGGCATGAACGACGCGGCCAACGATTCATGCGACGACGATCCGTCACCCGAAGACCTCCGTCAGATCGCCGCCGATCTGCCCCGTGCCGCCGTCGGCCGACTGTCCCTGTACCACCGTGAATTGCATCGCGTCCTGGCCGGTGGAACGACGTCGATCAACAGCCGCGAAATGGGCAAACTGGTCGACGTTTCCCCCGCCGTCGTCCGCCGTGACCTCAGTTCACTGGGCAGCGTGGGCCGCCGCGGGGTGGGTTACGACGTTGCCGATTTGGCCGATCGCATCGGCATGTTGCTGGGCAGCGGCGTCCGGTGGAAAGTCATCCTGGTGGGCGTCGGATCGCTGGGCGACGCCCTGCTGCGATACCGCGGCTTTGACCAATTGGGGTTTCACCTGGCGGTCGCCTTCGACATCGATCCGGCAAAAATCGGCCGCAAGCTGGGCGGGATCCGGGTCGCCGACTTCAACATGCTCGAAGGCGTGTGCGCGTCGATCCAGCCCGATCTGGGAATCCTGGCCGTCCCCGTCGATGCCGCCCCGGAGGTCGCGTCGAAACTGGTGGGCGTCGGCGTCACCGGCATCTTGAATTTCACGCCGATGACGATCAAATTGCCGTCATCGGTGGCGGTGATCAACGTCGATCTGGCTCGCGAACTGCAACGACTGGCCTTCGCCGTTCACGCCAACCGATGACCCAGAATCTCAGACGCAAAGCGACGGCCGGCGAGGGCAAAAATCTGGGTCGCAATGCCGCAGGTGCTCTTTAGCAAATCCACATCGACTGCTACACTCTGCTCCGTCCTACCCCGTGGTGTAATCGGCAACACTACTGATTTTGGTTCAGTCATTCTAGGTTCGAGTCCTAGCGGGGTAGCTTAGCGATAAGTCAGCTAAAGCCGATGCGAGACATCTCCAGTCATTCACGGGATTTTTCGCATCGGCTTTTTTCGTGTCTTCATTTACAGGCGGCTTTTCTTGCATGGCCTGGGGGACTTTTCTAGGCACCTCGCAAGTCACCCCCTGTGATGCCAGCGCCTGCTGCCACGGCACGGTCAAACGATGCTTGCATCGTCATGGCGTCGTGCTTGTTTGCCACATCTGGGCTGTTGCCCAGCCAACTGCAAACGTCTTTCGCTGGGTAGTGGGCCAGCAGTTCGGCTTCCCGGGTTGCCCGCAGGTTCCGCATCAGCTTCGGCTCCCTTGGCGTTGGTAACAGGCGTAGTACATGCCGACGTTGCCTGTGATTTGGTTGTTTCGCTTTGTCGTCACTTGCTGCCCTCCAGGATTTGATGGATGAGGGCGGTGAGGAGGACGTCGGTGGTGGACTGGCGGGAACGCAATCGCGCGGACAACTCGTCGAGCTGCGACAAAAGGACCGACACCTTCGACACGATCCGCTTTTGTTCGGCTAACGGGGGCAACGGCACTTGGAAGAATGCTTGCTTCTGAATACTTACTTGGTTCCGCGTTGTCTGTGCCATGATCGCACCCATCTGCCCTTGCCAAACCGGCGCTTGAAAGACGAGGTACAAGAACTCAGGGATGATCGCATCAGCGTTCAGTCGATAGAAAGTGACCGATGTTCCGAGTAAGAATCGACTAGCCTCAGGTTCCACTAACGCCACGCGACCGACGGTGGCATTGTGCGTTAGTAGAACGTCACCGCCCTCTGCCCATCCTTTGGTTAATTGCGAGGCCTTTTCCTTGTTGAGTTTGCTGCATGAATCCCAAACTACTCGCCCACCAGCGAGGTCTTTTGCCGAGACAAAAGTTTCGCCTGTCTTACCGAATTCATGTTTGCGAGGGTAGAGCGCCCCGTGATTCCCGTCAGCGTAGTCAACGATGATATTCTTGTCGTACAAGTCTTGAATGACTACGTATTCCCAAGACTGGGGCAACTCAATCAGTAGGTCTTCTGGTGTGTTGACTGGCGTTTTCTTAACGATCTTCCGTTTCCGTTTGTATTCCGCTGGTAGTTCGTAGTCTTTCGCAAGCAGTGAACTCGCCGGTTCGTCGTTTGGGTCTTGGGGGACGAGTTTGCCTTGGACGGCGAGCTGGAGGATGGACTGGCGGAGGTGGGCGAGGGTTTCGGGCCGGTCGAGCAGGACCTCGAAGTGATCGCTCAGACGCTGCCACGCACTGGCGAGCGTTTCCACTCCACTGGCTCGACGCTGCGCCTTCGGGGCAGCTTCTGTGAGCGACAAGGCGCTAGCCGTCGGTGAATCAGGGGAAACGTCACCATCGGAAAACCGGCGGCTAGCGCCTTGCCGCTCACCATTCGGTTCCGCGGCTTTGGGCCGCTGAGGCGTGCAGGCTGTGCGGGGCGCGCTGGTCAGGCTCGCAAGCACGCTGCGGCTGGCTCGCTCTCGCACACTCTCGCGCGCCAGCCGATGCGATTCCAACGTATCGCACAACGACATCATCCCCTCCACCTTCGACACGATCCGACGCTGTTCGGCGAGAGGTGGAAAAGGGATCAACAATTGTGGCATGTCACCAAGATTTAGTTTGTCCGTGTGCGAACCACCAGCCTTAACTTCTTGGTATTGTCGATGCAGCGGTGGTGAGTTCATCAGATAACTGAGAAACCGCGAATCAATTTCATGCTGCGGATACTTGATGAGTCCCACGCTTACGAAAATGCTGAACTCGACATCGCAATCAACAACTACGTTAGTGCCCAGCGTTCCAATTCGGGTGAATAGTAGATCACCGCGCTTTGGGTGGCATCGCTCAATCATCTTCTCATGGGCTTCTCGCGTTACGTATCGCGTCGATGAGAAATCGAGCTTGCCACTGCTAATGTCCTTAATTGATAGGAATGGAACGCCTTCGCTGACATAGGTGGGAGTCTTGTGAACACCATCTGTGATGACAAAACATACGTCGCCGAGTCGCGTCCACGCCCAACCGTTTGGGACTGCAAATGGCACTTCATCAATCGGAAGGGTTTTCTTGGGTTTTCGGATGTCTTTCGATTCAACGAGCGCAGTCTGTTCAGACTTAATTCGTTCAAGCGCGCTGTTCGCTGGTTCATCGTCGTGATTTTGAGCTACTGTCTTTCCGCGAACAGCCAGTTCCAAAACCAAATCGCGCAGCTTTTCAACTCCCTCCGGCAACTCCACAAACGACTCAAGGTTGTCGAAGAACGGCTTTAAGCCGGTATTCTGGCGGACCGCTTCCTGCCACTCCGGCGACTCCCACACAGATGATTCCATCGGTTCGGCCAAACTCATGGCTCACCTCCTTCGCTGGCCGACTCCAACCGCCTGCGTTCCGCTTCGATCTGTGCTCGCAGCGTTTCTTTGCTGGGCAGTTGCAGTTGATACCGCGAGACAAATAGCGAGTTGTCCATTCCGGCCAGTGCGTATTCAACCAGCGACTTGTCGCGTTCGGTACACAGGAGGATGCCAACGGGCGGATTGTCGCCTTCGCCGCGCACGTTGCGGTCGAACCAACTGACGTAGGTGTTCAGTTGCCCGATGTTTTCGTAACTGAACTGCTCTAACTTCAATTCGACCAGCACGTGGCACTTGAGAATGCGGTGGTAGAAGACCAGATCGATGAAGTTGTGCGTTTCCCCGATGAGGATGCGTTTCTGCCGTGCCTCAAAGCAAAAACCCTCGCCCAGCTCCAATAGAAACTCCTGCAGCTTGTCGAGGAGCTGGTCTTCCAGGTGCGATTCGCTCATCACCTCAGTGGGCTTCAGCCCCAGAAATTCGAAGATGTACGGGTCGCGAATGGTCAGTGAGGAGGGCTGGATTTCAGCGTCAGCGTTGGTGAGTTCGTTGAGCTTCGCCTTGTCGGTGGAAAGTTCGCTGCGTTCGAAAAGCTGGCTAGCGATCTGGCGTTTGAGTTCGCGAACGGACCAGCCGCCAGAGATGCACTGGGCAGCATAAAAGTCGCGTTTTTCCGCCGTGTCGGTGCGCAGAATCTCTACGATGTGAGTGAACGAGAGTCTTGTCAGGAGATCGGCGGTTGAAACGGGACTCGCTGAGTCCCGAATTGGTTCAGAAATGGGGGCCAGCGCCTCCCATTTTTCTAAATCACCGGCTGGCAGCAACTTATGGAATTCGGGGGTCAGTGACCCCCGAATCTCCGGATACGTCATGTAGAAGGTGCGATAACGCCGGAGTTCGCGTTGGCTGACCCCACGCAGACCGCGCCCCTTCAGCTCGGCACCCAGTTTCGAAATCAGCTTGTCGCCGTATTCGGCTCGATCTTCACCATGCTGCTCAAATTCGACGATGTAGAATCCGATCAGCCAATTCCGCACGGTCAGGCTGGTGTTGACAGCTCGGGAGGCGTGGCTGGCAAGTCGCTGGTCCACGAACTGGATGGTGCCAAGCAGTTCGGTGAACTGCGATGGTGTATTTGGCTGGGTGATGTCAGGCATAACTACGTCTTTGACTCCGACGAAGCCAAAGCGGCGGCGAGTTCACTCTTGAGCTGGTCGAGCGTCTGGCGGCTGGCGGCGCGGATCGACTCCAGTTCGGCCAGCAGTTCATCGGGATCGCCGCGGCCGGTGTCGACAGTGTGCGGGTTCTTGATGTCGAGGTTATAGCCGTTCTCTTTGATCTCGGCGGCGCTGACTTTCCATGCCAGCTCGCTCGCTTTGCGGCCATTGAATCCGCCCCGCGTATCCGGCTTGCCCCACCACTTCTTCTCCGCGTCAAACTCGCTGATAGCGATGGGCTTGGTTTTGTTGTAGCTCTTTGCGCCGGGTGGGTACGGATGCTCGTAAAACCAGATGTCTTTCGTCGGTTTCCCTTTGGTGAAGAACAGTAGGTTGGTCTTGATGCCGGTGTAGGGATTGAAGACTCCGTTGGGCAGGCGGACGATGGTGTGCAGGTTGCACTCGTCGAGTAGCCGCTCCTTGATCCGCGTTTTCACGCCTTCGCCGAACAGCGTGCCGTCGGGCAAGACGATCGCGCCGCGACCGCCGTCCTTGAGCAGGTGCATGATGAGGACGAGGAACAGATCGGCCGTTTCGCGGGTTTGAAACGCTTTGGGGAAGTTCAGCTCGATGCCGTCTTCTTCCATGCCGCCGAACGGTGGGTTGGTGACGATCACGTCCACACGATCTTTCGGGCCGTAGTCTCGCAGCGGACGGCTGAGCGTGTTGTCGTGGCGGATTTGCGAGGGGACGTCGATGCCGTGCAGCAGCAGGTTGGTGGTGCAGAGGATGTGCGGCAGGTGCTTTTTCTCGACGCCGTGGATACTGGCTTGCAGGGTCTCTTCGTGGGCGGGCTTTTTGACTTGACCGGTTTCATCGCGGATGTAGTCGATGACGGCGGTCAAGAAGCCGCCGGTGCCGCATGCGGGGTCGAGGATTTGCTCGCCAAGTTGCGGGGCGACTTGCTGGACCATGAATTGGGTGACGGCTCGCGGGGTATAGAACTCGCCCGCATTGCCCGCCGATTGCAAGTCTTTGAGAATTTGCTCGTAAACGTCGCCGAAGAGGTGCCGGTCTTTGCTGTTGTTGAAGTCGATCTCGTTGATCTTGTTGATGACTTGGCGCATCAACGTGCCGTTCTTCATGTATTGGTTGGCGTCGTCGAAGGCGGATCGGATCACAGCGGCCCGCGGATTGGCCGCTGAGACCGTCAAAGTTTTCAGTGCGGGAAGCAGCCCATTGTCGACGAAGTCGAGCAACGTGTCCCCCGTCATGCCTTCATCATCGGTTGCCCAGTTCCGCCATCGATACTTGTCGGGAATCGGCGATTTGAAGTCGTCTTCGAGCAGTTCTTCTTCGGTCTCGCGATCATCGAGGATTTTCAGGAAGAACATCCATGCGATCTGCTCGATCCGCTGGGCGTCCCCGTAGGTGCCCGCGTCCCTGCGCATGATGTCTTGGATGGACTTGATCGTGGTGCTGATTGACATGCTGAATCACGTCCGTGTGGTTAAATGGTCATCGTTTCTAGGTAGCACTTGCGTAGAGTTGGGTCTCTAGGTCTTTGAGCGCTGCGAGGTAGGCATCTTTTCCACCGAAAAGTTTGATGATTTCGACGGGCGTCCCCATGTCATCGAGTGGGTCGACCTTGAGCACGTCCATGCTCTCGATGGCGAGGATGCCCTGATTGGCGTACTTTTCCAACAACGCTTCTAGGACGGCTCGTGCTTGAGTTCCGTACTTGGTGAAGTAGTCACGCTTCCTGACGTTCTCGGCTCTCTCTTGCCTTGTCAGAGGTGGTTGCCCGTACACGACGTGGCACAACATGTCGAAGGGGTCGAGATCTTTACCGATGTCGTCCGCGAGTGCCTCAAACAAGACGCCCTGTTCCTCGAACTCGGACATGATCGCGGCTTTCTTATCGGCAGCATTCCAGGTTTGAAGGAATTCGTCCATGGAGGCGAATCGCGACATGACTTTCTTCTTGGTGTAGTCGCGAAGGGATTCGGTGATAAGCTTGCCGTCCGGGCCGTAGTACTGGATGCGCTCGGCGACAACGCTCACCTCGGTATCCAAGACATAGTATTTCTTGGCTCCCGGCTTTGGTAGTGACGGATCATCGCCGCCAGTGTCGCCCGCACCTGGATCGCCACCGGCGCCTTCACCACCGGACAGAGGATCGTAGTCTTCGTCCGGAATCGGATCGCCGTCGAAGTCGGGATCGGCAAACAACTCGGTGGCCTTTTTGAAGTCCATGATGGTAAAGAAGAGCTTGCCGAAGTCTTCGTCGATCCGAGTTCCACGCCCGATGATCTGCTTGAACTCGGTCATCGACTGAATGCGTTGGTCCAGGACGACGAGTTTGCAGGTCTTGGCGTCCACTCCCGTTGTCATCAGTTTGGATGTCGTCGCTATGACGGGATAACGTGACTCGGGGTCGATGAAGAAATCCAGTTGTTCTTTGCCTTCTTTGTTGTCCCCAGTAATGCGGACGACATACCGGTCGTCCTCGCCGACCAATTCCGGGTTGCAGTTGACCAAGGCTTGCCGCATTCGCTCGGCATGGTCGATGTCATCGCAGAACACGATCGTTTTGTCGTAGGGGTTGGTCGCTTGTAGGAACTCGGTGATCCGCTGGGCGACGAGTTGGGTGCGTGGCTCCAGAACGAGAGATTTGTCGAAATCTTTTTGGTTGTAGATTCGATCTTCGATGAGGTTGCCGTGTTTATCCAATTGACCTTTGGTGGGGCGCCACCCTTGGAGGTCTTTGTCGATGTCGACCCGGATGACTTTGTAGGGAGCGAGGAATCCGTCATCGATCCCCTGTCGCAGTGAGTAGGTGTAGATGGGGTCGCCAAAGTAATGAATGTTGGAGACGTACTGGGTCTCCTTGGGCGTGGCGGTCATCCCCAGATGCGTCGCGCTGCTGAAGTAATCGAGCACCTCCCGCCATGCGGAATCGTCCTTGGCGCTGCCGCGATGGCATTCGTCGATCACGATGAGATCAAAGAAGTCAGGGGAAAATTCTTTGTAAACCTTGTCGCTTTCCTCTGGACCGGTGATGGCCTGGTAGAGCGACAGAAAGATCTCGAATGACTTGTCCGCCTTCCGATTGCGGATTTTGGTCATCGCGCCGCCGAATGGCTTGAAATCATTTGTCTTGGTTTGGTCGACCAGAATGTTTCGGTCAGCTAGGAACAGGATGCGTTTCTTTGCCCCAGACTTCCACAATCGCCAGATGATTTGGAAAGCGGTGTAAGTTTTACCGGTACCGGTTGCCATGACCAGCAAAACACGATCTTTCCCGGACGCGATGGCTTCGACGCTGCGGTTGATTGCCTTAGTTTGGTAGTACCTGGGTGACTTGCCCGATCCATCGTCGTGGAAGTCCTGGTCGACGATTTGCTCGGCTTGGTCGTCGATGCCGCGCCATCGAAGGTAGCGTTGCCAAAGATCGTCAGGTGCTGGGAACCGATCGAGAGGGATTTGAAATTCAGTTTCCGGATAGGTCCCCGTACGGTCGTGAATGAGAAAGCCGTCCCCATTGCTGCTGATCGCGAACGGAACGTCGAGGCAATCTTCGTGGGAGTAGGACAGCGCCTGCTGCATCCCATCCCCGATGGTGTGCTTGTTGTCTTTGGCTTCGACAATGGCAAGCGGGATACCGGGTTTGTAATAGAGGACATAGTCGGCACGTTTCTTGGGTCCTCGCGCCGTGGATCGCCCTTTCACGATGACGCGACCATCGGTGAACGTGACCTCTTCACGCACCTGCGCATGCAGATCCCAACCCGCAGCCGTGATGCTGGGGGTGATGAATTGGGTGCAAATGTCGCGTTCACTCAGCGACTTCTTGTCGATTGAGTCCATGATTTCTACCCGATTTGACGGGTAAAACAGGGGCATGAAGCTCAGGTAGGCGTGCGACGATGCCCCGGTCTTCTGTTTCAAACTGTCCAGCGGCCAACTGAAGTGGCCTTCCGTGCGGGAGTATAGACAGAATTGCCCGCCGGATGGGGTGGGGCTGGGACGAAACTTACGTGCACGTTGACTCGACTCATTAGCTGGCCAAGTCACAGTCGCGACGATCCGGCTCCGTCATCGCAAGACCAAAGGCAATGGCAATGGCAAACGGCGTGCAAGCTTGGCGATGATATACAAGCTTGCCGTATCAGCCTCGAAGAGGCTGGATGTGCTGGATATGACAAACGGCGACAACAATTCGGCGGCGGTAGCTACTGGGGCACTGACCGGTGGAGTTCTACTTACGCTGGCGACATTACAAGCCAGTAGAAACTGCGATGCAAATTTTAAGACGCTTCAGGCCGCGAAGGAGCACCGCAGCGTTGATGATTTGACCAGCCTGGTTCGCACTGGCGATACACGTCGACAGGGTAGAGCTCGCAACGAGTAACCGGCAGTCTGGCGGAGCGGTATCGAGCAAATCGGAACAAGCGTACCTGACCTCGGCCTGCTTGAGCGCAAACGCGATCTGCTCGTTCGTAAAACGGGACTTCTTCATGGTCATCATCTCCTTCAAAATGACGGCCAAATTCGAACCCGGTTTTCTCACTTCCCGTGGCTCAGTTTTTCGGTTGCAGGTCACATTCAGCCAGACGTCTTATCTGCCGTTTTGGTCGATCGGCCATTCGCCCAGAAGATGCTCGTCTTTCAACAACGCCGCCGTCGACTGGTCAGACTCTGCATCGCTCGGGCCGGTATTCGCCAAGACACTCAACAGCCCCACGTCCCAGTCGTCATGGCTGGTCGACACTGTTTGGTCGGAGTCAGGACTGGAACTGTCCCCAGAACTGGTGCGCAAAAGATTGGTTGCCAGGTCACCATGAACGTCCAGTGCCAGTTCGTCCTTTGAATCAGGCTGATCCACGGACGTCGCCGTCGGAACAGGCATCGATGCAATCGACGTAGACGGCGATTCGGGTTCGCCCGTTTGCGATCGACGGATCAAAAAGTTGATCACTTGCAGGGCATCAAGTGCGGTCGCCTGACCGTCCTGGTTCACGTCCAGAAACGGACCCGAAAAACCGTCGGGCGTTGTCGACGGCAAAACCGATGTCTCAGGATCGCTGTACGACCGCCGCAACAATTCGTTAATGACGCCCAAAGCATCCGCCGCCGTCACGCCGTCGCGTGCATTGACGTCATAGCGATTTGTCTGGTTGGTCCACGGGCTAGCGACCACCCGAGTGGTCGCTTCCACCGCCGGTGATGATAATTCGCGGAGACCAACGTTGTCAGTGGCGGTCGCGTAGAACGCATACTCGCTACCGACTTCGCCGCGGAAGAAACGACTCGTTCCACTGACGCCGTCAAGCCATTGCTCGAAAGGACCGTCGTCGGTTGCAACAAAGACGTCGTAGTTTGCGATCCCCGAACCATCAACGTCGATGCCTTCCCAAGAAACCTTGAACAGGGCTAGCGATGTTTCGGGCAGCTGATCGACGGTCGCCTGTGGCGGGTCGATGTCGATCGTATTGAGTGTGCTGTTGGTGATCAGCGGATCGTTGACGTCAAAGACGATTTCCGCAATGCCGGTCAACTCAGTGCCGGTGGCCAGATCGGCTTTGGGGCGGATCGAATAGTTGACTTGTCCTTCACCGCGACCGGTTTCATCGTTGACCGGCAGGAACCCGGCGTCGAATTCGGCGGTCAACAGTCCGGTTTCGGCATCGATCGTTGCGAAGGTCCAGGTGACGGTTCGAGTCGGGAAGTCGAGCTCGGCCTCGATTGAAAGAATTAGATCAAACTCAGGGTCGTCCAGCGGAAGTTCGGTCGACCAAGCGGTTCGGTCCGACGGAACTTCGATCAGACGATCACCGACCATCATGTCACCGAGCTCGAAGGTGGTTAGGTCGAAATCTTCGTCCAGGACTTCGGTGATGAAGACTTCTTGGGCCGGCAAAGTCGCCTTCTCGGGATCGTTCTCGAAGAAGATCGTGTAGGGCAGTGACATGCCGTTACGGAGAAAACCTTGTTCGCCGAATCCAGCCGGTCCGACTTTTTCATTGGGGTCAAACGACCGACCACGCTCGCCTCGCACTTTTCCTTTTTCAGGCTTTGTCGTTTGATCATCGCCGACAGTTGTTGTCGCCCCACCGCTGCCTTTGGAATCGACTTGATCGATCGGGTCGCCATCCAGGCGACCGGAGATGACAGGGTCTTGTAGGGCGAAACGAGAGGAGGCTCGAAATCCTTTTTGTATATCTGAAAATTCTTGAAAGATCTTATATTGATCTCTCTGCGCAGGCGTTAGTGCTTCGATGTCGACGGAATTCCTATTGGTGAAGTCGGATTTTCTTAGTTCACCGTCGCCGTTGTAGTCAGGAATGATCGCTTCTGGTGTGCCGTCGGCGTTGAGATCGACGGCGAACGAATCGACGAGACCGTCTCCGCTGGTGTCGATGCCCTTCGCGTCGCCACGCAATTGCTTTTCCCTCGCCAGGACATCGGCGATAGGCTCATTCCGCGCGACTCCCTCACCTCGTAGCGCATCCCGAAATGCATCGCTTTTTCGGATTTGAGCGAGTGAACCGGCACTATAGCCGTCGATGTATTTGGCCCGCTGCGCGTCGGCAGCAGATGCAACAATCTGCTCGAGTCCCCTATGCCTTTCGCTGCTTAATCGCGGCACAAATTGACTACTAAAACTAGGTGTGTCCTGCGCCGCCTGATAGTAGTCTGTGGAGGCAATTGTCGTCAGGTTTTCGCCGGAAAGCTGCGATATGAGAGCACCGCTGTAGCACGAGTCGAACACAGCGACGGTCTGCGTGCTGCTTCTAAGCCTCTCCTGCAACTCAGTTCCCCGAATAGCTCGATCTTCAAATCTCAAACTTCCTGAGTCTGGGTTAAGGCTCTTGCCAACGGAAATGTGCTCGCGTCACTGTCGCTCGGCGCCCTTGATCGTGACCATTCTGGTATCGCGTATCATCCGGTTCGTGAAAGCCTGTTCTTGCTTGGCCGCGACGGTCAGATTCGCGAGATCGATCCTGACGATGGATCCGTGCTCGCTGAGTTTCCGGTCAGACCAACCGGTGGTCCGTTCTTCAGTGTCGACTTCGGCGGAATCGACGTGATCGAATCCACGGGCGAGTTGCTGATTGCGGCGGAAAACAATGCGCGGCTGCGGATGATGACGCCAACTGGGTCTTTCATTCAAGATGTCGATCTGCAACGGACCGGCGTTTCGCTTGGTCGAGTGTCGGACGTATCGGTCGATTCTGATACTGGCGAGGTTTTGATTGGTGACACCAGTGGGTCCATCTATCGAATGTCGCCGATCGTTGATCAAACCGTCGGAACGCTTCGGCTGGACGGTGATGTCGACGTTCGTGTTGCGGGCGAGTTTGAAACGATCGGAACGATTCAGCTTTTCGTTGGCGATCGGCCTGCCAGCGGCGACTTTGCGACGATTGTCGCCGATGGTGCCGTGACGATTGACGGCGACTTGCAGATTTACGCATCGACAACGTTGGCGTCGGAGATTGGCGATTCGTATCGCGTGATCTCCGGGGACACGCTTTCGGGTGAATTCGATAACTTGATCGCAACCGACTTTGAAACGATCGTCGACGATCAAGCCGTGTTCGCGTTCTTCCAGCGTGCTCCGCGAGTGGATTTGGTGCCTTCGTTCATCAGTGGCCCCGCCAACGTTATCTCGGGCGATGAGATTCAGGTGCAATGGACGATCGGAAACTTTGGTAGCGATCCCGCCGTCGGTCCGTGGTTCGATGAATTCTAGTTATTCAAAGAAGAAGTCACGACCGCTAGCGGTCCCGCATCAGGCGAGTCAGTCGCGACAACGGTGACTTCGCCCAAATTGCGGATGTTGCGTACAAACTCGCCACCAGACCACTGGAACAAACCGGGTTGGAAATCGATCGCCGCGTTATTCGATGTGGAATCGAATCGTCCTTTACGAAACTCGATTTTGCCATCGCCCGAACCTGAAATGACTGCCCCGTCGCGAAGAATCACGGGGTCATTAAACGCCGAAGCATTGAAGACCAGTTCCGCAGCATTCGCGACCACCAGTTCCGTCGACGCGAATGAACCGCCACCGGTCAGATTCAATGTGCCCGAGGTCACTTCGACGCGACTGCCCAACTCGGCAAACAGTTTCGAATCCAATTCGGTGGACTCGCCGTTCGATTCAACCACGCCTTCGTTGACAAGCGTTCCGCCGACAAGCGATCCGGTATCACGAAGCTGAATCACCGCGCCGGACGCATTGGTCATCAGCGTTCCCTGGCCACCGGCATCCAACAGACTTTCGCTGCTTCCTTCGTGAACGATCGTTTCTGTGTTGACGAACATCCGTCCGCGTAGACTGCGTGACCCGTCATCGCCCGACCAATGCATGAACCCCTGGTTTTCGATCGTGCCGTTGCCGGCTTGAACCAGGCCACCGGTCCAGTGCAGCATGTCCTCGGGAAAGTCCAAAACGGTCGGTGAGAATCCAGCCTGAAACGATGCACCGCTCGCGATCTCAACCCGCCCATCGCCGACTCCGGTGTAAGTACCTGTGTAGTGCCCGATTCCCTCCAGCAAATCCAACGTCGCACCCGCCGCGACATTGAACGTTGAACCGGTCGACGGTTCGCTTCCCGTGCCTGAGGTCGGCAGCGACAGAGTTCCGCCGGTGACGACGATCTGGCTGCCTTCAAAGTGCGTGAATTTACTGTTGGTATTGGGAAAGTAGGCGTTGGCGTCACCGGTCTTCTGAAAAACGCCGCGATTGTTGAAGGTCATCGCAAAGCCTGCGTCGCTGGCCAAACTGCTGGTCGTTGTCCAGGTTCCGCTGGCGGCGTTTTCGATCACGATGGACCGCGCCGTCCGTGCGAACGATACCGATTGATCCACGGTCCCTTCGTTGCGGATGCTCGACGACAGCGATCCAGGCGTCCCAGTGATTTCAAAGCGTCCTTCGGCATCGATCGACAATCCGTTGGTGAACAGGTCGCCGTTGGACCATCGCAGCGTACCGGCAACATCCAGCGTTCGATTGACGGTCAACTTGTCGGTCACGGCCAGCGTTTCCGCCGTAACGATTTCATCCACCGTGGTCACCGAATCGATCGTGATCACCGGGTCGGCCCCGGGACGATCAATGATCACCGTATCGCCCAATCCGGGAACACCCGTGACCGATGTGCCTTCGGTGACCTGCCAATTTCCGGCATCCGACCAAGCCCCGTCGACATCGCTGCTCCAAAGAAAAGCGGCCAGGACACGTCGCGCATCCAGCTTCTCCAAAGCCAGAGGACGCCGGCGGCTATTTCGCTGCTTGGACCGATCGATCAACATCATGAACCAGTTGTAAAAGCAAGCTGAACGAAACGTGGTAGCGAAGCAAAGAATTGTTGACCCAGCGGAAACACCCATCACAAGTCGACGGGGCGTTCTGTGAAACCGTTCGCCACTCAAGTCGCGACGCATTTCGCGTCCTCTTTCAGGCCAAAAGTTTACTTATGCACTTGGGACAACGAAAGCATTTCCTACGTCCAGCGACACGCAAAACCGATCCGATCGCGGTGCTCGCACGTCCACGAATCACCAAAGCAGCCGCCCCAGGCCGCGGTTCGTATCACATCGTCGATCCTGGTGGGTGTGGCATCGCAACCGCCTTTTGATGCTGCGTTTTCCATCTGCTGTGATTCATAGTCACCCGCTTGCTTGCGTCAGGGTCGGCCTTTTTTGTCCGGGAAGGGCGTCGCGATACACAGGCGAGTCCGATCATGTGCCGAATTGAAGCTTGTAAAATCTGCCCGCCGCAAAGAGACTCGGGGACTCAGATAGCCCGTCAGTGCCCCTTCTTGCTTCCGCGCCATGTTCGCCGTTCTCAAAAGACTCGTCCCAAACCGATTCCGCCAGCGCCGTCAATCATCGCACCAAGTCCAGCCATGGACGTGCGGTCCGCTGGAGGAAAGGCACATGCTGTCGGCGATCTCTGTGTTAGCCGCCGGCACGACGGGCGACGAAACCATCCGTCTGTACGCCGACGATGAACTGGTGGGCACCTACAGCGACTTGGGCAGCGGCGCCGATAGCGGTCAGTTCGTTCGGCTGGACGCCGACACCGGTGCGTCGACACCTTCGCAGATCCGGATCGAATTCATCAACGATGTTTATGAGCCGCAGCTAGGCATCGACCGAAACGTTCGAGTCGACCGTATCGAGGTTGACGGGGTTGGCTATGAAACAGAATCACCCGACGTCTTTTCAACGGGAACTTGGCTGGCCGAGGACGGAATCACGCCGGGTAACCGTCAAAGCGAATACCTGCACGCCGACGGCTTCTTTCAGTACGACCTGGCCGGCAATCCGACCGGATCGCTGATTGTCGTCACCGCCGACGGCAGCACGGGCAACGAGAACATGTCGCTTTTGATCGACGGGGAAACCGTCGCCAACTGGGACGTTAGCACGACAACACAGACCTATTCATTCGTGGCGGCACAGACCGTTTCGGCAGACCAAGTCCGCGTTGCTTTCACCAATGATCGCTACGAACCAGATGCAGGCATCGACTACAACCTGAACGTCGACAACATTCAAATCGACGGAGTGACGTACGAGACCGAGGATCCAACTGTGTACTCAACCGGCACTTGGTTGCCCTCTGACGGTATCGTCCCTGGCAACCGCCAAAGCGAAACGTTGCACACCGACGGGTACTTTCAGTACGCAAGCGACGAGGTGCAGGCTGGCTTTGTTGGTTTGGCTGTCACGCAGGTGACCGTCGATGAGTCCGACGGCACGGCACAGATTGGAATCGACCGCTTCGATGGAACCGATGGTCCGGCTTCGGTCTTCTATCAAACCTTTGGCGTCGAAGCCGAATCGGGCAGCGATTTTGTCGGCACCGATTCTGGAAGAGTCGATTTTGCTGATGGTCAATCGTCCGCATTCATCACCGTCGATCTGATCAACGACGAAGAATTCGAAAGCGTCGAAACGTTCAGTGTGTCGCTGTTCCGCAGCGAAGGCGCTGAACTGGCCGAACCGCGAACCGCAATCGTGACGATCGTCGACGATGAATCGGGACTCGGGCTGGTCGGACATTGGCGACTGGATGAATCGGCGATCGGTCAAAGCGTGGCCGACTCCTCAGGCAACGGCAACTCGGGAACTCATACGAACATCGCCGTCCCCGCCGGCCCCACTGCAAACGGCGTCGATTTTGATTCCGCCAATGCCGGTGCCTTGGTGTTTGACGGCGACAACGATTTCGTCAACATCGCGGGTGATCCGTCGCTGGATCTCAGCAATGGTCAGTTCACTCAGTCCGTTTGGGTTCGTCCCACCGAAACGGGACGCACGTATCAGGGCGTTCTTGGGTTCCAAGGCAGTGGCGGAGTCGCCGGACGTTATCCGGGGATCTGGGTTCAGAACGACACACAGGTGCATGCCGGCTTTGGCGACGGGACCAATTGGAACAGCTTGAGTACCGGCGAAGTCTTGACGCTGAATGAGTGGAACCATGTCGCCACGACTTTCGACGGCACGGACTATCGAGTCTACGTGAATTCGGCGGAGGTTTACTCGACCGATCAGTACGCCGGACGCACACCGACCGCGGAAACGAGAGTGAACATCGGCCGAGTGGACAATCACTTTGCCGGTGCCGTCGACGACGTGCGGATTTTCAACCGCGCCCTGACCGCTGCGGAGGTGGCCACGCTGATTGATGGTGCCGACGTGCCGTCCGTACCGCTGTCCAATGGACAGTACGTGACCAGCCAACTAGCCGCGGGATTCGATACACCGATCGAGGTGGAACAACTGGCCGATGGCCGCTTCTTGGTTGCCGAACAAGATGGCGTCGTTCGCTTGGTCAATGCAGATGGGTCGGTTCAGTCGACGCCCGTGCTAGACATCCGGTCGATCGTCAACTCTGGCACCAAGGATCGCGGCATGATTGGATTCGCCGTCCATCCGGATCTGGCCAACAATCCATACATCTATGCGTCCTACACTTATGATCCGCCTGAGATCACCGGTGGTGGTTTGGGCGGCGTCGACGGAAACGGATCGCGCGTCTCCCGCATCTCACGCTTCACCGTGACGGAAAACAATGGCGTCCTAACGGCTGACCCAGCAACCAACGTTGTGTTGGTCGGCAACAACAGCACCTTCGACAACATCGGTGATCCAGATTCCAGGGTGGGTCTGGAGGGACCACACAGTTGCGTCGACGCCGCGGGCAATCCGATCGAAGACTGCATCCCGGCGGATGAAACCAGTCACACGATTGGCGAGTTGGAGTTCGGTCCCGACGGCATGCTGTATGCCGCCAGCGGGGACGGCGGTTCCTTTGGTCGTGTCGACCCGATCAACCTGCGTGCATTGGATGTTGACTCATTGGCGGGCAAGATCCTTCGCATCGATCCGATCACCGGCCAGGCCCCCGGCGATAATCCACTTTTCAACGGCGACCCCGACGCCAACGAATCGAAGGTGTTCGCGTATGGCCTGCGGAATCCATTCCGATTCGCGGTGGGTGGCACAGCCAGTAACCCCGAGATCTTCGTCGGCGATGTCGGATGGACTCAGTGGGAAGAAGTCAATCGTGGCGTGGGCGGCGAGAACTTTGGTTGGCCGGCTTTCGAAGGCGGCGATGGCGACAGCCTGCAAACCGGACGATACCGCGACTTGGCAGAGGTCCAAGCCTACTACGCAACCAATCCCGACGTGACCGCACCGATGTGGGCCCGGCTGCACAGCCAGGGAGCCCGCGCGATCGTCATGGGCGACTTTGTCGGTCCCCAGAACGCTTCAGGTACCGGAACGCTGCTGTTCACCGACATCGGTGACCAGATCCTACGCGCCGCCACTTTCAGCGACAGCGGTGAATTCCTGGGCGTCGAAGTCGTCTCGGGTAACGTGGGATTCATCGTCGACATGCACACCGGCGTCGACGGATTCACGTACTACGTCGACATCACCGGAAGCATCGGACGTTTGAACTTTCAAACCGTCTGAGCAATAGGCGGATGGTCGCGACGTGTCTATCGAAGTCCCGTCGTCGCCATCTGAATCGTAAAGACGCTGTCACCGGCGGTGATGAACAACTGGTCAAACTTGGGTCCCGCGAAAGTCACGTTCGCGGTCCAGCCTTTGGGCACCGCAATGGTTTCGATTTGCTTCCCAGTCTTGTCAAAGACCGTAACACCCTCACGGCCGGTCAGATAAAGATTGCGATCGACGTCCAGCGTCACGCCATCGCTGCCCGATTCACAAAAGAGTTCTCGTTCGGTCAGCTTGCCGTCCGGATCGATCACATATCGATACATCTTCTTGTCACCAATATCCGCGACATAAAGATGACGCATTTCTGTATCACCGATAATGCCGTTGGGTTGGACTAAGTCACCGGCGACTTGCGTGATCGATCCATCCGGTGAAAGCCGATAGACACCACGCGGGTGATCGTCGGCAATGGTGTGCTTCCAGTACGGTCGTTTATACAGCGGGTCAGTGAAATAGATCGCGCCGTCTTGATCCACCCAGCAATCGTTGGGACCGGAGAAACGACGGTTTTCAAACTGGCCGACCAGCAACGCATGCTCTTTTGTTTCCAAGTCGATACGCCACAGTTCATTGTTCTCGTCCGCACACGCGATCAAGCTTTGCGGAGCGACAAAGTAGAGACCGTTGCTGCGTCCGCACGGTGAAAGCCAGTTGGAAAGTTCTCCGGTCTTGGCGTCCCACCGAACGATTCGGTCATTCGGTTGGTCGGTGAAGTAGACGTTTCCAGCATCGTCGGCGGTCGGTCCCTCGGTGAATTTGTAACCGTCACCGATCAGCTTCAGCGTCGCACCTTCAGCAACGACAGAATCGCTTTGCGTTTCTTGTGCTCGAACGTGCGAGAGCGACAAAAAGAGCGGTAAGAGGATCAGTATTCCCGTCAGTCGTTTGGTTGTTGGCATCAGTGTTCTCGAACTCATAGGGAAAGTGGCTCAGTCGTTGTGCGAGATGGATTTGGCTTTGCTTCGCTGTCTCGTGGGAGCACACGATCTTACTGAAAATCCGGGGGCGAGAGATGAGGCATGTCGAAAGTTGTGCTTCTTGAGTCGCTGAAGAGAGTCGCGTACCCAGATGAAATCTCAACACCTCCGCGGCCGTTTTGATCCAGCAATGAGCGTCAACCAACGCCAAAAAGTGGATCATCTTGCCGCGGCGTAGTCCACAACGCATCCGCCGGTGGCGTTCGATTCATAGGCGGCTTCGACACAGGCCATTGTGCGCATGACATCGTCGATCCCGGTGGGCATGACATCGCAACTGCCTTCGGCATGACGCTGGACCGACGCCATGGTTCCAATGAAGGCCTCCGGGAACCAAGAACCTTCCAAAGCAATGGTCTCCCATTTTGGCGGCTGGTCGTCATTCAACAAACAGATTTCGAACTGATCCGGTACGCCGTCGGGATAGTTCATCAGCAATCCCATCTTCGCTTTGACCGCACCGCGGGTTCCCTCCCATTTGATATAGCTTTGTTGATTGTGAAGTCCGAAATCGTAACCGTGATTGGTCAAGATCGTGGCTTGGACTTCGTCACCATAGTCCATCATGATCGTGCTGCGAGTGGACGCCAATTCACGCTGCTTGGGATGCTTTACCGTCCGCGCGTACACTTTTTCGGGGTCGCCAAAAAACGAACGAATCAAATCGACGTAGTGAATGCTGTGCTGCTGGATCTCCACCCGCGGCAATGGATGGATATGGGGGAACAGGTGCCAAGGCGTGAAGACCTCCACATGCACTTCCATGTGATGCAGTTCCCCCAGGAAACCCTGTTGCAACAACCAACGCGTCGCCAGCACGAACGGCGCGAACCGCAACTGGCAATTGATCGCCGCGTGATGCCCTTTGCGCTGACAGACATCGCGAATCGCTTGGGTCTGTTCCCACGAATCGCCCATCGGTTTCTGGATCAACACGTGTGAACCATCGGGCAACTGATCCAAAACGTCGACGAACTGTGGCGGCATCAAAGCCAAATCCCAGACGACCGATTCCGGCGCGTCGGCGACCGCTTGTTGCACTGATGCGTAAACGTTGGGAATCCCGTATTGATCCGCCAAGTCTTGTGCCTTCGCGATGGTTCGATTGTAGATGCCGTGTACTTGAAAACCGGCTTGCCGATACGCGGGCAAATGCGCATCTTTGACAATCCCGCCGGCGCCAAGAATGATGATCGGACGACCGCTTTCGGGCAGTTCAGGTTTGTATTGAATGTCCATCATCAGGATCCTTGAATTTCATCGATGCGAGACTGTGCTGCTGCAGTGATTTGTTCCACCGGCTTGTCCGAATCCATGGTTTCCAAGACCAAGTCATCAATGACGCCAGCCAATTGCGACCAGTTGGCCAGTCGCGGCAACGTGCGGGCGAATTCATGCAGCGATTTCAAGCGATGGTAATACGGGACTTCGCAATTCACGTCGGCATCCCACCAAGTGCTCTTGCGACAACCCGTTCCACCATTCAACGTCAAGCGTTTGTCGTTTTCACGGCTGGCCATGAACCGAATGAATTCATAGGCAACCGATGCATGCGGTGCCCCCGATCCGATCGTGTGCAGCCAGTAACAGTTCAATGACGCCGACGAACCATCGCGATCATGTGGGATCGGGGCCAAGTCGACCTTTCCTTTGACCACGCTTTCATCCACGACTTCGCTCATCGACGCGAACCCGAACCAATTCACCATCATCGCGACTTCGCCCCGTGCGAACGCCAGCCCCGATTTCACCGAATCAAGTTCCCGGCAATCGGGATGAATCGCGGTCGTATCCTGCAACAGTTCGCGATAGAAACGCATTCCACGATGGGCCGCCGGCGAATCCACGACCACTCGGTTGGTCGCGGGATCCACCAGTTCACCGCCGCGTGTCCAAACATGCAGTGCGAAATCAAACACCGTGTTGTGACCATCGGGAAATCCCGCCACCACGGTTCCGTATTGATTCCGCTTTGGATCGGTCAGAAAACGTGCGACTTGGTGAAAATCGTCCCACGTTGTCGGCACCACCAATTCGCGACCGGTCCGCTTGAAATAGCGATCACGGTTGCCGTCGTCTTCGAACAAATCCTTGCGATAGATCAAGCATTCCGGACCGTCGTGAAACGGCAAGCCGACAATGCAGCCGCCAAAGTCTTGAAAGCCCAACATCGACGGTGACCAGCCACCGGGAAAGTCTTCCGGCGGGTTCGCTTCGATCATCGGCCGCAGGTCCTCCAACGCGCCGGCCGCCTGCGCCTCGGCAATCCAGTCGGTCGTCATCTGGGCGATGTCCCAGTCGCCGCTTTTCAGCCCGCCACAGCCCAACGTGGCCTCGTACAGTGGATGCAAGTCCAACGGCACCGCTTCGATCCGCAGGGTGCATCCGGTCGACTCACAGAACGCGGACCACATTTGGTCGATCGACCGTTCAAAGGGTTCGAAACGTCGAACCGCAACCCGCAGCACGTTTTGTCGTTCAACAGTCACTTGCTTTGCCTGGAAAGTCCGGTGGGGATCGGAAGATTCGTTCAGCCGGCGATCATCCACCTGCAATCGCAAATTCGCGATCGATCGCCTCGTTGTGTTCGCCCAGATCACAGGACCCACGCGACGCCTTCAAACGCTGGCCGTCGATGCGAATCGGACAGCACGTGGTTTGATAACCGGTTCCGTTGCCGCGGGTGACTTGCTGGGTCATGTCCAAAACCTGGAATCCTTCGGAGTGCATCAGACGATCCCAGTTCAACACCTCGGCACACCAGATGTCTGCCGGTTCCAGAATCGCCAACCAATCCGCGGTCGGTCGAGTGACCAAGCGGTCGACCAAGATTTGTTTGATCTCGTCCCGCTGGTCGTACCAGCCTTTCGGATTGGTGTACCGTGTCAGTTCCTGACAATCCAACAGTTCGCCCAACTGAACGATGCTGGCCATCGCCAACGCCAGGTATCCGTCCGCGGTCTGGTAGACGCCGTACGGTGCCCCCAGCAACGCGTGTGCGTTGTTCGTGGCGGTCCGTTCGGGTTGCGAACCGTCTTGAAGATGCACGGTCAGCGGTTCGAATTGATAATCCAACATCGCTTCCAGCATGTTGACTTCCACTAAGCCGCCTTCGCCACGAATCGATCGCCGCACCAGACAAGCCAGAACACCCGTCACCAACAATGCACCAGCCCAGATGTCCGCTATCGCAACACCGACCGGAACCGGGCCGTCATCGGCATTACCGCTAAGCCACGTCATGCCGGATAAGGATTGGGCCAGCAAGTCCTGGCCCGGCTTGGATTTCCAAGGCCCTTCTTTGCCATAGCCGCTGATCTCGCCATAAACGATTCCGGGATTGATCGCTTTGACGCTGGCATAATCCAACCCAAGTCGATCGATCACGCCGGGCCGAAAGTTATGCAGTACCACATCGGCTTTCGCGATCAGTTGCCGAACCTTGGCAAGATCTCCCGCGTCTTTCAGATCGGCAACGTAGCCTTCTTTGTTGCGATTGATCGCATGGAAGATCGTCGATTCGCCGTCGATCTCACAGTCAGAAACGTACAAGTGCCGGCAGATGTCGCCCGTCGCCGGACGCTCGACTTTGATCACCCGAGCCCCCAAATCCGCCAACCGCAGACTGGCCGACGGACCGGACAAGAACTGACTGAGATCGATGACCAGGATGTCTTCCAACGGCTTCATGATTCACGTCCGATTTTGAAGACATACGCATACTTGCAATCGGTCTTCTCCGGTATCTGAATCATCAGCCCGTCCTTGGTGCGTTCCCACTGGATCTTTCCCTCGTGCCCCACCAATGTGACGTCGGTGATTTTCCCGCGATAGGTCGACGACCCCAGCCACACGATCTGCACATTTTCACCGTCGGCCGGTCGATCCAACGCGATGGCATAGAGATTGCCATGGTTGGTCGTGTAGCGAATGTCTTTGCTGCCGAAACCGTTGAATTTGACATCGGCCAGGTGCCCCACCGGCGTCGACGTCGGGCCTTCGCCGAACATCAACCACGGACGCGATCCATAAATGGCTTCGCCGTTGATTCGCAGCCAATCGCCGATGTCACGCAACACCTGTTGCTGATCCGCCGGGATCGTACCATCCGGCGCGGGCGCGATGTTCAGCAACATGCATCCGTTCTTGCTGACGATATCGACCAAGTCGTCGACGATCCGATCGGCCGAATACAGCTTCATGTCCGACGCGTAAGACCAAGTCGATGGAGAAATTGAAGTGTCGGTCAGCCAGGGATCAGGATAGACATCGGGCATCCGGCTGCGTTCCAAATCGACCGTGGCGGTTCCAATGGCCAAGTCGGGACGTTTATAGGTCAGCACGGGCTGCTGGCCCGTGGACGATGCGTGGTTGTAATAGCGGGCAACCATCTTTTGTCGTACCGATTCCGAAAGGATTTGCATGCGGTTGTCGAACCACAACATGTCAGGCGAATAACCCGTGACGACTTCGTTGACCTTTTCCAACCAGGTTCGTTCAAACTCGTCCGACGGCATCGGATAGGTCGACTTATTGGAATCCGATCCGTGTGGCAACGACCGCGCCTGGATCTCGATCGACGTCATCTTGGGGCCATACAACGACGCAAACTTCGGATCCGATGCGTCGGTGTTTTGATCCCACGTCGGGAACCAACCCCAGTGCCATGAATGGTGCATGCTGACCAAGAATTTCAGGCCGCGTTTTTCCACCGCCGCTTTCATTTCCCCCACCACGTCGCGGTGCGGTCCCATCTGTGCCGCGTTCCACGGATTCACTTTAGAATCCCACATCGAAAACCCGTCGGCATGCTCGCCCACCGGACCGGCGAACCGCGCACCGGCCTGGACGTATAGGTCCACCCACTGGTCGGCGTCGAATTTTTCCGCCGTCAGCATCGGAACAAAATCCTTGTACCCGAATTCGTTCAAGTCGCCGAAACGTTCCAAATGTTCGACGTTGTTCGGGTGTCCGGTCTTGTACATGTTGCGGCCATACCAATCAGTGTTGGTCTTGCCGCTGGGTGCGGAATAGACGCCCCAGTGTGCATAGATGCCGAACTTTGCGTCACGGAACCACTCCGGACACTCATAAGCCTCCAGTGATTCCCAAGTGGGCTTGAACGGTCCGTCGACCGGGTCGTCCGCATCGGCCGACGGCATCAACAAGAATGCCAGGGCGGCCATCACGGAGATGGACAAAGTCGTTTTTGACGTCTTCATATCACTACTTTTCGATTTGGTCCGTCCACTGGGAAGGGTCACGATACTTCACGGTCTGCAAATGCTCGGCATACAAAACCAAGTCGCCCGACACACCATCGCCCGACGTCTTGAAAATCTCATAGCTGACCACCACCAATCCCATCGATTCGTACTTGGGACGCTTCGATAGATGCGTGCGGATGGTATATATTGTGTCGCCAATGAACACAGGCTTGATGAACCGCAGTTTGTCATAGCCGTAGCTGAACGTGTGGACGTTATTGTTGGCCATCAGTCCCAGGCCATAGCTGAAGACTTGCGCTCCGGCCACCAACCGTTTTCCAAAGTTGCCTTCCGATTCGGCAAAGGGTTGGTCGGCAACATAGGGATGCATGTCCAACACCATCGCGTTGAACATCATCGCTTCGCCTTCGGAGATCGTTCGCGCGATCGAGCGACGTTTGTCGCCGATCTGGAAATCTTCATACATCCAGTCCTCCACGTTGTGCATGGGGATCTGGTGATGGACGGCGACAGGCGTTGATTCAGGCATTTAGCAATTCTCGCGTCAACGTGTCGGTGTCGGCGCCCACCACAGGCGCCGCCGAATCACAAAACAATCGTTGGCCGTCGATTCGGATCGGACATCGCAGCGTCCGCACGGATGCGTTTTCCCGCTGAACTTGCTGTTCCATCTGCAAAACGCGGTACCCGTCGCGCTGCCGCAGTTGTTCGTACGTCAGAACTTCGGCGCACCAAACGTCCGCGGCCTCCAACTGTTCCAACCAATCGGCGGTACGGTGCCGGGCAAGCCGATCGGCGATCAAGTCACGGATCTGGTCGGCATGCTGAAAACCCGACCTGCTGTCGACGTACTGCCGCAACTGTGGCAATTGCAACTGAACGGCCAACTTTGGCAGTGATCCCATCGCCAATGCCAAATAACCATTGGCGGTCGGGTACACACCATAGGGCGCACCCTGGTACGGATGCGCGGCAAAGCCGTGACTGCGGTTGGGCAAACGCTGGCCGTCGTTCAGGTAGGTGGTCAATGCTTCGAACTGCATGTCGATGGTCGATTCGACCAAACTGACTTCGACCAAAGCACCCTGCCCCGTTTTCCCCCGCCGCACCAACGCGGCCAGCAAGCCTTGCGCGAAGTGCACGCCACAGATCGCGTCGGCGGCGGCAACACCGATCGGAACCGGCGGACTGTCACGACGCCCGTTCAAATACATCAGCCCCGTCATCGATTGGGCCAACAGATCCTGCCCCGGCTTGTCTCGCCACGGCCCTTCTTTGCCGTACCCGGAGACCTCGCCATAGACGATCCGCGGATTCAATTGCCGGACCACGCCATAATCCAACCCCAACTTTTCCATCACGCCGGGTCGGAAGTTGTGCGTCATCACATCGGCACGCTTGACCAACCGCTTCACCTGCTGCAGATCATCAGGGTCTTTCAAGTTGGCCGCAAAGGACTGCTTGCCACGATTGATCGTGTGAAAGACCAGGCTGTCGCCGCCGACCATCAAGTTCTTGGTTGCCAAACTGCGGCACGCTTCGCCGGTTCCTGGTCGTTCAACCTTGATCACCTGGGCCCCCATGTCGGCCAGCCTTAGCCCGGCCCACGGCCCCGCCAAGTACTGGCAAAACTCCAGGACAACCAGCCCTTCCAATGGACGCATCATGACGGCACAACCTTTCTGCTGTCGCGATACATTTCGTTCAACGTCTGCAACACTGCCTTGGGGTCACCACCGTCGATCAAGTAGCGTCGGATCGGCGCCCCGCCTCCATCGCGGTCTTGAAAACGAAGGCTGCCGGAGAATCGAGGACGCAAATACGCGCGGTCCAAGCACGGCAACGTGTTGGCAAAGTAGTCGCATGTGCGTCGATTGTTTTCCGGATCGGTCCAGGCACTGCGATGTCCGGGTTGCCCGCCGTTTTCGACATACTGCGTCCGCTGGTATTCCGGTCCGGCGACCATCTGTGCAAACAACGCCGCGATGTCCATGTGTCGGCATTGGCTGGAAATCGCCAACCCCGTACCGCCCAGCGTTGTCCGCAACGGATCACCATCCATCGAAACAACGTCGCCGAAATGCAACAAGCGGCGGGCGTAACCGGCACGGCTGTAGTTGCTGTACCCGTACGCGAATGGACAATACGCGATGTCATCGCTTTGCGTCATCGCTTCGTAGACTTGGATGGGATTCCAATCGAAGATCGCCGCAGGCACTAACGACGCCAGTTCACGAAGCTGTTCCAGCGCTCGCACGCCCAAGTCTTCGTTGACCACCACATCCGGTGATTCGCACAAGTCGGATCCCTGAACACAACACAGCATGTAAAAGTTCATCAGTGTGTCTTGCGGGATGGCCGGCATGGCGACCAAGCCACGTTTGGCCAAGGCAACCAGGTCGTCCCATGTCCGCGGCACCGACACGCCGTGACGCTGAAGCAGATCCGGTCGCCACGAAGCCACCGGCGTGGCCGCGTCGATTGCCAAAGCCCACTGGCGATCGGCGTAGCGATAACTGCCGTGCGAGACTCCGACCGAATTGACGGCTTGATCCATCAAGAAATCCGCCGGCAGGACATCGTCCAAGGGCACAAGAATTCCATGCTGTGCGGCGAAGCCCGCCCAAGGGTGATCGATCACCAACAGATCAAACCGTGCCGCCAAATCTTCCAGTGGCTGGTCGGCAAACTCTTGCAACGAGCGTTTTTCCCAATCGATCGTCACCCCCGGATTCCGTTCAGCAAACCGCTGCGCCGCCGCGACCATCGGCACGAAACCACGAGTGTGGTTCCAGGTGATCCCTTTCAACAGAATCGGCGAATCGGACATGACCGTGACAGCCTCAGGTATTGGTTTGGCGGGCTTGAATTTCCTTCTCGCAGGCCCACGCTCATTTTCCGCATATGGAATTTTCTTTCCCTATATTGAACTCGCTCCGTTGACGGCGGTCAAGCCGCGTTTCTACACTGTGAATTACTTTTTCACCTAGGGAACACCAAGACGTGCAGGATTCCGCCCCTCCCGCCGCCGCCAAGTCGGAAACGGCCAAGTACAGCGTCCCGGCATTCGAACAGGGTTTGGACCTGTTGGAACTGCTGATGGATTCCCCTCTGCCGCTGTCGCAGAAGACGATCGCGAGCCGCATGCAGCGTCCGGTCAGTTCGGTCTTTCGTCTGTTGAATTGCCTGGAACAACGCGGATACGTCCAACGTGATCCCGAAACCAGCGGCTACAGCCCGACCATGCGACTGTACCGCTTGGCCCACACTTGCCCGGCTCATGTGCGGTTTCGCGAACTGGCCATGGCTCCGATGCAAGCGTTGGCTCGACAGGTCGGTGAATCCTGCCACTTGTCGATTCGCGAAGGCGATCGCGTGCGTGTCATTTACAACCAACCCAGCCCGCACATGCATTCGCTGAACGTCAGCGAAGACACGACGTACAGCCTGATCGACACGACCGCCGGCAAAATGCTGTTGGCGCATCTTCCCGCCTCGATACGTGACGGCTGGCTGGCAGGGCTGAGCGATTTCCAAGCGTTGAACAAGACACAACAAACCGAACTCAAGCAGCAATTGCTGTCGCTCCAGCGAAAGAAGGTCATGACCGTCCCCAGCCGTCTGACACCCGGCGTCTTGGACGTCGACGTTTTGCTGGAAGACGCTTGGCTGGGTGAAAACGCGGTCCTGGCCGTTCCCTGCATTCAGAAACGAAGCAAGACCGAAATCAAAACCGATTTGCTGCCCACCATCCAAGATGCGGCATCCCAAATCACCACCCTTTTGAAAGGCATGTGACGTGTTCCAGGAGATCTTTTACGAAGACTACCAGGTGGGTGATTCCCGGACGACGCTGGGACGCACCATCACCGAAGCCGACATTGTCTTGCACGCGGGCCAGACCGGCGACTTCTTTCCCCATCACATGGACGCCCAGTGGTGCGAGACCCAGGACTTTGGGCAACGTATTGTGCACGGCACGCTGACGTTTTCCGTCGGCGTCGGGCTGACCGCCGTGGTCGTCAACCCGCAGGGCATGAGCTATGGCTATGACCGACTGCGGTTCATCAAACCGGTCTTCATCGGTGACACGCTGCATACGGTGGTCACGATCTCCGAAAAGAAGGACCACAAGAAACGCGACAACGTTGGAATCGTGACCGAACACCTGGACGTACAGAACCAGCAGGGCGAAACCGTTCTGGTGTGCGACCATCTGTTGATCGTGAACAAGAAGGCGACTGACAATGGCTGACCCGGTCATCGGCGCCGCCCTGCACAGCATCGGCGCCCTTTCGTCGTCCAGTTGCTACACCCCGCAAAAGAAGACCAAGCTTTGGGCCTGGGAAAGCTATTGGATCTCGCAAGCCACCTTTGCCTGGCTGATCTTGCCCATCGTCGGCGCATTCCTCACGATCCCAAATTATATGGACGTGCTGGCGGCCAGCCCCACCGACGCGATGCTGCGGTCCTTCGCCTTGGGCGCGATATACGGTGTCGGCGGTCTGACGTTCGGGCTGGGCATTCGTTACATCGGGTTTTCGCTGAATTACGCGATCGCGATCGGCATCTCCGCCGGTCTGGGCACGATCTTTCCGTTGATCTGGACACCCAACGAAGGATTCGTGTGGTTGATCTTTGACAAGTTTTCGACCCTGCCCGGGCAAATTGTCCTGGCGGGCATCCTCTTGTCATTGGTCGGAATTTTCTTCTGTGGTTGGGCCGGTGCGCTTCGTGAAAAATCGCAAGGCGACGTGCCATCACAGTTCTCATTCAAGACCGGCGTTCCGTTGGCAATCATCGCAGGAACGCTGTCAGCGGTGTTCAACTTCGCGTTGCTCGCCGGCCAGCCCATTGAACAAGCCGCGTTGGACGCCGGAGCCAACGACTTGATGAAGATGAACGCGATCTATCCGTTCTCCAACGGCGGCGCATTCTTGACCAACTTCATTTGGTGTGTGTTTTTGTTTCGCCGCAACCGCACCGGGTCCCAGCTGTTCCGCTTGCCCGGCCAAGGTGGCGGCAAGCTGGCGTTCTATTACTTGATGGCACTACTAAGTGGGACGTTCTGGTACTTCCAGTTCTTCTTCTATGGCATGGGGCATGCCAATATGGGCGATACATACGGGTTCACCAGCTGGGGACTGCACATGTCGATGCTGATCCTGTTCAGCAACATTTTCGGCACGGTGTTCCGTGAATGGGAGAACGCCGGAAAGCTATCCAAACGGATCCTGCACATCGGGATGCTGATCATCGTCGCATCGACGCTCGTGATCACCTACGGCAACTATCTGGGGCAACAAACACCGGTACACTGATCGATCAACAGCAAGCCAGCGCTTTGTCATCCGTCCCCCATCGTCGCCTTTCCCCGCGGAAGTAGCGCCCGCCATGGACAAGAATGCAACTTTTTGAATCGCTCAGATCTGCAGGAAACAAAGTGACCCCCATCACTCTCATCTCGCTTTTGTTGTGCGCCTTTTGCACCTCGATCGCAAGTGCTCAAGTTTTCCCGACAGTGACCGTCAAACGAATCCCAATTTCGGGTATCGGCATCGAGGAAGGCGTTTGCCGCCGCGACCCCAGCGATATCATCCAAGTGGATGACCGCTACTACATCTGGTACTCCAGAGGGCCGATCAAATCGGGTTATAACGCAACGGTTTGGTACGCCACCTCACCCGATGGAATCGAGTGGACGGAACAAGGACAGGCGATCGGCAAAGGAGAAGCGGGAGCCTGGGACTTTGGCAGTGTGTTCACTCCTGGAATCCTAATCGCCGAAGATCGCTATTGGCTGTTCTACACGGGCACCTCGCATCCGTTTCAGCAAGGAATGCCCGATTCGAAAATTGGCTTGGCCGTTGCCGATTCGCCCGACGGACCTTGGCAGAAACTCAGCAACAATCCGATCCTACGCAACAGCGACAATATTGACGACTTTGACAGCCTGTTGATTGACGATTCCTGCGCGATGATCCGAGACGGAAAGATCTTCCTCTATTACAAAGGTCGCCAATTCGGAAGATCACCTCACGAGACAAAAATGGGCCTGGCAGTCGCTCGGTCGGCACAAGGTCCCTACCAGAAGCATAAATCGAATCCGGTCATTCAAGGTAATCACGCAATTCTCAACTGGCCGCAAGGCAAGGGTGTCGCGGCGATGATTGGTGTGACGGGGCCCGAAGATCTGAAGAACTCGGTTCAGCATTCCGAAGACGGAGTCCATTTCGCCAAAACTCACAACGTCATCGACGGTCCTCGAGCCGCAGGTTCGTATCGTCCCGATGCATTCACTGGCAGCCTGAAGGCCGAGCCAATCAGCTGGGGAATCGAGATTGGAAAACACCAAGGCAATCAATTGCCCTATTTGGAACGTGTCGAATTCCAATGGCCGGGCAACCAACATTGAGAGGTAGCATAGGCGTTTTCGAAACGAGTCATATGAAGTTGCCGGACATTGTTGCATCCATTCTTGACGTGCTTGCAAGGCTGAAGCCCCATCTGTCATTGCCAATCGCCTCGCCGCAACCTCAAACGCGTCTCCACAAAGTCGCCTTTCGCTCCGCGAAAGTAGCGTCCCGCCCCAACACCCCCCGAAATTTCCCCCGTCCCCTTAATCCGAACACAGTCGCCTTTCGCTCCGCGAAAGTAGCGCCCCGCCCCAACAACCCCCGAAATCCCCCCCGTCCCCTTATTTGCGAATTACTAGCCGCCGCGGATCTGGATTCGGTATTTGAGTGGCGTGATGCCGAATTCACGCCGGAAAACTTGGGACAGGTATTCGGGTGAACCGAAGCCGGCACGATCGGCGACCTCGGGGATGGTTCGGTCTGTATCGACCAACAACGCTTTGGCCCGCTCCA
This sequence comes from Crateriforma conspicua, assembly GCF_007752935.1. NCBI lineage: Bacteria > Pseudomonadati > Planctomycetota > Planctomycetia > Pirellulales > Pirellulaceae > Crateriforma > Crateriforma conspicua. Next base: position 3,187,401 of record NZ_CP036319.1, on the reverse strand, counting down.
GATGCACGCGACGAATCTCTGCAGCCGGCGAGCGTGAAAGCACGCGTTGAAATTCGCGTTCCAATTCACGTCGCGACATCGGAACGGCTTGCAAAATATCCGCGACGGTGATCGGTTCGGAAGCGTGATCGCGGATGAAGCGAACGGCCAACGCCAAGTCGGGTTGATCGATCGCCAGCACTTCCGTCGATCGCCGTGCGTGGATGCCCAGCGGCGGTATGCGTAACGCTCCCTTGGGCGGTTTCCGGCCATCGATCATCCGATCCAAAACCTCAGCGGCCCGATAACCGATCTGTTCCGAATCCACCTGGATCCCCGACAGCGGCGGGCTGCATGTTTCGCAAAGCAAGTCATCGTCGTCGCCGGCCAGAACGGCAACTTGCTCGGGCACCAAGATCCCACATTCTCGGCACACCTCGATCAATTCGCGTCCGATGCGGTTGGCCCACGTCAGTATCCCGATAGGTTTTGGCAATGCTTGAACCCACCGCGCCATGTCGGCTCGCCTGGCTTCCCAACCGGTGCCCGTCCCACGCTTGGGTCGATAAACCAAGCAATCGCTGCCCGAACGCTGCACGCTGTCGACGAACGTGTCGCAGTGCAGACCGACCCACGCAATCCGGTGTGGCCCACAGTAACCGAAGTGCTTGAGGCCACGATCGACAAAATGGGTCACCGCCAATTCGGCGGATCCGACCACGTCGTTGGTCACCCGCGGCAAGTCGACGCTGCCCAGTTGGATGGATGAAACGTTGACGATCGGCACCCTGGCGGATTGCAGTTCTCTGGCCAGTTTTGTCGTTGCGACACGTGCCAGAATGCCGTCGCCGGACCAGCCGGGCGGCAGGTGCAGCGATTCATCTTGGCCACGGGCCTCGATCCACAAATGCCAGTGTGAACGCTGGTGAGCGTACCGGATGATGCCCCGAACCATGCGTCGGCCCCAACCCGTCGCGGTATCGACCAGCACGGCAATCTGTTTCTCTTGTTTCGTCTTGGGCATCGTGTCGGCCGGCGAAGCGACGCGGAACATTTTCCCGCACAGACTACCACATCACCTGACGCAAATTCTAAGTTTTCTTGCGCTTTCTTTTTCTGGACATTGGCGTCGCGTCGGGAACAATATCCTTCACGATTTCTATTCTTCCCGCCTCCACCACCCCGCCCCGTTGCCGCCCCCGTTTGGCCCGAGCCGTTCAGACGCGGCGTCACCAACGTGCTGCGACACGCCGATCGGGGCCACGCCAGTGGATCCATCCCCGCCATGACACTGACCGATTATCTGGTGCTGCTGACCTACCTGCTTGGCATCTTTGCCGTGGGTGTTGGGTTGAGCGCGAAGGTGAAGAACACCGGTGACCTGTTTTCCGCGGGCGGTCAATCGCCGTGGTGGGCGTCGGGGCTTAGCGCGTTCATGACGATGTTCTCCGCCGGGACGTTTGTTGTCTGGGGTGGCATCGCGTATCGGCTTGGGATCGTCGCGGTGATGATCAACCTTTGCTACGGCGTCGCCGCGGTGTTGGTCGGATACTTCGTCGCCGGTCACTGGCAGCGGATCGGGATTCGCACGCCGGCGGAGTTTATCGAAAAGCGTTACGGCGTCGGTCCGCTGCACTTTTACACTTGGTCGATGATGATCTATCGCATGGTCGGCGTGGCGGTGGCGTTGTATTCGTTGTCGGTGTTGTTGGTCGCATTGATGCCGTTGGCCGAAGGCAACCCGCTGCGAGATCCGGCAACCGGCAACCTGTCGATCACTTGGGCGATCCTGGTGTTCGGCGGCATCGTCGTGCTGTACACGATGGTCGGCGGGCTGTGGGCGGTGCTGATGACTGACGTGTTGCAGTTCATCGTTTTGAACTTGGCCGTGCTGTTCATGATCCCGCTGATCGTGGCGGACGCGGGCGGGATCAGCTCGCTGATCGATCGTGCACCGCCGGGATTTTTCAATCCCGTGTCAGGCGATTACACGTGGTTCTTCTTGGCCGGTTGGGTCGCGATCCACTTCTTCATGGTCGGCGCGGAATGGGCGTTCGTCCAGCGGTTCTTATGCGTGCCCAGTGCGCGTGATGCAAAGAAGAGTGCCTACCTGTTCGGCATCCTGTACCTGGTCAGCCCGATGTTGTGGTTGTTACCGCCGCTGGCCTATCGCGTGATCAATCCCGATGCGGATCCGGAACAAGCGTACGTTTTGTCGTGCCAACATGTTTTGCCGATCGGCATGTTGGGCTTGATGATCGCGGCCATGTTTTCGGCGACGGCCAGCATGGTCAGTTCGCAGTTGAACGTCTTCGCCGGCGTGTTGACCGAAGACATCTACAAACGCGTGCGTCCGCAATCCGATCAACGGCACTTGTTGCGTGTCGGCCGCGGGATGAGCTTCGTTCTGGGAGCGATCCTGATTGCGTTGGCGATTGCCGTTCCCGCAATGGGCGGTGCCGAAGACGTGATTGTGACGATCACCAGTTTGATGGTCGGACCGCTGTTAGCGCCGACGATTTGGGGGCTGTTCAGTCGACGCATTTCACAGACGGCCGTTTGGTGCACCGCGGGCGTTTGTTTCTTAGCCGGTGCGGCGGTGAAGTTCGGCTGGCCCGACTTTTTTGCCGCCTATGGCAAGTACCCCGACGTTGTCGTCGGCGTGGTCTTGCCCGTCGCGGTTTTGACCGTCGTGCAATTGCTATCCAAGGGCACGTCGCCCGGTTGGTCACGTCTTCACCACACGGCAAAGGCTGGCCAAGTCGCGAACAACGCATCGAGCCCCGTTCCAACGACCTTTGATCCCACGCCCGGCTTCATCGTGTCGGGCGCGTTGATGGTCTGTGGCTTGATGATGTTCGCGTTGTTGTTTGTCAACACGCAGAGCCTGGCAACGATCGGCTACTTTGCCAGCGCACTGATCCTGCTGTCTGCCGGAATCGGTTACGCCGCCCATCGCAAATCTCGCACAAACCTTTCACAAATTTCGACACCATCATGATCAACGACGGACCCGTCGCCGAAACCAGATCGCCTCTGGTCAAACAAATTCAAACTGACCTTGTCGTCGTCGGCGGCGGATTGGCCGGTGTGTGCGCCGCCATCACTGCGGCTCGTGCCGGCATCCGCGTGGTCTTGATCCAAGACCGACCGGTGCTGGGCGGCAACGCATCAAGCGAAGTCCGCTTGTGGGCGTTGGGCGCGACGTCGCACATGGGCAACAACAACCGCTGGGCCCGCGAAGGCGGCGTGATCGACGAGATCTTTGTCGAAAACACGTATCGCAACAGCGACGGAAACCCGCTGATCTTGGACACGATCCTGTTGGAAAAGGTCGTCGAAGAACCCAACATCACGTTGCTGTTGAACACGGCCGCATTCGAAGTCACCAAGAGCGACCCGGACACGATTCAGTCAGTGCGAGCGTTCTGTAGCCAGAACAGCACGATGTACGAAGTGTCTTCGCGGTTGTTCTGTGACGCGTCGGGCGACGGCATCATCGGTTTCATGTCGGGTGCCGCGTTTCGCATGGGCGCGGAAACCAAAGAAGAGTTCGGTGAACAGTTCGCACCCGATGAAAGTTACGGCCAACTGTTGGGCCATTCGATTTACTTCTACACCAAAGACACAGGGCGACCGGTTCGATTCGTGCCGCCCAGCTTTGCGATCAAAGACATCAAAGCCATTCCGCGTTGGCGAAACTTTGCGGTCGGCCAAGACGGTTGCCGACTGTGGTGGATCGAATACGGCGGTCGTCTGGATACCGTCCACGAAACCGAAACGATCAAGTGGGAATTGTGGAAAATCGTTTACGGCGTCTGGGACTACATGAAAAACTCGGGGAAATTTCCCGAGGCTGAAACGTTGACGTTGGAATGGGTCGGCCAGATCCCCGGCAAACGCGAAAGTCGTCGTTTCGAAGGTGACACGATGATGATCCAGCAAGACGTCATCGAACAACGACGATGCAACGACGCGGTCAGCTTTGGCGGATGGGCCGTCGACCTGCACCCGTCCGATGGCGTTTACAGCGATCTGCCCGGTTGCAATCAGTGGCACAGTAAAGGCGTCTATCCGATCCCCTTCCGTGCGATGTACAGCCGTAACATTCGCAACCTGTTCTTGGCCGGTCGGATCATCAGTGCCAGCCACCTGGCATTCGGATCGACTCGCGTCATGGCCACGTGTGCCCACAACGCTCAAGCCGTCGGCATGGCGGCGGCGATCTGTCATCGAGACAACTTGGTCCCCAAGGATTTGTTGGATGAAGTTCGGATGCGGGGGCTGCAGAAAGAACTGCTGCGGACCGGTCAACACATCCCACACGTCTTGATCGATGACGAAGCCGACTTGGCGACCAAGGCGACGGTGTCGGCCAGCAGTGAACTGCAATTGCAAAGCCTTCCGGCGGGCGACGACTCGATCCCATTGGAAAGTCCCGTGGGGATGCTGTTGCCAATCGTTCCGGGCAAGCTTCCGCGATTCCAGTTTCAATTGGATGCCAAGTCGGCCACCGAGATCCAGTTTGAACTGCGCGGCTGCACTCGCGAAGACTCCTTCACGCCCGACGAAGTCCTGGCAAGTCGCAACGTGGCGGTGGACGCTGGACGCCAATCGGTGGAAGTCGATTTTGACGTCACGATCGATTCACCGCGTTATCTGTTTGTCTGCTTGATGGCTAACCCTGACCTCACGGTATCACTCAGCGACCAGCGCATGACCGGTGTCTTGTCGGTGCACCACACGCTGGAACGCAAAGTCAGCAATTCGGCGGTTCAAGATCCGCCGGACGGTATCGGCGTCGAACGCTTTGAATTTTGGCTGCCTCAACGAAGGCCCGCCGGCAAGAACTTGGCGATGCAGATCACACCGCCGCTGTCCGGGTTCGGTCCAGCCAATGTCATCACCGGGCCCGAACGTCCGACGTCGGGCATCAACGCTTGGGTCGCGTCGCCCGATGATGCGTCACCGACGTTGGATCTGAATTGGGAACAACCGGTCACGATTCGGCGCGTCGTCGTCGCGTTGGACACGGACCTGGATCACCCGATGGAAACCGTGCTGATGGGGCATCCCGAATCACGCATGCCGTTTTGTGCGGCGAACATTCGCGTGACGGATGATACGGGGCTTTGCTTGGCCGAGGTTTCCGACAACCACCAAACACGTTGCGATCTGTCGTTCCCCGCGACGCAAACCAGCGGGCTGAAGATCGAAGTCAGCGGCACGGACAACAGCATCCCCGTCAGTGTGTTCCGCGTCCGCGTCTTCGAATGACCGTGAACGAGCCCTCAGCCAACCGAATCCAGCAATCCCACCCCCATCAATTCCCTCCGATGTCCCACCTATTCGATTCGCCGCATTTCCCCCTGGTTCGAATCTGTTTCGTTCTCGGGTGCATGCTTTCGTCACCGTCAGCGTATACACAACAGCCATCTGGCGAGGACGAACAAGTCGTCTCGCTTGGCAGCGAGTGGAAATTCAATACGTTCTTCGGCGAAGGTTCTGATCCGCACCGCATTCAGGCCGGTCCGGATGACATCGTGATTGACAATGCTAACGACGATCTTGTCGAGGTCGTTGGAAATTGGGGACGCAAAACCGAAGGCGATCGCGACACGAAACTTTGGGGCGACGACTATCGGACCCGGTTCTACACTGACGCAGACTTCGTTCCCGGAGAATCATTGCCGGCCGTCCGATTCGACACCACGCCACCGCGTGCCGGCCTGTTCGAACACTTCGTCTATTATCCCTTTGGTCATCACCTGACCACGCGAGTGCGGATTGCTCACGCCGACGGAACCGACACACACCATATCAGCCAGCGTGTGCGATGCGGGCAATGGGTCAGCCTGGGCGTCTATCGATTGGGTCCCGGCGGCGATCATTTCCTTGAAATGTCCGCCATCACGCCCGGTGGTGTTGCCGCTGACGCAGTGATGTTACGTCCGGTTTCCGATGCACAGTGGTTGGCATCACGTGCCGACATCCGCAACGCACCATCGCCCGAATTGGATGATTCCGATTGGGATGCGATCCCAGTGCCGGGTCACTGGGGCATGCGGAACGAGTACAGCAATTACAACGGAAAGGGTTGGTATCGACGATCTTTCACCTTGCCCCAAACCTGGCAACGCGATGAAAGTCGACGCATCCGCTTGCGTTTCGAAGCCGTCTATCACTTGGCTCGCGTCTTTCTGAACGGTCGGTACGTCGGACGTCATCAAGGCGGGCTGACACCGTTCGAATTCGATGTCACGGACCAGGTGAATTTCGACGGAACAAATGTGTTGGCGGTCGAAGCCGACAATGACTTCTTGGTCGGCGCGACGTGGAATTGGGGCGGCATCATCCGTGACGTGTCGTTGATTCAAACCAGCGATGTCCGTGTGTCTTATCAGTACGCTCACGCGGAGCCTGATTTGGACGCCGGCACTGCGGCGATCCAAACAAAAGTCCGCGCGACCAACGACAGCACGCGACAACGCACGGTCGATCTGCAAACTGAACTTTACGACGGTGATCGGTTGTTGGGCTCCGGCACGGCCACCATCACGGTGCCGGCGAAGAATGACCGCGAAGCCACCATCAACATCGACTTGAAGCCCGCCGACGTGCACCTTTGGCACTTCGACCGACCGCATATGTATCACGCCAAAACAACGCTTCGTGAAAACGGTTCGTCACAGCATTCACGCAGCGATCGATTCGGCATTCGCAAGGTTCAGATCAAACCCGAAGGCTTATGGCTGAACGGCGAAAAGGTCCGCTTGGCGGGATACAACCGCGTCAGCGACCATCGTTACTGGGGCAGTTCGGAACCCGAGCATGTGCTGCGGCACGATGTCCGACTGATGAAGAATGCCAACGCGAACTTCATGCGGATCATGCACGGCACGCAAAACAAACGGCTGATCGAACTGTGCGATGAAAACGGCATCCTGTTGTTCGAAGAGGTCAACGTTCGCGAACTGACCAACCCAGAACTCACACCGCCCGACTATCCACTGACGCGTCAATGGTTGCGGGAGATGATCGAGCGTGATGTGAATCATCCGTCGATCATCGGATGGAGCGTTGGTAATGAACTGAGCAACCATTACACGTATGTCGCCAAGATGATCGATTACGTGCATCGTGAACTGGACCCGCATCGCTTGGTCAGTTGTGTCAGCAACACGGGCTATCGCGATCACGAGACCCCGGTGAACGATCCGCTGGGCGAATCCGATGTGATGCTGCAGAACTGCTACATGCAGCGGCCGACGACGATGATCGAAGCCCTGCATCGGAAGTGGCCGAACAAGCCGATCTTCTTTTCCGAGTTTGGCATGGGCAAATTCACCGAAGCCAGTTTGGACGGATCGCTGCCCGAACTGGATCAGTGGAACGCGTGCATCCGCGGCCATTTTCCGTTTGTCATCGGCGCGTCACTGTGGACCTACAACGATTACCGCAGCGGGTACGCACAAACGTTGGAAGACGAAAACCGTGCATGGGGCTTGGTCAATGTTTGGCGACAGAAACGACGATTGTTCGCGCAGTGCCGATCGGAAAACAGCCCCGTTTTGGACATCCAAATCGACGCGGTCAATCCCAATCAAAACAATGCGTCGGTGAAGATCCCGATCCGCGGTCGCGATGACTATCCTTGCTTCACCATGCAAGATTACGACCTGGTATGGCAGTTTCGCGATTCCGATGGCAACACGCTGCTGACCGAGTCGATCGATTTGCCGACGCTTCAGCCCGGGGATTCGCCTTGGACCGGAACGATCCACTGGCAAACGTTCCCCACCGACGCGTTTGACTTAGTTGCACGCTTGGTGACACCCAACGGATTCACACGCTACGAAACGGTCCAGCGGTTTGCGGTTCCGCAAAAGCCGACCGGCGCAACGGCGATCGCAAGCCACGATTCGATTCGCGTCTTCTTTGATCGGCCCGCGTCAGCCGACGAGTGGTTCGTTCGCTGCAGCGGTCCCGACGGAACGACCACCGAAAGCAAGCGGACGATCGATCCCTACGTGGATCTGAGTGAACTGACCGCCGGCGGCGGTTATCAAGTCCGCGTCATCACGTCCAACGCGAAAGGCGACAGTGTTCCGTCGCAACCGATCGATGTGACCACCGACGGCACGATCTTGCCGCCAGTCATCTGGCACGCTTTCGTTCACGATGGCCGACTGGTCGTTGGGTACTCCGCCCAGCCGGATGATGCGACCTACGTCGTTCAGTACGGCGAGGACGAATCAGATCTTTCCAGTGAACTGCAAACCGATCTGCGAGGCATGCTGTCAGTCGATGTGAACGATGCCAAATCAGTATCGCTTCGGATGAAACGAATCGCATCGGGTAAAGAAAGCGGGTGGTCGAACATCGTGAACGCCACCGAAGACGTCTTTGCCGAATGATTTCCCGCCAACCTGCCCTGTTTTTCCAAACCCCACCCCACGAGCCCACCCCATGAAAGTCATCAAGTCCATTGCCTGTTCGCTGGTCCTGTGCTGCATCGCTTCGATCGGCCTCACGAGTCCCGCTCGCGCCGAAAGCCCACATACCGATGATCCGGCCCAGTTGAACCTTCACGCGATGCTGTCGCCCGTTCCCGCATCGGCGAAGTTCATCGACGAAGGCTATTACATTTGGGGCGGCAGCATGGTACGTGACGCCGACGGCAAATGTCATCTGCTGTACAGTCGCTGGCCGCGTGACTTGAAACACGGTGCCTGGGTGACTCATTCGGAAATCGCACATGCCGTCGCCGATCATCCGTTGGGGCCGTACAAGCACGTCGATATCGCGTTGCCCGAACGTGGAGGCGAATACTGGGACGGGCTTTGCACTCACAACCCGACGGTGCACGAGTTTGATGGAAAGTATTACCTGTACTACATGGGCAATACGGGCGATCGGAAGCCCACCGAGCGGCTGAATTGGACGCACCGAAACAACCAGCGGATCGGCGTCGCCGTTGCCGATCATCCGGCCGGTCCGTGGAAGCGTTTTGATCAACCGCTGATCGACATCACACCGGATGAATCAGCCCACGATGCGTTGATGACCAGCAACCCGTCGATCCTGCGGCGTTCCGATGGAACGTTCGTGTTGATTTACAAAGCCGTGGGATTGAAACGCGAACGTCCCTTCGGAGGTCCCGTCGTTCACTTGGCCGCCACCAGCGATTCGCCGACCGGTCCGTTTGAAAAGCACATGAAGCCGCTGTTCACCGTCCCAGGCGAGAACTTCTCCGCCGAAGATCCCTTCATTTGGTCGCAGGGCGACACTTGCTTGGCGATCGTTAACGACCATCACGGCGCGTTCAACGGTTTGAATACCGATTCACTGTCGCTGTTCACTTCCAAGAACGGACTGGATTGGGAAATCGCCGCCAACCCGCTGGTCACCGCCCGCGAACTGACGTGGGCCGACGGGACTTATCAAAAGTTGAACCGTTTGGAACGTCCTCAATTGTGGATGGAAAACGGCAAGCCTGCGGTGCTGTTCTGCGCCGCCGAAGAAACCGCCCAGCAAGTGCATTCCTTTAACGTCCACATCCCGCTGACGCCGCCCGACGCAAAGTGATCGGCATGGCAATCCCAACCACTTTCCCTTTCTCCTTCACTCCCACCATCCCACAATGTCACGCCTTCACGTCTATCTTCGCCCTTTAACGATCGGCATTTTGGCCGTCTTTTTGGGCGTCGTCGCACCACCGTCTTTTGCGGAAACTCCCGCCGATCCGTCGCCGACTGTCTCACAACCGCAGATGGATCTGTCTGGTTGGAAACTCGTGTGGCAGGACGAGTTTGACTATCCGAACGAAGATTTGGACAAACACTGGGAATCCCAAAATGCCCCCAGCCATCACATCTTGTGCAGCCGATGGCGTGAAAACGTGGTGGTCAAAGATGGCATCCTGCACTTGGTCAATCGGAAACAGCAACGCGGTGGCCAAGACTGGACGTCGGGCAGCATCTGGACGCGAAAGAAATTCAAGTACGGCTATTTCGAATGTCGCTATCGCTATGCCGAAGCCACCGGAACGAACAATTCATTCTGGCTAATGACACGAGGCGACGACCCGACCGAAGGCAAGCGATTTGAAATCGATATCAACGAAGGTCACTATCCCAATGAAGTGAACACAAACATTCACAATTGGTCCGACGTCGTGGTCGGCGATGATGGAAAGAAGTCTCATCCGTCGGCCCACAAAGGTTTCGCCTTTGGCATGCGTCCGGACTATTCGTTGCCGCTGGAAATTCCCATCACAACCACACGTCTGCGTTTAGCCTCCAACACCAGCCCGCATTTTCATATTCGCGAACTCCGCGTCTTTGGTGTCGGCGACCGGTACCCAGATCCACTTTCGGAATCCGCCGACCAAGACATCGACGGTCTGGTCAATCATGCCGCCGACGCATCCGCCCGAGTCACCGCCAGTGGCGTGTTCAACCCAAACACTCGTCCCGAGCATGCGGTCGACGGAACGATAAGCACCAGTTGGACATCGCCCGACGATGGCGAAAAATGGATCGAACTGCAATGGCCTGATCCGATCACCATCGGCTGCGTCCAATTCATCAATGGCTGGCAAAAGGATGGACACTGGACCGGATGGGGCCAAGTCAGCGACTACACGATCAAAGCCCACGATGGCAAAACTTGGCAGGATGTGGCCACCATGAATTCCAAGGACGAAGCTGACTTTGGTGCCAACTATCACACCTATGGTTTGCTGTGGACCGAAGACGAATTGGTCTTTTACCAGGACCGCAAAGAACTTCGTCGCACGCCCAACGAGTTTTGCAAAAGTGAATGCCCGATCTGGCTCAGTGAAGCCATCATCCATTGGGCCGGCACCGTTTCCGACCAAATCGACGGGACCAGCATGAAGGTCGATTGGGTTCGCTATTATCAAAAGGAAAATGAACGATGAATGCGATATCCCTTTCGATTCGGTCATTGATTGTGTTGACCCTGACCTTGCCAGCGGTCGGACGTTGCCACGCACAGGATTCCGTGTTCCCGCATAAAATGCCCGAGCAACGGCCCAAAATCCCGCTCAGTTCCGCAATGCACCGGATGTTCGACTATCCGGCACCTCGCGTCCTAGACAATGAATTGTTTTCACAGTTCAAATACACTCGCCTGCAAGGATTCGACTACCACAACGGGGACGGAACGATTTCACGGCGCGATCCGTCGCGTCCGATCCGCGTCGGTGATACTTATCACATCTGGTACACCCGCCGCCAATCACCGGTCCCGCCCATCGGATGGAATCGTGCTGATGAAGCCACCGATGCGATCCCGTCCACCGATTGGGATCTTTCTGACATCTGGCACGCGACCAGCAAAGACGGAATCACTTGGCAGGAACAGGGTATTGCCGTCGCGCGCCCGCCCAAACCCGCCCCCGGTTGGCGTTCGGTTTGCACGCCCGACATCTTGGTTTGGAAGGGCAAATATTACCTTTATTATCAAGCGTTCAACGAACCCAGTGGTCTTCGTGGGGACCTTTGCCCGGTTTCCGTTTCTTATGCGGATTCACCCGACGGCCCTTGGACTCACGGCGGCGACGCGATCATTCCGTTCGGCAAACCCGGCCAGTGGGACCAAAACGCCACGCACGATCCGCACCCGATTGTTTATCAAGGCAAGATCTATCTTTATTACAAAGCGGCGTACAACAAATGGCCCGACAAACGTGACGTGTACGCCGTTGCTCATGGCCTAGTCACCGCCGATGACCCGCTGGGGCCCTTTCACAAACATCCGTTGAATCCGGTTCTGAATTCCGGACACGAAACCACCTATTTTCCTTTCCGTGGTGGCGTGGCCGCGCTGGCGATCAAAGACGGCAATGAACGTGACACGATGCAGTATTCGCCCGATGGCGTGAACTTTGAAATCGCGTCGTGTTTGTCGCTGACACCCACGGCGGCCGCCCCTTTTGCGCCGGACATGTTTACCGACACCAAAGACGGACGCGGATTCACCTGGGGACTGTGCCACTTCGTCAACGCGGGCACGCCACAGAAGAGCTATTCGATCTTGGCACGTTTCGACTGTGACTTCAGCCTGGACGTCGACCAGCCAGGTTTTAAAAAGACCGGGGTCTGGCACAAACCCGACGTCTACTTTGAACAAGGCATGCACACCTTGGAAGAACACCCCGAAGGCCGATAAGCCGCCGCCGTCCGTCACCTAACCGTCGCCGGCAATGCCGGTCATGACCGATCGCACCATCCTGCCACAACCGATGCAAATCTTCGCGATGAACACACGTCGATTACTGCCGTTGCAGATCCTTTTACTGATTGGGTTAGTCTTGGGCTCTCCCCTGCGGGCCGACGGATGGACCTTTGCCGAATTGAAGACGCGGCAAATTGATTCGGACCCTCGGTTCGTTTGGAAACAAGTCGCGCCGGGAATGGCGGGCAGCAATCGCCGCATTCACACCGATTCGGTCGATTCCGACAAAGTCTGGGTAACGCCCGACATGGGCAACGATTATCTGACCATCGACGGTGGTTTGCACTGGGAATCAGTCATCCCGCCCGACGGAGTTTGGGGACGCCGCCAAGAGTTGAGCGACGTGTGTGTGGCCAGCGATCCGAAGGATCCGTCTGTTGTGGTCAGCTTGAGATACGTCGGCCAATGGGCTCGTCCGAGTCAACGGATCGAAGTCAGCACCGACGGCGGCCGACGTTTTCATCCGATCACCAAGTACGCATCAGGTCGCGAACCCGATTCGCCCTGGTACACCGCGGTCGCGCATCCCGCGGAACGTGGCACCTGGTACGTCGCCAACGGAATCGACGTCGCGGAAATTCGTACCGCCGCGAGCCCCAATCCGATCGAACGTATCGACGCGTCGGCGGCGAAGGTGTGGAAGATCACGCAGATCACCAGCGACGATCGAACCATCACGGCGATTCCGAACGATGGGATGGATGACGCGACGTCGGTGTTTGATCTGTTATGTCATCCCGATGTCGACCGCTATCCCGACATGTTGTTCGCAGCCACATCGACGGGCGTCTACCGGCGTGATGATGCCACATCGCCATGGACACGAATCTTGTCGGGCTGTTGCAAGATGGACGCCAATTGGGACGGTTCAACGTTTCGGCTGTGTGTGTTGCAGCAAGCCACCTATGCCGTCGCCGGACAAACGATCGCATCGTCCGGCGGCGTGTTTATCACCCCATCACCGCAAACCGCGACGACACAAACCGGATGGATCGACAAGACATCGGACTTGCGAGTGGACTTGAAAGCTTTGCAGATCCCGATCAACCGCTTTCGATCTTTCGTCAAGTTTTGGTTCGACTTCGAAAACGGAGAAGAAGCCAAGATTCAGCTGCCCAAATCTTATTTCCCCAACTTCAACGAGATCCTGTGCGACCCGACCAACCCGGATCGCTTGTTCTTGGCCAACGGGACACGTCCGAACTTTGTCAGCATCGTGACCGGAGCCATCTGGGCATCGAACAACGGCGGTGATTCTTGGTTCGCCGCGTCACGTTTGGGAACAGGATTCCAAAAGGACGCGTATTGGGCCCAGCGACAACCCGAACGTTTGAATCGCAACATCGACCCGCAAGTTCACGACAACAAGTATCCCGATTCCTACAAGTACGACATACGCGGATGCCGTACGGCGGCCATCGCCGCCGATGGGACCGTGTTCGCCAGCGTCGACAAGGGCTACTACACCGTGAAGTATGACTTTGATGCCGACCAATGGATCAGCGTGGACAACACCCAAGTCGGCGAAGTCTACTTTGGTCACGGCAATGGTGACTTGGGGGCCTATGCCGTGGTGCCCGACATTCATCGCCGCGGTCAAATGTTCTTGTTACAACAAGAAGAATCCGTTTGGAAAACCACCGACCAAACACATCCAGACTTCCCCGGCGTCCCCGGCGTTCGTGGACTGCCCGGCTTGGTCGATCACGGTCCGTCATGGGCCCCCGGCATGCCCTACATCGCCCCAACCACGCTGGCCCAGCACCCCAGCGATCCGGACGTCTTCTATTTCTTCTCGCCGCGTCGTGGCAACTTTTGCAAGTCGACCGATCACGGCCAGTCGTTCGCGATCAATGGCGAACCGATCGTCGTTCCGGACGAAACGGCGCTGCGAGACATGGTCTATTGGCGAAACCTGCGTGTCACCAAAGACGCGATCTATGCCGTGGCCGAGGTCGTCGATGCAGACAACTTTCCGATGGGACAGACACGCATCTACAGCCAAACGGCTCGCAAAGGCATCTACAAGTCAACCGACGACGGCGTTTCGTGGACTTGTGTGAATCGCGGTTTGCCCGTCACTGCCGCCGGTCGGATCAATGGCAAAGCGGTCGGCAACGACAGCGTGTGTGTCAAAGGCTTGGTGGTCGCACCGGACGACGACCGTGTTCTGTACGCCGCCGCCAAACGTTACCAAGCCCCGGGCAAGGGATTCACCGACGGTGGACTGTACCGCACGTCCGACGGTGCATCGTCGTGGACGGCCGAAGCCATCCCGCCGGGCATTCGTTCGCTGTGGGACGTCTATCTGCACGTCGAAGACGACCGGGCGACGAAGATCTTGATCGCCGGTGGTGGAGACGGCGACGTGGCGGACTGGGGCGAAGGCGGCGTTTGGATCGCTGACTATAAACCCAACGGTGGATACCGCCCTGACGACTGGACGATGATCTTTGACCATCCGTTCTGTGCGCAAGTCGCGACCAGCCTGCGGAGCGTCCAATGGGTCTTGGTGGCGACGCGAGAAACTAGCAGCATCAACAACTTGAACCAAGGCACCTACATCACGGCCACCGGCGGAGCAGCGGGGGACGGATCGGATTGGTTCAAAATCAATCTCGGTCGCGGTCCGATGCCGTTAAGCGATATCGCATTCGACAGCGGCAAACCCGATCGCATCTGGTGCTCTGCCGCCGCGTCAGGCAGTTATTGCCTGGACCTTCGTCGCGACCGATCCGAATCCTCCCCACAGAACCAGCGGTAACGTTCCGCGGAAAATACCATGCATGCGATTGAAATCATGTACCGTCGATGGATGATTCGTCGCCGGGCTTACTGTGCCGGCGTAATGTTTGTCAGCTTGATGTTTGTCGGCTTGATGTTTGTCGGCTTGTTGACGGGGACGGCCAGAGCGGACGATAGCGACCGGCCGAACATCTTGCTGTTCATCACGGACGACGAAAGCTGGTTGGAACGCAGCATCCATGGCTGGTCCGACTTGCCCACGCCGGCGTTTGATCGTGTTGCAAAAGAAGGGGCGTTGTTCACGCACGGATTCACGTCCGCGCCGTCCTGTGCCCCGTCGCGTGCGTCGATCTTGTCCGGTCGCAACTTCTGGGAACTGCGTCAAGGTGCTTTCATTCAAGCGTACGTGCCACAGCAAATCCCGTTGTTTACCCATGTGTTGGCTCGGCACGGTTACCACGTCGGCAATACCGGCAAAGGATGGGGCCCCGGGGTGACGATCGACGAAAGTCACGATCAGATGATCGGCGAGACGTACGACGCGATTGAATTACCTGAACCGATCCCGGGGATTAGCCCGATCGACTACGCGGAAAACTTCCGGCAATTCTTGGACGACCGAGATCAGGACCAACCCTTTTTCTTCTGGGCCGGCATTCACGAACCGCATGGCCCCTACGGCGATCAAAACCATCAACGCTTGGCCGACCAGTTCGGCATGTCGCCCGACACCGTACCGATGCCGCCGGTGATGGACGATTCCGAAGCCAATCGGATCGAACGCGGCAACACGTTGTATGAAATCGCCTACGCCGACCAGCAACTGTCGCGGATGTTGGATTTATTGGAACGAACCGGACAAGACGACAATACGCTGGTCGTGGTGACATCGGACAACGGCAGCGTGGTTCTGGACGGCGAATCCCTGCGGGCCAAGGCTTCACCCTATGACAACGGTGTCCATGTTCCGCTGGCGATCCGCTGGCCGGCAAAGATGCCTGGCGGCCGAACCGTGACCGACTTCGTTAGCCTGATCGATCTGGCACCCACGTTCCTACAGTTGGCCGGGATTCCCGTTCCCGATGGTATGTCGGGGAAAAGTCTGGTTCCGATTCTGCGGTCCGAACAGTCCGGCCGAATCGATCCGAGCCGAAGCACCGTGGTCACCGGATTGGAATGGCACGGCGAATTCGATCCCGATTCACGATCCAGCCGCAGTATCCGCAACGATCAATTTTCTTACATCGTTCGCTACGGCAACATCGGCGGATCTCAGTGGGCGACTCCGATTGCCAAAGAGTTTTATGACGTCGCGAATGATCCGTGGGAACAACACAACCTGATCGATGATCCGCAATACACCGACGACATCGCATCGCTTTCCAGCCAACTGGAACAATACCAACGTCAAACGGGGGACCCACGCATCACGGGCGATCAAGACATCTTCCGCAGAACTCGCGACTACGTGCAAAAACGCAAACGCGTTGGCTATGACCAAACACTGACCCTGCCGTTTGAATAGGTTTGGCACTGACCAACAGATCGAAAGGGCAGGCTCCTTTCGATGCAGTTGCGAGTCCCCCAAGAATATGGCAACTCATCCTGTCCGTTTTGAATTTACGTCTGTACCCTTGGCATTGGTTTTCTTGGTCACCCGAAGCGTGAGTGACACGATGTCAACATGTTTTTTCCTCGCTCACGCTTCGGGTTACCAGAGAACCGAAATTCAAACCTCACGCTTCGGGCTACGACAAAGAACTGCCACAATATCGCTCAATTCAGATATGGGATCGGCCCAACGCCGAATCTCACCGGCGCGACACTTGATACTTCCGACGCGAAACGTCTCCGATGAAAACTTCAACCCTCAATCGAATCACGCCTCCACTGCCCAAAGCTGGCGCGATCTATCGGCTTGCAATAAGCGTAGTCGCCGTCTGCCTGCTGACTGGCAAGTTTTGCACTGGACAGGATTTACCTTCGTACGATCCGAATTGGGAATCGCTTCAGAAGTATCAAATTCCTGATTGGATGGCGGATGCCAAATTTGGAATCTTCGTCCACTGGGGACCGTCGTGTGTTTCCGAACACAAAACCGATTGGTATCCACGCTGGATGTATGAGGATGCGGTCCAGCGACATCACGTGACCGGTGAAATCAAAGTCCATCAACCTCATCCCGCGTACCTGTATCACGTGCAGACTTACGGCGATCCGTCCGAGGTGGGTTACAAAGATCTGATCCCCATGTTCAAAGCGGAAAACTTTGACGCGAAAGAATGGGTGGACCTGTTTGTCGAGGCCGGTGCGAAGTATGTCATTCCGGTGGCAGAGCACCATGACGGCTACGCAATGTATGACTCATCGCACACACGCTGGAACTCGGTTGAGATTGGTCCCAAACGTGATCTGTTGGCCGAACTGCGTGATGAAATTCGGCGACAAGGATTGATCTTCGGCGCGTCATCGCACTACGCGTTCAATTGGCGGTACTATCCGCAAGATCCCGCTTATGACACGGGCAATCCACAGTTCTCTGACCTGTACGCGCCGCAGCACAAACAAGGCGAACCCGCGAACAAAGAATTCTTGGAAATGTGGTGGGTTCGCACCAAGGAAATCATCGACAACTATCAGCCCGACATTTTGTGGTTCGACTTCGGACTCGATTCCCCCGAGTTCGCTCCCTATCACCCGAAGCTCGCCGCGTACTACTACAATCACGGGCGCAAACGTGGTGTGACCACAGTCTTGCAAACCAAAAACCTGCGATTCCCTTCGTATCCCAAGGGAACGCATATGTTGGATCTGGAACGCAGCAAGTCCGATGAAATGCTGGACGAACTTTGGCAGACCGACACATCGGTGGGCAGCAATTCGTGGTTTTACTGTGACGATTGGGAATCCAAGTCCGCGAACTCGTTGATCGATGATTTGGTCGACATCGTCAGCAAAAACGGTTGCTTGCTACTGAACATCGGCCCGGATAGCAGTGGTCGCATCCCAGACGAACAGGCTGATGTTTTGCGAGAGATCGGTCGCTGGTTG
The DNA here is from genome assembly GCF_007752935.1 of Crateriforma conspicua. NCBI lineage: Bacteria > Pseudomonadati > Planctomycetota > Planctomycetia > Pirellulales > Pirellulaceae > Crateriforma > Crateriforma conspicua. The sequence goes on along the minus strand of NZ_CP036319.1, from coordinate 3,169,362 downwards.
AAGGTCAACGGCGAAGCGATCTACGGCACGCGGCCTTGGAAAGTCTTTGGCGAAGGTCCAGCGAAAGTCGCGACCGGCCACCTTAGCGAGGGCAAAAATCGGGAATTTACCAGCGATGACATTCGATTCACAGCAAAGTCTGGCACCTTCTACGCAACGCTATTACAGGCACCTCAGGGCGAAGTGCGGATCCAATCACTCAACGCCAACGAACACCCAAGACTGAAGCAGATTGATTCCATCGCTGTGCTCGGTTCAGACCAAACCTTGAAATGGCGATTATCTGATGAGGGCCTGACGATTGAATCGATCGTTGATCCGCCATTTGACCACGCGGTCGTGCTGAAGATCAACGTGCTGGATTAACGAAAATTCCCTGCTTAGCCGCACCGTTCTGTGTCGTTCGATGTGGTGGGTTGGTCAGTTGTTCAACGTCTCGTTCTTCTGATAGACCAACAGGATGGCAATCAGTGCGATCAACAACGTGACCCAGATGGCGATCGCAATGCGCGTCGATCTCTTGGCCTGTTCTTCTTCCCACCACGATCGCGGTCGCACCCCCTGCGCAATGAACGTCGCCACGCCCGTCAAATTGACGCTGACCACATTGGCCATGACCAGCATCATCGCCCCGGCGGCAGGTCGATAGGCTCCTTCGGCGAACAACATCCCAAACGTGACGAGTGGTGGCATCAACGCAACCGCCACCATCACTCCGATCACCGCGCTGGACATGCCACGGGTGAAGGCGAAGGTTCCCGCGGCACCGGCGGCCAATGCCAAAGTCAGATCGCCAAGATTGACTTCGGTCCGGGACTGGATGGCGGGAATCTTCGGATCGACGTCCAACAAAATCCCAATGCCCAATGCGACCAACAGCGTTACGGTCACCCCGACCACGTTGGTCAGCAGCGCACGACGAAGCAAGGCAAGATCACCCAAAGTCGTCGCCAACGACATGGCCACATTGGGCCCCAAAAGCGGCGCGATCACCATGGCACCGATGATCACCGCGACGTCGTCTCGCAACAGGCCGACCGCTGCCACGACTGACGACAAGATCGTCATTGCCAGAAAGACACGATCAATGCCCAGAGTTTCTGTGATCTCACTGTACAACTCCTCACGGCTGACTCGTCCGCTGTCGCTGGTACTGTCCTGATCCGAGTCAACGTCCGCGTCAGAGTCTTGATCCGCTTCCTTGGCGACGTCGGGGCGCGGCAGAACCGCCTCGACCGGCAGTACGACGATACAGAAGCCTTCGTGGGTCCCAAACGCTTCTTCGAACCGGTCCATGATCGGCTCGGTGGCTTCGGCGGGCACCAACAAGTGCAGCACGATCCGTTGATCGGAGGTATCGCCACGCCAAGTCCCCAGAACCCTCTGGCCCTCCAACAACTCGTCAAAGTTGCCACCGGCGCCTTCGGGAATAAATATCTGCAGAAATCTCAACGCAATTCCATTCCAAGACCCGACGATCCAATGGTGGTCCCAGCGTTCCACCGCCAAGCAGGAACTATATCACGGTCGCGTGATCCAAGCACCAACCGCCCTCAGGTTCGACCGCGCGAGCAAACAAAGACGCCTGACCCCTTTTCCGGTCAGGCGGGGCGTCGACGACGGGTGGATTTGGAGAGGTTGGGGGTGTCGAAGTCGTCGTCGAAGAGGTGGTCGAGTTCGTCGCCGCCGGGCATGACGTCGGCGAGTTCGGGCTGAGACGGTTGGTTGCCGGCCAGCAGGTCTCGTTCGCTCAAGAAGGTTCGGATCAACCGTAGCATTTGATCACGGTATCGAGAAACGCTTTTGGTTTCTTCCACCCAGACGCGTACTTCGATTCGCTGTGACCGCTGGCCTACGCATACAAGCGTCGCTTGTGGTGCAGGGGTCAACAACACATCCGGTTGTTCGATCATCAATTCCTGAAGCATCCGGCACAGATCCGCGGGCCGCTGGTCGCGGGTGGTCGACACTTCCATCGCCACGGCACTCAGCCGTCCCGCCCCCATCCAGTTCACAACATCAGTGCTGACGAAGTTCTTGTTGGGCACGATGACTTCGCGACCGTCGTCATCAGCCAAGACGGTGGTCCGCAGTCGCTGAGCCGCCACGCGACCGGTGACCTTACCCACCGTGATGCGATCACCCAAACGAGCCGGCTTTTCGAACAACACGATCAAGCCGCCGAACAGATTGCGAACCATGTCTTGCAATCCGAATCCAAGGCCGATGGTCAACCCAACGGCCAGCCACTGGATTGTCTGCCAACGCAGTCCGATGAAGCGTCCGGCAATCAAACAGCCGATGCCAAAGATCAGAACGCGTCCAAGGATAAACGTGAAGTGTTCCATGCCTTCGTCAAACGAAACACGCTGCAGCACCAACGCGTCGTACAAGGCCGGAAGAAGCTTCGCCAACTGAAATGCCACAAACAATGTCGCCGCAGCCAACACTAAATGAAACGCGGTGACCGGACGAGGCTCGGTTCTTGACTGAAGGCTGCTGGTGCCGTCTGCATCGATCACCGTTTGCGTCACCACGTCGTCGACAGTCCACACCACCGGGTTCCCGACATCGGCGTTGGGAAACACATCGATCCACAGCCATCCGAAGCCGAAAATGGCGGCCAACACCAAGCCACACTGGCACAAGAACGCCAAGTGGTGTTTCAGTTCCAGAAAGTGCTCGCCCAGGGCCCCGGACACCTTTCCGGTATCCGCATAGCCACCGATCACGTCACCGTCCGCTTGATCGCGCGCCATCCCGGTGATGCGTTCCCACAGTTCTTCTGACGCGAATTTCAAACCCGGCCAGATCATGGCGGCCGACATCGCGATGACCGCCGTCCAAATCGCCCGCCGAATGATTTCCGCAGTCGTGAATCCGTATCCCAGTGCGGACAGCCCGATCATCGCGACCGGAAACGCCAGGGCCGCGATGTAAAGCAACAATCGGGCGTGGTGAATCACGCTGCCACAGAATTTTTCGATCAGCGGTTCCAGGAACCCGCCGGTCGGTTTGAACGAACGGTGCAGTGTCCAGGCGACCAACAACATGGCGGTAATAAAACCGATTCGTGACACCGATCCACGCCACATGCCCTGGTTCATCAACCCCATCAGCGTCACGGCATAGGCGGCAATCACCAATCCGGTGCCCACGATGGTCAGGTAGGTCATCGCCCGGGGCCGACGTTCCAATTCGATGTCGACGTGTTGGTCCAAGTACCCGCCGGCACGCAACCATTGCCGGGGAACTTCGATGAACAGAGCGACCAAACTGCCCGCCGCAAACGCGCTGGACGCATACAGCGTGGCTTCGGAAACGATTCCGTCGCCCAACCATCGCGAAATCAAAAAGAAGCACGAGGGGATTCCGGTCGCGACCACCACGGTCAAGATTCCGGCGGACAGTTTTCGCCGCATCGGATGCGTTTTGCGAAGACGCTTTTTGTTGCCGATTCCGATCAGCCATGACTTGGCCAACCAGCGAATGGCCAACGCAACGATGATCCAGGCCAACGTGCTGATTCCCGCCACGGGATTGTCGCGCAATTTCCGTTCAACGGTCGGACCAAAGTCGGCGCTGCGTTGGGCATCGAACAGCGCGCCCATTCCGCTTTTGAAGTTCTGTAGGTCGCCTAAACTGATCGGATCATCGCTGCGGATCCATGCCACGTGACGATCGATCAGTGCGCGATATTCGTCGGCCAAGTCACGCGACGCATTGGTCACCGAATCCAGTTCGCTGAGTTTGTTTTGATAGTCGTCATAGGCCGTGCGAAGCGAATCCAACCAGGCGTACCGCTGGTCCAACAATTCTTCGACTTGCCGTCGCAGCGGGTCGTGATCCGGGACATCGCGATAGCCGGCTTTGGCCAGCACACGTGACGCTTGGGCGATCGGGTCGGAGCCGTCAAATTCGACCAAGTCCAACTTCAGCTGTTGTTGTCGGGCTTCGGACAGTGCTTGATTGACGAACGTCGCTTGGCCGTGTTCGACCTGCCACTGGTCCAGTTGTTCTTTCTTGTGCCGCAGCAACAATCCCACGGTCGGTGTCAGACCGTGGTGTTCCAGTTTCTGCTGAACTTCTTGGAAATCATGCAACGTGGATCGTCGGTTCCGATCCGCATCGTGGACCTGATCGGACAGCCGCAGGTACGATCTCGCCGCTTCGACCCATTGCCTGACGAACTGAGCGTTTTCGTAGGCGACGTCGGCGATGACCGGTGCCCCCGATCGATAGATCGAGTCAAACCGGTCGATGGAGTCCCGGGCCGATCGCAGATGTTGGTCCGCGTAGACCGAAGTCGCCCAATCGTCGGGTTCACGATGGTCTTTGGGCAACAGCGGATAACTGGCCGGGTCAGCGTTGACCGACGAGGGGTTGGTTTTGGCGACAGGGTCGGCAGACGAACGAGATGATTGAGACGGACGGGTTGTTCGAGCCGAACGGGGCGAACCGAAACGCGACGTCGTGTTGGATCGCGTGTTGGCAAAGGTGGATTTTCCGTTGGTCTCCGGTGACGTCGTGTTGCGGATCGGCCGCGTCACGATGGTCGAACCGGACGTCGGTTGGGTGCCGCGAGTCACCGCCGCCGATGACGAAGATCGCATCGGACGTTCGGAAATGACGCGTTCCGATACGATGACCGGCCGGCCGACGGGTGTCGATGAAATGACTTGGCCGTGCAGCGGCGGTGCGACCGGACCGTGGACGATGATCTGTTGGGCCGTCGACAAGCTGGGAAGCAACGCGACGATGATTGCCAACGCCCACGCGTGGCCGGACGCCGGAATCCGCCGCGATCGGCGCCCGATATTCGTGTGCGGCCACGGGCGAGGCGACAAGCCGGATGAGAGGGTGATCAGTTTGGGGCGCATCGGAACCGCAGCCTGAAAGTCGAGTTGGCGGCAGGGAAAGCCGGATTCTTTGCCGCCAATTCAGGACGGACCGGTTGTCCATACGCCAAAACGCCCTCTCGCCGCCACAGCGATCCAGTTTCACGCTGTGCTCAAGTGCTGATGCGGGCCCGAGTGCTGATGCGGGCCCGAGTGCTGATGCGGGCCCGAGTGCTGATGCGGGCCCGAGTGCTGATGCGGGCCCGAGTGCTGATGCGGGCCCGAGTGCTGATGCGGAGAGAGTCAGATGTTCGCCGGCATGCCGATGCTGGGGGTCGGCGGCAACATCGCAGCCAGGCGAGATTCCGTCACGCCGGCTTTGTGGCCGAAGAATCCGCGTCGTTTGATCACGCTGGCCACTTCCGCCGGTACATGGTCTTCCCAAGCCGGGTCGCCCGCGTCGATCATCTTCAACACTTCGCGTGAGAACGTCGAAAGGTGTTCCGGGTTGTATGCGTCCAGCTGTTCGATGCACCCGGTGTCGACCAAATAGTGATAAAGCTTGTCCAAGTCGGGCGAGACCGAAAGGTTGTCGACCGTCGTCAGTGTGCCCGTTTCGCGATCCAACAGCGGGTAGATGTACAGCTTCAAATCGTTCTTGAACATGCGTCCGAACGATTCCAAGATGCCGCCTTCCAGACCGGTGTAATACTTTTCGTTGAACAGTTCGGCCAGGCTGCCGGCACCCAGCGTGATCCCGATCCGCTCTTTCGTGTACCGCGAAAGGTAGGCGGCCAAGCGATAAAATTCGAAGTAGTCGGAGATCAACACCGTCATGCCGCATGCGGCCAAGGTGTCGGCGCGGGCCAGGAAGTCACGCAGATCGATGTCGCCGTTGGCTTGCAAATTCCGCATGGTGATTTCGGCCAATTGGACGATGCGGTCCTCTTCCACGTCGGCTTCCTTTTTGAAGCTTTCCCGTGCGGCCGACAGCATGTCCAAGTTGACATGGGTGACCGGGCGAAAGCTGCCGCGTTCGACCAGAATCGGTCGCTTGTACAGGACTTCCGACGGCTGTAGGACGTCGCCCGATGCGGAGAACATTGCGGCGTTACTGAGTCCCAGCTGCACCAATCGCAGGCTCATCACCCGGTTGTCAACGTGACGGAATGCGATGCCGGAAAACTCAATCATGTCGATCTCGATCCGCTGCGTCGACAGATTGTCCAACAACGATTCGAGCAATTGTTCGGGTTCGTGGTGCATGAAGAACGCACCGTACAACAAGTTCACGCCGACGATACCGAGCGCTTCTTGCTGTGCTTCCATGTTCTTGTCCAGCATTCGGACGTGAATGATGATCTGGCTGTCTTCGTCCCGCGGGTGTGCCTGGAAACGAATCCCCATCCATCCGTGGCATTCGTTGGTGCCGTGATAGTTGCGGGCCGAAACAGTGTCGGCGAACGCAAAGAAGGCGGTCGAATCGCCACGGCTTTCACGCAACCGTTCCAAGTTCAATTTGTGTTCGCGATCCAGCATGTCTTCCAACCGCTGGCGACAAACGTAGCGGTCGCATTTGCCATAGATCGCGTCGCTGACGGACATGTCATAGGCGGACATGCTTTTGGCGATCGTGCCAGCGGCAGCACCGACGCGAAAGAACCACCGAACGACTTCTTGGCCGGCACCAATTTCGGCGAACGATCCATAGCGTCGGGAATCCAGATTGACTTGCAGAGCTTTCCGGTCGGTGGTGGGGCGTTCGCTGGGCATGGTTCGTTTCGTTTTCCGTACTGCCTTGGAAGCTTTCAGCCGCCTGAAAGCGCAATGGTTAGACAATAGGTTCTTGCCGACAAACCAAACGCAGTCGGTAAAAAACCCGGAAAACTTCGGCCACGCGCATCCCTCAAGCGAAACCTGCCCCGATCGATCCTTTCAATCCCGACGACCGGTAAGTCGTGGGGTGACCATTGAAACCAGGTCTGAAACCGGCGTGGTACGACGATTCCGGTGCGGTCCGCGATGATCGACTCCGCGAAAGAGTGTGTCCCCCACACCCCACACTTTGATTTTTGGCGAAGGATGTCGCTTATGCATCGCAAGTTATTGGCCGAGATGATCGGCACGTTCATTCTGGTTTTCGGCGGCTGCGGTGCAGCGGTCTTCGCGGCCAACATTCCCAACGAAGAATCCGCCGCATTGGCCACCAACATGGGATTCGGATACTTGGGCGTCAGCTTCGCGTTCGGTCTGACGGTCTTGGGATGTGCGTACGCCTTTGGTGGTGTTTCGGGTTGTCACTTGAACCCCGCGGTGACGGTTGGCTTGACGGCCGCGGGTCGATTCAAGCCTGCCGAATTGCCCGGCTATGTGATCGCCCAAGTCGTCGGGGCGATCGCCGCGTCCGGCTTGCTGTATTTTCTGTTGCAACAGGGGCCCGATGGCTATGTCATCACCGAAGGCCGATTGGCGGCAAACGGATACGGCGAATTTTCGCCCAGCGGGTACAGCATGCTGGCCGCTTTGGTTGCCGAAATCGTTTGCACGTTCATCTTTTTGATCGTGATCTTGGGGGCGACCTCCAAGCACGCTTCACCGGCCGCCGCGGGCATCGCCATCGGATTGACGCTGACACTGATTCACCTGGTCGACATCCCGTTGACCAACTGCAGCGTGAACCCGGCACGCAGCACAGGACCGGCCGTCTTTGTGGGCGGATCCGCGATCGGCCAACTGTGGTTGTTCTGGGTCGCGCCGCTTGCCGGTGCCGCGTTGGCCGGAATGGTCAGCCGCATCGTCAACGCCGATGACGCGGACGCCGCATAGGACCTAATGGGTTTGATCAACCGACCGCGTCGCACGACGCAGTCGGTCCATGATCGCGCGGCCGATACCGGATTCTTCACAGCGATCGATCACCAACAGGTCACAGTCACTCTGGTCGGCTTCGCGTAAGACGGCAAACAAGCTTGACGCGATTCTTCGCAGGTCGCCCGTTTCGTCGACGACCCAAACTTGGTCAAACCGCGACCGCTGGGCATCATTCAATTTGCCGAATGCGATGCGGCCGGTTCTTTGCGGTGCTTGAAAAGATGGATCGCGAAGCAGGGTTTCATAACGGTCCAAAAAAACCAACGTTTTGTCGGGCGAATAGTGCGTGGGCAACTGACCGGGCGCGACCTGAGCCTGGGTGTGATTGCCATCTTGGTCCGGAACATGGATCTGGCCAAAAACGCTGCGAAGCTGCTCCGCCGTGATGCCACCGGGACGCAATAACCTGGGTCCGTCGGCGTTCAATTGAATGATGGTCGATTCGACACCCCAGTCACAACGGCCTCCGTCCAAGACCATCGCCACAGATTGCCCCAATCCATCGGCGACGTGCCGGGCGGTCGTCGGGCTGACGTAGTTGGACACGTTGGCACTGGGCGCGGCCAAAGGAAACGGACACTGTTTCAACAGCTTCCGCATCACGTGATGATCGGGCACACGAATCGCAACGGTGTCTCGGCCGGCGGTGACGATGTCGGGAATCGATGTCGATCGTGGGACCACGACCGTCAGCGGTCCGGGCCACAGCGCTGACGCGATGTCCCATTGGTCGATCAGGGCCGAGTCCACGTCTGCGTTGCGTCGGTCACCCACAAACAATGACGTGTACCGTCGCGCGGCGGTCGCGTCAGCGGTATGCACGATCAAAGGGTTGGTGCTGGGGCGCCCTTTGGCTTGATAGATCTTTGACACCGCGTCATCGCGAGTCGCATCGGCGGCCAAGCCATAGACCGTCTCGGTGGGAACGCCCACCAGATTTCCGGCGGTCAACTCGGCCGCGGCACGACGGATCGCCGAATCGGTGGGCGGATGAATCAGCGAAGCGGGATCGGTGGCTTGGTTCAACGGACGACGGGGTTGCCGATGGGCAGATGGGGAAACGGAAATGCCGAAAGGTCTGTCACCGACTGGCTTGTCACTGATCTTCGAACAGCAGCATCCGGTCGTTCTCCGAATCAGCCAGCCAGAACGATCGGCCCTGCCCCGTCGCGGCGATCCCGTGGGGTCGCTTCAATTCGGTCGTCGCCGCAGCCTGATTGCCGCCCAGCACGGTTTCGATACGGTCCGCGGCGACGTCGATGCGACGCACGCAGTGGTTTTCGGTGTCGACGACTAGCACGCCGCCTTCGGCATCGATGTCCAGACCTTTGGGGCCGTTCATCGTCGCGGCTTTGGCAGATCCGCCGTCACCGTCATAGCCTTTTCGGCCGGTGCCGGCGATATGGTGCAGCGTATCGGTCGCGCGATCCAAACGCCAGATACTGTTGCCTTCACGCAATGCGATCCAAACCGAGTTGTCATCAACGGCAAGCGAACGGGGACCGAACAGCGAAGCCTGTTGGCGAGCTTGGCCGTCCTTGGGAAGTTCGGGTGAACCGTCGCCGCAGTATGGCGATACCACACCGGACTTTAGATCCAGCTTGCGAATGCGGTGATTTTTGGTGTCGGCGATCAGCAACGTCTTGTCGTCCAGCACCACGACGCTGTGTGGCTGGTTGAACAAGGCGGATCCGCCGGGGCCATCGGCGAAGCCGGCTTTGCCCGTTCCCGCGATGACTTGGTAGTGATGGTCCGCCGGATCGTTTTGTCCGGCACTGCCGCCGTCGGTATCGACGCGGATGATTCGATGATTCCGAGTGTCGGCGATGTACAACTGTTTGGCGTCACCGACGCGGACTTCGTGCGGCCACTGAAACACACCGGCTTCGGCGCCACCGATCAGCGGCCGATAGCGATCGTCGGGGGAAATCAATCCAACGCTTTCATCGGTGATGCTGGTGACCCAAACGTCATCACCGTCGACTTCCACACCAAAGGGCATGCCGACCGGAACGGTCGCCGTGACGGTTTGCGACCAGACGGCCGAGACGTTCACGGATAACAGCATCAGAACCGCCAGCGTGAACGAGATCGGATGCGGGCGACGGAACCAATCGCGCGAGGTTCGCACTACAATACGGTGACTCATTTGGCGGTATGTCTCCCAGACGCAAGGTCTTGTCGGCGGTTTGTCGCGGCGTTGCCCTCCGGCGAAGACAACGGCTGCGTTTTCACGGCCAGGATATCATGAACGACGAAACCGAACCGGACATCGACCTGACCGACCCTTCGGTGATCGCCCGTTATGAGCCGTATCTGCGAATGCTGGCCCGGACTCAATCGCGTCGTGCGTACCAGGCCAAAGTCGGTGCCAGCGACATGGTTCAGCAAGTAATGTTGCAGGCGGTGCAGGGGTTTGACGGTTTTCGCGGCAAGACCGAGGCCGAATTGCGGGGCTGGCTGCGACAAATCTTGGCGAATCATTTGTGTCACCTGGATCGCGACATGCATCGTGACAAACGCGATGTGTCCAGGGAACAGTCGATGCAGCAAGCCGTCCATCAATCGTCGATGCGTCTGGAACAGTTACTGGCCGGCGATATGGCCACGCCCAGCCAACACATGGCGGTCGGCGAGAGTGTGATTCGGCTGGCGACGGCGATCGAAAAGCTGCCGGACGACCAGCGTGATGCCGTGCGTCTGCACTATTTGGATGGCTTGAAATTGGCCGAGGTGGCGCAGCGGATGGGGAAGTCCAATGGCTCGATCGCCGGCCTGTTGCACCGGGGAATGAAACAGTTGCGTCGGGAGTTCGAAGCGTAGGCCATGTGAGGCGGGACGGGGTGCGGGCGCGCGCCCCTACTGCCGCAAAGCGAAACGCTGTCGCGAATCGAAAAGCGGCGATGCCTCAGCCGATTCGGATTACTGAAGCAACTTGGCACTGAGCTTTTGATCGCAGGCGTCGACGATCGATTGGATCATCGTGTCGGCTTGCTGGCCGCTTAGCGTTTCGGTGTCACTTTGCAATTCGACCGACAACAACACGCGTTTCGTATCAGGCCCGTCCTTGTCGGCATCGCGATACGTTTCGACATAACGCACGCCGGCCAAGTTTTCATCAACGGCCGATCGCACCACGGTTTCCAGATCACCCCAACGGACGGATTCGGCCAGAACGAAATTCAAATCACGCTGGATCGACGGGAACGGGCTGATCGACTGTTGCTGTGGCACCAAGTTGGCCAATTCAAAGACGACCGGCAGCGACAGTTCCGCAACCTGGACCGGATCGGGCAGCTTCCACGACTTCAGCGTGGCCGCGTCCACCGTCCCCATGTACCCGATCTCGTGCGACTGACCATCCGCTTGAATCATCAACTTCGACGCGGTACCGGATTGAATGCCCTGGCAATCCAAGACGTCAACGGTCAAGCGTCCTTGCACGCCCAGACGACCGCACAGTGTTTCCACGATCCCCTTGAGCTGGAAGAAATCGCCACCGCGAACCAGACCCAACGCGTACGTTTCTTCGGGCAGCCCGTCGTCGTCCGCCGATGGCAGATAGATGTGTGCGATCTCAAACAAGTCCGCGTGTAGGCTGGAGGCCGACCAATTTCCCGCACGACTGGACAGCAGGCTGGGGATCAGCGAACGCCGCAACCGACGCGAACCTTCCAGCATTGCCGTTTGCGTTTGCATCGCGGGCCGATCGGTCCAGGGGCTGATCGATTCGTCCAGCTTTCGGGTCACCACGCTGGGCGTCATCGCTTCGGAAATCCCCGCCGACGTCAACACACGGCGAACTTTCGAAACGGCCGTGTCGAACGAGCGAGCCCGACTGGGGGCGACCGGAATGGATGCGTTTTCGGGGATCTTGTCATAGCCATGGATCCGTGCGACTTCTTCGATCAAGTCGGCTTCACGCGTCAGGTCATGACGCCACGTCGGCGGAACGAACGCGTGACTTTCGCTGGTCGTCGACTTGTCTTCTGTACAGCCCAGGGCGGTCAAGATCCGCTGGATCTCCGTTTGGGCGATTCGGATTCCCAAAATACGTTCGACTTGTGACAAACGCAGAACGATCGGCGGACGTGCCGGGATCTCCGGTGCAGTGTCTAGAACGCCGTTGCAAACCGTGCCGCCGGCGTGTTGTGTGATCAGCTGGCATGCCCGGCGGCTGGCCCAATCGATCCCGGCCGGGTCGACGCGTCGTTCGAACCGGTACGACGACGGACTGTGCAGCTTCAACGCCCGCGCGGCACGGCGAACGGACAGCGGCGTAAAGTCGGCGGCTTCGATCACCAAGTTCGTCGACGCTTCATTGATCTCCGAATCGGCCCCGCCCATCACCCCGGCGACCGCCGATGCTTTTTCGCCATCGGCGATGACGCACATCGACGGGTCCAATGCGTACTGGCGGTGATCGATCGCTTCGATGGTTTCGTCTTTGTCGGCGGGACGGACGACGATCTTCTGGCCGGCGATCTTGTCATAGTCAAACGCATGCAGGGGTTGGCCGCATTCCATCATCACGAAATTTGTGATGTCGACGACGTTGTTGACCAGGCCGATGCCGACGCTTTCCAAGACGTCCGCGATCTCTGTCGGGCTGGGGCCGATCTTGACACCCTGGATGACGCGGGCGGTGTAGCGTGGGCAAGCGTCGGGAAAACGATTCTCCACGCTCAACAGCGATTTCACCGCCGTATCGCCTTCGGTCAACTCGACCTTGGGCACGCAAACCTGTTGATCGAACAGCACGCCGACTTCGCGGGCCACGCCCAGATGCCCCAGACAGTCGCCGCGATTGCTGGTGACTTCCAAGTCGATCACGACGTCGTCACCCACCGTTTCGCTGGACTCGTGATTCAATCCGGAAAAGCTGAATCGATCCTCCAGTTCCTTCTGTGGCATGTCCAGATTGACGTAGCGGGAAAGCCATTTCCAGGAAACAAGCATGTCGCTGTGTTGGGTGTTTTGCGGAACGGAGGCGGTGGGGATGGACGCACAGACGGATTCGACGGCGACCCACCGGGGGCCACAAAGCCGTCATCGAGCCACGGATGATAGAAAAAGTCGCCTGCGATGGGGAGGCATGACGCGGTGGCGGCACACAAACCGGTGACCGTCAAACCGTGCGACAAAAATTTTAACGATCGGCCCGTCACGCCAGGGAAACGCGAGCTAGGTTTCCCAAAGAGGATCAGTCCCGCGTCATTGTGGGCCGCTGATCCCGCCCTTTTTTTGCTCGTCCACTTGTCCCGAAGAACCGTCATGTCCGGAACGATTGCCAGAACCGTGCCGCGTCGATCGCGTCAGCATCGCCGGGGGACTGCCACGGTGGAAGCCGCCATCGTGTTGCCCGTGCTGTTGACTTTGACACTGGGCACGATGGATTTGTGTTCGCTGTTTTTCCTTCGCGAAACCGTCACCTTGGCCGCCTATGAAGGTGCCCGAGCCGGTGTGGGATCCGAGGCCACCAACGGCGATGCGATCGCACGAGTCAACGAATTCCTGAGTCAACGCGACGTGGAAACCGGCGGCAACGCGGTGTCGATCGCGGCCCCTGGGTTCGACGGTGCGGACACTCTGGAAAACGTCACGCTGACCGTCACCGTGCCGGTCAGCGGCAATCTGTTGCTGCCGGGATCGATCTATGACGGCTGGACCGTTTCGTCCAGCGTCACGATGCGCAAAGAATACGCCAACCAGGATTGATCAACATGCGGCAACCAAAAATCAATCGCCCGCGTCGAATCCGCACGCCTCGTCCCGCCGATCGTCGCGGCGCCGCGATGGTGGAATTCGCCGTCGTGGCCAACGTCCTGTTCCTGGTCATCTTCACGTGTTGTGAATTCGCCCGCATGAACATGGTCCGCAACCTGACCCAAGACGCCGCCTACTTTGCCGCACGCCAAGCCATCGTGCCGGGCGCGACGGCCGCCGATGCGGAAGTCGAAGCCGAACGGTTGATGTCGTCGATGGTCGGCGAAGGTTACACCGTGAGCGTGGCGGAACTGGGCGAAAACAGCGAAGAAGTCAGCGTGACCGTCAGCGTGGACTTGGACGAAGTCGCGTTCTTTACGTCCATGTTCATGCCCAGTGCGACGATCGAATCGACCGCTCGGATGCGAACCGAACGTTATGCCGGTTTCTACCAGCCGGATTGATCGGCCGAAACGCCGACACAGCCAAGCCCACTTGATTGATCCCCCTTGCCATTTTCGTTCGACGACCAGCCCACCATCGAGACCGCCGACATGAACGAGACGCTCCGCAATACCGCTCCGAACGAGAAACAACCCGGTACAACCGTCAATGCGTTGCACCGGAGAGTTCAACGGATGCCACGTGGCCGACGACGTGGAAGCGTGATGGCCCTGATGGCCTTCATCCTGCCGTTGCTGGCGTTGATGGCGGCTTTCTGTGTGAACCTGGCACACATGCAATTGACGCGGACCGAGCTGATCGTCGCGACCGACGCGGCGGCTCGTGCCGGGGGTCGTGCGTTTAGCGAAGAACAGACGGTCGACGCCGCCAAAGATGCCGCCGTTGCCACCGCCTTGCTGAACAGTGTCGATGGGATGCCGTTACAGCTGCGTCGTGAAGATGCCGCCAATGAGATCGAATTCGGCAGCACGTCGCAGCCTGGTGGCCTGGGTAGCCGTTACTACTTCACCAAAGTTTCGACATCCGACGTGGCCGCCAACCAGGTGATCGCCAGTGCGGTTCGCGTCAATGGACGTCGCGATTCCAGTTCGCTGGGTGGCGTGATTCCGCTGGTGTTCCCCAAGTTCTTTTCGCGAGACTACTTTGAACCCACCCAACGTTCGGTCGCCATGCAGGTGGACCGGGACATCAGTTTGGTGCTGGACCGCAGCGGATCGATGGAATGGCTGACATGGCCCGATGGCGATTCGCCGTGGAACTATGACGTCTATGCCGAAGCGGCCGACGCGGGAATCCTGTATCGCAGCCGAGGTGGGTACTACTACAGCCGCGGCGAAGACCAGGCGTCGTTCGAACGCTGGGCCTGGGACAACTACTTCGATTACGACGTACCGCCGGCGGTGAAGTGGAACAGCCTTGTCGATGCCGTCGAAGCGTTCTTTGACGTTTTGGACGACACCCCACAAAGTGAACAAGCGGCGATCGCCAGTTACGCCAGCACCGGATCGCGTGATTCATGGCTGGACCCGGACTTTGACGTCGCGATGAATGCCGTTGACAACCTGAATACCGGTGGTGGAACAGGGATCGGCCGCGGCATGCGTGAAGGCATCAAGCACTTTCAACATGCCAACGCACGTCCGTTCGCATCAAAAACGATGGTGGTGATGACCGACGGGAACCACAACACGGGCGAAGACCCGTTGGACGTGGCTCGTGAATTTGCGTCGACCTACAACATGACCATTCACACGGTGACGTTTGGATCGGATGCCAACCAGTCCGACATGCACGACGTGGCTGCGGCCTGTAACGGTAAACACTATCACGCCGAGAGCGGCGAACAGTTGATCGCGGTTTTTCAAGAGATCGCGAACAATTTGCCGACGCTGTTGACCGAATAAGACGCGTCTTCATCCACGGCATCCGGAACGATGCCGGACGTCAATCTGATTTGACGTTTTTCTGTCAACGTCGTCTTCATGACGACATTTTGAAAGCTAGACTCCATCGGGTCGATTGTCTCGACCGGTGGAGTTTGTCATTTCAGCTCCGATGCAACCACTTGTCAGCACGCTCGCTTATTGCGAACGGTGTTTGACCGACCAGAACCATGATCCCCGTGCACTTCGCCGCCGATTCCAGCGCGGCAGGTGATTCCGGATGTAGAGAACTTTCCGTTTGATGACGCCCCATCGATCCCCATCCGCTGACCGCCAACGCAAGGCAGGGCTGACGCACAAAAAGCTGCTCGGCTTTGTGGTGTCCGCTGTCGTGACGCTCGGCAGTTTGATGTGGATCGTCAGCCTTTCGTCGCGGATCGTGGATCATCAATCCAACGATGTGGACGCACGGGATGTTTCGTATGCCCCGGGTGATCCGGAGTTTGACCGGCTGTCACGATCCGAGAAGGTGGAAGCCCTGCGCCGCGAGGCCGCTCGAATCGACGAAGATTTGATGTGGCGCCGGTCGTATCGATTGCGCGAGCGGCGACGAAGAAATCAACCTGGGACGTACGAGGTCCATGAGTCTTGGAAACGGGAAGTCGAAAACTTGGAGAAACAGGTCAAAGCGTTTCCCAATCCGGTTCCCGGATCCATCGGCTGGGACGTACGAGAGCGTTTGAAGGAACTGAAGGCCGACCCGGCGCTTAATTCATCCGACCGTGAAAGTCTGCGCGACTGATTCGATCGCCACTGCGTTCGCCTGGAGGTTCCCTTCGCCCAGGGCCGACCGTTTGCGGCGATGGAAATCCCCGGCCAGCGACTATGCTGTGTTTGCCGTGCTTGTCCGCCAAGGCCTTCGTGACCACGCCGATCCGAATCGAACGTCCATGCAATTGCTTTTCCCCAAGCCGTGCCCGAAATTCCCGGCGCATGTGTGTTTTGCCATCGCCGTCTGCTGTGTGATGACCCTGGGCGGCGTTCTGACAGCCCAATCCCCCTTTGACGCCCCGGGAACGGATGACGCCGGTTTCGGCGACGATTTCGGGGACGGCGGGTTTGGCGACATGGATTTCGGTGGCGATGACTTCGGAAATCCGGGTTTCGATGACGATCAACCGGACACCACCGACGGCGGCCAAAGCGGCACGGATGAAGATTCGGATGCCCCACCACCGATCGCCGATACGCCGCTGGTGCGACAGACGCTGGACCTGGCATCACGAAAGCCATCGACGATTCCAACGGCGGTGAAGTCGATGGCGACAATCGGCCAGTGGGCGGCCGTCGAGCAATTGTTGTCAAACTTGGACGAGCCCGATGATGCGACGCTGCGTCAAATCGCCGTCGAAATGGGGCCGGCACTGATTTTGCGAGCCGGCGGTCGAGAGGAGTTGTCCGATGCGTCGCGAGACGTTTTGCAAAAAGCCCAAACCGCGTTGGCCGATCAGCATCGGTCGGACGAACGATTGTCCGCCGCCATCGACGACGTGCTGAGCGATTCCATTGACCCACGCTTGGGCGGCAACCGCGTGCTGTTGCGTGGTGGCAACGCATCGATTCAACAAATCATCGGTCGCATGTTGGAACAGCCCGAATTGGCATCCAATCGCGACTTGATCGCGCTTCTGCGACGACTGGGCAACGGTGGCGCGCGATCGCTGATCCAGCACGCCATTTATGGTGACGCGTCGGCCCAACAAGTCGCGCTGACCGCATTGGCCGGACTGCGAAGCCCTTGGTCGGACTTGCTGGCCGCATCGGCGCTGCACGGTCAAAGCACCGCACAGGAAACACGCGAGACGGCGGCAAGCCTGTTGGCACGTCATGGAAAAGGGCTGCCGACCAAAAATGCGACGATCGCCGCCATCGGCAAAGCGATCCACATGCAGTCGGACCGAATCAGTCGAATCATCCCCGGCCAAGACATCACGACGGCGTGGACGTTGGATCCCGACACAGGCGTGGCGGCTCCGGTGCAAACCGATGCATTGGCTGCCGAACGACGTCGCGCGACCGACCTTGCATCGATCTTGCGCCGCATGGCGGATGTGCCCGCGTCATTGATGCGAGACGCCGCGATCGCCGATGCCGGCTATCGCGTTCTGGTGGATCCGGATTTCGGTGACGACGACCAAATCGAAGCGATGCTGGCGGCCTATCCCGCGCTTTCGACGGCGGTCGGCATGAACGACTTTTTGGACAAGGCTTGGGACAGCGGTGACTTCAAAGCCATCTCCGCCGGCTTGGCCATCATCGGATCGGGCGTCATCGACGTTCCCTCCGAACTGCTGGACAGCCACACGGCGACGCCCACCACGCTGGTCCGATTGGCGTCCAGTTCATTGCCGCGGATCCGTTACGACGCGGCGATGACGATTCGAAAAATCGATCCGGGGGTCGCGTTCGCCGGTCGCAGCCAAGTCGACCGGACCATCGCTGCGATGCAGAAACTTTCACCGGGGCCGGTCGCGATCCTGATCGAAACACGGCCCAATGTCCGAGCCGAATTGGAAACCGTACTGACCCAGCTGGGATTTCAAGTTCGCACCGTGGGAACGGTGGCGGGTGCACTGCGTGAGATCGTTGCCGGTGGCGACATCCGTTTCATCCTAAGCAAGACCCAGTTGTGGGATGCTCAGAAGACCGAGCTGGCCGATCGAGTCCGGCGAACGTCGCTGGGCTGCCGTTTGCCGATCCTGTTTTTCGTCGACGACACGACCACCCCGTTTGATTTGGACCAGCTGGAATACCCACGCTGGCCGGCGATCACCCGAGTCATTGCTCGTCCCTACAGCACATCAGGGCTGATTCCCGTTTTGCAAGAGATCGAAACGCGGCAACCGGTCGTTTCGCTGGAGGCCATTGATCGCGAACTGTACCGTCGCTGGGCCACCGAATCACTTTAGGGATCAACACGGGCGTGCAATCATCATCGGCGCAGAATCAGTCATTTCGCAATCGCGGCTTTCGCGGTATGGTCATGTCGGTAAAGCGTGATCGTTGTTGTCCTGTTTGAACGCACCCGCCATTCATGTCGCTGATCGGCAGCTCGACGACCGGACCCGATGAACCGCTTTTGCCGGGAATCATCGGTCGATCCGCCGGAATGCTGCAGGTCTATCGGATCACCCGTCGGGTGGCGGGCAGCAACGCGTCGGTGCTGATCCTGGGCGAAACCGGCGTCGGTAAGGAACTGATCGCCAACGCCATTCACGTGCTGAGCCATCGCAGTGGCGGCCCCTTTGTGAAGGTCAACTGTGGCGCGCTGAGCGAAAGTTTGCTGGAAAGCGAATTGTTCGGCCACGTCCGCGGCGCTTTCACCGGCGCGGTGGCCAATCGCGCGGGACGTTTCGAAGCGGCCGGCGGCGGAACGATCTTCTTGGACGAAATCAACAGCACCACTGGAACGCTGCAGGTGAAGCTGTTGCGGGTGCTGCAAGAAAAGGAATTCGAACGTGTGGGTTCCACCAGCACCCTGCACACCGACGTCCGTGTCGTCGCCGCCAGCAACCGTGACCTGATGAAAGAGGTCCGCGAGGATCGGTTTCGCGAAGACCTTTATTGGCGTCTGAACGTGGTACCGATTGTGATCCCGCCGCTGCGGGAACGTCGCGACGACATCCCCGCGTTGGTGTCGTATTTCTTGGACTATTACAACGAGATCAACGACCGTTATGTCGCGCACATCGGCGACGGCGTGATCGAAGCGATGCAGGATTACCACTGGCCGGGGAACGTCCGCGAGCTGCAAAACTACATCGAACGTGCCGTGGTGATGGCGGAAACGGATGAATTGACCGTCGACCTGTTGCCGTTCTGTGTCAGCCAGCCTGCGGCGTTCCAATCGATGTCGGGCGAGACGCCGGAAACCGTGGACTGGCAATCATTGACCGACCAGTACGTCGAACGTGGGTTGAACGAATCGGGTTCGGAATCACAGAACGTCCACGCACAAGTCGTCGAACAGGTCGAACGAGCGTTGATCGCTCAGGTCTTGCAGCAATGTGACGGCGTGCAAACGAAGGCGGCGGCTCGGCTGGGGATCAACCGCAACACGCTTCACAAGAAGATCAAGGATTTCGGGCTGGGCGGGGAATAGCCGTCGGTGGCCTTGGGATCGTAACGTCTTTCGGGCGCCCGCCTACACTCGCCCCGCGGGAAGGTCGGGATTGAACAACGAGGTTCCGGAGAGAGTTCTTCTACCAGCGCGCCCTCCCCTCGCTTAGGCTCGACCCTCCCGGGGGGAGGGTGAAGGAAACACTACCTCGGCTTCACCCTCTCGCCCCGCGGGAGGGTCGGGATCGAGGAACGAGATTCCGGGGAGGGTTCTTCTGCCAGCGCACCCTCCCCTCGCTTAGGCTCGACCCTCCCGGAGGGAGGGTGAAGGAAATCCTACCTCGGCTTCACCCTCCCGCCCCGCGGGAGGGTCGGGATCGAGGAACGAGATCCCGGGGAGGGTTCTTCCAGCGACCGCGCCCTCCCGGAGTGAGGGTGAAGGAAAATCCGACGGCGGTTCGGGGCTAGCCCGGTGTCAAACTTTGCGGGTTAGGCGGCGTTTGACGATTTTTCGGATTTTTCCGAATTTCGATCGATGAAGCTGCACATTCTGGTCGATATCGCTGGTGAACGACGAATCGGCGGCCGGGGAACCGGCTGTTGATCGCGTCACGCCCCCCCTTCCGATCCAATTCAATTAATGGGGAAAGCCAGTGACTCTCTCTCGCGGCAACCTCGGTTTCACGATGGCTTTGGTATTGTGCCAAGCCTGGTTTACGTTTCACGGCACAACCGCTGCGGCGGCGGGCCCCGGCCAGAACAGCGAAACGGCGGCTCGAGCCTCCTGGCGTCCTGTTCGCGGCGCCGCTGCACCTGACCTGTCGACGCGCTCGGCAACGCCCGCCTCGAACGCCGCCCGCGTCTCGGTGGTCCGTCAAGCTTCGGCTCAAGAAGAAATCATGCCGGCACCGATCGTCGACGCCGGCTCGGTCCCGATGGACGGCCAGATCGTGGTCCACGAAGGCCACCATGAAATCGTCATGGGCGACCCCGCGATGTTTTCCGGCGGCTGTGGTTGCGGCGACGCCGGATGTGACGGCTTCGCCTGTGATTCGATGGGCTGCAACAGTTGCGGACCGGCGGGTTGCGGCGAACTGATCGGCAACAATACCTGGCGTCCTTGTTTGACCCTGTGCTTGCCTCAAGACGGCTGGTTCAGCGCCGAATACCTGGGCTGGTACCAAGACGGCATGTCATTGCCGCCGCTGGTCAGCAGCAACACGACCACGGTCACACGTCCCCAAGCCGGCGTGATCGGTTCGCCCGGATACACGACTTTGTTCGGCGATGATGAAATCCTGGACGGCGAAATCGAAGGCGTACGAATCGGGTTCGGAATCTGGCTGGACAACTGCCACACGTGGGGCATCGGCGCGGACATGTTCAACGTCGGCGAAATCAGCACGCGATACGAAAACAGCAGCGACGGCAGCCCCGTCCTGGCACGCCCGTTCTTTAACACATCGACCGGGCTGGAAGACAGCGAACTGGTTGCCTTTCCCGGCGTGGTCAGCGGCCGAGTCACCGTTGACGCCACCAGCGAATTCCAAGGCTGGGGCGTTCACTTCAAACGACTGCGTTGTGCCGATGAAGGCTGCACCGGCGGCTTCCTATGTGGATGCCCCCAGCACTTCTGTCGTCGCACCGAGGGCCTGTTCGGCTATCGCGGCCTGCAGTTGGACGAAAGCGTTGCGATCCAAGAACGTCTGACCGGGACCGCCGGTGAACAGTTTGTCATCTCCGATTCATTCACCACCCGTAACCAGTTCAACGGATTCGACCTGGGTTGGACCCAGCGATTGGTCCGAGGCTACTGGACGCTGGACACCGGTGTACGTTTGGCACTGGGAACCAATCGTCAAACCGTCACGATCGCCGGCAGCAGTGTGATCACCGATCCGACCGGAACGCCGTCGACACCGCAGACGTTCCAAGGCGGTTTGCTGGCACAGCGGTCGAACATCGGCAGCTACACGCAAGACGAATTTGCGGTCGTCCCGGAACTGCATGCCAAGTTGGGATACCAATTGACGGACAACCTGCGACTGACCGTCGGCTACACGTTCATCTACTGGTCCAACGTGGTGCGACCCGGTGAACACATCGATACCGACCTGAACCCCGCATTGTTGCCGCCCGAATCGGATCCGTTCACCGGCGTTCTGCGACCGTCGTTCGCTTTCGACACGACCGACTACTGGGCACAAGGCATCAGCGTGGGCGGCGAATATCGCTGGTGATCCACCCTTTCGGATCGAAACGGCCGGTTATTCCGACCGTGGCGATTGGGCGGGCGGGTTTTGCCTGACAGGCACCAATCGCCTGACCCAAATCAATCGCCTGAATTGCCCGACCCGATACCCATCAACACCCGCGCACGACAGTTGCCGTTTCGGCTGAACGTGCGTCTTTACCGCGGCCGGTCTGCCACCGATCGGCCGTGAACCCAGGCGACACAGTTTTTGATACGGAATCATCCCCATGGTCTTGCATCGATTGTTCCATCGTTTGACCGCTTCGGACCGCCGCGACCAATCGACCGGACGCCGCCGAATTGCTCGTCGACGCATGCTGCTGGAGCGTTTGGATCGGCGTGAAGTACTGGCCGCCAACATCGGACAAATCGTCGGCGTGGCCTTCACCGACCAGACCGGCGACGGATTGACCGGGGACGACCCTCGTTTGGAAAACGTCCAAGTCCAACTGTATCTGGACAACGGAAACGGCGTCTTCGACAGCGGCGTGGACACATTGCAGGGGACCGTGTTCACCGACGCAGGGGCCGATCCCAATCCCGGCCAATATGAATTCAATGACTTGCCGGCCGGCGATTACTTTGTCGTCCAGGCGACCAGCGGCACCCTGACACCACCGGATCCGACTCTGGTCACCGTCACCGCAGACAACGCCGACGGTGCAACCATTGTCACGATCGACGAATTCACCACCGGAGACCAACTGGTGACGGCCACCGGCGGGGCGACGCAGACCGGATCGGTCGCTGCCGGATCGGCACTGGGTGGACAGCGGGACATGCAGTTGGTCCACACCAATGGTGCGGGGAACACCAACCTGCAAGTCGACACGGGGACGGAACTGCTAAGCCTGTCGACCGGCGGTGGTGCGACGGCGATCGGAACCGTCGAATACGACGGTGCCGACGGCGCATTCGGATTGAACCTGCCACCGGGTTTCGCGGCGCAGTCACTGGCCGGTGCAACGGCGGGCGAAGCAGCACCGACCAACACCGGTTTGGAAGTCTTGGCTCGCGCAGAAAACCAAGACGAAACACTGCGGCTGATCGTCTATTCGTCGGCCACCGAAGCTTCCGAAGCCACGATCACGATTCCCGTCAACGCGACGTTGCAATCGGTGTTCGTTGACTTTGCCAGCTTTGCCCAAAGCGGTGATGCGGGAATCGCCGGACCGGCTGACTTCAACAGCATCGTGGCCGTCCGCGCCCAAGCGGAAGTCACCCTGGCGGATAACGACATCTTTTTCTCAGTCGTCGAATCCCGTGGTCCCGATCCGGTCACCGCGAACCTTTCGAACACTCAACTGGTTCAACTGGGCGGAACGGTCTTCATCGACAACGGGCCCAACGCCGGCGAACAAAACGACGGTATCCAACAAGGCACCGAAGCGGGCGTGGAAAACGTCGTCGTCGAATTGTACGAAGTGGCCACGGCCGGCGGAACGATCAACACCGCCACCGACACGCCGATCGATTCGGTGCAAACCGGCCCCGGCGGCGATTACCTGTTCACCGACCTGGATCCCGGTCACTACGTTGTCGTGATCCCGAACGCCGAATTCGGTGCGACCGAGCCGCTGTTCGGGCACCAAACCAGCACGGGCAACGATCCGGCACCCGATCCCGATGACAACACCGACGACGATGACAACGGTTCGTTGGTTGCCGGGTTCGGCATCGTCAGCGGCACGATCACGCTGGAAAGCAACAGCGAACCGACCACCGAAGCGGACGACAGCGACGCGGACGGTTTGAACAGCAACCGAAACTTGACGTTGGACTTTGGCGTCATCCCGGTGGTGGACCTGACGATCAGCAAGACCGTCAACGCGGCACTTAGCGGCGACGACGAAGACGACCAGGCGGTGTTCGACATCGCGGTGACCAACAATGGCCCGCTGACGGCGACCAACGTCGAAGTGGAAGACATCATCCCGGCCGGGTTGACCTTCAACAGCTTGGCGAACGAAGGTTCCGCGACCGCGACGGTCAACGGTTCGACCATCACGATCGACTTGGGCGACATCACCAGCGGCGGAAACTTTACCTTCCAAATCATCGCCGACATCGATGCCAACCAAACCGACGATATCGTCAACACGGCGACCGTGGATACGGCCGACCAAGTGGACATCGATCCCAACAACAACAGTTCCACCGCGACGCTGGATCTGCGTAGCACGCCGTTGACGATCACCAAAGTCGACTTGACCGACCCGGTCGTCGCCGGCGGTCAGTTCAGCTACGAAATCACAGTCACCAACACCAGCACGACCGACACGGCCAACGGTGTTCAAGTTGAAGACGTGTTGCCGACCGGTCTGACGTTCAGCAGTGGTCTGGTTACCCTGCCCGGCGGCAGCACCAACCCCAACTTGGTCCAGTCCGACCCCGACGGCAACAACGCCGCTCTGGTCCGCGGAACGATCGGCAACTTAGGCCCCGGCGAATCGGCCACCGTGACGATCACCGTCGACGTGGCGATCGATGCCAGCACCACGATCAACAATACCGCGACCGTCACCGCCACGCCCAACACCATTCCCGCGGGCAACGATAACGACGACGATGAACAAACCACGGTGACCCGCGAAGTCGATGTGCAAATCGACAAGCAGATCAGCACGCAAACGCCCGTCGCCGGCGGATCCGCATTCACTTACACGATCACGGTTCAGAACAACGGCCCCAGCATCGCTGAAAACGTGGAAGTCGACGACGATCTGGACGATCTGCTGTCCTATGTCGCGGCCAGCTTCAACGACAACGGCAGCGGCATCACGTTCACGCAAGACGGAACCGACCCGACGCTGTTGAACTTTGACATCGGCAGTCTGTCACCCGGTGCGGCCAACGCGGTCACGTTCAGCTTTGACGTCACCTTGGACGCGGCGGCCACCGGAACGCTGGACAACACCGCCGTCGTGTCCACCACCAGCACCGACACCGTTGCGGCCAACAACACGGACACCGAAAGCGTCACGATCAGCCGCGACGTCGACTTGGCGATCACCAAAGCGGTCAACGAAACGACTTTGGTTCCCGGTGAAATCACCGCCGGCAACCCCGCGTTGGTTTGGACGATCGAAGTCACCAACAACGGCACCTCGGATGCTTTCAACGTGGTCGTGTCCGACGACATCAACGACGAACTGAACGTCAACGGGCAAATCACCACGGTCACCGTCGACGCCGGTGCGTTCACAGTCACCAACCCGGACAGCACGCCGACCGTCTCGTTCGGCACGATTCCCGCGGGCGAAACACGATCATTCACGATCAGTGCGGAAATCCCGGCGGCCGCCACGGGCGACATCGTCAACAATGCGGTGGTCGACGCCGACGATATCAATCCGGTGACCAGCAACACGGTCACCACGACGCTGACGCCCGACTTCGACTTGACCGTCGACAAGACCGTTTCGGGGACGGCCAGTTTGAACCCCGGCAACCAAGTCACGTTCCAAATCGACGTGCTGCATGACACCGCGGGTGCCGAGACCAGCCCCAGTCGTGCAACCGGCGTGGTGCTGACGGACTTGTTGCCCGACGGCCTGACGTTCGTTTCGGCCACCGCGGCCGGATCATCGGTGACACCGACTACAACGGTTAACGGCGACGGGACGACCAGCGTTGTCTTCAGCAGCTTTGACTTGGATCCCGGTCAAACCCGCACCTTCACCGTCACCGCCAGCGTCGACAATGACGCCGACGGAACGCTGACGAACAACGCCAGCTTCGTCACCGACGCCGGTGAATCCGACACCAACAATAATGATGACGATGCCAACGTCACCGTCACACCGATCGTCGACGTCAGTGTCACCAAGACGGTCAATCTGGCCGACGCACAAGTCGGCAGCGAATTGGTGTGGACCGTCACCGTGACCAATGGCGGCCCGTCGATCGCCGAAGCCGTCACCGCGGTCGACACCCTGCCCACCGGCGTGACCTTCGTCAGCGGTAGTGGGCCCAACGGCGAATCCCTAACGCCCAGCGGCAACCAAATCACCGTCAACGGCGGCGACCTGGCATCGGGTGCCAGCTTCTCCTTTACGGTTCGCGCAACGATCGACAGCGGTGCCAGTGGCGATTTGCAAAACCAAGTCGCCGTTTCGACGACGACCAACGAAACGGTCACCAACAACAACAGTGCTCTAGCGGTCACGACCGTCGACCCGGTGACCAGCGAATTGTCCGGACGCGTTTACGTCGACGCCAACGAAAACGGCCAGTTCGACACGGGCGAAGCGGGGATCGAAGGCGTCACGATCGCTTTAACGGGCACCGATTCGCTGGGCAATTCGGTCAGCCGCACGGCGACCACCGATGCCAACGGCGAATACGTCTTTGCCAGCCTGGCCCAGGGCACCTACCGGTTGGAAGAAACCGAACAACCGGCCGACTTCCTGGACGGTGACGAAGACGCGGACAACAACCTGAACCCGACAATCACCGACGAAGTCTTTGCCGACATCGCCCTGGATCCGGACACGATCGTCCCGGGATTCAACTTCGGCGAACTGGAACGACCGCCGGAGGGTCTGTCCAAACGACGCTTCCTTGCCAGCAGCACTTGATGCGTTTCACGTTGCAGCGGTAGCGACGCGGCTTCGCGGAGCCGGTGGTAAAACGGCCTCGTCGCCAACCAATTTGCAACAATCGAAACCGTCAAGCCGGCTAACGGCGTTGAGAGAAAGGAAGCGTTGAACGCTCGGTCTTTTCTGGGGGGGAAAGACCGAGCGTTTTTTGATGCGCCGACCAATAGCCGATGCGCCGACCGATGTCCCGGGCGTTTCTTGTCGCTGTTAAGCTCGGCGTTCGACCGATGTCGCGTCGATCGTGTCATAGTCATCGCGACGCCGCGGTTGGCGATGCGGAGTCTGGCCGAAGGGGCCCGATCCCGAAGGCCCGCCGCCACTTTGAAACACTTGGAACTGAACGCTGCCACGGTAACGCCGCGCGATGAAGTGACGCACCATCGTCCGGCCGGCGGGAATCAACAACGTGAATCCCAAGGCATCGGTCAACAATCCGGGTGTCAGCAACAACGCGGCGGCAAATGCGATCATCATGCCGTCCTGAATTTCCGTCCCCGGCATCCGGCCTTCGGCCATCGCCAAACGAAAACGCCGCCACGCGTTGACGCCTTCGCGGCGGGCCAGAAACGAACCCAAGATCCCGGTGACCAACACGATCAAGAACGTCAGCCCCACACTGGTCACTTCTGCCAATTGGAGCAGCAAGTACAGTTCCATCAATGGAACCAAGATGAACGCGGCCAGCAGTTTGAAAAACATAGTGCACCAAAATGACAGGTGTGGTCGATGATGCCACGCAAGGGATGCACGTGTCATACCAATCGGTCCGCCGGCACCGAAAATCAGGGGGACCACCCCATCATTGGTCGCCCAATTGGCGGATCGTTCCGAATAAGTGGCCGCCCTTGTCGTCGTGGGTCCATGTCCCCGCATAATGATCCTTGTGAATCATCACTCGCGACGAAAACGTTCCCATGCCGGGGATCCACATTGAATCGATCGTGATGACCGGCGTGTTTTCGGCCCAGACGATCTTCAGATCCAGCGGGACTTCGGTGTCGGTGTCGCCGTACGTGATCTTCGCCGTCAGACGGTACATGTCCTTGGCGGGCAGCTTTTCACAGCGGCTGATCGTGTAGGCTTCCGGCTTGGGTGACGCATCAGGCTTTCCGTCGACGGTGAACCGCCCCACGAATTGCGACTGGTTCAAATAGGCCGCCAATTTCGTTTCGCGTTCGGTCGGTGCGGCGTCCGCTTGGCTCGGCGTGCCGACCTGACCGGGCTGCGTGATTGCCGATTCGTCCGCTTGACGGACTTCTTGGGCCGCCGCCGATGAAACCCCCCAACAACACACCATCAGCGATACCGCCAGGATCGGTGACGCGGTGATGGCCGGTGAACGCAACGAATCCGGCGCACGCAATGAATCAGGAAAAGTCATCGTCAGTCTGGTTCCCCGCAAATGGATCGAAAGCGAACAGTTCACCCGGCACGCCCCAAAACCGTCACACGCAAATCGGTGATGCCGTCAGCCGCACTATACCCGCGCCGCGTCATGATGTCGCCGAAAGCGTGGACCGCAAAAACGCCAGCGCGGCTTTTGCGAACCGCGGCTGAACAATCGAAGGGTGCCCGCCCAAGGTCACCGTCTTTTCCTGATATCCGTCTTCACCGCTCAGCACGATGATCCGCACATCGGCCGCAGGCAAAGGCCGGTCGTCATGCAGTTCCAACGATGGGTATCGATCCACCGCTAAAACATGCGTCGCACCGAAACGATCGGCCAGCGTCCGCGCCGAAGCCACCCAGTCGTCGCCTTCGGCCAACTTGATCACGTCGTCGGTCACCGCCAGCGATAAACCGCCACGATAGGCCGGTGTTTCGCCGAGCGCCGCAAACCAATCACCCAGCGGCGCGGCGAAACCGAATTCAATCACCAGCAACGATTGCCCTGCCGAGCGCAACATCTGGTCGACCGCGTGATGTTGTTCAAAGTTTTCGCCGCTGCCAAAGTAATAGTGGCCGACACGACGCATAATTTCCGCTTCGGTTTCCCGGATCGCTTCGTCACACTGTTCTTGCGAACTGCCGGTCGCTGTGATCCGCAGCGAAATCGTCGCCGCTGAAACGGTGATGCCGACGCGGGGTTGGCGATCGCGGGCGATCATGTCCCCCAACTGCTGTTCCATGTCGCTTTCGCCGGTCCCGAAGAACCGCATGACGTGATGCCGGATGACGGTGTCGCCGCCGGCCATCGCCGCGATCCGTGGGGCCACCGTCTGGTCGAACATCGTCTTCATTTCCGCCGGCACGCCTGGCAAAGCAAAAATCCGCGACGGAATCCGGCCTTCGCGGTCCACCGCCAGATCGACGCCCGGTGCGGTGCCTTGAGGATTGACAATCTCATCGGCCGACGGAGGGAACATCGCTTGCAACCGATTCCGTTGCGGCATCTCGCGTCCACGCCTGGCGAACATCGATTCGATGTGCTGAAGCGACGATTCCCGCAGCTCCAGCGGCTGGCCGACCAAGTCCGCCATCGCCTGGCGTGTCAAATCGTCTTGCGTCGGCCCCAGGCCTCCGGTGCAAACGATCGTATCGGCTCGCTGAACGGCCGCGGCAAAGACGTCGATGTTGTCCTGCAAATTGTCGCCGACCGTGGTGTGAAATTCGACCGACACACCCAATTCGCCCAACCGCCGACTGATCCATTGGGCGTTGGTGTCCAGCCGAGCTCCGCTGGTCATTTCGTCGCCGATGGAGATGACTTCCGCGTTTAGGTGACTCATGCTGCGCCGGGCCGGTGGATGGGTGGGGAACCAGTGAAGTGGTGGGAAACCTGTGCGATGGTGACGCCAAGACGATCGGGACCTACGACCAAGGTCGGAATCAGCCGCCCGCCATTGCGAACAGCCCACAGGATCGATTCACCAAGAAGCCGTTCGCACCGTGTTTCTGGCATCGAACTGTAGCGTCACCGGCGGCGACGTGCCTAGCAGACGTACCCGGTGGACGTACCGTGAATCGTGGTCCCGAAGTAACGTGCACCGCAGCCGATTCGGGGCGGCCGATGGTTGTCCGCCTTCGTCATCCGGCCGCGAAGCAACACCGGCGACGTCGATTTCGAAATACCACCACACATAGGCCCCGTCGGGTTCTTCGCCGACCCAGTGGTATCGTCCGGCCGCATCACGGGGCGGCTTGGCACCGACACCGAAATTCCGTGCCAGATAAACAAGCCGACGTCGTGTTTGCAACGAGACGGCTTCGTCATCTGTGTCGCGTTCCGCCGTCGGATCGGGTTTGGCGTCGGGGACGGAAATTCGCGACGCGACCTTATCGATCAGTTCCGCGTCCAGCACGTCCAAGCGCAACGCGACTTCCAAACGACCGGATTTCGCATTGAACTCCACCTCCGCCTCGGTCGCGTGGACCGGATGCAGAAAAAGCAGACCGAGCAAAGCATACGCGGGCATCAACATCACCGTCTCCATCACGTTGCCTTACTCCGATGCATCATCCTGTTTTTCCTTGGCGTCATCCGCCTTAGGCTTGCCGGATTCCTTTTTGCCAAGCCCCGCCTTTTGCATCGGGTTCTTGCCAGATGATTTCGACTTGTACAGCTGAAAGCGTGACGGCACCACGCGGGGCGGGAAATGGTTGTTCGACAGATCGACATCGGCGGTTTGCCGTTGCGGGTCGACTTCGATCCGCAGGATGCTTTTTTCAGTGATGAACAGCTTACGCACTTTACGGCTGTTGGCCCGCCAGATCTGTGCCGGGACCGTCACCTTTTGATTGGAACCATCATCGAAGTACAGACGCACGATGATCGGCATGACCAGCCCGCCGACGTTTTCAAAGGTGGCGACATAAAAGTTTGATTTGCTGCGCAGCATTGCCCGCTGACGGTCGTCCAAGCCTTCGATCATTTTATGAAAGGCTTTGCGTTGGTCTTCGTCGACACCGTCGGGGTCATAGTCGGGGCTGTTGTAGTAGTCCTTCAGCCCCGGTTGCCAATCGATGCGACGTCGCAGACCGGCGTTGCGTTCTTCGCTGAGCGTGGGTTCCTTTTCAGCCTTTTCATCACGCCGCCGGTCGGCCGCATCATCGGGGTCACCGTCATCGATCGTGTACAGTTGCAGATCGGTGATGGCAATGTCCACGTGATCGGTCGTGTAGAACCAACCGTGCCAGAACCAATCCAGGTCGGTCGCCGAAGCGTCTTCCATGGTGCGAAAGAAATCCGCCGGCGTCGGCCGTTTGAAACGCCAGCGTCGACAGTATTCACGAAACGCAAAATCGAACAGTTGGCGTCCCAGGATGGTTTCCCGCAAGATGTTCAGGGCCGTCGCCGGCTTGGCGTAGGCGTTGGCGCCGAATTGCAAGATTTCTTCGCTGCCCGTCATGATGGCGCGTTGATTGCCGCCCTTCATGTATCCGGTGATCTTTTCCGGTTCGCCGCGACGCGACGGATAGTCTTCTTCCCATTCCTGTTCGGTCAAATACTGCAGGAACGTGTTCAGGCCTTCGTCCATCCACGTCCATTGCCGTTCGTCGCTGTTGACGATCATGGGGAAAAAGTTGTGGCCGACTTCGTGGATGATGACGCTGATCAAACCATACTTGGTCGCATTGCTGTACGTCCCATCCTTTTCCGGCCGCGGCCCGTTGAAACAGATCATCGGGTACTCCATCCCATACACCGGGCCGTTGACACTGATCGCGGTGGGATAGGGATAGTGGAACGCGTAACGGCCATAGACGTCCAAGGTGTGGACGATCGCTTCGGTGCTGTACTGGCTCCACAACGGTTCGGCTTCGTTGGGATAAAACGACATCGCCATCACCGATTGGTCCCCGGAAACGGTTTCCATGGCGTCCCAGATGAATTTGCGGCTGGCGGCGAACGCAAAGTCACGGACGTTGTCGGCGTGGAAGTCCCACGTTTGCAGATTCTTCGACGGGTCCGCCGATTCGTTGGCACGGGCTTCGTCGGGGGTCACGATGAACACCGGCTTGTCCGACTTTGTGGCTTGTTTCAAACGTTGCTTCCAAGCCGGCCGGTAAACCTGATCGGGGTTTTGCAGCGTGCCGGTCGCCGCGACCACCATGTCATCAGACACGGTCAAGCGGACCCGGTAATCCCCCAATTCCAACGTGAATTCGCCGCGTCCTAAAAACTGTTTGTGTTGCCATCCGCAGTAGTCGGTATACGCGGTCAGACGTGGGTACCACTGGGCGATTTCATAGATCCGGTTTCCGTCATCAAATGACTCAAAGCCGCCGCGTCCGCCGATGACTTTGGTTTCGATGATGTTGTAGTGGTATTCGACGCTGAAGCGGATCGATTGACCGGGCATCAAGTCGTCGGGCAAATCCACACGCATCATCGTGTCGACGATCGTGTGCGGCAGGTCTGCTTGTTCGTCATCGCGGACCGCATCGATCTTGAACCCGCCGTCAAAGACTTGCTTGGCCAGCAAGCCACGCATCGCGCCGAACGACATTCGTGATCCGAAACTGGGGGCCGTCTGGGTCATCACGGCCGCCGAATCGGGGTGGAAGCGATTCTGGTCCAGCTGCAACCACAAGTACCGCAGCGGGTGTGGCGAATGATTGTGATAGGCGATTCGGCAGGTGCCACGGATCGATTGATCGTCGTCGTTCAGTGTGGCGTCGATTTGATAGTCGACACGTTGCTGCCAATAGGCCGGCCCGGGCGCTCCGCTGGCGGTTCGCGTCGGCCCCGGTGTGGGCAACCGAGCATCGATTTGGGCGAACCGGTCCAGCGGATCAACGTGCTTGGCGTTTTGGATCCCTTGGGCGGTTGCCGTTGGCCGGCCAAAGCCGTCGCCCAAACCTGGGAAGCCGAAGATCAGGGCCAACGCGCAAATCGTGGTTCGGTGTGCGGGCATGAAGGATCGCAATCGTTGTCGGCGGAAGAAACGCGGCTGGGGGGGAAACGCGGCGGGTGGCCCATGGGGCAACAGGACGGCGGGGTCAGGCGGGCCGACCGTCCGATGCGATTGCATCATAGTCAACCGTGTGGCGAAACAAATTGCGTGGGCCCCTTGAACACGGCCTGAAAGTGGATCCGATTCGGGTGGCCGGCGGGTTCCCAACCGGGTCTACGCCGGGTCGTCGGCTGGCCATACAATCGCGGGCCCGAATCCGTACAATCCCACGCCATGAACAGGAGCAGGGCCATTCACAGTCACGCGACGACGATCGGTTATTGCACCAATGTCCACGCCGGAACCGATCTGGAATCGATCCGCGAAAATCTGATTCGATACTCGCTGCCGGTTCGAGACTTGGTGGGTGGTCAATCGCTGGGCGTCGGACTTTGGATCCCCAACGACGCGTCGGTGGAATTGATCGACGGCGGCGCGGCAGAGTTTGCCGAATTTCTGCGTTCCCGACGTCTGGCGGCTTTCACGATCAACGGGTTCCCGTTTGCCAACTTTCACCAGGACGTCGTCAAGCATGACGTCTATTCACCGGCCTGGTGGGACGATGCACGGCTGGAATACACGCGGCGGTTGGCAGCCATCCTGGCCGTTGTCCTGGACGAATCCCAAAGTGTGGGATCGATCAGCACCCTGCCGATCGGTTGGGGCAAATCACCGGGTGATGAAAAGATCCACAGGGCGGGTGCGAATTTGCGGGCGATGGCGGATTCGCTTGAAAAGCTGGAATCGACCAGCGGACGCCGCATCGTGCTTGCGATCGAACCGGAACCCGGGTGCTACCTGGACACCGTCGGGGATTGTCTAGCGTTTTTTGAAAAGGAATTGCCGGACGAATCGCACCGGCGTTACATCACCGTTTGCCACGACGTGTGCCATAGCGCCGTGATGATGGAAGACCAACGTGACGTGCTGTCGCGTCTGGCGACCGCGGGCATCGGCGTGGGCAAGGTCCAAGTCAGCAGCGCGATCCTGGCCGACTGGGATAGCATGGCGATCGGTCGACGCCATGAAGCGATCGATCAATTGCGTGACTTTGCCGAAGACCGTTATCTGCACCAAATCGGACGCAAGAAATCGGACGGCAGCTTTGAATTGGTCGAAGATTTGCCCGGTCTACTGGACAGCCTGCCGACCGACGGCGATCCCGTCGCCGGCGACCAGCGATGGGTGATCCACTTCCATGTTCCCATCTTCTTGGAACGATTCCGGCACCTTTCCACGACGCACGACGAAGTGGGCGTGGCGCTGCGAACCCTGGACAGCCTTCAGGGCTCGTTGGACTTTACCGGGCACTTGGAAATCGAAACCTACGCCTGGACGGTGCTGCCCGAATCGATGCGTCGTCGCGGGTTGTCCGATGACATCGCAAGCGAAATTGAATGGCTGAAAAGGCAACAAGATCAATGATCCATCTGGGCATCAACGTCGACCACATCGCAACGGTCCGCCAAGCACGCCGGACCTATGAACCCGATCCCGTGATCGCCGCGGCTTTGGCCGAACAGGGCGGGGCCGATGCGATCACTTTCCATTTGCGTGAAGACCGGCGGCACATCCAGGAACGCGATGTCGAAATGCTGATGCGGACGGTGACGGTCAAAACCAATTTCGAATTGGCCTGTGCACCGGAGGTCGTCGCGATCGCCTGTCAATGGAAGCCCGATTGCGGGTTGCTGGTGCCCGAAAGCCGCGAAGAAGTGACCACCGAAGGCGGGCTGAACTGCACCGGCGACACGTCACGAATCGGCGAAGCGATCGCCCGTCTGAAGGACGCGGGAATCAGCGTCAGTCTGTTCATCGATCCCGACGTCGCCCAAGTCGAAGCGGCCGCGGCGCTGGGTGCCGATTCGGTGGAACTGCACACCGGCCCCTACGCGTTGGCAAAAGGTGCGAAGCTGGACGCAGAACTCGATCGCTTGGCCAAAGCGGGCGACGTCGCGGCATCGGCCGGGATGCAGCTGCACGCCGGGCATGGGTTGAATTATCAAAACGTGCGCCCCGTCGCGGCGCTAAAGAACATCCACGAACTGAACATCGGTCACTCGATCGTCAGCCGTGCTGTGATGGTCGGCATGAAGGATGCGGTGGCCGAAATGCGACGCATCTTGGACTTGTTCGTTTAGCGTCCCAGCCCGCGGGCCGGTCATGCGGATGGCCGCCGATCAAGCGTCAGCAGTGCATCAGTCGTCCAGCGCGACGCCGACGACGCGACGGCACCAGTACGCGAAACGTGTGGACGTGGGCCACAGCGCCAAGATTCCGGCGATGGCCAAGAACACGGTCAATTCGGCCGCCCAAGACCGGCCGGCAAACTGAGTCGCCAGCAGCCCCGCGATCGCAAACGCTGCGGTCGTCGCCAACGTCAACGTGAAATGGGCTCGCGCCAGATCACGGCTGCCTCGGCATTCGGACAACATCCTCGTGCGGTCGTTGTCCCAGGCCGGGGTGAAATCGATGATCGACAAACCGTCGGGACGGTGGCTGTGCCGACGACGAATGTGTCGGCCTCGCGTGGCCTTGAACAAACGCGAACCGGACACCCAAAGTCCAATGCCGACCAGGAAGGCGACCGTGATCGCGGTGCCGGCAACGGAGGCACTCATCCAGGTCAGATCGACGCCTTGTCGTTCCAGCCAAGCCGTCATGATTTCGCTGATCAGGATCATCGACGAAGCGGCGACCAGAATCGTGCGGTGACAGTTCAGCACGTCGTTGATGGCCGGGCCAAAAAACATCTGCTCTGGCAACCGATCATGGATCGGGCCGTAAAACGCCGGCGCCAACCAACGCTTGATCCGCAGGGTCAACCAGCCGGCCGGGATCAGCATGAAAATCCAAATCAACGGTGTCGCCACCGGAGGTTTTTCCCACAACTGGCCGATCCCGATGGCGATCAACGCGATCGGATAGACCGCCAGAACGGCCAGGGCCGCCGACGCCGCCCACGTCAAAACCGCCGCAAAACGGATCGGCCCCACGTGGTCGGATTCCGACCGGCGGGCTTCGGTGGATGAATAGGGAAAGGCCGCGTCGCTCATGCTGTGTCTGTCGTTGAAAGAATCACCGTCGGTTGACCACGGCCGGGTCGGTACACGCCGTCGGGTAAAGACGATGCGAGCCTAGTTGCCGCGGGCCGAAACGCCGGTCCGAAGTCGTGGTGGAGTCAAAGATTGGTGGCCGGTGACGGCCCATTGGGTCGGCTGTAGGGGTTTTGGCGAAGGAAATTTCTGGGCCGGTGATTCGGGTCGTGACCAGACGTGTCACGGGGTCTTCGAAGAATGCGAACGCCGTGGTGGTGACACCACCGGAGGCGATTTTCCAGTTCTTTCGGAGACCCGATCGATGACCCAGCTTTCACTGTTCGACTTTGGCTTTGCGAACGTCACCGGCGGACCAAGCGTTGCCGGACACCCCGATGCCGCCGCCAGTCCTTTTCCGGCCAACCCCGTTTCGGCCAGTCCCGTCCCCGTTGTCCGGCCGTCGGTTCGGTTTTCGACGCTGTTGCCCGAAACGTCGCCGACCACCCCGAACCACGCCGATCAAGTCGACGGGGCGGTTTATGAAGAACGCGAAAAGTTTCACACCGCTCCGCCCACCAGCGGCGACCGTCCGTCGCTGAAAGAACTAGCGATGGCGATCCACCAAGGACGCCAGCAGCTGGAACGAGCCCCCAAGAATCACGTCAACCGCATCGGCGACTTGGCCCAAATCGTCCTGCGACGTCACCAGATGGTCGCCCAGCGTCGTGCACGCCATGCCGCCCGTTTGGCGGAACCCCAAGCGATCCTTGCGGGGGACTCGGTTCACAGCAACGGGTGAGTGTCGCCTTGACCGCTGCCACCGCCCGATGGACCGGGCGCCGCAGCTGTGGCGGCCTTTTCTTCCGCTTTTTGACGACGTTTTTCGGCTTTGGCCGCTTTGCCGGCCCGTTGCCGAGCGTCTTTTCGTTTGCGTCGGCCACGCTGGTGCCAAAGCGTCGCCAACGCCCCCAACAAGAATCCCGACGCCGTCGTGGCCAACAACATCAGCGTCAGCGAATGCGTGCCGCGATAGGTCAACAAAGCCAATTCGACCGGCGTGCTGTTTTGAAACGCCACGATCACCAACAGCACGATGGCCGCCAACAAAAAGAACCAGCGGATTTTTTGCAGCACGCGATTTCCTCACGCCGATGAATGAAATTACTGTACGCGGTTACACCGAATTGCTAGCATAGCTTTCGGCGTCCCATTGGCCGTCTCGACAGCCGCCGACTCGTCACCCTTTGCCACCAACGTACATCGAGAATCCACCCGATGGCGACTCAACAGCTTTTCGACTTTGCCGCTCAAACGCGACCGGCCGGCACGGTTCAGGCGGATCGCTCGGACAATCAGGGCGCGGATTCGGATTCCTTTTTGCCACCACCGGCGGTTGCTTTCCCCGTCGACACCCCCGATTCGGTCGCCCGTCCAGATCGCCGTTCGGAAATCGGGACTGCGGAAACAGAGCGTGAGGAAATAGAGCATGCGGAAACTGGGGCGGAGGATCGGCAGGCATTGCTGGGCCGTTTGTCCAAGATGATCGGCGGCCACACCGCCGGCGAAGCGGACGCGGCCGACGTGACAGACCCGAATCACGTCGGTCCGACACCCCAGGCTTCCCTTCCAAAGATCTCCCAAGCCCCAGCGTTTTCGACCGGCTGTGACGCCGTGGACGCTTGGCTGCCCCGTGGCGGATTGCGAACCGACGGGATCACCGAATGGATCAGTTCGGTACCCTCCGGCGGTGCGCTGACGTTGGCGATGGTCGCCGCGGCGGGCTATCTGCGAAACGATTTCTGTCCCGACCGACGCCCCATCCCCGCCGGGCCGGGACGCTTGGCCGTGGTCGATCCGCACGGTCATTTTTATCCGCCCGCCCTGACCGGGTTCGGGATCGATCCGGCGGGGCTGTTGTGGTGCCGAACCGAATCGGACGCGGACACGATTTGGGCGACCGACCAGTTGTTACGCAGCGGCTGCGTGGGCCTGGTGATCGCCTGGGCGCCCCGACGACTGGACGACCGTGACGCGCGGCGGTTCCAGTTGGCGGCCGAAACGGGACGCACCCCGGGCTTGTTGCTGCGAGGTTCGACATCACGGGGCCGCCCCAGTTTTGCCGACACCCGATTTCACGTCGCCAGCCGTCCGCTGACGTTGCCCCGGCGCGATGAAGCACGATCCAACCGACATCGCGACACGTCACACTTGACGCTTCCCAACTCCGGTGCAACGCGTCGTCCGCAACGACCATCGGATGGTCTGCGCGGGCCCGCCCGTCGACAACAGCGTTTGTTTCAAATCACGCTGGACCGCTGCAAAGGCGGCATGACCGGGCGCAGCGTTTTACTGTCGATCGATCACCGATACCGCATCCAAGTTCATTCAGAACCGCTGCATGAAAAGGCTGCTATGCGTCTGGCTTCCCGACTGGCCGATCCAAAGACTGCGGATGCGCCGCGACGCGACGTCGGGTGACATTCCAACGGTTCTGTGGCAAAACGATCCTCGTCGCGGCCGTGTGGTCGTGGCGTGTTGCCGGCGTGCGACCGCCGCGGGCGTGCGATTGGGCATGTCGGTGGCCCAGGCGACCGATTGGCTGCAGCGTGCCGGCGCGCCGGATTCGTATCAGCTGATCGAACATAACCGTCACGCCGACGCAGGGGCGATGGACCAGTTGGTCGAACGATTTCGAAATCGTTTGACGCCGATGATCGGCACCGAAGTGTTAGACCGTTTCCGCTGGGCGGGGCGATCGCTGCATTGTCGCGAATCGCTGATCGGCGACCTGCATGGTGTGACACACTTGTTCGGTGGTGAATCCGACGTGATCGCCGCCAGCGACCAGATCTTGGCTTCGTTGAACTTGTCCGGCCGGATCGCGATCGCCGACACGATCGGTGCCGCCTGGGCGGTGGCCAACCACGGGCACGGGCGAACCCGGATCGTTCCCATCGGATTGACCGTCGACGCGGTCGGCGACCTGCCGACATCGGGACTAAGGATTGCACCGGAGACGGTGACGATGCTGCGGCGTCTGGGCGTGGACACGATCGGCCAAACGTTGGCGTTGCCCCGAGGCGGGCTGGCCACACGGTTGGGTCAGCACGTCGCCGACCGCTTGGCCCAATTGGTCGGCGATGTCGAAGAACACTTCACCGTCGCCCAGCGTCCCGTGTGCGACAGCGAATCGATGCCGCTGGAATACCCGACCGAGGACATGGCGATCCTGGTGGACCGGATCGGCCGCTTGATGGAAAAAGTCAGGGCGGGCTTGGCGACACGGTCGTGTGGGGCACTACACGTGTCATGTCGCCTGGACCTTTCGGTCCACCCGCCGCTGACTGTGGACGTTGGCTTATTTGCGCCGACGCTGGACACCGGCCACTGGTTGACTCTGGTGCAACAATCGATCGAATCCCAAGGCTTGCCGGCACCGGTCCATCGTGTCACCGTCTCGGTTCCCCACACCCAGGTGATGGCGACACGACAGCAAGACCTGTTCCGGCATGGAGATGACTCTTGCGGCGGCAGCACCGTCGCACGGCTGATCGATTCGCTGTCCAACCGACTGGGTCGCGAAAACGTTTGCGGAGCCCGCCTGACTCGGGATGCCCTGCCCGAGAAAGCCTTCGAAGAATTCCCGCTGGCCGGACGATCCGCCCGCTGGTTCGCCCAAGCGGAAAAGTCCTCCGCATCGTCGCGGTCGAAAGATGGCCATCAAACCCGATCCTCATTCTTGCCCCACACCGACGAAATCATGCGTCGGCCGTTGGAACTATTCGTTACACCACACGTTTTGGTCGCCCAGAAATGCCGCCCAAATGCCAAGTGTGACAATTTGTCCAGCAGCGCCGACCTGGGTAGGGAAGAATCGGACACGGGGCCGTGGCATCACGCCAACGCACGCCTGGCTGAACACCAAACGGCCATCGGACCGGGCGGGATTCCCCGCGGATTTCAATACGCCGGCCAGCATCATGCGGTCATCCGTAGTTGGGGCCCCGAGCGGATCGAAACCGGCTGGTGGGCCGGCCCGTGTGTCCGCCGCGATTACTTTCGCGTCGAAACGAATCGGGGTCAGTGGTGGTGGGTCTATCGTGATCTGACCGCTGATACCCCCAAAGACACACACGAATGGTGGCTTCACGGCATCTTTAGCTGATCCGTACCGTCGTTCTGACGTCACGAATGGGCTGGGCGAAACGAGAACACAGAGCGTCTGCGTGTTCAGAACCGCGACGAAACCAAGCTTTCAAACGGCCGTTTCGCAACCCGAACACAGTCTCCAAGGGTATTCGCGTGCTCCCGCCGCAATCCCCGCATTGAAATGCGAAAAAAATCTCGCGGGCTTTCTAAAGTTATCCCGCCGACCAGGGATTCGCCTGACTGACCATCGCCCCAGGCCCCCAAACGCTTGGTTTCATCGATCCGTGTCTTCCCAGGCCAGTGACCGACCAAAGCGGCTGGATTGCTAGGCAGATTGCCCGGACACGTCGTTGTCTGGCCTGGACGTGCGAGGTCCGACCAGCACTTTCGCGTCCAAAACGCCTTCGTCGACCAGGACTTCGTCCACGCCGGGAGTCTGGTCCAGTTGCTGCAGCATCAATTCGCCCAACTGGGCGCGATTCAGGTATCCCATCTGGATCGCCACGCGTCCGAACGGCAACCGGGTGTCGCTGGACTGTGCCAAGTCACGTTGCTGCGCCAGAACGTCAAAGACCTCGCCCATCCGCATCATCTGATTATCAACCGCCAATTGGCCCACCGGCTTTCGCAGTGCCACTTGATGACGCAGCGCTTGAACCAACTGGTCCGACGAGACCATGCCGCGGTCGATCAATTCAAACGGAATATACATCGGCGTTTCGCCTGTGCCCTCAGTCCCAACAAGACCCAATCCCCAGTTGAAAGCTATGTCAGGGACGTCGGGGAAAACGGCAAATTCTCCGGCGAATCCGGCATTCTGTGGGGGCTTTCCCGGACGTGTCGGCCACAAAACCGTTGCCACCCGCCGAATCGGCCATCCGGAAAGCCGGAAAATGCGGTCACCGGCTGGGCGAACGCGAAAGTTTGACGATGGAAAGGGCCGACGAAACCGCTTCACCGATCGTCAGCTTGCTCTCGCCGACCTGCCGCTCGGTGAAGCAAATCGGGACCTCCGCCATGACCGCCCCTTGTTGACGCAGACGCACCAACAACTCCTCCAACAACGCATAGCCGTTGTTCCGCAGGCCGTCCAAATCCAACCGCGATAAGGCGTCGACGCGATAGCAACGCATCGACCCGCTGCAATCGCTGACGGGCAGCCGCAACCAGTGGACCGCGAACGTGTTGACCATCCGGCTGAGCACTTTGCGGCGCACCGGCCATCCGACGATCGAACCGCCACGGATGTATCGCGACCCCACGACGACATCGGGCCGGTCGTCTTGCAAAGCCCGCTCCAGCAACCGCGGCAATTCCGCCGGGTCGTGGCTCAGGTCCGCATCCAGATTCAGAAAGAAGTCGTAGCCCTGATCGACCGCCGTTTGCACCGCGCGACGGATCGCCCCCCCGAGCCCCCGCTGGTCATGCCGCACGATGACTTCGGCGCGGCCGTTTTTTGCCGACCATTCCTGGGCCAATTCCGCCGTCCCATCGGGCGACCCGTCGTCGACGACCAACAGATCCGCGTCGGGCATCGATTCGCGCAGCCCACGCAACATCGCGACGACGTTGCCGGCTTCGTTGTAGGTACAAATGGCGATCAGCACTCGCCCCGGCGGCGACGTGGGTGCCGGTGAATCAGAACTGGGCAAAGCAAACGTCTTTCACGTGCAACGGCGGGTCGCGTCTAAGCCGCCCGAGGTCGATCGCACAGTGGGACCGGTGTCACCCAGGCGGGAAATTCCGTACCCGCTTGAGCATAGCCCACGACGATTTCGCCATGAATGCCGCCTTGACGACCGATCATCAACGGTCGCTCGATGGACCAGTCGACGGGCGATTCGGATGACGCTGACGGATCGCGTCGCAGCATCGTCGTCCACCGATCCCGCCATCCCGCGGAAACCGGCAACAGGGCGTCGATACGCAGACGCGTCGTCCGGATCGGTCGGCCATCGCGATCCTGGCCATCGGCACATCGTGCGACTTGTTCCGCCAAGGCCGCAAAGAACGCGCGTCGCAGGCGAACCGAATCGGGAACCACCAGTGTGGGCGTCGATTCCGTTTCCCGCACGACGCACAACAGATGCTCAGCCAGCGGGGCCAAGTCCATCAGCCGTTTCCTCGCATCTTGGCCAGCATCGCTTGGAAGTCGACCGCAACGGGTTCGTCTTTCTTCGTTTCCGCAGCCAGAGTGATCGGCGCCGCCGCGGTCGGAACCTCCGTGGGAACGTCTTCTTCGACGACCAAGATGTCGCTGTCATCGCGACTGGTTACGTTGCCCGATTCGTCTTCGTCGAACCAAGCGACGGGTGATTCGGCTCCCGTCGCCGCAGGTTGATGCAGCGACAGCGGGGCGACCTGGTCATTGCCCGAATCCACCAAGTCGTCTTCGGACAAGACGATCTCCGGTGCATTGATTCGCAACCCAGCATCCATGCTTTGGACGTCAATGGTTTCTTCGACCATGTCATCGTCCTGGCGATCGGCGGCCGCCTGAGCCTCACCCGCAATTTCGCTGACTTCCATCTGCAAGGACGATTCCAAATCATCCGACGTGGCGGCGGCTTCCGCCGATTCCGCGTCGCGGCGGGCAACACCGACGGCCAGCTCTTCTTCTTCTTCGAAGTCGCCAAACAATTCCGATTGCTCGGGCGTCGGGTCAGCCGCGACGGGTTCGGACATCATCGGTTCGATGTCCGTTGATTCGTTGCCTGGGCCGACTTCCGCGTCGCTGGACAGATCGATGTCGCACGATCCGACCACGTTCACAACGCCGCCATCGGTGTTAAAAACTTCGTCGCCATACGGATTCTGCACGACGACGTTTCCAGCGACGATCGACGACGTATTGACAATGTCGCAGCTGGATTCGCAAGCGGTGTCACATTCCGAACCACAGCTGGATTCGGCCGGCTGGTCATCCATGGTGACGGATGCAACCGGTTCCGGTTCCAGATCCAATTCAAGTTCCAGTTCCAACGACGAATCGGCGTCGGCGACGTTGGATTCGTTGCGGCACGGCTGGCTGCGGCAAACGCCGTCGCCGCATTCCGGGGCACCGCAGGGCGAAGCGGCTTCCGCTTGCGGCTGGACCTTGGGCGTTTCGATCATCCCGTCGTGGGCGCCCAAGTCGCTGAGAGCACCGAATTCGACGTTGCTGGAAAGCGTTTGATCGGCGCGGTCGCCAGCCGACATCGATGGTTCATCCATGATCGGGCTGGGCAATTGCTGTAACGTGGCCCAGGCGTGATCGATGATACGATCGGTGATCAGGGTTTCGCCCAGACTTTCGGCGCAATCGATCGCTTGGGTCATCAACTGATTGACCAACCGCGGAATGCCCGCACCGGCATGATGCACCGCCGCAATCGCCTCCGGTGTAACGGTCTGTTCCGGCTGCCCACCACAACTGCGAATGGCTTGTTCGACGTATTCGCGAGTTTCTTCGCCATTGAACGGATGCAGATAGCAACGGGTGGCGACACGTTGGGATAAAGCGTCCAACGACGGAGTCGCCAGGGTTTCATCCAGACGAGGACCGCCCGACAACACGGCACAAACACGCGGTTGTCCGGCAACCATGATATTGGTCGCCATGCGAATGGATTCCAACACGTCGGTGCACAACGACTGGGCTTCGTCGATCAGCAACAACAACCCGTGTCCGACGGCGGCGTTCTGCTTGACATGGTCGACCAATGCCAAGTGCAAATCGCCGGCGTGCAGTGAATTCAGATCGACGCCAAGAGCGTGCAACACGTGACGGAAAAAGGCTTCGGGACTCTGCAGCCCGGCGTCACCCAGCTGGACCACCGTCCGCGATCCGAAAAAGTGCTTGGCGACCAATTGGATCAACAGCGATTTGCCCGTTCCGGGCGGGCCGATCACCAACGACAAGGCTTCGCGGGCATCAATGCTGCGGACGACGCGGTTCAGCGAATCGCGGAGCGTCCCGACGGGAATGTATCGATCCACGCTGGGGAATGCCGGGAATGGCGGCACGCGAAACATCGGATTTCGATTCGCTTCGGGAGATCGCATCGTTTTGTCAACCAATCAAAATGTAGCGGAGGATGTTGACGTGATCGGCGGCCTTTGGCGTCGGGTCGAT
Source organism: Crateriforma conspicua (assembly GCF_007752935.1). Lineage (NCBI taxonomy): Bacteria > Pseudomonadati > Planctomycetota > Planctomycetia > Pirellulales > Pirellulaceae > Crateriforma > Crateriforma conspicua. The sequence goes on along the minus strand of NZ_CP036319.1, from coordinate 3,125,928 downwards.
CGGGTGTCCCGTCGCCGCCCATCAGCCGTCCACAGACGGTTATCGATTCATTTCGGATCGTTTCGCCGGCGAACTGAAATGCAAGTCACGTCAAGTTTGACGATTCGCCAGGATTTTTCGCTTGGCGCGATTTCGCGGCCGCCGTGGGTGGACGATTCGGCATACAAGCGTCCAGGGGGCGATCGGATCCGGGCAGATCCGAACGACATCAACCCCGAAACGCTCAGGCCCCGGTCACGTTCCAAACACTCAGCAGTGCGGCGCAAGCGACGCCGATCACCAGCAGACGTCGAACGTGAAACTGGGCACCCTGCCGGATTTCAATCCAGTCCTTGGGCAGCGCGATGGGTAACTGATGCGAAAGATTGGCATCGTCGGTCAAGACCGCATCGCCCCCGGAAATGGATGCGGCGGTTTGACGACCTGAATCACCGCCCGAGTCTTCGGCCGATGCGAGCGACTTGATCGCCGTCAATCGCCAACCGGGACAGTAGCGGCACCAGAATGCATGAGCGGCACCGGATACGATGGCCAGAATCAGTGACACGGGCAAACACCATGGTGCGACCGGACCGGGTACAGTGCCCAGCAATTGCACCGGAGATTCCCCCAGTTGCCGGCGAAGTTCTTGGACGCGTTGATCAATGTTGGCCAAGACAACACGGCTGTGGTCGGCTTGGCGTTTCCAGTCCACGCTCGGGGCCGCGTCCGCACCGTCTTTGGCCAGGCTTTCGGCCGGGGATGTGGTTTCGTAGCTGACCGGAACCACGGCGTCGTCCGCGTCGTCGACGGGCGGCGGCTTCACCTGGTTCAATTGATCATAGTGGCTGGCCGTTTCCATCACCCAACGATGCCAACCGATCTTGGCCACCGGTTCGGTGACATCGCGGTTTTCGATGCGGCGGCGCAGGAAATTCAGTTCCCCGACATTCAAGTTTCGGGCAAACCGCTGGACCGAACCATCGGCCCGGCGCAGTTGAATCAACTGCATCGCTTCGCCGCGCGGCCACCAGCACCAAGCCAACAACGCGACGCTGCAGCCGACGACCAAGGTTCCCACGGTGTGTGACCGAGCTTTGATCGTGAAACGCTTCATCTCACCGGCACCACGCCTGGTCATTCCTGATGATCCCTTCCGCAAGACAGTTCCCCTTGGTGGGTCCGAGCCCAGAAAGGCGGGCCGGATTCCAGTCGGCGGCATCACAGCTGAACGGTAGCACCGCCTTGCCGAATGCTCCAACCCCAGATCATCATCGGCGTTGGCGACGGGTTTCGGTGAGTGGATCTTTGCGGGTCGAAAGGGCAAGTGCGATGTTTCAGGTCAAGATTTGCGGAGTTCGCCTGAAGAGCGACGTTGCGGCAGTCGCGGCGGCCGGCGGCGATGCGGTGGGTCTGAACTTCTTCCCCCCCAGCGTGCGATTCGTGGACCCGATGTCCACCGACGCATCGCAATTGGCCGATGCGGCCAGGGGCCACGCACTGCGAACTGTGGGCGTGTTCGTCAATGAACCGGTCGCCCGGATCCGCCAGATCAGCGAATGGTTGAACTTGGACGCGGTCCAGCTGCACGGCGACGAACCGATCGACCAGGCGATCGAATTGCAGGGCGATGGATTGACCGTCATCCGAGCCATCAAATTGCCGGTGGCCGACTTGACGACTGACCAGATCGACGCGGCGACGGGACCTGCCGCCGCCGCGGGGCTGCACTTATTGCTGGACGCCGACGCGGGACGCATGCACGGTGGATCGGGCAAGACGCTTCACTGGCCGGCGATCCATCAGTGGTCGGCCGACAATCCGGACGCTCGCTGGACCCTGGCCGGCGGGCTGGATGACGACAACGTCCGCCAAGCGGTGGAAGTGTCCGGCGCGACCAGCGTTGACGTCGCCAGCGGTGTTGAACGCCCGCGCGGCGTGAAGAATGACGATCGAATCCGGCGTTTCGTTTCTGAATTCCAAGCCGCCAAAGCCGGCTGACCGCCGCTCGGCTGCCGGACTGACCGCATATCCCGACCTCGATGGGGGACTTCGGGCCAAGTATCCGGTCGACAGCACTGTCCAAAATCTTTTCGACACTTAGACTGTGTGGCAGTTGGGCGCAGCTTACGGTTGGGCCCAGTGAAAGTGTTGTCGCAGTCGCGTTCGGCGGATTGTGGACCAGCGGGAGTCCCCGTGATCGGTCCATAACCCCTCTGACGCGGCCGCCCGTAGTTCGGCCGGCGGTATCGGCTGATCCTTTTCGTTGATGAAATTCGGGAGAATCCCACGTGTCGCAAGTTCAATCCGAACGCTTGCCTTACAAGGTCAAAGACATCTCGCTGGCCGATTACGGCCGCCAAGAAATCAAGTTGGCCGAAAACGAAATGCCGGGCCTGATGGCTCTGCGTGCCAAGTACGGTGAAAGCAAGCCGCTGAAGGGCGCTCGCATCGCCGGCTGTCTTCACATGACGATCCAGACCGCCGTCTTGATCGAAACCTTGATCGAACTGGGCGCGGAAGTCACCTGGTCCAGCTGCAACATCTTCAGCACCCAAGACCAAGCCGCCGCGGCGATCGCCAAGGCCGGCATTCCGGTTTACGCCTGGAAGGGCATGACCGACGAAGAATTCGATTGGTGCATCGAGCAAACGTTGCATTTCCCGTCCGGCGAACCGTTGAACATGATCTTGGACGACGGCGGCGACTTGACCGCCATGGTTCACGACAAGTACCCGGAACTGCTGACCAACATCCGGGGCATCAGCGAAGAAACCACCGCCGGTATCCACCGCTTGATGGCGTTGCACAAATCCGGCCGCCTGCGTGTACCGGGCATCAACGTCAACGACTCGGCCACCAAGTCGAAGTTTGACAACTTGTACGGATGCCGCGAATCGCTGGCCGACGGTGTGAAGCGTGCGACCGACGTCATGCTGGCCGGTAAGGTCGCCGTGGTCTGTGGCTATGGCGACGTCGGCAAGGGCTGTGCCCACAGTCTGCAACGTTACGGCTGTCGCGTGATCGTGACCGAAATCGATCCGATCAACGCGTTGCAAGCCGCAATGGAAGGTTTCGAAGTCACCACGATGGACGAAGCCTGTAAAGAAGGCCGTCTGTTCGTCACCACGACGGGCAACAAAGACATCATCTTGGGCAAGCACATGGAACAGATGCCTAACGACGCGATCGTCTGCAACATCGGTCACTTCGACACTGAAATCGACGTCGCTTGGTTGGAAGGCCAGGTCGCCGACGGCAAGGTCAGCAAGGAAGAAATCAAGCCGGCCGACATCGGTGCGGTCGATCGTTACACCTTCGCCGATGGCCACAGCGTGATCGTGTTGGCCAAGGGCCGCCTGGTCAACTTGGGCTGTGCGACCGGTCACCCCAGCTTTGTGATGAGCACCTCGTTCACCAACCAAGTGCTGGCACAGATCGAACTGTTCAACAACGGCGACCAGTACGAAATCGGCGTCACCATGCTGCCGAAGAAGCTGGACGAAGAAGTCGCGCGACTGCACCTGGGTGCTCTGGGCGTCAAGCTGACTCAGCTGACCGAAGACCAAGCGGAATACTTGGGCGTCCCGGTCGAAGGCCCCTTCAAGCCGGACCACTACCGCTACTAGTCAGCCCTGATCGGCTGGCCCCCCACGGGTCCGGCCAACAACCAGACACACGCCAACGCTCGGCCCCTACGGCCGAGCGTTTTTTTTTGCGCAATCCACCATGCGGTGGTTTATCATGCCCCCAGGTGAACCCCGGGGCCGATCCAGTTGCTCTCCATGAAGCTTGTACATGAATCGCGTCAGAACCGCAGTTGCCCTGCTCATTTCCGTAAGCTTGACCGGTTTCAGCCAGGCACAAACGACACCCAAGATGGGTGCCATCGGCGACAGCCTGCTGGACGAGCATTTCGATCAAAGCGAGGTTGGCGTCAACCTTGGCTACTCAAAGAACGCATTTGAAATCTTGGTTGACACCGGCCGCATTGACGCGGGTTCGACCAACCCCGGCGGTTGGGGTGACACTCGTGGAACAGGGTATGAATACAACTGGGCTTTGGCCGGATCGACAACGCAGTCGCTGATAGACGACGGACAACACACGAACCTCGCCGCCCAGGCATCGACCGAAGGCATCGGAAAAGCCGTACTGATCGTGGGCTCCAACGACTTGTTCCCCTGGGCGCCACCCGGCGGAGTGGTCACCAACTTGGCCAGCTCCAGCGGCCCCTATCAATCGATCTACAGCGGCTTGTTAGATCAGGGAACGATCGACGGCTTTGCCAACGCCGCTGTTTCGCGCGTGATCGTCGCCGCCGGTGCACTCCGGGATGCAGGGATGGATGTGGTCGTTGCAACAGCCCCGGAGTATGGGATCACGCCTTTCGCACAAGCGTTCTACCCCGACGCGGCGCGGCGTGAATTGGTCGACGACGTCATGCAGCAATACAATGAGAATGCAAAGACAGCGTTGACCCAGCAAGGCATCCCGGTTGTCGATCTGTATCAGCTGACCAAGGACATTTGGGGCGACAACACATCCCCCAATGGCAACGGCGATTTCAAGGTTGGCAATCTGGAAGTCAATAAATTGGGCACCGGCGGTGTCGACTATTCCGATGTTCTTGCGGGAAATCCGTTTTTCCCAACCGACGCAACAACGGATGCGTTTGTGCACGATGGGATCCATCCGAGCACTTTGGTCAATGGTGTTTTCGCGAACCTGTTTTTGGAAGCGTTTAACCAGGAGTACGGTGACTCGTTTCAGCTGTTGACCGCCGGAGAGATCCTGGCGCAGACGACTCCGTCGATCGCGGGCCAATACGACGGCACCAGTCCGATCGTCCTGCCCGATAACGCCACTTATTCAAGCTACATCGCCTCAGCGGTTCCTGAACCGGGCACTTGCCTTCTGCTTGCGGTCGCGGCGGGATGGGGCTATCGACGGCGCGACACGATTCTTGTACGGGCTTCATCACGCTCGATGACCAAGCAATAGCTATCGCATCCGCCGCATGGCGATGTGGTCGATGGCGTCTTCCAAATAGACATCGCCGAAGGGGACGTAGCCGAAGGAGGCGTAGAAATCCTTCAGGTACAACTGGGCACTGATCCGTGATGAAGGGCTGTCGGGCGCCAGCGTTTCAATCGTCTGCACACATCGCCGGACCAACGCCTTGCCCAGGCCGATGCCGCGATAGTCGGTGGTTGTCAAAACACGACCGAATGATGGTTCGTCGTACCGCGTTCCCGCCGCCAACACCCGTGCGTACGCGGCAACGCGATCACCATCGACGCACAGCACATGCTGGGCGTCAAAGTCCAGGTCATCCAAGTCTTGGCAGATGACGTGTTGTTCGATGGTGAAGACTTCTTGGCGGGCTTGCAGCAATCGATACAGCCAACGACGCGACAAATCATCAAACGAACAAACCATCCAACGAAGCGATGAGTCTCCGTTTGACGAATCAGTCGGATCGGACGGCACCATCATCACTCCTTCGCGGTGTCACTGGCGGGGTCACCGGTGGGCGGCGTCACCGGCTGCACGCCGCCGGCTTTCCAAGCGATCGATGCCACCGCCAGCCACATCAATGCGGCGCCGATGGGCGCCAAAAAGACGCCGGCACCGGGGTCACCGTCATAGATGAAGATTCCGCCCAAAGCGAAGCCGCCGGGCAGCAACACCGATGCGGCCATCAAACCACGAGACGCCAAAAAGTTTCCCGTCCCCCACAGCATCGGCGTGATCGCCACACTTGCCGCGAACGCGATATGCACCAACGACAGCAAAGTTCCGTGGGCGTGTGCAAGCGTCCACATCAATCGCCGCACTTCGTAGGTTTCATCCAGGTACCAGCCGACTTTCAGCCCGTGCATCGTTTCCAGCAGAATGCCGGCGGTCACAAACAGCAACAACGAGATCCATCCGAACCGAAGGTGTCGGCGAACCAAGGCGGAACTGTGACCGGAAGGGGATGGTGAAAGGCTGGACACGTGATGCGGCTCGGGTCAGTGACGTCGGGGATGACAAGTTGGCAAAGGCAGGGGCGTGCTAACGTGGATCGCCGCCACGCGATCGTCGCCTGAAGGAGGATTCCGACGCCGGATCATTCCAATAGTTGCATCGGAGTATCGTCCCGCTGTTGCAACAGTTCATCGAAAGCCTGGCGATCGAACGCCCCGTCTTGTTTCCACAGCACCGCGCTGGGCGTATCGGTATCGACCGCTGTATCCTGTTGTTGCACGATGGTTTCCCATCGCTGCAAGGCTTCGTCCGCCGACGCATCGCGAGTTAGCGTTTCGGCCATGAATTCGAACTGAAATTCTTCGAAGCCCGGCACCGTTTTCAGCGAACGATACGCACTGAAACGGACCACATCATACGGGTCGCGCAGAAGCTGGGTCAGAAACGGGACCGTCCATCGTTTCCCGGACGTCGCCTGGGCTTGGTTCCACCCCAAGGTCCAAGCGGCAATCGCGCGAGCCCCGGCGTTACCACGAACCGCCATGTCCGCCATCAGAGACAGATTCTTTTGCTGCGGATCCAGGTCGGGAACTGCATAGCCGTACCAGTCGCGTAGATGTCCCGCCGTCCAAGCCAACGATTTATCCATGTGACACTGATTGCACGCGTTGGGACGTCCGGTTTCCAAGGTCGTCTGGACCGACGGCGTGTCGATCATGTGGCTGCGGATCGCTTTCATCAGCCCCGTCACCGTATAGCTCATGTGACAGTTCATGCACTGGCTGCCGGCCGAGCCCGGGGCATGTTTGGTGTGGGCTGCGATGACTTTTTCACTGCGCATGTCTTCGTGACACTGCAGACACGCCTGGTCCGAATGCATGTCGATCGCCAGCTGGTCGTTGGCCCACTGCTTGGGATCGCGCGGATCGTCATGCTCGCGATGCATTTGATGGCACGACAAGCACGACATTTCACCGTTTTGAAAACACGGTGCCTGGGACATGCCCGTCAGCTCGCGGCCGGAAACGCGAACCATGCCGTCGGACCAGAACCAGTTGTCCAGCTGCATGTCGGGATTTGTCAGCCGTTTCTTGAATTTTTCTGTCAAATTTGGCGTCGAACACTGCACTAGGTCTTCCATGCCGTTTTCGAACAGATCGTCGCCCGGCCGGAATTCAAAGCCTTCTTTGACGTACTGGGTGAACTGGTCAAAGTCTTTGAACATCCGAATGCTGTGACAACTGCCACAGATGGAGGACGTCCGCATGTGATCCAGCTTTGCCGGATTGATGATGGTGTCGTCGGATCCACGCAAATGGTTGGCGTATCGATTCAGCGGGTTCTTGTTCGCATCCACGTGGTCGCCGCCGGGCCCGTGACAGGCTTCGCAAGAAATCCCCAGCTCCATCACGGTCGGATCAATGGCGCCGAATCCTTGTCGTTCGCGATCAATTTGCGAAGCGTTCAACCGGCCTCCGGTCGCATGACATTTGATACAGGTCTCATGCCAAGTCCCCGGCTTTGTCAGTGGGAACGGGTATTCATCGGGCGGTTGCAGGAAGCTGGCCTGTCGCGGAATCCACTGACCTGTCGTCGCCAAGTAGGAATAAGGGGCCGGCAACAATTGCGGCATGTCGTCCTGAGTCTTCAGCCAATACTGTTGCTCGTGATGCATTCCGGTCGCCAGCACCACCGGAAAGGATTCGCGAATCGGGCTGGCACCCTGCCCCGCCGCAAAGGGTGCAATGTTCAAATCCATCATGAACGTGTCGCCGTCCCGATAAACCTTCACCTGCGCATTGGACGGCCCCAGTGTTCGACCATCGAAGGGTGCGATGACGTTTTCCGCGGTAGCGTCCTGGGTCATGGTTCGGTGCCAGGAATCATGCCAAGACTGGTGCTGGCCCGGATGGCAACTGCGGCAAGTGTCCGATCCGACATAGCGATCGTGCGGGCGGACCTCCGGCCACTTGGCTTTGGCGGACCGAACGGTGACCGGATCACGGTGGCTGGCGGCCGCCGCGGCGACGACGCCGACCAATCCGATCCAGCCAAAGATCGCCAACCAAGACCGCCCACTACGAACCGGCTTGCCGTCCGACGACGAATCCGCCGCCACAGAAAGAAAGACCACCAAGCCCGCGGCGACCAGCAGCATCGCCACCAGTCCCGATTCGATCCAGGTGAATGCCAGCACGCCAGCTGCCTCCTGCGGCAATGTTCTCGAAGGGATGAAAAGAGAGTTGGAGGGCAACGGCTGGGGGACAGATCCTTCGTCACCGGGATCTGCGGGTGCTCGCGATGCATTCGCCCCAATCGCCAGTGCATCCGTCGCGCCGGTCCGATCGGGTGCCGGGTGCCCAGCCGAAGCGATCTAATTTACCATCCCGGCGCACAGGGTGGCCGTAGCCTTCAAAACGCTCCCACCGGTGCACAACCGCAGCCGGCCACAACTCGCCGACGCCCGGATCACGGGCTTCCCGGTGGGTTCACGCACCGGCCCAATCCACCGACAGCCCGTTTCAGCCCCGAACTGATCCAACAAGATGCCTCAGATCACTCCTTTTCAAGCCGTCCGTTATAACTTGGACCACGTCGGGTCGATCAGCGACGTCATCGCCCCGCCCTACGACGTCATCGATCCCGAGCTGCAGGACCAGCTTTACAAGCGGCACCCGGCCAACGTCATCCGAATCATCCTGAACCGTCCGGAACCGGGCGACAGCGGTGATGAAAAGTACCAGCGTGCCGCCGACTTCGTTCAACAGTGGTTGTCCGAGGGCGTGCTGAAGCAAGACGACCAGCCGGCGTACTATGTCTATCACCAACAATTCGAACACGACGGGCAAACCATCAACCGCCGCGGGTTCATGGGACGTGTTCGGATCCAACGATTCGGCGAAGGCAACATCTATCCGCACGAAGAAACGCACCCCAAGGCGAAAGTCGACCGACTGAAGCTGACCAAGGCCACCGGGCAGAACAACAGCCAGATCTTTGGCCTGTACCCCGATCCGTCCAACGAGATCATCGAAACGTTGGACGCCGCATGCCAGGGCGTCACGCCGTTGGAAGCCGTCGATCACTTGGGCGTCAAGCACATCCTGTGGCCGGTCACCGACGAAGCGGCTTGCGAAAAAGTCAGCCAGTTGATGGCCGATCGCCCGATGTTCGTCGCCGACGGTCACCACCGTTACGAAACGGCCTGCAACTACAAGGATCACGTGATCGAAACCGAAGGGGCCATCGACGATGCCCATCCGGCCAATTTCGTGATGACGATGCTGGTCGGAATGAGCGATCCGGGCATGATCGTGCTGCCGACGCACCGATTGCTGCGGGGCACGCCCAAATTCACCAGCGACCAGGTCGTTGAAAAGCTGGGCGACGCGTTTGATTGCGAAAAACTGTCGGGCGGACTCGATGCGGCCGCCGAAGCATGGAGCCGCATGGAATCGGCCGACGATCAGGGGTTGGTGGCCGTCTATGCCGCCGAAGACGACGTCTGGGTGCTGGCCAAAGCCACCGATGCCGCTGCAGGTTTGATGAAAGAGATCGCCGGGCAACAAAGCGACGATTGGCGGGGTCTGGGCGTCAGCATCCTGCACCGACTGGTGATCGACCGACTGCTGGGCTGCGAAGGCCATCCCAAACCGACCTATGTTCACGAGGTTAGCGAAGTGATCGACGGATTCCGTGGCCAGGGCAGCCAAGCGGAATCAGACGGCGACGAGCCCTACACCCTGGCGGCCTTGGTCATGCCGGCCAAACTGTCGGACGTCGAAGCAATCTCGCTGCACAAGGAACGGATGCCCGCCAAGAGCACGTACTTCTACCCCAAGCTGCTTAGCGGTTTGACGTTCAATCGCCTGAAGTGATCGCCTGACCGATCAGCCGAAAGCCGGCTCCGGGCGGATTGTCCCCACGACGTTTGCCCCGCCATCATTGCGTTCTCTGCCCCGCCCCGACACGGATTCGCCGTCCGATCGGGCCGGGGCTTTTACGTTTCCGGAACATGGTCGCTGAACGTTCCACGCGAAACAGGCAGACCAGGCAACCTGGGTGGAACAAGTTTCCTATGAAACCAATCTTGCCCTCTTCACGCCTTTCTTCGTACCTTCCCACCGTCGTCGGAACGCTTTCGCAGCCGAAAATGCGAGCCTCACCGACGCTAGGAACAAGGATGATCGGGTCGTGGGTAGGATCCTGTGCGTAGTAAATCAGAAAGGCGGCGTGGGTAAGACCACCACAGCCGTCAACCTCTCAGCGGCTTTGGCCATGTCCGGCCAAACGGTGCTGTTGTTGGATATGGATCCACAGTGCAACGCGACCAGTGCCATCGGCTTGGCCCCCTGTGACGGGCACGCCTTGGTTCGCGAAGAATCGATCATCGACGGCATCCAGACCTCATCCATCGATAACCTCAGCGTCATCCCGGGCAGCCGGACGTTCCAAGACGTCGACCGGCTGGCCAATTCCGACGCCAACGAAACCCAACTGGTCCGCCGACACTTGGACACCCTGGCCGAAACTCACCAGTTCGTCCTGTTGGACTGTCCGCCCAGCGTCGGTGCACTGACCCAGTCGGCATTGAACGCCAGCACCGAGGTTTTGATCCCGATCCAATGCGAATACTTCGCCATGGAAGGGCTGACCCAGCTGATCCAAGTCATCAAAAAGGTCATCGTGTCGACCGACGGCAGACTGACCTTTGGCGGAATCCTACTGACCATGTACGATCCGCATCTTGAACTGACCCACGAAGTCGACGCCGAAGTCCGAGAATTCTTCGGCGACATTGTGTTTGATTCGGTCGTGCCGCGGGACGTCGCCTTGTGCGAAGCCCCCAGCCACGGCCAGACCGTTTTTCAATACGCCCCGCGTTCGCGCGGCGCGTTCGCGTATACCCAGCTGTGCATGGAGGTGCTTCAGCATGACTAGTGCAACGACCGCCAAGGATCGTCGTTTGGGCAAGGGATTGGCCGCCTTGCTCGGTACCCCCGTGGATGCCGACGGCAACCCGATTCCCGAGTCCTTCGATGACAACGGCGAAAACCGATCGTCGATCCCGTCGCTGGAATTGAATGTCGACGAAATCGAGGCGAACCCGTTCCAGCCGCGACGTGAATTCAATCCGGAAGAGATCGCGTCGCTGGCCGAAAGCCTGAAGAACCACCAGCAACTGCAACCGGTGCTGGTCCGGATCGTCGATGGACGGTACCAGCTGATCAGCGGCGAACGTCGCCTTCGCGCGACGATCCATGCCGGCCTGAAGACCATCCGCGCCGAAGTCCGCGAAGCCGATGATCGCTTGGTGGCCGAACTGGCCATCATCGAAAACCTGCAACGCAAGGACTTGAACCCGGTCGAAAAGGCGCTGTCGTTCAAGCGGTACATCGAAGAGCACAAGTGCAAGCAAGACGACTTGGCTCGCCGCCTGTCGATCGACCGCAGCACGATCGCCAACCTGATGCGTTTGTTGGAGTTGCCCCAAGCGATCCTTGACCAACTGACCGCCAAACAGATCACCGCTGGTCACGCTCGTGCCCTGCTGCCGATCGGCGACGAGGAAATCCAGATCCGTACGGCCAACAAGATCATCGAAGAAAAATGGTCCGTCCGCGCCACCGAGAACAGTGTCGCCCAGATGCTGCAGGCCGAGGAAGACGAAGAGACCGGCAAGAAGGTCGTCAACGCCACCCGTCAAAAACGACGCACCGTTTCGCCGCAAGTCGAAGCGATGCAGAACGAATTACGAATGGTCTTCGGCACCAAAGTCGAAATCAAATCGTCGGCTCGCAACCGTGGCAAGATCACGATCCACTTCAGCGACAGCGATGAATTCGAGCGTCTGCGGAACATGCTGGCCGCCTCCGCCGCCGACAATCGCCCGCAATTGAAATTGGCCGGCTGATCGCCATCGGCCATCGCCTGCATCAAACACGACGCCACGGGATCTGCCCCGTGGCTTTTTTTTTTGCGTTGATCGGCAAGATGCCTGGTTTTCCCAGACTGCCAGGCCGGCCACATCATGGATTTGACGGGCGACTGTTTCCCACGTCGGTTTCACACGGCGATGCGACCTTGGCGTCCAGTCTGGCAGGCAGCCGGGTAAGCAGTCTGGCAACGCGCCGCGTCCCCTATCGCAGACGACCGGGGACCCTACGATTCAGCATCCCGCCCTGCTCCGTCTCTTTCGCCAAAAGTCCCGCCTGGATGTCCAGCATCGCCACCGTTTTTGTCTTGTCCGCCGCTCTGCTGTACACCGTCGCTGTGTTGTGCCTGAAGCGGGCAACCGACTGGCGACCGGGACCTTGGAGAGTCACGTTTCTTTGCAATTGGGCGACGACGATCTTGTTTGCCCCGCTTTGGTTGTGGGGCGACACGCCAGTGGATTGGTCGCTTTGGTGGCAGCCCATCCTAATCGCGACGCTGTTTGTCGGTGGCCAAGCTTTGGTTGTCGTGGCTTTGAACTTGGGCGACGTCAGCATCGCGACGCCATTGATGGGGCTGAAGATCTTGATCGTGACCGCCATCACGTTGACGGTATCCTGGCTTGGATACGGCGACGGAAAGATCCCCAGCGACGCCTGGAAACTGATCACTGCGGCGGTCTTGTCAACCGTCGCGGTGGCGATGCTGGGTGCCAGCGGTGCCGGCGGCCATCATCGACGGTTGTTGCTGACGGCAGCCGCATCGATCGGAGCCGCGGTCTGCTACGCGATCTTTGATTGCTTGCTTCAGTATTGGGGACCGGTCTGGAGCACGACTCGGCTGATGCCGCTGGTGATGGGCTGGGCGGGCGTCCTGTCCATCGGACTGGTCCCGTTCTTTTCCGCGCCCCTGCGTCGGCTGGAACCGGCTGCCCTGCCCTGGATCGCCGGCGGCGCATTCTTGATGGCTCTTCAAGCAGTGTTCTTGACGTGCACGATCAGCACTTGGGGACACGCGGCCGAAGCCAATGTGCTTTACAGCTCGCGCGGATTGTGGGCCGTGGTCCTGATCTGGATGGTCGGGCATTGGTTCAGCAAGTCGGAACAAGCCGCCGGCGGGAAAGTGATGACCCAGCGTCTGATCGCCGCCGGTCTGCTCAGCATCGCCATTGTGCTGGTGGTTTGACCCGAGCCCATCGTCACCTTTCGCTCCCGCGAAAATCGCGTCGGAGAACGATCGAGAACGCCGGGAGCCTGGGCCCAGCGCGCTAGCGTCAGGTATCGCCGGCGAAACGACCGGCCCCGCGGCTAGCGCCCAGCGGCTTGCATATTGTCACATGGCGTTCCGCGAAAGTCGCGTCCGAGCGGCTCAATGTTCTCTCAAGCGGCGTCCATCAATCGCGTCGCAAATGCGCTCGATGGAAACATCCTTGGTCTGGCCTACGCGGCACACGCACGTCGCCGAGCTTCCTTCCGCTTCCCACCGGCGCATAAAAGAAGCCGAGGACTGAAAACAGTCCCCGACTTATCCGTTCTTTCAAAACGTTGAACGTTTGATCAGGCAGCCGCTTTGGCTTCGCCACGGTTGACCAACCACAGCAGAATCGGGCTGGCGACGAAGATGCTGCTGTACGTCCCGACCAGCACTCCGATCACCAAACAGAACGCGAAGGCGTGAATGCCGGCACCGCCGAAGGCGTACAACAACACGACCACAATCAACGTCGTGATCGACGTCAGCAACGTTCGGCTGAGCGTTTGATTGATGCTGCTGTTGATCATTTCACCGGTCAACCGAGGACTCTTGCCCTTCGTTTCACGGATCCGGTCAAACACGACGATCGTGTCGTTCAACGAGTAACCGATGATCGTCAGCAACGCGGCGACGACGGTCAGGCTGATCTTGAAAGGATCGATCAACAAGAATCCCAACGCGTCGGCCAACCAGTAGCTGACGGCAATCGCACCCAGCGTGATCAGCACGTCGTGGATCAACGCACACACCGCGGCGACGCCGTAGATCACACGTTGGAATCGGAACCAAATGTAGGCGATGATCGACAACAGACTGGCGAACAACGCCCCCAAAGCACGGCTGATCATGTCGCCGGCGACACGCGATCCGACGCTGCTGCTGCTGATCCAAATCGGTTCACTACTCAGATCGCTTTCCAGTTGCGACATCACGGCATCGGCTTTGGCCTGGCCCATCGGCAATTGGACCTTCCATTGATCGAACGTCAGTGCCGAATCCGGTGCCCATTCCGATGCGTTGTCGCCCATCGGAGTCAGCTTGATCTCGCGATCACTGACTTCGATGCCTGCCGCCGAGGCGGATTGAACGATCTTGTCGATCAAAGTCTTTCCGTTGATCGCGGCCCCGGCGTCTTCATCGCCGACGCCCAACTGGACCACTGCCGTGCTGAACACGATGCCAGGCAGCTCCACTTCCATCGTTTCATCCGATTCGCCTTCTGCCGAATCGCTGTCGGCGGCTTCATCGCCGTTCGCGTCGTCCTCTTGGGCATACGCGGCAGCCAAAGTCGTTCCCGTTTGCGGGTCGAACAGCCCACGGCTGGGGTCCAGGCTGCGACGACGTGGCAACCAACTGGCGTCACCGGCCGGCGTGATACTGACTTGATACGTGACCAAATCGGCGACGTCGGAGTTTTCAAATCCTTGTTCGATCAACGCTTTCAAATCGTCGACCTGGTCGATCGGCGCGTCGACTTTGAAGACGGTCCCGTCCGGGATGCCTTCGATGCTGACACCGTTGACGGTCCCTTGCAGATCATCACCGCTGTCGCTGACCAACACACCGTCGACGATCGCACGGACCTGGTCCGTATCGACCGGGCGATCGACGCGGAACTGGACCGACGATCCACCGGCAAAGTCGATGTCAAAGATGCTGCTGCCACGCATCACCAAGCTGGCGATTCCCAGGGTGACAAGCAACCCGGAAACCACCATGGCCATCTTGCCCTTGCCCATGAAATCGAACTGACCACCGCCGGCCAGGGACGACCGGATGCTGTTGACAAAATCCAGCATGCCAAGCGAAAGGAAACCCTTCTTTTCGGCGATGTCAAAGATCGTTCGCGAAACATAGATCGCGGTGAACATTGAAAACAGGATCCCCAAGATCAACGTCACGGCAAAGCCGCGGATCTGGTCGGTGCCGATCGCGTACAACACGATGGCCGTGATCAAGGTGGTCAGGTTGGCGTCGATGATCGTGGTCGTCGCACGCCCGAAACCGTTGCGAATCGCCATCCGAGGCTTCGCACCCTTTTTCAGTTCTTCGCGGATGCGTTCGAAAATCAGCACGTTCGCGTCGACCGACATCCCGACGGTCAAAACCAGACCGGCCAAGCCAGGCAACGTCAGCGGTTGGTTGATCAACACCATCGTCGCCAGAATCATCGCCAGGTTCAGCAACAAGGCGATACAAGCGACAACCCCGGAAAACATGTAGTAGACCAGAATGAAGATTAGCACCAACGCCAAGGAAACGACGATGGCCCAAACGCCTTTTTCGATCGTGTCTTTACCAAGCGTTGCATCGATCTGGTTTTCTGCGATCGGCTGGGGCGTCAAAGCCGCCGGCAATTGACCGGCTTCCAAAACCGCGACCAAGCGATCGACTTCTTCGCGAGTGAAGTTGCCCGTGATCCGACCTTGTTTTGAAATGGGCTCGTTGATCGTCGGAGCCGACAACAGGACGTCATCCAGCACGATCCCCAACTGGCGTTGACGCGTTCCCACGGGCGCGTTGTTGGTCGTCAGTGCACGGAAGCGGCCCGAACCTTGGTCCGTCAAGTTGAACGCGACGGCGGGACCGCCACGTTCGTCAACCGTTCCCGATGCGAACGACAGGTCTTCGCCTTTTACGTCCAACAGCGGGTCGACGACCATCAAGATCTCCAGACCGCTCATCCCTTGATCGGCGACCCAGCGTGCCAGAGTTCCGGGTTCGTCGCTGAACAAGGCTTGTGCCGGCGGGTTGACCAAATTGCCGGTGTCCGGGTTGCGCAGCGTGGCGTTACCGACGCCCAGCCGGAACGGACGGACTCCGTCGACTTCGTTGGCTTCGCGGCCCACGGCGACCCAGCGTCCGTACAACAGTCCGTCGGTCGAACCGACGATCTCACGCAACGGGTAATCCGATTCCGCGTTGGTGCGTGCCAAATCGATGATGGCTTGGTGGTCGGCTTGGTTGGCGACAATCGCGAACCGCAAAATCCCGGCTTCTTCGATCAGCTGTTTGATCCGGTCGACTTCACGCTGGTCGACTTCGGGCACGATGATTTCGATTTGGTTTTCGCCGTACGGGCGAATCACGATTTCTTGCGTGCCGCTGGGGTTGATCCGCTGGGTCAGCGGTTCGACCAAGCTTTCGGATTGAATCCGCTGGCCCCCGTCGGCTTGTTTCTGTTCGTTTTTGGACGGGTCGATTTCGTAAACCAGGA
The DNA here is from genome assembly GCF_007752935.1 of Crateriforma conspicua. Lineage (NCBI taxonomy): Bacteria > Pseudomonadati > Planctomycetota > Planctomycetia > Pirellulales > Pirellulaceae > Crateriforma > Crateriforma conspicua. Next base: position 3,109,571 of record NZ_CP036319.1, on the reverse strand, counting down.
TCGTTCCACCACGAAGGTCGACACCCAGGCCGGGCAGCTTGTTCAGCAAGACCACGGCACTGGCGGTGACCGCCAACAGGATGAAGCCCAGGCGGGTGGCCATCTGTGGCATCCGCATCGCCTTGGCCAAGAATGATCCCACCACGAAAGGCAAGATCAGGACGGCGGCGGCGATCGCGATGGCGATCCACGGGCCGGCGGCACTGGGCTGATCCGCCGCGACATCGCTGGCGTTGACCGAAGCGGACTGGGCCAGAATCATCAGCCCATCGGTGAAGTTGCAGTCCATCGTTAGTTTCTTGAATCCGGTCGAATGGTTGGGGGCCGTGTTGTGACGCCATCATGGCGTCGCCGGCAGTGAGAGAGGTGGTGTGGGAGATAAAAAAATCGGGGACGCGATTCGTTTCCTAAGCCTTTTCCGTGGTCGCGGCCGATTTGCCGTCGGTCTTTGGCTTGTTGGCCGATTCGGTGATGCTGGCGATCGCCGATCGATTGACCTTGATCCTGGTGCCGCCGCCTTCGTCGATCTTCAACGTCACCACGCCGTCATCACCGCCGACGGACACCACCGTCGCGTGAATGCCGCCGATCGTGATCACCCGATCGTTCTTGGACAACGACGCCATCATCTTGGCCTCGTCCGCCTTCTTGCGCCGTTCGGGGGCAATGAAGGTCAAATAGAAAATGACGAACAACGAGATCGGCAACAGCAACGGATTGGCCAACAAACGCTGGACAAAACCGGGGTCTTCGCCGCCTGCGGCGCCATCAACCGCGGCTCCGTCGGCGGCCGCCCCGGCGGCGTCACCACCGATTTGGGCGAGCATTCCGGCGACCGCATCGAAGCCGTCAATAGCCGATGCCATCATCAACGCCGGTTCGGCGGTGATTGTGTCAATAAAAACGTGAACGTGGAAACTGAACAAAAGCGGGCCGCCTTTGCCGTCAGAGGCAATTGGGGGCGTCCGTCATGCGGATGCCGTCTAGCCCCGCACTGGGGCGCGTGAAACGAATGCGGCATGATATGGAAGCCCAAAAAAGGTCACAAGCCCAGCCACCTGAACGACTTTGCGTGGTTTCGTTTCACGCCCCGACGATCGACACCCCGGAACCGGCAAAGCGGATCACCGATCGACGCACTTTTGCTCCGACACCCGATCCCGCCCGGGAAGCGCTGGCATCCAACACGACCAGCGCTTACGCTCGCTCCTCCAAAACTGACTCCAACCCTCCAACGCTATCCCCAACCCGCTCTCTTGCCCAAGCCGCCCGAGCCCTCCTTTCCGACAGGCGATGACCTGTGGCCGATCGCTGCCGAGGAAATTGCCCAAGCGATCCGCCATCGATCCGAACTCGCGGACTGGGCGGCCTACGATTCACCCATCAAGGATGACTTGATCCGATCGCTCTGCGAGACGTTCGGGGTCAATCATGCTCGACCGGTCAGCAGCGGGTCGTTGGCCGTCGAACTGGCGCTTCGAGCCTCCGGTGTCGGCCCGGGCGATGGCGTCGTCGTCGCAGCGTTCGACTATCCGGGCAATTTCCGAGCCGTCGAACTGTTGGGGGCTCGCCCCGTGCTAGCCGACATCGATCCGGACCGGGCCAGCATGTCGGCCACAAGCCTGGACGAGATCGCCGGATCGGATGTGGCGAAGTCGGTCAAAGCCGTCGTGGTGTCGCATCTATTTGGCCAGCCCGCCGACATCGCCAGAATCTCCCAACGGTGTCGCGAACGCGGATGGACTTTGATCGAAGACGCGTGCCAAGCCCCCGGGATGCGGATCGGCGGAAAACCGGCGGGCTGCTTCGGTGACGTCGCGACACTCAGCTTCGGCGGCTCCAAACCGCTGACTTCTGGTGGCGGTGGCGCCGTGTTGACCGATGACGATGCGATCGCGGCGCGACTGCGGTCCCTGGCCGATCGCCCCAGCGACGCCTTCGGGATCTCCACGTTCCAAGCCGCGGTGTTGCTCCCGCAATTGAAGAAACTGGCCGATGCGACCATCGCCCGCGAAGCCCGGGTGGCGCAGCTATTGCAGTCGCTCAGCGGTCGCTTGGATCGGTGGCAACGGGTCGCTGCGCCGGCCGAGTCGTCCAACGATGACGTGGGATGCCATTACAAGATCGCTTGGCTGGTCGCCGACGAATCGACGCGAGATCACGTGATCCGGCTGGGCCAGTCGAACGGCGTGCCGCTGGGCCAAGCGTTTCGATCGATGCACCGATCCAGCCCACGACGTTGTGATCGTCCGGTGCCACTGAACCACAGCCGCCAGTTTGGGGATCGCTGCGTCTTGCTGGATCACCGCGCGATCGCCTCCGCAGATTTCAATGCGGATCGGTTGGCTGACCGCATCGCTGGAATTGAGAAAGAAGCGGAACAGCGATAGGGAACCGCCGCGCCTTTCGCGAACCGAAAGGCGATGATCGCCGCGTGCGTGGGGCAGAATCAGTCGTCGATCGAGTCTTCGAAATCGTCGAAGCTATCGGCGTCGTCCAGATTGTCGTCGTCATCGTCGGAAGCCGTGTTCAGCCCGAATTCCGCGCTGATTTCGTCGTCGATCTCGATCTCGTAATCGTCGTCCAGCTCTTCTTCGAAGTCGTCGTCGAAATCGTCATCGAAGTCGTCTTCGTCGATGTCATCGAATTCATCGATGTCGTCGTCTTCGTCCAGCCCGTCGCCGAACCCGCCGTCACCGGGATTGCCATCGCCGTCCTGGCCGCCATCGTCGTCGAAGTCATCGTCCCCGTCGTCGTCATCATCATCGTCGTCGTCATCATCGTCATCGACCATCGCGGTCGGCGACGCCGTCACGTCCGAAAAGCTTTCGCGGGGGTCGGCCACCGAATCACCGACGCCGGCGGCGACAGCGACGGCGGTGGACTGGGCGATAGCGGTAACGGTGGACGTCGCGTCGATCAGTGACATGCTGGACAGTTGGGGGGTGGAGAAATCGAGGGCAAAAAGCGCTGAAATCAGAATATGGGGATTCTACGTCAACTTCGCCGGTTCGGCCGGTCAGCGAAAAGATGTCGGCATCGCGGCAAATGCCGACCCGTCATCGCCCGACATCCGATCAGATGATCGTGATTGGGGCTTGCGGTGCGGCCGGATCGAATCGCCGCGGAAGTGTTCAAAGGAGCCGGCGACCGGGTCGGGGCAGTGTTCTCGAACGTGACCTGGCCTCCGGCGGCGACATTTTGATAGCTCCGACGCTGGCGACAAGCCGACTGCGAGCCGATTGAGCCATTTTCCTGGCAAACCAGTAGAGAAAACTTGAGTCCGATGTCAGATCAACCCCATTGCAGTGCGACCCAACGTGCCGCGGCACGCTCGAGTCAAGAAACACGCGCCGGATCTGCGACCTGCTCTCGCCGAACCTTCGCCCGCCGTCTGAGCGGCCTCGCTCTGGTTGCTACCACCGGCGTTGCGGCCACCGGATGCGCGTCACACCAATACGGACACATGCTGGCCGCCGACGACAAAGACATGGTCGGCAGCCACGCCGCGGGTGCCGCCACGTGGAACCCGCTGGTCGATGAATCGGTCGCCAAATTGCTGTCGCGATGCCCGCCAAGCGTCCAGCCCGCGGGTTTCGTTCCCGGCGAAATGATGGCTCCGGCGATCGACGGTTCGGTCACCCCGGCACTGTCGACCGGTCCGGCCACCGTCTGCTTCATCGGCCTGGAGAACCGTAGCGCCGAAGAACTGGTGGACTTCAAAGAACAGTTGTACGAGCGGATCGATTCGCAGATCAACGGTGCCCAAACGTTCCGCAGCATCAGCCGGCGAATGGTCGACGCCGCCCTTCGAGAAACCCGCATGCGTCCCGATTCGCTGTACCTGCCGGAAAACCGATCGATCTTTGCCGCCGCCCTGGGCCGCCAAGGCACGCCGGTCGACTACTTGCTGTACGGCACAATCACCACGGGGACGACCGATCGCAACAAGAGCACCCAGCGTGATTACCTGTTGACCCTGGAAATGGTCAACCTTCACAGCGGCGACTACTTGAAGGAGTCGGCGAAGATCCGCAAGGGTTACCACAAGACTCGTGCCGGCAAGTGGTGGAATTTCGGTCTGTTTGACCAAGCCGACGGCTGAGTCGCCCTTTGCCGATGTCGTCCGATCTGTCATCCGCCACCGCGTTTCGAAACGCCCGCCCTGCCCCGGTGTGGACGACCGTCATACTGGCACTGGCGGTCTGCAACGTCGGGTGCGCGGTGCACCGCCCCGACATGGCGACGGCGCGATCCGCCTTTGCCGCCGGCGACCTCGGCGTGGCCGATGCGACGCTGCGTGAAATTGCCGACGGCCGATCCAAGGAAAGCGACGCTGCGTCGTTGGACTTGGCGATCGTCGAACTGGCGTCGGGCGATTCGCTGTCCGCCGAACAACGCTTACGAAAACTGCGTGACCAGTTCGACAGTCGACCGCTGCTGACACCGCTGGCCGATACCGCATCGATGGTCACCGATGACCGAACACGGATCTATCGCAGCAGCGGATACGAGCAAGTGATGATCCGCAGCATGCTGGCCCTGTGTTCGCTGTCACGCGATGCGGCCGATGCGGAAGCGTACACGCTGCAGGCCCAGATGAAGCAACAAGAACTGGCCAAGCACGCCGAAGAACGCGGGTTGATGGAAACGGTGGCCGAAGCGGGCACCCAAGCGTACCAGCCGATTGCGATGACGTCGTACTTGCGTGGCGTGCTTCGCGAAGCCACCCACCGCGACTATGACGATGCGACCAAGGCATACCAGTTGGTCAGTCAGATTCGCCCGGACTTTCGACCGGCCCACGAAGACATCGCCCGTGCCAGCGGCGGCACCCACAGCCGTCCGGGACACGGCGTGATTTATGTCTTGGCCTGTGTCGGTCGCGGCCCGGTGTTGGTCGAACAAGAAGCGGAAACGACGACAATGGCGATGAACATCGCGTCGGCTCTGCTAAGCAACGTCAACAACGACGAAGAGTCTGACGAAGACGACGATGATCGCCAAGTGATCCTGGGCAACATCGCCAGCGTCAAAATCCCCGTCGTGGCGATCCCCGATTCGCCCACCGCCGCACTGGCGACCACGATCGACGGTCAAGTCTACGGAGCGACCCAAACGCTGACCGATGTCGCCGACTTGGCGATCCGCCAAAACGAAATCGAACGGCCTTGGACGATCGCCCGCGCGGTGATGCGACGAGTCACCAAGGAATCGATGGTCGCCACAGCCGGCCGACAACTGGGACTGTCCGGCACGCCGGGCAAGCTGTTCCATTTGGCCGCGGCATCCGCGTGGAGCGCCAGCGAATCCGCGGACACCCGGTGCTGGGGACTGTTGCCTCGCGAAGTCCAGGTCTTACGTGCCGAGTTGCCCACGGGTTCACACGCGGTCACATTGACGCCGCTGGGTTTCGACGGCGGCGAAATCGGAACTCCGGTGCAAACGACGGTTTCGATCGAAGACGGCCGGAACCACTACTTGATCGCCATCGCGCCCGGTCGACACGTCTTCTTGGCCGGCGAACCAACGCCCTAACCGCCAGCCCAAACGTCGCCTTTCGCTCCCGCGAAAATAGCGTCCGCTTGCGCAACTTTTGCGGGAGCGAAAGGCGACCATTCGGATCGAAACTGCCGCCAGCGATCGCTCAATAATGAGGCGGGCGTTCGTCTTCCAGCGTCATCGGTGGCTCGTCCTGGCCACCGCCCGCCTTCAACGACTTGATCTCGTCACGCAGACGACGAATCGTGCGTTCCTGCTGCATCAGCCGCTGGCCGTGTTCCACCACCACGTCGTTCAATTGATCCAACAAGCGGATTTGATGCGCCAGCTGAATCTCCAGCTGAGTCAACCGATGTTCGGGGTCCCGGTTCATGGCATTCAGTCAACTCTGATAACTCAGTCAACCAAAAAACAAAACGGCAAACGTTCAACGCAACGCCGCACGGCGGATTCCCCGGCGGTCGGTGCAAAGCGTGGTTTCGAATCGTGTCGCTTCGGATCGCGCTATTTCAAATCGTCAAACGTCCGCAGTTGGTACGGCAAGTCCACGTAGTCCAACACTCGGCACAACGCACGCACGGCGACGCCCATCCCATCCGGACCGCTGAACCCGCCGAACTGGCCGCCGCCCTTCAGGTGCGGTTCCAAGTCCATGAACACGCCGTCGACGCCGCGAGCCGTCATCCGCTGGTTCAACGTCGGCATGAAATCACGCAGGTCGCGCAAGATCGCTTCGTGGGCACTGTCGCCGCGGTCCGCGGGAACGAAATGGCTGGCCGATTCCTCGTCGACGTGTTCGACGCGACCGGTCAACGCGGGATCGCTGTAATCCTTGATGTGCAGCCAACCCAGGCTGGGCTTCATCGCCAAATACTGGCGGTACACTTGGTCCGGCGTGAAGCCTTGCATGACGATGTTCGCGCCGTCAAAGATCGTGACCATCGCGGGATGATTCACTTGGCTGGCGATCTTTGCCAACAAGTCGCCACTTTGTCCGACCAAGTTCGCTTCGACTTCCAAACCGAACGTCAATCCACGCGCGTCACAGGCCTCGGCGATCGCCGTCAGTTGATCGCAAACCTGGTCCAAGTGGTCTTCCGGTGCGGTTCCCTTGGGATGATAGAACGAGAAACCACGCAGCAACTTGCATCCGAACGCTTCGGCCCGGTCACAAGCCGTTTGAACGTCGTTGGCCAGATATTGGTCGAACGGAATGAACTTGTTCTGCGTTCCGTCCTCTTGGTCCAACAACTTCACCTTGCCGATTGGCGAACCAATGCTGCTGACCTTCAGCCCGTAATCGGCCTGAAGATTGACCAGGTGATTGATCTCTTTTTCCGACAACGCCATCACGTTCTTGATACCGTCGCCGGCATCGACGAATCGGATGCTGTGATACTTCAATCCGATCGCGGCGAACGCGGTGTACTGCTGGATCGCCAGTTTTTCATTGGCGGATTCATCGGCAAAGCCGGACAACAAGATTGGCGGGCAGGTCATGGTGGACGTGGCGGTCTTTTGGGGTGGGAATCTGAAAACGGATGGCCGGCGGTCGCCCGGCGTGCCGTTACGGCTCGGGATATTCGACCGTGATGTTACTGCGCAGACCACCGCGGGGCGTCCATTCGCTGTCAACGCGAGCCCGCCGCGGCTTTACGACGGCCAAAAAGTCGTCCATGATCCGGTTGGTCACCGCTTCATAGAAGATGCCTTCGTTGCGAAAGGCCTGCAGATACATCTTCAAGCTCTTCAGCTCCACGCACACCTGATCCGGGATGTAGGTGAAGATGATCTTGCCGTAATCGGGCTGGCCCGTCTTCGGACACACCGAGGTGAATTCCGGGCAAATGTGTTCGATGGTAAAGTTGCGTTCCGGGTTGGGGTTGTCGAAAACCTCCAACAAGTCACGAAACGAATTTTCGTTTGAATCAGTCACGTTGGGTCCTCCAGAAATCTTTCGCGAAGTTTGCCAGCCGGTCGCCGAATCGGGTAGGGGTGTCGGTCCGCGCGTCCCGATGTTGCCGGTCGCAGAAACCTTCCTCAGTCGGCAAGGCGAAGGCGGTCTGACGGGGACGAACAGCTTTTTCATCCGGCTCAGTGGCTGCAACTTGCGGTGCTGGTTCTGCGACACGCCCTACGCATCCTGGCAACCGACCGGCCAGCGACACACCGTCGGTGAACTGGTCCGCCAAGCGATTCAAGCGTCGCGATCCGGCGATTGTCGGCACGTCGTGCTGACCGGCGGCGAACCGCTGATCTTTCCGGCCGTCGAAACGCTGTGCCGGCGACTCCGCAGCGAAGGCCTGCACGTGACGATCGAAACCGCCGGAACGGCCTGGCGCGATCTTACCTGCGATCTGCTGTCGCTCAGCCCCAAGCTTTCCAGCAGCGGACCGGCCCCGGAACAGCACCCACGCTGGGCCCGGCTTCACGAACAACGCCGGATGCCAGTCGCGACGATGCGGCGATTGATCGACGCCGCGGTGGACCACCAAGTCAAATTCGTCGTCGACCGAATCGACGAGACGGATGAAACCTTGGATATCGTTTCAGCACTGGGGGTGGCCCCGGCACAGGTCTGGATCATGCCGCAGGGGGTCACGGCCGAATCGCTGGACCAGGCGGCGAAGTGGCTGCGTCCCTGGTGCGACCGACACGGGTTTCGGTACTGCGATCGGATGCACATCCGCTGGTACGGCAACCGCCCGGGGACCTAGTGCCGCGAAACAGCAGCCCCCAAAAACGCGGGCTTAGGTGCACGGAAACGCCCTACTTCGACCAGCTCAAAGTTCACCCCTCTTTTTGACCAGCCGGCGTCTTGTTGTTGACAATCATTCTCGATAAGCTGCGGCTCTTCAATGCCCAGCCAGCCACGGCGGATGCGAGATCACCGATCCGACATCGCGCCTAGCCAGCCACGCAACACTGCTTCCTGATTTCTTCCAGGGTTCATCGCTCATGTGTGGTATGTGTGCCTGCGCTGCTGACGCGCGCCGTCGGTTTTTTCGTCCCGTTCACCGCAACGCCGGCTTCACGCTGGTCGAACTTCTGGTGGTGATCGCCATCATCGGCGTTCTGGTGGGCTTGCTTCTTCCGGCCGTCCAGGGGGCACGCGAAGCGGCCCGGCGAATGAGCTGCAGCAACAACATGAAGCAGATCCTGCTGGCGACCCATAACTATGAATCGGCATACAAGCGGCTGCCGCCCGGCTGGACCGAACCGGGCAACGGCAAAGGCTGGTCGATGCAGGCCCGTATCTTGCCGTTCTTGGAAGCCACCAACTTGGCGGACAACGTCAACTTCGGCTTCGGATACACCGAAAGCTTCGTCGATGTCGATGGCGTGTCGACACCGATCGCCGCGGTACGCGTTGCGACCTATCAATGCCCCAGCGATCCCGGCGACCAGCCACGCATGGGTGACGACGGGCCGGAATACTACAAGCTGAACTATGCCGCCAACGCCGGTGTCTGGTTCGTCGTCGACCCGCGAACCGGCGAAGTCGGCGAAGGCATGTTTCATCCCGGCCGGTACTTCAAATTCCGCGACTGCATCGACGGGCTTAGCAACACGCTGGCGATGGCGGAGGTGAAGGGATGGACGCCTTACCTGCGTGACGTGGGAACGGTCGGCGAGATGGACGCCCCCGAGTTCGCCGAAGACGTCTGCGATCTGGGCGGCAGTTTCAAACAAAACACCGGACACACCGAGTGGGTCGACGGCCGATGTCACCAAGCGGCGTTCACGTCCTTGTTCCCACCCAACCACCGTGTGGCCTGCCTGCAATCCGGCGTCGAATATGACATCGATTTCACCAACATGCGTGAAGGCCGTGATCCCAGCAATCCGGCACGCACCTATGCCGCCGTGACGGCACGAAGCTATCACGTCGGGGGCGTTCACGCCGGGGCCATGGACGGTTCGATCCAGTACGTGTCCGAATCGATCGATCGCGAAATTTGGCAACAGCTGTCGACCCGTAACGGTCGTGAAATCGCCCAGTGGCCGTGAAATCACGCAGTGGCCGTGATCTGGCATCGGCCACCGTCTTGAAATCGATCGTCGCCTATCGCTCCTGCGATGGCAGCGTTGCTTGACGCATCTTTCGGCGGAGTGAAAGGCGACTTTGTGAGCCGCACGGCGCTAGCCGCGGGTTAGCCCGTTTCGCCAACGCAGCCCGGCGCCTACACATTCAGCCCAGCGCTACTTTCGGCGGAGCGAAAGGCGACGATGTGAGCCGCAAGGCGCTAGCCGCGGGTTCCGCAGTTTCGGCAACGCAGCCCAGGGCGATGGCTGCATTGCAGGTCCCAACATACGCAACACTACCAACTCTGCACTCGGCCTTGATTCGGCCAAAATTTGGAACAACCCGCGACGCTGAGCCAGCGGACCAACTAGTACGAAAACGTTTCGGCGTCTTCTTTCGGAGCCGGTTGGTAACCCAGTGGTTCCATGCTGCTACCCGCCCTGCCCTGGCTCAGACTGCGAACGGCACTGCTGTAGCCGAACATTTCTTTCAGAGGCGCATGGGCGGTGATCACCGTCATCGCACCCCGCTGTTCGGTGCCGGCGACGATCGCGCGTCGTTGCTGTAGGTCGCCGACCAATTCGCCCATGTAATCTTCGGGCGTCGTGACTTCGACTTTCATCACCGGTTCCAGCAACACCGGACCGGCCTGTTCCAATCCTTTGTCGAACGCGTCGCCCGCCGCGATCCGGAACGCCACTTCGTCACTGCCCTCTTCGGCCATCTCCGCGTCGGTGACTTCGATCTTCACACCCGACAACGGGAAACCGGCGATAAAGCCACCGCCTTCGGCCCGCTGACGGAATTCTTCAATCGCCGCAGTCCGCACGTCATTGGGCAGACAATCCGGCGGCAATCGATCAAACACGATCACGGGCTTGGAAGCATCGTCCAGCGGCGAAAACGTCGCGTTGATGCGAGCGAACATCTGCTTGTCACCGATCTGGCGGTTGCACTGGCCGACGACACTGGCGGTCCCGCCGATCGTTTCGCGATAGTTCACCCGCGGCTTATAGAACTTGACGTTCAAACCAAAGTCGCGCGTCAAACGGTGCTGGATGACTTCCAGGTGCAATTCGCCCATCCCGCTGATCAGAGTCTGGCCGATGTCCTCGTTTTCCACCGCCTGGAACGTCGGGTCTTGTCGACGCAGCATGTCCAGCGTCTCGTCCAACTTCTTTCGGTCCGCCGTGCTTTCCGGTTCGATCGCCATCGACAACACGGTGTCAGCAAACTTGATGCTGGGCAGTTCGATGTTTTCCTTGACATCACAAACGGTGTCACCGGTGATCGCGAACCGCGGCCCGATCACACAGCAAATGTCGCCGGTGGTCACGGTATCGGTTTGGCCGTCGCGATCCTTTTTACTCGCGTGGATTTGCCAAAGCTGAGCCACATTTTCTTTCTTGTCGCGGTTCGGACAGTAAACGCGGCTGTTCTGTTTCAATTCGCCGCTGTAAACACGAATCCAATAGTTGTCGCCGGTCTTGGCGGGCAAGATTTTGAACACCAAACCGCAAAACGGTTCTTTCGGGTCCGGCTGTCGCGAAAGTGTCTTGTCTCGCTTTTTGGGATCGACACCTTGCACCGGAGGCCGATCCAGTGGGCTGGGCAAATAGTCGCCGACACCGCTCATCAACGGTTGGACGCCGATGCCGTGCAGCGCACTGCCACAGAAAACCGGCTGGATGGTGCGCTCCAGCGTTCCCTTGCGGATCGCGGCGATCACCATTTCTTCGGGCACCGGTTTGTCTTCCATGACCAATGCCATCGCCTCTTCGTCGATTTCACAGACGGCTTCCAACAATTGCTCGCGCCACAGCGCCGCGTCATCGGCAAACTCATCGGGGATCTCCGTCTCCGTGACGTTCTTGCCTTCGGTCTCCGGATCGAATTGTCGCATTTTGTTGCGGACCAGATCGATCGTTCCGCGGAACGGGTCGGCGACGTGCGGCGGCCCCTGGCCGACCGGCAACTCCACCGGAACCGGGCGTCCGCCCAGTCGCGGACCGATGTCGTCGATGACGGATTGAAAATCCGCTCCCTCGCGATCCATCTTGTTGATGAACACGATGCGGGGGACTTCGTACCTGTCGGCCTGGCGCCACACCGTTTCGCTCTGTGCCTCGACGCCTTCGCGGGCACTGAACACGACCACCGCACCGTCCAGGACACGCAAACACCGCTCCACTTCGGCCGTAAAATCAACGTGCCCCGGCGTGTCCAACAAGTTGATGTTGAAGCCTTTCCATTGGTACTTCACACAGGCGCTGAAGATCGTGATCCCGCGTTCTTGTTCTTCCGGATCGTCGTCGGTGTCGGTGGTCCCATGGTCGACTCGCCCGACACGGTGCTTCTCACCGCTCAGGTACAGCATGCGTTCGGTAACCGTCGTCTTGCCGGCATCGATGTGCGCGATGATACCGATGTTACGGATCTGGTTGATGTCTTGTGCCATCTGCGGCAGGGGCTCATGCGGCTTTAACGGGACAGCGGGCGCCGAGAGGCATCCGCCATGGGGAAGCAGAGAGAACTCAGCCGAGCAAAATACGGAGATCACGTCCGCGTGTCGACCGAATCGACAAGGTTATCGGCCCGGCCGGATTCTGGAAAGCGAAGGGGGACGCTGCTTTCGCGGGAGCGAAAGGCGACTTTGTGAGCCGCGAGGCGCTAGCCGCGGGTTTTACAGCGTCACGATTGACTCGTTGCCAACCGGACCGGCGGCTAGCGCCTTGCCGCTGATTCGTGAGCCGCAAGGCGCTAGCCGCGGGTTCCGCTTTTTCAGCAACGCAGCCCGACGCCTACACAATCGGCCCAGCATCACCTTCACCCTCCCGCCCCGCGGGAGGGTCGGAATCGAGGAACGAGATTCCGGGGAGGGCTCATCCGCCGCCGCACCCTCCCGCACGCTACTTTCGCGGGAGCGAAAGGCGACTTTGTGAGCCGCAAGGCGCTAGCCGCGGGTTTCGCTGTTTCGGCAACGCAGCCCGACGCCCACACATTCAGCCCAGCAGCACCTTCACCCTCCCGCCCCTTCGGGAGGGTCGGAATCGAGGAACGAGATTCCGGGGAGGGCTCTTCCGCCGGCGCGCCCTCCACTCGCGAAGGCTTTTCGAAATTGCGCTTTTACCCGAGACATTGCTCTTTTTGGTAACCCGAAGCGTGAGCGAGGCGATGTCAACATCACTCCTTCCTCGCTGACGCGTCGGGGTACCAGAAAAACGCAACTTCAAAACGAAGGCTCGCCCCTTCCGGAGGGAGGGTGATGACTGGTTGACACGCCGCGTCAAACGGCCCCCCCCAAATCTACACTGAAGCTAGCTTCGGTCGGCGCATAAAAAAACCGCGGCTCGAGGGGCAAATCGAGCCGCGGAACTCAGCCTGGCGATGGGGCAAATCACCAAGCAAAGTGCGCGAATGCCTTGTTGGCGTCGGCCATACGGTGAGTGTTCTCACGCTTCGTGTAGGCGACACCTTCTTTATTAAAGGCAGCCAAGATCTCATCGGCAAGCTTTAGGTGCGTCGGACGACCTTTTTTCTCACGAATTGCGCCCAGCATCCAACGAATCGCCAGACTTTGCTGACGAGCGCGGTTGACCTGCATGGGCACTTGGTAACTAGCCCCCCCGACTCGCTTGCTGCGAACCTCGATGTAGGGCTTCACGTTTTCCACGGCCGCTTCGAAAACCTCGATCGGTTCGCCGGCATCCGGCTTGCGCTTGGCAATTTCGTCCAACGCATCGTAGAAGATCTTTTGTGCAACCGTCTTCTTGCCGTCCAGCATCAAGCAATTGATGAACTTGCTGGCCAACAGCGAATTGTGGCGAGGGTCGCCTTTGAGGTGAGTATGGCTGGCGGTGAAACGTCCCATAGATTCGGCCTGGTCCTTGGACTTTCGTCAGGTATTTCTGATTTGGTTGGGTCGGATAAAAACAGACGACGACCAGCCCGACAAAGCCGATCGTCAAACAGTGGGGGAAACGAAAGCTCCGCCCGGCCTACTTCTTGGCCCCGTAACGGCTGCGCGACCGCTTACGGCCTTCGACGCCCAACGCGTCACGCGAACCACGGATGACTTGATAGCGAACACCGGGCAAGTCGCGGACACGACCACCACGCACCAAAACGATGCTGTGTTCTTGCAGGTTGTGGCCTTCGCCCGGGATGTAAACGGTGACTTCTTTACCGTTGCTCAAGCGAACCCGGGTGATCTTACGCAACGCCGAGTTCGGTTTCTTCGGCGTCATCGTCTTGACCTGCAAGCAAACCCCTTGCTTTTGAGGGCACCGATCCAAAACGGGTGCCTTACTTTGGGATTTCTTGGACTTGCGTCCCTTGCGAACGAGCTGATTAATGGTTGGCATGAGCGGTGGGAATGTCCGTTTTCGTCCGTATTCTCTACATTCGGTGTTTCATCACGCCAGCGATTCGACCGCTTCGGTCGCAGGCCGCGCGTGAAGATCTGGCGAGGCTTTCGCCAGGGAAGGACGCAAGTATCGGGCCATTACCAACCCTGTCAAGGCCTTTTGCTGGCATCCCTGCCCCATTCGGCCCATTTTTGCCGCCCGATAAACTGTCGTCCGCCACGCATCATTCCTCCAGCCCCATTTCGACCGCACGTTGCCCATTCTGACGATCGAATCCACCTGTGACGAAACGGCCGCCGCCGTGGTCGACCGCGATGACAAAATCCTGGGCCAGTGCGTCGCCAAACAAGACGAATTGCACCGCCATTTCCGCGGCGTGGTCCCCGAAGTCGCCGCTCGGGCCCACTTGGAACGCATCCTGCCGGTGATCGAAACGGCGATGAACCAGGCCGACGTCGCGGGTTCGGATCTGGAAGCGATCGCGGTGGCGGATCGCCCAGGCTTGGCGGGCTCTCTGCTGATCGGATTGGTGGCCGCGAAAACCTTGGCGGTCGCCTGGCAAAAACCACTGGTCACGATCAATCACCTGCACGCCCATTTGTACGCCTGCCAACTGGCCGTCGATCGTCCGGTGTATCCCTGCGTCGGCATGATCGTCAGCGGCGGTCACACCAGTCTGTACCAATGCGATTCGTCCTTGGACCTGACGTACCTGGGCGGGACCATCGACGACGCGGCGGGCGAAGCGTTCGATAAAGTTGCCGCAATGTTGTCGCTGGGCTTTCCCGGCGGACCGGCGGTGTCGAAGCTGGCGGCGTCGGGAAACCCCAAAGCCCACGCCTACCCGCGATCGATGATCCGCGACGACGGGTTCGACTTCAGCTTCAGCGGACTGAAAACCGCGGTCCGCTATTCGATCGTCGGACCGGGCCAGCAGGATTTCAGCCAACTGGATCTAAGCGATGATCAAAAGGCCGACGTGTGCGCCTCCTTCGAAGCGGCCGTGGTCGACGTGCTGGTGGCCAAGGCGGCCAAAGCGGTCCGCCATTGCCAGGCGGATCGATTGATCGTCGGCGGCGGCGTGGCGGCGAACGGCGTTTTTCGAAGCCAGCTGCAAGACGCCGCGGACCGTGACGGTTTTGACTTGGTGATCGCTCCGGCCGATCTGTGCACCGACAACGCGGTGATGGGGGCGATCGCCTGGCAGAAGATTCGTCGCGGCGAATACGCGTCGCTGGACATCGACATCCAGCCGGGCCTGCAACGCGGGTTTTAGGCAGGAACCAGATCTCCCGGGATGAGACACTCTCGCGCTACTTTCGCGCAGCGAGAGGCGACATTGCCGAGCTGTATCCGCGTTAGCCGCGGGTCGATCCTAAGCGGAAAGAAGCCAAAAGGAAAACCACGACGACATCGACAGCCCGGGGACCATCACTGAACCGGCGGCTGGACGATCTTGCGAGCCTGGGCGTTGCGGATGAAACGCTGAATCACCTCGCCGTCCCGCAGCGGATCCTCCGTCTCGTCCTGCCACTGTCGCAATGCACCGGTCAATCGCTGCTGGACGTCCGTCATCGCCGGATCGCCGGCCAAGTTGTTCAACTCCCAAGGGTCCGCCGCCAAATCGAACAACTCATACTCCGGTGCGTCGGCGAATCGCAGGTAACTGGCCTCGAACACCGCCGGAATCGCCTCGCGATCACGCGATTCACTGATCGACGGATCGCCATCCATCCGCGACTGGACGTCTCGGCCGGGCAACAAATTATGAATCAACTTGTACCGTGAATCTCGGATCGCCCGACGCGGATAAAACGGCATCAATCCGTGCGAGTGGAATTCGCCGACCAAGTACCGACGGGCCGTCGATTCATCCCCCTGAGTCAACCTGCGCAGCGAACCCCCTTGGACGTGATCGGGAATCGCCACGCCAGCCGCATCCAAGATCGTCGGCAACAAATCGATCGTCGAAACCAACGCCAAACTGGTTCGCGGTTTGGTCAGCCCCGGCCAGCGGATCATGAACGGAACACGCAGTCCGGCTTCGTAACAAGTCGTCTTGCCACGCGCAAACGGTGCCCCATGATCACTGACGAACAGCACCAGCGTGTTGTCCGCCTTTCCCGATTCCTGCAACTGTTCCAACAGCAAGCCGATCGCCGCATCCAACCGGTGCACGGCGTTGTAATACCCCGCCACGCGGTCCAGATGCTCTTCGGAACGATAGCCTTGGAACGCGAACGGCTGGACATCGCCGGCGGTCATGATCTTTGCCGGAACCCCGGCGACTTGATCACGATAGAACCAGGGCCCCTGACCGTTTTCGCGATCCCAGTGCGGATCGGAATAGTTGACCATCAAAAAGAACGACTGGTCGCCAGACTGGTCGATAAACTCCGCCGCCGCATCGGCCGTCTTGACCACGTCGCGTGTGTTGACGCGAATCCGCTGGTCGAATTCAAACGACGACTCCGGTGCAACGTGCAGTTTGCCTGCGATCCCGGTGCGATAACCCGCCGGCTTCAATAGATTCGGAATCGTCTGGTCACGGAAACGCGGATGCAGCGAATACCCGCTGTTGACCAACGCGTATTGCCCGTTGGTATGCGGGTAGGTCCCCGTGAACATCGCACTTCGCGATGGACTGCATGACGCCTGGGCCACATACGCGTTGCGAAACACCGTCGACTGGGCGGCCAAAGCGTCCAGGTTCGGAGTCCGTGCCACCGGGTCCTCATAGCACCCCAAATGCAGCCCAAGGTCGTCGCTGGTGATCAGCAACACGTTGATCGGCGCATCGTCGCCGACCGCACGAGATGTGACGAACGAAACCAGCGCCAGCGCCGCCAAACCGCAACGCACAGAAAACGGAATCAGGTCGCGGCCGGTCATCAGAACAGTCTCCTGGGCAGTGATGGCGAATCTTGTTCGCCGCCCAGGATATCAGCTCTTCGCTTTGATCGTGCGCAAGTGCAGTTCTTCCAACTGTTGACTGTCGACCTCGCCCGGCGCCTCGGTCATCAAGTCCGAAGCCTTTTGAGTCTTGGGGAACGCGATGACTTCGCGAATGTTCTCCAAGCCCGCGAACAGCATCACCCAGCGGTCAACGCCAAGCGCGATCCCGCCGTGCGGTGGCGCGCCATACTTCAGTGCGTCCAGCAAGAAACCGAAGCGATCCTTGGCGGTTTCCTCGTCGATCCCCAGCAAGTCGAACACTTGTTGCTGGACGCCGGGGTCGTGAATCCGGATCGTACCGCCACCCGCTTCGCTGCCGTTGATCACCAAGTCGTATGCTTGGGCGTGACACTTTTCGGGTTGATCTTTCAGCCGCGGCAAATCGTCCGCCAGCGGTGCGGTGAACGGGTGGTGCATCGCCACGTAACGGTCGGATTCCTCGTCCCGTTCGAACATCGGGAACTCGGTCACCCAACTGCAATTCAGATCGTTGGGTGAGAACAATTCCAATTCGACGGCCATGCGTTTACGCAGCCCCGACAATCCGCGACACGTCACATCCCAGGTGTCGGCCAAGAACATCAGCAAGTCGTTGGGCTGGCCGTCCAGTTTTTCCTTGATCTCCGCCAGATGTTCGGCGTCAAAGTTCTTCGCGATCGGGCTCCAAAGCGATCCGTCTTCTTCGACTC
The DNA here is from genome assembly GCF_007752935.1 of Crateriforma conspicua. Classification (NCBI taxonomy): domain Bacteria; kingdom Pseudomonadati; phylum Planctomycetota; class Planctomycetia; order Pirellulales; family Pirellulaceae; genus Crateriforma; species Crateriforma conspicua. Next base: position 3,092,031 of record NZ_CP036319.1, on the reverse strand, counting down.
GGAACCAAGCCAATCCCTTGGCACCAAAATCGTTTTGAACCCAACTGGTCAGCTCGTCGATCTGACGGCGTGAATACTTGTCGGCGGCGTTCTTGACGTTGATGCCGCGAACGAATTTGCCGGCGTCGGCGGTCCCGCGGAACACGCGAAACTCCGTCTTCTTGGCCACATCGGTGACGTCGACGATTTCCATGCCGAACCGCAGGTCGGGTGCGTCGCTGCCGAAACGACGCATCGCTTCTTCGTACGTCATCCGCGGCAACGGCAATGCGATGTCTTTGCCCAGGACTTCCTTGGCCGTCGCGGCGACCAATCCGTCGATCAGGCTCATGATGTCGTCCGCGTCGACGAACGACATCTCCAAGTCCAGTTGGGTGAATTCCGGCTGGCGGTCGGCCCGCAGGTCTTCGTCGCGGAAACACTTGGCGACTTGGACATAGCGGTCAAAACCGGCGACCATCAAGATTTGCTTGTACAGCTGGGGTGATTGCGGCAGCGCATAAAATTCCCCGGGATGCACGCGGCTCGGCACCAGATAATCGCGGGCGCCTTCCGGGGTGCTGCGGCCCAGGATCGGCGTTTCGACGTCGATAAAATCGTGCTGGGCGAAATAGTCCCGCATGATTTTGACGATGCGGCTGCGCAAGACCATCGCCCGCTGCATCTCGGTCCGACGGAGATCCAAAAAGCGATACTTCAGCCGCAGATCTTCGCCCGGCAATTCGGCCTGTCCCGGGGTGAACGGCGGCGTCGCGGCGGCGTTCAGGATCTCGAAATGCTCGCTGCGGACTTCGATTTCCCCGGTCGGCAGCTTCTCGTTGGTCTTGCCTTCCAAACGATCCGAAACCTTGCCGCGGATCAGGATCACGCTTTCGGCAGGCACGTGACCCGCTTGGTCGATCAGCGATTTGTCGGCTTCCGGAGGCCCGATGACGACCTGGGTGATGCCGTATCGGTCACGCAAATCGATGAAGACAGCGCCGCCGTGGTCGCGTTTGCTTTCGACCCAGCCGCATAGGGTGACTTCCGTTCCGACGTCTGATTTGCGGAGCTGGCCGCAGTTGTGGGTCCTGAGCACGGGGGATCGTTTCTCGTGGTTGGCTGGCTGGATCGGCGATGCCGAGTTTTTGGAAAGCCGAAGATTCTAGCCACCAAATCCGCCGCGTGAACGGGACTGGTTCGCTGGCACAAGCCGGTGCCAGCGTGTTGGCACTAGTGTCTTGCGATCCTGAACGCACCCCCGCGCACGCTACTTTCGGCGGAGCGAGAGGCGACGATGTGAGCCGCAAGGCGCTAGCCGCGGGTTTTGTTGTTCCGGCAACGCAGCCCGGCGCCTACACATTCGGCTCAGTACCACCTTCACCCTCCCGCAAGCGGGAGGGTCGGAATCGAGGGACGAGATTCCGGGGAGGGCTCTTCCGCCGGCGCACCCTCCCCTCGCTAAGGCTCGACCCTCCCGGAGGAGGTAAAGGGAATAGGCAGCCGCTTCGGCTCAAACCCGCTTCCGGGGAGGGCTCTTCCAGCCGCCTAATACTCCGTCGGTGCCGGGCGTTCCAGCGGATCCTCGGTCGCCTCGTGAGGCACCGGGACCTCCGCATCCTCATGCTCGTGATCGATCTTGATCGCCTTGTAACCGCCGATCGATCGGTAATAGATCAGCAATCCCAAGAACCCGATCGCCATCGTCGCCGGCACATAGGACGTCAGCGTCAACGCACGACGGCCGCCGAACAAATACGAATCCTGAACCGCCGAAAAGTCCGTGTCGGCGTTGGCCAACAACACTTCCTTGTCCGCTTCGTCGATCAGTTCCGCATCAGCCAACGCCTGGGTCGAAACCGGCTTGCCGTCTTCGCCCAACTCCGCCCCATTGGCCGCGTTCAACTTCGCCGCATCCAACGGCCGGTACTCGTAACCCCAAGCGGTGATGGCTTCGGGTTCGGCATAGCGTTCGAATGTTTCTGGCGCGGTCTGCTGCAGATTCTCGCTCATCGAAAACCCTTGCTGAGTCCCGATCCGCGGGCCGGCAATCTGGCCGACGCACAACATCCCGGCCGCTCCGAGGGCCCCCATCGCAACCGATCCACTTTGCGGATACCGTTCGCCCGCGACCCCCAACATCGTCGGCCACAGGAACGCTTTGCCCAGCGAATAGAACGTCGCGGCGACAAAGATCATGCCGACGCTTTGGATCGGCGACCCCAACCACAACAGTCCCAAGCATGCGATCACCGAACTGCCCAACAGCAATCCGATCGGGTTGATCTTGTGGACGATCGGGCCGGCAAAGAACCGCAGCACGAACATCAACATCGACGTGTAAACCAGAATCAGCACCGAATTGGGCAACAGGTTCTCCATCAGCTTCGTCATCCACGAATCGACGCCCAATTCCATGTAGCCGATCAACGCGTGCAGAACGATCAAAACCAGGAACGGGATCGAAGCGAAACACGAGAAAACCGTCGCAAAATCGCTGCTGGATTCGCCCACCGTTTCGGGGAACTTTTCCGGGATCACCATGATGCCGTAGGCCACGACGACAATCGCAAAGCTGGCCAAGGCCCATTGCCAGGGCAATTCGGTGAACCAGGCTTCTTCGCCGATAAACCCAGCCGCAAACAGACCGCCGACGATCATCCCGGCGGGCCATCCGGCGTGCAGGATATTCAAATAGTGTGTTTTATTGTCCGGATACAACTGGGCGATCAGCGGGTTGATGACCGCTTCGTACAATCCCTGACAGATCGAAAACAGGAACGCACTCCAGAACAAAACGTTGAACACGTTCTGCGTCGCGTTCTCCGGATCCGATTCACGCCATCCGTCAAATAGCGGGTTGGCGATGAACAACATGACGGCACTGACCAAGTGCAATACGAACGCCAGCATCAGCAGTTTCTTGTAGCCGAATTTTTCGACCAAGATCCCGCCAAAGAAAATCATCAACCCGAAGCCCAGGAACCCTGCCCCAAGAATCGCACCGAATTGACCTCCCCCGATGTTGAATTCGCGTTCCCAAGGACCACCGGCCGCCGTCCTGGTGGCGAACCCGATGCCCGATGCGACCAGCGTTAAAAAGCTGGCCAGCATCAATTTTCCACGTGCAAAATCCACAGACGAGTCTCCTGGGTTGGATCGAATTCGAGGCGGGATGAAATTCGGAAAGGAATGGCAGACCGCGGATGCTGGGGGTAAACGGTTCGTCCGTCAACCTTGGACCGCGGCTTAGGGGAAGAAATCAAAACGTAATCGGACCACGAGGCCGTCGCCACTAGCACTGCCGGTATACTCACCCCAGAACTTGAAAATATTCCCGGCGGCCTTGTCGGCACGATCCGACGAGTTTCGCCCGAATCGGAAGCTCGTTCGCGAGGCTCAAACTTCGCACGGCCTCGCCGAAGCCCACCCGATCTGACGTTCCATCACTTCCTTTCCCATACCGGAATTCTGCCCATGCGTCTGTTCCTGTCCTGCCTGGTTGCGACCGCCCTGATGACCACGTCCGCCCGCGCCGACAAAGCCGAATCAGCCGAGCACGAATGTGCGTTGAACTTCGAAGTCAAAAATATCGAAGGCGAAACGGTCGACTTGGAAGACTACGAAGGCAACGTCGTGCTGATCGTCAACGTCGCCAGCAAGTGTGGCCTGACCCCGCAGTACGAAAATCTGCAAGCGATGTACGAGAAGTACAAGGACCAAGGTTTCGTGATCCTGGGATTCCCGTGCAACCAATTTGCCGGCCAAGAGCCGTGGGAGGAATCGAAGATCCTGGAATTCTGCACTGGCGAATACAACGTCAGCTTCCCGATGTTCAGCAAGCTGGAAGTCAACGGTGACGGCGCCGCTCCGCTGTACAAATTCCTGACCAGCCAAGACGTCAAGCCGAAGGGAGCCGGCAAGGTTTCATGGAACTTTGAAAAGTTCTTGATCGACCGCGAAGGCAACTTGATCAACCGCTTCGAGCCTCGAACGAAGCCCGATGACAAAATCGTCGTGAAAGCCGTCGAAGCCGAATTGGCCAAGAAGTAACGCCAACCCTGAGCCGAGCGCGCGACCCACGGGTCGCGCATCGGCCAATCATCTCAACCATGCGGCTCACAAAGTCGCCTTTCGCTCCGCGAAAGTAGCGTCCGAGCCCTGAAGCAACGCACCTGAATCGGCCCCGATCCCGCTACCGTCGAGTCGCACGGGCCAAACATCTCAACCATCGGGTCACATAGTCGCCTTTCGCTCCGCGAAAGTAGCGTGCACCCATCAATGACGGTGGTACCGGTGGCACTGCATGCATCCGTCAGGTGCCGCACCCGGGCGATGGCACACCGCACAATCCGCCTTGGTCATCTCTGCAAAACCCACCGCGTTCACCCGCTGACCGGCCGAATCCATCACGGCCGACTCATCCACGCGGTGACAGTGCTGGCAGTCCGACAGTCCCGCGATCTTCAAATGCGGTCCGTGTGAGAACCGATGACCGTCATCCGGCGTCATCGGTTCGTTCCACCGGACGTCGCCCGTCAAACGCATCGGATCCACTGACGCCCCGTCGTGGCACTGCGCACAAGACTTCACCACGGGATCCGCCAAGGTCCGCTGAACCACGGAATCGTCCAGACGCCCCGATCGAGCCATCGATAACATTGCGGTCGCAACGGGATCAGCGTGCCCGGTCGGACGGTAAGCCAGTTTCAGCAGAAAATCATCGCGGTACCATCCGCCCAGCGACAACAACGTGTCACTGTCGAACCGCTCGGCATCCGTTTTCGACGCATCAAACCAGCGTGACTTCAACGCCTGGACCATTTGTGGTGCCAAAGACTTCGCCAGCTCCGATGCAAACTCTTGTTCACAGCCAGCATCGACCAAGCGGCGAAGCAACTCGGGTTGCCCACCTTTAGCGATTGCGTTGATCATTCGCGCGACCGTCGCGGCCAGATTGGTTGCTAATCGCAAATCGCCATCGTCATAAGGGTCCAGCAGCGAAAGATCTTGCACGCTTGCGATCTGGGATTCGGTCCAACCGTCGCCGCGCAACAACAGCGATTGCAAAGCCGACACCTGGCCATCCAAAAACCCGGTCGCCGCATCGGGCCAGCGGATTCGTTGCCCGGAACCGGCCATCGCGTCGACCACATCATCGGGCAGCGACGGCAGTGACAAGGCCACGATCCCCGGCGATGCCGCTGCCCTTAACGACGCATCATGACATTCCGCGCATGCCGCCCGGTAATCCACGTTCGCGAAATCGCCAAACGGCTCACCACTCGGTCTTGCAAGCCCCGACTGGTGACACGCCTGGCATTCAAACGTTGCCGCAACGCCATCGCGCAGTGTCGCCGGGAAATGCTTCACTTGGTGACTAGCGTGGTCAAACGCCACGCGACGACGTCCTGACTCATTCACGTCTGCTGTATCGCGACGGTACGGATACCCACGAAATTCCGGATGGGCCGACGCGAAATCGCCGTAAGCTTCGATGTGGCAACTTTGGCACTGCTGGTCGGACATCGCGACCAAACTGCGATCATCCCCGTGATGTTCCCGATGGCAGACACTGCACTGCACATCCGCATGCACCGTGCCCGCTGTCTGATTCGTTTCGCCACCCAGCCAAGCGGCCGGCGAGAATGACGCCAGCGATACGGCTGGCCGGCCATCGCGGCGACGATCGATCAAGCGTGCGGTGATCTGCTGTTGCTGCGTGGGCGTCCAGTTGTGCGCCGCCAAAGCGGTCGTGCGGTCGATCGTCTTGGCGTGACAATCCAAGCACCGTTGCGATTGTGCGGCGGCGGCATTGTCGTGCTTCGATCCGTGACCAGAAGCCAAACCGAACCAATCGGCCAGTGAACTTGGATCCACCGCGTGACAGGCACGACAATCCGCGGCACCAGAGTTTGCACCGGATCCGTGCAGGCTGCCGGACAAGATCTGCGCATGCGGCGTCGAAAGCGGCCCCGGTCGAATCACCGTTTCAGGCCCCGCCAATAGGCCGGCACTGATCAACAGCAAAAGACTCGCCGCGATCACCCCGCCGCCGATCAATCGCTTGCGGCCTTTCCAAGTCCGTCGCACGCGACATGCACTTGCACCGGAGATCATCGCAAGCGGACAACGTCCCTGCGTCCCGGGGCCACCAGAACACGCATCCTTTTCACCCAATCGACCGCACTGAAAACGACCAGACGGTCGATCCATCGACGGAGGCTTGGGCAGCGAAAGATCACCATGACGCATACGATTGCCCTACCCCGTGATGCCGATGGCGATGACGACATGAACGGTGGCCAACACCACCAACACGATCGACAACGTGGCGTGTGCGGCGACCCAGATTCGCAGTCGCCACTGCAACGCGTACTGAAAATCCACTTGATCACGACGACGGACCAATCCCATCATCTGATCCACTGCCAGGGCTGACGCCTCGTCCAAATACCGACGCTGGTGATTCAAATCGGCCAACAATTTTTGTCTGATTCGTGGCGTCGGATACAGTCGCTGCGACAGACACAACGGCCGTGCCAGATACGGCTGCACTTTGTCGTCGAAGATTCTTTTGACGATCCTCGCGGCATCCCCATCACCGAGTTCGCTGATGACTCGCGTGGCGGCGTCGTGCAATTGGCTGCGATGCCAACCGTACTGGTCAAAGCGAATTTCTTCGCCGACTCGACTGATTCGTCGCGGAACGGTTCGGCTGGCGTACAGCCCGTAAAACCCGCTCAGGCTGGTCGCCAAGAACGCGACCGACAACGTGCCTTCCAGCCAGCCGTCGCCGACCAGAACCGGCACATGCGTGACGTACACCAATGCGGCGAACAACCCGGTATAGATGTGAACTTGAGTCCAAGTGCTGACGCTGCCCAGCGGTAAAACCGGGATCCGCCGACGCATCCCGATCATCACCAATACACCCAAGCATGCCGCCAGCGTGAACCCTGACAACCAGCGGGCATCCCCCAGCGAAGCGACCACTTCGCGATGGAAAGCGGCGTAGACCAACGCAATCAAAACAGTGCTTGCCAGCGAAACCCATCGCCGCCGCTGCCGCTGTGTCCAAACGGTCCGCATCCCCAGTCGGTCCAGTGCCTTGGCCGATGTTGCTGTCGCCCAGCCCAGACCACGACGCATGGTCGATGCCGCCAACAGATTGCGGGTGGTGTTTGACGAAGAACGGCTCATTCGCGCCGCTCCCGCATCAACGTTTGCAGTTCGCTCGTTTCGCTCAGATCGATTCGCACCAATGCATCATGCGGGCAAGCCGACACACAGGCCGGGCCACCGGGCTGCGAGACACACAGATCGCATTTGACCGCTTTACCGATGGGCTTTTCGTTTTGCTGATCCAGGTACGGTCGCCCAGCGCGATCAACGATCTCCACCATCTCGATCGCGTCGTAGGGGCACGCGTTTGCACAGGTCTTGCAACCGACACAAATCGGTTCGTGAATCTGAATCACCCCCGTCGCTTCGTCACGCAGGATCGCACCGGTCGGACACCCGATCATGCAAACCGGATCGGTACAGTGCATGCACGCGTTGACGAACTGGAATTGGTCGTGACGCAAACCTGTGCGAGCGAAACGTGGGTTTCCGTCGTGAGTCGCCGCACATGCTTTCACGCAATCATCACAGCGGGTGCACCGGTCCAAATCGATGACCATCGCCTGGCGACCATTGTTCAATCGTTCTTGAACGACGAACTCCAGCATCGACGTGGAATCCAAACGCTGGGCACGATGATCGGTCACGACGGGCAAACGACTCGATGGCTCGTTATCCCGGCGCGGCTGTCGACGCCGATCCAGGGCTTCGTCACCGGCCCCGGATGCCCCGGTACCGTCATCACGCAACATCTGTCGCCCGACGTCGGCGGGCAGTTCACTGCGCCGCACGAAAGGCAGAATCTCCGTCGCGAAGACTTCCGCGGGAATGTGCAGCGTGTCCAGAAACCCGACTGCCCGCAATTGATTCTGGATCGGTCGTGGTGGTGCAGTTTCGGGCCGAGTCGCGTTGTAAGCCAGCTCCTCCAGTGCAAAGACCTGTCCTTTGCCAAGGTATGCCGTCGTGCGAAATCCGTCACCGTGCGGCTGACACAGACGCCCGAAGCCGGCGCGGACGATGATCAGATCCGTCGGCAACCCGCCCTGCTGGATCACCAACGGCTCCGATTCAATCTGTTGTTTTGGCGATAGCTTTCGCGACTTGCGATACTCGGTGTTCCAAGCCAGACGCCCGAACGATCGCAATTGTGTCGCCGCAACCACCTTGATCATGCGATCATCGGGCAAATGCCGCAGCAGGGGGACTTCGCGCAAATGCAGCGGCAACCATTGGCTGCGGTAATGCTGGTCCATCTGTTCGGCGAATCCCGGGTCGTTTCGCAATAGCTTCAGACCCTGCCAACGGATCTCCAGCAGCGCAGATTCCGTTTCCGCCAACACCGTGGCCGTCCGTGGCGACCGATACATTGCCGCAACTTCGCCGAACAGTTCCCCCGGCCCCAATCGCACCGATTGGTTTTCCGACAGCACAGCATCGACGTCTTGCAGAAACAGAGCCGTGTGATCGTCGTCGTGGTGGATCGTTGACTTTCCGTTTTTGGTCGGACGCACCGCCGCGATCGAACGTGATTCGGGATAGCGACTGGGAAACAGGTATTCCGCCAGTGCCCCGGCCCATGTCTTTTGGGGCGGTGTTTCACGGCCCATTTGTTCTTGCCGCAGCGAATCGATCATCAACCGCGTCTGGCCGGCCAGCACCAGAAAGGCACTGTTCCCATAGTCACCTTCGCGGACGATCAATTCGCCGGCCTGATAACGTCGCAGCCTGCAATCGTTCTTCAACACGCCTTCCAACGGCGTGGATCGCGGGAATTTGGACGAATCCAGCGACGCAAACGGCTGGCGCGACCGCAGCCAAGCGACGTCGCTGTCGCTCATCGACGGATCCATCGGCTCGTCCCATCGTTTGGGCCGAGTCACTGCGATCGAGGGCGAAGATTCCATGCCGGTTGCTAAACCGCATCGATCCGGCGGGTCAAGATCGATCCCCCGGCTTGCCCTGTTTCACAAATCGTCGCTCCATCGCTGCCCGAAACGGGAAACACCAAGCGACACAAATGTCACTTTTGACGGTCGGTCACGACAAATGTGTTGGTTGCAACGACGGGACGCGAATGCCGGTCATCGCCCCACCGAAATTCTTTAAAGAATTTGCCCCTGAATCAAATCCTGCATTCCGACTTTGGGGCATCCAAACCGCGATTGGCCTCGCGTGATGCGACCGGATGACTCTGCTGCATCGGTCCCAAAGAAACGCTCGGCACGGTCCTTGCCAAAGGAACTTCTCTCAACAGGCACTCGCATCCACTGGTCTTTGACGCCGCACCAACGCGTCCCAAGACGCCACGAGCGGGTCGAGTCGCCGCCGTTTGGACGAACACGAAACTCCGAAGCGAGAGGGAATGATGAGAAAAGTCGCGATCTATGGAAAAGGTGGCATTGGCAAAAGCACCACCACACAGAACACCGTCGCCGCCCTGGTCGAAATGGGCAAGAAAGTCATGGTCGTCGGCTGTGACCCCAAAGCGGATTCAACACGATTGTTGTTGAACGGTCTGGCTCAAAAGACGGTCTTGGACACCATCCGCGAAGAAGGCGAAGACGTCGAACTGGAAGACATCCGCCGCGCTGGGTTTGGTTCTTCGCTGTGTGTGGAATCCGGCGGCCCCGAACCCGGCGTCGGCTGCGCCGGTCGCGGGATCATCACCAGCATCAACCTGTTGGAACAGCTGGGTGCGTACGAAGAATCGGAGCAACTGGATTACGCCTTCTACGACGTGCTGGGTGACGTCGTCTGTGGCGGATTTGCGATGCCGATTCGCCAAGGCAAAGCCCAAGAAATCTACATCGTCTGCAGCGGTGAAATGATGGCGATGTACGCCGCCAACAATATCTGCAAAGGCATTCGCAAGTTCGCCGAAGCGGGCGGCGTTCGTTTGGGCGGGCTGATCTGCAACAGCCGCAAGGTCGACAACGAACGCGAAATGATCGCCGAGTTTGCCAACCGACTGGGCACGCAAATGATCCACTTCGTTCCTCGTGACAACGACGTCCAACGGGCCGAGATCCGCAAGATGACGGTGATCGATTGGAACAAGGAATGTCCCCAAGCGGATGAGTATCGCACGCTTGCGGGCAACATCGACAAGAACGACATGTTCGTCGTTCCCAAGCCATTGGAGGTCGAACAGTTGGAATCGCTGCTGTTGGAATACGGCCTGTTGGAAGGCGCCGCCGCCTAGCCATCGATCTTCGTCATACACCAAACACGATTCGTCCGCATTTCATTTTTCCACGGCCAACGCGCCATTCCAGGAGAATTACCGTGTCCGAACACTCACCTTTCGATGACGATTCCGAGGTTGCCGTGACCAGCGAATCGTTACGTGACGACCTGCTGGATGCCTATCCCAAAAAAACACGTCGCAAACGTGAAAAACAGGTCGTCGTCAATCATAAACAGGCGGACGAATCCGGTTTGGTTTCACTGCCGGTGATTGGTGCCAACACACGCACCATTCCCGGCGTGATCACACAACGTGGTTGCAGCTATGCCGGCTGCAAAGGCGTGATCCTGGGGCCGACGCGTGACATCGTCAACATTACCCACGGTCCGATCGGCTGTGGATTCTATTCCTGGCTGACACGCCGGAACCAAACGCTGGCACCGACCGACGAACACGACAACTTCATGCCGTACTGTTTCAGTACCGACATGCAGGATGAAAACATCATCTTCGGTGGTGAAAAGAAATTGGCCAAAGCGATCGAAGAAGCTTATGAGATTTTCAAGCCCAAGGCGATCGCAGTCTTTTCCACCTGTCCGGTGGGCTTGATCGGCGACGACGTTCACCAAGTCGCCGCGGAGATGAAAGAAAAACTGGGCATCAACGTGTTTGGATTCAGCTGTGAAGGCTACAAAGGCGTTTCCCAATCGGCCGGACACCACATTGCCAACAACCAAATCTTCAAACACGTCGTGGGTGAAGACAACACCAAGCGCGGCAAGTGGTCCATCAACCTTTTGGGCGAATACAACATCGGCGGCGACGCCTTCTTGATCGAAGACCTGTTGCAGCGATGCGGCATCGATTTGGTCGCCACGTTCAGCGGCAACAGCACCTACGACCAGTTCGCCAATTCGCACATGGCCCAATTGAATTGTGTCATGTGCCACCGGTCGATCAACTATGTCGCCGACATGATGGAAAAGAAGTATGGGCCGCCCTGGATCAAGGTCAACTTCATCGGTGCCAAAGCGACGGCGAAAAGCCTGCGCAAGATCGCCGAGTATTTCGACGACCAGGAACTGACCGAAAAGGTCGAAGCGGTCATCAGTGAAGAATACCCCGCGGTGTTCGAAGCCCAAAAAACCTATAAGCCTCGGTGTGAAGGCAAACGAGCGATGCTGTTTGTCGGCGGGTCAAGGGCCCACCATTACCAGGAATTGTTTGCTGAACTGGGCATGAAGACCATCGCTGCCGGCTATGAGTTTGCTCACCGCGACGATTATGAAGGCCGCGATGTGCTGCCCGACATCAAAGTCGATGCGGATTCACGGAACATCGAAGAACTGCACGTCGATGCGGATCCCGATCATTACCGGGGCGATGACCGCGCCAAGGCGATTGAGCGTGAACGGGCGGGATACAAGTTCAAAGAATATGACGGCTTGATGGCCGACATGCCGGAAAAGGCGTTGGTGATCGACGACATCAACCATCACGAATCCGAAGAACTGATTCGCCGCATGAAGCCGGACCTTTTCTGTGCCGGAATCAAAGAAAAGTACGCCGTTCAAAAGATGGGCGTGCCCTGCAAACAACTGCACTCTTATGACTACGGCGGCCCCTACGCCGGATTCCAGGGTGCGATCAACTTCTACAAGGAAATCGATCGCATGGTGAACGCCAAAGTCTGGTCGATGATCCAGCCTCCCTGGTCGGACGAGGCCAAGCAGAACGCCCCGTCATCATCGTCGATTCGCCGGGACGGCTAAGCCAGCCGGATCGACCTGTTGATCACGCCGGAACTTTCTTTCCATCTATACCCTTCCATTCACGGATACCATCATGACATTGCTGCGCCATACCTCGGCGGACCAAGACGTCCAGCGTGAAGCGTTGACCGTCAATCCCGCCAAGACGTGTCAACCCATCGGTGCGATGTACGCCGCGCTCGGGTTGCATCGATGCCTGCCACACAGCCACGGTTCCCAAGGTTGTTGTGCCTATCACCGATCCACGCTCAGCCGACACTACAAAGAACCCGCCATGGCGGGCACCAGTTCATTCACCGAAGGCAGTTCGGTGTTCGGCGGCCAAGCTAACTTGCTGGCCGCGATCGAAAACATCTTCACGGTCTATAACCCCGACGTGATCGCGGTTCACACGACGTGCCTGAGCGAGACGATCGGCGACGACGTGCCACAGATCGTCGAGGCCGCGATCGACAAGGGATTGCTGCCCGAGGGCAAGATGGTGATTCACGCCAACACGCCATCCTATGTCGGTTCACACACCACCGGCTTTGCGACGATGACCAAAGCGATGGTCGACTACATCGCACAGTCCAGCGGCGCCGAAAAGATCCGCGACCAAGTGAACCTGATTCCTGGTTGGGTGGAACCGGCCGACATGAGTGAACTGAAACGACTGGTCAAGCTGATGGGGCTGGATCCGGTCACGTTTCCCGACACGTCGGGCGTGTTGGATTCACCACAGACCGGCATCCATGAAATGTTCCCCGCCGGTGGTGCGACGGTCGATTCGATCCGTTCGGCGGGCGATTCCTGTCACACGATCGCATTGGGTCCGATTTGCAGCGGCCCGGCCGCCAAAGCTCTGTTTGCCAAGTGCCAAATTCCGCAAACCACGATGCCACTGCCGATCGGGCTGAAAGCCACCGATCGATTCATCATGAAGTTGCGTGAGATCAACGGCGGCTTTGTCCCCGATGAAATCATGACCGAACGCGGACGCGTGTTGGATTTGATGACCGACATGCACCAATACTTCTATGGCAAGACGGCCGCCTTGTGGGGCGACCCCGACCAATTGGTTTCGCTGGCCGAACTGCTGATCACGCTGGACATGATTCCAAAGTTCGTCGTGACTGGAACACCGGGCAAGAAGTTCTACAAACGCATGGGCGAAGTCTTGGGCGACCACGCACAAGGCTGCAAGGTCGACCAAGGCTCCTGCGCCGACATGTTCCAACTGCACCAGTGGATCAAGAGCGATCCGGACAAGGTGGATCTGCTGATCGGCAACACGTATGGCAAGTACATCGCTCGTGACGAAGACATCCCGCTGATCCGTCACGGATTCCCGATTCTCGATCGCATCGGTCACCAACACTTCGCGACCGTCGGCTATCGCGGGGCGACACGAATCTTGGAACAGATTTTGGACGCTTTCCTAGATCGTCAAGACCGCGACGCTCCCGAATCCGGTTTCGAACTGGTGATGTAGATCGCCGCCGTCATCATCCCGCAAAGTGCAATACGAAGGATGCAACGCCATGCGCGAGGCCATTGATATCCTGGACGCCCGCCGCCGCCAGGTTCACACCAAAGGATCGCAGCCGTTCCAGCTGGACTGTGAAAAACACAGCGTTGCCGGTTCGGTCAGCCAGCGGGCGTGCGTGTTCTGCGGTTCACGGGTCGTGCTGTATCCGATCACCGACGCCCTGCACTTGGTGCACGGACCCATCGGATGCGCGGCGTACACCTGGGACATTCGCGGGGCCCAATCGTCGGGATCGCAATTGCACCGCATGTCCTTTTCGACGGACTTGCGTGAAAAGGACGTCATCTACGGCGGGGAAAAGAAGTGCGAAGCGGCGTTGATTGAACTGATCGGGCGGTATCGTCCCAAAGCCGCGTTTGTCTACGCGACCTGCATCGTCGGATTGATCGGTGACGACTTGGAAGCGGTCTGTCGGCGCGTGACGGCACAAACGGGCGTGGAAACGATCCCCGTGCACAGCGAAGGGTTCGCCGGTTCCAAGAAAGACGGTTACACGGCCGCCTGCGCGGCACTGGATCGCTTGGTCGGTACCAGTGAATCGCCGCCGCCGGACGGACCTTCGATCAACATCCTGGGCGACTTCAACATCGCCGGTGAAACCTGGATCATCCGCGATTATTACGAACGGATGGGCGTCAATGTCATCTCCACCATCACCGGGGACGGACGCGTCGATGACATCCGCCGGGCTCACCAAGCCCAATTGAACGTCGTGCAGTGCTCGGGATCCATGAAAGGCTTGGCCCGGCTGATGAAGCAAAAGTACGACATCCCGTTTGTTCACGTGTCGTATTTCGGATTGGAAGACGTCAGCAAGGCCCTTTACGACGTCGCCGAACAATTCAACGATCCCGCGATGATGCAACGCACGACTCAGTTGGTGCGTGATGAAATCAGCGCCGTGATGCCCCAACTGCGACGCTATCGTGATGCTTTGCAGGGCAAGAAGGCGGCGGTCTACACCGGTGGCGCGTTTAAAGCGTTCAGCCTAGTACGTTCTTTGCGAACGTTGGGCGTTCAAACCGTGATCGCCGGTTCGCAAACGGGCAATCCCCAGGACTATCAGCAACTGGAATCCTTGTGTGACGACGGGACCGTCTTGTTGGACGACACGAACCCGTTGGAACTGGCAAAGTTCATCGACCAGACCGGCGCGGACTTGTTGATCGGCGGTGTGAAAGAGCGTCCGATCGCTTACAAGCTGGGCGTCGCATTCTGTGACCACAATCACGAACGCAAACGTTGCTTGGCCGGATACGAAGGCATGGTCAACTTTGCCAACGAAGTCTATTCGTCGGTTTGCAGTCCGGTTTGGTCCCTGTCACCACGCAAACGACACGCGCCGCCCGTCAAGCGATCAATCGGCCCAGGACCGTTGGTCACAGCCGATGCCGGGTTGCCGCTGAACACAAAAGCCCCGCAGTGCCCAACCGCGGCGACCGTCCCATCGGCGGGTTCCGATTCACACGCCTGTGGCGTTTGTCAGTTGAAAGCTCACTGCAGCGGCTTGGCTGCCCAAGAAACGGAGACGGCATGATGACCGATCAAGGTTCCAGCTTTGTTGCCACCCGAAACGCATGCAAGATGTGCACGCCCTTGGGTGCCTGTTTGGCGTTCAGCGGCGTGGAAGGCTGTTTGCCCTTCTTGCACGGGTCCCAAGGCTGTTCGACCTACATCCGGCGATACTTGATCAGCCACTTTCGCGAACCGATGGACATCGCGTCGTCCAACTTCGACGAACAGTCGGCCATCTTTGGCGGGCAAAACAACCTGTCGATCGGGCTGCGGCACGTGCTGGAAAGCTATCGTCCCAAAGCGGTGGGAATCGCGACGACCTGTCTGAGCGAAACGATCGGCGACGACGTGTCGATGTTCCTGAACGAATTCCGCAACGAACAAGCGGGAAATGCGGACGTGTCGATCCCGCCGCTGATCCACGCTTCGACGCCCAGCTATCACGGCAGCCACTTCGACGGGTACACCGAAGCGGTGGCGGCGATCGTCGACACCCTGGCCGAAGGCGGAAAGCGACAAGCCGACCTGGTCAACATTCTTCCTGGCATCGTGTCGCCTGCCGACCTGCGTCATCTGCGAGAAATCGTTAGCGATTTCGGACTAACGCCGGTTTTGACACCGGATTACAGCGAACGATTGGACGGTCCGCCGTGGCAACAGTACCAACGGATTCCCGATGGCGGTACGCCTATCGACATGATTCGGCGATGCGGAACCGCCGCCGCGTCGATTCAGTTGGGGGATACGCCAACGGGACGTACCGCGGCGGGCATCCTGGCCGACAAGTTTGACGTGCCCGCCATGGTGTTGCCGATGCCGATCGGTGTGCGAGCCAGCGATCAAATGTTCGCAGCGTTGGAAAACATCAGCGGCCGCCCGACCCCCAAACAACACGCCGACGAACGCGGGCGATTGGTCGACAGCTACATCGACGCCCACAAGTACATCTTTGGAAAGTGTGCGATCGTTTTCGGCGACGAAGACTTCGTCGTATCCACGGTTGGATTCCTGGCGGAGATCGGCATCCAAACCGTCTTGTGCGGATCGGGCGGCCAGAGCGGAACGCTGAAAGCATCGATCGATCAAATCGAAATGGGCCCAAGTGAACCGCCGCGAGTGATCGAAGGCGTCGACTTTGAAGACTTGACCGAAGCGGCCGACGACGTTCACGCCGACCTGATGATCGGTCATTCCAAAGGCTACAAGCTGGCCCGCCAACTGGGCATTCCGTTGGTCCGCATCGGATTGCCCGTTCACGACCGCTTCGGTGCTTCGCGATTGCTGCACGTCGGCTATCGCGGCACCCAACAACTGTTCGATCGCATCGTCAACACGTTGTTGGAACAGCGTCAAGACATCAGCGAAATGGGATACACGTACTTGTAGCCCCACATCATCGCAAAAGACTTCGTTCCCCGGTTTCCTTCATCCGACAAGGCCGATTGCCATGAGTGTTCAATGCCATCCGTGCTTTGATCCCGAAGCCCGACACCAATATGGACGCGTGCATTTGCCCGTCGCGCCGAAGTGCAATGTCGGATGTAATTTTTGCAACCGCAAGTTCGATTGCTTGAACGAATCACGACCTGGTGTATCCAGCACGCTGCTGACGCCGGAACAGTCGCTGACGTACCTGAACAAAGTCGTTGACCTGGTGGACACACCGATCACGGTTGTCGGCATTGCCGGCCCTGGCGACCCGTTCGCCAACGCCGACAAAACGATGCGCACGTTGCGATTGGTTCGCAAGCACCATCCGTCGATGCTGTTGTGTGTCGCCAGCAATGGCCTGGAAATCGCACCGCACGTCGAAGAATTGGCCGAGCTGAAGACCAGCCACGTCACGCTGACCATTAACGCGATCGATCCAAAGATTGGTGCAAAAATCTATCGGTTCGCTCGGCTGGGACGAAAAGTCTTGCGTGGTATCGAAGCGGCCGAGGCTTTACTGGACCAACAACTCGACGCGATCGATCTGCTGAAGTCTCACGGGATGACGGTCAAGGTCAACAGCATCGTGATGCCGGGGATCAACGACCATCACATCCCCGATATCGCCCGCTTGGCCGGGCGGCTGGACGTCGATTACCACAACTGCATGGCGTTGTATCCGCTGGCCGACACGCCTTTCGCCGACTTGGACGAACCCGACGCGACGATGATGACCGACATCCGCGTGAGGTGCGGCGAATTTGTTCCCCAGATGGAACACTGCCAACGCTGTCGCGCCGATGCCGCCGGCATGTTGGGCGAAGACAACGCCGAAGTCGTCCAACAAGCGTTGACCGAAGCCGCATCCATGGAAGCTTCACCCAGCGACCAGCGACCCTACGTCGCCGTCACGTCGTTCGAAGGCCTTTTGATCAACCAGCACCTGGGGGAATCCGAACAGTTGTGGATCTTTGGCCGCGACCCCGACGGCAGCTTTCGCCCGATCGAAACGCGTCCCACGCCGTTGCCCGGTTCGGGTGAAAGCCGCTGGGACGAATTGGCGGATCGACTGGACGACTGCAGCGTTCTGCTTTGTGGCAACGCCGGCCAAAGTCCCAAAGTCGCGTTGGCCAAACACGGCGTCCGCGTGCTGGTCGCCGAAGGCATGATCGAAGATGCCTTGCACGCGATCTATCAAGGTCAGAAACCTCGCATGCCCGCCCGCGTGCTGGCACAGGCATCGGGTTGCGATACCGACGGCGTCGGCTGTGGCGGATGTCCCGGTTCGGGCACCGGTTGCGGTTGATGCGATTGAATTCCCAAGCGTTTTCCGACCTGTTTTCGTTCCGTTCGTTTCACCGCGCTTTGCGAAAGGCAATCCGATGGACACCAGTCGTTTTCATTTGATGATTTGCAACAGCTATCGCACCAACGGCGAACCCAAAGGCGTCTGCCATCGCAAAGGTGCTGCGGGGTTGCCACAGTACTTGGAGGACGAAATCATCGACCGCGGCATCGATGCGATGGTGTCGACCACCAGTTGTTTCAAACGCTGTGGCAAAGGCCCATTGTTGGTCGTCTATCCCGAAGGTTGGTGGTACAGCGAAGTCGACGAAGACAAGATCGACGAAATCTTGGACGCGTTGGAAGACGAACGTCCGGCCGAAGCCTTGCTTGCGGAATAGTCACCGTGTCGGCTTCATGCAATCAACCCTCGCCCACGGCAACTTCATCGCCGCGCACCATTCGCTTGGTCGACACCACGCTGCGTGACGCTGCCCAATCGCCCGGCATCGTTTTTTCCGCACAAGATCGGCTGGCCATCGCAAATGCTTTGGCCGAGATCGGCATCGACGAAATCGAAGTCGGCTGTCCCGTCATGGGCGATGACGAACAAGCCGTCATTCGTCAAACGTTGGGCATGGATTTGCCTTGCCGAATCACCGGATGGTGTCGCGCAAGCGTTGCGGATTTGGACGCCGCCGCGTCGTGTGGTCTGCGGTCGGTCCACGTGGCATTGCCCGGATCCGATTTACAGATCCAGACGCTGGGCAAGTCGTGGACCTGGGTGATCGAGACGCTGCACTGTTTGGTTGACTTAGCCCGGCAACATTTTGATTTTGTTTCCGTCGGGTTGATGGACGCTTCACGCTGTGACGACGCATCGATCGTTGAATTTGCACGACATTGCGAGCAACTTCAGATCGATCGTCTGCGTTTGGCCGACACGGTGGGCCTTTGGAACCCGATGACTGCGGCCCACATCGCCGGTCTTGTACGCGAGGCAACCAGCCTGCCATCGATCGGTGTTCACTGTCACAACGATTTGGGCATGGCGGTGGGCAACACCTTGGCGGCGCTGCAAGCGGGCGCAACGGATGCCGACGTGACGGTTCTGGGGTTGGGCGAACGTGCGGGCAACGCGGCATTGGAAGAAGTCGCCGTCGCATTGGCGGCCACCACGGACATTCGCACGGGCATCCGACGCGAACAGTTGTGCCCTCTGTGTCGGCAAGTCGCGGCGGCCTGCGATCGAACGATTCCGCCGCAAAAACCGATCGCCGGTGACGGCTTGTTTGTCCACGAATCGGGCATCCATGTGCACGGTGTGCTTCGCAATCCTGCGGCATTCGAACCGTTTGCCCCTGGATCGGTCGGCCAATCGGGTCGTCAAATCCGCGTGGGTTCGCACAGCGGACGTTCTGGACTGACCGAAGCGTTGCGTGCGGCGGGGATTCCAGCCCGTGGTGACGAGGTTTCCAAATTGATGGTCAAAGTCCGGGAGGAAGTGGCACGGACACGACGCAGCATCACGCCCCAACAATTGGCGGAACTGTACCGGTCCCGCTAGCACAGCGGCACAGCGTCGCATGACGGACAAAACCAGATGCAGGGCATGGAGTGGGAACTCCATTTGCTGCCCCAGCATGATTGATCGATTCGCCTACTTTTCATGCACCCCATCTTGCCGATTCCGTTGCTAATCGATCCACCGGAGTGCGACAGAATTGTCATCGGCCGTATCGTTTCGGCCGGATTCACGCCATTGGATGCTCTGACCGCTTCAAGTACGAAACTTGTACTGTGTCCACCAAGCCACCGCATGACCTGCCCACACATTGTTCATCTCGATGTGATCTGCACAACGATCAAGCATCGGCGCACGCTTGTGCGACGCAAAAAGATCGTTGGCGTCGACAAATGGCCGCACTGTCGTCGATTGCGGAGGTGTTAAACGCACGCTCAGGTCAAAGTCAAACGTTGCACGACATCCTGCAGGTTCTGGAACAGACCCTGGGGATGATGCGGACCACGGTCATGTTGCTGGCGGCCGACCAGCAGCGGTTGGTCATTGGTGCAACTCGCAGTGTCCCGCCCAACGAAACGCAATCGGTGCATTATCAACGTGGCGAAGGCATCACCGGCCGGGTCTTGGAAAGCGGCCGATCCGTGGTCGTGCCCAGCGTTTCGCAAGAACCCGGATTCGTTGACCGCATCCACCAGCGTGCCCGTCGCCAAGCGGACGATAGCAGCTTCATTTGTGTGCCCATCATGGTCGGCCGTGAAGTGATCGGGACACTGGCCGCCGATCTGCCGCCTTGCAAATCCGGTCGACAAGAAGCCGACGAGCTGGACGAAGCCGAACGGGCTTTGACGATCGTTGCCGCGATGATCGGATTCGACGTCCGCGTGCGACGCGATGAACGGGAAGAACACGAGGCACTGCAGGAAGAAAACTTGCGGCTGCGCGATGCCTTGGAAGAACGCTTTCGTCCGGAAAACATCATCGGAAACTCGCGTCCCATGCGAGCCGTTTATACACGGATCCGCCGCGTCGCGACCGGCAACACAACCGTCCTGATACGCGGCGAAACCGGGACCGGCAAGGAATTGGTCGCGTCGGCAATTCACTATTCCAGCGGTCGATCGAACCAGCCCTACATTCGGGTCAATTGTGCCCAGTTGAGTGAAACACTGTTGGAATCGGAACTGTTCGGACACGAGAAAGGTGCCTTCACCGGTGCCATTGAACGGCGGATCGGACGCATCGAAGAAGCCGAAAACGGAACCTTGTTCCTAGACGAAATTGGTGACTTTCCGCCCGCGATTCAAGTCAAGTTGTTGCGGTTTCTGCAGGAGCATGAATTCGAACGGGTCGGTTCCAATGAAACGTTGACGGCGAACGTCCGAGTCATTGCGGCGACCAACTGTGACCTGGAAAGTGCGCTGAAGGAAAAAACGTTTCGCCAAGACCTGTACTATCGCATCAACGTTTTTCCGATCGTGTTGCCCGCACTACGCGAACGACGCGACGACATCTTGCTGCTGTCGAATCACTTCGCCGAGAAATACTCACGCGAAATGGGCAAACAGATTCGCCGGTTCAGCACGCCGGCGATCGACATGTTGATGTCCTATCACTGGCCGGGCAACGTTCGCGAATTGGAAAACTGCATCGAGCACGCCATCCTGTTGGCCGACGGCGACGCAATCCTGGGCCATCATTTGCCGCCGACTTTGGAGATGCCGGATGCGGCCGACGATTCGCTTTCCAGCCGTCTGGATATCCGCGTGGAAGCACTGGAACGTGACATGATCAGCGACGCGTTGAAATGTGCTTCGGGCAACGCCGCCGCTGCGGCACGGCAACTGGGCATCACCGCCCGAATGATCCGGTACAAGATGAAAAAGCTGGGCTTGGAAACTTAGCGTTGAAGCGCCGGCGTTCGCAGCGATCGCATCCGTTTCAGGCGATGACGCCCGCGGCCCACAGTCCCAACGCCGCAACACCGACCGGATAGCACCACCACGCGAACCAGTGCAGTCGGTCCAGGCGGCTCCAACCGATCAGCCATTTCAGCGCGACGATCCCGACGACAAACGAGACGACGGCACCGACGATCAGCAACATCGCTTGGTTGTCCGGCGGACTGCCCGATTCGGGGTCCAGCAGATCTTTGGCGGTCAACACCGTGGCGCCCAGGATCGCGGGAATCGCCAACAGGAACGAAAACGTCACCGAATCTTCGTTCTTCAGCCCCATCAAACGGCCGCCCAAAATCGTCGAACCACTGCGGCTGATTCCCGGCAGAATCGCAAACGCCTGGAACGTGCCGACGGCCAACGCGCCTTTCCAGCTGAGCTGTTGATAGTCACCGCTGCGTGGCTTCAAACGGCCCAAAACGATCAACATCGTTCCGGTCAACAACAGCATTGCGGCGGCCAAAGGCGTGGATTTTAAAACCGATTCGAACGCCAACTTGATGCCCACGCCGATGACGGCCGCGGGAATGGTGCCGACGATCAACAGCGGGATGACGGCCTTGTCACGGCTGAGCAAATTCAGAATGTGCCGCCAATAGATCACCAGGATCGAACCCAGCGTTCCGGCGTGCAAAATGATTTCCAACGTCGCCGATTCGCCCAGTTCCTGCAGCGCCGGCGATTCGTTGATCGTCTGCAGCAGCGACCCCAGCAAGACAAGGTGGCCCGATGAACTGATGGGCAAAAATTCGGCAATGCCCTGGACGATCGCCAGGATCAATACGTTCAGAAGGTCGGCCACAGATCGTCGCTTGGGTTGGCTAGTCGGGCGATGGCGTTTTATCGATCAGCAAGTATGCTCCGTCCGAACCGATTGCGATAGCCAACACGCCGGAAGCCCTGCGACAGAGAACCGACCCGATGACGAACGATTCGATCCGAACGCAAAAACCGGATCAAACGATTGCACCGGAATCAACGGATGAATCCAACATCGCCGGCAAATCTGGCGGATCATGGATGCCCGGACCGGCCGATTTTGTGAACGTCGTTCGCGGTTTCTTCATGGGCGCCGCGGACACCGTTCCGGGCGTCAGCGGCGGAACGGTCGCCCTGATTTTGGGCCACTACCAACGGTTGATCGCCGCGATCAGCCGCATCGACGGCCATTTCGTCTCCTTGGCCGGTCGCGGAAAGTGCGTCGACGCGTTTGCTCACATCGACGGGCGATTTCTGGTCGCCCTGGCCATGGGAATCGCATGTGGCATCGTTTCGCTGGCCGGGCTGATGCACTGGTTGTTGGACCACCGGATGGCCGAAACGTTGGCTGTCTTTTTGGGCTTGGTCTTGGCCAGTGTCTGGGTCGTCCGACGCGAGATCGAAGTTTGGACGGCCGACCGCTGGATCGCTTTGGGCTTCGGCGCAGTCGTCGCGGCGGGGATCACCATGCTGGCCGGTTCGGCCGGATCGTTGTCGTTGCCCTATCTGTTCTTCAGCGCTTCGATCGCGATTTGTGCCATGATCCTGCCCGGCATCTCCGGTGCCTTCATCATGTTGCTACTGGGCGTGTACTATCCGGTGACGGGCATGGTCAAAGACGCCGCAAAACTGAACTTCACGCCCGAAACGCTGATCAAGATGGCGGTGTTTGCGTCGGGATGCCTGTTCGGCTTGCTGGCGTTCTCCAAAGTCTTGCGTTTCCTGCTGGCTCGGTTTCGTGACACGACGATGGCCGTGTTGATCGGGCTGATGATCGGTTCAGTCGGCCGACTGTGGCCGTTCCAAGTCGTCACACCGGAGACCGCGGACTTGGACTTCAAAGCACGGCAATTCGATTACGTTTCGCCGGCAGCCTTCACCGGTTCCGTCCCAATCGTCATCGGTTGCGTGATCGCCGGTGCCGCCGTCGTCCTCATCGCCGAATCGGTCGCGTCAAGATTGCAGCATTCTTGAACCAACCCCATAAGATTCCGATCGCCAGCGCCATCCACGCCAGCGCGGCAATCGCCATTGACGGCCAAAACCAGGCAGGCCGGTATTCCCACCGCACGACATGCCGACCCGCGGGCAGTACCACGCCCTGCTTCAACCGATCGACCGGAACCACCGGCGTTGTCATGATCGATTGTCCGCCGGCGAAATCTTCGGTCGTCACGCTGGCGGTCCAACCGCCGTCTTGCAACACTGGACGGATCAGCAGAATCGGATGGTCGCATTCGACGATCGTTGAAATCGACGTATCACCGTCCGCAGCAAGCTGAACGTCCACACTGGCCTGGACAGGCTGCTGCGGCAGTGTCACGGCAACACTGTCGGCATTCGTTTCAATGGTGGGAATCGGACGGCCATCGCTTTTCCACACGCGATTCAGAACGTCATCGGTCGACACTTGGCGGCTGACCAACGCCGCGGTCGACCACTGAAACGTTCCGTCATCGGTGGCATTGGCGTTCTCTGGACCGGGGTCCGGCAAAAACTTGACGTCACCCACCCGCAACGTCCGACCATTGATCGTCAAACGTTGAAAAGACTCGGTCTGATGAACGCGTCCCCGGATTCCCAGCCAGCGACGAACCGATCGCCAAAACGCTTCGCCTTCCGCCGCCGTCATCGAAGCGGTGATGCGGTTGGCACTGCGCCAAAAATCGCCCATCGCGTGACTGCGGATCGACGTCATGCTGTTCAACACGGCGGTCGAATCGGCCAAGTGCCATCGACCGAACCAGCCCATGCGTTGGCTGGCTTCGACCTCCAACAACCGATCGTCATTCGATGTGCCGCGCCATGCGGACGGCCAGCCCGTTTGCTGCCGGGTGCGTAGCCAGCGTCCGGCGGCCACTTCATCGCCCGGATCGACCGGCGATTCCTTGGCCCAGGCCTCCAAGACTTGTTGCTCGGCCGATCGATTCAGTGTCGGCACGGTTCCGATCGCCGCAATCGATACGTCCAGAGTGATGACCGCCAGCAACCCGATCGTCCATGCCGCTGAATCATGACGACGGTAATGCAGACAAAGCGCCAGGCCACCGAAAGCCAAAGCGGCGTGAATGCATCGCCAACGGATTTCCCCCAGCGCGCCGGCCACGTCCAACGGCCCCCAATATTCGTCGCGGATCGACGCAGCACCGGCACCCATCCGATCGATCAAGCCGTCACCGGCCAGCCACAGGCCCACCGCCCCGGTCATCGACACGCCAGCGACGCAGAAAGCCGTCACCAACGCGGCACGAAGCGGCGGCGCCCCAGCATCCAAACCACAAGCCAAAACGCGACGGTCAAGCAGCCGGCTGGTCACCGCCAATGCGGCGGTCGATGCGAACGCGAACACGGGCAACCATTTAGCCGGGTATCGAAACGCGTCATAGCCGGGGACGAACTGATACAGCCACCAATACGGCCCGCCGATCGCGCTGTCGATGCCCGACGGAAACCCCAGGACGTTCTGCACAGCCCAAACGACACCGAACCATCCCATCGACGCCCACAGGCAGACCCCGGCGATTCCCCACCACCAACCCGCTTCACGCCAAATCCGACGTCGGCGACGTCCGCGACACCACGCCGCCAGTCCCACAACCAACGCCGCCGACGTGTACAGCGACGGCGTCCAAACTTGGCCGTCGCCGGGAATCCGATGGCTGATCCGCCGGTATTGCGGCAACAAACGCCCGGATGCGACCGGCACGACCAGTTCAGTGATATGCCAAGGGGCCACCGAAAACTGATAGCTTTGATACCGCCGACTGCCGACTTTCGGCGGCGCCCACCAAGCCCCCGTCTCCGGTGCATCGGCTAGTTCGTCATGGATTTGTTGACCGGAACGTTCGCTTTGTCGCACCCACGCCATCGATCCGGCGATCTGGGGTGCTGACAGCGCGGCCGCCAAACAGGGCACCGCGACGATCCAGGGTGATGGACTTCGTTGCCAACGACGTGATTCGCCGTTTCGCACTCTCGTCGACTTGGCAAATCCGACCCAACGAACCAGAGTCACCGCCAGAGCGATCAAACCCACGTGCAGCGCCGTTTGTGGATCGCCGCCCAGCACCATCATGGCCATCGCGACCGACGCCCACCATCCATCACCACCGCGAAAGCAACGCCCAAGCCAAGTCGTTGCACCGGAGCGGAACACCACCATCGGCGTGATGGCCCACGGCAACCAAGCCGCCGACACCAAGAATGGCGGATTGACCGCCAACGTCATCACGCATCCAGAAAACGCATAGATGATGCCGCAAGCGGTGGCCACCGACCGGCGACGCGACATACCGATCGCAACATCACGCATCGCGACCGCCGCCAACACCCAATGCACAACGATGTACCACGACATCGCGACGTCGCCATCCAGCGGCAATGCATAGATCAGTGCACGGATCGGATAGAACAGCGCCGTTGTCGATTCACCGACCACGGGAATGCCGGTTTGATCCAGCGGGTTCCACAGCGGCAAGGTTCCCGCCGCCGTTTGCCGTGCCAAGTGATCATACAACGGCGTGTAGAAAAAACTGACGTCGCGAAACGCGAAACGCTGTACACCCGAAAGCACGGGCAAAGCGACGATCACCAGCACGGCGATCGCGAACCAGACGCTGCACGCAACACTGCACAACCGGCCCGCCAGACGTTCGCCGATCGGAACTGTCGAGCGCATCACGCCGGTCGCTGGATTGGTTTGTCGACAACGCCCAGCGCCGCGACGCTACTGACCGACGGTGACGATGCCGCTGCGTGATTGATCCCGCAAATCATCGGCACGTTGGACGACCGTCTCGGTGGGCTGCATTTCTTCGGGGACCAATTGCACGTCCACGATCCGTTCGTCGCGCAGTTCACCCGGCCACAATGTTTCGCTAAAGAATTCCACCACCGGCCACTGGTACCAGGGCGGTCGGATATTCTTGCGGATCGTCTCGGTCCGAAAGCCGGGTTTTTCGATGCGAATTTCACGGGTGCCATAGTAGACAAACGGGGTCGCCGCCGGCGACGTTCCGATCACCTGATTGTCCACCGAGACCTGGGCCCCGGCCGGATGGGTGCGGACCGTCATTCGACGACGCACACAGCCGCTGGCGGCGATCGGAATCAGCAACACGACGCCAAGCGTGCACAACCGACGCACGACCGGTGGGCATCGGCGGACCGACGGGCACTGGCCGAGTGGCGATAATCGTTGTGGCAAAAACGGCATCACGGTTCGATTCCGGCGAATCGGGCCAAACGAGCAATGGGAAACGACAGCAGCGTTGGCACTACCACGCCGTTGGCCCGCGAGGCAACACCGGCTTTCGCCCGCGAAGTCACCCGCTTGATGAAATCTGACGGGAAAATCGTTTTTTTTCGGCGATCCGTCTGGACAAGGCCTGGGTTTAAACGATTGTTTTAAACAGACGTTTAAATCGCTCGTCCTCGTTTCCTTGTCGCCTCATCCGATCACGGTCACGCTTTGAATCAGTCCGCCGATCCGTCATTGATCGACAGCGCCGCGGTTCCCCATCGCACGGGGCCGCTGGGCGAATCCGCCACCCGATTGCTGCAGCACGCCGGGCCGATCTTCGCGGAAAAGGGGTTTCAAGGGGCAACGTTGCGCGAGATCGCCAATGCGGCCCAGACCAATGTGGCCAGTGTTTCCTATCACTTCGGCGACAAGCTGGGCTTGTACCGGGCGGTCATCGCCCAGATGCGATCGGAACGCGAAAAACGCTTTCCGGCGCCCGTCATCCAGACGCCACCGGCGGGCCAGCCGCCCATGATCGTGCTGCGTCCGATCGTCCAAACGATCCTGTCCCGGATGCTGGCCTGTGACGAAAACGGCTGGCAACACCGGTTGATGATGCGTGAGTTTCAGCAGCCGACGGTCGTTTTTTCGCAAATTGTTCACGAATACTTCCGCCCAATGTTCGAACTGATGAAGTCCACATTGGGTCAATTGATGGGGCCACAGGCGGACGAAGCGACCGTGCACCGGATGGTGTTCAGCTTGATCGGCCAATGTGTTTACTACCGAATCGGCGATCCCACGATTCCACATTTGTTGACACCAAGTCAGATCGACGCCGTGATGGACATCGATGCACTGGCGGATCACATCTGCGGTGTGATGTCGGCGGCCATCGAATCGTATCGCCACGGCCATTTCGCCGGCGACGCCGAACCGCCACACGATTCCACCCAGGTTTCGGTCGAAACACTGCCCAGTGATTCGTCCTGCTGATGACAGCGTCGGCGGCCAGACCGCCTGACGTTCCAACGAACCATTCCCTTTCTTCCATTCGCTGACCAAACGACACATGGATTCTACGGCTTCACCCACCGTTGCCGATCCGGACAACGATCGAACAGCCGCCGGCAAGAACGTCGGACCGAGCGACGATACCTTGCGCGCCGAAGACATCACCTTCGACGAAACGGTGCCGCCCCTGCCCAGATCACATTCTCGCGGATCGAGAATGCTGTTCTTGCTGTTGTTCAACGTCGTGGTGCCGCTGTTGCTGTTGGCCGCCGGCGCCGCGGTGATGATTGCACTGGGATCCGCGACACCGGAAACGCAGCCGTTGCCGGGCTCGGATCGCGCGTCCCAGATGATGCGGATGCCATCGATCAACGTGGCTCAGGTGCAATCCCTGGAAACGCTTGGCGGTGAACTGGATTTAACGGTCGACGGCACCGTCGTTCCGTATCGCGAAGTCACCATTGCGACGGAAGTCGCCGGACGAATCGTCTACAAATCCGATTTGTGCGAAGCGGGCAGCGTGGTCAAAGCCGGCACCGTGCTGATGCGGATCGACAAGACGGATTACGAACTGGAAGTCGAACGGCTGACACGGCAAAGAGAACAAGCCTATCAATCGATTCGCGAAACCGAACAAGAATCGCTGGGCACGCAGCGTTTGATCGACGTTGCCAAAGACGACTTGGAACTGCAAACCCGGGAATTGAAGCGTCAACAATCGCTGCCCAAGGGATTCGCCAGCCAAGGGGAAATTGATCAAGCCCAGCGTGCCGTCTTGGCCGCCAACCAACAGATCGTAACGCTGGAAAACCAGCTGAGCCTCCAACAGAAACGGTTGATGACGCTGCAGGCTTCGCTGCGACTGGCTGAAACCCAGCTGCGATCGGCCGAGGTTAATCTGCAGCGGACCGAAATCACCGCGCCAATTGACGGGGTGATCGTTCGCGAAGATGCCGAGTTGAACACTTTCGTCAATCGCGGAAATACGATCGTTACGATCGAAGACACGTCCAAGGTGGAAGTCGCCGCGCAATTGCGAATGGACCAGGTGTATTGGCTGACGACGCAAAACCGCACGGATTCCGGCGGCGAAAACGCCAACGGTTCCGGCGCCGCATCGGCCGACTTGACCGGCCCCGGCCAGGGTTACCAGTTGCCCAACACGCCGGCAACGATCGAATACGAGATGTCTGGACGCCGCGCGGTGTACCGCTGGGACGGACACCTGATGGGTTTCGACGGCATTGGATTGGATGCAGCGACACGCACGGTTCCGGTTCGCATTCTGGTGGATGCCCCCTCGGAATACCGTGATGCGACGGGACAGGTCCATCACACGGCCGGCCCCACGGCTTTGGTGCGAGGCATGTTTGTGACCGTTCGCCTGCACTTAAAACCGAATGTGCCGCTGTACGTGATTCCCGAAAAGGCGATCAAACCGGGCAATCGCCTGTGGCACTTTTCCGCCGACGAATCCGTCTTCGACTTGCCGAGTTCCGAGGAAAGCCAGGACGTTGCACCGGAGACCGTCGTCGCGTCGGACAATGAACCTTCCCAATCGACGAACGCAGATACCAAAGACGCCAACGACAACGGTTTCGATCCCAGTCGCTGGATTCCTGGACGTGTGAAGGTGGTCGAATCGATCATCCCGGTCGATCGCTTGAACCCCAAGTTCGCTCCGTCTGATTCGGTCACAGCGGAAGCCACCGAAAGGGATGATTCGTTCGTCGCCGAAACCACGGATTGGTGGATTTGCGAAATCCCCGACGGTGACATCACCGACGGGTCGATGGTCGTGCTGTCGCCGTTGCCCGCGATTCCGCGAAGCGGTTTGCCCGCTCGAACGACCAAGCCTGACGCAAACGCCGCCGCACCCGCGAAGTCGGAGACGCAAGAATGAAAGGAGTGATTCGCAGGGCAATCGAAAATGCGCCGGGAATGAACGTCTTGATGCTGGCCTTGATGTTGGTCGGCGGCGCTTGTCTGGTGAACATGCGACGCGAAGTGTTCCCGGAATTCGAACTCGAAATCGTCCTGGTCCAAGTACCCTATCCCGGTGCGACGCCCAAGGACACCGAAGAAGCGATCTGTCAAAAGATCGAAGAAGCCATTCGATCGATCGACGGCATCAAAAAGGTCACCTCGATCGCTCAAGAAGGCAGCGGTTCGGTGCTGGCCGAATTGAATTCCAACGTCGACGACGTGCAAAAAGTGCTGGCGGAAATCGACCGCGAAGTCAACCGAATTCCCAGCTTTCCGGTTTTGGCCGAAGACCCACAAATCCAGCAGATCACGTTCCGCGAAGCGGCCATTCGCATCGGAATCATCGGCCCGGACGATCGATCCATCGAAAGCGAATTGGCGCTGCGTGACATTGCCGAACAAGTCCGCGACGACGTGTTGATGCTGCCGGCGGTGTCATCCGCTTCGATCATGGGCACCAAACCGTTTCAGATCGATGTTGAGATCCCCGAAGCCCAACTGAGGCAATACGGATTGTCACTGGGCCAGATCGCTTCGATCCTGCGACAGCGTAACGTCGAATTGCCCGGCGGCCAGTTGAAATCCGACGGCCAAGAGGTCTTGCTGCGTGCAAAGAACAAAGGACGGATCGGCGAAGAAATCGGCAAGTTGCCGCTGATCACCCAGCCCGGCGGTGTTGTGCTGACCGTCAACGACATCGGCACGGTTCGCGATGAGTTCGAAGACGTCACCGCGGGTGGCGAGATCAACGGCGAACCCGCGATGGTCGTCAACGTCGAGCGGACAAAATCGGAAGACCTTTTGACGCTTGTCGATCAAGTGCACGAGTACGTCGACCAGCGTCAACTGCCGCCCGGTTATCGGTTCGCGGTTTGGGGCGACACCAGCACCGACGTTCGCGACCGTCTGTCGTTGTTGTTGCGTAACGGTGCGTCGGGTTTGTGCCTGGTTTTCTTGGTGCTGGCGCTGTTTTTGGAATTACGTCTGGCGTTTTGGGTCGCCTTGGGAATTCCAATCTCGATTCTGGGTGCAGGTGCGGCGCTATCGCTGGGCGACCAGACGCTGAACATGCTCAGCATGTTTTCGTTCTTGGTGGCTCTTGGGATCGTCGTTGATGACGCGATCGTGATTGGCGAAAACATTTACGCCCATCGCCAGATGGGCAAATCGTTTCATGATGCCGCGATCGATGGCACATTGGAAGTTTTTCCCAGCGTCGCCGCGTCGATCGCCACGACGGTGATCGCTTTCGCACCGATGTTTTTCGTCAGCGGCGTGATGGGCAAATTCATGGCGGTGATCCCGTTTGCGGTGATCGCCATGCTGATCATCTCGCTTTGGGAAAGCACGTTTGTTCTGCCCAGCCACTTGGCACACACCCATGCCGGGTTTTTCCGCTTGATCAACGTGATCCTGTATCCCATTCGGCCGCTGGGTTTGGCGCTGGGCTGGTTGTCAGACCGTGCGACCGAGTCGATGGACCTGTTTCGGCGACGCGTCTATATGCCGGTACTGGCGTTCGGATTGCGTAATCCGGCGATCCCGATCGCCACGGCTTTTGCCATGTTCTTGGTCACCGCGGGGATGATCCGCAGCGGCATCGTCCCGTCGATTCTGTTCCCCAAAACGGACAACAATCTGTTGCAGGGTTCGTTGCGATTCCCCGACGGCACGCCGGCAACCGACAGCGAAGAAGCGACCAATTTGATGGAACGGTCGATCCGCGAAGTCAGCCGCGAAATCGCGATCGAAAAGGCAGCCGAAAAGGGCACGACGCCGGAAGAGCTGAAAGCCAAGGCCGCGACCGACAGCACCATCCACGTGTCCCAGTGGCAGGGTCCGGTCAAGTTGACGTATCGCGAACTGGGGACCGTCACCAACACGCAAAATCAAACCGGTGGCGGCGGCAGCGGCAGCCACGTCGGCCAAGTCTTTGTCGAACTTTATGACACCAAGTATCGCGAAACCCACAGCGATGACATCATCGCCCGCTGGCGACGCAAGGTCGGCGAAATCGCAGGCGTCGACCGTATCAACTTTGGCACCATCGGTGTGGGACCGGGCGGAAAAGCGATCGAGTTCAAAGTCTTGGCCCCCAGCGATGATGTCGAACAGTTGCTGGCCGCGACCGAGGATTTGAAAGTCAAGCTGGCCGAATACAACGGCGTCTTCGACATCAGCGACGACAACACGCCGGGCAAGTGGGAGTTCCAGTTCAAGGTCAAAGACACCGCGAAAGCGACCGGCATCACCGCGACCGACTTGGGCGAAACCGTTCGCAACACGTACTTTGGTGCAGAAGCAATGCGGCTGCAGCGTGGACGCCACGAAGTCAAATTGATGGTGCGATACCCCGAAGAAGAACGCAGCAGCCTGGTCAACTTCCGTGAAATTCGTGTCCGTGGTGAAGACGGCCAAGAACGACCGATCACCGAACTGGCCGACATCGAATTGCGACGTGGCTTTTCGGAAATCAACCGAGTCGATCAGTTGCGCAGCATCACGATTTCGGCCGACTTGGACGAAACCGTCGCCAACGCCGATTTGATCATCGGTGAACTGAAAAAGTCGTACATCCCGCAATTGATCGGACGCTATCCAGCGATCTCATTGCGTTGGGAGGGCCAACAGGAACAAAGCCGCGAATCGGTCGGCAGCCTGGCGGTCGGTTTCGGCGTCGCGATCGTGTGCATGTACGTGTTGTTGGTGTTGCAATTCCGCAGCTACGTTCAACCGCTGTTGATCCTGGCCATCGTCCCGTTTGGGATGATCGGTGCGGTTTGGGGGCACGCGTTCATGGGATTGCCGTTGACGTTGTTCAGCATGTTCGGCCTGGTCGCTTTGTCCGGTGTGGTGGTCAACGATTCGATCGTGCTGATCGACTTCATCAATCACCGTGTTCGCGATGGTGTCCCGGTGATGGAGGCCTTGTTGGAATCCGGCAGTCGACGGTTCCGGCCGATCATGCTGACCAGTCTGACCACCATCGCGGGGCTGATCCCGTTGCTGATGGAGAAATCATTCCAAGCCAAGCTGCTGATCCCGATGGCAACCAGCTTGGCCTTCGGGTTGATGCTGGCCACGATGCTGGTGCTGTTGCTTGTCCCGGTGTTGTACCTGCTATACTCGCGGGTTGGATTCTTCCTGGTTTGGATCACCGCCAAGATTGGTTTTGGTAAAGACCCGGATGAAGAAGCCCGCGCCGCGGGGATCGCATCGCCGGCCTAGGCACTGTTTTTCAATTCAACACGAAGGCCAATGAAAACGGTAACCCGACGCGTCAGTGAGGGATTCTTGATGAATGAATAACTTCGGCCCCTCGCTGACGCTTCGGGTTACCAATTGATATACAGTGCCTAGGCAACCGAAGCCGTCGGCCGCCGACGGTCCCCCCGTTGCCCACCACGTTTGATCGCCCGCCCGTTGCCCCGATCGATGAATTCATCACTCCGTCGCATCACCGGGCTGTGGGCCGCGCTGACTTGCGGTCTGGTCTTGTTGGGATGTCAGGGCGATCGCGATGGGATCAACGATTCCGATTCGTCCGGATCGCAGGCGGCCGCACCTCAGGCACCATCCGCGACCGATGACACGTCGACGTCAATCGACGAAATGCGACAGCTGGTTGCATCGGAGCAGTATGACCAGGCCGAAACGCTGGTCACGGACGTGCTGATCCGTCGTGGTGACGATCCCGCGGTGGTCGAAGTCTGCGGCGATGTTGCCGCGGGACGAAACGCACACCAGGATGCGATCGACCGCTATCAATTGGCAGTCGACTTGACCGCGAATTCTGGCGATTCGCCCTCTGCGGAATTGCTGGACAAGTTGGCAAGGCAGTGGATGAATGCGGGTCGTCCTTTCGAATCGCTGGAGATCTTGGAACGCTTGGTGCGTCAGTATCCGGCCCGGGATCAGTCGCGAACCGACCTTGCGGGTTTGCAGTTGGCGCTGGGATTGGAAAATCGTGCCGAACCTCACCTGCGGTATCTGATCCAACGTGGCGTCGGCGCGATGGGCGAACTGATCGTCTTGACCGATATCACACGACCGCAAAGCGACCGTGCCATTTGTGAATTCGCGTTGCAACAGAACCCGGGTGACCTGCGTCCGCGGTACAGTCTGGTACGCCACGATGTTTACGAGGGACGCTGGGCACAATCGCTGGATGATCTGCGGTCCGTTTGGCAACAGCACCCTGAGTTCCCCGAGGCCAGCGCGTATTACGGTCGGGCGTTGATCGAGACGACTGAACCACAAAGCGGCGACACGTCTCCGATCGCCCAGTGGGAACAAGCGGTTACACCGGAGACAAAACGTCTGTCCGCCTACTGGATGGCGGTCGGACGCTGGGCGGAAAAGAATCGCCGGGTCAAGGCATCAGCGGTGGCGTTTTGGAATGCGGCAAGACTGAACGAAAATGATGGCGAGGCGTTGGGCAAGTTGTCCGGTGCGTTGGCGGAACTGGGACGCGGCGACCAGGCCGCCGAAGTGGCAGGTCGTGCGGCGGACATCAACGCCATGCGTGACGCGGTGGAAGCCTTGTTTTCGTGGAAGAAGCACTCGCAGCGTGCCTCGGTGATGATCGTCCGGTCCATGGATCGGCTGGGCCGCGCTTGGGAAGCCGCCTCATGGGCCCGGCTGGCCACGATGATGCAGCAAGACCCTGATCCCAGTGCGATGGAAGTCTTCCAACGCATCCGTGCCGGAATGACCGCCACGACGCCTTGGCAGGATCCCACGAAACTGGTTGCTCGAAAGATTGATCTGTCCAGTATCGCGGCTGACTTGAGCAACGAGCGTCGCACCAGCCCCGCCGAAGTGGACGTCAACACAACCGGTCCGCCGATTCGATTCGTCGACCAGGCGGCCGAGCGAGGTTTGGACTATGTGTGCGACATCGGCCCGGCCGAAAATGGCGAAGCGGGCTTGTACATCTATCAATCCGGTGGTGGCGGCGCCGGCGTGATCGATTACGACCTGGACGGTTGTCCCGATTTGATGCTGACGTCTTGCGGTGGGACGCCGCGCAAGGCCGATTCGACAACCAACCGATTGTTCCGAAACGTCGATGGCCGGTTTGTTGATGTGACCGAGGCCAGCGGGACCGGTGACGCCTTCTTTTCACAAGGCGTTGCGGTCGGTGATATCGATTCCGATGGCTTCCCCGATTTGATCGTCGCGAATTTCGGGCGCAATCAATTGCTGCGCAACAACGGCGACGGAACGTTTCGCGACGTCACACGGCAATTCGGCTTCGGCGGTAACCAGTGGACCACTTCGCTGGCGATCGCGGACATCGACGGTGACGCGTTGGCGGATGTTTTCGAGGTCAACTACATCGGTGGCGACGACGTGATCGACCGCAAATGCATGCGGGAAGGCACGAACCAACATCGATCGTGCGCGCCACTGGTTTTTCCTGGCGAAGCGGATCGGTTTTGGCGGGGCACCGGAACGAATCGCCTGGCCGACACGACCGTGACAGCCATGGACGTGAACCAGACCGGTGGCGGCCCCGGACGCGGCTTGGGGTTGGTCGTCGGCGACTTGGACCGGCAAGGCGGAATGGACGTCTATGTGGCCAACGACATGTCGGCCAACCATTTTTGGACCACCGTGCAGACGCCGGCATCGCCGGAAGGTTCGCCGACGGTGCTGCGCGAACAAGGCGCGCTGGCCGGAGTCGCCTTTGACGGGCGTTCCCTTTCGCAGGCTTCGATGGGGATTGCCGCCGATGATGCGGACAACGACGGTGACATCGATCTCTACGTGACGCACTTTACCGACGACTACAACACGTTCTATTCCCAAGTCAGTGGTGGATTGTGGGCGGACCGCACCGAAGGGTTGGGGCTGGTCAAGCCGACGATGGCAATGCTGGGGTTCGGGACCCAGTGGATCGACGCGGACAACGACGGATGGTTGGAATTGGTGGTCGCCAACGGGAACGTCGACGATTTTTCACACAGCGGTCATGCGTATCGGATGCCGATGCAACTGTTTCGTCGTGACCCAAGCGGTCGCTACCGGGCGGAATCGTCCGATCAGTTGGGGCCCGCGATGTCCGCGGAACGCTTGGGACGTGCGTTGGCGACGCTGGACGTGGATGATGACGGCCGGACCGATGCGGTGGTGACCAACCTTTTCGATCCCGTGACTTTGTTGGTCAATCGTACCGGGGACGCGAATCCAGATTCCGCGATCGCGTTTCAGTTGATCGGCACATCCGATCATCGCGATGCGATCGGCGGTTCAGTGACCGTGACAACGGATTCATCGAAGTGGACGCGTCAACGTTTGGCGGGCAATGGTTTTCAATCCAGCAACCAGAATCGATTGCACTTCGGCGTCGGCCGTGGTGTGACGGTGGTGGATGCCGAAGTGCGTTGGCCCGGCGGCCAGTCGGGCCAAGCGACGGGCTTAAGAACCGGTCACGTGTACCGATGGGTCCAGGGTTCCCAGCGTCCCGTCCCGCTTCGGCGCCTGCAGGCCGAACCGCTCAAGCCATAGTCGCCTTTTCGTTCTGCGAAAATGCGTGACGCCGATGCATGCAGGGTTGCTACACGTCGTCCAGCGTTTTGGTGGCGACTGACAGCCCACTGATGACGCCCAGCAGGAACAGCACCCAGAACCCGTGGTCACGATCGAAGTAGACGGTGCACAACTGCAACGCCAACCCGACCACCACCGCTGCGATCGTCCAGAACGTCAGTGCCGTATTGGGAAAAAAGTATGTCGAAGCGTCGCCTGAAATCCGCTGCGCTGTTGCCGCGGCCACGACGAACAACAAGACCAGCAACACCACACCGATAAGACCAAACCGCAACCCCATTCCGATGAACGTATTGTCGACGATGCCGATCTGTCGCAACACGTCAGGGTCAGTGGTCAGCCCCGGCAAGTTTCGTGGTGGAAACCCCGAGCTGTCTTCGGTGCCGTAACCCATCAAGCCGCCTTTGATCACCAATGGGCCGTAAATCTTCATCACCAGCCAGCGATTTCGTGCGGAGCTTTGAATGACGGCTTCTTCGCTTTCGTCCAAGACAACGATGCGAGATTCAACCGGTTGATCCGGGCGGCTTTCCAAGCCCCGCATGACGCGTTCGGGGGCGATCACCGCGGCGGCAACGACAACACACAAACCGGCCAAGGCCACGTAGCGAACAATTCGATTCGCCATCGATGCGACGATCACGGCGACCACCACCGACGCCAAAATTGGGCCTCGTGACATCGTTGCCACGATCCCCAAAAACAGAGCGATCAGCGTCAGCGCACCTGCGACACGCTTGTTCCGATCCGAATCGGTTGAACTTTGAAAGCGATCCAGCAACGAAGCGGCCCAAGGAACCAACGTCAACAAGACCACGCCCAGGAAGATACAGTGACGCGTCGGCCCGTTGGCACGATAGGCAATCCCGTACCGCAGCCGCCGTGCAAAGTCGACGCGATCGTCTCGCGGTGCAATCAACGTTTCCCAGACGTTGATATTCGTCAAGGCTTCAAGCACGGTCGCGGTCGCCAAGACAATCGCGACGCCGGCGAACCAGGGCGACAGGTTCCGCAGACTGCTCCGGTGCATCGATGCGAAACGGCCGGCGGCATAGGGCAGCCCCCATTCACCATAGGCCGCAGCGGCGGTCATCAGCGGTGGTGCACCGTGGACCGTATCGGCAACGACGTGCCAGATCACCAAAGCGATCATCAGTGCATCCAGCAATGTGATGGGCGATAGGAATCGGTCGCCGCTGTGCACGCAGTACGCGATCAATCCGATCACCGCGACGGCGGTTGCCACGTTGATCGGAAGACCGGCCAAGTTGATTTCAAGCCAACTGGCCGACAGCAGACTGCACGCCATCGCGACGCCCAGTGCCTGGGCCTTGCCCTGCCGTTGTCCAGCCCAGGCCGCCACGCCCAGACAGATCGCCAGCATGACGAAGAATGCTGTTTCCGCGGTCATCATGACAGGGGCGTTTCTCTAGGGTATTGGTTGGATCATGCCGCACCAACGGTTCAGCCAATCGCCGTTGATTGCGTCGGCAGTGATTCCGTCGGCCGTGATTGCGTTGCCGTGATTGCGTTGCCGAGCGGGCATCACCGTCGTCGCGAGCGCTGGCCCGCGGTGACGTTGTGGTGCGAGTTCTGTCGATCGCTATAGAAAACTTTGGCCGGTCCGCGAAAGACGCCTTTAAGGACCGTTGCCGCGGCCCAGCATTGCCACCGCGCCGCCGGTTTTGGTACTCAGCCCATTCGGGACCCGCCCGATCGACACGCCACGCGTCAGGAAACCGCGTGAAACTGACGATCCCATGGCGGTCGACTGTCATCACTGTTGGAACCATTCGATGCGATCGCCGGACCGGCGTTCGCGGGGCCGTCATCGTATGAGCGAACAAAGCGTTTTAAAGATCGGAACGGTCGGGATGCTTGTCCTGACCGCAGCGATCTTTATCCACGGGCGAATGCGTCGCGGCACCGATGCCGTTCATGCCGATACCCGATCCACGGACGCGTCATCGGTCCGTTTGGCTTCGTCGGATTCATCGTCGGCCGCTTCGATACGACCGACCGCCGAGCTGGACATGGCGTTCGACAAGACGGCCGAAGCTGAACGATCGGGTCGCCTGAAGTTCGGCCAAGCGATGGGCATGAACTCTGGCGACGAAGCGGTGTCGAATCTTGCCGGCGCCGCCGTTGCCGATTCAGTCAGCGAGCCAGACGAAACCAACGCGATCGAAACACCGAGTGAATCGTCAAACGCATCGCCGTCGGGCCGTCTAGCGGCTGAAGCTTGGGCGACCGCCGATCAACATTTGCGGCCCAAACGCCCCGTGGGATCCTCAGCGAAATCGTCGCGACCGCCTCAAACGCTGGACACCCGTCAAGCCGGATTCACGGCATCGGAATCACCACTAGTGCGTGTCGGTCGGATCGAAGCGGTGCCCGAGCGAAGCGACCTGCGAACCCTGTCGATGATTCCGCGGACGCCGGGCGAAGTCCTGCGGTTGTATTCCGCGGCTCGCGATCAATCGTGCCGCTTGCTTGGCGAAGGCGTCGCGGTGCACGAACCCTTACAGATCACGCCAGGCTCCGCTGGTGTTTTCGGTCGCATCGACGCGGTCACGATCAGCTTGGAATTGGCTCAAAGCGGTCGCGACCGGTTGCCTGCGGTGACCCGATCCCAAGTGCTGAAATACTTCCAAGAACACCGCTTGGCCGTACAGCCGGTTGTCTATCACGACGCCAACGGCCGATGCTATTTCGGCAACGAATGCAAAGCCGCCTTTTTCCACCAGCTTTCTCAGCCGGGGCCGGGATCATCGGTGACCGGCAACCCCGAACCGATGATCCAGTCCGCGGTGTCGCGATTCCGATCGCTGGGCATCGTGCCCGACGCACGATCGGCCGGACGACGTTACAGCCTGACCGACGCTCCAGAAATGGGGCGGACTCTGGCGCTGGCGTTCGCCTACCAGCAAGAAACCGGATCGCTGACCCAGGGCCGCACGACCGTGGTGGAGCTAATGCTATTGCACCTGCCACCGGATTTCGGCCCGCGCAATCCGCGGCTGTCTGTGTTCATCACCCAAGGCGGCGGCGCGACGCTGCATCAGTTGTCCGCGCCCCTGCGGTCCCCGGTTGCCGCGTCGGCATTGTCAAGGGCCCCGTCGATCACCGCCACGGTGCGGTTTGACAAAACCACCTTGCTGGGCATGTACCCGGCCGATCCGGTGGTGACCGATGTTCAGTTCCGGTCCGATCGATCCGTTCCGCTGGCGACGCTGTTGGCGCGACTGGATGATGAATCCGGCGGCAGCGATGACGAGGGCGGTCCGACAACGCTTTCCAACTTGTTGGACCAATTCGAATCAATCGCCCAGCAATCGGAGTCCGATCCCAATGGTTCCGGCGACGCGTCGATGCACTGGTTGGATCGAATACGCATGGAAAAACAGCGGCAATTGCAACAAACGCTGCAATCGGCCGGGCGGCCGGCAAATGGCGACTCGGCACTGGGCCGACCGTTGCCGCCGCTGCGTTGACGCGGCGGGCCGTTTCCGAGTGGAAAAGTCGCACACGGACCTTTCATATTCTGCGGCAGGTCGCTACACTTCGCCGCTTCAAATCACGACGACGAACGTTCATCGATACGGACCCCACAGCGATGTCCAAAGGTAAATCCAAGATCAAGACCCACAAAGGAACCAAAAAGCGGTTCCGTTTGTCCGCCAAAGGCAAGGCGATGCACCGTCCGTCGGGCACCAGCCACCTGGCACAGGGGTTGAGCAAGAAACGTCGCCGTAACCTGCGTGGCACGACTGCCGTCGACACCTGCATGGAGCCGACGATCCACGCCGCTTTGAACGGATACAGCAACTAAATCCGGATCGGCAACGGTTGATCTTGGCCACCATCGGTCGCCCGCGACACGTTGCCTGACGCCGGCAAATTCTGTCTTTCCACTCCGCGTCCGGTCGGCAAACCGGACACGCCACGGCCATTTTGCCGCTGGCGACAACCCGTCTGGGCATGAACATCGATCCCATTGTTTCGTGGATCGAGGCCTGAGGACGGGACATTCTTCATGATCCAATAGCATCACCACAGCAAAGGAACCCCAGCCATGCGTTCAACCAAAGGCGCCGCGCGTAACAAAGCCAAGAAACGTTTGTTCAAGCGAGCCAAGGGGTATCGTGGCGGACGCGGAAATCTGACGCGTACCGTCAAGGAAACGTTGCTTCGCAGTGGTGCGTATGCTTTCCGCGATCGTCGTGTTCGCAAGCGTGAATTCCGCAAGCTGTGGATCATCCGGATCAGCGCCGCCGTGCAACAGCACGATCTGCGGTACAGCGAGTTCATTCACGGGCTGAAGAAGGCCGGGATCGAATTGGACCGCAAGTCCCTGTCGCACATGGCGATCGAGGACAAGGCCGGCTTTAAAGACTTGTGTGACAAGGTCAAAGAAGTTCTGGCAGCCGCCTGAAACTCCTGTGCGAAAGATGAGGACGCCGCTGGAGCCAATCGCGGCGCCCCCCACTCACCCTCCACAAGCCAATGTCCCTGCAACAATTCGTCGCCGCGTTGGACGACTTGGCCGATGACGCCAAGCGCGCGTTCGATGCCGCCGCCGATCCGGACACTCTGGAAGAAGCCCGCATCAAATTCTTGGGTGCCAAGAAGGGCTTGTTGAAATCAATCCAGAAACAAATCGGGTCCGTCGGCAAAGAAAACATGCCGACCGCCGGCCAGCGTTTGAACGAAGTCAAATCGCTGATCGAGCAAACGTTCCAGGCCACCCGGGACCGATTGACCGGGGATGCCGCCGACGGCGTCGACCCGACCTTTGATCCCACCCTGCCCGGTATCGCACCGGAAATCGGGCACGTTCATCCGATCACCCAAACCATCGATCACTTGATGGAGATCATGGGTCGGATGGGCTTCGAAGCTGCCGAAGGCCCCGAAGTGGAAGATCCGCACCACAACTTTGTGGCGCTGAACATCCCCGAAGACCATCCGGCACGGGACCCGCTGGACAACTTCTATCTGTCCGTCGGTGATGGCCAGGCGTCGCGTTTTGTGGAAGGCACGCGGTTGCTGCGAAGCCAAACCAGCACGGTCCAGATCCGTGTGATGGAACAACGCCAACCGCCGATCCGGATCATCTCGCTCGGCCGGGTGTACCGTCCGGACGCCCCCGACGCGACCCACTTTCCGATGTTCCATCAGATGGAAGGTCTGATGGTGGACCGGAACGTGACGATGGCCAATCTGAAGACCGTGCTGCGGATCTTCGCGACCAACTACCTGGGCGATGACGTGGAAATTCGTTTCCGCCCCTCGTTCTTTCCATTCACCGAACCCAGCGTCGAAGTCGACTTCCTGTGGGACGGCAATTGGGTGGAATTCGGCGGTGCGGGAATGGTCGATCCGAACGTCTTCAAAGCGGTCGGCTACGACCCGGAACAGGTCAGCGGATTCGCATTCGGGCTGGGCGTCGAGCGACTGTGCATGCGTCGCCACGGCATCACCGACATCCGCGATCTATACAGTGGCGACCTGCGCTTCCTGCGCCAATTCTGACGCAAGCATCGCCATTCGCAGGGGCGGAAGATGCGTCCGCCCATCCTGACTCCCACAGCCGAGCCCTCGTGGAGGGCTCGCGAGATTCGTTTTCGCCACATTCGCGAAGCGTAAGGCGTTCATTTGCGGAGCGACAGGCGGGAACGAGTCCAGACCGAACGACGATCGTAAAAACAGGATTTCGCATTGACCGCGAAATCGCCGCCAATAAACTGAAGCGTTATTGAGAATCGTTTTCAACAAAACGCTTGATTGGGCGGGCGTCGTGCGGACCGAATCAGTCCTAGAAATTTTGCCGGGTTTGACCGACAGCCAGCGGCTGGTGATCGCCAGCGAGAGCTGTGATTCGGGGTGTTCGATCGCACCCGAAACGCTGGTCCTGCGTCACGAAAGCTATTCCGATCACGTCGGTTGGTTCGTACAGAGCCGCGTGTCGATCGAGCCGCATCAGTTCGCGGCGTTGCGGAACGTGATCACATCGCGTGGCGTGCGGGCCGTGCCCCACAGCAACGGGGCGTCGGCGGCCGAGACGGCTTCGCCGACCATTCTGAAATTCCCGCACGCGGGATAATCCCACCGCGGATCCGGTCACGGACCCGCGATCGATCGAGCATTCTCAGCCGATCTTTTTCTTCGAATCGTCTTCGATGATACCGACGTTCTGGGCCGCGTCGGTGTTCCGCAGCAGCTTGCTGTACTCGTCGACGCCTTCTTGTTCCTGCAACAAGATGTCTTCCAGAAAGACGACCAGTGCCCGATCGCCATCGGCCAGT
Organism: Crateriforma conspicua; assembly: GCF_007752935.1. Taxonomy (NCBI): domain Bacteria; kingdom Pseudomonadati; phylum Planctomycetota; class Planctomycetia; order Pirellulales; family Pirellulaceae; genus Crateriforma; species Crateriforma conspicua. The sequence continues at coordinate 3,049,643 of NZ_CP036319.1, read as the reverse complement.
TCCAACGCCTTGGTGTACATCTCCACCGCCTTGGATTCGAATTCCAGGCTGTACTGCAGGACTTCCTTCAGATCCTTGGATTGACGAATCTCATTGCGGGTTGCAACCGGGACTCCGCCCAACGCGACGATCTTGTCACCGATCAACTGCGCGTGTTTGAAGGATTCCTTGGCGTCTCCCAAGAACTTATCTGCGTAGACTTCACGCCACGGGCCTTCGTGGATGAAGCTGTTTTGCGAATACTGGGCGACCCCCGTCCATTCGTGTTTCAGGATCTCGTTCAGAATTTCAATGACCGGTGCATAATCCATAACGGCATTCTCTTTTTAATGTCTCGATGGGTTGTGTCTGGATTGGGTGACTTGCAACGCCAATGCCAAGTCGACAGGGAACCGTATCGGTTTGCCGTTTTTTGTCAAACTGTGTCGGATCGGTTTTTCAGCAGCTTTTTGCCTGTTGAGAATGCGATTCAAAAGCCGCAGGCATACGTGGTGGATCGGGCGCTATAGAAAAACAGCCGAGACGAAAACGTCTCGGCTGTCACCATGGATTGCGGCTTGATCGACTGGAATCGGATCAGGCGTCGTTTTCCAAACGGAAGATCGTCACGGCCAACGGCGGCAGATCAACTTGGATACTGTCGGGACGCATGTGGTGGCCGACGCCGGTGGATTCGCGACCGGGATAGTTCCCCATGTTGGACCCACCATAGGCTTCGCTGTCGCTGTTGAAGATTTCCTTCCAGTAACCCGACTGCGGAACACCGATGCGGTAGTCCTTGCGAATGACGGGGGTGAAGTTACAGCAGACCAGGATCGGCGGAGCGTCATCCAGGCCCTTTCGCAGATAGATCAGCACACTGTCTTCGGCGTTCTGGCAATCCACCCATTCGAATCCGTCACCGCTGAAATCCAGCTCGTGAAGCGACGGGTTTTTGATGACCAGCTTGTTCAAATCAGACACCAGCTGTTGCACACCACGGTGGGTGTCGAAGTCCAACAGGATCCAATCGGGTCCGGCTTCGCTGTCCCATTCGTTCCACTGGCCAAATTCACCGCCCATGAACAACAGGTTCTTTCCGGGGTGCGTCCACATGTACGAGTACAACAGACGCAGGTTGGCAAATTTCTGCCACATGTCGCCGGGCATCTGGCTGATCAACGATCCTTTGCCGTGGACCACTTCGTCGTGCGACAACGGCAGGACGAAGTTTTCGGTGAAGGCATAGATCAGGCTGAACGTCAGTTCGTTCTGGTGATACTTGCGGTGGATCGGTTCGTGACGCATGTACGACAACGTGTCGTTCATCCATCCCATGTTCCACTTGTACGTGAATCCCAGACCGCCGTCGTAGGTCGGTCGCGACACGCCGGGCCATGCCGTGGATTCTTCCGCCGCGGTGATCGCGCCGGGGAACTGTTCGTGGACCGCGATGTTGAAATCACGCAGGAAATCGATCGCTTCTAAGTTCTCGCGACCGCCGTATTGGTTGGGCACCCAGTCGCCCGATTCGCGGCTGTAATCCAAGTACAACATCGATGCGACCGCGTCGACACGCAAGCCATCAATGTGGTACTTATCCAACCAGAACAGAGCATTGCCGATCAAGAAGTTACGGACTTCGTTGCGGCCGTAATTGAAGATCATCGTGCCCCAGTCCGGGTGTTCGCCCTGACGCGGGTCGGCGTGTTCGTACAGCGCCGTACCGTCAAAGCGTGCCAGACCGTGACCGTCTTTGGGGAAGTGGGCGGGGACCCAGTCGACGATCACACCGATGCCGTTTCGGTGCATGTAGTCGACGAAGTACATGAAGTCTTCTGGGGATCCGTGCCGGCTGGTCGGGGCAAAGTAACCGACCGCTTGGTAACCCCAGGAACCGCTGAACGGGTGCTCCGAAACGGGCATCAATTCAACGTGGGTGAAGTTCATGCGGTGACAGTATTCCGCCAACCGCTTGGCCAGATCCCGATAATCCAGCCAGCCGTGCGGACGTCCCGGGCCTTTCATCCAGCTGCCCAAGTGGACTTCGAACACGTTCATCGGCGTGTGCAACGGATCTTGGGCCGCCCGCTGTTCCATCCACTCTTCGTCTTGCCACGAATGGACCGTCAAATCGGCGACGATCGACGCGGTCAGCGGCGGCAATTCGGCTGCGAAACCGACCGGGTCCGACTTGTCGACCCATTCGCCGTGTTCGGTCAACAGACGGAACTTGTACCGATCGCCGACCTTGGCGCCGGGAATGAACAATTCCCAGATGCCCAGGTGGGGATGGATCCGAGCGGTGTGCTGGCGTCCGTCCCAGCCGTTGAAATCACCAACGATCTGGACCGTGCGGGCGTTGGGTGCCCAGACGGCGAAGTTCACACCGGCCTGGCCGTCGATCGTGCGGACTTGAGCGCCCAACCGTTCGTACAGTTGATAGTGACGGCCTTCGCCCAACAGGTAACGATCAAAGTCGGTCAGGATCGATGGGGCGGCGTAGGGATCATTGACTTCGCGAAGTTCGCCGGTCTTGTCAGCCATCTGAATGCGGTATCTCGAGTGTGCGGAACTGCGGGTGGTCGGATCGCCATCTTCTTCGGCTCGGATCGGTTCGTCGACCACCGGATCACAAATCGCTTCAAAAAACCCGGCCGGGTGCAGCCGACGCATGGTCCGCCGTTGGCCCGCCGAATCGATCACCCAAGCCGACTGTGCCTCGGGTAAATACGACCGGATCGCGGTAGCGGTTTGCCCGCAATAGTCGATCGTGTGAGGCCCCAGCACGCTGGAGGGATTTTCCATGTGCCCGCTGACAAGGCTGTTGACAACGGACAAGGGAACTTGGGTTTGCATGGTATCACCGGGTACGCGTATCGAAGGTGAAGGTGGATGGGTTCGGGTCAAAACGGGTCGGCCGTGGGGAAGCCGGTGATGTTCGGGAATCAGGTAGATGCAGCGATCGTCGTGCCATAAATGGCTGCGTCGAAGTGCCGCGCCGCGATCCGCCCGCCTCCGCTTTCGGGGGCCGGTCCCGGCGTCAACAGCCATCGACGCAGTCGGTCGGGGACCGCTGCGGCGGAGGCGACGGCTGTTGAAACGCCATCGATCGGTGATCCGGACCGGGACGAAACTTCGCCGGTGTCGACCGCGGATCGTGTGGGACGGTGGCCGCGTCGTCGCCGCGTGACGGGGACGCCGCCGGTGTCGACGGTTTGGTGCGGCGTATCGATGCGGACCGTGGATGCGTCCGCGTCGGTTTCTTGGTCCAAACCAGCGACGGGGTCTTGGCCCAAGCTGACGGTCCGTGAACTGATCAGGCACGCGTCGACGCGGTGGATCGACAGAGCGCGGTCGACCCGTCGCCACAGTTCGGCGTGCTGGACTTCCACGCGGCGGCCGAAGTGTTCCCAAACGAATCCGTTGCGACGCCAACGCGGAAGCGAATCGGTCAACGACCGAATCAGGTAGCGATTGCTGGACAGCAAGGTGACCGACGACGCACCGTCGATCGCTTCCAATCCACGCAGGGCCGCCATCACACTTAAGCGGTTCAGGTCACCGAATTCGACGTCGCTGGCTTCCAGTACCAATTCGCCGGAAGCATCTTCCAACGAAAACTGCCAACTGCCCTGCTCCAAAGATTCAGCGTGGGCTTGGCAGACCAACAAGTACTGCGACAACGATTGATCGGAATGCTGAAGCGGCGATGGCGAATCAAAATCGCTCACCGCATCCATCGAAAACAGCATGGGTTCGATTTTCTCGGGTCGGGGACGCCATCGTGCGACCAATGCTTGCACCCGAGAATCCGTGGGTCCAAACCTGGGCCGATCCGATGACGGACGGTCATTGAAAGCGCAATCCATGCTGGCGGACGGTTTTCCGAAAACAGAAAACGCCGATGCCAGTGGAATTCGGCAAACCCGACGGAAACCATGAGGTTGACCCGACCAGAAAAGTCAACGCGAATTGTCCAGCCTTCGCGCATGCGATAAGACCCACAGAACCGTCGCTGTCGGCCGTACAAACGGACGTCGCATGATGACGATCGACGTCGTTGAAGCGGTCATGCTGACTGTGCACGCTGTATGTGCGCGCGGATTGAAACAGTGCATTAGATGCACGGGCCGACACAGTCGCGACCGACCAAAAAGAAACCCCGCAGCGGATCTGCGGGGGGCAGCGCACACATGGGGCCAGAGCACGCGTTGGGATCACGTGCGGAACGCAACGCCAGGGTCGCCACGCGATGGATGACGCGTGGGACGCGGGCGATGCACTACAGGGCTTCGCTGCCTTCGAACATCGTCACGTCGGCACCGTCCAGGAAGCTGACCAGCGATTTCGCACGATACGGTTGCTGCAACTTACGCACGGCTTTGCTTTCGATCTGGCGAACACGTTCGCGGGTGACCTGAAAGATCTTGCCGACTTCTTCCAACGTGTACGTGTACCCGTCGGCCAGACCGTATCGCAGTCGCAAGATTTCGCGTTCGCGATAGTTCAGCGTTTCCATCGCCAAGTCGATCTGTGCTTTCAACGCTTCGCGATTGGTTTCCAGCAACGGATCGTCGTCACGGTGGTCTTCCAAGAATTCACCGAACGCACTTTCCTCGTGATCGCCGACCGGCTGGTCCAGTGACAACGGCTGGCGTGACATCTTCAGGATCACGCGAGTGTCGTCCAGATTCAATCCGCTGCGATGGCTGACTTCTTCGGCGGTGGGTTCGCGTCCGAATTCTTGCACCAAGTCGCGGGTGATTTGGCGGATCTTGTTCATCGTGTCGATCATGTGAACCGGCACACGGATGGTGCGGCTTTGATCGGCGATCGCGCGAGTGATGGCTTGACGGATCCACCAGGTCGCATACGTGCTGAACTTGTATCCTCGTTCGTGTTCGAATTTATCCACCGCACGCATCAGCCCCGTGTTGCCTTCTTGGATCAGATCCAAGAACGACAAGCCACGGTTGCGATACTTCTTGGCGATCGACACGACCAATCGCAAGTTGCCGGCCGACAGAACACGTTTGGCGGCATCGTAGTCTTCGCGGAACGCGTCACACTGACGCACACGACGGGACAACGTGCGGGGTGCTTCCAAGGTCAACCGCATCAGGTACAGCAATTCGCTGCGCAGTTCATCGGCGGTCGGCATTCCCGGCATTTCCAGACGTTCGGGATGTGCCAACAGTTCGCGGATTTCTTCCATCCGCTTGCAGTTCTTTCGCAGACGTTCGAACACGGGCTGCAGCTTGCCGGTCCGCAGGTTCATTTCCTCGACCAGCCGAACCGCTTTGTTGCGACGCACGACCAGGTTTCGCCACGCCGCGCGGCGTTGACGTTCGGGCAATCGCTTGTTGATCGCGACCATGTAGTCCGAACGGTTTTGGCTAAGCAAGTGTTGCAGGGTGCGGACGTTGGGCACGATCCGCTGCATGATCGCCTTCTTTTCCTTGGCATTGGTCACGCTGACTTCGATCGTGCGGTCCAGTCGCAACTGTTTGTCGCGGACCTGTTCCAGCAACTTGCAGGCGGCTTGCAGGACAAAGTCGGTCGCCAACAGGCAATGGCGGTAACGGACGCGGGTCTTTTCGATCTGGATCGCCGCGGAAACTTCCTGGTCCCGAGTCAGCAAAGGGATCTGGCCCATTTGCATCAGGTACATTCGCACCGGGTCTTCGGTGGGATCGGCTTCGCTTTCCGGGTCGTCGTGTCGAGACGTGCTGGACGCTTCGCCGGTTTCGTCATCGATCGCGTCGGCGAACTCTTGTCCCATCACCCGGCTGCGGCGATTGACGGACTCCTCGGCGTCAAATGCGTCGTCTTGCAGACTTCGTCGGCGAAAATTCTTGTCCATCAACGTCTCCTCGTCACCCGTGGCGGTTTCGTCTGGTTGGTGGGAGGGGTACCAAGCAGGACGGGTGCCGGAGTGGAACTGGGGAGACATCTGAATCATGACAAGCCGTTGTGAACGTTAGACTTACGCAAAAACCATGGCCGGCGGTGGCGTCGCAATTCGGTGCCAAGTGATGCATCCGTGCGGCATCACGTGTTGCGAAAAGTCGACATGCGTTGTTGAAAAGCGTCGCGCCACCGTTGAGACTTCCCGACCCAACATTCCCCCGTGACAGCGAAATTCCTTGCAAAGCGATCGTTCGCCGACGGACCATCCGAAAATGAACCCTTGGCGAACCAATCCCGGTGCGAAAAAACCCTTTGCAAATAAACCCTGTGCACTCCAACGGTAGGTCACGGCTAACGACCTACACCGACCGGTTTTCACGATTTACAATTTTGACGTCGGGTGATTCCGGTAAGTTCCCCGGTTGGAAGACCTTTATCCTGTGCCTGAATCTGATCCCGCATCCCGTTCTGACGACCAGGCGGCCCGCCCGCCGTCGTTTTCCAGTGATACCGTCGTCTTTGCGCGGTGGGACGGGATCACCGCAGCGATGTGCCACCACAGCGATCGGGTGGCCGACCAGCTTAGGCGACTGGAACAACTTTCGGTGCCCGAAGATTTGCTGGACAACCTGAAACAGCGGTTGTCGGAGGAACTGCCTAAGTTTGACCGCGTCGATGCGGTCATCCATTTTCTGGTCGGGCATCTCCAGGCGGCCCGCAGTCCCACCGCCGCGCTGGCATTGTTCGAACGTGACCCTGCGGCGTTGTCGGCTTTGTTGCAAATGTTTGCGACCAGCGATGTCGTGGCCGAAGCGATCATTGCCGACCCTGAATCGTTCGACCTGCTGCGTCTGACCGACGGCCAACCCGCCAACGTGCAGTACCTGGTCGACGAATTGGTCGCGGAATTATTGTCCGTGTCGGACCTACAGCGGGCCGCCGATTGCGTCCGCCAATTCGCAATCCGCGAAACGATCCGCGTCGCCTATGGCGAATTCGCCCATTCGATGGTCCCCGTCCAAGCCAGCGCGGAACTGGCCACCGTCGCCGACGCGATGGTGATCGCGTGTTTGGACGACGCGGTCCGGCGGGTCAGCAACCAGTGGGGATTGCCCGTCCAGGTCGACGGGGCCCCGCCCGAATTTGCCGCCATTGCGATGGGGGCCTGGGGTGCAAAAGAACTGACCTATGGCGGTGAAGCCGACTTGATCTTGCTGTGCCAACAAATGGACCGCAAGAACAACAGCCACGTGGCATTTTATCAGTCCGTGGCCCAGACGACGTTCATGCTGTTGAACCACGACACCTCGCTGGCCTTTCGATTCAACCTGAATCGCCAACCACGAATCGATCCCGACGATTTCATCTGCAGCTTGCCCGAAGCGATCCGGTTGGGCGAATCCCAGACACAGATTTGGCCTCGCTTGGCCTTCGTCCACGGGCGGCGTGCGGGTGGATCGGAAAAGCTGGCCGATGCCTACTTGAAACGCATCCGCGCCGGCGTGTTCCGGCGATTGCTGACGCGATCGGATTTGACGGAATTGAAAACGCTGCGGGGCAAGATGGAACGTCGCATCGAATCCGCAGCCGACGACGGACTTGAAACGACGCCACCTCAATCGCTTCCCTCCGACATCAATCGTGACGCGGGCGGCCGTACCGATATTCGTTACGCCGTTCGTTTTCTGCAATTGCTGCACGGCGGCGAAGACGCGAAACTGCGGACCGAAAACACGCTGGTGGCGATCGATGCATTGGAAAAAACCGGCTGCATCACTCACCAGGAAGCGTCGCTGTTGACCAACAACGACGCCAAACTGACGCGACTGGAACATCAACTTTCCGTGATGAGCGGTCGGCGTGAATCAATGTTGCCCGACGACCCGGCTCAGATGCAACGCCTGGTTTGGCAACTGGGTCTGCGTGATCAGGCCGGTCATCAAGGTGACGTCGAGCGTTTCGAACGATCGTTGCGAGAGATCTTGCAAGTCAATCGCCGGATCATCAATCACCTGATGAACCACGGTCAGCCCGAAGACGAATCGGTCGCCGACGCGGAATCGGACGGGGAAGTCCCCATCGAAACCGAACTGATCTTGGACCCCAATCCGGATCCCGCGGTGGTCCGCGAAGTGTTGGACCGATACGGTTTCGGCGGTGCCCAGCGGATCATGGATGACCTGCAAGGTCTGGCGACCGAAAACAGCAGCTTTCTTTCGCCACGGCGATGCCGCCATTTCTTTGCCGCACTGGCGCCGGATTTATTGCGAGAAATCGCGACCACGCCCGACCCCCAATCCGCGATGGACCGGTTGGTGGAAATCGCCGATTCGATCGGTGCCAAAGCCACGTTGTGGGAACTGCTGAAATCCAGCCCGCCGACGCTGCGGTTGATGGTCCGGCTGAGCGCGGGTGCACCGTACTTGGCGAAAGTGTTGACGGGCAATCCGGGCATGATCGATGAATTGGTCGATTCGCTGGTCATCGACCAATTGCCATCGGCCGAGCGTTTGGACCAGCAATCGATCAGCCTGTGTCGCGGTGCGGTGGACCTGGATCCGATCCTTCGCAGTTTCAAAGACGCCGCCCACCTGACGATCGGCGTCCGCGACATGTTGGGCAAAGAAACGGTTCGCGATACGCATCGTGCCCTGGCTGATACGGCCGACGCGGTGCTGCGACGGATCGTGGAAAACGAACAAGAAAAATTGGCGGCCCGGCTTGGCGATCCCGTCGACGCGGGCGGCGATCCCAGCGAACTGTGTGCCGTTGCGTTCGGCAAGCTGGGCGGACGCGAACCGAATTATCACAGCGATCTGGACGTTCTGTTTCTGTACACCGCCAACGGGAACACCCAGCGCCGCGTCGGCGGGCCTCGTGCGACGACGACCAACCAACACTTCTTTAACGAATTGGCGGGCAACGTCGTCAACCACGTCAACGGCGACGTCCGTGGGCCCGGGCTGTATGACTTGGACAGCCGTCTGCGCCCGACCGACGAAGAAGGCATCTTGTCGGTCACCATCGACACGTTCGCACGACGGTTCAACCAAGGCGTCGCGCCGCTGTGGCAACGTTTGGCACTGTGCAAAGCACGACCGCTGTCGGGTTCGAAACAGGCACGCTTGCGGATCAACGAAATCATCGCCGATGTGCTGCGACGGACGACGTGGCACCCCAGCATGATCGACCAAGCGCTGCAGATTCGAACTCGCATGAGCGAAACGGCGTCTCCGCAAAACTTCAAACGCGGCGTGGGCGGCACCGTGGACGTGGAAATGCTGACCCAGATTTTGCTGTTACGCTGTGCCAGCCAGACCGATCATGCGGGACTCGTTTCCGAAAACCGCGCGACCGGAACGCTGGAACTGATCGCCGCGCTGGCCGACGACGCGCGACTGGATTCCGGCGACGCCGATGCGTTGTCGGCAAATTATCAAACGCTGCGTTCGATCGAAGCCCGACTGCGGCTGATGGATTACGATCAGCGTCACGAATTTCCCGACGATGCAATGTCGCTTCGCACCCTGGCGTTCCTGATGCGGACCGACGTCGGCGACTTACAACAGCAATACCAAGACGCCCGTGACGGCAACCGCCAGATCTTCACGCGGCTGATGAAACCCGAGTGATTGATGGATTCGAAACCGACGTCCCCGGCCGGCAACACGAATGAATCGCGTGACCCGGCACGTCTGCGTTCTCACCGCTGGTTCGGCCCCGATGACCTTCGCAGTTTCGGTCATCGTTCTCGATTGAAGGGCGCCGGTTTCGATGATGCGGACTTTCAGGGCAAACCCGTCATCGGGATTTTGAATACCTGGAGCGACCTGAACACTTGCCATTCGCACTTTCCCCAGCGTGCCGACGAAGTGCGTCGGGGGATTCTGCAGGCCGGCGGTTTCCCTGTGGAAGTCCCCGTATTGTCGCTGGGCGAAATGCTGATGAAGCCCACGACGATGTTGTATCGCAACCTGTTGGCGATGGAGGTCGAAGAAGTCCTGCGTTGCCACCCGATCGACGCGGCGGTGTTGATGGGCGGATGTGACAAGACCGTCCCGGCATTGTTGATGGGCTCGATCAGCGCCGACATCCCGTCGATCTTTCTGCCGGCCGGCCCGATGTTGAAAGCCCGCTGGAAAGACCAAACCTTGGGCAGCGGCAGCGACGTTTGGAAGTATTGGGACGAACGTCTGGCGGGCAACCTGTGTGACGCGGATTGGAAAGGCATCGAAAACTGCATCGCCCGCAGTGCCGGGACCTGCATGACGATGGGCACCGCCAGCACCATGGCATGCATCACCGAAGCGATGGGCTTCAGCCTGTCCGGTGCCGCTTGCACGCCGTCGGTCTTGTCCCAGCATTCGCGTTTGGCCACGCAAACCGGACGCCGCGCCGTCGACATGGCGTGGGAAGATCTTCGGCCGTCCAAGTTCATGACCGCCGGTTCGATCGACAACGGCGTGATCACGTCTCTGTCGATCGGTGGCAGCACCAACGCCATCGTTCACCTGATCGCGATCGCCGGGCGTCTGGGCATCGACCTGACGATGGACCGGTTCGATCAACTTTCCGATCGCACTCCGGTGCTGGGCGATATCCGACCGGGCGGTCGTTACCTGATGGAAGACTTCTATGACGCCGGCGGCTTGCCCGCACTGTTGAATCGGATGACGGATTTGCTGGACACCGATGCGTTGACCGTCTCCGGTGTGACGCTGGGCCAACAGATCAGCGGCGCCGAAGTGATCGACGACGAAGTGATTCGTCCGCGTGACAATCCCGTTTCACCCGTCGGTGGAACCTGTGTGCTGCGTGGCAACTTGGCCCCATCAGGATGCGTGATCAAATCCATTGCCGCCGACAAACGATTGCTAAAGCACCGCGGACCGGCGTTGGTGTTTGACAACTATCCGGCAATGAAAGCGGCGATCAACGATCCGGACTTGGACGCCAGTGCCGACAGCGTGCTGATTCTGCGTAACGCCGGTCCCTTAGGCGCCCCCGGCTTTCCCGAATGGGGCATGTTGCCGATTCCACAAAAACTGTTGCGGCAGGGCGTTCGAGACATGGTCCGCATCAGTGACGCGCGGATGAGCGGGACCAGTTACGGCACCTGCGTACTACACATTGCACCGGAGAGTGCCGCATCCGGGCCGCTGGCTCTGGTTCAAACCGGTGACATGATCGCAATCGACGTCGAAGCCAGAACGATCCACTGGGAAGTCGACGATGATGAAGCGGAGCGTCGACGGTCCGCTTGGGTCGCCCCCGATGTGACGCCGCCGCGCGGATACGGCCGGTTGTACGCCAAGCATGTCACCCAAGCCGACCAAGGCTGTGATTTTGACTTCTTGGTCGGACGCAGCCCCGACGCGGAACCATCGATCCACTGAACGGTCGCCTTACGATGGATTCCACGTCGCATCGAATCGGCCACGCCTTGCCCGGGGTCCGCCGGCGGCGACGTTGTCGCTAGAATCGCCCGCGTTCCGCCCTGCCCCTTCCATCAATCCCCCCGCTTCTCCGTCTCGTTCGGTCGTCATGTCATGAAAACGCAGCCCTTCCAAGCGTCCGATTTGCCTGAATCCGTCATCGCCGTTCCGCCGCTGGCACGGGACGCCGACGGAGTGGTCGACGGCGACGAAAACGACAAAATCATTCGCCACTTGGAAGCCGGCGGCATCCGGTGCTTGTTGTACGGCGGAAACGCAGTGCTGTATCACATGCGGCTGACGGAATACGAGGACATGCTGTCTCTGGTCGCCGATTCGGCCGGCCCCGACACCGTCGTTGTCCCGTCGGTCGGTCCGTCGTTCGGATTGGCGATGGATCAGACTGATGTCTTGGCGGATTATCCGTTCCCCACCGCCATGCTGTTGCCATCGCGTGACATCGTCGACCAACAGGGCATCGCCGCTGGCATCCGCGCGATCAGCAACGCACTTGGCAAACCGGTCGTCTTGTACATCAAGTTTGATCAATGGCTGTATCCCGACGTCGTCCGTGGACTGGAGGACGACGGAGTCATCAGCTGGATCAAGTACGCCGTCGTTCGCGACGATCCGTCGGATGATGATTATCTGCGTTCGCTGTTGGACGTGTTCCCGGCGGAGCGGATGGTCAGCGGGATCGGAGAACAACCCGCCATCGCTCACGTTCGTGGATTCGGCTTGGCCGGTTTCACCAGCGGATGTGTGTGTATCGCGCCGCGTCGTTCGATGGACATGCTGGGTGCATTGCAGGCCGGTGACTTGGAGGTCGCTGAAACGATTCGTCAATCGTTCCGGCCGCTGGAAGATCTGCGTGATTCGATCAGCCCGATTCGAGTGTTACATCACGCCGTGCAACTGGCGGGTATCGCACAAACGGGCCCGCTGTTGCCCATGCTTAGCGATTTGCCGTCGGACCAACTGGATCAAATCCAAAACGCCGTCCAGCAAGTCAGCCGCAACGTTTCGCTTTAGTCGGACGTTCGCGCCGAAAACATTCCGTCTGGATCCCACGCATCACCTTTGCACAATCGCCAAAGTTCCCTTTGCCATGTCGACCGCCACCGAAACCGCTGAAACGATCATCTTTCGCGACGGCCAACTGGATCTGTTGGACCAGACGAAATTGCCCACCGAATTGACCCGACTGGTCTGTACGAACATCGAACAAGCGCATGACGCGATCCGTCGTCTGGTCGTTCGCGGGGCACCGGCGATCGGCATCGCCGCCGCGTATGGCGTCTTGCTGCAAGGTCGTGATGCGGACCGCCAAGCCTTTGGCGAAGCGATGGATTATCTGGCGACCAGTCGTCCGACGGCGGTCAATCTGTTCTGGGCGATGGACCGCATGCGCGACGTGATGAACTCGCATGACGACGACGCGACGCTGTATGAACGTCTGCATCGCGAAGCGGTCACCATTCACGACGAAGACCGCCGGATGTGCCGCAGCATTGGTGCCAACGGCGCGGCGCTGATCCAAGGGTGTCGAAACGTACTGACACACTGCAATGCCGGTGGGTTGGCCACTTCGATGTGGGGCACCGCGTTGGCGCCGATTTATCACATGCACGAACAAGGCAAAGCACCCCATGTCTTTGCCGATGAAACGCGACCGCTGCTACAGGGTGCTCGGCTGACCGCATGGGAATTGTCACAGGCCGGCGTCGCGGTCACCGTGCTGACCGATTCCATGTCCGGCGGCCTGATGCGCTGCGGCAAAGTCGACGCGGTCATCGTGGGTGCCGACCGGATCGCAGCCAACGGCGATGCAGCCAACAAAATCGGAACCTATCCATTGGCGGTCTTGGCCAAGTACCACAATATCCCGTTTTACGTCGCCGCACCGACCAACACGTTCGACTTAAAGTTACCGGCCGGCGACCAGATCCCGATCGAACAACGCCATCGTGACGAAGTGGCACGGCCCGGCGGCGTTCAATTCGTCCCCGATGCGGCGGACGTAATCAATCCCGCTTTCGACGTCACGCCGGCCGAGCTGATCGACGCCATCGTGACCGAGAAAGGCGTCATTCGTTCGCCGACGACGGAGACCGTTGGCCAACACTTCGCAAACTGACACTGCCGTCTTGATCGTTTGATCCGCTTCATCGCACCGCCGGCACATCGATCGCATCAACGATCACGCCGGCGATCTTGCCAGCCAACCGATTCACCGATCCTTTGCCGTCCGGGTGCATACGGTTGCTCAGAAAGATAAAAAACAGATCTTTCGCCGGATCGATCCACAACACCGTCCCGGTGAATCCGCCGTGCCCGAACGCGGTATCGGACATCCCGGGGCCCCGGTTCGATGAATAGCCCGAGTGGATGTCCCAGCCCAGTCCGCGAACACTGACCTTTTCGCCTTCGACAATCTCATGCGGCCGGGTCATCTGATCCACGGCATCGGCGGACAAGACACGCACGTCCTGATACACGCCGTCGTTCAGCATCATCTGTGCGTAGATCGCCAGGTCCGCGGCGGTGGAAAAAAGTCCCGCATGCCCCGCGACACCGCCCATCGCATACGCGCGAGGGTCATGCACCTCGCCCACCATCCAGCGTCCGTTGCGTTTTTCGGTCGCCGCCGCCTGTGCCGCCAGATTTGCCGGCGGCAGATACCCCGTTTGCTTCATCCCCAGCGGTTGAAAAACATAGCGTTGTGAAAACGTGTGCAGGTCCATCCCGCTTTGCCGCCCGACGATATCGCCCAACAGGATGAAGCCAACATCGGAATAGACGAACCGAGTCCCCGGCGAATACCGCGCGTTCAGGCGATCGATGTTGGCCAAAGCTTGGCCAGGTCCCTGCTGGTAATCCGCCAATGCATTGTCGGGAAGATAGCCCGCCTGGTGCGTCATCAATTGGCGAACCGTCGCATCGCGAAGCTGCGGGTCCACCGTTGCCGGGCGGAAACGGACAATGGGATCATCAAGATCGACTTTGTTTTGATCCCACAGCACCATCACACTGGTTGCCGTCGCAATCGGCTTGGTCAACGATGCCAGGTCGAAAACCGTGTCCACCGTCATCGCCTTTTTCACGGGCTGGACTTGCCGGTGTCCGAACGCCTGTTGATAAAAGACGTTGCCGCGACGCCCCGCCATGATCACGCAACCGGCCATTTCACCCTGGTCGATCGCATCCAGAACCATCGGACGGATCGCAGCCAATGCCTGACCATCAATCCCAACACGTGCTGGACCGGCATCGGGCAGTTCACCGCGGCAAATTCCCGTCGCAACAATCAACAACGTCGACGCAACCAAGGCAACACCCGGGTTCAAACGTCTGATATCGCTCCGGACGAAGGCCCAGCGTTTTGGCAATCTCATTGGCGGCGACTTTCAAGGCAAAGATCGAACCAGGCCCCGTGGCCCGGGCGCCGTGGCGACTAAACAGAAACAGCGCCACGAATATACGCCCAACGCGACGATCCGCGTGATTCAGCCCCGCTGTCGTTTTAGACAACCGCTTCGGCCGGACAGTCCGTGATCGACTCCGTTTCCATCCGCGTCAGCCATTCCAAGGTGGTGCCGGCAAAGATCCGCAAAAAATCCGCCGTGTCTTGCTGCGTAAACTCGCCACGGTTCCAGTTCGCCGATACACAGACCTGTCCCCAGTTAATACAGACGCCCAGGGTAATGTTCGTGTTTCGCCGCGCCGGCGGTGCGATCAAGATGTTTTCCAGATAGCTGTCTCCGATGCGTCGGCGACCGCGTTCTTCTGGGAAATGACTCTTCATGCCACGCGAAATGTCACCGGTGTAGGTCAGCACGCTGGTGGTCATGTTTCCGCTGTATCGGATCGCTCGGCGCAGACGATTCGGATGGTCGGCAAACCCTTCCAGCCCGCCGACAAAATCCATGTGCACACGACTGTCTTTGATAAACTGAGTTTCCGCTTGGACGCTGCACAACAGATCATGCCAATCTTCGCATTGACCGTGGGTCCGCCCCAAGAATGCGAAACTCAATCGGTTGGTTGCGGGCATGTTCAAGTCCGCGCGGCTTCGCAAATCGACCGGCATCAACAAGCGAATCCGCGTCTTGGATCGATCGGCCCCGTGACGGCGGTTCCACAATCGGCAAACTCGAAACAGCACCGTCAACATCAAGTCGTTCATGCCGACTTCGTGGCGGCGACAACAATCGACCAGTCGTTGCGAAACGGATTCGGAAAAGATGTGGTGCCGCAGCGGCTGGCCCGATGTCGCTTGCGATTCGGAAACCTCACCGGTGTGTTTCTCCGGTCGCGAAGCCGCATTGCCTTTCAGCGGCCGGGGTCGCTGGCAATGAAAGTAGTACGCGTTTTTGATACGGTCCCAAGTCGTCAATTGAATCTTGGGCTGACGCGACAGGATGCTGGAATAGTCCGCGCGGTCGCACAATCGACTGACGTCCAATTGCTCGCCGCGACGGACACGACGCCTGGTCGATTGCGACGCGTTTTCATCCGCGCTGTCGGCCCGGTTGTCGGTCGCCTTTGCATAGGCCGCCAACACGTCGATCAAGACGCGGCGCAAACCCACACCGTCACAGGCCGCGTGATGCAACTGGATGGTCAACCGCGACTTGTCCGTCGTGGGATTCACGTCATACCAATAACGGCATCCCGGATTTTTAAACAAATCGATCGGTCGTGGCGACGGCTGGGACAAACCGGCGGCGTCCTTCCCAACAGCGGCACCGGGTTGCACCGGAGCCTGCAGGATCGGAAAGTCCGCTGGATCATGCAGCGTCGGAACGAATCCGGGATCATAGTCCCAATGAAGCAGCCCATCCTTCTGCACCAACGTGGACGCCAACAGCGGGTGTCGATGAACGGTCTGGCAGAGCGCCTCGTGCAGAACCATCACCTGCAACGGCGTCGCGAAGTGCAGTTCGATGAAGCTGGTCATCGGACAGGCGGAGTCGTCGTCGAACACCAGCAGTTGTTCGAAGGCGGTCAGACGCAGCGGAAACGTGTCACCGTGGCGGGGCAGCGATGATTCGGATTCAGAACCGATGGCCGACGCGGGATCGGCGGGCACTTTGGACATAAGGCGACGACAGACTGGATGGGGAACCTTGGTAACGACAGCCGATGCCGCCACAGCAATCACATGCTCCAAACAGTCCCTTGCCGGTACACATGCACAGTGATTCGACCCCCGGTGTACAAGGTAGTTCCCGCCGTCAAAGGTGCAAATTCAGGCTTGACGACACCTGTGATCCGGCTGATCCCCCAGAGCCGCGGGGCTGATATCCGGCGGAACACACCGCCGCCTTCCCGGCACCGGATTTCCCGATTCGATCTCCGATTCCCAATTCCATCCCGGCGGCGTGACCAAACGTGTCACGGGGCTCGGCGATAGTACGAGTGTCCTGACGACGGCAGGGCCCAATGCGAATCCCGATCTGAAACACGTTGCGTGTCTCATTTTGAAATCGCCCAAGCGAATTGCGACTTTGCAATGGTTTTTGGGTGCGGATTCGGGCTCTACGGCGTGCCACAGTGAACCGAACCACGGCAATTGGGACTTGAGATTTTCCCGGCAATTTGTTGAAAATACCCGGCACGCCGCAAATCTTGAGTCCATTTCCTCGAAATCGGAGAACTTTCGGCACGCAGTTCGCTCCCCGATGTCAGTGACAGTCAGCGCCTTTGATGTTTGCGGCGCACGAATGCGAAAGATTGACGCTATTTACACGGAAGGAAATCGAAATGCTGGTTCTTAGTCGTAAAGTTGGTGAGAAGCTGATCATCGGTGACAACATCGTTTTGACGCTGAACAAGATCAGTGGAAACCGCGTTGCTATCGGGATTGAAGCCCCTCGCGAAGTTTCAATCGTGCGTGGGGAATTGCAAAAGGCGATCCTTGCCGAATCCGGCGACTCCAACTGCGGACGCAGCCTGGAGGAGATGTCGGGCGTCTCGATCGCCAGCATGCCTGATTGCTAGACGCCGATCGCGACGCCGCAAACGACCACAGACCGGGTGGACGATTGTCCGCCCGGATGTCGGCCGAGCGTCACTGTTGATTCTTTTTGAACCACCTGTCACGGTCTCGTTGGCACAGCGGCCCGGACGAGTCTGGATTTTTCTGGTCTAAATTCTCAGCGGGAATGCCGCTTTCTGTCGTCTGCTTGCAAGCACACGTCGCCATTGCGTGCATGCGTTCGTCCGGTGCGATGTCATCCAGTGACGTCACGCATCGCATCTGACCCTATCGCTGGCTTTCCTGGACCGCCTCGTTCTGTGTCTTGATCTGTGCCTTGAAACGACCGGCCGCATCAACAAACGGTGAAGCCTAGCTGGCTGATCGTGATGTTTCCGGCAAAGCACTGGTCCACATCGCGCCCTTTCTCTCGCGGTCGATTCTGGAAATTCAGGTCGAAATGGATCCGCCCGTCTTCGTGACGCACCGTTCTAGCGTGCGGTAAACGGTCGACGTCGCACATCACTCGCGGCGGTATCTCCGATTCGGGAGGCAATGCTGGCATATTCACATTCCACAGTGGAACCCGCTGCGGTCGATCGGAAACTTGCCGATTCTGGATGACCAGCGTCAAAAATTCTTCCAACACCGCGCGCATCCACACCGGAACGTGGTCCCAGCGACGTTCAATCCCAGGATGGCGGTATTGCGACGCGGCCATCGATGCGATCCCGTGGCTGGACGCTTCCCTAGCGGCGGCAAAGGTCCCGCTGACCAACAGATCGACACCCAAGTTTGCTCCCGCGTTCACGCCAGAAAGCACCGCATCCACCTGGTGGCTGATCGCAAAGGCTCGGACACAGTCCACCGGCGTGCCGTCAATACTATATCGATCATCTTCGATTCGGTTGGCTTCCAAGACCCGGCCGGTGGTCACACCATGGCCGCATTCGCTGCGGCATTGATCGGGTGCGGCGACGATGATCTGAGGACGCATCGCAAACTTGTCCATCAAGTCGGCAACAGCGCCACTGTCCAGCACGCCACGGACCGACTTTTCCATCGCCGCGATGCCGGGTGCATCGATTCCGTCATCATTGGTCAACAGAATCTTGAACTGGGATTCGTTCGTTTCGTTGGATGTTTGCACGATGCTGGGTGTGAAAAGTTGACGAAACCGGCGCGGGAGACCAAACAGCGGCGCGACCCCGTCTCCCGAGTCGGCCGCGATCCAATTAGGATTCGCGTCATGAATAAGACAAACGTTGCCATTGTGGGTTTGGGGACCGTTGGTTCCGGCGTCGCCAAACTGTTGTTGGATCACGGGGATCGTACCGCGCGACACGCGGGCCGCACGATGTGGCTGAAAAAAGCCGTCGTCCGCGACCTGAACAAGCCCCGTGATGTCGAATTGCCCGACGGCGTGGCCACTGACACTTTGGCCGACGTGTTGGACGATCCCGATATCACGGTCGTTGCACAATTGATCGGCGGTCTGGAACCGGCCCGGACGATCATGCTGCAATTGATGGAAGCCGGCAAGGACATTGTCACGGCGAACAAAGCCCTGTTGGCCGAACACGGTCCGGAACTGTTTTCCAAAGCACGCGAACTGGGCCGCAGCATCGCATTTGAAGCAGCCGTTGCCGGCGGAATCCCGATCGTCGCCAACATCAGCCAGTGCCTGTCGGCCAACCAGATCACGACGTTGGAAGGCATCTTGAACGGCACCAGCAATTTCATCGTCAGCCAAATGGACCGCTACGGTTCGGCCTATGACGACGTTGTTCGCAAAGCCCAAGAATTGGGGTACGCCGAGGCCGATCCGACGATGGACGTCGACGGAACCGATGCCGCACAAAAACTGGCGATCTTGGCCCACCTGGCGTTCGGCGCGACGATCCACTGGTCGGACATTCCCCGCACCGGCATCGACGGCTTGGATCCAGCGGACCTGCGGTATTCCAGCGAACTGGGCTATCGCATCAAGCTGGTTGCCACCGCACATCAGGCCGATGACGGACTGGAACTGTCCGTCGCACCAACGCTGGTTCCTTTGGGGACGCCGTTGGCCGAGGTACGTGACGCATTCAACGCGATCCGCGTCGTCGGCGATGCCGTCGGCCCGGTTTTCTATCATGGCTTGGGGGCCGGCCAGATGCCCACCGCTTCGGCCGTCGTCGCAGACTTGATCGATACTGCCGTCGGCCGGACCAAAATCACGTTTCAAACGCTGGCCTATTTCACGTCCGATCACCCGGCACGCACGAAACAACGTGACACCGATCGCTTGGCCGGCCGTTATTACCTGCGACTCAGCGTGGGGAACCATCCCGGTGCGTTGGCAAAGATTGCGGATGTTTTGGCCCAGCACGACATCTCGATCAGCTCGGTGATCCAGCACGAAAACCAGCCCGACCAGGCCGGTCAGCAACAAACCGATCCGGTGCCGCTGGTGATCATGACACACGAAGCCGGCGAAGGTGCCGCCCGCCGCGCGACCGAGCAAATCGAAGGATTGTCGATCGTCCAGGGTCCGGTCGTACGGCTGCGCGTCAAAGCGTGACGGATATCGCGGCCGGTTGACCGCCGGTCGGCGACAGAAATTTGCGATCCGACGTCGCGCGGCCAAATTGAGGGCTAGGTTCAAGTAACGTTGCCGATGGTGCACCCAGACGACATGGGGCTGCGCGATCGTTGCAACCGGAACCACCTGACCCGGCGAAGCAGCAGTGATCCAAGTCCAGCACCTGACCAAGACCTACGAAGATTTGCATCGCGGCAGATTTGTCGCGGTCGATCGGATCAGCTTCACCGTCCGTCCCGGCGAAATCTTTGGCTTATTGGGACCCAACGGTGCCGGCAAGACGACGGTCCTGCGAATCCTAAGCACGGTTCTGTCGCCCACATCGGGGATCGCGACGGTCGACGGGTTCAATGTCGAAAGCGATGCCGCAGAAGTCCGGCGTCGCATCGGATTCGTCAGCAACAACACGGCCATCTATGAACGGATGACGGCGTGGGAATTGGTCGAATACTTTGGCCGCTTGCACGGCATGGGCAATGACCAACTGTTGCACCGGATGGAGAACCTGTTTGATCGATTGCGGATGAATGATTTCCGTAACGTTCCGGGCAGCAAAATGTCCACGGGCATGCGGCAAAAGGTTTCGATCGCTCGGGCCATGATCCACGACCCGCCCGTGTTGGTCTTTGACGAAGCCACGTTGGGCCTGGACGTATTGGTCGCACGCAACTTGCTGTCCGTCATTCGTTCGCTGCGTGATGCGGGCAAATGCCTGATCTTTTCAACGCACATCATGAGCGAAGTCGAACGCCTGTGCGATCGCATCGCCATCATGCACCGCGGGCGAATCCTGGACAGCGGATCGTTGGCCGAATTGACCCAACGCCATCGTGAGGATGACTTCGAAGAATTGTTCTTTGGTCTGCTTAGCCGCCACGAAAACTTGGATGCCGAATTGGCCGAAGGAGTCGCATCATGAAGACGGCCGCCGCGATCAAACGACGTCTGGCCATGATGGCGGACAGCCCACGCATCGGCGCGATTGCGTTGATCTATGCGCGAGAGATGCGTGACCAACTTCGCGACCGACGAACGTTGTTCACCATCGCGGTGCTGCCGATCTTGCTGTACCCACTGGTCGGCATGCTGCTGTTGCAAATCGCCCAGTTCACACGACAGCATCCGACCACCGTGTGCGTGATTGGTCGTGATCACTTGGACGGTTTGCCACCGTTATTGAACGGCGAAGACGCGTTTGCAGAAAACTTGATCGACGAATCGGCCAAGATGGAAATGTCGTCCTACTTGTGGGACGAAATGGCTTTGGCCCCCGGACACGAATATTTCGAAGGCACCGAAACGCCGGAAAAACAGGCCCGCCGCCTGGACGCGTTGACCACGAACCTGGTCCGCAGTGGACGATTCGATGTCGTCCTGCAATTCCCGCCCGGCTTCGCGCAAAGCACCGACGACGCGAACGGGGCAAGCGACGCCGACACGCTGAAGCTGATGTACAACGTCGGCTCGGATCAATCCATGGTGGCCAAGGATCGTGTCATCGGCATCTTGAATCGCTGGCGTGGCGATTGGGTGCGTGATCGATTGGAATCCTCGGGAATCGACCTTCAGCAATTGGAACCCTTCCAAGTCAACAGCGTCGACATCGCGCCGGAACAAACACGCGAAGCCGCATTTTGGAGCAAGCTGTTACCGTTCGTGATGCTGGTCTGGGCGATGACCGGCGCGTTTTATCCGGCGATCGATTTGGTCGCCGGTGAAAAGGAACGCGGCACCCTGGAAACCCTGCTTTGCAGCCCAGCGCTGCGCAGCGAAATCGTCTGGGGCAAATTGGGCGCGGTCATGACGTTCAGCATGATGACCGCGATCCTGAACGCCGGCAGCATGTTGGTCACCAGTTCCTTCGTCTTTAAACAAATCGGTGTCGGCCCGGACGGCGTTTCCAACATGGGCGCGCCGCCACTGGGACCGATGATGTGGCTGTTGGTCGCCTTGGTGCCGTTGTCCGCATTGTTCAGCGCTCTGGCGTTGGCGGTTGCCGCGATGGCACGCAGCAGCAAAGAAGGCCAGTATTACCTGATGCCCTTGATGATGGTCACGTTGCCATTGGTCTTGTTGCCGATGTTGCCCGGCACAACGCTTTCACCGGGAACCAGCGTGATTCCGGTGACGGGCATGTTCTTGTTGGTCCGTGCGTTGGTCGAAGGCCAGTATTACCTTGCGCTGGCACACCTGCCGATCGTGGCCACGGTCACCGGCGGATGTTTGTTGATGGCCACGCGTTGGGCACGACGACAATTCGAAAGCGAATCGGTGTTGTTTGGTGACGGCGATCAATGGGAACTGGGCATGTGGGTTCGCCACCTGTGGCGTGACCGACAAACCGCCGCGACGGTATCACAGGCCTTTGCTTGCGGCGCGATCATCCTGGTCGCACTCTTTTTTGGCAAGCTGGCCGTTACCGAAATGCCACAACACTTCGGCGGCATCGCTCAACTGATTCTGATGCCACAGATCGGCATGATCTTGGCTCCCACGCTGTTGATGGCAACGATGATGACGACATCGCTGCGGACCAGTTTGCGATTGCGGATGCCACACTGGACGGCGCTGCCGATGGCGGTGTTGATCGGTTTGACGCTTCACCCGACGTACGTCTTTTTGGCCCAGTGGATCAGCCAGATGTACCCGATCAGCGAACAAGCCGCCGCCGCGATGAAACCGTTCACCGATCAGATCAGTTCCGCGCCGTGGTTGACCATCGTATTCCTGATGGCGTTGGTTCCCGCAATCTGCGAAGAACTAGCGTTCCGCGGGTTCATTTTTGGCGGACTCCTGCGCGGCAACGGACGCGTCCGCGCCGTCGTGGTGTCGGCCATCATGTTCGGCGTGTCGCACGGCGTGCTGCAACAATCCATCGCCGCGACTTGCATGGGATTGTTGTTGGGCTGGGTCGCTTTGAAGACCGGCAGCGTGTTGCCCGGCATCCTGATTCACTTCACCAACAACGCGATGTCGGTTTCCCTGGAACGCCTGGTTCAGCTGGAAAATCCGGCAACCAATTTGCTGCTGCGTTCGACACCGGCGGGACCGGAATACCATCCGCTGTGGTTGGTCACCAGCATGGCGATTGCGATTTCTTGTTTGCTGTATCTGAACATGCTGCGACCTGCCGTCGACGAACAGGCGGCCGATCGCGTGCTGGGCAGCAACGACTTGGCCGACCCCACCGCGGCGTTGGTGCCGGCATCCTGAACGGGTTGTCCGTGTGGAGCGATACTGGGTCTGCCCGACGAAAGCACTGCCGGGCGGCGAACCGGGACTGCTGGCTACGCACGGGCAACGGCGCGCGGTAAACTGCGGCAATTCATCCCGCATTGTTTCCCGCCTATCGGTCGCCACTTAGCCCATGACAGACCCTGCCGCCAACGCCAGCATCGACCACGTCCTGATCGAAGACCGTCTGTTCCCACCGCCCGCGGAATTCACCGCCGACGCGATCATCCGCAGTGACCAGCAGTACCAGGACATGTACCAGCGGGCCAAGGATGATCCGGAAGCCTTCTGGCGTGAAGAAGCCAACGAGCACTTGCACTGGTTCGAACCATTTGGCGAAGTCTTGCAGTGGGAAGCGCCTCACGCGAAATGGTTCGTCGGCGGCAAGACCAACGCCAGCTATAACTGCTTGGACGCGCACATCGCCGCCGGTCGTGGCGATCGCACGGCGATCATCTGGGAAGGCGAACCGGGCGACACCCGCACGTTGACCTATCGCCAGTTGTTGTCCGAAGTCTGCAAGGCGGCCGCGGCACTGCAGGAACTGGGCGTTCAACAGGGCGACGTCGTCAGCATTTACATGCCAATGACACCGGAATTGGCCATCACGATGCTGGCCTGTGCACGGATCGGGGCCATCCACAGTGTGATCTTTGCCGGCTTTAGTGCCGAATCGATCGCCGACCGCAATAACGACGCCAGTGCCAAGTTGATGGTGACCTCCGACGGTCTGCATCGCCGCGGCAAGGTCTTGGAGCTGAAGAAAACCGTTGACGAAGCGCTCGCAAAATCGCCGACCGTTCAAAAGTGTTTGGTGCTGCGTCGCACCGCCCAAGACGACGTTCCGATGACCGAGGGCCGCGACGTTTGGTGGCACGATATCGTCGACGGCCAGTCCGACGATTTGCCCGCCGAGCCGCTGGACAGCGAAACCACCCTGTTCATCCTTTACACGTCCGGCAGCACCGGGAAACCCAAAGGCATTCGGCACACCACCGCCGGTTACAACTTGTGGGCCAAGCGAACGTTCCAGTGGGTGTTCGACCATCACGACGATGACATCTATTGGTGCACCGCCGATTGTGGCTGGATCACCGGACACAGCTATATCGTTTACGGTCCGTTGGCCGCCGGCGCGACGTGCTTGATGTACGAAGGCGCGCCGAACTATCCGGCCGAAGATCGGTTTTGGGAACTGGTCGAAAAGTACCAAGTCACGATTCTTTACACCGCACCGACGGCCATTCGTGCCTTCATCAAATGGGGCGATCAACACGTCGACAAACACGACCTATCATCGCTGCGTTTGTTGGGCAGCGTCGGCGAAGGCATCAACCCCGAAGCTTGGATGTGGTACCACCGCAAGATCGGCAATGAAAAATGTCCGATCGTCGACACGTGGTGGCAGACGGAAACCGGCGGCATCATGATGAGTCCGTTGCCCGGAATCACCGCCACCAAGCCGGGATCATGCACCCGCCCCCTGCCCGGTGTCGTTCCGGTCATCGTCGATGAAGCCGGCAATGACGTCGACGCCGAACACGGCGGCATGCTGTTGATGGGCCAGCCTTGGCCGGGCATGCTTCGCGGCATCTGGGGTGACGAAGATCGCTTCGTCGACCAGTACTGGTCGGCGGTCCCCGGAAAATACTTGACCGGCGACAACGCACGCAAAGACGGCGACGGTTATTACTGGATCATGGGCCGCATCGACGACGTGATCAACGTTTCCGGTCACCGGCTTAGCACGATCGAAGTCGAAAGTGCGTTGGTCAGCCACGACGCGGTTTGCGAAGCGGCCGTCGTCGGACGTCCGGACGACTTGAAAGGCCAGGCAATCGCCGCCTTTGTCACCGTCGCCGATGTCGAACCGAACGAAGAATTACGCAACGAGCTTCGCCAACACGTTCGCAAACAAATCGGTGCCCTGGCCCAACCCGATGACATCCGCTTCACCGCGACGCTGCCCAAAACCCGCAGCGGGAAAATCATGCGACGCTTGTTACGTGATGTCGCCTCGGGCCGGGAAGTCGTCGGCGACACCAGCACGCTGGAAGACCTGTCGGCGCTGGCCAAGCTTCGCGAAGAAGACTGATTCGCCGCGTCAGCCTTTCGGTCCGGCGACCCTAAGCCTTGCCGGGCCCGGAATTCAAATACCGATCCATCGGGATCGGCGGATAGCCGTCGTAAAAACGGCGGATCCATTGTGACGTCGACGGACCATCGCCCTGCGGTTCCCAGCCCAAACGCCGGAGCATCGGTGCGGTGATCGAGGCGTTGGAAACGTGGGCGACGATCACAAGAGCACCACGTGAACGTGCGACCCAGTTCAGTACGTGTCCGGCGCCCAGCACCGTCGATAGCTTCGCCCCACGTCCGGCCAACACAAAGTCCAGCGTCAACACGCCCGACATGCCGCGTGGGGAATGAAAGTCCAGATGGCAAACGTCGCCGTCGGGACGTGCAAATTTAGCCTGCCACCAAACTTGGGCAACCGAGACGGGAATCCAACCGTTTCGACGGGCGATGTGTTCCAAACGTCCGCTGCGCATCACGATCCGCCCGGCACGCCAGCACCGGATCAGAGACTCGTCGGCAATCGGATCAGTTGTTACTCTGTTCATCCTTATCGGGTCATCCTTATCGGGCACCACCCACGCGGCCGACAGCGGACGCCCGCGGGACGTGAATTTCGGACGACTGGATGGGGCCCCAGTACCGCCGAACCGCTTCATCGAACACTGATTCATTCCGCCCACCAAGGACGATGCCGGCATGTCGGCCATTGAAACCAACACGGCTGAATCATCAGTGCATCCGAAGCGTCGTCCGGTTTGGCGACGCATCACCGCCGTGGTCCTTGTTTCCTATGTTGTTGTGCTGACCGCGATGCTCATGCTGGAATCCTATCTTGTTTTTCCTGGTGCCAGTAAGCCCAACGATCTGAAAGACTGGCAGTCATCGCCAAGTTCCGCCACGCCATTTGAATATCCATCGACCGACGACGTGACGATCACGGGCCAGTTGGTCCGTCACGATGGCGGAGGATACATCATCTATTTTCACGGCAACGGCAACAAAGCCATTTGGAATCGCGGATTCATCCAGCGGTTGTCCGACGCAACATCGTGCACCGTTCTGGCCGCCGAATATCGCGGCTACAACGAAGACGGTCATCGTCCCAGTGAACGAAAGCTGGTCGATGATTCGCTGGCCGCGGTCGATGCAATGTGCGACGAATTCAACATCGCGCCCGATGACATCATCGTATATGGATCGTCACTCGGCGGTGGATGCGCCGCTGCGGTGGCCCAGCGTCGTCCGGTCGCCGGCGTCATTCTGGAACGATCGTTCGACCGCTTGGTCGATGTTGCCGCCGGTATGTATCCGTTTTTGCCGGTCCGTTGGCTGATGAAAACACGCTTTGATTCGGTCGCACGCCTAAAGGAATTTGACGGCCCGATCCTACAGCTTCACGGCGACAAAGACGGCATCGTTCCGATCAAACACGCGCGTAACTTGGAATCGGAATTGACCAGCACGCGGCGGCAATTCATCGAAGTCAAAGATTGGAATCACAACGA
Source organism: Crateriforma conspicua (assembly GCF_007752935.1). Taxonomy (NCBI): domain Bacteria; kingdom Pseudomonadati; phylum Planctomycetota; class Planctomycetia; order Pirellulales; family Pirellulaceae; genus Crateriforma; species Crateriforma conspicua. Next base: position 3,022,931 of record NZ_CP036319.1, on the reverse strand, counting down.
CCCCGTCGATGACAACTTGTTGCACCGGATCGCCCTTTGGATCCAAAGCACTCGTCAATAGTCGCGTCATCGCTAACAGCAACCCAATGCAGAATCATCGCGTCTTGAAAGACGCCACCTGATCATGCATTCAGCCGCTCGGATGCCGACACGCGTCCGGTACAGGCGGGGCGGACGCGTATCGGCAATCAAACCGGTGCCAAGGCAGGGGGGGAAAGAAGTTGGAACACGGTTTAAATCGAGCAGAAATTAACGAAACGACAATACCGCGATGATGAACACGACCAGGTTAGGGAGGGCAGTTGGTCGCGAGCGTCTCGGATGTGGGGAAGCAGGGGAAACCGATGCGGCATCGTCGTCCCGTCACAGTTATTCTTGGCGACGTTTTGCCACAGGTGTCACCAAATGGATTCAAAACTTGCGGTACCCCACAACAGCCATTCAGTGCTGCCGAATTTGACGATTACGCGGCCCAACTTCACCTACTGCAGGCCCGAGCGTACACCCAAATGGGCGAGCCCATCTTTTAACATCCTCAGAATCGTTAAAACTGTGCGCCGGTGCGTGGACGACCGCAGGCACGATAGCGTGATTCCAGTTCACAACACGAAACAGGAAACACCGAAACGTTCGATCGGTAAAGGTTTTTGAAAATGCAAAACGAACAGGTCAGTATTCATCGCCCTCGCATCGGCGTGTTGACCTCCGGCGGCGACTGCCCGGGGCTGAACGCGGTACTACGTGCGGTCGCCAAGACGGCGTATTGGCAGGGCTATGAAGTCTTCGGGTTCGAAGACGGTTTCGAGGGGCTGATCGATCCGATCCGCTATCGCAAGCTGACGCCACAGAACACTCAAGGCATCTTGACCATGGGTGGAACAATTCTGGGCAGCACCAATCGTGGTCGCTTTGCGGCCCGCGTCGGTGTTTCCGGCCGCGCCGAGATCGCTCCCGAATTGATCAAGAAAGTCAGTGCCACCTTTGACGAATTGAAACTGGAAGGCCTGATTTGTGTCGGCGGCGATGGATCGTTATCGACCGCATTGCAGTTTCATGAAGCCGGTTTGCCGGTCGTGGGCGTCCCCAAAACGATCGACAACGATTTGTCATCCACCGCGTACACGTTCGGCTTCAACAGTGCCGTGCTGTGTTGTGCCGATGCGTTGGACCGCTTGCATACGACGGCGGCCAGCCACCGACGCGTGTTGGTTATGGAAGTCATGGGACGCCACACCGGTTGGATTGCCTTGCACGGTGGCATCGCCGGTGGTGCGGACGTGATCCTGCTGCCCGAGATCCCTTGGGAATACGACAACATCCTGGCCAAGATCGACGAACGCAAACAATTGGGGAAAGAGTTCACTTTGGTGGTCGTTGCCGAAGGGGCCAATTTGCCGGACGGATCGATGGTCGCGTCGGGTGAAGCCAGTGGCAACCTACAGACACGACTCGGCGGCATCGGCCACGTGGTCACCGACGAACTTAGTCGGCGTATCAAACAGGAAGTCCGCTGTGTCGTCTTGGGACACCTGCAACGTGGCGGCGGCCCGACGACGTTTGATCGCGTCCTGGCGACGATGTTCGGGACTCACGCGGTTCGCTTGGTGTTACAGAAAAAATTCGGCCAGATGGTCAGCTTTGACCCGCCCGACATCGTCAGCGTTCCGATCGCCGATGCGGTGGATTCGATCCGCACCGTCGACCCTAACGGTTCGGCCGTCATGTCGGCTCGCGCGCTCGGGATCAATTTCGGGGACACGCCCGGATATCAAAACCCGTTCCCGATTCCCGAATAACGAATACCCAGCAACGAAGTCAGAACGCGATCGCGGTGCGGTCGGCGCATAAAAAAAGACGGCGAGTCAACGCGTTGGACACGTGGACTCGCCGCCTTCACCAAAAAACGCAAAGTTACTGTCGTTCACATCGTCACATCACCCACCGTGACGTTGCATCGACAGCCCCTTTCGGTTGCGAAGCGTCGGGTCCTCCACATGGTTGACCCTCGCCAGCAAGATAGTCATTCGGCCATGTGTACCGACTGTCGGGATCGTAACTTTCATCCAGCGTCGATTCTGTTGACGCTTCGTCGACCGGTACCGACTGTGACGATTGTGCGGACGAAACAAGTTTTTCTGTATGTTACAGCGATGACACCATGACATGCACTGGTTTCAGTTTGCATCCGCATCGAAGCACAAAAGTTGATCACCGGCGCGAATCAGCAATCGTCCATCTGCGATCGCCGGCGTCGCGCCCACGGGCAACCCCAACTCTTTGGTCGAAAGCACCGACATTTCCTGATCCGCCGACATCACCGTGGCGACACCGTCCAAACTGATCACCAACCAACGGTCACCGGCCAAGATCGGCGAAGCACCATAATTGCCACCCAAACGTTGTCGTTTTTGCGTCTTTCCCGTCTTGGCGTCGATACAACTGGCGATCCCACGATCGTCGACGGCAAACATCAAGCCGTTGGAAATCACCGATGTCGGAACATAAGGTGCGCCGCTGGTCACACGATAAACTTCCCTGGCTTTTGCGTCGGGTCCCAAATCGCTTGATCCGGGTGACGGCAGTTCGACCGCAACCAATTGATTCCCGCCACCACCGCTGCCGCAGGTACCGATCGCCAGATTGCCGAACAACAAGGGGGAACTGCAGCAACGTTTGTCAAAAACATCGCTGTCGAACAACAATCGTCCGTCGGACGGATCCAGCCCAAAGATGCCGTTGCCCGTGTTGGCAGCAACCAACATCGTCGGACGTCCGTTGTCGTCACGTACGATCGCCGGAACGCCATAACTGGTGCGTGTCGACGCAAGTTCGGTTTCCCAGCGTGTTTCGCCGGTCGCTCGGTCGACGCTGATCATTCGACTTTGACCGGGTTGGTCACCCGGTTTTAACTGTTCCGCTTGTTGCGAATAAAACAACACGACTTGATCGCCGACGACCAACGGACTGGTCCCAAAACCGTGTTGACTTTGCCAGCGTCCAAAATCTCGCGTCCAAACTTCTTGTCCGTCATACCCCGTGGCGATCAACCAGGTGTGACGTCCGTCGCTGTACGCCCAGTAAAGATGGTCGTCGTCGGCCGCCGGAGTGGCCGACGCCAGCGTGTTCCTCAGGTGCAAGTGATAGACCTGTTGTGGCTTCGGCACCGACCAAACCAATTCGCCGTCGCTAAGGTTGCGACAATCCAGCGAAATCATCGCGGCCTGCGGATCGCTGCGAAGCAGATAGATACGGTCATTGACCACGATCGGCGATCCCACATCGCGGGACCCCAGCGTTTGTGCCCAGATCGGCTCCGTCGATTCACCCAACAATGGCAGTTGGCCTTCGGGTGCGATCCCCCGCGCATCGGGGCCATGAAACCCCGGCCAAGAATCGGCAAACACAGGCGATGTGGCCAATAATCCGACGGCAAACACCGCCCAGACGCGGCAACAGAATTTAACGGTCATATCGAAGTTTCCGGTGGGATGGTCGATGAAGTTTGCGATAGGTGAACAAGCGACTCGGCCGGTGTTTTTCGCGTGATGCGTCCCACCGGGGTGACCTAGCTTACCATTGCCCCGGCCCCATTTGTGTCTCTGATGCGGTCCATCTTGACCGGCAAAACGATCGGATTCCGGGCACTGATTCTGCGGCCCAAACGAACGCAATCGCCAACCGTCTGCCCCAATCGAATTCACGATGCCCGCGTCTTCCACCACGCCCACGTTTTCGACGCCCGCCAATTTCATCTTGCCGTTTCCCAGCGGCCCGGACGCCGACGCAATCGAAGGAAAGCTATCCGCTTGCTGGTGCGATCACTTCGACGGCTTGATGCACGATCGTGACGCTTGGGACCGCATGACTAACGGAACCCCGTTCGGTCAAACCTTGTGGTTGGCACCTTGGTGGGACCACTTGGCGGGCAATCGTCATTGCCGGACGCTGGTCGTTCGTGACGAAGCCGGGAAACTGTTCGGCGCGTTACCGCTGTACCATGACGACGCGTCGCCGCATTCGCTTCACAACATGGCCGACGGCAACACGTGTACCGACCACGTCTCCGTCCTGGCCGCCCCCGATCACACCGATGACGTGATCGATGCCATGGCCGGTTTCTTGGCCGACACGACAGCGGGACCTTCGTCGCGGTGGCATTCGATCCAAATCGACGGTGTCGTCGAAGGCGATCTGCGGATGGAATCCTTGCTACGTGCATTGGCCCGGCGCGGGGTGTCGGTGCATCGCGAATCAAGAATGAGTACTTGGTTCGTCGAATGTGCCGAATCGTTCGACGAATACCTGAAGAAGTTTTCACGCAAGCACCGTCACCATCACCGCAAACTGTTGCGTGACTTTGACCAAAGCGAAACGCTGCACGCGAGATTCGCCCAGAACATTGACGACGTGCGTTCGATCTTGGACGACCTGATTCGATTGCATCAAAACCGCTGGGTCGCCGCAGGTTTCCCCGGAAGCTTTGCCGATGCGACGTCGCGACGTTTCATTCATCGCGTGGCCGAACTTGCACTGCACCAAGATCGCTTGTCACTGTTGGCGTTGTGCCAAGATGACCAAACCATCGCCGCGTCGCTTTCGCTGATCGGCGACGACGAAAGAGCGTATTGTTATTGCACCGGTGCGGATCTGAAACTGTCCAAGGTCCAGCCGGGTAAAACGCTGAACATGTTCATGCTGCGTCACGCCCACCAGCAAGGTTATCGTGGCGTGGATTTCATGCGTGGCGACGAACAGTACAAATCACGGCTGCACGGCCAACCGCGTCGCGTGATGGACGTCCGCTTGGAAGCCCCTGGAATGGCCGGTCGCTGGCGACACGTTTCACGCTTGGCACAGACGTCGGTGAAGCAGACCATTCGCAAAACGCTGAAACGGCCGACGGTCGACGTCATCCCGCTGGCCGACTAAGACGTTCCCAAAGTCCCTTCGTCGGCGATCCGGCGCAGGTATTGGCCGTACTGGCTGGATGCGAAGCGATCGGCCTGGCTTCGCAGTTTCGCGGCATCGATCCAGCCTTGTCGAAACGCGACTTCTTCCAGACAAGCGATCTTCAGCCCCGTGCGATGTTCGATCGTGGCGACGAAGCTGCCCGCTTCCCGCAAGCTGTCGTGCGTGCCCATGTCCAACCACGCCGTCCCACGGCCAATCGGTTCGACCGTCAAGTCACCCATTTGCAGGTACCGTCGGTTCAGATCCGTGATCTCCAATTCGCCGCGCGGTGATGGCTGTAGCTGCTCCGCCAATTCACTGACCCGATCATCGTAAAAATAGATCCCGGGAACGGCGAAGTCCGATTCGGGTCGATCGGGCTTTTCGGTCAAAGAAACCGCATTGCCCGATTCATCGAAACGTACGACACCATAGCGGGCCGGATCTTGGACGCGATAAGCGAACACCGATGCACCACGACAGCGACGCATCGCCGATTGCAAATGGCCGACCAGACCATCGCCATAAAACAGGTTGTCGCCCAAGATCAGACAACAACGATGCCCGGCCAAAAAATCCGATGCGATCTGTAATGATTGGGCAATCCCATCGGCCCGCGGTTGGACCGCGTAATCGATTTGAATTCCATACGCCGTTCCGTCACCCAACTGCCGCTGGAACAGCGGGCGTTGTTCCGGCTTACAAATCAGCAAGACGTCGCGAATCCCCGCCAACATCAGCGTCGACAGCGGATAATAGATCATCGGCTTGTCGTGGATCGGCATCAATTGCTTGCTGACCGCAACGGTCAGCGGAGCCAGTCGAGTCCCATCGCCACCGGCCAGCAAAACGCCCTTCCAGGAAGCCGAATCGCCTTGCCCAGACCCCGAATCGCAATTCGCTTTGGGCTGCCCGCCCGAGCGATGCCTGCCCGATGATTCAGGCTTTTCTCGATCGTTCATAGGTCGATCTGATCCGGCCGAAAATTGCCGCCGTCCAGAAACTCAGCCCCGTGAACTTGCCACCAGACGTCCGCGTTCTCACTGGTCCATGGATAAAAGACTCGCAATCGATCGATCGCTTCGGCCAATTCACTGACCGATTGGAAACGGCGTTCCAACGATTTTGACATGCTGCGTTCGACCAATTCACGCAGTTCCGGCGGCACCGATTCACCACGATGCGTACTCATGCGGATCGGTTTCTCGTTCAAGATCAATGCGAACATCGATTCGGGGTCACATTCCGCATACGGCGGATGCGCCGACAACAAGAAATAGGCGATGCAGCCGATCGCATAGATATCCGATCGCGGGTCGGCCGATTCGGGAGACCGAAAACGTTCGGGGGCCATGTACATCGGCGTGCCCGACCAGATCGTTTCGGACGTATTGAACACATCGCCGGTGGGGTCGACCGGTTTGGCCAGACCGAAATCAAACACCACCGCCCAATCACCGACCGCCGCGTCATGCGACAGGATCACGTTTTGAGGTTTCAAGTCACGGTGCAACAACCCTTTGCCGTGCGCTTCGCCGATGGCGTCACAGATTTGCCGCAAGATGAACAATGTTCGTCCGAACGTTTGATGGCCGCTGCGGGCGACGACTTCGTACAGCGTCAGCCCCTCCAGAAACTCCATCACACAGTAAGCTTCGCCGTCCGGACTGCTGCCGTAATCGTAAATCTTCACGCAGTGCGGGCTGGACAACGTGGCGGCCAACCGGGCCTCGCGATCGAAACGCTGTTGATCTTCACGACTGCGGCGATCGCCTCGTAAAACCTTCAGCGCCGTATCGCGGCCCAGCTGTCGATGCCTTGCCCGATAAACCACGCCCATGCCACCGCTGCCCAATTCGCCCAAGATCTCGTAACGACTTAGCGGGTGCAGCACGGCTTCGTTCAATGCCGACCGCCGCGCAATCAGACTGGCGGTAACCAACGCGGCGACCGTCAACAGTCCGCCCAGCGACAAAAAGCCGAATCGTACGATCCCCGCCGCGGCGAACGCTTTGTCCGCCGGCTCTTCCACCAAGATCGCCAGTTGCCATCGCGGCATCCAACGCCACGCACCGATCACATGATGTCCGGCATAGCTTTCGTAAGGCGTCATCCGCATGCCGGTCCGTCCCTTGGACGCTCGCGCCGCAGCATAAGTCAGCGGTTCGACCATGCGGGAAAAAGGATCATCGTCATCGGCCCGCAAGATCTCGCTGACACGCATCACCGCGCTGATCTCGTCGGGATCCACTTTTAAATCACCGCGTCGCGCCGCGGCCACCGCATAGGGGCTTTCCGAAACCATGATGCCGTCACGATTGACCGCGTAGACGTCGGTCCCGCTGACCCGAGCGGTTTCGCTGAAGACTTGGTTGAAGTCGTCGAACATCTCAAAACCGCGAACCAACAGCGCCGCGATGATCTTTCCGTTGTCATCACGGACCGGCACGATCGGTGCCATCACAGGCCGGTCGGTTTCCGGCACAAAGCCCTCGGTGGATTCCACCATCCGTTCGGGCCCATAGATGATCGACTGGCCACGAAACACTTTGGCCAGCCCATTGGCTTGGTCCTGAACAATCGGATTGCCCACGTCGGCGCGATCGGGCAACCAACTGGCCAACGTCATACCGGTGCGATCCCAGACGACGAACTTGATATCGTCGCGACCGGACAGATATTGCAGTTGCTGCATGATCGTGTCGATCTCCGGTGCAGACCTTAGTGAATCCACCGGATCGTCACCGCGGGCAATGCCAACCAACTTGACCACGCATTCGCGGACCTCTTCGGCGCGAGCCCATGATTCGACCAGTTGGACGCGGTTGTCCAAGAACCGCGCCGATGATCGCAACAGGCCGTCCGCCAGACCCTCCAGATCATTTTGGACTTCTTTGCGCAACAGCGATGCGACGTTGCGATACGTCAGCCAGCCGACCAAGCAGGTCGGGATGATCAACGCCAACAACAACCACCAGGAATTGCGACGTCGGGCTTTGCGAGTCTGGTGAACCCACAACACCGTGTTGGGCGGCGGCATTGTCCCGCCACCACTGCCGCGTTTGGTCCGGCGTCCTGATCCGTAACGCGGAACCGCTTGGGTACGTTGCGCCCCGACGCGAGTGATCTGTCCACGATCCGTATCGCTGCTGCCGGTTCGTGTTTTTGGCTTACCTCCGGCGACTTTGGCGGGCCCTCGTTTGGTTCCCTGGTCGTCGCTTGGCGGCAAAGACGGTGCGGGAAACGATGGCGTCGATTCGGCATCGCCGCCCGCCGCGGCCAACGACTGACTGAGGTCAATGCTTCGTTCACCCTCGGCGCGAGCCGAATCGATGTCGTGTTCGGCCAACAACGACATGACTTCCTGCACCAACGAGTCATCGCCGCCACAGTTCGACCGAACCCAGGCTTCTTGTTGGTCGGGCGGCAATTCGTCAGCCGCTAAAAACAGGTCGCGGACCCGAGCGTAACGATCGGCATCCATCAGGCATCGACTGGCGGGGTATCTTCCGTCGATGATCCGGCGGCATCCGCTTCATCTTCGGGCAAGCCTTGGCGAAGTTCACGGCGCATCCAAGCCCGCGCCATGGCCCATTCCTTTTCGATGGTGCGAAGCCCCAAATTCACTTCGGCAGCAATCTCACGCATCGTCAGCCCGCCAAAGAATCGCAGTTCAACGATCTTCGCCTGGCGTGGATTCAACTTTTCCAGCGTCTGTAACAAATCATCCAACGCCATCACGTCGTCATCGCGATGCAAATGAAACGTGACCTCGTCGGTCAACTCACGGCGCTGCCAATTGCCGCCGCGTTTGTTGGCGCGGGTCTTGCGTGCGTGATCCACCAAGATGCGCCGCATCACCGTGGCGCCGATGGCAAAAAAGTGCGTCTTTCCCTGCCAATTGACCCGCGACTGGTCCACCATCCGAACATAAGCCTGGTGCACCAGCGACGACGAACTCAGGCGATCACGAGCCGGCTCGTTCCGCAAAAATTTTCCGGCCAACCGACGCAAGTCGTCGTACATCAGCGAAAACAGACGATCAGTCTCGCTGCTTTCGCCCTCGCTGCTACGCGCTAATACGTCGGTGATCGAATCCATCGCCCTAGTTCTTTTCTGCCAGTAACCATTCAGGTCAGTTTGACGACGCGGGTCAGTCTGACGACGCTCCGAAGGATCCGCTTCCATTTTCATTGCGAAGCGATCTCGCCAAAGGGATCACGTCCGAATCAAAGACGGTCGGCCATCCATTTGCACAACCAATTTTTGATCAACTTCAATATAGATTAACAACTGACAAATGATCCTGGGCGGCGTAAACGCGTCCAAACAGAAATTTAACCGCACTCGTATGACGATTACCCGGCGTGGCAGAATGTCGCTGTGGTATCCGTTTTCGCCCCGCCAATGCCATCACTTGCTCGGAAAATCACACCGAGCTTCTGATCCGCGATGCCGCCGCCGACGCGATCCCGATCGTGCTAAAGTGGATGTCGACGATGTCGTCCACATCGGGGGCATAGCCGCCCGCCATTGCAATCGCCAACGGTATCGACCGGTCCGCACACCAATCGATCACCGTCTGGTCACGAACCGACAAATCGTGCTTGGTCAGCGATAGCCGCCCCAGTCGATCGCCCTCAAACGGATCCGCACCGGCCAGATAGATGGCCAGGTCGTAGGGCCCGTGATTTGCCAACGCATTCAAGGCATCGACCAGCGTTCGACAGTATTCAGGTCCCTTGGTCCCGTCGGGCAAATCGATGTCCAGATGACTGGGCATCTTTCTTAGCGGGAAATTTTTGACACCGTGAATCGACAACGTAAAAACGTCGTCGCGCCGGCCCAACAGACTGGCGGTCCCGTTGCCCTGATGCACGTCCAAATCGATGACGGCGGCACGACCAATTTTGCCTTCGGTTTGCAGCACGCGAATCGCGACGGCCGCGTCGTTGAAAACGCAATAGCCTTCGCCCGCGTCGGCAAAGGCGTGATGCGTGCCTCCGGCCAGGTTGGCGGCGATTCCGTCCTCCATCGCCGCCCGCGCCGCGGCAATCGTCGCTCCGGTGCTTCGCCTGGATCGCTCGACCATCTTCGGCGACCAGGGAAATCCGATTCTCCGAATCTCCGCGGGCGTCAAACTGCCCTCGCAAACGGCACGCACATAGCGGAGCGTGTGACACAGCAAAAGCTGTTGGTCGGTGGCCGCCGGCGGCACAATCAATGGGTCCTGAAGGTGCCGAGAACTCTCAGAAATTCGCCTTCGAAGCCGGCGGTACTTGTCCATCGGAAATCGATGTCCATCCGGCAGCGGCAATTCAAAATGATCGGTGTAGTACAGTCGCAAAGCAAAATGTTTCCCTGACAGTCATCCGCAGCCGATACCGGATCGAACCGGTGGTGCTACGTTTTAACATGTCCGGGGAAAGAGGTCCCGCCTGTCGCCCGGGATTCCAGCAGTTCAGGCAGCCGACTCAGGCAGCCAGTTCCGCACCGCCGCCACCGACGCGCTGCGGAGCTCGGTAACGCGTCCAGGCTTCGCGAAGCCGCCGAGTCATTGGCTGTTCCATCCGTGTCGTCACCAGGGTTCCCACGGCAAAGGCGAATAGCAACGTGACGCCCAAAGCGACTTGGCTGGGATACCCGCCGTGGTTCAATCGATAGATCAGTGCACACCCCAAATTGTTGTGGCACAGATACAGTGCGTAGGAAATGGTGCTGACAAACACGAACGGCTTCAAACGCAAGACTGGGATCTTGCCATAAGCCGCCATCGTCACCATCCCGATAATCAACAGCGTGGCCACCGGATTGTGCTTGCCGTGATCGATGCTGTGGAACACGAACATCGCCGCGGCAATCAAGGCGATGTTCTTCCACATCGCACCCACGCCGGTCTTGATCTGGTACAGCGTGAATCCGATGGCAAACAACGGCACAAAATCCAGCAACAGCAGATGTCGAATCGCACTGGCGGCCGCAAACCAACCCGCTCCTTCGTGGCCCGTCTTCAACCCATCCAACAGCGGACAAACCACCAGCGAAGCGACCAACAGGATGCCCCAACAACGGACATGGTTTCGCAGCGCACCGCTGGTGAACATGGCCACCAACAACAGATAGAACAACATCTCCACCTGCAGCGTCCACATCACCGGATCGATGCACTCGTATCCAAACACCCGCGGAATCAACGTCAGGTTGGCGAAGAACTGCCCCGTTGAAACGGTACTTTCATTCAGCGGGGGCAATGTCATGACGGCCAAGTTCGCGACAATCACGATCAAGAACATCGGCACGATTCGAATCAGACGAGCCGCAACAAAGTCGGCCGGCTGGCGACGCCGCATCAGCGACATGCTGTTGACGAAACCACTGAGAATAAAAAACATCGCCGTGCCATAGGCGCCAAACGGCCATTGCCACCCCAGCGGCTGGACATAGCCGAACTTCACGTCATAGACGTGCGTGAAGTGGAACATCACCAGATTGATCGCCGCAAAGGCCCGCAACGCGTCCAATTCGACGATACGTTTGTGCGGCTTCAGCGTCGCCGGCTTGTTTCCTCCGGCGGTGGCGTCGTCGCCTGAGGGCGAGGCGACATCGATCGGGCTGGCGGCCGAGGCAACAGCAGAAGATTCCATAGATACCGATTTCGACGAATGTGCGGGCGAATACGATTGGACCGTGGTGTCGCATCACACGATCCTTTCGGAACGTCCCGGATGAGCACACGTCGCGCAAGCCTAGTTGGCCCCTGGGCAACTTGACGCACCTCCCCGCCGACTTGTGGGAAAAACCGTCGCATCCCATTCGCTTTACAACGCTGTTGCGGAAAACACCGACCGTAACGCCCCGAACCGAGCCTCCGGAACAAAACCCAATCCTAAATGGCTGGATCGACATCGCCAACGCGTGCATTAAGGGGACGCGCGCGTCTTAAGGGGACGGGGGTCTTTTCCGACGCGGACCCCAAAAAGAGGCCTGACCCCTTATTGCACGGGCGGTTCTGGTTGGGGTTCGACTTGATCGGTAGATGACGGAGGAGTGTCGTTGGACGAGAGCACTTCTGTCGCGGGGGCCTGTGGATCGCCGGGGTTCAAGAATTCTTCCAAAGCCTCGTCCCCCGGAAGGTCGACGTTTTCCATCGGTGGCGGAGGAACCAGTTGCAATTCGAAGTGATTGGTGCCTTGCAGCACGCGGACTTCGTCGGGCCGCAGCGTCGCGTCGTCGGCGAAATCGGGCCGCTGGACCTTCAACATCTCTGCGGGACTGATGTCGGCCGGCAATTCACCAGGCGTCATCTCATAACGGATCGTGTGGGACCCGATGACCGCGCCGGGAACGTTGGCCAAATAGATCGCTTCGAAGTGGCCCCGTTCGTTGGTGAAGGCCAACGAAGGCCGACCGCCGGAGACGGGATGAAATTCCAACGCCAGGTTGGGGACCGGCTTGCCGTCGAAAAAAACGGTGCCGGTCACCAAACCCAGTGATGACGACGGCGGCGGTGTGCAACCGAGTGACAACAACAGCCCCAAGCCGAACAGGGATCGAATACTGAACTTCATCCGTTCACGAACTCGAAGTTGATTTCGTTGCTGCCGTCGACGATCTCGACTTCGCTGGGCTGCAGTTTCTTTTTCCCACCCATGTCGGGCTTCCGCGAAACGGGAATGAATTCGCCGCCGGAATCCGCGGGCATCTCCGGTGCAGGCCCGTGCACTTCGTATCGGATGGTGTGTTTACCGATCAGGACCCCTTCAGTGTCGGGAGTATAGATCGCGTTGTAACGCCCTTCGCTGTCGGTGACGGCCATCGATGGACGCCCGCCGTCGACGGGCACAAATTCGATCGAAACGCCTTCGACCGGTTTGCCGTCTTGGGTAACCAAGCCGGAGACTTCGCCGATCGGTGGCAGACTCGAACCGCAACCGGTAACCAGGGCCAATGTGCCGATGGCTGCCAAGCCCTTCATGGCTCGCGTGAACGCATTCATCAATTCGTTATCCTTTGGTCGAACAAGAAAGTTGGAGGTGTTGACTGGAAAGTGGTTCATGAAAAAGGGGCCGGCAACGACCGGTCAGGGCCGTGCCGGCGAGAGAGATCAGCCGCCCGCGATGCAGGCGAAGGCATCGGTTTTCTGCGAAGCCTTAGAATTCTTGGTTGTACGAATAGCGGTCGTTGCGGCCGTTCATGGCCATGAAGACGTCGTCGAAGTCGACACTGTCGGTGATGAATTGCACCGAGCCGTCACCCATCGTGAACATCGCACCGCCGGGGTGGTTGGATCGGAAACCGTTGTGCAACGTGTATCCGTATTGCTGGGTGTAGTTGCCCGAATAAATACTGTTGATGGGCCAACGCGGAACGGTGATGTTCGCGGTCCATCCCAACCACCCGTGAAAGGCGGGGCCGGCATTCCAAGCACCACCGGCGTGGCTGCTGGGTCGGCTGTCGGTGCGGTTGCCGTCGGCATGCACCATCTCGGCGGAGTGTTCGCCGATGGCGATCGTATTGCTGGTGCCGTCGATGATGCTGGCGAAACGGGTGTTACGGAACTTGGAGTTGTGGATTCCCAAAACGCCGGCGTCTTGCATCCATCCGTAACCAGTCCACACGTTGCGTGAACCGTCCGAACGAGCGCCCGGCGTATAGCCGGCATCGCCGGAACGCTTGCCCGGCGTGAAGTAGTAGCCGATGACGCCGACGTAATCGACCACCTGAGTCATGTAGACCTCCGGTGCACCCAAGGCTTGCGTTGGACCATTGGCAGTGTTTTCACGGAAGTTGGGCAAGTCATTGGACGGGCAATTCAATCCGGGAACGATCGCGTCGTCCAAGACTTCCCAGTTACGGTTCGCCCCGTCTTGGGTGCTGAAGTCGGTGTCGACAAACGTCAGCTTGTCATACAGCGATGACTGTTCGATCTGAGGCAGAATTTGCACCAGCCACGAGGCACCGCGATTGGGATTGCCGGATGCTTTGGCGCCCACGTTGGCGGGAAAGACTTTGAAGGCACTGTGATAGTTATGCAGTGCCAGGCCGAGTTGTTTCATGTTGTTGGAACACTGCATGCGACGCGCGGCTTCGCGTGCCCCTTGGACCGCCGGTAACAACAGGCCGACCAACACGCCGATGATCGCAATGACCACCAACAGTTCCACAAGCGTGAAGCCGAAGCTTCGAGAGAGACGTCGTTTGGTTGAAGGACACATTCCTTGAGTTTCCAAATACATGTTTGAGATAAAGTGTCGGAATGCCGTCGGCCGCGCCGGGCGTGGCTCGAGAGAGGCTTCGTTGATGCCGTTTCGCATCACGCAAGCAACAGGCCACAAAGATCGAGGAGGCGCCGCAAACGCCGAAGAGAAACCGGTCCAAACGGTCCTTAGGGGAAACAGGTGGACCAAAGCTGACCGGTGGGGCGTCCAGACAAGTTTACAAATTTTCGGAAATTTTCCGAAACTTCTGAACGAACGGCACGCACAGGAGGGGACGAAACACCCCACCAGGTGCAAATTTCTCGCACGCCCATGCTCAACATGAAGGCACCTGTGCCTATTTCATAGTCAGGTCACGAGCGATCGACAGGAAACACGAGCGGTCGGCCTTGCGGGTGGATCGCCGGGGCTGCCAAACGGCACAGCATCCCTGATCGATCAAGCCGAACAGCCTGGGACAACGCGGCGGATCACCGACATCCACCGCGTCAACCGTCCCCTTTCGGGCGGACTGATGCTGATTCACAATCGTCGGTTTTTCCGCCCGCTTTTCCCGACTGGGTCGATCGGCCGACGATGAAATATGTGATTGTGATTCCCGACGGGTGTGCCGATGAGCCGCAAGAGTCGCTGGACGGCCGCACTCCGCTCCAGGCCGCGAACCTGCCCGCCATGGATCGGCTGGCCGCCGAAGGAACCGTTGGCACCGCCAACAACACGCCGCCCGAATTTCCGGCCGGAAGCGAAGTCGCCAACCTGTGCCTGCTGGGCTATGACCCACACCAATACTTCACCGGTCGTGCGCCGCTGGAGGCGGCCGCCCAGGGGATCAAGCTGGACCAGCGTGATTGGGCGATCCGCTGCAACCTGGTCACGATCACCGACCAGACGATGATCGACTTCACCGCCGATCATGTGTCGACCGAGGAAGCCGACGCGTTGTTGAAATCGGCCCAGGAAGCGTTGCAGGGCCCGGCCGGTCGGGAAGCCTACGGTGACATCGTCGACGGTCTGAATTTCGTCACCGGCGTCAGCTATCGGAACTTGTTGATTTTCCGTGGCAGCGAAGCGATGCCGGCTCCGTTTTCGCCGGAAACCCGATCGACGGCTCCTCACGACCTGACCGACCTGCCGGTGACCGACGCGTTTCCTCGGGGGCCGGGCAGCGATCTGCTGGTGCGATTGATGAGCGATTCGGCGGACCTGTTTGCCGACCATCCGGTCAACGTTGCGCGGGTGGAAGCCGGTTTGAAACCCGTGACACATCTGTGGCTGTGGGGTCTGGGCGGGGCACCGGACTTGCCCACGTTTCAACAGCGATACGACGTCCGCGGTGCGATGATCACGGCGGTGGATTTGCTGCGGGGCATCGCGGCGCTGGCAGGATGGGATCGGATCGAAGTCGAAGGTGCGACGGGATACCTGGACACCGATTACGCCGGCAAGGGTGCCGCGGCGGTCCAAGCGTTGACCGACTATGACGTCGTCTGCGTCCACATCGAAGCCCCCGATGAAGCTTCGCACGAAGGCCGAGTGGAGGCCAAGATCGAAGCTTTGGAACACATCGATCAACACATCGTCGCGCCGCTGCATGACGCCCTGCGTGACCAGGGGCCTTACCGCATGCTGGTCTTGCCCGACCACCCGACGTTCTGTCGAACCAAGAAACACACCCATGGGGTCGTGCCGCTGGTGATCGCGGGCGAGGGGATCGACGCGGACGTCGCCAAAACCTTCGACGAAGTGGCCGCTGCCGAATCGGATCTATCTTTTCCCAAAGGTTGGGACATGATGGATCACTTCATGGGTCGGTCCTAAACCTGCCCGCCGGCCGCTCAAATCAACACCGACGCGATTCCCAATTCTGTCGGTAACGTTTTCAAGCCAAGTCATCTTCCGTCGCGACAAGTCCAACGTCCCGCGCACGCACATTGACCGTTTTCTATCCCGTCATCTCGATTCCCTTCCATGTCTCTGATCGTCCAAAAGTTTGGCGGCACCAGTGTCGCCGACGCCGAAAAAATCCGCGCCGCCGCTCGCAAGGCCATCCGAGCTCAACGTGACGGCCATCGTGTCGTGATGGTCGTCAGCGCGATGGGCAAAAACACGGACACCTTGCTGACCTTGGCCGACCAGGTTTCCAGCGACCCGCCGGCGCGGGAACTGGACATGCTGCTCAGCACGGGTGAACAAGTCAGCGTCGCGTTGGTGGCGATGGCGATCGACGACATGGGCAGCCGGGCGGTCAGCCTGACCGGCGGCCAAATTGGGATGAAGACTGACAACAGTTTCAGCAAAGCACGCATCCAATCGATCAGCACCGAGCGAATCGAACGCTTGCTGGACGAAGGCAACATCGTCGTGGCTGCCGGATTCCAAGGCATCGACGACGACATGAACATCACGACCCTGGGACGTGGCGGCAGTGACACGACGGCCGTTGCCTTGGCCGCGGTCTTGGGCGCCGACGCTTGCGAAATCAACACGGACGTCGACGGTGTCTACACGACCGACCCCCGGTTGTTGCCCGAAGCCCGCCGGGTGGACGTGATCAGTTACGACGAAATGCTGGAACTGGCCAGCCTGGGTGCCGGCGTGATGCACAGCCGGTCGATCGAGTTTGCCAAAAAGTTTGGCGTTCCGATCCACGTCCGCAGCAGTTTTTCGGACACCGACGGCACGATGATCGTTGCCGAAAGCGAATCAGACAGCTCCGCGGTCAGCGGTGCGGCCATGACGGCGGACGAAGCCCGCGTGACGGTGCTGGACGTTCCGGATGTTCCCGGCAAGAGCCTGCAAATCTTTTCGGCCATCGCCGACAAAAAGATCGCCGTCGACATGGTGGTTCAAAACGTCGGCCAAGACGGAAAGGCGGACGTGTCCTTCACCGTTCCGCGGACCGAATTGATGGGCACCCTGCGTGCAGTCGAATCGGTCTTGCACCACGTCGGTGCCACCGGCGTCACGCACGACGATCAAGTGTCCAAGATCTCCGTGGTCGGCAACGGCATGGTCACGCAAACATCCGTCGCATCGCGAATGTTCCGCGCCTTGGCCGATGCCAAGGTCAACATCCAGATGATCACGACCAGCGAGATCAAGATCAGCGCGCTTGTGCCGCGCAGCCAAGCCGCCACCGCATTGCGTGCGGTTCACGAGGCGTTCGAATTGCACCGGCGTCCCAGCGACGCGAAATCATGGAGCAAGATCAAAGCGGATCGCGAAGTCGATGCGGACGTCGAACAAGTCATCGCTCGGTTGCGCAACGATGCACTGGAGGCGTTGACGTTGACCGACATCTCCATGGCCGACGGCCAAGCCAGCGTGACCATGTTCGGCGTGCCTGATGAACCGGGAATCGCTGCGAACATGTTCGAAACGATCGGCAATGCGGGCATCGTCGTCGACATGATCGTCCAAGGCTTTGACGGCGAAGACGGATCGACCAGCGTCAGCTTTACGGTCGAAGAATCGGACTTGGAAAAAGGCCTGCAAGTCGCCAAGGAAATCTGTGACCGCCACGGGATGCGGGACGTCCGTGGGACCAAGGGCATCGCCAAAGTGATGGTCAGCGGGATCGGATTGCGCAGCCACACGCAAGTCGGCACCGTGCTGTTCCGCCAACTGGCCGACGCCGGAATTAATGTGCAAATGATCAGCACCAGTGAATTGCAGGTCACCGCGGTGATCGATTCGGACCGCGCCGCCGAAGCGATCGAAAACTTGCGGCAAGCGTTCGCGGTCTACACCGGCCAAGACGACGCCTGAGCCCCCCATCCTGTGTCGGCCCGCCCGCGGTGGCCCGTCGATGCGACCCGCAAAACCGGAATGTGGGCTTCGTCCGGTGCATTTTCACGGGCTTCGGATCGCACAATTCTGCTTGGTTCCCGGCGACCGGGCGACTATCATCGGGCGTAACGACGGTTCAAGAGCGATCCGACGCCAGGGGAAGCGGACCACGGTGGCCAAAGGTCATCGGTCTGCTGGCGATGGTTTCGTCTCTTACGCCTCGATCGTCGTCACCGGTGTCCGTCCGGAACGGTCGCAAAACCACGCGGCCGCTGCGGCGGACGAAACTCGTTTCCGATGTGCCTCCGGCCCGCTCCTCTTCGCCGGATACCGAGGCGACACTTTCGCGACAAGGAACCTTTTCGTGACCACCCGACCGATGATGATTTCCCGATCCATTTTCGCTGCTGCCCTGTTTGGCGTTTTCGCCGCCATCGTTGCCCCGACGACCGACGCGGCTCGCCCCGAAAAAGCGCAAGAAGACGGCTTGAATGTCGAATTTTTTGCGGCGATGGATGCTGAACAAATCGAAGTCAAATTCATCCCGCACAATGCCACCAAGGCCAACGTGCTGGTGAAGAACAAGACCGACCAACCGCTGACCATCCAATTGCCCGCCGCATTCGCCGGCGTGCCGGTTTTGGCCCAGGACATGATGGGCGGCGGCATGGGAGGAATGGGCGGCATGGGCGGCGGCATGGGAGGAATGGGCGGTGGTATGGGTGGCGGCATGGGCGGCGGCCAAGCCATGGGCGGCGGCATGGGTGGAATGGGCGGCGGCATGGGCGGCGGCATGATGGGCGGCGGCATGGGCGGCGGCATGGGCATGGGTGGCATGATGCGAATCGCCCCCGAAAAGCAACACAAGATGACCGTCACCACGGTTTGCCTGGAACACGGCAAGCCCGACCCGCGTCCCAAGATGGCTTACAAGATCGTCCCCTTGGACCAGTTCACCGATTCGCGCGAAGTCCACGTCCTTTGTGACGCACTGGGCCGCGGCCAGCTGCCGCAAAACGTTGCCCAAGCGGCGACCTGGCACCTGACCGACGACCTGTCGTGGAATGAATTGGCGGTCAAGAACCGGATCGAAAGCAAGTACACCGGCAACGTCCGATTCTTTAATCTGGCGGAACTGAACGCGGCCAAGTTGGTCGTCAACAAGGCTCGCAGCCTGGCCGAACAGATGCCGGAAATCAGCACCGGTGACGAATCGGTCACGACCGACGCCGAAGCGGTTCCCACCGAATCGCCCAGTCTGGATCGCGTCGCCGGCTGATCCGCATTCGGCGGGCTGGACAGTCACGTCGGCTTCGGCCACGATTCGACCCCATGTTGAATCAAGAAGCCTACGAACTGTTCGAACACACTTGCGACTACGCCGAAAACTTCGGCCTCCGGCTTCATTCGGTTGCCGGCGGCCGTCTGTTAGATGCCGGTGTGCAAACGCCTGGATCGTTGGACGCGGGCCTGCTGTTGGCCCGACTGTGCATGGGCGACCAAGCGGACATTGCCATCGTCCCGGCGGATCCCGATCGGTTCGTGACGTCCAACCACGTTCACGTTCGTACCGACGCGCCACTGTGGGCTTGCCTGGGTGCCCAGTACGCCGGTTGGCCCGTCCAGACCGACGACTTCTTTGCGATGGGCAGCGGTCCAATGCGACTGCTGCGGGGTCGCGAGGCGGCCTTGAAAGACTTGGGTCTGGCCGAAGAAGGCCCCATCGCTGTCGGCGTGTTGGAAAGTGACAAGTTGCCCGGCGAATCCGTCTTCGCCCACATCGCCCAAGAATGTGGCATCCAGCCCGATGGGGTTCATCTGGCGATTGCCCCCAGCCACTCGATCGCCGGTGGGGCTCAAGTCGTTGCCCGCAGCATCGAAACGGCGATGCACAAGCTGCACGAATTGAAGTTCGACGTCCGCAGCATCGTGTCGGCCACCGGCACCGCCCCGCTGCCCCCGCCGTCCAAGCCCGGCGATATGGTGTCGGGCATCGGACGCACCAACGACGCGATGCTGTACGGGGCCAACGTGACCTTGTGGGCCGACGCCGATGACCAGGCAATCGAATCGGTGATCGAACAAGTCCCCAGCAGCAGTTCTGGCGACTACGGCCGACCGTTCGCCCAGATCTTCAAAGGATACGAGTACGACTTTTACAAGGTCGACCCGATGCTGTTCAGCCCCGCGCGGGTGACGATTCACGGCCTGCGCAGCGGACGCACCTGGATCGCCGGACGATTCAACACGGATGTGCTTCGCGAATCGTTCTTGGGCTGATCCATGTCCCATGCATCTTTGCCGGCCGGGACGCCCGATGGTTTCGCCCAACCGGATCGACCGCTTCGCATTTTGGTTTTGGGTGCGGGCGCTGGTTGGCATGCCGACCAGCTTCGACAAGCCGCCGACGACTTTGCATCCCCCGGCGTTCAGCTGGAATTCGGCCTGTACGAAGAACTGACCAGCCGACTCACGGGCTCGCGTTCATCCGGCATCCGCTGTGGTGATCAGGCGATCGAAAACTTCGACGCGGTGCTGACACGCACCATGCCATCCGGATCGATGGAGACGATCACGTTTCGCTTGTCGGTCTTGCACGCGATGGTCCGACACGGGATCCCCGTGATCAATCCGCCGGCCGCACTGGAAATTGCGATCGACAAATACGCCACGCTGGATCGTGTCGCACGACTGGGATACCCGGTGCCACCAACGATCGTGGTGCAAGACCGCGGCGAAGCCATGCGAGCGTTCGAAACGCTGGGCGGCGACTGTGTGGTCAAACCGTTGTTCGGCGGCGAAGGCAAAGGGGTGATGCGGATTCAAAACGCCGATCTGGCTTGGACCGTCTTCAGCACGCTGCAACAGATTCAATCGATCGCCTACATTCAAGCGTTCGTGCCGCCGGGTGGTCGCGACGTCCGAATCCTGGTGATCGGATCACGCCACATCGCGGTTCGTCGTGACAGCCGACACGACTTTCGCACCAACGCATCCCGCGGTTCAACGACCAGCCCCACCACCGCCAATGCGTCCTGGGTCCAAATGGCCCGCGACATCGTCACCGACATCGGATTGACGATCGCCAGCGTCGACTTGCTGATCGACGATGATGATCAAGTGCACGTCGTCGAAGTCAATGCGATCCCGGGTTGGCGAGGCACGCAAACCTGTCACAACGCAAAGATTGCCGCCATGATGTTGCAAGCCGCCGTGGACGTGGCGGTTCAAACCAAGACCTAAACAACACCGCAACTCCGCCCCGCCCCGCCTCGCCATCCTTTCACCGCGATCCCATTCGTCTCGCCCATGCCACAGTCTGACCTGTCGAACATCGCCAGCCGGATGTCGATGATGGCTTCGCTGACACCGTCCGCCGTGGCGATCGCACAGCCGTCCGGACCGCCGGTTCCCGCCGGCGAACGAAGCTACGACGTCACGACGTTTGGCGAACTGGACCAGCGGACCGACCGGATTGCCCGCGGACTGGTGAAGTGGGGCATCCGCCCGGGCGACCGACTGGTGATGCTGGTACCGTTCGGCGGCGAATTCATCCAGCTAGTCTTTGGGCTGCTGAAAGCCGGCGCGACGATGGTGCTGATCGACCCGGGCATCAACAAAAAGCACTTGGTTCAGTGCCTGGCCGACGCCCGTCCCGACGGTTTCGTCGGCATCCCCAAGGCTCAATTGATTCGCAGCGTGCTGCGGCGTCGTTTTCCCGACGCACGTTGGAACGTCACGGTGGGACGTCGGTACCTATGGGGCGGACGAACGCTGGCACAGATCGAAGAAATGGGTCGCGATGAATCGATCACGCTTCCTCAGGTGCAACTGCCTGATCCCGCAGCGGTGATCTTCACCACCGGCAGCACCGGTCCGCCGAAAGGTGTCTTGTTCACCCACGCCACCTTTCACGCTCAAGTCGACCGGATCCGTGATCGCTACGACATCCACCGCGGGTCTCGCGATTTGGCATGCTTTCCGTTGTTCGGTTTGTTCGATGCCGTGATGGGCGTCACCACGATCATTCCCGACATGGATCCCACGCGTCCGGCCGATGTGAACCCGGCACGACTGGTCGAAGCCGTCCGCCAATGGGACATTGACCAGGCGTTCGGATCACCCGCACTTTGGAAAACGGTGGTTCGTTGGTGCGACGAAAAACAAGTCGTCGGTCGACCTTTCGAATCGCTACGGCGCGTGTTGTCGGCCGGTGCCCCGGTACCCGCCTCGACGTTGGAAAAGCTGCGTGCCGTGGTTCACCCCGACGCCGACATCGTCACACCCTATGGTGCCACCGAAGCGTTGCCGATCGCATCGATCGAAAGCCGCCAAGTCATCACCGAAACCGGGCCGGCCGCGGACAAAGGCAAAGGCGTCTGCGTGGGGACGCGGTTTGAAAACGTTCGCTGGAAAGTCATCAACATTCGCGACGAACCGATCGAGTCGTTTGCGGACATCGAAGAACTGCCCCGTCGTAAGATCGGCGAACTGATGGTGACCGGGCCCATGGTGACGCAGCAGTACGTCGTTCGCGCCGATCAGAACGCTTACCACAAAGTCGTCGACGCGGACCAAGTGGTTTGGCACCGGATGGGCGATGTCGGCTACTTGGATGAAGAGGATCGGTTTTGGTTCTGTGGTCGCAAAGCGCACCGCGTGGTGACGGCGGAGCGGACGCTGTTCACGATCCCATGCGAAGCGGTCTTTAACAGTCATCCTTCGGTGTACCGGTCGGCACTGGTCGGCCGGGGATCACGTCCGAACCAAACGCCCGTCGTCTTGATCGAAGTCGATCCAAACCTCGGACCGCTGACGACGTCACAGCAATCGGAATTGATCGACGCCCTGAAAGCACTCGCAGCTCGCAATCCGATCACCCGCCGGATCACCGACATTCGTCTCCGACGCAAACCGATGCCCGTGGACATCCGCCACAACAGCAAGATTTTCCGCGAACAGTTGACCGCGGAAGTCAACGGTTAGGTTCAACGGGCAACGATCTGTCGTTCATTCTCCGGCCAGCGCGAGGGTCGGAATCGAAGAACGAGATTCCGGGGAGGGTTCTTCAAGCCATCGCGCCCTCCCCTCGCTTAGGCTCGACCCTCCCAAAGGGAGGGTGAACAGGAAATCGCGTTCAGCCCCGTATCACTTCACCCTCTCGTTCCGCGGGAGGGTCGGAATCGAGGAACGAGATTCCGGGGACGGGCTCTTCTGCCACAGCAAAATTCCCTCGCTCACACTCACAGCTTGCACAACGCTACTTTCGCGGGAGCGAAAGGCAACGCTAGCGTGTCCGGCTCTGGTCCGCCGGAAACAATTTCACTCCGGTGCAACGACTGGATCGTGACGATGGTCCAATCGCCCCAGCGTCTTTTCCAACAAGTGCAGCATCTTTTCGGCTGCACCATGGAACGCCGCCTTCACCGTCGCATCGTGATGACGCACCGACACAGGCTTTCGCCCTCTCAACCGGACTTCCATCACACAACGCTTGTCCTCATCCCCAAATTTTTCGCGGCTATTTTCGTCCGCCAAAAAGACTTCCACTCGCGTAATTCGATCTTGGTATCGTTCCAGCGTGTCCGTCACCGACTCTTGCACCAATTCCGTCAACCGATCATCACCTTGGATGTGATTGTCCGTGTGCACCAAGACTTGCATCATTGTTCGATTCCTCTAGATGAGCGGAAATTCTTTACAGTTTCATTATACGACGCAAACACCTTAGGGGTTTCCCAGAAACGGGTGCGACGCGTCGGATTTTGCCCTTAGGTGCGTGGGAATCCGAATGGTCAAAACGTGTAGCGGACGGTCCAATCGAACAAGACAGCTTCGCCCGGCGCGGTCGGTGCGTCGACGTAGGTAAAACCCGGTTCGTCGGTACGATTGTGATATTCCGTTTTCCATGAACTGACCTCCAGGCCGGTCGTCAAACGGTCGCTGACGCGATAGATACAGTTCGCGTAGATCACGTCGTTTTTCGTCCGCCCGATCAGACTGTCGTTGTCGTTGGGATCGTCGATGCTGTATCCGACGTGGCTGCTCAGCTTCGGCGACCAAGCATACGTCAACTCCCCCCATCCACCGGTGGACCGGATAGGGACTCGCAAGCAGGGACAGACACCCTGAGCGATCCCGCCCAGAATATTGCTCAGGTTTGATCCGGTGAAAAATTCCCCCTGAACGCTCCACCGCTCCGTCAGTGGCACGCGTGCCTCCGCGTTGAACGACCAAGTCCTCAGACGTACGTCGTCTTCCGGACCCAGCGCCGGATTGGCGGGGTGCCCCGTGGCAAAGTCAAAACCTGTTTCACCGATGTGCCCCGACACGCCCAGAATCATCGTGTTGCCGCCGACTGAGATTTCATCGAACGTCACGGCGGATCGAGCCTGGATCATCGGCCAATCACCGGTTTCACGAGTCACCCCGGTGGCACTGAACCCGGTCGCCAAGTCTTGAATGACGTTTTGTGCAATCGCCGCCTGAAGCGTCCAGGTCGTTGCACCGGAGCTAATGTAGCGTTCCCAGCGAAACTGGTTCCGCCGAAAACCGACGTTCCCGGCCGCCCATGAAATGGAAAAGTTGACCGTGTTGGGAATCAGGGGCGAAACGACATCCCAAGTTTGCCCACCCAAAATTCGATTGCGATCATTCTTGGCTTCCCAGTACACGTGCCGCAATCGAACATCGGGTTGATTGTCGGTCGTGAAGTTCCCCAAAAAATCGACTTCGAATCTTGCCCCGGTGTCCATGCCGCCGCACCAGTCGATCTGCGGTCCGGCAACTTCCAATCCGATGCGGCTGCGTCGAGCGTCCAGCTCCAACGCCGGTTCCCCTTGGTCTTCTTCGGACGCCACCCACAGGGCGAATCGCCCCGGCACCGTGCGGCTGGTCGCGTACACCAGATCCGTCCAAACGGTGCCATAGGGACGCAGCGTGAATTCGCCGATGCTAAGCGTCGTCGGCTTCGCTTCGGCCGGCAAACATGGCTCGCAGAAACTGGCGGGAACCACCGCCGGTTCGGCCCACAACGGCGTCATGTCAGCGATCGGATCGCCGGCCACATCGACCAGCGTTTCCATGGTTTCGTCACCCGTGACAGGATGGTTCGACCCGACAAGAACCAGCATCGCGCCCAGTATTGCGTACCGAACGACGCCCGCAAGCGAAGCGATGTGAGCAGAGCGAGCCACAGGGGGCTGAGTTTCACGACACATCCGACGCCGACGTCTTCGGGGAAGCAATTGAACCTGGTGTCAACAGTGTTCAAGTCGGCGTGTTGAATCGTTGCGATTGTGTTTTCCCATACAACCGGAAAAGTCAACGCAGATCACCAACCGCCGCCGACCAAAGTCGCCTTTCGCTCCACCAAATTAGCGTCCGGATCAGGCCACAGCCCAGATCCGGCGATCGTGCCGCAGCATCGGTCGCCGAAAGCTCTATTCGCTGGGCCTACAAAACCGTCCCAGATAAGCAGCACAAAAAGCCGCCCGCGGGCCCCCGGGTCAATGGTGTTCCACGGCGACTGCTTCACCCTTGGGCTGACCGATTCCCTTCAACAATTCGTCGAACCAAGGCTGGTCGATATCAAACGGCTTGCCGCCCTTGATGCGAGTGAACTCGATCGCACGCAGTTCATCGCCCTGATCTTCATCGTGACCGATCACGCCGCCATCACCGACCAGCGCACAATCGACCGCTTTGTCGGCACAAGTGGAAATCAAATCCAAATCAGCGGCGTTGGACGGAGCCGCACGGCTGAAGTAACCGCTCTTTTGGATCAAGGTTTTTTCGGCGCCCAACATTTCTGCGAACTGTTGACCGAACCATTTGCCCGGGTTCACCGCATCCAGCTTGTAGTGACCGAACGCATCCTTCGGGACTTCTTCGCCGCGGGATTCCATCTCTTGCACGATCGTGTCCACACCCGCACCTTCACTGATGAAGATGTTGACGCAATCGATCTCGTCCATGATGCCCTTTAACCGCCGCGCTTCCTTTTGCAAGTCGAAGTGCATTTCGGGAATGAACACGCCATGAACTTCTTTGCGTTCACGGCTGAGCCCTGATTCCGGCAAGAAGTCCAATTCGTCCAGCATCTCGCGGTACTTCACCGCAGTGGCCGCAGTCAGCCATCCGCAATTGCGCCCCATCACTTCGTGAACGATCAACATCCGCGGGTTCGCGTTGTGTTCGGCGACGACGTTTTCAAAGAATCGAGCACCCTGTTCGGCCGCGGTCCAAGCACCCAAGCTTTGGCGGATCGGGATCACATCGTTGTCGATCGTTTTGGGCAGCCCAACGACGGTCAATTCATAACCGTTGTCGTGCAGATAAGCGGCCAAGTCGGCTGCCGCGGTGTTCGTGTCGTCGCCACCGATTGTGTGCAGCACGTCCACCTGGTCGGTCTTCAAACGCTCCGCCGCCACGTGCAACGGGTCTTGGCCTTCTTGGACCAAGCCGCGTTTGACGCAATCGGCAACGTTGGTCAGTTTCACGCGGCTGTTACCGATCGGGCTGCCGCCGTGCTTCTTCAAGACGCCCGCCTTATCACGAATCGCGGGCGTCACGACAAAGCTGTCGCCCTGCAGCAACCCTTTGTAACCGGCGCGGTAACAGATGATTTCAACGTCCGGCGCTTTGGAGGTGTACGATTCGATCAGGCTGCCGATCGCGCTGGACAAACACGGCGCCAAGCCGCCGGCGGTCAGAATTCCAACTTTCTTCACAGTCATTTCATGGCTCCGATTGGTTTGGCGGAAGATGATCGCGGGGACCCATTGGTACCCCATGGCGGAATCGATTGGACTTTGAAATCAATCGAGCATCAGCAATCAGGGTTCGAGCCGAAAACAGTCCCACGACAACGCGTTTTTGCACACCTTGCCAAAATCGATGGGACCAGAAATCTCGGCCTCGAATTTGCACCCACAGATTAAATGATGCACGTGATTTGGTCATTGGGGCGTGGCCAACCACCACAACCGGTTTTTCCATGGGAAGCCGACGCACCACGACGGACGCGTGAGAGCACTTTACGCCCCACAAAGCTATAACAAACCACCACCGAATCGACCGAATGCCGCCCACCCTTCGGGCAGGCACCGACCGATTTGATCCTTTTCAACTCGCAAGCGTGTCCAGCCCATGAGTATTGCCGACAGCCCCAGCCCCGCCGTCGTGTCCAACTGCGCCATCGCGCCGACCCCAGAACAACAGGAATTCTTGAGCGACGTGATGCAAGGCTTGTCGGCTGATCGAAAATCGATCCCGTCGAAGTACTTTTACGACCAGCGTGGATCCCAGTTGTTCGACGCGATCTGCGAATTGCCGGAGTACTATCCGACGCGCACCGAAGCATCCATCATGCGACGCGACATCGACGCGATGGTACGCCACATCGGCCAAGGTGTCCGGTTGGTGGAATACGGCAGCGGCAGCAGCGTCAAAACTCGAATCTTGTTGCGGCACCTGATCGAACCGCACGACTACGTTCCGGTCGACATCAGCGAAGAACACTTGCACGCCACCGCGGACGACTTGCGTGGCGAGTTTCAATCGCTGGCAATTCATCCCGTCGTTGCCGACTTTACCCAGCCGTTCGATCTGCCGCCCGACCGGGGCGCGACCCGGCGATGCTATTACTTTCCCGGTTCAACGATTGGGAATTTCGACGCCGACGATGCCGAGGCCCTGTTGTCAAAAATGGCCGACGAGGCCGAGCAGGGTGACGGGTTGTTGATCGGCTTTGATTTGCAGAAAGACGTGGCAGTTTTGGAAGCCGCCTATGACGATGCCCAAGGCGTCACGGCGGCATTCAACATCAACCTCTTGCACCGGATGAATCAAGAACTGGGTGCCGACTTTGACATCGATGCATTCGAGCATCGGTCGTTCTACAATCGCCGGTACCACCGGATCGAAATGCACTTGGTCAGTCGCGGAAAGCAAAAGGTATCGATCGGTGGAAAGACCTTCTGTTTCGATGACGGCGAATCAATTCGAACCGAGTATTCGCATAAATACACCCGCGAAGGCTTCACCGCATTGGCGGCGCGGTCCGGATGGAAATCCGAAGCGTTTTGGACCGATGACCAATCCTATTTTGCCGTCATGTACCTGACACGCGTCTAGCCGCCAGCTCGGTCACAAAGTCGCCTTTCGCTCCGCGAAAGTAGCGCACACAGCATGTTGCACCTGAGTCAAAAACGCCACCGTCGGGTGACGTCCGCAACCGGCGGGCGTCCGCCATCGATCACCGAACCGTCAGCACCATGACGTTCCGGTCATCGCCACCGATGACGACTGGTTGATCGGGCGTCACAACGAGGGTCGTGCTGATGGTTTGAATGTGGATCTCCGGTGGCATCGATTCGTCGTCGGCATCACCGATCAGCGATTGCTCGACATCGATTTCCATCAACAACTTTTTCCCTTGTGGTTTGATGGTGCACTGGCACATCGAACCCACGGATAATTGTTTTAGTCGTTTAGAAACGACACCGCGTCCGGTGGACACTTCGCCTTCGACCACCGCAACCTCCCGACCGAACTGGACCGACGATTTCATTCCTTGCACACACGATTGTCGCAGCGTGGTCGTCGACTGGACGTTCGACTGGCCTTCCTTGGTGCCAAGCCATTGAAGAATCTCCGTGTTGGACAGATCCGGATCGACTGCTTCGGTCAAGCGATGGCTAGCCACGGTGACTTCATACACGGACAGTTCCGACACCGCCGCATTCTTCTTGGCCGCCTTTGCCGCCAACGCCTTCTTTTCCAGCGTCGGTCTTTCCAATTCCGCATGATCGTCCGCGACGGCCGGCAAGCTTAGAATGAAGAGGGCACAGAAGGCATACCAACGCATGGGTGTCACCTGATCGGGGCGAAGAGTCGGAAAGTCAGAGGCCGGAATATTGTAAATGCAACCGAGCTGATGCCGCTTGGTTTTTCCCGGCAAGAATCCCCAGGCGTTCAAAGTTTTTGGCACACCGCAGGCATTCTTGACGACCGCAGGCCCAATCGGTGCCGTGCGTCACGACTGGAACGACAACTTACAAGGAATGACCGATGAAGTTTTTGGTCGCGATCGATCAATCGAAACACTCAATCGCTGCTCTGGACCAGTTGGCCGGCTTGGTCGGGTCCGATCAGATGGACATCGAATTGACCGAAGTGGTTGTGCCGATGCCGACCTATGATTTCTCCGGTGTCGGTTTTCCGATGGATGTGCCGCTGTTGGTCACCGAACAACGTGATGCGGTCAGCGAAGCGTTGAATCGCCTGGCAGACCAACACAAGGATCAATTTCGTTCCATCAAGACCACCGTCGCGGTCGGTCCGCCCGGATTCGAGCTGACTCGCCAGGCGAAAGAATCAAACGCGGATCTGATCGTCACCGGTGCGGTCGGCCATAGCGCGCTGGAACGCGTGCTGCTGGGCAGTGTTTCCGATCACGCGGCCACGCACGCCGAGTGTAGCGCACTGGTGACCCGCAGTTCAGATGATGCATCCCAAACCGAATCGGAAAAGCTGACCGATCGTATTTTGATCGCCGTCGGAAATCCCACCAGCGACGCACTATTCCTGGACTGGATCGACCGCATCGCCATGCCGGAATCGACGAAACTGCACTTGATCCACGTCCAAGAAATCATGACGTTCTATCGTCAAGACATTCTGGTGCGTGCACGCGGCTATCTGGAACAGGCGAAAGACGCCGCGTCGGATCACTTGAAAGCTCTGCAGCAGAAGTTCCTGGACAAAGGCTTCGCCGCCGAAACCAGCCTGATCGAATCCTCACACATCGGTCGCACCATCGTCGAACAGGCCGATGCACTGGATTGCCAGTTGGTCGTCACGGGCGACAGCCATCAAAGTGCTTGGGACCGCATCGTGTTGGGCAGCGTGTCACGACATGTGCTGCATCACAGCCCGACGTCGGTGCTGATCGTGCGATAGGGTGAAACGCTTCATCAGTCTTTCGGCAGATGCACTCGATAGCGATGCACCGCACTGCCGCGTTGGATCCGAACCAGACACCACGAGCGATCCGGAAGCTGGCGAATGAACTCGCGCAATTGATCGGATGTGGTGATGTCGTTTCCGTCCACCCCCAACACGATGTCTTCATTTCGCAGACCCGCCCGTTGTGCCGGGCTGTTGGGATAGACGTGCGTGATGACAACGCCGCGATCAAACTCCGCCGCACGCACCCCCAGCACCCAATCTGTCGCGACTTGCTCCAGGGGAGTCGTCAAATTCTTCGAGACAAGCCCGTGGTTTGGCGACGTCGATGACGGCAAGTCCGTCGTGGTGATCACTCCCCTTGGAATACCAGCCGAGTCGCGATCACCGTCGGCGACCTCCAGATGCACGGTGGCGTACAGCGTGTTATTGGACATGTCGAATTCAACACGCAAAGCTTGCAGCCAATCCAAAAAGGGGAAACGCCACTGCGGATCGGCGGCGGTCACGTCGAACGCGGAATTAGTTTCCCAGCGAGTACTGGTCCAAACAGAATCACCGTCGCGGGTTTGATGAACGTATTCGCCGCCCAAAGGACACACGAGATCACCGCCAAGCAGCGTTTGGACACGTTGTTTGGCGGATTCCTCGGGCACACGGAACCATGATCCCATTCGGTCCAACCAGATCGCGCCCTGGGATGAATGGTGACGTGCTTGCATGAAGGTGTAGGCTTGGATGTACGGTTCGACTTTGGACCCATGCAACGGATTCATCGTCAAGAACGCCTGGTGCGTCTCATGGTTCGACGTCTCGACCAACTGCTTCCGCGTCCATTGCCGAGTATCCGCGGATTCACCGACAATGCAGTTCTCATTGGTCAGATCAACCATCGATGCATACTTCATCATCCCTGGATCACTGGGACGCATCTTGGACAGCGCCCATCCCAGATAGATGATGGCGGACGCACCGCTTGGATTTCCGCCGGGCAATAAGTTGGGTGGTGGCATCATTCCCGATTTCTTTGGTGCGGACGCTGGCTTCGATGCGACGTACTCCTCTCCCTTCAACAGCACCGACGCCAACATCTTCAACACCTCAAGCCGTCCCGGACGCATCGCCAGAAAACCACGTGAACTGGCATACAAACCGGACGTCCCAGCATCGTCCAGGCGTACCTTTCCGCGATCGATTTGAAAATCCAACCGATCGTCGCGAATCCCAAACAGAATGTGGTGGCTGGTGTTCGTCCTTTCGCTCATTCGCACCGTCGCTTGACCGTACAACAACGGTGGATCGGACGTTATCAATGCTCGCGATGTCGCGGGGCCGAGGTGTTTTCGCAGCAATCGATACCGGTCTTCGGCGTACGGCGTGATGACGATTTGCAGCGATGTCCGCAAATGCTGGGAACCTGGATCGATCCCTTCATCGCGAAAAACAACCGCAACCGGATCGGCGCGCCGCCACAAACGCAGATACTCCGATGCAAAGCGTTGGTACGTCGCCACCTCCATTCGCGTTGCCCTGTCCAGTGGCACGTCGGGGATCGGCAAAAAGGTTCCTGGAACGCCACGCAAGCTATCTTGATAAACCTCTTCCAGCTGAAAAGCACGGGCATCGTCGGGACGCTGGCCGAATGTTTCTGGCAGGTATCGTTCACGAATCAGTCCCAAGTCATCCAGGTCACTGTTTCCCTCGCCAGCCGCCATCAAGTGCGCGATCTTCAATTGCCGAATCTCATTCAACGCTCGTTCACGCCGCAACATCTCGATGCGATAATGGGGGCTGATCAAGTTTTGGAAAAACGGATCCCCCAGGTACAGAAACGCATAACTCCGGCCGCTTCCCCTGGTCTTCCATTTGGCGTATTGAAACTCTTTTCGTTTGCCCAACGCATCGATTCCGCGACCGGTTTCAAAGAATCTCTGCGCCAAGGTTTTCGAATTGGTGATCAGCAAGAAGCCGTCGTCTTCCGCCAGAAACGAACGCACCAGGTGGTCGGAGGTGCCAAGGAAATCCACCGCGTGACCGGCAATGTTGACCTGTTGTCTGTTGCATCCGGCGGTCTGTGATTCCGCATGATCCCGCCACTGCTGGAGAATCGCTTTCAGTGGCCCCGTGGACTTTGTCTGCAACAACAGTCCGACCGCGGCTCCATCGTCGAAGAACGGATCCGAACCGATCAAAGCCAGATCCGATAAATGTGGTTCGATCGGTGTCAGTTCGTCCGGATCGCCGGGAAGCCCAAGTTGGCGTTCGATCTTTTGCCGGGTCGATTGTTCGATGACACTCGTCGCCACCACATCGTCCAGCGATCCGCCCCAGCCGACCAACAATCGTCGCAGGTGACGATAGTTGTTGACCGAACCCGTGCGAACGTAGAAACATTCTGCCGGCGTCCGATGGGAGATCGCTTCCACCGCGGTCGCCGGAAAATCGGGGATCCGCAAACTGCGAACGGTCCTGCGCTTTGGCAAGGGCATGTCCGCGTTCGACGCATCGTCGCGTCGCAGGTTTGAAGCGGTACCGCCGGTTTCCGTGGATTTATGAATGGCCAACTGCACTGATTCGAACCCGAGCAGCATCTTCACCGCTCGTTCAAACTGGTCCTCCAGCGATTTCGAATCCATCGTTTTGGCTTGCACTTCGATTCGTCGATGCTCGGGAATACCGAACCGAAATGCCATCGTGTCCAGAATCGCTTGTAACTCCGCGCGGCCGACTTGTCCGAAACGCGCAACGTCATCTTGAAGCGCCCTCCACCACTGGTCACGCAACTTCTGGACTCGTTGTGCAGACACTTTGACCGACGACAAGGATTCTTCGAACAACACGTCCTGGTCATGAACGAGTTGAATCGAAAGCGGACCATCGCCCCTGAGCGCAAAATTCGCTTCGATCGATGATGCTTGATACGCTCCTTCGTCTTTGTCGTACTGATACGTCACAACGGGATAGAAGACACGTTGTTCGGCATCGACCACGCGAATCGTTTGATCGGGATAGATGACCGGACCTTCGCCGTCGACAAACGTCAGTACGATTTTGCCAAACCCCATCGGCTGACCAGCAACCACCTCCGTCGCGGTCGCGGCAATCGACGCCATCGGATCACGATTCGGCGAATCAGATTCACCGGTCTTTGCAAACGCCGACGCGGCAAACATCAGAATGCCGCAAAATGCCGCACCGTAGCGTCCACGGGAACCAAAGCGAAATGTACGCACCGGAAGACTCGTTGTTTTGTTGTCCATCGATCATCACAACGAACCCGCGAATGGATGACCGATACTGCACCTGACACACACCCAATTCAGCGTAACGCCAGCCCCCCTCCTGTTGGCAATCGAAAACCACCCACCAGAGACTCCTGGTGCATCCGATTTTGTAGGTCATTGAACGCCAGAGACGCGAACGAGTTCGCCCAGGGGTATTCAGATGTCCAACTTGGTTCGTGCGGCGAAACGAATGCGGATTCACAATCACCGCCGAAGACACTCCCGCGTCATTAGGGCGTCGCAGCTTCATCGGCATCCGCCGAAGCATCGTTGCCGCTCGAATCGCGAAGCGGGCCGGGACGCAGAGCGTTTTGGATCCCCTGGCGACGTTGCCGCAACTGGTTCAGATACGCCTGGCGGACTTTGCCAAAGCGTCCTCCCTGGTCGCTTTCCAATGTTTCGATCGCTTCGTTGATGGATCGAAGTGCGTCGACCGGTTTCCGTTGACGACGCTGCAGATCGGCCATGCTCCACAACGACTGTGCCAGTGCAACGCGGAACATGGGAACATCGGGATGTTGTTGCACGATCCTTCGTTGGGTCACCAAGCTTTCATCGATCATGTCTTGGGCTCGATCGCCACGTCCGGCCGCATACTGGCTGATGGCCAACTTCATTTGCACACTGGCTTGCAACGATTGATATTCCGCGCTGTCGGGATACTTTCGCACCAACTCGTTGGCCAGACGAATCGAATGTCTCAAGTCATCCGAGGCGCGTGAAAACGCAACCGGCGGGGTATCGCCGATCGCCGCGCTAGCCAGCGTGTCAGCAAACTGGTACTGGATATCAGGATCCTCGGGAAAACGTTTGGACAGATCATCCAAAATTCGGATCGCTTCGTCGCGATGATGCTTTGCCGATTCCGCTTCATCGCGTCGCGTGCGACCCTGACGCGCGATGTCTTGATGTGCCGCCGCCAACGTTTGCGCATAAACCTTTCGCTGTGGATCTGTCTCCAACAAAACTTCCAGCCACTGGATCGCTTCGCGACTGCACTGCTGGTGCCAACGATACTGCGCCACCGCGCGGTTGGGGCCACGCCGACGTGATTCCCCCATCAATCGAGCTAGCAAGGAATCGGGTCCTGGACCAGAGCCGTTGGTCGATGGACGCATGCCCGTCATCCACTCCGTTGACAGCGTCAAGCTGCCCGCCAGTCGAAGCGACTTTGCCCAAAGGAACGTCAAATCGGATGTCGCGGGTTTGTCCTGGCCGTCGAAGCACCATTGGCGACAGCGTTGCAACCAAGCCCGCACGTCGGAGGGTCGTCGCAGTGCCGCGGCGACACGCATTTGGCCCCAAGCCACCGCAATGGGCGATTCCACCGGGACGGTCGGATCCACGGCGTCGCCTTCGTCTTCACCGCGCAATTGCGAATAGATTTGCCAAGCCTGGTCATACGATTCGCGTGCTTCGTCGGGACGTCCCAGACGGAACAGAATGTCGCCGATGCTGCGCCGTGCGTCGGCCGCCGGC
The DNA here is from genome assembly GCF_007752935.1 of Crateriforma conspicua. Taxonomy (NCBI): domain Bacteria; kingdom Pseudomonadati; phylum Planctomycetota; class Planctomycetia; order Pirellulales; family Pirellulaceae; genus Crateriforma; species Crateriforma conspicua. The sequence continues at coordinate 2,988,241 of NZ_CP036319.1, read as the reverse complement.
ATCCGCAAATCGGTCGCATTTTCATCGGCGAACTTTTCGAAGAACTGCAGCAGATTCTCCATTAGTTGCACATCATCGTCTCCAAGCGTTGCACCGGAGTCGGCGTCGCGCATCAAGTCATCACCCACGCTTTCCCACACCGATTCGGCGACACCGGTTCGCCCGGCCACGTTGTCCACGATTTCTTGGAATGCCGACAACGCCAGCGTCAGATTCGTCTCGGCACGTGATCGTTCGCGGACGGCCGACTCTCGCGCGCGTTCCGCTTCGTCCAACGCCGCACTTCGTTGCCGCAAATTTTCGGCCGCCTGGTCATACGCTTTGCCGATTGCCGTCAACGAACGTGTGCGACTGCGGTTGATGACCGACAACAGCGTGATGACCGACAACAACAGCACCAGCACGGTTCCCGAAAGCGACGCGATCCCGGGATTCCGTTTGGCCCAACGCCAGGACCGCTCCATCGCACCGACCCGCCGCGCCGCGATCGGTCGCCCGGCTAAAAAACGCCGTAGATCGTCGCGAAATTCGCCCGCGGTGGCGTACCGATGTGTCGGGTCTTCCGACACCGCCTTCATCACGATCGTCTGCAGATCGCCGGGGATGGACGCACGCAGCGAACGCGGTGGTGCGATTCGACGACGGTTTTCGGCTGACAATAACTCCGCCGGAGTCCCTTGGATCGCTGCACGACCGGTCAGCAATTCGTACAGCGTCAGCCCCAAACAATACACGTCGCTGCGGACATCCAACCGTCCCTTCAGTTGCTCCGGTGCCATGTAGCGCAACGTGCCGACGATTTCACCGGTCTGCGTGAAGCGGTCCGACGATGGATCGGCAGCCAGTCCAAAATCGGTCAACCAGACATGATGGTCTCGATCGACCATCAAATTGGCGGGCTTGATGTCACGGTGCAGCACGCCTTGACCGTGCGCATATTCCAGCGCGTCGGCGATCGTTGCGATCCAAGCAGCGGTTTGTCGATCATTTTGCAAGTCGACACCGATGTCGGGACCGGTGCCGGCAAGCAAATCGGCCAGACTGACACCGTCGACCAAGTGCATCGCGTAAAACAGCAAGTCATCTTGTTGCCCCACGCCATACACGGACACGATGTTCGTATGGTGCAGGCCGGCGATCGCTTCGGCTTCGCGTTGAAATCGCTGTCGATGGGACGGATGATCCGCCGCACGCCAGCTCATCACTTTCAATGCAACGTGTCGCCCCAATGATTCCTGAACGGCTTCATAGACGACGCCCATCCCGCCGCGAGCGATTTGGCGAACGATTCGAAAGTCACCGATCGTTTCGGGGGCGATGAAGCAATGGAACGACAGGTCGTCGTCGGCCGACAATGCCCCCGTGGTGGTCGCCGAGATGTCACGACGCGTGCCGCCGAAGTTCAGCTTTTCCATCGCTTCGATCGACGGCAGCATTTGCCGCAACTTATCGGCATGCTCCGGATGCGACGCCGCGATCGATTCGATGTCCGGCGTTTCGCCCCGTCGGATTCGCATCGCAAAATCTTCGGCGATCAGATCCACGGGATGTCGCTGTTGCGAATCGTGACCCAACGGCAAACTTTCACCGGAAGATTCAGGATCATTTCGGCCGGGATCGATCACGGTGCATCCTTGGGTTGTCCGGACGTGTCGGCGCGAACCTGACTGACAATGTCGGCCAGTCGACCGGCGGCCCGCACGTATCGATTGCTGGCGGCGGTGGGGCTGAGATTCAAAATCTGTGCGACTTCCGCGTTGCCGAGTTGTTCGAAATGTCGCAACGCCAACACTTCACGATCGATCGGGTTCATTGATTCCAACGCCTCACGAACACGATGCAGGGCTTCGTTTCGGCTGACGATCTGGCTGGGCGACTGGATCGCGTCGACCAAACGACACGCGATCGACAAACTGGTCGCCGCAGAATCGCCCGGTGTGGCCAACCGAATTTCGCGTTGCGGGCTGCGTGCTTCGCGAAACTGTGTCCGCTGCATGTCGATCAGCACTTGCAGCGTCTGTTGTCGCACCCAGACAAAGAACGATACCGATGGCTGGTCCAGAAAATCCACCAACCGGCGTGAAATCCGCAGGTACGCTTCCTGCAAAACGTCGGCCGCATCGATCCGTCCGCGGACGCGGGGGTCCAGTCGAAACGAGACCATGCGGTGCAAACGTTCTTGATACGTCGAAAACACATCCGCCAGCGCAGACGGACCGCCCGCACGCAATCGTCTTAGCAGCGTCGCTTCCGCCGCATCGATCGAACTGGAGTTTTGGTCTTCCAAAGAAATTCCAACTTTCGAAATTTTGGCCGTGGATGGTCCCGAATCCGCGTCGGTACCCAAAGTACAGACATTCCAGGACACCCGACACTCGCGGCGATCCGGCCGATGGTGCTTTCGCCCGCGAATCGATGTCCGATCCGTTCCATCCCATCCAAAGTGGACCCCACGATGAATCTTACCTGCCGTTTCGCGGTTCTGTTGGCCGCCGCCATGATGATGACTCCCGCATGGGCCGACGATGATTCGGATTCGCCACGCGGCCGCTTCCGTGGCGGTCGCGGCGCCGGTGGTCCCGGCGCCGGCCCCGGTGGATCGGGCGATCGCCCGCCGTTGATGGACATGATCCGCCGCATGCCGTTGGTCCAGGCGCTGGATGCCGATGGTGATGGCGAATTGTCCAAAGAAGAAATCGCCGGCGCATCGGCGGCACTGGCCAAGCTGGACCGTGACGGTGACGGCACCGTCAGCACTCGTGAATTGATGCCTTCGATGGGGCAAGGACGCGGCCGCGGTGCCGGTTCGGCCGAGGGCGATCGAGCGTTCGGACGACGCGGATTCATGCCAGGACGCGGCGAAGGCGGCGCGGATGGCGATCAAGCCCGCAAACAACGCCAGCAACGTCTGCGTGGCGGTGACGACGTCGATCCATCAGAACGACTGAAGAAAATGATGTCGATGCGTGACACCGACGGCGACGGCAAACTTTCGGGTGATGAAATCCCTCAAGGTATGCAGCGTGCATTGGATCGAATCGACCAAAACGGTGACGGTGCTTTGGATGAAGCCGAGTTGGCGGAAATGGGTGAAAAGATGGCCGGCCAACGCGGACGTCGGGGTGAAAGTGAGGAAGGTGCCGGTAAAGGCGTCCGTCCGAAACGCCCGAATGCCGAGTGACCTGCACTTCGTCAGGCTTGACCGATCCAGCCATCCGCTCCGGTGCATCGCCATGTTTCGATGCACCGGACGTCTTTTCATCGCCGCAGTCTTCTCTTTTTCCACGTTGCGTATCATGCCAGCGATCTCTCGCTCTGCCGAATCCACATCCGTGCCGAATCGGTCACCTTGGGCGCGTCTTGCCGTTTTGGCCAGTTGGATGATCGGTTGTACGGTCGCTTGGACCATAACGGCGTCGGCCCAGGAAGACACGGACGCCAGCATCACACCGGAACAACTGCGATTCTTTGAAACCAAGATCCGGCCGCTGCTGGTCGAACATTGCTACCGATGCCACAGCAGCGACGGCAACGGCGTGCGTGGCGGTTTGCTGGTGGACAGTCGACGCGGTTTGGCCGATGGCGGCGACAGCGGACCGGCGATCGTCCCAGGCGATCTGGACGAAAGCCTGCTGTACAACGCAATCACGTACGAAGATTTCCGAATGCCGCCCGGCGGTCGACTGCCCGCCCAAACGATCGACGACTTTCGACAGTGGATCGAAATGGGCGCCCCCGATCCACGCGTCCAAGAAATTCAACATGTCGACAGCGGTGTGACCGACGAAGACATCCGGCAAGGGAAATCGCACTGGGCTTATCAACCGGTCCGTCCCAGCGATCCGCCGCAGGTCAGCGACGACGATTGGTCCACCAGCGAGATCGATCGTTTCGTCTTCGCTAAAATGAGATCGAATGATCTGCAGCCCGCCGTCGACGCGGAATCGAACGTTGTGTTGCGTCGGCTGTGCTTTGATTTGACCGGATTGCCGCCCACCCCGCAGCAGATTCGCAGCTTTCAATCGGCTTGGGAAAAGAACCCACAGCGGGCGATCCGCTGGGCAACCGATCGTTTGTTGGATTCCGACGAATTCGGACGCCATTGGGGTCGGCACTGGTTGGACGTCGCACGGTATGCCGAATCCAGTGGCAAGGAAGCCGACATGACGTTTCCCCATGCGTGGCGGTATCGCGATTATGTGATCGATTCGTTCAACGACGACAAACCCTACGATCAGTTCGTCCGCGAACAGATCGCCGGCGACCTGTTGCCCGCCGAATCCGACCAGCAATGGGCCCAGCAATTGATCGCGACGGGCTTCCTGGCGATCGGCCCGAAAACGCTGACCGAACAAAACCCGCGTCAGTTCCAAGCCGACTTGATCGACGAACAAATCGACACCACCACACGTGCGATTCTTGGCGTCTCGGTCGCTTGTGCACGATGCCATGACCACAAGTTCGACCCGATCCCGCAAACCGATTACTACGCCTTGGCGGGGATCTTCGCCAGTACTGAAACCTACTTCGGCGGCATCGCCAGTCGACGGGCGCGACGCGGAAGCGATCTGTTGGTGTTGCCCATCGATGATCCCAATCCGTTCGACCCGTCGGTGGATGCTAACGAACTGAAAGAGATCCCCCAGCGTTTGGCTCAACTGCGAGTCGACTATGCCGAAGCCCGACGTCAACAACGAAATCAAACCGCCGATAAGTCAAGCGATGCTCAGATGCGTCGCAATCTGCTCAGCCAAGGCCAAATCGATCAACAGATCGCCACGTTGACCGCCAAAGCCAACTCCGTCGACCAGTCGGGCCAACCGCTGTCGTTTTGTATGGGCGTCCAAGACAAAGATGAACCGATCGACGGCCGATTGTTCATCCGCGGCGATGTGACTCAACCAGCACAGGAAGTTCCGCGAGGGCTTGTCCGCGTTCTGTGTGACGATCCGATGCAGATGCCCTCCGATGCAAGCGGTCGTTTGGAATTGGCCCGCTGGATGACCGACGATCAAAACCCGTTGACCGCTCGGGTGATGGTCAATCGAATCTGGTTGCATCTGCTGGGTCGTGGATTGGTAGAAGACCCTGACAACTTTGGCATGTCGGGGACCGCACCCACGCACCCGGAACTGCTGGATCACTTGGCCGCCCAGTTTGTCGAAAACGGCTGGTCGGTGAAATCGATCGTTCGGCAAATCGTCACTTCGCGAACGTATCGTCTTTCGTCCACCGCCGATGACGCTTCCTTCCTGGCCGATCCGGAAAACAAATACTACAGCCGCGGAACCTACCGACGTTTGAACGCCGAATCGATTCGCGACGCGATGCTAGTGACGGCCGACCGTTTGAACCACCAGACGCCGCGTGCATCAGAAATTGCAGAATATGGCCCCACCGTCTTGGGCCCCGATGGTCGTCCGCCCCAAGCGGCGATTCGTGACGAAATCACCAAAGCGATTCAATCACGTTTCAACGAATCCTCGCTGGGACGAATGCGTGACGCGATGCGACGACGGCGTGGGAATTCCCGATCGGGTGCATCGCCGCGTCCGACGATCGATCCCAGCGCACCGGCGGATGTTCGGTCCAACGACCGCAGCGTCTATCTGCCGATCGCCCGCGGATCGGTCCCCCGGTCAATGGACGTGTTCGACTTTGCCGACACAAACATGTTGATCGGGAAACGCGACAGTTCCAACACGGCACAGCAGGCCCTTTTCTTGCTGAACAACGATTTGGTGATCCGCTGCAGCGATGACTTCGCCCGGCGTTTGATTCGCGAAAATGATCGCCCGGTCGACCTGATTCGCGATGCCTACTTGATCGCCTATGCCAGGGAAGCCACCGCCGATGAAATCGCTCAGGCGGTCCGCTTTCTACGCACCGCCGCGTCGACCACGGAAGAAGAATCTTTCGCAACCACCGGCCCGCTTGGACGTCCCGGGATGAATCGTGCATCGCGATTTTCCGCCCGACGAATCCCACAACAACGCGACGGTCGCAGCGACGTCAATGTCGAAGCGGTCCGTCAGTTTTGTCACAGCTTGTTGGCTTCGGCCGAATTCCGTTACCTCGATTAGAAAGTCATACCAGCCATGAACCATTCTTTCGGAATCGGATCGCGACGCCACTGGTTGCAAACTGCTTCGGCCGGATTCGGCTATCTGGCCTTCGCCGGGATCAGCGGACGCAACGCAGCGACCGCGTCACCAACGGACGATGCAACAACAGATCAATCGTCGCCAAACCCGCTGGCCGCAAAGTCACCGCATTTCCCGGCGACCGCCAAACGAGTGATTTTCCTGTGCATGCAGGGTGGTCCGTCACACGTCGACACGTTCGACTACAAACCGGAGTTACAAGACAACGCGGGACGACCGGGGGTCTATGGCGGTCGTCTGTTGGCGTCGCAGTGGAAGTTCCGCCAACGTGGCGAAAGTGGTTTATGGATATCTGATCTGTTCCCCAATGTTGCCAAACATGCGGACGACTTGGCGCTGATTCGTTCCATGCACTGTGACCAACCGGTGCACCCGAGAGCGTTGACGCAAATGCACACGGGCAATGCCCAGTTCGTTCGGCCGTCATTGGGTGCTTGGACGCTGTATGGTTTGGGAACGGAAAACGAAAGTCTGCCGGGCTTCATTTCCCTGAACCCGCCCCGCGGTGCGTCACAGAACATGGGCAGCGCGTTCTTGCCCGCGGTGTACCAGGGCACCGGTATCGGCCGCGCATCCCGGCGTGTGGCGACCAACCGTCGTCAAGGTTCCAGCAATCCTGCGGATCAAGTTCCCGACATCAAGAATGCCCGACTGGGCGAATCGGCCCAGCGACGGCAATTGGCCTACATTCAATCGCTGAACCGTCGCAAACTGTCTGGCGATTCTCGTGATGCCGCGATCGAGGGTGCGATCGAATCGTTGGAACTGGCGTTTCGCATGCAAGACGCGGTGCCCGAGTTGATGGACATCGGCAATGAATCCGATGCGACGCGACGCCTATACGGTTTGGACAATCCGACAACGTCCAGCTTTGGGATGCAGTGCCTGATGGCTCGCAAATTCGCCGAAGCCGGCGTGCGTTTTGTCGAAGTCACGCATGGGAATTGGGATCACCATTTCCGTCTTTCGACTTCGCTTCCGCAACGATGTGGCGAAGTCGATTTGCCGATCGCCGGTTTGTTGGCCGACTTGAAACAACGCGACCTGTTGAAAGACACCCTGGTGATCTGGGGCGGTGAATTTGGACGCACCCCGGATGCCCCCGGTGGGGACGGTCGCGACCATAACAACAACGGCTACACGTTGTGGATGGCCGGTGGCGGCGTTCAAGGCGGAATCAGCTACGGGGCGACCGACGAATTTGGATTCAAAGCCGTCGAAAACCCGTGTCACATTCACGACTGGCACGCCACGATCCTGCACCTGATGGGTCTGGACCACAAACGGTTGACCTATCGTTATGCCGGACGGGATTTTCGTTTGACCGATGTGGCGGGCAACGTGGTGACGGACATCTTGCGCAACCCAGCCTGATCGACGGGATCAACGTTCCCTACGCTTGCAACGAACGGGACAAGATCTGCATGGTGTCGGCCTGATAGCCGCGGACACGCTTGCTTGCTTCCGCGGCCTTATGTTTTGCGGCATCCTGATCAGTCGCCATTTGCAATACCGTGTCGGGAATCCGGGCGACGTCTTGTTCGTCGTCCAAGTCGAACAACCAATCTTGTAATCCGATGTCTCGCCACATCATCCCTTTACTGGTCTGTTCGGCAAAGCGACATACAATCGCGGGGATTCCGTGGCCGATGCACATGATCGGCGAATGCATTTCGTTGCCGAACAAGCCCGCACTTCGAGTGTAAACACTGACGGCTTCACCGGTCAGCCAGTAATCCGGTTTCCAAACCACACGTTTGCGAACGTCATCGTCCAGCTTGTCGTAAACGTTTTGCTTGCCCACCGCCATCTGCGTCTGGTCTTCGGGACACAGCAAGATCTTCATCTCCGTTTCCCGAACCACACGTGTGATCGCATCACGCAGCGGGCGATGGTCGTGTTCACGCATCTGTTCGTTCCGCTGATGCTTCACCGGATCCATTGGCCGCTTCTTCGACGGGATCGTCCAGTACGGCGTGTAGCGTAACCGTGGGATGCAGCACAAAAACTGCTTCGGCGTCAGATCGTGGCTTCGAAGAAACGCATCGGCCGCGGCATCGTCCCGCAAGTCACACGCGAACGCGGCATCCGGACCGAATTGCATTACGGGACACTGGCACCCCAGTGATTTGGCTAGTCCCAATGACACCGAATCGCGGAAGAACACAAAGTCAGCATTGGTCAGATGTTCGATCGTCTGTGCCATCGCTTCGTCCGATGTCGCCGTGGTGGACGAAGACTTCTTCCTGGGCAGTGTGATGCCATAACCCCCATACGGTTTGTCGGTCGCATTGCGCCAACGTGCAATGTCCTTTTCTGCGACCAGCGAAGCACCACTGCCGTGTAGAAAGAAATCACATGACTGGATCGCCGCTTGGCGGTCCGATTCGTTTCGCAAAATGTTCAGTTGCGGAAACCGATTCATCAACAACTGATCCACGCCGTTGTCGATCTTCGATGGCCACAGATGCACCTGAGCCGATGGCAGGTATTGTTCCAAAATATGCAGCAATCCCGGCGTGTGCGCGATGTCGCCGATGTTGACCGTTTGCCAGGATGACCGCAACAAGATCTGGGGGTTCGATCCCGCATCGGCAAGACAACGCTGCATCGTGGCAGCCAAAGTTCCAAACAAACCGGCGGACAGAAAATGGCGACGTTTCATGTTGGGACAGACCAAAACTTGGCAGGATCAATACGAGGCGGGCGAGATGGAACGAAAGCAAAGGGGACGATCACGGCGATTGAATCGACAGCACTATTTCAAGGGACGAACCTCGCCATGCGTCCGCGTGCGATTCAATTTGGCACGCAGATCGTCCGCCTTGTCCGGGTACCTGTCGATCAAGTTATCGTGTTGGGACAAGTCATCCGACAAACGATACAGTGCCGCGGAAGAATCATCTTTGGCGTAGCCGAACGCTTCATCAAACCAAGTCGGCACTGCACTGTGGTTGCCGGTCTTTGCATCGACCAGCACCCAGTCGCCTTCGCGAAACGCAAACTTGTTTTCGTAAGTATTGTGCACCACTGATTCGCGTGCCGATGCTTCACCGCGCAGCATTGCCGTTTGATCATGGCTGTCTTCCGCCGTCCCGTCTGCTACTTCCGCGCCAACGATCGCCGCCACGGTGGCGAACAAGTCGACTTGGCTGATCAACCCGTCGTTGACGGTTCCGGGCTGGACGTGGCCCGGCCATCGAATCAGCATCGGCACACGGTGTCCGCCTTCCCAAATATCACGCTTCAGTCCACGCAAAGGACCGGCGCTGCGGTGGTCGTGATTGCGAATGCGTTCGTAAGCGTATTTTTCGGGACCATTGTCGGCACTGAAAACCAACAAGGTGTTTTCGGTCAATCCATGCTGGTCCAACGCATTGAGCAATTGGCCCAGATGGTGGTCGCTTTGCGCCATGAAGTCACCGTAGGGCCCGGCATTCGTTTTGCCTTTCCATGCTTCGGTGGGAATGATCGGTGCGTGCGGCGAAGTCCATGGCCAATACAAGAAAAAGGGCCGATCGTCTTTGGCCGCCTGACTGACCCACTTGACGATGTGTTCGGTCAAGGTCGGCATCACGTCGTCTTGTCGCCAGCCATCGACCATCGGTCCAGGACGCCCCTCGGCTGACCCTTCGTCAGGTTCGGGGTTGGGAACATAAGGCACCGTCGGTGGCTGAATCACACGGTCGTCTTTGATCCACGCATAAGGCGGAAAGTTCGGGACGTCGTCGCCAAAGTAATGATCGAACCCATGGGCCAACGGGCCGTCGGGAATCGGCTGGGACCAATCATAGGCATCGGCCGGCCAGGTGCGTTTTCGCCCCGTACCGATCGTATGGGCGTCGGGCTTTCGCAGCGCCGCCCAGTCCCAGCCCAGATGCCATTTGCCGATACAGGCGGTCGCATAGCCGCGTGACTTCAGCATTTCCGGCAATGTCGTGCGCTGTGGATCGAACACGGATTCGCCCCACGAATTGACGATGCCGTGGAACTTTCGCCAGTGATAGCGTCCGGTCAGCAGTGCATAGCGACTGGGTGTGCAGATGCCTGACGAACTGTGGGCATCAGTGAATCGCATCCCCTCGCTGGCAAGCCGATCCAGATTCGGCGTCGGAATTTTGGAATCAGTATTTTGGACCGCCAAATCTCCATAACCCATGTCGTCGGCGTACACGATGACGATGTTGGGAAGCGGTTCGGCCACCGCCTGGAACGACCCTGCGCCAAACAGACAGCCGACGACGAACCCAACAAACCGGATACCGGCCCCGACGCGATTCGCGGGGCAAAAAGACCGATGGAGCAAGCTGAGTGGCATGATGGGGGACGCGTTCAGGTGGGATGCGATCAGGCGGGCGTCGCGGCGAGGCCGCTATTTTCACGGCATACGGTTTTGCCAAGCCGTTGGAGGCTCCTTTATAGTCGATGCAGACTTAGGGCACGCGTGTGGCGTTGTGAACAGGTCACGACACGACCGGCTGGTTCCTTGGTCCCATCCAAACAAAAGATTCACGTGATGACAAAACACTTTGCTGCTCTGTTTTTGATCGGGCTGATGTGGGCCGACACGGTGCCGGCCCAGGATGACTGGACCGGTTGGCTGGGGCCACAACGCGACGGGATTGCCCGTGGGGTGGAATTGCCCGATTCGCTGCCGGACGAACTGAACGAGCGTTGGTCGATCAATGTCGGCACCGGGTATGGGTTGCCCTTGTTGGTCGGGGATCATGTGTTTCAACACGCACGCCAGAACGACGCCGAAGTGTTGTGGTGCATCCGTGTCGATTCCGGCGATGTGGTTTGGAAACAGTCGACGCCGGTCCCGTTCAAGATCGGCAACGGCGGTGAGTGGCATGGCAAAGGCCCCAAAGCGTCGCCAGCCTATGCCGACGGCCGCGTCTTTACGCACAGCATCACATCGGTCTTGTCCTCCTTTGATGCGTCCAGCGGTCGTCAACTGTGGCAACGGGATCTGACCAAAGACTTCTCCGCACCGTACCCGTACTGGGGTGCCAGTGCATCGCCGGTCGTTGCCGAAGGCTTGGTCGTGTTGCACTTGGGCGGCGACGACGACGGGGCGTTGTTCGCGTTCAACGCGGAAACTGGCGAAACGGTTTGGCGATCGGGAACCGAAGGGGCGTCTTATTCATCGCCGCTGATCGCCACCATCGATGGGACCGAACAAGTCGTTCAGTGGAATCATCAATCGCTGGTCGGTGTCCGCTTGACCGATGGACAACCATTGTGGTCGTACCCGTTTCCTCACGTCGGCAGCGACCAAAACATGCCCACACCGACGATCATCGGTTCGACCATTTTCTTAAGCGGTGAAAACCGTGGTGCGCATGGCTTGTCGATTGAACACGACGGGGAATTCTGGTCGGCAAAGTCCGTTTGGCATCAAGACGACGTGGCGTTGAACATGAGTTCGGCCATCGCCTATGAAGGCAACGTGTATGGGTTTTCGCAGTACGACCGCGGCCGGCTGTTTTGCTTGGATCCCGCCAGTGGCGAAGTGCGTTGGACGGGACCGCCGCGTACCGGCGACAACGTCATGTTGTTGGCAGCCGACGGCCACATCGTCGCACTGTTGGACACCGGCAAACTGGTGATCGCTGAAGCGACGCCGGACGATTATCGCGAAGTCAAACGCTATGACGTGTCAGATCAACCCACCTGGGCACCCCCGGTCTTGCTAAGCGACGGTGTGCTAGTCAAAGACAAAGAAACGCTAAAAAGGCTGGCCTGGTAAATCGCCTTCGATCGCATCGCGAAACAAATTGTCGCCTTTCGCTCCGCGAAAGTTGCGTTCCATGCCCTCCGCAACTTTCGCGGAGCGAAAGGCGACGATGGTCGAAAGCTGGTTAGCCGACGTGTTCCAATAATCGGTCGACCACGTTTTCGACGCTCAAGCCTTCCGCTTCCGCTTTGTAACTCAGCAGAACGCGGTGCCGCAAAGTCGGCTGTGCGAGCGCGCGAATGTCGTCGAAGCTGACGTGTGCGTTGCCACGCAGCAATGCCCTTGCCTTACCGCCCAACACCAACGTCTGTGCGGCGCGCAAGCCCGCGCCCCAGCTGACGTATTGATTCACAAAGTCCGGCGTCCCGTCGCGCCCCGGTCGGCTGCTGTCGACCAGTTTGACCGCCATCTTTGCCACTTCGTCGGCGATCGGCACACGGCGCACCGCTTCGTGAAAGTTGATCACGTCTTCCCCGCTGAACAGTGCTTCGATCGGTTCCGGCTTTGACGCGGTCGTCTGCAGCACCACCGCCAATTCGTCCGCCGGCGGCAAGTAGTCGATCAACACGTTGAACATGAATCGATCCAACTGTGCCTCGGGCAACGGATAAGTGCCTTCCATTTCGATCGGGTTCTGAGTCGCCAAGACAAAGAACGGCTCGTCCAACGTGTACTTTTGACCGCCCGCGGTGACCTGATGCTCCTGCATTGCTTCCAACAACGCCGCCTGCGTCTTTGGCGGCGTCCGGTTGATTTCGTCCGCCAGAATCACGTTGGCAAAAATCGGGCCTTTGACGAACTGCATCTGACGATGTCCGTCGTGGGTGTCTTCCAAAATTTCCGTTCCCGTGATGTCCGCCGGCATCAGATCGGGCGTGAACTGGATCCGCTGGAACTTCAGCCGAAAGACTTGGGCAACACTGCGCACCAGCAACGTCTTTGCCAGGCCGGGTGCACCGGTGATCAAACAATGCCCACCGGCGACCAAACAAATCAACAACTGTTCGATCACATCCTTTTGGCCGACGATCGTCTTGGACAGTTCGGCTTCGATCTGGGTGCGACCGTCGCGCAATTGTTGGACGACGCGGCCTTCTTCTTCGACGTTCATCATGATGGGATTGCTTGTTGAAGGATGGTTGGGCGGGGAAGCGTCCCGGCGGGTTTGATGCCAGCGATGGGCCGAATCACGTTGATCGGCATGGGGTTGGATTCAGTGGGTCATCGCATAGGTGACGATGTTGATCCCCAACGGGTAAGCCTTCTTGACGGAAAACTCGTTGAAGTACCACGGGTCTTCGCCTTCGCGTTCCCATCCGTCACCCAAATCCGTGTTGTGACAAATGAAAACCATGATGCGACCCGCGTCATCGTAAATCGCGCGATAGTGGGGCGTCTCGGTGTCGTTATTCCAAGACCGTTCCCACGTTTCGATTGAACCATCGGCGCGGCGACGTGCCTGTCCGATCGCTGGCACCTGCGGCTTTTCCTTCAAATCGTAAACGTTGTGAAAGATCTCGTGTTCCAGGGGAACTTCGCTGGGCGTTCGATCGGGAAACACACGTCGCAGTTGTTCAGCAAGATTCTGATACTCGCGATCACCCCAAAAATCGTCCACCATCAGAAAGCCGCCGTTGTAGCAGTACTTTCGCAGTGCGGTGACCTCATCATCACGAAAGTACAATTCGCCCGGTTCGATCATGTAGATGAACGGATAGTCGAACAAACGATCGTCGGTCAAATCCAGAACAATGGGTTCCGGGTTCACCTTCAGCGAAGTCAACTGATGCAGCCGAAGTGAGAAATTCAAATCGCTGTCGCGATAATCCGTTGCCCATCGACCGCCGCGACCACCCCAGGATTCGTATCGGATCCGCACAAACGTGAACAAATCCGTTTCAAAGTCCGGGTCGGTCTCCCATTCCGGGACGCCATTGCGTCCGGCATCGCGCCAATCGCGACCGCCCCAGCCATATCCAGATCCGCCACGCCAACGCCGTGACTGGCTGAACGCCACTGCAGATAGCATCACCAGCAAAATCGCGGAAACGAAAACCGTTCTTGGCCGTCGCAGCATCATGGTCGGGCTCCTTCGACGGGTGCGGGTTGATCGGCGCGTCTGCCCCCACCGGGACCGCCGGTTTCCGATTCGACCCGTTTGTCTGTTTCATCAGATGCGGACGTATTATCAGCGCCGGTATTGCCAGTGCCGCTGACATCCGAATCCGCTGACGCCTCGTCATTCGCATCCTCGATGTCCGCGCGACTGACGCGAACCAGCAGCGCCAAAGCATCGCGAAACCGTGGCGCGTCCTGGAGAGATTTTAAGACCGATCGTTTTGCCGCCACCGTATTGTCCAACTGTTCCCAGCACGTCGCCAGTTCATAGTGCAACCCGACCGGATCGATGGGGTCCAGTTCCAACAGGGCTTTCAACGGAGCGATCCGATCAGCGGGCCGCTCCAACTCCTTTGCCGCGCGATCCGCCCATGTGTGGCCCACGGCCATCAGCGGGTTGATCGCCAAAATTCGCCGGGCCTGTTCATGGACTTCTTCCCAGTCATCCCGCTCGGCCGCCAACTCCGCAAGTCGCACGTGTGCCGGCCACAGGTCATCGTTCTTGGACACTTGCCGGCGCAGCGTTTCGGTTTCCTTTTCGACATCGCCCTCTTTGCGATACATCGACGCCAACGCAGCCAACACGCCGCCGCGATCCCCATGATCGACACCGGCATCCAACAGTTGTTGATAGATCTCGATCGCTTCCTCCCGCTGGCCCGCCTCGGCCAAGGTGTCCGCTTGCAACCGCAGACTTCGATAATCTTGCGGATGTTGCTTCATCCATTCCGCAATCGCATCCGGATCGCCGCCTTCGGGCGGTCCATCGGGATCCCACTGGACGCCCTTGCCGAAATCTTCGGCGACCGACGTGGCGTAGGTCAAAAACCCCTGGTCCAACCTGGCCAGCGATCCCAAATTGGCCTGCAACGCGTCGTTCATCGATCGACCATTGCCGAGATCTTCCAACACGGCGTTCACTTTTTCTTGACCGTATTGATCCATCAGGTACTCCACCGCCAGTGACGATTGGTAATACGCGAACTGCAGATGAACCGGTGACTTGGGTGCCAAAAACGCCGCGCTTAACTGGCTGATCGGAACCAATTCGCCGTCGCGAACCATCATCTTGTAAGTCGGCGTGATTTGTTCGCTCCAAGACGGGTCGCGTTGACGTTCCTCATAGACCGAAATGCCTTCGCTAAGCCAACGCGGCATGCGGTTTTTGGTCTTGTTCAACGTCACGACGTGACAAAATTCGTGCCACAAAACGGCTTGCCAATTCGACGGCGTCGCCCCCTGTGATGCCGGACTGTTCGCCGTCACAACATTGCCAAAACACACGCCCAAGAACCCGGCCCCGCCCGGAAGCCCGAAGGTGCGAATCGCAAAGTCCTCCTGCTTGGGAAAGATCTCGACAACGACCGGCTGATCCAGCGTCACGCCGTATTTCTTACACAGCACCGCTTGGGCTTCGGTCAATAGTTCCAAAACATCGCCGCCGTACACCGCAGCTTCGCGTGCGTCCATGCGGACGTGAAGATTGTCCGCCGACAGAGTGGAGAAGTCTTTGATCGAATCATACAGACTGATCAAGTTGTACGCGGTCACGTTGTAGGGGTCTGATTCGTTGACCTGTTCGGCCAAAGCCCAGCCGACGTCGTCAAACCCCAGACGCAACAAGTCTTGGGCAAGCTGGAACTTTGCCGGGCCATACCCCGTGTCGAACGCCAAAGCGGCCCGTTGATACTCACTGCCCTCGGCAAAGCGGTATTTGTCGGAAAGTTTGCGACCGATCAAATGATCGACTTCCGGGTTGGTCGGCCAAGTCGAAAGCGCCGCCGCCCGCATCAGTTTTTCGACTTCGTATCGACCGTCCAAATTGGCCAGCACCGCCAACAAGGCCCAAGCACGAGGCTCATGGACATTGATCTGTAAGATCTCGGTGATGCGATCCTCCGCTGCATCGAATTGTTCGGCATCGATCGAACGTTCGGCATCCAACAGCAAACTGTCAACATGCCGTGGGTTGATCGACAGTGCCATTTCCAATGCTTCGGCGGCCGCCGCACGATCGGACGATTGCAACGATCGAGACAGGAGGTAGTAAATGCGCGGATCGGATTCGGCAAGCTTCTCGGCCGCCCGCAGCGTGTCGGCCGCGACTTTGAAGTCTCCCTTGGTGATCGCCAATTCCGCCGTTGCGATATACGATTCGACGTACTTGGGGTCGGCATCGCGGACGCGGTCGTAAAACTGCTCCAAGATCAATCGAGCGTCTTCGCCACGTCGGACGTAGAACCGACCGGCCGCGATCACATTGTCGCCGGTGGCGTACCGCGAACTACGACGCAAAACGTCCATGAACGCCGCCTGGGCCTGTCGGGCTTTCTCCTGGTTGCCCGTGTACTGATAGGCGTCGATGCCCAGTTGTCGCAAAACCAGGCTGCCGGAATACCGCAAGATCGCCTTTTCGTACGTCTGTACCGCTTGGGCGTACTGTCCGCGATCCATTTGGCATCGCATCAGCAGACGCGACCAGCGTTCGTTCCACACGCCACGCTGGACTTCTGCATCGGCAATCTCCTGGGCTCCCTTCAAATCACCGGTGCGGTACAGCAGTTCGGCGGTGGCCAGATCCGCGGCGTCGACCGACGAAACGAGAGCCAACAGGATCGCCAGCGTCACCGCCACAGCGTGGGGCCAACGGGCCGTGTTTCGACGGGTTTCGATACTTCGGGACGAAAAAGAACTCGACGACAATCGGAGGCTCCGGGTCTGGGCGAACACGAAATCGATCCGGTCCAGTTTATCGTGTTCAACCCCACCGAAGCGCCACCGGACTGCCGGGACCGCCAATTTTCGCGTTTCGGAAACTTCGCAGGCCACTGAACCCAATGGAGGACCAATTTCACATTCGGATCACTCGTCAAGTTTACCCGAGTCACACCGACCGCCTGTGCGGAGCAAATCGTCGTCCGGGTCATGACGATCGATCACACCAAGCCCACACGTTGTCTGACGGAGAAAAGTAATTGAGTCCTGCCCTCATTGTTTTCAAAAACTGAGCCTGGATGGAGTGAGCGAGAGTTTGAAACACGGAGGCACGGAGATCACAGAGCAGGTACGGGGACGAATTCTCTGTGCCCTCGGTGCCTCCGTGTTTTCAACTCATTCACGATTCATTTCAGTACCCATTGACGATCCGGCTGATGCCATCAACGACGCGCTGCTCGTGGAAATTGATGAGCAAACCAAACCGAAATTTCAACAAACGAAGATGCGATAAAACTTGCGCCTTATCGACCGGATGAATTGCAGATTTTGCCTTTAGCTCAACGACAACCTGACCGTTCACAATCAGATCAGCTCGAAACCCGCACTCGAGTTTCACATCGTCGTAGATAACAGGGACCGGCATTTCTTCAACGACCTCGAGACCTCGCTTGCGGAGTTCGTACGCCAAGCAGATTCGGTAGGCCGATTCTAATAGACCGGGACCAAGTCGTTTGTGGACTTGGATCGCGGCACCGATGATTGCTTCAGTCAATCGGTCCACTTCACTCATCGTTATCCTTTCCGTGATCGAGTTTGAAACACGGAGCCACAAAGATCACAGAGCTGGTACGGGGACGGATTCTCTGTGTCCTCGGTGCCTCCGTGTTTTGCTTTCCGAAACCCACTTGGCACCTGGTTTCGGCAACTCAGGAAAAAAAGAGTGGGCAGCTTTCTTTCGCATGAATCTGCCGGTGTTTGGATGTGGGTCTACTGCACCAATCCTTCGGTGACTTGCAGAAAGACGTCTTCCAGACTTTTCTTATGAGATTCGATCTCGGCGACCAAGAATCCCTCACCGCACAACTTGGCCACCAAATCTGCTTGTTCTTGAATGTCACCGTGAAATTCAAATCGGACGAGTTCGCCGTCGACCACCACGGAATCCACTTGGTCCAAAGGTTCCAGCCAACGGGCGGCCTGATCGGCACGTTGTAGAATTCGAATTTTCAAGTCGCGGTGCGACGCCTGTTGGTGTTGGATCTGTTCGACCGACCCGGTTGCCAACAATTGTCCTTGTTCGATGATGCCAACGGTGTCACAGATTTCCGCCAGTTCGGTCAAAATGTGACTGCTGATCAGAATCGTTTTTCCTCGATCGGCCAATTCACGAATCATCCGTCGCAATTGAATGCGTGCTCGCGGGTCCAACCCGGCCGCCGGTTCGTCCAAAATCAAGACAGCCGGATCATGAATCAGGGCACGTCCCAAACACAAACGTTGCTTCATGCCTTTGCTGAGCCCACGAATGGGTTTTTCGGCCATGCCCTCGGTGCCGGTGAAGTTCAACACCCAACGCAAACGCCGCAGTCGATCGTCCCCGGACAACCCATACGCTCGTGCAAAGAAGTCCAAGTACTCGCGACAGTTCACATCACGATAGGTGCCGAACGAATCAGGCATGAACCCCAGCCGACGACGGACATATTCGGGGTCGTTGACCACGCTGAAGCCGTCGACAAAGGCGTCGCCATAGCTGGGCAAATCCAGCGTCGCCAAAATCCGCATCGACGTCGTTTTTCCGGCGCCGTTGGGTCCGATGTATCCGAACACGTGGCCCGGGTCGACCGAAAACGAGATGTCATTGACCGCTTTGGTTTTGCCGAAAAACCGGTGCAGTCGCCTCAGTTCGATACACGGCCCGGTGCCCGTGTGGACGCTGGGAACGATTCGATTGCTGGGCCGATGGTCTGGCGTGGTGCTGGGTTGACCATCATCGACCGCTGGCGGTGCGGATGCGGCCGCGTTGCTTGCCCCAGGTGGCGTGGGTGTGTTCACGGCAACGTCCCCATCACAAAGTGGATGCTTTCAACCACCTCCACATCGTCCAACACGATGGCGGATCGGGTGATGGGTGCCAGGGCGACAAACTGATTGGGTTGCAATGCACTTTGAAACAACAATTGTTCTTGCAGTTCACGTTCCATCGCCCCGTCTTGATACCGTGTCATGTCGGCACGACCGAACACGCCCGACTGGATAACATCATAAATCAGATCCCGATACCGAGTGGCGGTGCGACCATAAGTGGAACTGGAACGACTCCAATCCACCATTTCATAGCTGCCACTTAAGCGCTGTTGGCGAAAGACCATCCCCAACGCTTTGCCAATTTCGGAATCTTTCAATTGCCGGAGTTCGATTTCTTCGCCGGCTTTGACCACCGGAACGTACCAATAACGATTGTCGTCGCCACGGACCACCAAGTTCTGCAGTTTCCAGGGAAGCCCGTTGGACAGCACCGGTGGCGGAGAGGCCCGTATCGGTTCCGCGGGCTGAACGTCGGGCAGTGATTCGCCTTCATCGCCGCCGTTATAAGACATCGGGTCAAGCTGTTGCTGGACCGTTTCCAGCACCTCCAGCACGGGACGAACCTCGGGTCCGGGGGGACGCACCCAGGACAGGTTCCCCAAATCGCGGACCACACGGTGGGCGACGAATTGGCGTTGATCTCGCGACGGCAAGAATTGACTGTCGAAACGCTGATATTCGTCATCAATCACCAACGCCGGAACATTCCGGACCGCGTCTTGGGCGATCTGGTGCATCGTACGCTGACCGCCTTGGCGATACGGATAGACTTCATCGCTGGCCAAGAACTTCAGGTCATCCGAGGGCTGCATCCCGGCAAAGTACGTCACGCGATCACGCTGGGTGGCGTGCCCCGTGACTCCATCGACGACGGTGATCTGGCGGGCACGAGCGGTCACATCGAACCCGTCGCTGATCACCCCATAAGCCAACAGCGCACCCGTGGTTCCAAGTGCAAGCACCGGAGCAATCGCATACATCAAATGCAAACGACCTGTCTTGCTGGTCCAATAATAGGAAAGCGGTCCGACGCAAATGACGAAGACCGACAAAAAGCCAATGAACGCGTACACCGGCGGCTGGGATACGCCGGGAATCAACCATCGAAAGTAACGCTGATCGCCGATCAGTGGGTCCACGCCTCGGCGAACGATCGGAACGTGGTCCAGTGTTGCCAACTGTGCTTGGACGACGGGCCACGACAAATCGATCGCGGAATAGGCTCTTTGCTTGACTGGGATCACCACCAGTTGCCCGGCTCCGACGCGAAACCACTTTGTATCGCCGGATTGACGGAAAAGCTGGTGGTCGGCATCGATATCAGATTGCAACGCAATTGCGGCGTCGCGCACGTCCGCCGGCAAACGGATGCGTCGGCCTTGTTTGTCCAAGACGGGCAAGGCGCGACCGCCGAATGCCTCGAAACCCGCCATCGGGACCATCGGATTGTCCGCTTCGGTGTACTGCCCATATGGCGCGGGATTCATTTGGCTGTCGGTTTGCATCGCATCGGCCTGCGGCGGCAATCCGCCGGTCAGCGAAACCCAGTTTTCAATCGACGGTTCCAGCATTTGCTGCGCGGCGGACTTGGCCGCATTGACCGGTGTCCAATCAACCGACGGCGGATCGCGTTCAGCCACGCGGCCGTCGCCCAGCCCAAGCGTCGCAAGAGTTTCCTGGACGTTGGCCGAATCCAAGACCACCAACGCGCCGCCGGACAGGACCCAATCGGAAAGTGGCGTGATGCGGTCGACGCGATCCTGTGCCAAAGTGCCCAGGGTCGCATCACTGAGCGTGACACAGGAAAACCGGTTGTAGATTCGCCAGTCCGCAAACGCCATCGCGGCATCGATTCGCGTCCAACCCCATCGATCCAGCGGCATCCGACTTCGCATTGCCAACAAACGCATCAGTCGGCCACGCGTCGAATCGGGGGCGACATCATCGGTGACGTAGGGCGATGATTCGATCCATTGGTTGTTGGGGCCGGACGCCGAAGGACTGATCCACAGGGGCCGCACCAAACGTTCCCGCGAGGTGGCTTCGCGAATCATCTGGCTTTGACCATTGACCGGTCCGGCTAGCGTCGCCTGGCAACCAGGAATCGGCATCCCTGATTCCATCAGCGTCACCGTCATCGGCCGGTTCCAGGTGTATCGCGGCACGGCGTGAGCGACGTTGACCAACCGCGAACGCTCGGCAACACGAATCGGAATGTCGATCTGCACCAAATTCGTGGCGGGGATGACATCGGCGGGTTGTTGTTCCAGCCGCAAGACAAAATTTCGATCTGCCGGAAACGCGCGTGCTGATCGAAGCGTCACGTCGACAGGCAGGTAACCGGCGTCATTGAATTCGGGGATCGTCACCACCACGTTGAAGCCCAATGCGGCGGTGGCTGTGGGTGGAATGTTGATGCGTTGAAAACGCTGATTGGACACCCGGATGCCGGGCATCGTTGGCTTGGTGACCGCGTAAGCGTTATTGGACTGGCCATGGACAATGGACGCGACGCAACCGCATGCCAGGAAAATCAATGACGCGATCACACTGCTCCGCCACCGATCGCCTGGACGACCACCTGTTTTGACTCGGTTCAATTTCATGGGCATGCAGTTTTCTGCGACAGGGTCCCGACGGGTTCTTTGCAGACTTAGGAAGAACGATCCCGCGGCGGCAACCACTGAGGCGGCAGCTGGCCATCGGCGAAGGGGCTGCCGACCAACGCATCCGGATCTTCGCGTCGAAAGAAGACCGCAAAGCTCCATGCGATCAAGAAAAAAAGCCCCAGTGTTGCGAAGAACGCCGCAAGATACCCAGCCACTGACATGAAGGCGATCGCGATGGCCACGCCTTCGCCGGCTTGTCTGGCAATCGCGTACAGAATCGCTCCCACCAGCGTGGCGGCAAACAGCCAGCGGATCGAAATCTGTGGCACCAAGCGGCTTCGCTGGATCGGTTGGAACGATGCTTCGATAGCACCGTCCCCGCGATCAGGTTCGCCGTGGTGATGCGGGCTGTCATCCGACGGGCCGACAACCCGATCGTCGTGTGTGGGTGCGGTGGGTTCCATTCGATGCGCAAACGCCCCAAATCAGTTGGAAAGGGGCCGGGGCCAAAGAAGACGCCCCCGGCAGCGTCAGCGCATCAAGATATCAGATCACCACATACGACGTGCGACAGAGCGGTGTACGCGCACCGCCGGTGTGCTGCCTACAGTCCCAGATCGAATTCTTTTTCGTCGTCACCTTCGGCATCAGATTCCGATTCGGATTCCATGGCTTCGATCTGATCGCGGTGGCCTTGGGCGGTTTCTTCCATGTCGATCTTCTCGTAACAAACGGCCAACGCTTTGTGCGCGTTCAGCTTCAACGAATCGACAGCCAAGGCGCGCAACAGATCCGGAATCGCTTCGTCGTAACGTTCCAACCGATACAGAATCTGGCCGCGCGTTTCGTAGAAGTGGGGCGTCGTCTTGGGCTGCGTCTGCTCGATCGCTCGTTCGATCAGTTCCAGTGCGTCTTCCAATTCGGCGTCGTCGCGGGTCGTCATCGCGACGGCCAAGTTGTTCAGAATCGCTGCACTTTGCGGCAGCAGTTCCGCCGCGATCTTCAAGTGCTTCATCGCTGATTCTCGGTTGCCACGCATCAAAGCACCGGTCCCCAAGATGAAGTGCGACACGCCGGGCGACGATCCTTCGACCAAGGTGCGTTGCAGCTTTTGGACTTCGGGGTTATTCGACTGTGCGGTCGACAGAACCATGTCGGCAACCAGCGTCAAGACACGTGGATTGTCGGGTGCGAAGCGGACCGCGACCGACAGCTTGCGCATCAAATCAGCCTGGGATTCCGGCGTATCGGTTGCCGTTTCCTTCATGTGCATGATCCAAGCCACGATCGCTTCGCCCATCGCCGAACGGGCACGTTGACGTTCTTGGTCGGTCTTTGCACGATCGACGGCTCGTTTGATCGTTTGGATCGCCGGCATGTATTGCTTATCAAACAGTTGCGTTTGCGCGACGGCCAGGGCCAACACCGTGTTGGTCGGGTCATCGTCCAGCATGCCCGAGACGTGCTTCAGCGTGTGGCGTCCCAGTTCATCCGCCTTTTGTTCGTCGCCCAGCCGCCGGTAAATCGCGGCCGCCTGTAATCCCCGCATCGGGAAAGCCGTCGACAATTGTTCCAACAATCCCGCCGCGTCCTTCATCCGGTCACTGGCGATCAAGTAGTCGGCGTACAGTTGTTTGAAGTTCACATCATCAGGCGTCTTTTCGTTGACCAGCTTCAACAGATACCCAAACATCTCCTTTTCGTCGTCGTCCAGATTGCCCCATGACTTGCCGACGAAATCCTCGGCGACCAGCCAGCGTGCGGCCTGTTCGAATCGTTTTTGGGTCGCCAACTGGGTCATGATCGACTTGGCTTCGTCGTCACGTTCCTGTTCGTGCAAGACCAACGCCAAGCGAAAATTCAAATCATTGTCATTCGGCTCGGCCCGCAGTTGGCGTCGCAGCACCAATTCCATCGTTTCATAATCGTCTTGTTCGCTGGCGTCGGCCAATTGGCGTGCAATCAAACTGCTTCGCCAGTTCGAATCATCGGTGAAGGCCACGCCGGCAATGACGACCAGTGCCAAAATCAAGATGATCGCGGGAATCGCACGCGGCGCTTCCTTCCACGGAATCGAGTACAGGTAAGCGCTGATGAATTGTCCGATCCAGCGGAACCAATTGACCGGGTTCAAGTATTTCATGTTCGATCAGGTCGGGTTGATGATTGGATGTTTGGCGAAGTCGTGAACAACGATACCGGGGGAAAAGATTCAGGCTTCTGGCTTGGCAACCGATGCCGAATCGGGATTCACAACGTTCTTCGCAACAACGGCTCGCGCCTTGACGAACTCTTCTTGCAACTGACGAATGACTTTGTTGTCCAGCTTCTTGGGCGTGGGCAGCCAGAACTGGAACATCATGATGTCGGTTTGATCGATGATGCCGTTTCGATCCAGCCGACCAAACAACCGCGAACCAAACGCACCAAAACTGCCGGGCGATGATGGGATCGAACCGTCATAGGAGACGGCCGAAAACATCAGCAGACCTTCTTGGCCGCCGGGACGTTTGAACCGAGCGGTGACGAACGATTCATCATCACTCAGTTCCGGCATGACTTTGATATCGACGTCATCGACGACGTCACGATTGACCAGTTCCCAATCCAGGTTTTGATAGCAGACACACAGTTCGTGCCATCCGCTGTACGGCTGGCTCAGCACGACTTGGCCGACCAATTCGCCGACTTGGACTTGCCACAAATCCGCGTTCTCGCCCAGTCGCGGATTGTTTCCGTCACGCGCGGTGGTGTGATCCGAAAACTGGAAAATCTCGAATCCATCGCCCCACATGTCAGGCGCTGGTGCGAACAGAGCGTCCGAGGAGTGGACGGTCTGGGTGGGAGCACGCGATTGCATGCGAACCAACTGGCCGATCGATGCCAACATCAGTAAACCGGCGACGCCGACAAACCCATAGCGGACCAAAGGATTCTCGATGGCCGATTGCATCCAACCGGGCAATTGTTGATTGCGATACCGGCGGCTTTCGCTTTCATCAAACGAACGGTAACTGGATCGTTGGTCGGGCTGAGGCGCGTCGCTGACCAAGAAGTTCCAAAACCGTACGAGCGGGTTGTCCAGCATGCCGTCGGAAGTGAATTCGACCGGGTGCAACAACGTGATGATCAACTGATCAAAGGACAACAACAGTGCCGCCGCCAGCGCCAAAGTCGTGTACCCCAAAATGTCGTGCGAGATGCCGGACGAAAGGTCCGTGCCGTTCCAAACCGCAGCCAGAGCAACGGTGGTGACGCGAACGACGTTTCCGGCGACCGCCAACAAAATCGCAATGGCCAGGTAGAACGGTGCCAACCACAAACGACGTCGCAAAAACGCGACCAACAGTGATGCCAAAAAGGCCAGGGTGAAAACCGACTGGATTCCGCTGCAGGCTTCGGCCACAAACAACTCGCGATCGGCCAGCTTGATGATGTTGCCTTCGATCGCGTGCGAGACGCCGAACACGTCCAACATCACGCTGGACAGTTCGGTGGTCAAATTCTGTAAGTTTTGGATCAGCAAGGTGTCCAAGTTCAGCGGCAACTTCACCAGCATCAGCAATGGGAATCCGAGCGCCAGCAGTGAAATGTCTTCGTCGCCACGCAATGACGCGACAAACGCGATGCCGATCAAGACGAAAGCGAACCCGCCCAACCAAACCGCTTGGTTGACGATCGCCAATGCCAACGTGGCAATCCCCAAGACAACCAACGACCACCCGAGCCATCCCGCCGGCGGATAATACTGGCGATCGCTTCGTGTGTAGATCAAAGCACCGACGGCCAAGAACACGAAGGGGAAGTATTGATAGTGCGGTGCCGCCCACATGTCGGCAAAGTAGGGAATCAACAGCGGCACACACGCCGCGAACAGACCTCCCCAGAACCACATCCACTTGGACGTGCGATCGAAGAAGGATCGCGACGGTTGGTCGCTTTCGGGTTGGTCGAACGTAACCGGTGCATCAACGGCGACCGGAGTTTCAGATTCGATCGTGGACATACTATCTGGTGGGACGTTGGAAACGTGCTTTGTCGAAACGTTGGCTTTGAATCGCGGTCGGATCCGTCGCCTGGATGCGAATTTTCCATCACGCCCAAATGAGCTGGCGTTACAAATAATTCGCACCGTGGTCCCCACGCAACGGCCATGGCGACCGCGTAATAGGGGTGGTTGGCAGCCGTGCCAGAACCGAATCCTGTCATCCTAACGCCCAGCGGCGGTCGGGTCGGCCAAGTTGTGGGAAGCAAGGCTGATGATCCGGCCGACCCTGAAAACCACCGTGGACGTCGAGGTCACGCGGATTCGGGATCCAAGTTTTCCGCCGTCTCGTCCGTGGTTTCACCGGCGGGCGGGACAATGGCGGTTGGGTTTCGCGAAGCCCAAAAGGTTGCAGCACATCCGATCAGCTGGCCATTTTTGGGACTTCGGTGCGATGCAGCGACCGAACCATTGGAACAATGTTCACGTGTCGAAGCACCGACTTGGCATTCTGAACTAGCAGTCCCCGGCATTGCAAGCTTCACACACGGCGACTTCACACTCTTTTAGGATTCAAGACCGCAGTAAACGCACCGGCCGCAAACCCATCGGGATCACGGCCGGTCGTGTTACCTAAAATTCCGTCGGACGGGTCTGCCCCGCGTCCAAACTCTACGAATCAGCCTGGTGATCGCTTGGCACGCTGGGGCGTGTGACGGGCGCGGCGGCGGCGACGGCTTCGTTTTGAGGCGGCATCGCTTCGGACGGGCGGACGCGGTTTTGTGTGCTGCGTCCACTGACGACCATGCCACTTCGTTTCTTGCTGCCCTTGGGCACCACTTCGCCGGCGTTGCCGCCGCGTCGGTAGTACTTCTTGGCATAGCGGCTGTAGCGGTAGTAGCCGTATCCGCGGTAGCCATCACTGCTGGACGCTTCGTCGGAGTTGTTGATCACGGTACCAATCAAGTTGCCGCCGACGCTGTTGAGAATGTTGACCGCTTCGCGAGCGTTCAACTTACTCTTGCGGCGAACACGCAGTGTCAGCAAGACGCCGTCGACCAGGCTGGCCAAGATGCTGGGGTCTGTCACGACCAACAGCGGCGGCGTATCGACGATCACATAGTCGTAATGCTCGCGAAGCTGTTCCAGCATTTCGGCCATCTCTGGCAACGTCAACGCTTCGGCCGGGTTGGCCGGAATTGGACCGCTGGGCATGACGTCCAGGTGCCCCAGTGGCGTCGTGTGGCATGCCTCCTGCCACTCACATTCACCGTTCAGAACATTGGTCAGCCCAAGCTGATCTTGCATCACAAAGTTATCGGTCAACTGGGGACGCCGAAGGTCACAGTCGATTGCCAGAACACTCTTGCCACTCTGTGCGATGGCACACGCCAAGTTGCCCGCGATCGTACTCTTACCATCCCCGGGCAACGGGCTCGTGACTTGCAAAATCTTGCCGCCTTGGACCCCCGCCAATTCGAAGTAGGTTGCCGTTCGAAGCGACCGGACCGATTCGGCGGCGACGGACGACGGCGAGTGCAGGACGGCCAAACAGGGATCCAGTTCTTTGTAGGGACTGTCCTTGTCTGCGTTTTGACCGCTTCCACGTTTTGTCAGTCGCTTTTTGAAGAACGGGACGTGCGTCAGAACACTGGTGCCCAGGCTGGCGGCGATTTCGTCCGGGTCGCGGAAGGTGTTGGCGTTCTTTTCCAACAAGAATGCCATGCCGGCACCCAACGCCAATCCCAGGAAGCCGCCGATGCCAACCAGTTTCCATAAGATCGGTGCGACCAAGTAAGCGCCTTTCGCGGCGATCAATTCAACGACACGCGTTTCGCTTTCGGTACTGGTCGACATGTCGACGCGAGCCATGCTTTCGCTGACTTGCGTGACCAATTCACGAGTCCCCTCAATCTTGTTTTGCAGTGCGATGTAGTCGACTTCTTTGTCTGCAAGCAAACGTCCTTTGGCGGCTTCGGATTCGATTTCTTTGGTCAGCAGATCCAAGCGTTGCTTCAACATGTCGACCTTGGTCTTCGCGGTGGCTTGAACCGCATCGATGGCTTGCAAGGCCTGCTTGGTCTTGCGTTCTTCATCATCCATCAGCTGCCCGATACGACTGGAACGACTTTGCCCCAGGCGGTCCAAGGCCTTTTCCAACGACGCGATTTTGTTGTCCAGCACTTTGACGTGCGGGTGACCCTTGCCGAGTTCCGCGGCCAGTGCATCGCGATCGGCTTTCAACGGAGCCAGTTCTTCTTGGACTTCCATCGACGCCAGTTCGCCGTCGTCGGCTCCCATGGCCAGGCGTGTGGCGTCCAATTCCTTAGGCAGACTGAGCGGACGATCCAGCAGTTGCGAAACAATCGTGAAAGCCAGTCGTGGATCTTCAGCGCCTTCGACGGTTTGTTTGATCGATCGATACGTCAGTTCGGAATCGACATATTCCTGCACCAGTTTGCCACGATCCGCCATCAGTTCCTGGACACGCACACGGTGAGGGTTGATCGCGTTGCCCTGTTCGTCGAAGAAGAGATCGGATTCCTTGCGGAATTGAGCGTAGATGGACTCATATTTGTCCAGTTGCGGTTGGACCTTATCCGTCGCCTCGTTGATGAATCGTTTCAGCTCATCACGGCTGTTGCTGTACTTTTTGTTGTAATACTGCTGCAGCGACTGGCTGAACGCTGTCACCGCCGCGGTCGACAAATCAGGATTAGGGCTGTCGAAGTGCAGAAGTGCGACGACGGATTGAGCCGTCTTCACATCGGAAACCTCGGGCTCCAATTCCAGCACCTCGTCTTTCTTCACCATTTCGACGAAGCGTGCCCAGGGACCGTCGCCCTCGTCCAACGTTTCGTGGTATTGGATCATCTCGGGGTTTTCAAAAGCCCCTCGAATGACCTCATCGCTGAACAATTGGGCTTGGACGATTTCAATGCTCGGCACGCCGCCGACCATTTCGCCGGTCATCGTGTCCATCACTGCGGGGCGATTGGACTCGATCATGATCTGGGTCGTTGCCCGGAATGTTTCGTTGGTCCGCAGGAACAACAAGAATCCCGCCACCATGCCCAGCATGGTCGGCAGAGCCACCGCCCAGCGGTAACGCCACATGGCCGCACCGATGTTGGGCATTTCATTTTTGCCGCCGTCGGCTCCATCGCGATCCATCATCGCGATCGGCGCCTGCATCATCGCAGGCGAATTGGAATACGGGCGATTCGAAAGTTCGTTCGTGCTCATGCGAATTTCGTTGAAGTAGTACAAGATCCCGCCGCAGCTGGGGGTTCGCTCGCTTGGGGGGGAGAGGACACTGAACTGGCGATTCATATTACAGAGGGGTGGCAAACCAGACCAGCAAATGTGGCCACTTCCTGGCGGTTTCCCGACTTGCGGCGCGCCACAATGCACGCATCCCTCAAAGTCGCCACGTCCCACCTTGGACGCTCCGAAACGGACGACCGGCAATGCCCATCAGCCGATTTCGAATTTCTGCATTCCCCGCCCCGGTCTGACGCGATTTTGTTGTGCCCGAGCCGCAAGTCGGAGGCTGTTTCCCCGCGTTTGGCGACGCAATTTGACCGCCGCGGCCGGAAAAAAATCAGCCCCGTCGCGTCAATTCACAAAACTCTCATCAAACGCCCACGAACTCATCCGACTTTGCGGGTCATGCAAAGAGTGCCGATTCGATTCGGCTGGCTGACAAAGTTTGACGTCCAGGCGGACGCTTGGTCAAACGAAACGTTCGCCTGCGGGTCAATCCGGAGCACCGTTATCCTGGATCCGCCCGAGACCACGGTACCCGGCACGCACTGGCCGCATGTATTGACGTTAAGTCCAAGTGATTTCTATACTTCGCCGCTTCGCCCGGTACCGCCGAAGGAGCGCCTTGCGGGGCCCAAAATCGTCGATGCCGCTGGCGCGATCCCTTCGCCGCCGACAGCCCCCAAAAAGCCCCCAATGAATAGCGAACGCCGGCACGAGCTGCAGGAAAACGAACTCGCCAACTCACTCGCTCGCTTCAGCAAACAGATCGAGCCCTATTCGAAGTGGCTGTTGGCCGGCGTGATCGCTGTCATCGCCCTGGTTTTCGGTCTGAGCTTCTACTCCACCACGCGGACCGAAACTCGCAGCGATGCGACGCTGCAATTGCTGCAAGCCGGCGGATCCGGGGACCCCGAAGTCTTCGCCCGCGTCGCCGAAAAATACCCCGACACCGCCGCGGCACACTGGGCGCGACTGTACACCGCCGACCAACTGATGGCGGACGGCATGGCCCAGTTGTTCGAAGACCGCGAAGAAGCCCTGAACCTGCTGGGCGACGCCGCCGAATCCTACGGACAAGCTTTGAAAGCCCCCGCGGAAAACACGATCACTTCGCGGACGTTGCGTTCACGAGCCCATTATGGGCTGGCCCGGATCGCCGAAGCACAAGGGAACGTCGACGAAGCCATCGCGGAATACAAGTCCGTGATGGAAGCCGATGAATCGGAAGCCATGACCGAATTGGCCGCCGACCGGATCGAAGCACTGGAGAGCCCGGCGACCCAAGACTTCTTGACCTGGTTCGGCGAACAAGACTTCGCCCCGGCCGAGCCTTCGCTGCCGCCCGCGTTGCCGGACGCCTCGGAATTGCCCGAGTCGCCCGACATGGAACTGCCCGATCTTGGCTTGGGATTGGAAACCGAAGAACCGACCACGGATCCGGCCGACGAAGCCACCGAAGAAATGACCGACGCTGAACCGGCCGAACAGACGGACACTTCCGCGGAAGACACAGCGGGCGACGCTGCCGAAGCAGAAGCCACCGAGCCGGAAGCCGCGGATTCGGATGCCACCGAGCCGGATGCACCCGAAGCCGACGTTGATGCCGAAGCCGATGCCCAGGAATCGGAAACGCCTTGACGTCCGACGCTGAAGCCTCCCCGCCCGAGTCGTCGGCCGGGCCGGGAATCCGTGAATTGGTCGTCCCGGAATCCGCGGGCGGCCAACGGATTGATTTATTTCTGACTAGTGTCTGCGACGGATACAGCCGGTCCCAAATCCGCGCGGCGGTCCAGGACGACGGCTGCGAAGCCGACGGTCGGATCATCCGCCCCAGCTATAAAGTCAAAGCGGGCCAACGAATCCGCTTTCAAGTTCCGGACGAGTTCAGCGACGAAACGATCCCGGAAAAGATCGCGCTGGACATCTTGTACGAGGACGACGGATTGGTCGTCGTCAACAAGCCCGCCGGAATGGTCGTCCATCCGGCACGCGGCAACTGGACCGGAACACTGACCAGTGCTCTGGCCTATCGATTCCAGTCGCTGTCCGACGTCGGCGGCCCGACGCGACCGGGCATTGTCCACCGGCTGGACCGCGATACGTCCGGTGTGATTGTGGTCGCCAAGACCAATGCGGTCCATTTGCACTTGGCCGATCAGTGGCAGTCACGTGACGTCAAAAAGGAATACGTGGCGATCACCACCGCACCGATCGATCGTGACCGCGACTGGATCGATGCGGCGATCGGCCGACATCCCTACCAGCGCGACAAACAGGCGATCCGCGAAGGCCACGAATCCAGCAAGACCGCGTCGACGTTCTACGAAGTCATCTCGCGCCACGGTCGGTACTGCGTCGTCCGGTTGTTCCCCAAAACGGGACGCACTCATCAGATCCGGGTCCACTTGGCCCACATCGGCAGCCCCATCTTGTGCGACAAGCTTTACGCCGGGCACAGTGAGATCCGAGCCGAGTCGCTGCGCCGCGGCATCGACCAGGCTGGCGGGCCGACAGCCGAATTGACCGACGCTCCAGACGCCAAGGTTTTCCTTTCGCGGCAAGCCCTGCATGCACACCGGCTGACCTTCACCAACCCACAATCGGGGCAAGCGATGACGTTCCACGCTCCGTTGCCGGATGATATGAAGCAGGTCATCCACTTGATCGGCGGCGACGTGGAAAGAGTGCACAAACCATCGGTGACCGAAATTCCCTGAACGTGCAGCGAACCTCAATCCGATCATGATCATCGGTGCCCGCGATGATTTTTTGATGCCTGGCGAAACAACGTCCGGGATGCCCGTTGGAAATCAACGTCGCGACGATGACTTTCGTTTTCGACAACGCACCATCAACGCCGTCACACCGGTCAGTAACGCCAAACTGGATGGTTCGGGGACCGCGGCCGCTTCGATGTACTGGTTGATAAACGCCGACTGGTTAGCGATGTAGTTGATCCCGCTGCCGGTAATCGGGTCTTCAGCGAATGGATCGTCCGCGTCGTACCGGAACGCGTTGGTGCCGATCAAAACCAACTGGCCCGAATCGTCGACAAACGTCGGTCCGCCGGAATCACCACCTTGAAAAAACGATTCATAGGTCACAAAGTTTGTGTCGCCGGGATCGTCACGCTGCATCAACAGGCTGTCGTTGTCTGAGTTTCCCAGGAAATCGACATTCTCCACATAGCCCGTGATTCGGTTTTGGCCCACGGCTTGGTCGCGGGTCGCTGGATGGACTGCCTGGGATCGGCCAAAGGTGAATGCCGTCACGCCTTGGTAAGTCCCCGCACTGACCAGTGCCTCGGACGGTCCGGACAGCATCTCCGTCGCGAATGCATAATCGGTGATCGCTTCGGGCAGATTCGATTCCAACGTCCCGATCCACAAATCGGTCCCCGTGATCTTTTGCCCACCAGCGATGCCGATCGTCACCGGCACGTCCCCCGGATCGTTTGCCGGATAGAACGTCACCGATCCGGTGGGTGCCAAGTGCGCGGCGCTGATCACCACGTTGCGACCGATGGCCGTCGCCCAGCGGCCGCTGGCATCTTGGCCGATCCCCGACAAGTCAAAGCCGGACAGCAGAAACGAGCCTGAATCGGTGAAGCGATCGTTCGTCGCGTCGGTGTACCCCGAGATGATGATTGCCGCCCGGGCTGGACCTCCATTCAGCGCAACCGCTGTGAAGGAAATCACCAGCGACCACCAAACCGACGCCCGGGAACGATTCGCCATCACTGCACCACCGAAAAGCCAAAGAGACGAAAAACCAAAGAGAATCGACGAAACGTTTCGCAGCTGGCACACGCATTTCGAAGTTGCGCTTTTACCCGTGGCATTGTTTTTTGGGTAACCCGAAGCGTGAGCGAGGCGATGTCGACATCATTTTTTCCTCGCTCACGCGTCGAGTTACCAGACAAGCGCAACTTCAAGACTTACGCATCCGCTTCGCACGTCCAGCGGCAAGCATGCGAAACTGTAACGACGCGATCATGCGTTCAAAGTTCCCACGTTACTAGCGAATCCTGTGGGTACAAAAAAAATGCCGGTGGATCATGGATCCGACCGGCATCATGGGCTGCGTGTACTTCAGGTCCAGCCGGGTGATCGACCGGACACTTTGGCACACAAACGAAGCGATCAAGCTCAGTTTTCTTCTTCAGCGTACTGTTCGTACTCGGCTTCGTACTCAGCTTCCATCGCAGCTTCAGCAGCTTCGTCGGTTTGCTCGACGACGCCTTCTTGCGAATCACAGCCAGCGATCGCGAAGCAGAACAAAGCCGCCATCATGAGGTTCAACCACTTCATCGTAAGTTCCTTGCAATTCAAACTAATTAGGGGTGGAGACAAGACGGGGACTGCGAAGGCAGCCATCTTGATGACGGAACGTTCCGCCCGAATTCCACTGGAAATTGTAACAAGGACCACCCGTTTGTTGCACAGCCCCGGTAAAAGATTTGCATACTCGGGTTGGCCGAATTGTCGCGTCTGACGCTCGCGAAGGTCGCGTCTAACGTTCGGGAAGATTGGGCAACGCTGACAAAAAAAAACGCCGCGAGTCGGGCAATGACTCGCGGCGTCTGCGAATGGTTGGTCGTCGGCCGCCCAGATTCAGGCGGCGGGCCGATTACAGATCGTCCACGCTGACTTGTTCGCGACCATTGATCGTTCCCAAGCCGCCCCAGATGCCATACGGGCTGGGGCTGCCGGCGGGCGAACCGTTCCATCCGGGTGCGCCAACCGCGGCAACGGTCGAGTCGCCGGAATCGATCGCTTCACTGACGAAGTGGACCGAACCGTCACCCATCACGACGTGACAGCCACCGGGGTGGTAACTGCCGGCACTCCAGATCCCGTCATCGGCGTCGTTGCCGCCGCGTGCACAGGAAGGACTGTTGGGCGGCAAGATCGTGGTGACGGCACTCATGTTTCCGCCACCGTCGGCCCACTTGTTACCACGGCCGGCTTGGCCCCACTTGCCCAAGTTTCCGCTGTAGCCGAACAGCATCACGCCGGGTGCGTAGAACTTCGGACGCAGCGGGTCGCGGGTGTCCAAGCACTCTTGCGGGTTCAGGTTGATATCGCCACCGATGTCATAGGCACCACCGCCACCAACGCCGCGGTCACCCAGGCTGTTGGTCAATTCGGCGATCGCGATCGTGTTGGCCGTCCCGTCGACGACGTCACGGAATCGCGTCTTGTTGGCGGGCGTGAACATCCCACGCTTGACTTCCTTGGGCATGTTGGCCCAGCCCTGTGCACGCACGGTGTCACCAATACAGGCACCGTAGTTGGTCGTGCCGAAGGTCACCGGCGGGCCGGCATCACTGGGGCAATTGAATGCCGAGATCAGCGTTCGCCATGCAGTGTATTGGTTGCGATACGGGGTCGGGCCCATCGCGGGATAAGCACCGTTGGGTGCCGCATTGCCGTTGAACTGGGTCGATACCGGATTGCTAATGGTGTCCCACAAAGGTTGCTGCTCGATAAAAGGCAACAAACCGACCAACATGCTCAGCCGGCGATAGTTGTGAGTGTCGGTGCTGTAAGCACTCATTTCACCCCAGCTGGCCAGGTAGCCCTTCTTGCCGGTGGTGCCGGCGCGGTGAGCGGGGAACTGCTTAAAAGCACTGTGATAGTTGTGCAGGGCCAAACCGATTTGCTTGGCGTTGTTGCTGCACGACATGCGGCGGGCGGCTTCACGAGCCGACTGTACCGCGGGAAGAAGAAGGCCGA
The DNA here is from genome assembly GCF_007752935.1 of Crateriforma conspicua. Lineage (NCBI taxonomy): Bacteria > Pseudomonadati > Planctomycetota > Planctomycetia > Pirellulales > Pirellulaceae > Crateriforma > Crateriforma conspicua. Next base: position 2,953,811 of record NZ_CP036319.1, on the reverse strand, counting down.
CAAGGACACCAATGATCGCGATCACGACCAACAGTTCGACCAACGTGAAGCCAGATTTTTTGCTTCGCATGATGGTTCACACTCCGAGAGAAGAGAACGAATCGCGAAGAGCCGTCATCTTGTCCTACAATAACCAGATAAACTGTTGGCACTTCGCATGTCGGGCAAAGTGTATTCGTCCACCGCTGCGAATGAAATACGCGAATCCATCACCCCTTAACACAACGCGTACTGTACACACAGCCACACCACACTTCGTTCGCCGCATGAAACACGGTATCTGCTGCACACTTGGCCAGACGGTGTGGCAGAGGATTGCAGCGGCAAATCGTCGCGATACGACGCCCATGACGACGAAACGCCGCAGCCCGATGGTTTCGGACTGCGGCGTCGATGCGAATCTGCGGATGGAACGGCGGATCTGGGCCGATTAAATGTCGTCGATGCTGACTTGTTCGCGACCGTTGGTCGTGCCCAAACCACCCCAGACACCGTACGGGCTGGGAATGCCGGCGGCTGATCCGCCCTGGCTGGGCCGCGTGACGGTGGGAACGGTGTTGTCACCGGCATCCACCGCTTCGCTGATGAAGTGCACCGACCCGTCGGCCATCACGACGTGACAACCGCCGGGGTGATAGCTGCCGGCGCTCCAGATCCCGGGGCCGCTGTCGCCACCGTCGGCCGAGCAACTGGGGCTGTTGGGCGGCAAAATCGTATTGAAGCAGGACAGGTTACCGCCACCATCGGCCCAGCGATTACCACGTCCGGCGCCTTCCCATTTCCCCAGCGGCGCGGCATACCCCAACAACATCGCACCGTCGCGATAGAACTTCGGACGCAGCGGATCAATGTTGGCCGCACACATGTCGGGTTCCAACCGGACGTTGAATCCGTCGTCGTACGAACCACCACCGCTGACGCCACGGTCGCCCAGGCTGTTGGTGATTTCGCCGATCGCAATCGTGTTGGCCGTGCCATCGACCACGTCACGAAAACGGCGATGCATCGCAACCATGAACAACCCACGAATAACCTCCTTGGCCGGGGCACGCGATCCGATTTGATCGACCACATCGCCGACACATGCGGCGTAATTGATGGTCCCGGTCGTCACCGGCGGCCCGCTGTCACTGGGGCACTGCAGCGACGAAACGACCGTCCGCCACGGCGTGTACTGGCCGGTCCACGGCACCGGGCCCATCGCGGGATAAGCACCGTTGGGGGCCGCGTTGCCGTTGTACTGAACGGCCACAGGATTGCTGATCGTGTCCCACAGCGGCTGTTGCTCCAGAAACGGCATCAGCCCCACGAACATGCTCAGCCGACACTTGTTGCTGGCGTTGTTATCCGCATCGATCGTGCCGTTGTAGCCCTTCGACCCGGTCGTGCCGGCACGCTGGGCGGGGAACTGCTTGAAAGCACTGTGGTAATTGTGCAGCGCCAAGCCGATTTGCTTGGCGTTGTTGCTGCAAGACATCCGGCGGGCGGCTTCACGAGCCGACTGAACCGCGGGAAGAAGAAGTCCAACAAGGACGCCGATGATCGCAATGACGACCAATAACTCGACAAGCGTGAATGCCGAACGGACTTGTCGTGTACGTCGCGGGGATGGACAACCATCCGAAGAGGAATCGAAAGTTTTCACGGTCAGGGTCTTTCACGGAATGGAACAAAAACGAAAAGCAGGCCAAATCGGCGACTCATTGCGACGCTCACGCAGCCGGTCGATTTGGCCACTGCATTCCTAAAACCCGACGAAAGGCATGGGTTTCATTTTTAATGCCCAAACTTTCATTTTTAGCCTACAAGCAGCCCGGCACCGACCATCCAGTGAACAAGAAACCCCCAACCGTCGACTTTGCGCACGAAAACGCCGCGGACCGATCACTCGATCCGCGGCGCTGCTGAATTCGATTCACTGAGAGTTCGCGATCTTAGATGTCGTCGACGCTGACCTGTTCGCGACCGTTAGTCGTTCCCAAGCCGCCCCAAACGCCGTAGGGGCTGGCGATACCGGCCGGCGAACCCGCCGGATTGTTGTTGTTACCGTTGAACACGGTCGGCACCGTCGGGTCGCCCGCGTCGATGGCTTCGCTGACGAAGTGAACCGAACCGTCCCCCATCACGACGTGAATGCCACCGGGGTGATAACTGCCGGCGCTCCATACCCCATCGCCCGCGTCACCGGCGACCTGGGCACACGACGGACTGTTGGGCGCCAGGATCGTGGCCATCGTGGTGAAGTTGCTGCCGCCGTCCATCCAACGGTTCCCGCGTCCCGCGTTGCCGCCTTTGCCAAGGTTGCCGCTGTAACCCAACAACAACACGCCGGGTGCAAAGAATTTGGGCCGCAACGGGTCCTTGGTGTCCAAGCACTCTTGCGGATTCAAATACACGCTGCCGCCGATGTCGTAGGCGCCCCCGCTGGTGATGCCACGGTCGCCAAGGCTGTTGGTGATTTCACCGATCGCGATCGTGTTGGCCGTCCCATCGACGACGTCACGGAAACGTCGAATCTGACTGGACAAGAACATCCCGCGTTTGACTTCCTTGGGCGGGTTCGCCCAGCCGATGCCGAACGCGACGTCGCCGATACATGCGGCATAGTTGGTCGTGCCGAACGTCACCGGCGGACCCGCGTCGCTGGGGCATTGGAAGGCGGGAACAATCGTCCGGTGCGGCGTGTACTGGCCTTTCCAAGGCACCGGCCCCATTGCCGGGTAGGCACCGTTGGGCGCCGGATTGCCGTTGAACTGGACCGCAACCGGATTGCTGATGGTGTCCCACAGAGGCTGCTGTTCGATGAACGGCAACAGGCCGACCAGCATGCTGAGCCGGCGGAAATTGTGAGTGTTACGGCTGCCGTCGTCGGCATTGACCATATCGTTCCAATTGGCGTTGTAGCCCTTCTTTCCCGTCGTGCCGGCGCGGTGGACGGGGAATTGCTTGAACGCACTGTGATAATTGTGCAGCGCCAAGCCGATTTGTTTGGCGTTGTTGCTGCACGACATGCGGCGGGCGGCTTCGCGTGCCGATTGAACGGCGGGCAAAAGCAGACCAACCAGGACGCCGATGATCGCGATCACGACCAACAGCTCCACCAGGGTGAATCCATGGTGCCTTCGTTGCATGGGGATTTCTCCGCGTGATAAGGAAAAGTTGCTGGAGCCACACGAACCCCCGACGGCTTTCCGTCCGGCGTCGAAATTCGGCTCCGAATGATGCAAACCGTGCCCGACTTGATCGCTAAGCCCATGCATCACAACGCCCATGAATCGGGGATTCCGTCGGCCAGGGATCCGGCCCACGTCTTGGCCCGCTCGGTGGTCCCGACCCGGCGTATGAAATGACGTCAGCGAACTAGTCGAAAAGACCCCACCAGGGGGCGACACTTTGACTCAACCTAACACACGGCATGCTCACAAGTCGCAATCAATGCGGTAAAAATACGCCTTTTTCGCAAAGAAGGCGCAACAACGACCCCCAATGCAGCCAAAGGGCCGAGCCAGGAACATCGGTCAGGACGGCGACCATGACCGCGAAAGCCAGTGTCATTGCAGCATTCGACGACGAAAAAACGCCGCAAACCGAGCACTCGGTCCGCGGCGTTTGGCGGTCGAACGAAGCCCGCACTCAAGACGGACAGCCGTGTGAAAGTGACGCGTTACAGGTCGTCAATGCTGACTTGTTCGCGACCGTTGGTCGTTCCCAAACCGCCCCAGACGCCATAGGGACTGGCGGCACCGGCCGGTGACCCGTTCCATCCCGGCTGGCCGACCGCGCTGATCGTTGCGTCGCCGGCATCCACCGCTTCGCTGATAAAGTGGACCGAGCCGTCGCCCATCACCACATGACATCCGCCGGGGTGATAACTGCCGGCGCTCCAGATCCCGTCGGCATTGTCCTGGTTGTTGTAGGAACACGACGGACTGTTGGGCGGCAGGATGGTGTTCATCGACGTTTGGTTGGTCGCACCATCCATGTACTTGCCCCCACGGCCTTCGGCACCCCATTTCCCAAGATTGCCGGTGTAGCCGAACAGCAACACGCCGGGCTTGAAAAACTTCGGACGCAGCGGATCAATTTGGTCGGCACAATTCTGGGGCGTGATGTTGATGTCACCAAACGCCGGCCCGCTGTCTTCATAGGCGCCACCGCCGCTGATGCCACGGTCGCCCAGGCTGTTGGTGATTTCGCCGACCGCGATCGTGTTCGCCGTGCCGTCGACGATGTCACGGAAACGACGCGCCGAAGCGGACATGAAAATCCCACGCTGAATCGACGACGGCGGATTCCGCGAACCAAGACCGCGAACAACATCGCCGACACAGGCGGCATAGTTCGTCGTGCCGTAAGTCACCGGCGGCCCCGAATCACTGGGACACTGGAACGTTCCGACCAGGGTCCGCCACGGCGTGTACTGGTTCTTCCACGGGGTCGGCCCCATCGCAGGATAGGCACCGCCGGGCGCGGCATTGCCGTTGTACTGGGTCGAAAGCGGGTTGCTGATCGTGTCCCACAGGGGTTGCTGTTCGATGAACGGCAACAATCCGATCAGCATGCTGAGCCGACGAAAGTTGTGGAAGTTGCGTCCGCCGCCGGCCCCGTCATCGGCCGACGTCATTTGATTCCACGTCGCGTCGTATCCTTTGACGCCGGTCGTGCCGGCACGGTGAGCGGGGAACTGTTTGAAAGCGCTGTGATAGTTGTGCAGTGCCAAGCCGACTTGCTTGGCGTTGTTGCTGCACGCCATCCGTCGCGCCGCTTCGCGTGCCGATTGAACGGCGGGCAAAAGCAGCCCGACCAACACGCCGATGATCGCGATCACGACCAACAGCTCCACCAGGGTGAATCCATGGCGTTTTTGTTGCATCCGAAGAACTCCAGAAAATAAGGGATGAGTCTGGGAGCCCCGCGTCTTCGGCCCGATCGGACCGACGCCCTACCGCGACACTCCTGTCTGCTCACCCGCTGCGGCCTAGCGAAACCGAATGGATCGCCAGGCGTCGTGACGTCGCGGAAGTCGTGCGGTCGATGAAGCGTTTGATGGAATCGAGGCGATGGCCCTGCCGATTCGGCGTCTCAATACGTCCTCAGCTAACCGTCAACTTGCGGCCGGAAACTACCCACAAGAGGGTGGCAGACCGACGCATGTTAGCGGACTGGTGCGCACCATGCTTCCATTTTTCGTTTTTAACGCACATTTTATTCACCCTAGCAACCGATCATCACCCGCCACGCCTCCACTGACGGACCTTCATCGGGGCTATGTTGGCCCACAGTTTTGCGGGGCACCGTTTCGATTTCGGCGCCAACATGGGCTCACGAAAAAACCGCGGACCGATCACTCGGCCCGCGGTTTCGCATGTCTTCAGTAACAGCGTTCGACGATTAGATGTCGTCGATGCTGGCCTGTTCGCGACCGTTGACGGTTCCCAGTGCACCCCAGACACCGTACGGACTGGCGATACCGGCGGGCGAACCGCCGTGGTTGGGTGCGGTGACCGTCGGAATCGTCGGGTCGCCCGAATCGATCGCTTCACTGACGAAGTGGACCGAGCCGTCACCCATCACGACGTGAACGCCGCCCGGGTGATAGCTGCCGGCGGTCCAGATTCCGTCACCGGCGTCGTTACCGTCACGTGAACACGAGGGACTGTTGGGTGCCAAGATGGTGGCCATGCTGCAGGTGTTCCCGCCGCCGTCCATCCACTTGTTTCCGCGGCCCGCATCGCCCCACTTGCCGAGGTTGCCGCTGTAACCAAACAGCATGACGCCGGGTGCGAAGAACTTCGGACGCAGCGGATCGATCGTGTCCAAGCATTCTTGGGGGCTCAAGCTGACGTCGCCGCCGATGTCGTAGGCACCACCACCGCTGACGCCTCGGTCACCCAGGCTGTTGGTGATTTCGCCGACCGCGATCGTGTTGGCCGTCCCGTCGACGAAGTCGCGGAAACGACGAACGGTCGCCGACAAGAATGCACCACGCTTGATTTCCTTGGGCGGATTGGCCCAGCCCAAGCCACGCGCGACGTCACCCAAACATGCACCATAGTTGGTCGTGCCATAGGTCACGGCGGGACCGCTATCACTGGGGCATTGGAATGCGGAAACCATCGTACGCCAAGGCGTGTACTGGCCTTTCCAAGGCGTCGGGCCCATCGCAGGATACGCACCGTTGGGGGCGGGGTTACCGTCGAACTGGACGCTGACCGGGTTGCTGATTTGGTCCCACAACGGCTGTTGTTCGACGAACGGCAGCAGGCCGACCAGGAAACTCAAGCGGTTGAAGTTGTGCATGTTCCGGTTGCCGTCGTCGGCGGCCACCATGTCGTCCCAGCTAACGTTGTAGCCTTTGCGACCGGTCGTGCCGGCACGGTGTGTGGGGAACTGCTTAAAAGCACTGTGGTAGTTGTGCAGGGCCAAACCAATTTGCTTGGCGTTGTTGCTGCACGACATGCGGCGGGCGGCTTCACGAGCCGATTGAACCGCGGGAAGAAGAAGTCCGACAAGGACGCCGATGATCGCGATCACGACCAACAATTCCACGAGCGTAAAGCCCGCACGTTTTTGACGCATAGAAACTCTCCGAAATGACATCAACAAGAACTCGAGCCGGCGACAAAGAAAAAGCCGGCAAGAAATCCACGAATCCGGTGGGTCACCGAAATCCGTGAAGCAAAGAGACGCACAAAAGCAAGCCGCTCACGCTCAGAAGGAGCCACCCCTATCGCCTTGCTGTGCGACACTACACCGCATTATACGCATAAAGGAGCCATCTGAACCCACAAAACGCCCTGAAGGTGAACATCAGAGACACTCGTGGGGTACACAAAATCCACCCACAGGAAGGTGCCTATTGGCGTCATCAAGAACGCTCATTTCGAGCACAACTGGCGAAAAACACGGCAAAAACGAAGAAGGCCGCGGGTCGATGTCTCAACCCGCGGCCTTCCGATTCTTTTCAAATTTTTTGTCGATTTATTTTTCGCCGCGGCCGGATGTCCAGCTCGCTGGGCGAATCTTCGACGATTAAATGTCGTCAATGCTGACTTGTTCACGACCGTTGATCGTGCCCAGTCCGCCCCAGATGCCGTAGGGGCTCGGGCTGCCGGCGACCGAACCGCCCCAGCTGGGTTGTCCGACAGCCGGGATCGACGGATCTCCAGCGTCAATCGCTTCGCTGACATAATGGACCGAACCGTCCGCCATCACGACGTGACAGCCACCGGGGTGGTAACTGCCGGCGCTCCAGATGCCGTCATCGGCGTCATTGCTACGGTGCGCACACGAGGGGCTGTTGGGAGGCAGAATCGTGGTTACGGCACAGGTGTTGCCACCGCCATCGGCCCACTTGTTGCCTCGTCCGGCATCGCCCCATTTGCCCAAGTTGCCGCTGTAGCCGAATAGCAGGACGCCGGGTGCGTAGAACTTCGGCCGTTGCGGGTCGCGAGTGTCCAAGCACTCTTGCGGGTTCAGGTTGATGTCGCCACCGATGTCATAGGCACCACCGCCGCCAACGCCACGGTCACCCAGGCTGTTGGTCAATTCGGCGACGGCAATCGTGTTGGCCGTTCCGTCAACGACGTCGCGGAAACGGGTCACCGTCGCGCCGGTGAACACGCCACGCTTGACTTCCTTGGGCGGGTTGGCCCATGCCTGTGCCAGCACGGTGTCACCAATGCAGGCACCGTAATTGGTCGTGCCGTAGGTGACCGGAGGTCCCGAGTCGCTGGGGCAATTGAACGCCGAAATCAGCGTCCGCCACGGCGTGTACTGGGATCGATACGGGGTCGGGCCCATCGCGGGATAGGCACCGTTGGGAGCCACATCGCCGTTGAATTGGACGGTGACGGGATTGCTGATGGTGTCCCAAAGCGGTTGCTGTTCGATGAACGGCAACAATCCAACCAGCATGCTAAGCCGGCGATAGTTGTGCGTATCGGTGCTGTAAGCACTCATTTCCGTCCAATTGGCCAGATAGCCTTTCTTGCCCGTGGTTCCCGCGCGGTGGGCGGGGAACTGCTTGAACGCACTGTGATAGTTGTGCAGGGCCAGGCCGATTTGCTTGGCATTGTTGCTGCACGACATACGGCGGGCGGCTTCACGTGCCGACTGCACCGCGGGAAGAAGCAGACCGACCAGGACACCGATGATGGCGATCACGACCAAGAGTTCGACGAGCGTGAAGCCCGCACGTTGTTGACGCATAGAATTGCGCTCCATGGAAAAAATGACGAAGAGACAGTTGGCTTGTTCGTCGCGAAGGTGCCGGCCGAGAAAACTATCCCCACGTACACCCTTCGACACTGCCGAAAGCTCAATATACGCAAACAAGGATTGCGAACACGCCCTATTGAGCACCCAGCGTTTCAATAATATCCAAAGCGAACAGTCTTCCGTACAGTCTCTTCTGTCGCAGGGGGCTCAAAATTCGTTGACAGAACCGGCCGGCGGGGCAAGCCCACCACGCCCCGTCTACTGTCAACAGTCATTCGATAGCAGGAATTGCCGTGTTTTATGCTATCACGCGGCCGTCAGGGGGGATTCAATGGCTTGTCCGAAGCTCTAAAGAAAATTTTTGGAAAACTTCTTAATTTTCTTCACCGAATGGGACATCGGACGAGGGCCGGGTCGCCGACCTTGCGGCCACCTAGCGGCGGAATGGTCCGGCCAAGCACCCGAAGTGCTTGGAGACGCAGGTCGGAAGGATCGTCTGCCCCAATCGTCGCCAAAGAATGACCTGGTTTGACAGAACGCCCCGGTTCGTTGGTGCCGCTTTCGCAAAGCGACCTTGCGCATGAAAAACGCCGCGGACCGATCACTCGATCCGCGGCGTTAAAGATTCTTACAGGACAGTCGTCGCGACTTAGATGTCGTCGATGCTGACTTGTTCGCGACCGTTGGTCGTTCCCAAGCCGCCCCAAACGCCATAGGGGCTGGCGATACCGGCCGGTGAACCGTTTTGGTTCGGACGCGTAACCGTGGCCACCGTGTTGTCACCACCGTCGATCGCTTCGCTGACGAAGTGAACCGAGCCGTCGCCCATCACCACGTGACAACCGCCCGGGTGATAGCTGCCGGCGGACCAAATGCCAGCGCCCGCGTCACCACCATCGGCGGAGCAACTGGGGCTGTTGGGCGGCAAGATCGTATTGAAACTCGACAGGTTACCGCCGCCGTCGGCCCAGCGATTACCGCGGCCGGCACCAGCCCACTTGCCCAACGGCGCGTTGTAGCCCAGCAGCTGTGCATCGGGATGATAGAACTTCGGACGCAACGGGTCGATCAAGCCGGCACAATTGTTCGGCTCGAGCCGCACGTTGAATCCGACGTCATAGGCACCGCCACCGCTGACACCGCGATCGCCCAGACTGTTGGTGATTTCACCCAGCGCAATCGTGTTGGCGGTCCCGTCGACAACGTCACGGAACCGACGATGCTTCGCGACCATGAACAAACCACGGATGGTTTCCTTGGCCGGGTTTCGTGATCCCAACTGGTCGACCACGTCACCGACGCAAGCCGCATAGTTGATCGTGCCCGTCGTCACCGCGGGGCCGCTATCGCTGGGACACTGCAGCGACGAAACCATCGTCCGCCACGGCGTGTATTGGCCGGTCCACGGCACCGGGCCCATGGCGGGGTAAGCACCGTTGGGGGCCGCGTTGCCGTTGAACTGAACGCTGACAGGGTTGCTGATTTGATCCCACAGCGGCTGCTGTTCGATGAACGGCAACAGCCCGACGAACATGCTTAGCCGGCATTTGTTGCTGGCGTTGTTGTCCGCATTGATCGTGCCGGTGTAGCCCTTCGACCCGGTCGTGCCGGCACGCTGGGCGGGGAACTGTTTGAATGCACTGTGGTAATTGTGCAGTGCCAAACCCATTTGTTTGGCGTTGTTGCTGCACGACATGCGGCGGGCCGCTTCACGTGCCGACTGCACCGCCGGCAAAAGCAATCCCACCAAGACGCCGATGATCGCGATGACGACCAACAGCTCCACGAGCGTGAAGCCCGAACGTTGACTACGCATAAACTGCGCTCCAGAAAAAAAGCGAATGACGAGTGCTTCGTCGACGAGATCGACGAGCAGATCCAACGGAGCATGCGTACAGATCTGAGAGCCTCAAAGGATCAGAATCTGCCCCAATCATGCCCTCAGTGCTCTTTTCTAGCAAAGATTCGCTCGATTCAAAGCGCAAGGTGCCAAGGCGAACGCAGAAAACCACCCAAACAGCGAAATCGAAACCCCCGAAACGAGTAGACTAATTGTCAACACAAGACCAGATCAGCCCAGAGCAGTGCAAAAGACGACAATAACGCCCAAATTTCGATCATTTTTCCATGTCGACACTGCTCGCTTGAACACGAACGAGCTTTTCTTCGGCTTTTTGAAATTTTCGTTTCGATTTGGGCAACCGACGCGGCCTCCGTGCTCGCAACAGACTAACCGCGCATGAAAAATGCCGGCGATCGCGTGAATGCGACCACCGGCGTTTTCGCCTTTTCCGTCGTCAGGGTCAGCCCAGGCCGACCCGATGTCGATTACAGGTCGTCGATGCTGACTTGCTCGCGACCGTTTCGCGTGCCAAGACCGCCCCAGACACCATAGGGGCTGGGGCTGCCGGCGGGCGAACCGTTCCAGCCGGGCGGGCCCACCGTGGCGACGGTCGAGTCACCGGCGTCGATCGCTTCGCTAACGAAGTGGACCGAACCGTCTCCCATCACGACATGGCATCCACCGGGGTGATAACTGCCGGCGGTCCAGATCCCGTCACCGGCATCGTTTCCGTCACGTGAACAGGACGGGCTGTTGGGCGGCAGGATGGTGTTGACGCTACAGGTGTTTCCGCCGCCGTCCATCCATTTGTTACCGCGGCCGGCATCGCCCCACTTGCCCAGGCTCCCGCTGTAGCCGAACAGCATGACGCCGGGTGCGAAGAACTTGGGACGCAGCGGATCGATTTGGTCCGCACACTCTTGCGGATTCAGACGCACGTCGCCACCGATGTCATAGGCACCGCCGCCGCTGACGCCGCGGTCGCCCAGGCTGTTGGTGATCTCGGCAACGGCAATCGTGTTGGCCGTTCCGTCAACCACGTCACGGAATCGGGTGACGGTTGCACCAAGGAACATGCCTCGCTTGACTTCCTTCGGCGGGTTCGCCCAGCCCAAGCCGCCGGCGACGTCACCCAAACACGCACCATAGTTGGTCGTGCCGTAGGTCACCGCGGGGCCCGAATCGCTGGGGCAATTGAACGACGAAATCAACGTACGCCAAGGTGTGTACTGGCCACGCCAAGGGGTCGGCCCCATCGCGGGATACGCACCGTTGGGGGCGGCGTTTCCGTTGAACTGCACGCTAACGGGATTGCTGATCGTGTCCCACAGCGGCTGTTGTTCGATGAAAGGCAACAGCCCCACCAGCATACTGAGCCGGCGATAGTTGTGCTGGTCCGTCGAATAAGCACTCAGCTCGGCCCAGTTGGCGTTGTAGCCTTTCTTGCCGGTGGTGCCGGCACGGTGAACCGGGAACTGCTTGAATGCACTGTGGTAGTTGTGCAGTGCCAAACCGATCTGCTTGGCGTTGTTGCTGCACGACATGCGGCGAGCGGCTTCACGAGCCGACTGAACCGCGGGAAGAAGAAGGCCGACAAGGACGCCGATGATCGCAATCACGACCAGCAGCTCCACGAGCGTAAAGCCCGCACGTTTTTGACGCATAGAAGTTCACTCCGGAGTGGGAAACAATCGGTCCGACGGGAAAAATGAAGCGGACCCTGAGAAAGACTGTGAAATCGGGCCTCAACGGGCGGTCGCCAAAGCTGACAAATGCCCGGCATCGGTTTCACACTGTTGACTTTCTATCTACCCAATGCGTGAAAGGAAGCCTCATGCCACCAGAACGATCCCAATACGGGCGTCCACGAACACACTGCGACACGCCGTCGCGTGACGATCAACCGCTAACTTTGCATCCCCCCCCGAATCCCCTCTCTGAAGACGACGCCGCCGATTCGCTCAATACGAGTGTCTCAACCGCCCCAAAGGCTCACACCTGTCACCCAACGAACGAACTGCGAGATTTCTGAGAATTTTCAGATTTTTTTGTTCGACCTGGAAACAGGGATGCTCACTTTGAGCAACGCCAGCCCCTCTCAGGTGGAGCATGAGTCAACCCGCAAGTGCTGAAGCAAATGCTTTCGGTGAACATCCTCACGCAGTCACCTTGGTAGGGGGCCGTCCCCCAACGATCGAGTGCCTGACAACAAAAACGCCGGCGACCGCAGAAGTGCGACCGCCGGCGTGGCGTTGACTCGACTGGTGTTCAGCCTACGTTGGCTGATTCGGCTGACGATCAAGCGTCGTCGATGCTGACCTGTTCGCGACCGTTGGTCGTCCCCAAGCCACCCCAAACGCCGTACGGGCTGGGGCTGCCGGCCGGCGAACCATTCCATTGCGGACGGCCGACGGCAGGGGTGTCGGGGCTGCCGGCGTCGATCGCTTCGCTGACGAAGTGGACCGAACCGTCACCCATCACGACGTGACATCCACCGGGGTGATAGCTGCCTGCCGACCAGATTCCGTCACCGGCATCCCAACCGGCACGAGCACAGGTGGGGCTGTTGGGCGGCAACACGGTGTTGACCATTCCGTGGTTACCACCACCATCGGCCCAGCGATTGCCGCGACCCGAGTTACCCCACTTGCCAAGGCTGCCGCTGTAACCGAAAAGCAGCACGCCCGGGGCATAAAACTTGGGTCGCAACGGATCGGCCGTGTCTAAGCATTCGCGCGGGGCCAGGTTGATGTCGCCACCGATGTCGTAGGCACCACCGCCGCTGATGCCACGGTCACCCAGGCTGTTGGTGATTTCGGCCAACGCAATCGTGTTGGCTGTTCCGTCAACGACGTCGCGGAATTTGGTCGCGGTACCGACCAGGAACATGCCACGCTTGATTTCCTTCGGCGGGTTACCCGATGCCAACGCACGGACGCAATCACCGACGACGGCGGCGTAGTTGGCGGTTCCCGTGGTGACCGGCGGGCCACTGTCGCTGGGACAGTTGAACGCCGAAACCATGGTCCGCCACGATGTGTACTGGCCCTGCCACGGTGTCGGTCCCATCGAAGGGTACGCGCCGTTGGGTGCCGCGTTACCGTTGAATTGCAACGTGACCGGATTGCTGACGGTGTCCCACAGCGGTTGTTGCTCCAGGAACGGCAACAGGCCGACCCGCATGCTCAATCGGCGACGATTGCTCTGCTGGGCGTTTCCGACCAAGGCCCCCTGATAGCCCTTTTTGCCGGTGGTGCCGCCCAAGTTGATGGGAAACTGCTTGAAAGCACTGTGATAGTTGTGCAGGGCCAGGCCGATTTGCTTGGCGTTGTTGCTGCATGACATCCGGCGGGCGGCTTCACGAGCCGACTGAACCGCGGGAAGAAGTAGGCCGACTAGGACGCCGATGATCGCGATCACGACCAACAGCTCGACCAGCGTGAAAGCTGCGCGTTGTCTTTTCATGGATCAACACTCCCGAAACGAAGACTGAGAAGAAGAAGGGAATTTCGCCCTCGGTCGTCGATCTCCGGCCGCCCGTCGTCGCAACGCTGAAGGCCGCTGCCGGAGAATCTCAAAACCCAAAGACTGATAAAACTTGCACTCGCGTGCCTGTAACAGGGATAGCGAACAAGCCTTATATTGCCACGACATTTCTGAGCCAACGCACGCTCAGATTTCGCATCGCCCGATCGCCTGGCACTTCAAAATCGCGCCCGTTGTAACGGCGGTCGATAACGATTCAGCAGGCGAATTGCGGGGTTTTATTGCAAGACAGTGCCGGGAACACGTGATTCGCCAGGCGGACGACACGGTGTCCGATTCGACCAAAACTTTTCCGTCGTTTCCGCTGGAATTTTCGAAACCCATCGAACACGACAGGACGACAAGCACAAACGTGCCGGATTCTTGGAGGATAGTGCCACGACAATGCGGGGATCCACGCCCCAGACAGCCGGCCAAGCGCATGAAAAACGCCGGCGATCGCGTGAGCGAGGCCGGCGCTGCAGCTAAAGAATCGTGACGGTGGGTCTCGATCTGAATCGAGCGCCAACTAGATGTCGTCAACACTGACTTGTTCGCGACCGTTCGTTGTTCCCAAGCCGCCCCAGATGCCGTAGGGACTGGGGCTACCGGCGGGTGAACCGTTCCACTGGGGACGGCCAACCGCGGCGATCGTTGGGTCACCGGCATCGATCGCTTCGCTGACGAAGTGGACCGAACCGTCACCCATCACGACGTGACAGCCACCGGGGTGATAACTGCCGGCCGACCAGATACCGTCACCGGCGTCACCGCCACCACGTGAGCAAGTCGGGCTGTTGGGCGGAAGCACCGAGTTGAAAGTCCCAAAATTGCTACCGCCATCCGCCCAACGGTTGCCGCGTCCGGCATTCCCCCACTTGCCCAAATTTCCGCTGTAGCCAAATAGCATGACACCCGGTGCGTAGAACTTCGGCCGCAGCGGATCGATCGTATCCAAGCACTCTCGCGGACTCAGGTTGATATCGCCACCGATGTCGTAGGCACCACCACCACTTACGCCACGATCTCCTAGGCTGTTCGTGACCTCCGCTAATGCCATGGTGTTGGCTGTGCCATCGACCACGTCACGGAACCTTGTCACGGTGACGCCCATGAACATCCCACGCTTGATTTCTTTCGGCGGATTCGTCCAGCCAAAACCGCGAATGGTGTCACCGATACAGGCGCCATAGTTCGTTGTGCCAGTCGTTACCGCCGGGCCCGAGTCGCTGGGGCACTGCAACGCCGAAACCATTGTTCGCCAAGCCGTGTACTGGGTACGCCAAGGGGTGGGTCCCATTGCGGGGTACGCGCCGTTCGGCGCCGCATTGCCATTGAACTGGGTGGCGACCGGGTTGCTAATGGTGTCCCACAAGGGCTGCTGCTCAAGGAATGGTAGCAATCCCACCAGCATACTCAGACGCCGCCGGTTGCAATTGTCCTGATTAGCAGGGGGCATATCCCCGCCTGCAATATTGTACCCCTTCAGTCCCGTCGTACCCGCGCGGTGGACCGGAAACTGCTTGAATGCACTGTGATAGTTGTGCAGCGCCAAGCCGATTTGCTTGGCATTATTGCTGCACGACATGCGGCGGGCGGCTTCGCGAGCCGACTGAACCGCGGGAAGAAGAAGTCCAACCAGGACACCAATGATCGCGATCACGACCAACAGCTCCACCAATGTGAAGCCAGCACGTTTTGTGCGCATACGAGAATCACTCCGAACGATAAGAGAAAGAGCAGGAGCAAGATCAGGCCGCACGCGTATGCCTGAGCGCAAAGATGCCGTTGCGCGAAAGCACCGGCCGCATCGCAATCACAGCCGTCCGCTTCATCAGCAGCCAAGAGAACACTAATGATCTTTCGTCAGAAGTAAAAGCTCGCCCCTACACGACCGCGTAGGGAAGATTCACACCCCATCACCCCTGGACGCTCATCTCAAGCACCCACGCCCCAGCGCCACGCTCATTGTGTTCTTGCACTACAACCAAACGCGCCAATCAACCACACCGACGCACACATCTCAGCCCCTCAAAGCCCGAAGGTTTATCATTAACATTGCTGTATTTTGCGGACAAATGTGAACCCTCGTTCGACACATCGCGCCCGCCACTCGCCAATTCGGTAGGTCAGCGAGCCCGCGACGTTCGAAATGCCCCGCAAAACGCGCAATCCTATCCGCTCGTCGATTCCGTCAGCCGACGTGTTGAATCGCCACCACAATCTGCTTGCCGCGCCGTGATCCGCGGCGAGAGCCCTGATTGCAGCGTGCACGAAACGGCACCGGCCGAACCCGTCGGTCCCGTCCGTCTGGTTCGGCCCTACATCAAAAAAACGCCGGCGATCGCTTTCGCAATCGCCGGCGTTTCGAAGATTCAATGATGGCGGCCAGCGGACACTGGCCGCGTGTCGATTACAGGTCGTCGACGCTGACTTGTTCACGACCGTTGGTCGTTCCCAAGCCGCCCCAGATGCCGTAGGGGCTGGGGCTACCGGCGGGCGAACCGTTCCAGTTGGGTTGGCCAACCGCGGCAATGGTCGGGTCACCGGCATCGATCGCTTCACTGACGAAGTGGACCGAACCGTCACCCATCACGACGTGACAGCCACCGGGGTGATAACTGCCGGCCGACCAGATTCCGTCACCGGCGTCACCGCCACCGCGTGAACAGGTCGGGCTGTTGGGCGGAAGGACTGCGGTGAAGCTGGCGAAGTTACCGCCACCATCCATCCATCGTGAACCACGTCCCGATCCGCCCCACTTCCCAAGGCTGCCGCTGTAACCGAACAGCAACACGCCGGGAGCGTAAAACTTCGGACGCAGCGGGTCGATCGTGTCCAAGCACTCTCGCGGGTTCAGGTTGATGTCGCCGCCAATGTCATAGGCACCACCACCGCTGACGCCACGGTCGCCCAGGCTGTTGGTGACTTCCGCCAGGGCCATGGTGTTGGCCGTCCCGTCAACGACGTCGCGGAAACGGGTGGCGTTACCGGCCAAGAACATCCCACGCTTGATTTCTTTCGGCGGGTTGGACCAACCCAACGCACGCACGGCGTCACCCATGCAGGCACCATAGTTCGTCGTGCCGTAGGTGGTCGCCGGGCCGCTGTCGCTGGGACAGTTGAACGCGGAAACCATGGTACGCCACGGGGTGTACTGGCCCTTCCAGGGCGTCGGGCCCATGGCGGGATATCCGCCACCGGGCGCGGCATTGCCGTTGAACTGGGTGGCGACGGGGTTGCTGATCGTGTCCCACAGCGGCTGTTGCTCCAGGAACGGCAGCAGGCCGACCAAGATGCTCAAGCGATTGAAGTTGTGGAAATTTCGACCACCGCCGGCGGCATCGTCCGCGGCGACCATGTCGTTCCAACCGACGTTGTAACCCTTGCGACCGGTGGTACCGGCACGGTGGGCGGGGAACCCCTTGAAAGCACTGTGATAGTTGTGCAGAGCCAGGCCGATTTGCTTGGCATTGTTACTGCACGACATGCGGCGGGCGGCTTCACGAGCCGACTGAACCGCGGGAAGAAGAAGTCCGACAAGGACGCCGATGATCGCGATCACGACCAACAATTCCACGAGCGTGAAGCCCGCACGTTTTTGACGCATAAATGCGCTCCCAACCAAAGAGAAATGACCGGACCACCAATGACGGCGATCCAAACGGAAAAAGACGAAAGAGGCCTTCGGGAACCCGCAATGGCGGATTGATTCCCCGCACGGCCTGCTAACGATGCTTTCTAGCAACTAGACGCGTTAATGAAAGCTTCAGATCCCGCCGGCCTATTACCCCTTTCGATCGCCGCACCCATGCGGCGGGGTGTCGCATGACAATTTGACGCTCATGAGGCGCATCAGCGAGGCGGTGCGTTTCTTCAGAGTGAAAGTGTCGCTCTTTCGATGAGCACCCAAACAAAGCGGGCAAGTGCAAACTTGTCCACGTCGACATTTCTTGGAAAAAATCTGGAAATTTTCCGAACCGTTTGCGTCGCGTTGCGGTCGTTGAGCAGAGAAGCCACCCTGATGAGGTATTCCGCGGCGGCATTTCCAGACCATACGGAATGACCGAGACGTCAAATCCGCC
The DNA here is from genome assembly GCF_007752935.1 of Crateriforma conspicua. NCBI lineage: Bacteria > Pseudomonadati > Planctomycetota > Planctomycetia > Pirellulales > Pirellulaceae > Crateriforma > Crateriforma conspicua. Next base: position 2,936,138 of record NZ_CP036319.1, on the reverse strand, counting down.
AGGAACCGGCCAATCCGATCGCCTGGAACCGCAATGCCCCGGCACTCCGATTGACCGGTGATCAGGAGGCCCAAAAAAACGGTCGCCCCGGTGACGTTCCGGGGCAACCGTCCATGCGTTGCATCTGAATCAACGGTCGGCAGCCAACCAGGCTGCACCGTGTCGATTACAGGTCGTCGATGCTGACTTGTTCGCGACCGTTGGTCGTTCCCAAGCCGCCCCAGATGCCGTAGGGGCTGGGGCTGCCGGCGGGTGAACCGTTCCACTGGGGACGGCCGACCGCGGCAATCGTCGGGTCACCGGCGTCGATCGCTTCGCTGACGAAGTGGACCGAACCGTCACCCATCACGACGTGACAGCCACCGGGGTGATAACTGCCGGCCGCCCAAATTCCGTCGCCGGCGTCACCGCCACCACGTGAGCAAGACGGGCTGTTGGGCGGCAAAATCGCGTTGAAGCTGGCGAAGTTACCGCCACCATCGGTCCAACGTGATCCGCGGCCCGATCCGCCCCACTTTCCAAGGCTGCCGCTGTAACCGAACAGCAACACGCCGGGAGCGTAAAACTTGGGACGCAGCGGGTCGATCGTGTCCAAGCACTCTTGCGGGCTCAGGTTGATATCGCCACCGATGTCATAGGCACCACCGCCGCTGACGCCTCGGTCACCCAGGCTGTTGGTGACTTCCGCCAAAGCCATCGTATTCGCCGTTCCATCAACAACGTCGCGGAAACGGGTCACCGTCGCACCCATGAACATCCCACGCTTGACTTCCTTCGGCACGTTGGCCCATCCCAGACCGCGGATGCCGTCACCCATACAAGCACCGTAGTTGGTCGTGCCGTAGGTGGTCGCCGGGCCGCTGTCGCTGGGACAGTTGAACGACGAAACCATCGTGCGCCACGGGGTGTACTGGCCTTTCCAAGGCGTCGGGCCCATCGCGGGGTATGCACCGCCGGGGGCCGCGTTGCCGTTGAACTGGACGCTGACCGGGTTGCTGATCGTATCCCACAGCGGCTGTTGCTCCATGAACGGCAGCAGGCCGACCAAGATGCTCAAGCGGCGGAAGTTGTGGAAGTTACGTCCACCACCGGCGGCATCGTCGGCACTGGTCATCTGGTTCCAGTTCGCGTTGTAGCCCTTGCGGCCCGTCGTACCGGCACGGTGAACGGGGAACTGCTTGAAAGCACTGTGATAGTTGTGCAGCGCCAAGCCGATCTGCTTGGCGTTGTTGCTGCACGACATGCGGCGGGCGGCTTCGCGAGCCGACTGAACCGCGGGAAGAAGAAGTCCGACAAGGACGCCGATGATCGCGATCACGACCAACAGCTCCACGAGCGTGAAGCCCGCACGTTTTTGACGCATGTGTACGCTCCGATAACGCAAAAAAGAAAACCATTAACGTGGATCTCGAAAGACAAGGCGAGATCCGGTTCGACAAGCTGACCGTCGGGCGAAACCTGACAATGAAGGTTAAAATCGGCCCCGCAGCGGCGGTCTAATGTCGCATGCTATCGGTAAAACGCGGGAAAACCAAGGATTTTTCGACATCCGACGGGTTGACAAGGATTTTCCGCGAAACCAACTTTCGATGACTGAGTTGTTCGAACAACCACCCGTAACGGTGCCCGAAGTCGCATTATGAAGACTGCTCCGAGTGGCCATGCGGATGGCGCGACCACGCCACGCTCAAAAAAACCAGCCCCAACGGGTGGTTAGCAAGACAGAAGTTTTTCGATTTTTTCTCTGATTTTCGGCTTTAACGTCGAACCTTTCCGGTTTTTCGGGTGTTGCCGACTCGGTATCCCCACCGGAAAGGTCCCGATGCGCCCCCAATCTGGACCGAAATCGACGTTCCGGCGGCGACGACCATGTCGGTGTGTTTACCAAACGAAAAAACCGCGGCCCGGATTTCCATCCGGGCCACGGCTGCGCTTCGTTTAGGGCTGAACAGGGCTCTACAGTTCATCCATATCGATCTGTTCGCGACCGTTGATCGTCCCTAATGCTCCCCAAATGCCGTAGGGACTGGGGCTGCCGGCCAGCGAACCGTTCCAGCCATTCTGCCCGACGGCGGGAATCGAGGGATCACCGGCATCGACCGCTTCGCTGACGAAATGCACCGATCCGTCGCCCATCACGATGTGGCAACCACCGGGGTGATAGCTGCCGGCACTCCAGATCCCATCGCCGGCATCGCCGCCGTCGCGGGAACAGGTGGGGCTGTTGGGCGGCAAGATGGCGTTGAACGTGGCAAAGTTGCCGCCGCCGTCACACCATCGATTGCCGCGACCGGCGTCGCCCCATTTGCCAAGGTTGCCGCTGTAGCCCAACAGCAACACGCCGGGTGCGTAGAACTTCGGACGCAGCGGATCGGCCGTATCCAGGCACTCTCGCGGGCTCAAGTTAATGTCGCCGCCGATGTCATAGGCGCCGCCACCACTGATCCCACGGTCGCCCAGGCTGTTGGTGATCTCCGCCATGGCCATCGTGTTGGCGGTTCCGTCGACGATGTCACGGAATCGCGTGACCGTGGCGCTCAGGAACAACCCACGTTTGATTTCCTTGGGCGGGTTTCCCCATCCCAACGCTCGCACGCAATCGCCGATGCAGGCACCATAGTTGGTCGTCCCGGTGGTCACCGGCGGCCCCGCGTCGCTGGGGCACTGCAGCGCCGAAACCAGCGTCCGCCAAGGCGTGTATTGCCCTTTCCAGGGAACGGGGCCCATCGACGGATAAGCCCCATTGGGTGCCGCGTTGCCGTTGTACTGCACCGAGACGGGATTGCTGATCGTGTCCCACAAGGGTTGTTGTTCCAAGAACGGCGTCAGGGCAACCAGCATGCTGAGACGCCGGAAATTGTGCGTGTCATTGCTGTACACGTTCATGTTGTCCCAGCTGATTCCGTAACCCTTGCGGCCGGTCGTACCGGCGCGGTGGGCGGGAAATTGCTTGAACGCACTGTGATAGTTGTGCAGCGCCAAGCCCAGTTGTTTGGCGTTGTTGCTGCACGACATTCGACGTGCGGCTTCGCGAGCGGACTGGACCGCCGGAAGCAACAAGCCGACCAGGACACCGATAATCGCGATCACGACCAACAATTCGACGAGTGTGAAGGCCTTGCGTGGGTTTCGCATGGTCACATCTCCCATTTCAAAGTAACAGAACACGGAATGAACCAAATCGGCTTCGTTGGTCCGCGCCGCCGGTGCCCCCAACCGCAACCTTGCCGTCCGGCCGACTTCGTTTCTTGCATCCGTGGCGAAACGTTGAAGCGGTCTCGCACGAAAGCCGAAACGCCATTCTAAATCTGCAGCGTTGGATGCCACGCCACTAGACGACCCAAAATGACTGTCCACATCGTCGCACGTGACAGGACGTCGCACCGGAGATCCGCCTGTCACACAAAAAGACATGCCTTTGCACCGGAGGGAATCTTTCCGGCAAACACCGGCGTGGATACCTCACCGGCATGCGGCAAGCTGCCGCGGAAAAAGACGGGTGAGAGGGAAGACGCCCAGACCAATACCCCGGGCTTAAACTTTCAGTGTGCCGATCAAATCGGTGATGCGATCCACACCTTCGGCACGCAGCACTTCGGGCAATTCGCCGACCAGACGTGTGGAGACGTGAGGGTCGTAGTAATTCGCCGTACCGATCTGAACAGCCGACGCACCGGTCACCAAGAATTGCATTACATCGTCGATGTTGGCGATGCCACCAATCCCGATGATCGGAATGTCCACCGCTTGTCGGACTTGATGGACGCATCGCAGTGCAATCGGCTTGATGGCCGGACCGCTCAGCCCGCCCATCCCGTTGCCCAAGATGGGACGACGTGAACGCCAGTTGACGGCCATCGCCAGCACGGTGTTGATCAGACAAACCGCGTCGGCCCCACCATCGGCCGCCGCCGCCGCGATGTCGGCGATCCGCGTCACGTTCGGCGTCAGCTTGGCCAAAATCGGCAGATCACAATTCTGTCGAACCTGGTCGACGACTTTCCGGCAACTGTCGGCATCGGTACCGAAATCAATACCACCGGAAACATTGGGACACGACAAATTCAGCTCGATCGCCGCGGCACCACCCTGTTCGGCGATCCGCCCTGCCAGCGAAACGAAATCGTCGCGTGTCCGGCCGGCGATGCTGACCACCACGGGGGTCGGCAACTGTCGCAGGTAGGGCAGGTGATGCTGGATGAACGCGTCCACGCCGTCATTGTCCAACCCGATCGCGTTCAACAGACCGGCCGACGTTTCAACCGTTCGCCAGGGCGGATTGCCCATCCTTGGTTCGGCGGTGATCGTCTTGGGCAACAAGCCACCCAGCAGTGACAGGTCGACGACTTTTTCCATCTCGCGGGCATAACCGAACGTGCCGGAAGCAACCATGATCGGATTGCCTAGCTTCAGTCGCCCCAGTTGAACTGACAGATCGGGCGTCATGGAATTCGTCATCGAACGTGTCGTCATGAAACGGGCGTCATCAAGAAATTGGCATCGCGCCGGCGGGGCGTGGGACGGAAGTCTACCGCCATGGCCGGGACCTTCGGTAGGGCGGCGCCGATGCGTGGGTCGTCAAAGGCAATCGGTCGATTGCGTTGCGTCAAGCACCCGAACGCGCGACGACCAGACGCTGATCGATGTGCCGCAGCAATTCATCCGCAACGACTTCTTTGCTGCCGCGGATGTCGGCGATCACGTCGCCGTGGACGTCCAGCAATTCGACTTCGTTTTCCTGGCTGTCGATTGCTTGGGGGCCGTTGCTGACGATCAAGTCACAGTGTTTCTTCTGCAGCTTCACCGTCGCGCGAAACCGGTGGTCTTCCGTTTCCAAAGCAAAGCCGACGACCCATTGGTCGTCACGTTTCTGCTGGCCCAGCGTCGCGACGACGTCCGGGGTTTCGACCAGTTCCAATTGAATCGGGTGGCCGGTTTTGGACAGCTTTTGTTCGCTGACCACCCGCGGCATGTAATCACAGGGGGCCGCCGCACCGATCGCGCCGTCACAGCGGGCGAATTCGTTTTGCGCGGCATCCAGCATTTCATCGGTGGTCCGTACCGGAATGACCCGGGCGGCCTGCGGATATTCGACCTGGACGGGCCCACTGATGATGACAACGTCGTGGCCCAGGCCGATCGCGGCAGATGCCAACGCGGCGCCCATCCGACCGCTGGATGCGTTGGTCAAATAACGCACCGGGTCGATGTATTGTCGAGTCGGACCGGACGTGATCAAGATGCGAGCCATGTCGGCGATCTTTCCTTCAATCAAAAAACACGGTGGGTTCAGGATCCTGAACCTTCGTCCGTTTCTGAATCTTGCACCGGAGCCCCCGCGTCACCGACCGGCGGCATCGATGCCAACAGACGATCCAAATCCTCGGGCGTCAGATTCATCCGTGCCGCGGCCAGTGCAAACAGCCTTTTTTCGCTTTCTTGCAAGTCACCGTCGGCCGCCATCACACGAATCAAATCCTTCATCAAGGCTTCGCGATCGTCCGGATCTTCGGGCAATTCCAACGCCGCATCATCACTCAGGCTGTACCGAATCGCTTCGTGCAATTCGATTTCGCTTAAGCCCAGCTCGATGCAACGGTCGGCCACCACGTTGACTTCGCGTTCGCCCAACTGCCCATCGGCCAGGGCCATGACGACCAAATTTTGAAGGTGGCGTTTTCGCCGAATGAAACTTTCGTCGGCCATCAGATTCCACAGCGTTGGGTGCACGGTCACGCGCGATGGCGACATCGCCACCGCGACGCACAGTCTATACGCGCCGGCATCGGTGTACCGAGGGGGGGGGATGCCCGTGCATATAGACGATGCGCCGCGACACCGTGAGATCCACGGATGAATTCGACGGCCGATCGCCGGATCGCCGGGGCTGTGCTTTCCGGCATTCTCGGGTGCCGTCTGGGCCGGGTTCCCGCTAATATCCCCGTCAAAAGAACCTGCGGTCGGTCGCCGCCACAGATGCGTGTGGCTGGCGGCACGACGAATCGATTTGTTTCCTTGGGGACAACGGCCAATCCGATGCTTCGAATTCTTGTCACCGGCGGCGCCGGATTCCTGGGCTCACACCTGTGCGAACGCTTGGTCAAAGACGGCCACGACGTCATTTGTCTGGACAACTTCTTTACCAGCCAAAAGACCAACGTCACACACTTGCTGGACTATCCGAATTTCGAATTGATTCGACACGACATCACGGTGCCGGTCTTTTTGGAAGTCGACCAGATCTACAACCTGGCTTGCCCCGCCGCCCCGGGCCATTACCAATTCAATCCGATCAAGACGATCAAGACCAGCGTGTTGGGCAGCATCAACATGCTGGGGCTGGCCAAGCGGTGTGGCGGCCGCATTCTGCAAGCCAGCACCAGCGAAGTTTACGGTGATCCAGAGGTCCATCCGCAACCGGAAAGCTATCGCGGCAGCGTCAGCCCGATCGGCATCCGAGCCTGTTACGACGAAGGCAAGCGTGTCGCCGAAACGTTGTTCATGGATTACCACCGCTATAACAACGTCGATGTTCGCATCGTTCGGATCTTCAACACTTATGGCCCGCGGATGCACCCGTTCGACGGACGCGTGGTGTCCAACTTCATCCGCCAAGCTTTGGCCGGTGAACCGATCACGATCTTTGGCGAAGGCACCCAGACCCGATCGTTTTGTTACCGCGATGACTTGATCGAAGGCATCATCCGATTGATGAATTGCGAGGACGGATTCATCGGCCCGGCCAACATCGGCAACCAAGACGAATACACGATCCGTGAACTGGCCGAAAAGGTGATCGAAATCAGCGGATCAAAATCCACACTGACCACCGAACCGCTGCCGGCGGACGATCCGACACGCCGCCAGCCCGACATCACGCTGGCGAAGAAGCATCTGAATTGGTCGCCGACGACCGACCTGGCCACCGGCCTGGCGAAGACGATCGAGTGGTTCCGCACGATCAATCTGGACGACTATCGGCCGCCGACGCCGAACTACAAGTAAGGTTTTGCCGGCCAGATGAAGCGGGCGACGGGTCGCGCCGACCATTAAACTGGTGCATCGGCACGATCCACGCGTGCAGCCCACCGATCTTCCCACCCCACCTGAACATTGCAAGCGAACAGTCACGACATGAGCCAACCGATTCGATTTGTGATGCTGGGCGGATTCCTGGGCGCCGGGAAAACGACGACGCTGGCACGACTGGCCCGCCATTATCAGTCGCAAGGCAAGAACGTCGTCATCGTCACCAACGACCAGGCGGACCACTTGGTCGACACGCACTTGTTGCGAAACCAAGGGTTCGACGTCGGCGAAGTCGCTGGTTCCTGCTTCTGCTGCAACTTCGACGGCTTGGTCGGCCAAATGGAATCGCTGTCCCAGGCTCATCGGCCCGACGTCATCTTGGCCGAACCGGTGGGATCCTGCACCGATCTGATCGCGACCATCGCCGTTCCGATGATGCAGTTGCTGGGAGAACGTTTCGAAGTCGCCCCGTACGCGGTCCTGTTGAAACCTAGCCACGGGCAAAAGATTTTGTCGGGCGTCGGCCAACGCGGTTTTTCACCCAACGCGGAATACATTTTCCGCAAACAGTTGGAAGAAGCGGACGTCGTGGTCATCAATCGCATCGACGAATTGGATCCATCGCAGCGTCAGTTGCTTGAAACGAACGTCGAAAAGAACTTCCCCGAACGGCCAATCGTCGCCATGTCCGCCAAGACCGGCGACGGACTGGATGAATTGATCCGGCACATCGAACAACCGGCGCCGAAGCACAACCTGTTCATGGAAGTCGACTATGACATGTATGCCAACGGTGAAGCGGAATTGGGTTGGCTGAACGCGACGACATCTTGGCAGCATTCCGAACCGATCGATCTGGACCAGACGCTGACGGCGGTCTTGAACGACTTGAAGGATCAGTTTGCCGCCGCAGACGCCGAGGTCGCGCACGTCAAAGCCATCGTGCAGACCGAATCGGATTCCGCCGTCGCGAACTTGGTCAGCAACGACAGCGATGTTGCCTTGTCGATGCCCACCGGCGGCTTGGCGGCCACATCGTTTCGCATGGTCGTCAACGCTCGAGTCGCCATCGCACCGGAAACGTTGGAATCCATCGTCCAGCGTTCGCTGAAACAAGTCGCCGATCAGACCGGCGTCCAGTTGAGCGTTGAATCGATCCAATCATTCCGGCCGGGCCGTCCCGTCCCGACTCACCGCGCGACGTCGTCCTAAAGAATCTATCTGTCGCGAAGGATCGTCACGCGGGGTTTCGAATCGCTTCGCGGATCGACAACTGAACCCCGCTGACGACGCCGAAATGCATCAGCAAGACCGGCACAAAGTCATAGTCGCAGTACACGGTCAATAACTCCAATGCGACCCCGACGAACATCGCCGCCAATACGGTCACACTGACCGGACCACAGGGGATTAGATACGTCGACGCCGCACGCCGCAGGCGCAGGCATCCGACGACCGCGGCGACGAACAGCGACGTGAAGATCGTCAGCCCCACGATCCCGAAACGCAGCCCCACCAAGACAAAAGAGTTGTCCACGATCCTCAGTCGCAGCCGGCTGCGTTTGTCCGCGGGCAACCCGGGAACGTTCGGCGGGAACTGGTCGGTGTTGTCCGTCCCAAACCCCAGCAAGCCGCCTTTCAAGACGATCGGACCGTAGATCTTCATCACAAAGATGCGGTTCCGCGTGCCGGTATAAATCTCTGCGTCCTCGTCGACTTCGACAATCGTCGCGGACTCCACGCCGACGGACTCGTCCAATTTGGTCACCACGTCATCGAACCGCCAAACCAGCAACGCGATTGCGATCACGATGACCGGCACCAGGATGATCCGAGCGATTCGCCACTGGACACAAGCAAAGAAGACCGCGGCAACCGCCATCCCCAACACCGGCCCACGCGATACCGTGGCGGCAATGCCCAGCAAGATCAGCACAAAAGCGATGACGCCCCACCATGCGCGTCGCCGCGTCAACGCCGAATCCCACGTCACCCACGCCCACGGTGACAACAGCATCAAGATCACGCCCAAAAAGATCGGGTGTCGTGTCGTCGCGATGGCACGATGGAACAGATCGAATCGCAGCCCTTGGGGACGATTCACTCGATCATCGGCCACATGAAAGATCGCTTCCCACAAATTGATGCCGGTCCAGCATTCGATCATCGCCGCAACCGATAACACGACCGCGACCCCGGCAAACCAGGGCGCCAAGACAGACAGGGAACTCCGGTGCATGAATGCGTAACGGCCAGCTGCGTAGGCCAGCCACCATTCGGCGTAGGCTCGCGCGGCCGTCGTGGCAACAGGATCACCGTATTGCAGATCCACCACCCCATGCCACACCGCCAAAGCCGTGACCAGGACATCCATAACGGTGATGGGCCACAACAATCGTCGCCAATACATCGCCGATGCGACGACCAACAACACAATGGAAACCGTCGACAGCACATCGACCGGGAAACCGGCGATATCGATTTCAAACCAACTGGCCGCCGACATGGACACCGCCACCCCGACGCCCAACGCCCATTGACGGCCCGTCTTCCAAGCGGCGATCGCGGCCACGATGAGACTGAGGATGACGAAAAACAGATAAGACGTTTCGACGGAAAACATTCGCGGACGGCAAACGGGGCTGGCGGCCCGAACAGCGGCCGACACAGTGGATGTGACTTGAAACGATCAAACAATGGCTTGAAACCACCGACGCAGTTTAGTCGCTGGGCGATCTCGATAGCCACGCGAAACGATCCAGTCATCCGATCGGTGCCGCACCGGACCCGCATCCGCGTCACAGTGCCTGTGATCCCCCCATTCCATCGTCCGGCGAACCGTCACAGACTACTGGGCTTCCCTCGCCAAAGCTGGATCGATGAACCAACCTGAAACACCACTCGGCCCACGCCATCCCGTCGCACTGACCATCGCCGGCAGCGATCCGTCGGGCGGTGCCGGGATGCAAGCCGATTTGAAAACGCTGCATGCCTTCGGCGTCTATGGTTCGGCGGTAGTGACGCTGCTGACCGTGCAAAACACGCAAGGCGTCGAAGCGGTCGAAATGCTGCAGATGGACTTTTTCCAAAGCCAATTCGACTGCGTGACCAGTGACATTCCGCCCGACGCGGTGAAGACCGGTGCTTTGGGTACGGCTGAAATGATCGCCACGGTCGCGGCGGCTTTGTCGTCACTGAAATGTCCGATCGTGGTCGACCCGGTGATGATCAGCAAACACGGCCACGCGATCATCGATGACGGCGCCGTCGACGCATTGCGAACCCAGTTGTTGCCGGTCGCGTCCCTGGTCACCCCCAATCGATTCGAAGCCGAACGACTGGCGGAAACCAGCATCGAAAGCGAAGACGATTTGGCCGTTGCCGCGACGCGGTTGCACGACCAGGGCGTTCCAGCCGTCTTGATCAAAGCCCAATTCGACAATCACGCGGTCGATTTTTTGTCGCTGCGCTCAGGCCAAAGCGGACGGCCGGAAACGCAAACCTGGACGACCCAGTGGATCGACGGCGGCAATCTGCACGGCACCGGTTGCGTGCTGTCGGCCGCGATCACCGCCGGTCTGGCGTCCCAAAAGGACTTGGTTTCGGCCATCGAACGCGCCCGACGTTTCGTCACCGCCGGCATCGCATCGCCGTATCGAATCGGCCGGGGTGTCAGCGCAATCGACGTCTTGGAAGCGTCAAAGAAGACGATCCGCTGCTAGGCTCACACTTACACGTAGTGATTTCGTGCTTTGCTTCGGCCTGGAATCATTTGTAGGCCGATCACCTCGATTGAAATTGGCATTGGTCTATTGGCAGTTGAGTTGATCCTTTGCGTAGCCATGTTCGCGTTCCCATTCGTTCCGCGTTCGGTCACACAGTTACCTCTGGTTCGGCAACACATCCAGCGTTGTGTTCCAGTAACTCCAAGAACTTCTTCGGTCTGGGGAAACGGCCGGAATGGACAAGCCCCCGGTTTGACGGCATAGCTTCACGCACCATCCACTGGATGCAAATAGCAACAATTGTATTACGTCGAGCTGTGCACCAGGGTTGTTTGCGAATCCGAATCCAATGAATGGGCACACCGATGGTGCAACCGGTCGTGTTAAGAACAGGTCAAATTGCTAAACTCTTGGTTTTCATCCTAATAGTAGAAGCACTGCCTTTTTCGTTATCCGATCGACCCGCATGGCAAAGAAATCAACCGCATCCAAGAAGAAGGCAACTGAATCCAAAAAATCCTTCGAGCAAACCCTCTGGGACACCGCAGACAAGCTGCGTGGGACGGTTGAATCGTCCGAGTACAAGCACGTCGTCCTCTCGCTGATCTTTCTGAAGTTCGTCAGCGATCGATTTGAGGAGCGGCGGCAGGCGATCATCGATGACGGCAAGGGCGACTATGTGGACATGGTCGAGTTCTACACGATGAAGAACGTCTTCTATCTGCCAGAGAACTCGCGGTGGTCCACGATCGTGGCGCAGGCCAAACAAGACGACATCGCCGTTCGTATCGATAGCGCCCTGCATGCCGTGGAAAAGAACAACCCATCGCTCAAGGGAGCACTACCCGACAACTACTTCTCGCGGATGGGCATCGATGTTGCCAAGCTGGCGGCGTTGATTGACAGCATCAACAACATCAACACGATTGCCGATTCCAAAGAGGATGTCGTAGGCCGCGTCTACGAGTACTTCCTGGGCAAATTTGCGGCGACCGAAGGCAAAGGGGGCGGCGAGTTCTACACGCCCAAGTGCGTGGTCAACCTGATCGCGGAAATGATCGAGCCGTACAGCGGCAAGATCTACGACCCCTGCTGTGGCAGCGGCGGCATGTTTGTCCAGTCCGTCAAGTTTGTCACCAGCCATAGCGGCAACCAGAAAGACATCTCGATCTACGGGCAGGAGCAAACCAGCACGACGTACAAGCTGGCCAAAATGAATCTGGCCATTCGCGGCATCTCGGGCAATCTGGGCGAAGTCCCCGCCGACACCTTTTTCAAGGATCAGCATCCGGATCTGAAGGCGGATTACATCATGGCCAATCCGCCGTTCAACCTGAAAGCGTGGCGAGCCGCCGACGAACTGAGCGACGATCCTCGCTGGAGCGGTTACGACGTGCCGCCCACCGGCAACGCCAACTACGGCTGGATCCTACACATGGTGTCGAAGCTGTCTGAAAATGGCATCGCGGGTTTTGTGCTGGCCAACGGTTCGATGTCCACCAGCACCAGCGGCGAGGGCAAGATTCGCCAAAAGCTGATCGAAAACGATCTGATCGATTGCATGATCGCGCTGCCGGGGCAGTTGTTTTACACGACTCAGATTCCCGTTTGCCTGTGGTTCATCACCAAGAATAAAGGTGAGCGGCAAGGCGCTAGCCGCCGGTCTGGTAGCGACCTCCGCGCCCGTCACGGCGAAACGCTTTTCATCGACGCTCGAAACCACGGCACGATGGTGGACCGCACGCACAAGGAGTTGACCGAAGACGACATCGACGAGATTGCGAGGACCTATCACGCTTGGCGAGGCGAATCGAAGGACGGCGAGTACGAAGACCAACCCGGCTTTTGCAAAAGCTCGACGCTGGAGGACATCAAAGCCAACGACTACGTGCTCACGCCGGGACGTTATGTCGGCGCGGCTCCGCTGGAAGACGACGGCATTCCGTTTGAGACGAAGATGGCTGACTTGACCGCCACGCTGTACGGGCAGATGGATGAAGCGGAGAAGCTCGATCAAGCGATCAGGAAGAATCTGGAGGTGCTTGGTTATGGGGAGTAGCTTGCTAGGCGACGATGCTTTGGTGTTGCGGGATGGGTTTCAACGCAAAGACGCAAGGTCGCAAAGACGCAAAGGAAGAGACCAAGACCAAAATCTTTGCGCCTCTGCGCCTTCGCGCCTCTGCGTTTTAAATTTGTATGCCCCCACGGAGAAGCTCGATCAAGCCATCCGGAAAAATCTGGAGGTGCTTGGTTATGGGGAGTAGCTTGCTAGGCGACGATGCTTTGGTGTTGCGGGATGGGTTTCAACGCAAAGACGCAAGGTCGCAAAGACGCAAAGGAAGAGACCAAGACCAAAATCTTTGCGCCTCTGCGCCTTCGCGCCTCTGCGTTTTAAATTTGTATGCCCCCACGGAGAAGCTCGATCAAGCCATCCGGAAAAATCTGGAGGTGCTTGGTTATGGGGAGTAGCTTGCTAGGCGACGATGCTTTGGTGTTGCGGGATGGGTTTCAACGCAAAGACGCAAGGTCGCAAAGACGCAAAGGAAGACAGTCAGAACAACATCTTTGCGTCTCTGCGTCTTCGCGTCTCTGCGTTTTAGATTTGTATGCCCCCACGGAGAAGCTCGATCAAGCCATCCGGAAGAATCTGGAGGTGCTTGGTTATGGAGAGTGATTTGCGGGCGACGTGGGAGTTATGCGGTGGAACCGCCCCGGCAGAATGGAGGTTTACAACAATCGAGAGTTTGCTTGAAGACTCAAGGAACGCGCTCGCGGTTGGAGTCATGTACCCCGGCAAAAACACCGCGGAGGGAGTTCCGCTTGTCAAAGTCTCAGATGTCAAGAATGGGCGAGTGCTTGGTGAGCCAGATTTCTTGATTAGTGCTAAAAAAGACGACGAGTACAGGCGAACTCGATTATCCGGTAACGAGCTACTCATCACACTCGTTGGCAATCCCGGCGATTGTGCTTTAGTCTCAGAGGAAATGGCGGATTGGAACGTCGCGCGAGCCATCGCAGTTGTACGCCTCGAAAACCCGGAACTTCGCCGATGGGTGCGGCTTGCACTGCTGAGCCACCCAGCTCAGCAATTCATGAACTCACGTTTCAATACAACGGTTCAGCGAACTCTAAATCTGAAGGACATTCGTGAGGTAGTTGTTCCTATTCCTCCGGACAATGTCCGCGAAGGAATTACGGAACTGGCATCCATAATCGATGACAAGATCGATTTGAATCGTCGGATGAATGAGACGCTGGAGTCGATGGCGCGGGCGTTGTTCAAGAGTTGGTTTGTGGATTTTGATCCGGTGATCGACAATGCCTTGGCCGCTGGCCATTCCATCCCCGAGCCACTGGCCGCCCGAGCCGAAACCCGCCGCGCCCTCGGCCCCGCCCGAAAGCCACTCCCAGAGAACATCCGCAGCCTCTTCCCCGCCACCTTCGCCTTCGATGAAGAAATGGGCTGGATCCCTGAGGGATGGGACGTGAAACCACTCGAAGATTCAATGGAAGCAATCATCGATTACAGAGGCAAAACGCCGAAGAAAACAACGAGTGGGGTTCCACTAATTACGGCTAAGATCGTTAAGGGCGGAAGAATACTGCCTCCGCAAGAATACATTGCTATCGAAGATTACGACACTTGGATGCGGCGTGGGATTCCAGAGCGTGATGATGTCGTAATGACAACGGAGGCACCTTTAGGTGAGGTTGCGCAATTGGATGGACGTAAAGTTGCATTAGCACAGCGAATCATAACTTTGCGGGGGGAACCGACCTTGCTCCACAATTCCTACCTCAGATTCCTTTTGCAGTCTCCGCAATTTCAGCATGACCTTCGCGGCCATGCTACGGGTACGACGGTGATCGGAATCAAGCAGAGTCAGCTACGAACAATTCAACTCCTTCTTCCATCTGTGGAATTGCAAAACGCTTTCGGCGACTCGGTAGTGCCATTAACCAACAGGATTAGTGAGAACTGGCAGAGTACCGCGGTGTTATCCAAACTTCGCGACACACTCCTCCCCAAACTCCTCTCAGGCGAACTTCGCATTCCTGAGGCTGAAAAACTGGTGGCGGAGAGCGTATGATGCGGTCGGACAAAGAAAACGCAAAGACGCAAGGGCGCAGAGTCGCAAAGAAGACATTGAAAAGTCGCGCGCATCCCCTTTGCGTCCTTGCGCCTTCGCGCCTTTGCGTTAAAAAAATGACTTCGGAGTAACGATTGATGACCGAAAACGAGATCAGCCAGGTAATCGTTTCCGCGGCCATTGAAGTCCATCGCACCTTAGGCGGCCCGGGTTTGCTTGAATCAGTCTACGAAGAAGCCCTGGCCTACGAATTGACACAACAGGGCTGCAACGTCCGACGACAAGTTCCCTCGCCCATTCAGTACAAGGACGTCACGCTCGCTACACCGCTGAAGATCGACTTGCTCGTCAACGACCTCGTCATTGTCGAATGCAAGGCCGTGACGCAATACAATTCAATCTTCGCCACGCAGCTACTGACATACCTACGACTGAGGAACCTCAAGCTGGGCCTGGTGATTAATTTCGGCGAAAGACTGGTCAAAGACGGAATTCATCGGGTCGTGCATGAATTATGAAAACGCAGAGACGCGAAGCCGCAGAGTCGCAAAGAAACATTCAGACATGAGTCCCTCCCCTTTGCGCCTCAGCACCTTTGCGACCTTGCGTTGAAAAAGTGTTGGAGCACCGTGAAATACACCGAAGCGAAACTCGAAGAAGCCATTATCAGCCTGCTGGGTGATCAAGGCTACCCGCACACACTTGGCAACGAGCTTGATCGCGAGCCCAGCGATGTACTGTTCCGCAGCGACCTACGCGACTATCTTTCGAAGCGTTACGCCGCCGACAACATCACAGCGGGCGAAATCGATTCGATCCTTCGGCAACTGGACGCACTCAACGCCGCCGATCTTTACGACTCCAACAAAACGATCTGCAAATGGGTCTCGGACGGCTTCCTGCTGAAACGGGAAGACCGCGACCAGAAGGATCTCTACATCCAACTGATCGACTACTCAGAGTCGCCTTTCGCTCCGCGAAAGATGCGTTCGGAAGAAACTCCAGACGGGGAGAAGCTAGTTTCGCGGAGCGAAAGGCGACAATCTAGCGACATGATGCTCGCAGCCGAAGCCAGAGTTGGATACGAAGTCGACGACACGAACATCTATCGAATCGTCAGCCAACTGGAGATCGAAGGCCGCGAGCTGAGGATTCCGGATGGGATTCTCTACATCAACGGCTTGCCGCTGGTGGTGCTGGAGTTCAAGAGCGCGATCCGCGAGAACGCGACTTTGCACGACGCTTGGAAACAATTGACGATCCGCTACGCTCGCGATATTCCCGAACTGATGAAGTACAACGCCCTGTGCGTGATCAGCGACGGGGTAAACAACAAGATGGGTTCGCTGTTTGCGGACTACGAGTTCTTCTACACCTGGCAGAAAATCACGGGCGAAGAGTCCGCCACGCGAGACGGTATCGATTCGTTGCATACGATGCTGCAAGGATTGTTTGACCAACGGCGTTTGCGGCAGGTGATCCGGCACTTTATCTACTTTCCGGATGTTTCCAAGGCCGAAGTGAAGATCGTTTGTCGGTATCCGCAGTTCTACGCGGCTTGCAAGCTGTATGAACACATCCGGCAAGCTCGCAAGCCCGATGGCGACGGCAAGGGCGGCACGTACTTTGGCGCAACCGGCTGCGGCAAGAGCTTTACGATGCTGTTCCTGACGCGGCTGTTGATGAAGAGCCTCGAATTCGAGAGCCCTACGATCCTGCTGATTACTGACCGCACGGATCTGGACGATCAATTGTCGAAGCAGTTCACCAACGCCAAGAACTACATCGGCGATCAAACTGTCGTGAGCGTCGAAAGCCGCGATAAGCTCCGCGAGTTGCTGGCCGGACGCAAGAGCGGCGGCGTTTTCCTGACGACCATTCACAAGTTCACCGAAGACGCTCAGTTGCTGACCGAGCGCAGCAACGTGATCTGCATTTCCGACGAGGCGCATCGCAGTCAGATCAATCTGGACCAAAAGCTGAAGGTGACGGACAAGGGAGTGAAGAAGACTTACGGGTTTGCCAAGTACCTGCACGATTCGCTGCCCAATGCCACCTATGTCGGCTTTACCGGCACGCCCATCGACGCCACGCTCGATGTTTTTGGCGAGGTGGTCGATTCCTACACGATGACCGAGTCGGTGAAAGATGAGATCACCGTGCGGATCGTCTACGAGGGGCGAGCAGCCAGGGTGCTGTTAGACAACAAGAAGCTGGAGGAAATCGAAGCTTACTACCAGCGCTGCGCCGACGAAGGGGCCAGCGATTATCAGATCGAGGAGAGCAAGAAAGCCTCGGCCCAGATGAATGCCATCCTGGGCGATCCCGACCGCATCAAGGCTC
This sequence comes from Crateriforma conspicua, assembly GCF_007752935.1. Lineage (NCBI taxonomy): Bacteria > Pseudomonadati > Planctomycetota > Planctomycetia > Pirellulales > Pirellulaceae > Crateriforma > Crateriforma conspicua. The sequence continues at coordinate 2,918,950 of NZ_CP036319.1, read as the reverse complement.
TGGCCGCCGACTTTGTGGCTCATTACGAGAAACGAGTCGAAGAAGGTTCGACAGTCGAAGGCAAGGCGATGTTTGTGTGCAGCAAACGCGAGATCGCCTGGGACTTCTTCAAGGAAGTGATCGCTCTGCGTCCTGAGTGGAATGAAGTCCGCGAGTGTGCCGAGGGCATCCAACTGTCTGAGACCGAGCGCAAGAAGATCAAGCCGATGGAGCGGATCAAGATGATCATGACTCGCGGCAAAGATGACGACAAGGATCTGTACGACCTGCTGGGCAGCAAAGAGTATCGCGAAGAACTTGCACGCCAGTTCAAGGACGCGAAATCGAACTTCAAGATTGCGGTCGTCGTCGATATGTGGCTCACCGGATTTGATGTGCCCGAACTGGACAGCATCTACATCGACAAGCCGATCAAACGCCACAACTTGATTCAGACGATTTCCCGAGTGAACCGCAAGTTTGAATCGAAGCAAAAGGGTTTGGTGATCGATTACATCGGCATCAAGTCTCAGATGAATCTGGCGATGGCTCACTACAACAAAGCCGACGAGCGGAACATCGAGGACATCCAACAATCCGTCGTGACCGTGAAAGACCACCTGGACCTGCTTCGCCAGCTATTACAAAAGTTCGACACCTCGGACTATTTCAACGGCGATTCTGTCAGCCAGCTCGCTTGCCTCAATCGTGCGTCCGAATACGTCATGCTTACGGACAAGATCGAGAAGCGTTTCATGGCTTTGGTTCAGCGTATGAAAGCGGCCTATGACATTTGTTGTGGCAGCGAGGGCCTAACCCAGAGCGAGCGTGATCACATCCACTTCTATCTGGCCGTTCGCTCCATCGTGTTCAAGCTGACCAAGGGTAACGCCCCCGACGCCGCTCAGATGAACGCACGCGTCCGAGAGATGATCGCCGAAGCACTCAAGAGCGACGGAGTCGAAGAGATCTTCAGTATGGGCACGGTCGACGGCATCGACATCTTCGACGATGACTACCTCGCCAAGATCGAGAAGATCAAGCTGCCCAACACGAAGATCAAGTTGCTGCAGCAGTTGCTGGCCAAGGCGATTGAGGACTTCAAGAAGACGAATCGATCCAAGGGGATCGAGTTCAGTAAGAAGTTCCAATCACTGGTCGATCGCTACAACGAGCGGGACGAAGAAAGCGTGCTGGTCAGCGATGTAACGAGTGATTTCACTGATTACGTCACGGATGAACTTTTCAACCGGTTCGCGGAGCTAGCGAGAGAACTTGGTGATGAACGAGGTTCATTCGCAGACCTTGGAATCGACCTCGAAGAAAAAGCCTTCTACGACATCCTCAAAGCCCTCGCCATCAAGTACGACTTCACCTACCCCGAAGACAAGCTGATCGAACTATCCAAAGCCGTAAAGCTGGTCGTCGATGACAAAGTCAAATACACCGACTGGAGCCAGCGCGACGACATCAAAGCTGAACTCAAAGTCGATCTCATCCTCGTCCTAGCCGACCACGGCTACCCACCCGTTGACCGTGACGAGGTCTACAAAGAGATCTACGAGCAGGCCGAAAATTTTAAGAAGCACCGATCGAGACAATCGTAGGGCGACTCTTGCGATACTCAATCCGCTCATTTCGAACGATTCAACTACCGAAGTTCAAACCTGAATTCGCCAGCCTTTAGCCACGGCGAGCCTTCGAAGCTTTTCGCCAGTCTTATTCACGGCGCTGCTGCTGTGCGACGTAAAGTCAATCGCTACATGATCGGGGAACGGTTCGAAATCTCCGCTGGCGGGTCAATGCAGCGAATCGCCGCCTGCAATGGCGGTACCAACGTTGGTTCGAATTCAGCCTACTCAAAATCGTCCATGTCGAAGGACAAATCGGACGCCGCCGGAGAGTCGCGGTCGACGACATTGGGATCCGACGATTCGTCGGGCGTCGCTTTGAAACCTTCACCACGACGGACGCGGATTCGACCGCCGCTGATGTCGACCACGTGTACCGCCTTGCCGGCATCCACGGGGCCATCCAGACATGTGACGTCCAAGGCGTCGCCACCGATCCTGGCACGACCGCTTGGCAACAGATCCGTCAACGCATCACCGGATCGTCCGATCAAATCCGGATAGGCCACCCCCGATTCGGTCACCTTTTGCGGTCGCTGCGGATCGGCTTGACCGGGGCGTCGATTCAAAATGCGGCGTCCGATCGGCGTGTGTGGCCACAACTTGATCACCAGCATCAGCACCACCGGCGTCGACGCCATGATCACCAACGAATAAACCGTCCCCAAAAAAACGCTGTGCGAAAACGCGGTCACCAAACAGGCGACCGCCGATGCCACCGCCGCAACGCCTATTAGGCCACCGCTTGGAACCAGAAACTCCAGCACCAACAGCACGTAAAACAGGATCAACAGGCCGAAGGAGTAAGTGGATGCCATCACGTCGCTTCTTCGACCACGATCCGATTGCCCAAGACTTTGATCACGCGAACGGTCGCGCCGCGTTCGACCGCCTGGCCGTCGCTGACCACCGCCACGACGCGTTCACCGATCCTTGCTTTACCCGACGGCCGCAACGGCGTCATGGTCGTCCCGGTCTGTCCCAACAAGTCTTCGAAATGGGCCAAGCGTTCCTGCTGGTCGATCAACTGCGCATCGGGTTGTTCCATCACCAAGGTATTCAGCACCGGCAAATGCGGCATGAAGTAGCGTATCAGCGCGAACCCGGCCATCGTGCTGGCCAATCCGCCAAGTGCCATCCAAACGCTGCGGGTCAACACTTCGACCTGATACACGTTTCGCGGCACCACAAACGTCTGGCTCATCAAAACCACCGCCAACATCGTCAGCAGCAAACCGCCGATGCCAAAGACCCCCAGCCCAGGAACCACAAAAAACTCAATCGCGATACAAACCAACCCCAACACCAGAGCCAACAATTCCAACCATTCCGCGGTCCCGTTCAGATACTGGACCCAGAAAAAGAAACCGAAACAGATCATCGAAACGAAGCCGGGAATCCCCAGCCCCGGCGCACTCATTTCAGTCGACAGCATCATGAAGCCGATCATCAACGCCAGAAACGCCAGACCCTGACGACGGCCGATACTTTCGACCGCCCGCACGATGCCTCGGTCGGCCGCCGGTGCGGGCACCGCGGACAACCCGGCCTGTGCCGCCACCTGATCCAAAGACGATGCGATGCCATCGGCCAAACCCAACTGCACGGCTTGCTCCGCCGTCAGGCCGCTGGACAAATCGATCGCTTCGCCTTGCATCCAACGGTCACGTTCCAAATCCGGATCGTCGGCGTCGTCGACCAGTTGTTGCTGCGTCGCATACCGCACACGTCCGGTCTGTTTGTTGGTGTACCGGAACACCTGTCGTTGACGATCCAACAGCCCCATCAACAACCCGGCCGATCGGTTCGTTCGTCGGGCAATCAATTCGATCAATTCGCGTTGATCGGCCACCTGTTCCGGCTGGATCGAATCGGCACCGGGACCACCCAGCTTTGCATCGGGCGACAGATACAACGGCTTGCAAGCGGTGGCGATGATGGACGCATCACCGATGGCACGACCGGGAACAAAACCGACCACTCGTTGCAGCGGAGGCGTCGGGCTGGCAAACCATCCCGCCAACCCCATGCTTTCGCCGAAGCTACCACCGTCGGAATCCACCGAAACCAGCCAAGTGTTCACATCGCCGGATAAGGTCGCGTTCAAATTGCTTTGCCAACGCTGTGACTTGGCCGTCGTCACCGATCCGATCATTTCCAACAAGACGCCGCGTCGATCCGAGGCCCCGTCGTCAGTCGCCAAAGGACGCAATTCCCTTAGATCCAATCGACTGGCCAGGCTTTCGCGAATCTTCTGCGCGGTCGTTTCATCGTCGCGTCGTCCGGTCGCGATGACGTCGGTGGCCACACGCAGATCACGAAGCTGGACGGCAGACACCGACAACGCTTCGCCGGACGCTTTCCAGATGTCTTCTTCGATGACGTCGCCACTTTGCCGCATCGATTGCAATTCGTCGCCGGTCACCAGCGGTCGCCCGCCATCGGACGTGGTCAGACGCACCAATTCGCCATCCGGATCCACCAGAGCCGACACCAACGATTCGGGAAACAAACCGCGACGTTTGGCGATGGCTTGATAAGCGGCCTGGACCGTTTCGTCGATCGAATCTTGTTTCGAATCGAATCCGACCAACACGGCGTTGTTGGAAAGCATCAACCGTTCCACGGCCGCAAGCGGCAAGACCGCGTGCCGGGTGATTTGCCCGTCGACAAACGCGACGATCCGCAACCGACGGTAATCCGGTGAATTGATCCGGCGGGCCAGACGCAACGCTTCTTCGAATTCCGTTTGCACGTCTGACGCGGATTCGCGAAAGGCAAGAACGACGGTGCGACGGGAATCGCTGGGGGTGGATTGTGCCAACTGATCCAAGCCGGCCAAGACGTCATCAACCAGCCCACGCGAAAACGGGGGTGCGATGTCGATCCAGACGCCTTGCCCCGCTGTGGGGTCGATGTCGTCGCTATTTTGCGCAGAAATAGCCGACGAAAGCCCGATGGCCCCGATGATCCAAACCGCAATCACGATCGTTCGACGAACAACGCCCATGACCGACTTTGTTTTATAAATCCATGACGTGCACCCGATGACGGACCGACCGGCATCGACCGGTGCAACGTGTGCGACACGTCAAACACAGTCTGCGGGGGTGCGTTTTCCCTACTGACGCATTGTATCGCGACCGCCAGTGGGTTCGCCGGAATGACGCCAATCCTGGTGTACCATTCGGATCGCTTCGGGCAAAGCTTGGCATTCCTGCTGAAAGACTCGGTCGGCCAACGCGTCGGCGTCATCCCCCGGCCGTACCGGACAGCTTCGCTGCCACAGAATCGGCCCATTGTCGTAATGGTTGTCGACAAAATGGACGGTGCATCCGCTGATCCGCACCCCACGGTCGATGGCCGCCTGATGCACTCGGTGACCATACATTCCCTGGCCGCCGAAAGCGGGCAACAGCGACGGATGGATGTTGATCACCCGATTTTCGAAATCCGTGGGGATCAAAACGTGTTTCAAGAACCCCGCCATGACGACCAGCTCCGCGCCGGCGTCTCGGCACGGATCAAACATCGCCCGACAGTATTCCTGGGGGTCGGGATGATCCGATTTGCGAACCACGCGGGTGGTGATGCCCGCCGATTCCGCGATCTGCAGTCCTTTCAAACCGCTTCGGCTGCCGATCACCAATCGAAAATCGATCGGCAATCCGGATTCATCGCGGTGCCGGATCAGGTTGGCCAGCGTCCGTCCGCTGCCGCTAAGGAACACCGCCACACGCAAAGGTTCGTCGACGCCGGGACGATCGGAATCCGGTGGCGATTGTCCTGCATTCATCAGCCGTCAACCTTTCGCACGTACACCGATCCCAAGTCCGACTTCGCGGCATCGACGCCATCCAACGCGGACGTGGTCAATGCGTCGGCCAAGGTTTCGCCCTTGATCAATTCGGCGTGTGCATCGATCGCCGCGTTGACATCATCGTCATCGCTGACGATGCCGATTTCGATGCGGTCGGTATAGTTGCAATCGATGCGTTTACGTTCGTTCTGCACCACGCGGATCAAGTCCTTTGCGGCACCTTCGCGACGCAATTCATCGGTGACCTCGGTGTTCAGCACCACGACGCACTCGCGTCCCTGGGCGGCCGCCCAGCCGTCGCGTGCCTGCAATCGGACTTCGATGTCATCGTTGTCCAACTCCACCGATCCATCGCCCAGCGACAGCGTGACCTTTCCGTCACGCTGCAGAAGGGCCAGCAATTCATTCCCGTCGGCTTGGGCCAACGCCTTCTTCACTGCGGGGACTTGTTTGCCGACCTTGGGCCCCAAGCGTTTGAAGTTCGGCACAACCGTGTATTGGACATACTGATCGCCCTCGGTCGTGTATTCGACTTGCTTGACGTTCAATTCTTCCTTCACCAATGCGTCATGACTCTGCAGCCACTGCACCCGGTCGTCACTGGCCAAGACGACTTCGACTTTCGACAGCGGCAAACGTACCTTCAACTTCGCATCGGCGCGGGCACTGCGTCCCATCGACGCAATTTCACGCAGCAGCGACATCGAATCGGTCAGGTTGGCATCGATTCGTGACGAGTCCGCTTGGGGATAGTCGCACAAGTGCACGCTGGCCGCTGCGGTGTCGCCGAACGGTTCGGCCAAGCGGCGCCACAACGTTTCGGCGATGAACGGCACGAACGGCGCGATCAGCCGGCTGACCTGCAACAGCGATTCGTACAATGTCCAATACGCGTCATGCTTGTCGGCCGAATCTTTGTCCGACGCCCAGAAACGATCGCGGCTGCGACGGACGTACCAGTTGCTAAGCCCGTCCACCAAGTGCGTGATGGCTTCGCAAGCGTTGTAATTGTCCAGCGCATCCATCCGCTCGGTCACGGTCTGGATCGTCTGGTTCAGTTCCGACAGGATCCAGCGATCAATTTCGCTGCGTTGATCGGCCGGACGATACGTCGGTGCCGACGCCAAGCTTTGGGGGCTCAGATTCGCATCGGCCGCGGTCGCCACCGTTGGATCGAAGCCGTCGATTTCGGCATAGATCATGAAAAAGCTGTACACGTTCCAAAGCCGTAACAAGAATTCGGGGATCGAATCCTTGATGGCTTGCTCGCGATACTGGATCGCCGTCCAAGGCGTCTGGCCGCTGAAGAAGAACCATCGCAGGGCATCGGCACCGTAGCGGTCAAAGATCTCATCGGGTTCGCGATAATTCTTTTCCGACTTCGACATCTTCTTGCCGTCTTCGCCCAGCATCAGCCCCAGCACAATGCAGTTGCGATACGGATGCGGATACGGCAGATCGGGCTGCAACGATTGCCCGGTCGGTTGATGTCCTTCGGCGACCAACGAACCGCCTTCGCCGAACAGCATCGTGCTGATCGCCAGTTGACTGTAAAACCAACCTCGCGTCTGGTCCAAAGCTTCGCTGATGAAATCGGCCGGGAATTGATCGGCAAACAGATCGTCGTTTTGATGTGGCCATCCGTACTGGGCGAACGGCATCGCGCCGCTGTCGTACCAGCAATCGATGACCTCCGGCACACGCCGCATCCGTGCACCGTCGGCGAACGGCGAATCGTAGGTAACGTCGTCGATGTACGGCTTGTGCACTTTCAAGTGTTCCGACAAATCCGGGTCAGCCGCTTTGGCTTTTTCCCACGACTGTGTTCCGTCGACGCCCGGTTTGGCCAACAGTTCGTCATAGCTGCCGATCGCTTCACCACGCCCGGTCGATTCGCAAACCCAGATCGGCAGGGGCGTACCCCAGTACCGCTCGCGCGACAGTGCCCAGTCGACGTTGGACGCCAAGAAGTTGCCGAATCGGCCGTCGCGGATGTGTTCGGGTTGCCAACCGATCGCGGCGTTGTTCTTCAGCATCAAGTCTTTGAACTTGGTCGTGCGGATGAACCAACTTTGACGCGGATACTGGATCAACGGGTCGCTGCTGGCACGCCAACAGAACGGATACTCGTGCAGGTATTGATCCAACAGCAACAGCCGGCCACGTTCCTTCAGCATGCGTGAAAGCGGTTTGTCGGCGTCTTTGACCCAAACACCCACCACCGAATCCAGCGCGGCATCGCCGGCGACTTCGGAGGTGAATTTGCCGTCCGGTCCGACGGCGCACAACAATTCCGGACGGCTGTCGTCGGTGAAACGCAACCGTTGTTGGACCAGAACCTCGTGGTCGACTTCACCAAAGGCGGGCGCCTGGTGGACCAAACCGGTACCGCTGTCGGTGGTAACAAAATCGGCTTCGACCACACGCCAGTACAACGATTCGCTGCCGCCGTCGATCAGCTTGCCTTGAGGGTCGCCCAGTTTGTTCTTGTAAAAATCGAACGGCGGTTCGTAACGCAAACCGATCAGTTCATCGCCGCCGACGGTACCGATGACCGGCAGTTCGCGTTTCAGTTTGCCGGCGATCGTTTCGACCAAGTCGCTGGCGATGACCAATTCGCTGTCGGTTTCGTCGTCGCGACAAATGCTGTACGTCAAATCCGGATGCACCGCGGCGTACATGTTGCTGGGCAGCGTCCAGGGCGTCGTGGTCCAGACGACCAAGTTGCGTCCCGGATGGTCGACCAGCGGGAACAGAACGTAAACGCTGGGGTCGGCCACCTCTCGGTACCCTTGCCCGACCTCGCCGGCCGAAAGCGCCGTTCCGCCTTGGGCCCACCACCACACGATCTTGTGACCTTGATACAGCAGTCCGCGATCGAACAGGTTTTTCAGACTCCACCAAACGCTTTCGACATAGCTTTGGTGATACGTCACATAGGCATCATCCAGATCGACCCAGAAACCCAGACGCCGAGTCAACTGTTGCCACTGTTGGATGTAGCGAAAGACGCTTTGTTCACATTTTTGGATGAACGGTTCGACGCCGTAGGCTTCGATTTCTTCCTTGCTGTGGATACCCAGGTCCTTGCCGACTTCGACTTCGACCGGCAAACCGTGGGTGTCCCAACCGGCTTTGCGTTGGCAACGCAGGCCCTTCATCGTCTGATATCGGGGAAACACGTCCTTGATCGAACGCGTCAAACAGTGTCCCGGGTGGGGCAGCCCGTTGGCGGTCGGCGGGCCTTCGAAGAAAACGAACGAATCGGCGTCTTTGCGACGCGAAAGCGACTGGGCATAGATGTCGTTCTGGTCCCAGAATTCCAGCACTTCTTGCTCAAGCGACGGAAAGTTCGGGCTGCCGTTGGGGGCGCGAAACGGACTGGCGGAATCGGACATCGGGGTTCAGGCATCCAGGCTGCGAAGCGGTAAAGCCCCATGTTTTAGATGCCTGGCGGCTGTTTCGTCAGCCCCGGACTTCATCGGCACCGGGCGGAATCGTGTCGTCGGCGACCCAGAAGTATCGCCATGGGCGGCGGACTGCGAGTTGATGACGGTGGGTCAACCCCGGCGGAAACGCGGCGCCGGTAAAGAAGGCTCGGTCGGCCGGCGGACTTTAAAAGAAAGGAGACGACCCGCGATCTGGCGGTTCACTCGGGGCCGGTCCGAATTGCCGCCAGCAGACACCAGCGATGACTCGGATCCACGTGCTGGTGGACTATTCGGCAGGCGGGTCGCGGCGGAACACCGCCACCACATCTTCCACCGGGATCACGAACAACTGGTTGTCGTGCTCCAAATCCACCGGGATCGCGTTTTTAGGGTGGAACAAGATCTTGTCGTACTGGCGAAGCGGCAATTCGTCGTCGTTTTCGACCACCGCGCTGATCGTCACGATGCGACCGGTGATCGTCGGGATCTCCGCCGCATCGGGAAGCGCGATGCCGCCACGGGTTTCGCGTTTCGGTTCGTCTTTGCGAACCAACACACGATCCCCGATGGGTTCGACGTACTCAAATCCGGTGTTGGAATTCTTCTTCTTTGCCATGGCGCAATCGTAGCGTCCGCCCTAAGCGGTGCCCAGGCCGGACACGACCGGTTGCGATACCGCAAACCTTGCCGCCATCTCGCGGCAATTTCAGAATCCTCAACCAGCTTTCAGACATCCCGCAAACGGGACGCCGAACCTAGTTCGGCACGAAGGTCTTCGAATGGGCTTCGCGTTGGGCCAGCTCGTAATCGTGCTGGGTCATGATGCGAGCCAATTCCTCCAGATCCGTCGTGGCCGTCCAGCCCAACTTTTCTTTCGCCTTGGTGCAATCACCCAGCAACAATTCGACTTCGGCGGGCCGGAAGTAACGCGGATCGATCTCCACGTGGTCTTCGTAATTCATGTCCAGTTGTTCGAAGACCAGACGACAGAAATCGCGAACCGTTTCGGTGCGGCCGGTGGCCAGGACAAAGTCATCCGGTTCGCTGTGCTGCAGGATGCGCCACATGCCTTCGACATAGTCTTTGGCGTAACCCCAGTCTCGCTTGGCGTCCATGTTGCCCAAGTACAGTTTGTCTTGCAGACCGACTTTGATCCGGCCGGCGGCACGCGTGATCTTTCGCGTCACAAACGTTTCGCCCCGACGTTCCGATTCGTGGTTGAACAGGATGCCGTTGCTGGCGTACAAGTCGTAACTGCGACGATAGTTGACGGTTTGATGGAACGCGTAAACCTTTGCACAAGCGTAGGGCGATTGCGGGTTGAACGGCGTCGTTTCTTTCTGCGGCGTTTCCATCACGTCGCCGTACATTTCGCTACTGCTGGCTTGATAGACACGCACCGATTTTTGCTTGTCCAGCAACCGGGCGGCTTCCAAGACATTCAACGCGCCGACGCCGACGGCCTGCAGCGTATAAACCGGCTGGTCGAACGAAACGCGGACGTGACTTTGGGCACCCAAGTTGTAGATCTCATCGGGCTGGATATCCAACACCAAGTTGGTCAACGCTTGCCCGTCGGTCAGGTCACCGTAGTGCAGCAATAGGTTCGGGTTGTCGTGCACGTCTTGATAGATGTGATCGATCCGTTCGGTCGAAAACGTGCTGCTTCGACGCACCAACCCGTGCACCGTGTACCCTTTTTCCAACAACAGTTCCGCAAGGTAACTGCCGTCTTGGCCGGTGATCCCGGTGATCAATGCTGACTTGGTCATGACGGTAAAGGCTCTAACCTGAAAAAGAAAAGAAGGATGGGTTGGAACGGATCGGGGATCGATCAAACCGCCCGCAATTGGCCGGCCGATTGTTCCGCCAGGAATGCTTCGTAGGTGCGACGCAGCCCTTCGGCCAAGTCGACACGATGCCGCCAACCGGACGCTTGCAAGCGATCCACGTTGGTGCACTTGACCGGCGTGCCGTCGGGACGTGACGGGTCCGTTTCGATCTTACCTTCAAAGCCGACGGTTTCGGCCACCAACTTGGCCAAATCTAAAATCGTTTGATCAACACCGGTGCCGACATTGACCCAATCCGGCGGGTCGTTGACGCCCAGCAAATGCACCAAAGCATCGGCCAAGTCATCGACATACAAAAATTCGCGACGTGGTGATCCCGTACCCCAGATCGTGACCGTTTCGGTGCCGTCCAATTTGGCTTCGTGGAATCGGCGGATCAACGCGGGCAACACGTGGCTGTGTTCGGGATGATAATTGTCGCCAGGGCCATACAGATTGGTCGGCATCGCACTGTGGAACATCACGCCGTATTGGCGACGATAGTACTGGCACAATTTCAGCCCCGCGATCTTGGCCAACGCATAGGCTTCATTGGTCGGTTCCAATGGCCCGGTCAAAAGCGAATCTTCGACGATCGGCTGGGGACAATCGCGGGGATAAATACAGGTGCTGCCCAGAAACAGAAAGCGTTTCACTTTGCTGTGATAGGCCGCCTTGATCGAATGCGTCGCCATCAGCACGTTGTCCGACAGAAACTCCACCGGATACGTGTTGTTCGCAACGATCCCGCCCACCTTAGCGGCGGCGAAAACCACCGCATCGATCGATTGGCGGGAAAAAAAGTCTTCCACTGCGGCCGCGTCTGTCAAATCCAGATCATTCCGACTGGCCGTCACAACCTGCACATCTTCACGTTCCAGACGCCGACAAACGGCGCCGCCGACCATGCCGCGATGGCCGGCCACGTAGATACGCTTCAATTCGGGGGGCAGTGTGGATTCGCTCATACCGCAAAAGCTACTCAAACGGCAGCGTTTCGTCACGCCAAGACCGTGTGAAAGTTTCGGGGACCCGCAATCGGAATCCAAAAACACAGGCTGGTGGGGTCGTATCAGCCGTTGGGATGACGCCGGACTTGGCGGTTGGGCACCGCGGCGAAGCAGGCGTGGACAGGGGAACCCTGACGGTCGATGAACCTTTGCAGCGGTCAGGGCTGATCGCAGAATCCCTCTCATCACATGGGCAGATGCGCACGATGCGTAAGGAAATCAAACGAGCACTACTGGTCTGGCCGCTGGTCGCCTCCTCCACGATCTCGTCGATGACTTGGTTCTCGACGCTTGATCTGGCGGCATTGCGGAGCCGCGCCGGCAGCGCGGCGGTCGAATTGGTCACCCAAGCCAACTCCATGGCAAAGCTGGTCCAACCCCAGATCGCTCCGGCACGACGAACCGTCGACGGTTCCCTGGTGGCATTGCGGCAAAGTTGGCCGGTGCTGAAGAATCCGCTGTCCGGGCGATGGAACCGATCGGAACCGTCCGTCACGCGACCGACCACACCGGATGCGTCGGACATTCACGAATTCGTCATCGGTGGACCGACCAATGTGATCGCGCGTGCCCCGCGGCTGAACACCAATCGTGAATTGGCCGGGCTATCGATGCTGCGAAGCGAAACCTACGGGACGGCGGATTCGATCCAATGGGATGCCGTGCCGTTGGGGCCGCGAACGGTCACCGCATCGACGCGGCGGGAACACAAAAGTGTGTTGCCGGAATCCATTCGCGTCCTGGGTCGCTATCGTCCGGACAGCCAACCGCTGGGAATCGATGGCACGGAAACGGATACCGACAAGCCCGATGGCCCCCCCGCGCCGCCGACCAAACCGGAACCGATTTCCCTGGGCCAAGCACCGGCGGCCAAGCAGACGCCCGACACGCAACCGGAATCGGAAGCTCGTGACGTTGCCGCCGCCGACCACCACAAGGGCGACACGCATCCGGCGGGCTGGCCCGAGGCGGCGGCCCTGCACGAAATGCTGAACGACTTGGCGGGGATCGCAACCGACGGCGATTTCCCCCTGGCCCAAGACGGCGCCTTCGCCGAAGATCCGGCCGCCCGTTGGGCCGGGCAGGTCGAAAGTCGTTTACGACGCTTGGAATCGTTCGACTGGCTGGGCGATCCCGACGCGGGATCCACCCTGCAGCAGCTGGCGACGTTTGCCGAAGCCGGCTTGCAACTGGCCGAACAAGTCGACGATCGCCAACTGCAAGTCCAGTGGCTGCGCACCGCTCACGGGCTGAACCGACGCTTGGCGGTTTGGGGCGCGGTTTGGAAGGTTGTTGATTCGGGGGCTCGGCAAAGTATCGATGGATCGCAGCCGGTGTTTTCTGTGTTGGCCGATTCGGGTGCCGCACGGAAACTGGCCAATAAGATTGCCGGACTGGCTGATCATGTGGAATCCGAGCTGGCCCGATCGAACGACCCGGGCGGCTGGCATGAATTCCTGCTTCTGGATGATATCCGTGCGGCGGTGGACAACGGGTCGCCCGCCGCGCGTGCGGAAGTCGCCCAGCGGTTCTTGTCGCGATTGCAGTGGTACGGATTACAGCCATCCCAGCGTCAATGGCTGGACCGACCGGCGGTCAACGAGCTTGCCGATTCACTTCGCACTTGGTCGGCCACTCCGATCGACTATGCCAAGCTGGTCCGTGATCTCGAGCGTCAGGAAGACAATGCGATCGACTTGAGTGCGATCGACGTTGCCGATGCCGTGCAGTCACTGCGTTTCAGTGGACGCGAAGCATCCGTCGCGGTCGCCAAGTCGATCACCACGCACTATCGCAACGCCAACATGCGGTTTGCGGTGACCGACCAATTGATGCGTCGTCTGCTTCCTCCGGTGCAACCCCAGGTTCAACCGGTACGTACGACTTTGTTGGGCAGTCGCGTGCGGGGAACCAGCCAGATCAACAGCGATTTGGACCTGCGGCTGGTGCCATCGCGTGATCGCTGGTCGCTCGAATTGTTGACCCAAGGCGACGTATCCACTCGCGCCGTCGGCCTGAACGGTCCGGTCGCACTGCGAACCGTCGCCAACAGCAACTTCCTTGCCTCCACGCCGATCCAGTTGACCACCGACGCGGTGAAAATCGGTTCGTCGTCGGTCTCGGTGAACAATCAAACGCGTTTGCGAGGAATCCGCAGCGACTATGACGGATTGCCGATGATCGGATCCCTGGTCCGCAGCATCGCAGCGGGCCGGTACGCCGATTCCGCGCCGATCGCCAATCGAATCACCGAAAGCCGGATCCGACAAAGCATCTCGGGCGAAATCGATCAACAAGTCCAAGAAAAGGTCCGCAAAGCCACCGGCCAATTCAGCGACGTCGTGGTCGGACCGCTCGGACGCATGGATTTGGAACCGATGGTCGTCGACATGGAAACGACGCCATCGCGTTTGCTGGCTCGGTACCGTTTGGCCGGCGACTGGCAGATGGCCGCGTTCACCCCACGACCGCGGGCGCCCCACAACAGCCTGATGAGTCTGCAGTTGCATCAATCGGCGATCAACAACACGCTGGAACAAATGGTGCCTCGTGACGAACCGGCGTCCATTCGTGACATGGTCGATTCGGCGATGTCCCAATTCGGTGTCGATACACGGCCGATCATCGCGGACCTGCCCGATGATGTGACGATCCAGTTCGCACCGACGCGACCGATCACGGTGGAAATCGAAGACGATCGATTGTGGTTGACGCTGCGAATCGTCCAACTGAAAGGCGAGGACGGTTTCGAACTGCGGACCTTCATCGTGCGAGCAAAATACCGCGCCGAATTCGATGGCAATCGTGCCTACCTGGTTCGCGACAGCGGCTTGTCGATCCAAGGACCGCGAATGAGCATGCGACAGCGGCTGCCCGCACGAGCGATCTTTAACAAAGTCCTGGATGACGATCGTCCGTTGCCGTTGACGATGCCGCAAATGGCCAACCACCCGGCGGTGCAAGACTTGGAAGTGTCGCAGTTGATCCTGCGTGACGGCTGGATCGGCCTGGCAATGGGTCCCGCCGATGCGTCAGCTTCGTCCGACGATGAAGACGTCGTCGCCAGCCTGGACGCACCAACAAATCGGCGTTGAGACCAGCCGAAAAGGATTCGTCGGGCGTTACTGCGTCGTTCCAGTGAAAGTGTCACTACGGTCGACGCATCGTTCTGGCCCGAGCGATGCTTTCGATGGTCACTTCACCGTCAACCGGTCCATCGCATCGGCTTGGCGGTAGGTCGCGGTGACTTGCTTTCGTACTGCATCATCGGCGTCCACGATCGTCAAACGGTGGGGCGCCCGCAGCGAAACCAACACGGGCAGATCACCGTACTTGGCCGCCCCGGGAACAAAGGCCGCGTCGGTGTAATCGTCCACCGCCGCGAATCGGAAACCATCAGGACGAAGCCAACATTCGGTCACGTCCGAGCCCGCCAGCATCGCGGCCCCCGCGACCCAAGCGACGTGCCGACCGGATCCCGCCAAGACCACCGGTCCATCAATGCCGGCGGCCAAGTGTGCCAGGTGCCCCGACCGACGCACCACCAGCGGCGGGTTGTAACCAAACGTGAACCCGGCGTACCGCTTGCCATTGGCAACAATCGGCTGTTCATCCTGTGACGAATCAAATTCCGGACGGACCAACCGATACCCCTGGTCCAACCATGCTTTCAGTTCGTCGGGCAAATCCCCCTGACCGCAATAGATCAGCGTCCCGACCGAATCATTCGCATCCGAGCCCCAATCCGCACCCGTGGTCTGCTCGGCATCACGCCCGGCTTGCTTCATCGATTCCTGCGGCACCGTCAGCATGATCGACCAGGGAATCCCGAAATCGTGCCGAAACTTTGCGAGCGATCGCTCGGGTGCATCAACTTGGTACGGCGGCAGCGACGCTTTCAATGCTTCGTCCGCCGTTTGCTTCCACCACGCCAGCACCCGCCGTTCGTGCGGAACACCCGAATCCGTCGGCGCCGGATGTTGTTGGTTCCACACCGACGTTTCGGCTTCGGTCGGCGGAACCATGTCGGTTTCCACCAACGGGGATTCCGGCGGCAACGACAGATGCGTGGCCATCCACTGATACATGGTTTCCCGAGTCACGTAGTTGTAATTGTGCGGAAACTGCAACAACGGCCGACACATCACGTGTTTCGGTTGCCCCAGCATCGTGTACAGCTTGACCAGTTCCGGAAAACCGTCACTCATCATGTCGCGAGTCCAGTCGTCCGCCGCGGTCATGCCTTGAGGCTTGGGTGCAAACAACGCCGCCAATTCGACATTGCCCGTCCCGATACGCAGGTAGTTCGCGTTTTCGCAATAACATCCGCCCTGCATCGATGTCGAAACCATCCCGTTGGGAAAGCTGACCGAAACACGATCGTCCAGGGCGCCCAATAGAATGGTTTGGGTTCCACCACCGCTGCCGCCCGTCACGGCCAATCGATCCGGATCGACGTCATCCAACGATTCCAAAAAGTCCAACGCACGGATCGCATTCCAAGTTTGCCAGCCCATGATCGATTGCAGATTCAATTCGGCATCGACGCTGTACAAGCATGGCGCACTGCGGTTGGATTCCTCGGGCCGGGCTTTGGCGTGACGATGGGCGACTTCGAATCCGATCTGCTGGGAATCGGCATACCCCAGCATGTCAAACATGAACACGACGCATCCCATCCGTGCCAGGTGCGCACAACGGGCGTACTTTGGATTGCGCCCCGATCCCTCGTACTTCTCTCCGCCAGTTTTCAAATTCTTCTGCAAGTCATCGTCACTTAACTGCATGGTGCGACCGCCGTGACCATGAGGACTCAGGACGCCCGGTCGCTTTCCGTCGACGACCGCCAAATCGTTTCCGGCAGCCGGCCGGAACAACTGGCCGGTGACGAAGTGGCCGGGAAAGCTTTCAAAGTACACCTTTTCCGTCATGAACCCGTCATGTTGCACGGGGCCGTGGATCGTTGCTTTCAAAGGTGTCTTGGACGGATACGGCCACAAGCCGGTCGCGACACGAATCCGATGCCGCAGCGTCGACGCCCGTTGATTCCATTGCTGTACCGTGTCAGGAACATCAAATGGAAAGTGATCGTCCAACGTTTTCAATTCGACATCCGCGGTGGACGCTTCGTTGGCAGACGTTGCCAAGTCGGATGCAAACGACAAACAGATAATCAATGCGACAGCCAGCCAACCGCCGCCGGAAAACAATCGGTGCGACATCATCGATTCTCTTGAAAAACCTTGGGGCCCCTGTCCAACAGTAGACACCAACCCGTCACGGCTGTGGGCCATCTGCGGCGCGGTTACACTTGAGACCGATACCCCACCAACTTTCTGCTATTGTCCCCGCCGACATCCGCCGAGGCCCACCGTTGAAAACCGTGCTAGTCCAAGATCGCCAGTCCATGGGACGCTTCGTTGCCGACGCTGCGGCCGATGTCCTACGCAATGCCATTGCTGATCGCGGAAACGCTCGTTTGATCGTCGCCACGGGCGCGTCACAGTTCGAAGTCCTGCAACAACTGGTGACTCGTGATGTGGATTGGTCCGTCGTCGACGCGTTTCATTTGGATGAATACATCGGGATCGACGCCGACCATCCGGCTTCGTTTTGTGGATACTTGAAACAGCGGTTCGTTGATCATGTCCCGCTGCGATCGTTCGCCTACTTGCCAGGTGACGAAGACTCCGCCGAAGTCATGTCCGACGTCGGACGGAAATTACAGTCCGCGCCGGTCGACCTGGCATTGGTCGGGATCGGCGAAAACGGCCACCTGGCTTTCAATGATCCGCCGGCCGATTTTGACACCGACGCCCCTTACATCCGCGTTGCATTGGACGAAGCCTGTCGCCGGCAACAAGTGGGCGAAGGCTGGTTCGCCGGACTTGATGACGTGCCCACTCACGCGATCAGCATGTCGATTCGCCAAATCATGAAGACGTCCACGATCCTTTGCAGCGTGCCGGACGCACAAAAAGCCGACGCGGTCCGCCGCACCTTGCTTGACGACATCGGCCCTGAAATTCCGGCCAGCATTCTGCGCCGCCACGACGATGCGACGCTGATCATCGACCGCGCATCGGCCGCCAAGTTGCCGCCCGAAGTTCTTCAGGACTTGGAATCAACGGCGTGATTCAGAACAGGCAAACGCAACACGACGACGGCGATGATTCGACACCGAACGATTCGGCACCGGGGTATGTCGACCTGCAAGTCAACGGATTTGCGGGCGTGGATTTCAACAGCCACGACACCACCACCGACGACATTCATCGGGCATGTCGCAGCATCCGCGATGACGGGGCAGAGAAATTTTGCCCCACGGTGATCACCGACGATTTGGACCGAATGACATCGCGGATTCAAACGTTGGTGCGTGCCATCGACGAAGACGCCGCCACCGCCGATTTGATCGCGGGCATTCATGTCGAAGGCCCCTTCATCAACGCGGCTGATGGCTATGTCGGGGCTCATCCGGCCGATCAAGTCCGCGCGGCCAACGTCGACGATGCCAAGCGATTGATCGACGCGGGTGCCGGTCACGTCCGGCTGTTCACTTTGGCCCCGGAACAGGACGCGGACGGATCGGCGACGCGATACTTGGCGGACCAGGACATCATCGTCGCGGCCGGACACAGCGATGCGTCCCTTGATGACCTACACCGTGCACTGGACCATGGACTGTCGCTGTTCACCCACTTGGGCAACGGCTGTCCCGGATCCCTGCCGCGGCATGACAACATCATCAATCGGGTACTGTCGGTCTCCGATCGGTTGGCCGTTTCCTGGATTGCCGACGGGCATCACGTGCCGTTTTTTGCGTTGCAGAACTACTTTCGCGTTTGCAACGACGATCAAATCATCATCGTCAGCGATGCCATCAGTGCCGCGTCCTTGGGACCGGGCCGACACCGCTTGGGTGATCAGTGGGTGCACGTCGATGACGACGGCGCCGCTTGGTCGGCCGATCGAAAACACTTTGCCGGTTCCGCAACATCGCTGGCGACCATGGTGTCGTTGATGCAACACCATCTCCGGTGCACCGATGTGCAACTCCGTGCGTGGACACGAACCAATCCACTTCGCTTGCTGGGAATGACATGAAAACGATGATTTCCGTCACCGCGGCTTATCTAGCGATGACCGCATCACTGACTTGGTCGGCCGACAAACCCAACGTCGTGATCATCTACACCGATGACCAAGGCTTTGGCGACGCCAGCCACCTGAACGATCAAGCCAAATTCCAAACACCCAACATCGATCGCATCGCCGCCGAAGGTATCTCGTTCACCAACGGGCACTGCAGCGACACGGTGTGCACCCCGTCACGGTATGGCTTGCTGACGGGACGTTACAGCTGGCGGACGCATTTGAAACGCGGCGTGATGGGGGCCGAAGGCAAGTGTCTGATCACCGATGACCGATTGACTCTTGCATCGATGCTTCGTG
The DNA here is from genome assembly GCF_007752935.1 of Crateriforma conspicua. Classification (NCBI taxonomy): domain Bacteria; kingdom Pseudomonadati; phylum Planctomycetota; class Planctomycetia; order Pirellulales; family Pirellulaceae; genus Crateriforma; species Crateriforma conspicua. The sequence goes on along the minus strand of NZ_CP036319.1, from coordinate 2,899,792 downwards.
ATGCGGGCTATCGCACGTCGATGGTCGGCAAGTGGCATCTGGGCATGGATTTTCCTGGAACCGCGGGCGACCGAGATTGGTCACTGCCGGTGCAAGACATGCCGCTGGACAAAGGATTCGATGACTTTTTCGGCATCCCGGCATCGTTGAACTACGGCGTGTTGGCTTGGTTCCGTGGTCGACACGCGGCGGTGCCACCGACGGTCTTTACCGCAAAGAAGCCGAACCGACGTCACGTCGATTACCGCATCAAACCGCCCTATCAAGACAGCCCCGAAGCCACCCGGAAAGCGATCGGCAAACGCGGCATGGAAGTCGCCCCCGATTTCATCGACAACCAATGCCTGACACGCTTTACCGACGAAGCGATGGCGTGGATCGATCGGCATCGACAAAGCGACCAATCCGACCGGCCGTTCTTCTTGTACCTGCCGCTGACGTCGCCGCACTATCCGGTCTGCCCGCTGCCTGAATTTTGGGGACAAGGCGAATGTGGCGGTTATGGCGAATTCATGATCGAAACCGACCATCACGTCGGTCGCCTGCTGGATCACTTGGACCAGCACGAATTGGCCGAAAACACGATCGTGGTTTTCACCAGCGACAACGGGCCGGAAAAATCGTGGCAACAACGTATCAACGATTTTGATCATCGCAGCAACGGTCCCTGGCGCGGCGGAAAACGCGACATCTACGAAGGCGGACACCGCGTCCCGTTCCTGGTCCGCTGGCCGGCGGGAATCGAATCACCCGGCCGACGCGACGATTCGCTGGTGGGACAGATCGACTTGGTCGCCACCATCGCCGAAATTGTCGGCACCGATTTGCCCGACAATACCGCCGAAGACAGCCACAGCTTCGCGGCGGTCTTGAAGGATCCCAACGCCGTCATCCAGCGCCCGCCCATGATTCATCATTCATCGGCCGGCCGCTTCGCAATCAACGACGACGGCTGGAAACTGGTCATGCCGCACCGAAATTCGGGTCTGGAACTATATCACCTGCCCAGCGATCCGAGCGAATCAACGTCGGTGGCCGACCAAAACCCCGAGGTTGTCGATCGATTGACCGCAGCCGCCACGGCGATTGTTACCAGCGGTCGCACCGGAGATGGACCGGCGGTTCCCAATGACACCGGTCACTGGGACGACCTGACCTGGCTGAGTGCAGACCAGTACGATGCGTTGTCGGCACAATAGCTGACAACGCACCCGCTGGGCATTGCGAAGATTACTCAAACGGCGACCTGCAGCGAACTGGACGCTTCAATCCAACGCCGGACGCGACGCAGACTGGGCAAACGCCGGCCTTTCATTTCACGTTGACCGCGACTGCTGAGCGCGAAACGTTCCAAATCACGGTGCAGCATCGCCGGCGAATCGATGGCCAACGCGCGAATCGACTTTCGGTGAATCGACACCAATAACGATGCATCGCGAGGCATCAATCCAGGCACGGCCGCCGACAATCGGATCGCTTGTTGGTATCGACGCAGCGTGGCCTCGGCCTTGGCAGGGGCGCCCATCTTCTTGGCGATCGCCAACGGTTCTGCCGTCATCAAGTCACCCGCGGTGATCACGCCGACCGAAGCCAAGCGATCGCAACGTCGATCCGTGCACAGTTTCGTGTGCTTCAGATTCATGCCCAACACTCGTGCACGATGACTGGGCGTCGGACGTGACGCATCGGATGTCAACGGACCAGCCGGCACCGACTGTCCCATCGGATCAGCCGCCACCATCGGGTTCGTGTCGGCGGCAACCTTCGCCAGCTTCTTTGACGAACGACGCCGTCCTGATTGGCGAAGATCGGCAAACAAAACGACTTCCGCATCACGCTTCATCGCAGATTCGTCACCGCAATGATCCGAGGCAGAATTCCATTGACCCCAAAACTTCAGAAATGTTCGCAGCATGCTTGACCACCATCCATGGACGTCAGGGAACGAAGAAAAGACAAGGAGAGAGAAAAAGAGGAGATTCGGGATCCTGTCGAAACCATCATCACTGGCCGGGTACGAGATCAATCGCGATACAAATCGTGACACCAAAGCAAAGTGAATCCGGTCCGCCGATCCGACCCGCTGCATCCCGGCAGCGTCCGAACGAAATCACCGAACAATCCGCTGTTAAAAAATCAGGTCGCCCGGCCGCCAGATCAGATTCCTAAGGGACCTTGAGCCAAAACTTGCGATTCGCGAAAAGTTTGCCAGAAACGGCCCACAAGCGACGGGTCAAAGAAAGCCTGGGAAAGGCGTGAGAATTTTCCGGCGAGCGTTCGCGGCCGGGCACGTCTTGTGCGCCGGCCCGTGAGGTTGTCGAGAGCTGCCGCCATGACCGGATCACCCCGGCCGACGACCGCCAACGATGTCAGCCCGTGGCCGCAAGCTGACCGCGTCACACCCCACGCGAAGCGAACTCGCGGAGTCGGTGTTTTCGAAACCCGCACAGGCCGAGTCCCGATTCATCGATTGGTCTTTAAATCTTTGTCCGACATAAACTTACGCGGACAACAGCCGGCGAAAATCGGCCCCGTTTCGGGGAACCGTTGGCCGACGAACACTAAGGTACGCCCTGCGAATCGCGGGTCAACCGCAGTTCTTTCAAATCGCCTTCCACCGTCTGCGGCTCCGATCCTAAACGTCCCGCGCCAAACCATTTACGAAATTTCCACCATTTTCGGGACGGCCGGACAGACTTAACGCAAACCACCCAAACACCCCATCCGACCAAGTAAATGCTGGCATCGAAACGGCACCCAGTGAAGTCACTTTGACAACGCCTTGAGACGGACGGTCCGCGATCGACGACGAATCGTCTCCCCCGGTTGCCGTTTCCACGTGGGAGCGGAAAATGCCCCTCTGTGCCCGCCAACGATGCGATCTCCCTCGCCAAGCTTCTCTTGCCTCGGACCCACGCGATGACCGCCGAACTCGATCCGCAAAGCCCCGTCCACCTGGCAGTCGACCTGGGCGCCTCCAGCGGCCGTGTCATCGCGGGCGGCATGGCGGACGGCCCGTCGGGCGGCCAGAAACTGGTCATTCGCGAAATGCACCGGTTCGCCAACCACCCGGTCCGAGTCCACGATTCGCTGTACTGGAACGTCCTTTCGCTTTGGCAAAACATCCAAGACGGGCTGACGGGAGCCGCCAACGAATTTGATCAGGTTCGCAGCGTCGGCGTTGACACCTGGGGCGTGGATTTTGGCCTGATCGATCGCAACGACCAGATGACCGGACCGGTCCGGTGTTACCGCGATCCCCGAACCAATGGCATCTTGGACAAGGCATTTGATCGAGTCCCCCGGGAACAGATTTTCCAGGAAACGGGGCTGCAGTTCATGCAGATCAACACCCTGTTCCAATTGTTCGCTGCGACCGAGGCGGGCGAGACTTCGTTGGATGCCGCTCGATCGTTCCTGATGATGGGCGACCTGTTCCACTGGATGCTGACCGGCGAAAAGTCGATCGAAGTGACCAATGCTTCGACCACCCAGATGCTGGATCCGCGGACCAAGAAGTGGTGCGTGGACTTGCTGGACGGCTTTGGCATCCCGCATTCCTTCCTATGTGAACCGACCGAACCAGGTACGACGCTCGGCAACATCCTGCCGTCGGTCTCCAACATCACCGGACTGGTGGACGTCCCCGTCGTCGTCCCCGCGACCCACGACACCGCATCCGCGGTTGTTGCCGTCCCGGCCGACGGGTTCGCACCCCAGCGGCCCGATTGGTGCTACATCAGCTCGGGCACTTGGTCGCTGATGGGTTGTGAATTGCCCGCCCCCAAGGTCACGCCGCTCTGTGGCGAACTGAACTTCACCAACGAAGGCGGCGTTCGAAACAGCACACGGTTGCTGAAGAACATCGGCGGCCTGTGGGTGTTCCAACAGATTCGCCAAGCGATGGCGCGACGGGGCCACGATGTCCAGTGGGCCGAAATGGCCGCTCAGGCCGCCGACGCCAAACCGTTCGAACTGTTGATCGATCCCGACCACGGCGACTTCTTGGCACCGCCGGACATGATCGACGCCATCGAAGCATTCGCCGCCAAGACGGGTCAAAAGAAACCCGAATCACCCGCGACGTTGTACCGGGCCGCGCTGGAAGGTTTGGCCCTGCGGTATCGCGCGTGCTTGGCCATGCTGGAACAATTGACCGACAGCGAAATCAAAACCATTCACATTGTCGGCGGCGGTTCACAGAACGAATTGCTGTGCCAGATGACCGCCGACGCCTGTAACCGTCCGGTCGTCGCCGGCCCGGCCGAAGCCACCGCGATCGGCAACGTGGTGATGCAAATGCTGGGTACCGGGCAATTGAATTCGATCGAAGAAGCTCGTGTGTTGATCCGCGACAGCTTCGCCGCCAAACGTTTTGAACCGTCCGATGCATCGATTTGGGATGCACCGGCCGAACGTTTCAATCAATTGGCCGCCGAATCATAGGTCGTGTCTATCGCCAATCCTGGCACCAGTCTTTGGTCGTCAAACCGCTGCGGATCCGCCACTCACGCAGCTCCGCCAACAATCGTTGTTTGACTTCGGCCAGATTCGCATCGTTCCAGCGATTGTCCAGTTCGCCAGGGTCCGCTTGCAAGTCAAACAGTTGCCCGTCTGGTTCGTCCAGAAAGTGCACCAGTTTGTATTGTCGGTCACGGACCATCGTCATGAACTGACATCCGGTCAGCACCGCATCGCGTGCCTGTTCACAGTACACGTACGGTCGCCCGGAAAAATCATCGCAGTTGACCGCGGGCATCAATGATTCCGCTTCCAACGATTCCGGCACCTCGACACCCGCCCACTGCAGAATCGTCGGCCCCAAATCCATTTGTTGAACCAGCGATTCGATACGCCGGCCGCCGCGAATCCGATCCGGTGACCAGACGATCATCGGGACACGAGTGATCTGGTCATACATCGTCCACTTTTGACTCTGGCCGTGGTCGGTCAAGCAGTCGCCATGATCACTGGTGAAAATCAGAATGCTGTTTTCCAGGTACCCCGCCTTTTCAAGCGACTGCATGATCTGGCCGACCTTTTGGTCGATCATCGTAACATTGGCCAAATAATAGGCACGCTGGCGATGCCGTTGCTGTTGGCTCGGGTGCAACGGCATGACAACACTGTCGTGATCGATGTCGCGGTTGTGGACTCGCAATTCCTTCAGCGCCGGCGGCTGGTTTTCCAGTTCCTGGTCGCTGACGGGCAACAGCGGCAATTCCTTCTGCATGTAGGCCGCCGATGCCTCGGGAACCGGATCATAGGGTGGGTGAGGACCGGGGAATCCGATCTGCAGAAACAGCGGCTCGGTCTGGGGATACGTCTCGATCCACCACGACGCCATGTCGCCGACGAAGTTGTCCGGGTGCGTGTCGGCGGGCAATTCCCAATCAAACGCTCCCAGTGATTCGTCGTAATCGGCACGCTTGCGATAGATTTCGCGTTGCTGTTTGACCAGCCCGCGGGCACGCAAGGCCTTGTCCCATTCGTCAAAGTAATAGCGGCCTTCCAGATACCGGTCTTTGTTTTCAACGACAAAGCGTTCGTGAAAGCCCAGCTCGGTTTGATAGGGCCACGTGTGCATCTTGCCGATGTTCGTGCAGTGATAACCGGCGTCGTTCAGCGATTCGATCCAGCTGCGACGCCAGCGATCGGCGTTCTTCAAAATCCCCGTGGTGTGGGGAAAGTAGCCTTTGAACAAGCTGGCCCGGGCCGCCGCACAAGACGCCGCCGTGACGTGACACTGATCAAAGCTGACGCCTTCGCGAACCAACCGATCCAAATTCGGCGTGTCCATGTGGGGAAACCCCAGCTCGGCGATCGTGTCATACCGCTGCTGGTCGGTGATGATGAAGATGATGTTAGGTCGGTCCACGGTGGCGGTAGGCTCGCAAAATTGGCGGGTCGAAGCGTCACGGAAAAGGTCGCGGATTGTATCAAAACCACCTGCACCGCTGGGTCCATCGCCCTAACCGGCGGCGAAGAACGGCGTTGACAAACCTTGCCGCTTTTTTGCACAGCCGTGCGGCTGATGTGCAAGACAGTGCGGCGGTCGGTGACGATACTTCCCCCGCTGAATTCCGATCACGACAAACCCATTCCCCTTTCTTTCCAGCCGGCACTGACCACGACATGCAACGACGCGACTTCGTCAAACAATCCGCCGCCATCGCCGCATCCGTCACCATTCTTTCCCGATCATCGTCCGCCGCCGAAGCGGAACGGCCCGTCATCGGCCATGGCGATTATCGGTATCGCGTGATCAACGATTGGGCCAAAGTCAGCCCGCTGCGATACCCAATCCTGAACTGTCACGAAATGGTCCAAGACCGTGACGGTCAACTGATCATGGTGGGCGATCACCCGCACAACAACATCATGATTTTCGACAAGTCCGGCGAACTGCTCAGCACCTGGGGCACGATGTTCCCCGGCGGCCACGGATTGACGTTGGTGGACGAAGGCGACGAACAAAACCTGTTGGTCACCGATTCGGGCTGGACGCTGGACGCCAACGGTAAATCAATCCGCAACGCCGGTCGTGTGACCAAGACCACGCGTGACGGTCGCGTGATCTTTGACATCGGCCACCCACAGACGATCGGCCTGTATGAACCCGGTGACTTTTTCAATCCCACCGAAACCGCCGTCGCCGATAACGGTGACATCTATGTCGCCGACGGCTACGGCAAAGACTTCATCATCCAGTACAACTGGAAAGGCGAATACATTCGGCACTTCGGCGGACGCGACAACGACGATCCAAATCTGAACCTAAAAAACGCGCACGGCGTGGCCATCGATCGTCGTGATCCAAATCAGCCGCTGTTGGTTTGCACGTCACGTTCGGAATGCTGTTTCAAGTACTTCACGTTGGACGGCCAGTACGTCAAAACGGTTGCCCTGCCCAACATGCGAATCTGTCGTCCGGTTGTCGACGACACGAATATCTATGCCGGCGTTTGCTGGTCGACGCCCAAGGAGGGCGGTTCGGCTTGGAAAGGCCACACCGGTTTCATGATGATTCTGGACGGCGATAAAGTCGTGTCCAATCCCGGCGGCACCGAACCGGAATACCAGGACGGCAAACTGCAAAAGTCTTACCAGACCGACGACTGTCCTTTCATGCACGGCCACGACGTCTGCGTCGACGACGACAAGAACCTGTATGTCTGTCAGTGGAACGCAAACCACACAGCGCCGATCAAACTGGAACGCGTCTAGGTCGACGTTCACGGTTTTTCGACGCGTCCGCGCCAGGCGACTTGAATCCCCAGCAACGATTGCATCCAAGCGATCCATTGCAATAGGATGAAGACCAACACCGCGATCGGGTGCAAGATCACTCCCGTCCAGGATTGACGAAACACGATCGCGGCCATCGCTCGCGGATAGATCGACATCACGAACAGCCCGACGATCATGGCACCGATGGCCATGTCGACCGCAGGCAAAATGGGATCCGTGTTGCCCGAAGCCCAACCCCAGGCCCACCCCCAGGCATAGGCGACCAGCAAAAAGGTCGGTGCCACCGAAGCACCGATCAAAAGGATGCTGAACGGCACGATCAAACGCGGGCTGGCGATCCCCTCGGTCGCGTTCTTCAGGACACCCCGGAACACCTCCGCGGCGTTGTGGTACATGCGGCACCGGGCCAAATGAGTCCCATCGACCACGTCGGTCATCAATCCGGCGGTGCGATACGCCCGCGGCAGCTTCACGCCATCGTGACGCGATCCACGAATCGCTTCGTGCGTGCCCGCCGTCCGGTAAGCATCACGATCGGTCAGAAAGAATTGGCCACATCCGGCGGCAAAACCCGGCGAATCACTGGCCCGCATCCGAGCCATCGGCAGGTATCCCAGCAACACATAGTGCATCATCGGGATCAGCAACTTTTCCCAGAAAGTTCCGGTTTCCTGATGTGGGAACATCGACAACAACGCCACTCCGGTACGATCCATCCGGCGACTCAGGATCTCCAGTGCATCGGGTTGTAACCGCACATCGGCATCGATGAAAGCCATCCGGTCATGGCGGGCCGCTTGCGACAATTGCCAACAAGCGAATTGTTTGCCGTTCCAACCGTCGGGCAACGCCTTTCCCTGGCAATACACGACACGGTCGTCTTGGGATGCCAAACGCTGGACGATCTGGTCGGTACCGTCCGTCGAACCGTCGTCCATCACGACCACTTCCACTTCGACGTTCCGACTGGCCAGCGCCGCCTGCACGCAGGCCTCGATCCCCGCAGCCTCATCACGCGCGGGCACTAAGACTGAGACAGCCTTCCCCTGTTCGGATCCATCCAAACCAGAAATATCGGATGATCCCAGCATGAACAATCGCACGTTGACCGCAAACATCGCCGCGGGCAACGCCACCAGGGGCACCAGAATGATCGCAACGAGCAACCAGATCATGAAAACTGGTCCCCGTGCGTGGCTTTGTAACGTTTCCCCGTCAACATGCTCTTGGATCGCCGCAGCCAATCATACAGCCCGCCGGTGCCTTTCTTACCGGCCAGCAAATTCGTGAAGGGGCCACTGTCACGATCCACCACCAACCCGGCCAATCGATCCTGCGCCGATCGCATCGACTCGGTCAACCGCTGGTTCCACATCGCCTTGTCCCAGTCCGGATGCTGTGACACGTCCATCACTTGCCCGGCGGTCAGCAAGCACATCGGCAATCGCTCGTCCCAAAACGCGTACTCCATCACCAGCGGCAACACGACACCGGATGAAAGTCGCTGGCACAGATGTGATAACCCCGGCATCAACGCGGCGGTGTGATCACGCGGGTCGCAGAATCGTCCCTCCGGCGTCACCCACAACGCTCCATCACAATTGCCCTGGTCATCACGATGATGCAGAGCCAGTTGACTGGCTTTCAAGAAATCCGCCGCACCCGATTTGCTATTCAGCTGAACGCCAAAGAACCCCAGCTTTTTGAACACTTCGTACTGACGCAACGCATCGGCATCGATCGGAGCCCAAAATTGTCGACCGGGAAAGCTGACGCGATTGACGAAGTGGGCGATCAGCGGATCCCACCACGACGGATGGTTCGCGTAAACGATCAGCGGAACGTCCGAGGGAACATTCAACGCACCCCGCGTGTCCGATTCGATCGCGATCGCATGGAAGTGACGACGCAAATAGGGCTTCAAGAAACGATGAAACCCGTCCTGGAACCAACCCGGTATCGGCGGCAAGTGGTCGTCCCGATCCGATCGCGATTTCGTCATCGTGGGCTGTTCGCCGTCGTTCGAACGTTTCAAAGTCAGACGCCGACGCCGGTCGTTTGCAGTGATCCCGCGCGAGCGTCCTGGTCCAACGAATCCGCGGCGATCCAACCGCTCATCAAAACCATCGGCATCCCCGGCCCGGGATGCGCCGCACCGCCGGCCAGGTACAAGCCTTTCAAATCACGACGGCGATTGCCCGGCTTGAACGCCCCCAGGTATTTCCCATGACTCGCCAAACCATAGATCGCGCCGTTCAACACGCGATAACGGTGATGAATCCCCTCGGGGGTCAACGACGCTTCGTAACGAATCGCATCGCGAATGCCCGTCGCGCCGGCGGTCTTCTCCAGCTTGTCCAGGATCACTTCACGATACTCCGGCAGCATCTTTTTCCAATCGTGTCCGGGTCGCAGGTACGGCGTGTGGACCAGAATGTACAGCGCCTCGCCGCCCTCCGGTGCAACAGCCGGTTCGCTGACGGCGGGTGCACAAACATAGGCCGTGGGATCGGGTGCCGGTTCACCGCGACGATAGATGTAATCGAATTCCTCTTCCGCGTCTCTCGAGAACACAAAGTTGTGGTGCAAGAACTGGTCGAACCGGCGATCGAGTCCCAGGTACAGGACGACGCCGCTGCAGGCCGCTTCGTACTTGTTGCTCTTTTCAAAGGACTTGGATACCGGGGTATCTTTCAGCAATTCGCGGTACGTCCGCACCGCATCGCAATTGCTGACCACCGCATCGCAGGGGAACGTCTGGCCGTCGACGGTCACCACACCCGTGACACGATTGCCGTCTTGTTCGATCCGCATGACGTCGGTTTCGGTGTGTATTTCCACACCCAATTCCCCGGCCAGCTTTTCCAAGGCCTCGGGAACCGCTCGAGTGCCACCCATCGGGTACCAAATGCCTTCCTCGGTTTGCATGTGGGCGATTCCACACAACACCGCGGGCGACTGATAGGGCGACGAACCAACGTACTGGGTAAAGTGGTCCATCATCTGGGCGACACGATGATCGGGCACGTGTGAACGCACCACCGACGCCACACTTTTGCCCATCCGCAACGACATCACGTCTTTCAAAACCGCGGCGTTGAAAGCACCGCCGACTTCCATCGTGTCACGCAATCCGCCGACGCTGCGCCAGAAGAAAAAGCGGTCCGAAACGCCGTGCAGTTGCTGGCTCAACTGGATGAACTTCTCATATCCATTGCCGTTCTGATCACCACCGGTGAAATCACGTAGGTGATTCTTCATTTGGTCGATATTGGGGACCAAGTCCAAGACCGACGCAGGATGCCCGCCGGATTCATCGGCATCGAAGAAGCATCGCCACTGCGGATCCAGCGGGATCATGTCCAAGTAATCTTCCATCGCCCGATCGGCTTCGGAAAAGACCTTCTTCAGCACGCTGGGCAACGTCACGATCGTCGGCCCCATGTCGAAACGGTAGCCTTCGGCGCGATGCACCGCCGCCTTGCCGCCCACCCATTCGTTTTTCTCCAGCAAAACGACACTGTGACCACGAGCGGCCAATACGCAAGCCGATGACAAGCCGGCCAAACCGCCGCCGATCACGACAATACGACGCGATGGGGATTCCGATGCAATCATGGTTCTTCCTGAATCGAAAGCGTGAGTGAATGGTCGTGGGGGCGCGACGGCTGGAATCGCAAACGCCCCATCAGTTTACCGGCAAACCGGTGCAACAGGCATCGTCAACCGTCTTTGCGGTGGCCTAGCGACGACGGGCCGCAGCAACCACCCGCTTCAAACCTTGCCATTTTTGCCGCCAGCCTTTGCCGTGCGTCATCGCCAGCGAACCTGACAGCAAATCGGCATCGGATTGTTGGGGCGGTGACAAGTGCGGCGTCACCGATCCCTTTCGCCGGCTGATCACACGAACCGTCGTCATCGATAACAAGCCTTCCGGTCCTCGAGTCACGCCGTGACCGCTCGCACCCCGCCCGCCGAACGGCAACCTGGCGTCCGCCGTCGGTGCAATCAGATCGTTCACGACCACACTGCCCACGCTCAACCGGTCGGCCAATCGTCGCGCCTGATCATGGGGACCAAAGACCGATGCCGCCAGACGGTATGGGCAATCATTGACGCGTCGCACCACAGATTCCTCGTCGCCGCACCGATCAACCGTCATCACCGGCGCGAACACGTCGCTGTGGCCGATCCGACAATCATCTGGAACGTCGGTCAGGATCAAAGGATGCATCGAACGATCATTCCGAAGCCGCTGAAGATCGAACAAACCCAAAAAATCCCTCGCCCCGCGATCCAACGCTTCTTCGACCAACTCGACGACGGTGCCAAGCGCGCTGGGATGCACCACCAGCGGCTTGCCGGATGACAGCATCGGTGAAAGCCGCGTCGACAAATCCTTCCCCCCATCGGCACCGATCAGCAAACGTCGCGGCCCGATACAAGTCGCGCCCGCGTTGAACGTCAGACCGAAACGTACCGCCGAAGCAACACGGTCCAGGTCCGCCCCCGGCAAGACGACCATCGCATCACAGCCGCTCAGTTCCATGATCGACGGCGTCACGGTTTCGGCCAAAGCGTGCATCACGGTCCGCCCCGTCGCCACACCGCCGGTCAGCACCACCAAGTCGACGCCTTGATCGATCCGCCGCGTCGCCGCGTCGACGGTCGAATCCAGGATCGACAAGCAATCCGTGGGGACGCCGGCGTCAAAAAAGCAATCCGCCAAGATCCGTGTCGCGGACTCACAGCCCGGCGCGGGCTTGACCCAAACACGGTTCCCCGCGGCCAGCGCTTGGGCCAACTGCACTCCGGGCAACAGCAACGGATAATTCCAAGCCGCCAAGATCAGCACATCACCCCACGGCACCCGCTGGACTCGGCTTTGGACGCCCCACAACCAGACGGCTCGACCGCGGGTCCCGACCCGCCGATCGGCCAAAATTTTGGGTCCCTGATCGGCGATGAACTTCAACGCGTCGCACAACGGAATCAGCTCCGCAGCGACCGTTTCGCTGTCCACCGTTCGCTGTGCACTACGACAAGCGTCGACCAACGCATCAACCCGCCGCACCACCTGATGCCGCGCCGCCCCCACCACCCGACATCGCAATTTCCGATCAGTCTGAAACACAGCAACCCTAAAAGGGGACGGGGGTCTTTTTTCGCCGAGGCCGGCTTGAGGAACGTTCTAGCCTTCGGAATGAAACACGACCAACCGTGGTTGATCGGTGACACCGACATCGATCGAACGGCGACGATCGTCGGGCAAGCGACCTTTGTCGACAACCTGACCGGTCTTCAAGTCGTAAACACGATACGCGTTTGGCACCTCCGTCGAAACGATCGCCGTTCTGCCACCGGTGGGCAGATACAGCACAAAAAGCTTGTCGGGAATCAACAAGCCTCGACGACCGTACGTGCAGGTCCAGTCCGGTTGCATGCCACGAATCGGATACTGGTTCATGATCTTTGCCAGCACGCCGGGATATCGCGAGCCCTCGAATTCCAATGCTTCTTCCCAACCCGCTCCCGGAGCGGTGCACCAAACTTCGTGGCCGGGTTCGTCGGGATGAAGCACCCAATTCCACAGACTCGCCGCCCCGTACACCACCCCCATCGTTCCACCGGCGGTGACGTTACAGATCGCTTCGTGACCCTGCCACCACCCCGCACCTTTGCCGGTTTCGCCGATGTTCTCGTAAGTCGGTTCGCCATTGGCGACGGCTTTGACGGGCAAGTTTCGCCACATGTCGGCAACACGTTCCGGCACATGTTCGCCGTTGTGTCCCGTTTGGCACCACTGAAAATCCAGCCACGTCTTGTCTTGATGGGTTCGGTTCCAAGCATGAGGCGAGTAGTGGATGCCCGTCGGTTGCCGGTACGCATCCCAACGTTCGATTTCTTGCCCCGACTGGTCCAATTGTTCGACGACGGTCGGATTGACCGCCGGCCCGTCTCCACCGATCAACCAGATCGCTGGTCGAGCACCGTAGCGTGCCACCAAGTAACGACAGTACCGGGCATAATCATCCGCGCTGACTTTGTTACCCGCGGTCCCGCCGCCTTTCCATCCATAGCCATGAAACACAGGCTGATAGACGGGCGCGATGCCACGTTGGACCAGGGCATCCACCAGAGAATCAAAGTACTGAAAATACTCTGCGTTCAACTCACGCAATTGCCCCTTCGGCAAGTCTTCGAATCCCACAGCGAAACCTTTATCTTCGGTGCGAGATCGAGGTCCCGTCGTATTGGAATCCGGCATCACGGTCATCAGCAGTGCGGCGTTGAACCCTTTCTCCGCTCGGTCATCGGCATAACGAACGGCTTGATCAACCGTGGCACGCCAGGGAAGCGCCCACGCAGTATCCGCACACAGAAAGCACGACTTGCCATCGGAGTGCACCAAGTTCCGTTCCCCTGCAGGGATCGACCAGAAACCATGCCGCTGGAAAATCGTTTCAGCCACTCCGGTCGGTCGAGCAGTCAGTTCACCGGAAAGGTCATGCAGACCATCATCAACCGGACCGCTGCCCGACGTCCACTTCCAAGTCCCCGACGACTTGGTGGAAGCGAATCGCACCCGAAAAGTTTGACCGCCATCCCAGAACATCGGACGGCGGATCTTCGTCCCGTCGTCATGCACAAAGTCCACCCAGGCTTTGCAATCAATGTAGGCGTTGTCGTAGCGACCAGTCGCTGAAAACTCGATCTCGCATTCCTGCCACTGCGGTGCATCCTTCGCGGCACTAACGACCGACATGGCGTCAGCCACACCGCACGTACAAACACACACCAGAAACACCGACGCCAACGCCGGTCGGATTTGTAAAACTCGATTCATCACAAAAGGCCCTTACCTTCAATCAATTCAACTAGCGGCAAATTCCAAGCGGCGAAATTCATCACACTGGGTCAATTCACGATTCCCCGTCGCGATTTGTTCGCCGGCCGAAAGCCCCACCAAATAGCCCATATGCAAATTGCCTGGGCACGTCTTTCTCACACAATTAATCGATTCACAGAAAACGCCTTTCGTTTTGCCACGAACCGACACCCGATCACTTGAGCATCAATTCTTCGATCATTTGAATCAGACGATCGGGACGTCCTTTGATCGACACGTATTGATGCTGATGATTGGCACCAGGGTACCATTCGTTGTGACCGTCGGAATCAACGACGACTCTTCCCTTCGCGCTGACTTTCCACAGCGATGGTTCAGGGCCACGAACCGCGATCAACACGGCGGCCTGGTCATGAGCGGGCTTTCCATGATCGATGGCAAACTGGCCCAAGTACGGCCGCACTTCGAATGCCCGTCGGACCGGATTGTTGGATGCGGCCCGTTTCAGACCTGCACCACAATGCAACGCCGCCCCCACTTCGAAACCCTGCCAAACAATCGGCCCTGGCCAATCGTTGACGACGGCCACGGATGCGGGCGGATCGAGTAGCACATTGGTTTCCGGCTTGGCCGACCGAGGAAACGCCCCACCCATGATGACCGTCTGCCGAACCTTCTTTCTGATCAACTCAGCCCCAGAAAGCCGACTGTGTTTGTCCGCCGACGAATTCAAAAGGTCTTGCAAATTACTTAGCGCGCCGACGCTGCAAATGACCACCGACTGGTCGCCCGCCGATGCAAGCGTTCTTCGGTAAACGTCGATAGCGTCGGGAAGTTCCGCATCGACGGGGCTATCATGGGCGAACTCTTTCGCCAAAACAGGCGTGTAAGAACTTCCGCCCTTCCACTTCGCCCTGGCACCATCTTTGTCGGTCCCAATCGGGACGTCGGGGCGGCCATAGAAAGTGTTGATGACATCGCAGGCGGCACCGGAAAGTCCCGCTGGGTCTTTGCGGTTGGTCACCACGGCCAAGATTTCCGCTTCGCCTCGATCGGCCAAGGCATTCAGGACCGCCAGCGCCCCCGCATCGTCGCAATCACCGGCCATGTCGGTGTCGAAAATGACGGAAACCGGTTCAGCCGCCTGCAGCGTCACCGCAAGCCAAAACGCTGACGCTATCAATAACAGACCCATCGAAAGACGCCGAAGGATTCTCATGCGGTGCACCAATGAAACTCATCTGGTTACGGTTAATCTGGTTCAATCGCGGGCAAGTATAACGCAGGCACCGGCGCGACACCGCTCGGCCGATACGATGAACATTTCCCTGCACTGATCGGCTGACTTGTAGACTGATTTCCTTGGACATCGCTTGCGGCTTTGCACTGGATGCCGACCACTTCGCGAAAGTGATGAACGACAGCACAGTTGTCGCACCCACCGCGTGGACGCGATCGCCGGCCGTCGCTTAACTTGTCCGTTGTCCCCACCGAATCAATCCACGCATCTCCCACGGAGCCTTCCCCAATCATGCGTTTCCTGACCGCCCTGTTGTTGCTGACCTTGTCCGCCACCGATGTCTCCGCCGAACCTTGGAAACTTGTCTGGTCCGATGAATTTGACGTCGACGGTTTACCGGATGAATCCAAGTGGGGATACGAAGTCGGTTTTATTCGCAACGAAGAAGCTCAATACTACACCCAGGCCCGGCCGGAAAACGCTCGCGTGAAAGACGGCGTTTTGATCATTGAAGGGCGGAAAGAAGAGTACGCCAATCCTGACTATCAACCAAATTCCAGAAGTTGGCAGAAGAATCGATCCCACGCCCAGTACACAGCCGCCAGCGTGGTGACGCGACACAAAGCAAATTGGACCTACGGCCGTATCGAAGTCCGCGCCAAGCTTCCTCAGGGCACCGGCGTGTGGCCGGCGATCTGGATGCTGGGCAGCAACCGATCCGAACTCGGTTGGCCTCGCTGTGGCGAAATCGACATCATGGAATTTGTGGGCAAAGAACCCCAGCACGTCCACGGCAACGCCCATTTCTCAGTTGACGGACAACACCGTTCGGATCACGGCAAATTGGAAACGGCCGAACCGTACGCCGATTTCCATGTTTACGCGATCGAGTGGGACGAGGACCACATTCACTTCTTCTTTGACGACACACAGTATCACACCTTCCGAATCGACAAAGCTGGCAAGGGCGCGGACAATCCGTTCCGCAAGCCTCAATACTTGCTGATCAACCTGGCCTTGGGTGGCACTTGGGGCGGCAAGATCGACGACAGTATCTTTCCCCAGCAATACCTGATCGACTACGTCCGCGTCTATCAACGCGAAGAGTAGTCGCGAACGCGAAACCACGACGCCAAGAACGTCCGCCAGTCCAAAACCGGACCGTAAAGGGGACGGGGGTCTTTTTTGGGTTGCGTTGCCCGTGAACGGGGTTGGTGGTTCGATGCAATGCGAATGTTTTGTGGGTATTCGGAGAGTGGAGGGGCAGGCTTTGGAGTACGGAACGCTGCTTTCGCGGAGCGAAAGGCGACTTTAAACGACCAAAGGGGACCGGGGTCTTTTCCGGGTTGCGTCGCAGGCGAACGGGGTTGGTGGTTCGATGCAATGCGATTGTTTTGTGGGTATTCTGCGAGTGCAGGGGCAGGCTTTGGAGTACGGGACGCTGCTTTCGCGGAGCGAAAGGCGACGATGAAGCGGGTTGCATGCTTCGAGCTAGGATGGACTTAGCCCTGGGTGGCCAACGATTGAGGGTTCGATTCCATTCGCAAGTTGGTGTTGCGCACGATTTCGTTTAAGAACACCCTGCGTATCGCGTCGTAACCACGTGTGTTGGGGTCTTCGATGTTGTCCCAAAACCAATAGTGTGGATCGGAGGCGTCATAGGTTGACCTCCAAAACTGACGACAGTGTGATCCGTGCCCCAAAAAGGTTTTGTGCATCGGAACCAAATGCACGGACGCCAGACGATCCGCCGCGCGGTGGATGACTTCGTTGTACCGCGAATGAATTTCTAGCCCGTCTGGCCACGCGGGTAGAAAGACACTGGCGCCGTCGCCCACGCCGTCGGTCGGATCATAGATGTCGGCCAGGTAGATCTCGCATCCGCCGGGAAAGCGATCGATCGTCCGCTGAAGCATTTGATTCAAACGTGCTTCGAAGCGGTCGATCCACGGCAACGCCTGCTGCAACGTGGATCCAAACATGGCGGCTTCCCTTGGCGGCAAGCGACCATAGCTGTGAATCAAGTCGTTGCCCCCGGTGGTCATGACCACCAAACCGAAGACATCGTCGGGATAAGATGGCAAGTCGTTTTCGATGACATCCAGATGCATCGGAGACGTGCTACCGGAAACGGCCAAATTCGTGGCCTGCAAGTTGGGCAACACGGCCGAAAGGCATTTGCCACGCATATCCGACCATTCGTCCGGCGGATTTTCGATCAGCCGTCGAAAATAGCTGTGTGCCGTCGTCCGCGCGCCCAAGCCTCGCGTGACACTGTCACCGATTCCGACAAGCTGAACCGGTCTATCGGTCCACACGGTATCAAAAGGGGCATCGGCAACTTTTGGACCGGCGGGCCCATCGCCGACTGGTCGTCGCAACCAAAACTCAATTGTCGCAACCATGGCCGCGACAACCACCATTCCGGTGACCACCGCAACAAGCGTTCTTTTGGTCATCGCATCCCCCCACTAACAAAGCCTTGCTTTCGGTCGACCGAAGATCCAAGGGGCTCAGTCTACCACGCCGGCTTGTCCCACCGTCGTCCCAGAGGAGAAGACGGGGGCCTTTGCGGGAGATGGAATGCAGGTCGCTGCTTTCGTGGAGCGAAAGCAGACGATTCTTATCGGATGTTTTAGCGGGCCATGGCGGCCGAACGTGATTGGCGTTTACGTCCGCTGGTGCTGCCACTGCGATCGCGACGACGGTTCTGTCGGGCTTGGCCGCCGGACCGATTTCCGGATCGGCTGGACCTCGCCGGTTTACCAGCGTCCGCCGATGCGCCGTCATGGCGGAACTTCGCATCCGGATTCTCGATGTCGATTTTTCGGCCGATCAGTTTTTCGATCGACCGCAGTTCATCAATTTCATCCGCTGTGCAAAAGGAAATCGCGATGCCATCACATCCGGCGCGTCCTGTTCGGCCGATCCGGTGGACGTAGCTTTCGGCTTCGACCGGCATGTCAAAGTTGATGACGTGTGACACGCCCGCGATGTCGATCCCACGCGCGGCGACATCGGTTGCCACCAACACGGAAATCTTCTTGTCACGAAACGCGTCCAACGCACGCTGTCGGGCCGATTGTGATTTGTTGCCGTGAATCGCAGCGGCAACGACACCTTGGCGATCGAGCTTTCGCACCAAAGCGTTGGCACCATGCTTGGTTCGGGTGAACACGATGGCCCGATCCATGTTCGGTTCGGTCAGCCGGCGGTGAAGGCAATCCAGTTTTTCTTCACGCCGGACGTAACGAATCGACTGGCGGATCAGGTCGACGCTTTTGGTCTTTGGCGTGACGTCGATGGACACCGGATTGAACAGCAATTCGCCGGCAAGCGATTGAATTTTGGGCGGCATGGTCGCGGAGAAAAACAGCGACTGGCGGTTCTTGGGCAGGTCGGCAATGATCTTTTTCAAGGCCGGCAAGAATCCCATGTCCAACATCCGGTCGGCTTCATCCAACACAAAGATCTCCACACCGCTGAGGTCGATGTGGCCCTGGTTCATCAAGTCCAGCAAGCGGCCTGGCGTGGCGACCAAAACATCCACCCCGCGTCGCACTTGTTTGACTTGGGGAACCTGATTGACGCCCCCATGGATTACGGCAAGCCGGATTCTCAGGTGCTTGGCGTAGTCACGAAAGCTGTCGCCGATCTGGATCGCCAATTCGCGTGTCGGTGCCAGCACCAGCGTCGTCGGCTGGTTCGGAATGATTTCGGGCCGGTCGTTTTCCAGATAGTCCAGGATTGGCAACGCGAAAGCGGCCGTCTTTCCGGTTCCGGTTTGTGCGCATCCCAAGACGTCTTGGCCGGCGACCGCAGGAGGAATCGCTTGGGCTTGCACCGGAGTGGGCGTCTCGTAGCCCAGCGATTTCAGTGCTTTTTGGATCGGGGGCGCGAGTTGGATCGAATCGAATTTGTTCATGTCTTTTTTGTTTGCTTGCTTCGGTCGCCGGAAGGGTCCGCGTTGCGGTTTGCGACCACTGCTTGATCGTGGATTTGTGGATCGGTCCGACTTCGATTGCGGACCGGGCCCTGATTTGTGGATTGGTTGCGACGCTGGACAAACCACTTGGGCTTGCGGCGAATGCATGTGGGTGACGCCGAAGCGGACCGAACGCCTGAGCGATCAATCACAAAAAACCAATTTCGGCGCGTTGTTTTGGACCAACAAGAAGGTTCCAAAACCGTTGCGTTTCCCATCAACGCGAGTCGCAGTCCGAACCGGTCCAGATGACCGAATCATCAACAGCAGACGGTGAATTCTCCGTTCACCAGGTCGAGAAACCGAGAGTGATTCCCGGCGATTTATCTCGCGATCGGACCGCTCCAGAACCATCCGGCTCTGTGTCTTATTCAACCCGATCGACGTCGAAAAGCAGCATCCGTCTGCTTGTTCGTACGGTGCAAGGGTACAACTGTCCGCCGAAAAAGCCAACGCCGAACCGGAGAAATCCGAAAACTTCATCAAATTCCAAGTCGCACGATCCACCGCCGCCAAGCAACCGCTGACACGAAAAACCACGGGGGACAGCCAGTCGTTTGAAGCTGAAAGACAACAATCTTCGGATTATGGGTCGACACCGCACCCGAATCAGGCGATAGTCCAAAAGGCGATTGCTGAATTCGTTTGATGCACAACGCGTGCAAGTCTGCGGCGATCGCCCACAGGAAGTCGAGAGAGATTTGGAAAAGTAGTTTCGGACAAGTTGTTGTAACGGTTGAGTTGGATTTTCGTCCGGACCGAGATTTAGTTTCGCTCTCTGATTGATCCCTTCTTCGATTGTTCCGGCGTTTCATGGCTGGAATGGAACTTGGTGCGACGCACCGATCTGATGGTCACGGGTCATATGCATGCCCCGCGCGATCGTCCTCTACGAACTCCTGAAATACCTCCGGGAAACCGGCACCTATTTCTTGTTTGGAGTTTCTTGAATGAACATTTACGTTGGCAATCTTAGCTTTGAAGCAACTGAATCAGACATCGAAAACGCCTTCGGCGAATTCGGTGATGTCGCGTCTGTCAGCATCATCAAAGACCGTGACACCGGTCGTTCACGCGGATTCGCTTTTGTCGAAATGCGTGATGGCGGTGCGGGCCAAGAAGCCATCGCCGGCCTGAACGATCAACAAATCGCAGGCCGCCCGGTCACCGTCAACGAAGCACGCCCGCGGGAAAACCGCAACGGTGGTGGCGGACGCGGTCGCTGGTAACAGGTCTCGGATGCAACCGGCATCCGACAACGCCTGACGATTCACGTCGTCCGATGCGGCGACCGGTCAATGTTGATCGGTTGCCATGAATGATACAGCTTAAAAGGCCTCCCTTTCACAGCCGCCTGCATTTTCAAGTGCGGGCGACTGGCGAAGCGGTGGCCTTTTTTCCATGGACACACGCCGGCCTATCGTCCCATCTTAAGTGCTTGCGATGCCGGACGTTCGATCGACATCAACTTGGCGTCCAAGGCTTCGATGGCGTTTCGGATTATCGGATCGTCGCTTTGAATGAGGTTTTCATTTTCGTCGGAGTCAGACCGAAGGTCGTAAAATTCGTCACAACCTTCGTTCCACCGATCGCGGACAAGCTTGAACTGTGGCGTTCGGTAACCACGCAAGGACGCCTGTGCGTAGTTGATCATGTCGTATTCGGAATAAAACCCTTGATCCCAATCGTCGGGTGTGTTGCCGGTCAACAGCGGCGAAAGATCGCGACCGGGCAAACCATCGGCGAACGCTTCATCGCCTGCGACGGAGCACAGTGTTGGGAACCAATCCAAGTGAGTCGCGGTGGCGTCGACCACGGTCGAAGGCTCGACAATCCCTGGCCAACGGACAATTGCGGGCACACGAAGCGAAAGGTCATAAAGGTTCGGTCGGTACTTTGGTGAAATCACACGAACCCCATGATGCGTGTCGCCCGGCGGCTTCTGCTTGGTCGCCCAGATCCCGTTGCCTTTGTGCCAGATCCCGTTGTGGCCCATGTTGTAACCGTGGTCCGACGTGAAGATAACGACGGTTTTGTCGCGCAACTGATGGTCGTCAATCACTTTCAACAGCCGCCCCAGGTTTCGATCCACGCCCGTCGTGCTGGCCAAGTATTCTTTCATCTTCTTGCGGATCGCTTTCCTATCCAAACCTGGTTCATCTGGAATGGTCGGATCCATTTCTTGGTACGGTTCCCAGTCCTCCGGTGCGACCGGCAACCAAGGTCCGTGGGGCGCGCGGGTGGATAGACACAAGAAGAACGTTTGGTCGACGTTCTGATGAATGAACTCGATCGCATGGTCGGTCAAGATGTCAGTCGTCAGACCTTTGAACTGCCGCAGCTTTCCCTCGATTTCCAGTTCCGGATCTCTCGGCTTGGTCCCGCCGCCGGTCAATCCCATGAAGGTGTCGAAACCGTGAGCAGTCGGGTGCTTTGATCGATCGTTACTGTCGGTCCAGTCACCAAGATGCCACTTGCCGATCAGCCCCGTTCGATAACCGCGAGACTGAAACATTTCTGCCAGAGTCGTCGTCGTATCGGGATCCAAGAAGACCGCGTGGTCGGGGTCATACAGCTTGTGACCGGGCTGAGGAATAAAGTCCGCGATCCCCAAATCGCTTGCGTAGCGACCGGCCATCAATGTGGCTCGTGCGGGACTGCAGACCGGGGTGGTGCAAAAGAAATTGCGAAACACCGCACCTTCGCTGGCAAGCCGGTCCAGATGTGGCGTCGATGGAATCGGAACACCGGAAAATTGTCCCGAACGCACGGCAGTCGCAAACGCCCAAGGTGCTTGGTCATCTGTCAGCACCATCACGACGTTGGGTGGATTTGCCGACACGCAATTCGCACGGATCATAGGTACGGCCGTCCACAGCGCGACCATGATCAGATGTACCAAGACCGTTTTGGCATCGTCCGCGGTTTTTCGTTTCAACATTGATTGGTTGCGAATCAGGGCACGCTTTTGAAGGGTCGATCCCGGTCATCTTAACCGCCGAAGCCGGGCCACAGGTGCGTCGCGGCGGCGCGCGGGACCGTTGCAAACAACGTTTTGTGTTGACACTTGCCACTGCCGGAAACATGCCCGATGCTTGCCATGGCGGTATCTTTCGTTCAAACGGACATTGCAGTCGAATGTTCGCATCGATCGCCGTCTGAAGCGGTGGTTCATTGCAAGTTCATGTCGATCAAACGCTCGAATTCATAGAGACCTCACACGATGGCATCATCTGAAACACGGAACCCCGTCGATCTGCCCGTCCTGTCCGCGATTGCTAATCGCTGGAGTCCGTATCGGTTTGCGGATCAGGCGGTGGAAGACGAGAAGATTCGGCGTGTGCTGGAAGCCGCACGTTGGGCGGCCAGCAGTTTCAACGACCAACCGTGGTACTTCATAGTCGCCCGACGTCGTGACGAACCTGAATTCCAGACGATGCTGGAATGCTTGATGGAAGCCAATCAAGCGTGGGCCAGTCGTGCCGGCGTGTTGATGCTGACCTGCATCCGGACCACGTTCCAGTACAACGGCAAGCCCAACCGCGTCGCGTTACACGACCTTGGCCAAGCGGCCGGATACCTGGCACTTCAGGCGACCGAGATGGGACTGCAGGTTCACCAAATGGCGGGCATCAATTTATCGGTGGTCCGCCAGAAGTACGAACTGCCCGAGGGCGTCGAACCGCAAACGGCCATCGCGATCGGCTATCCCGACACCTCCGCGCCGGCCGACGAACAAAACCAACAGTGGGCCGATCGCGAAAACGGGGCTCGCAAACGCAACCCGCTGTCGGCGCAAGTCTTCACCGGAAAATTCGGTCAGTCTTCGCCGTTTGTCGATTGATCCAGATCGCTGGAACCCGATTCAACTGGCGGCGGATCGCTGGTAGCGGTCGGGGCAGTCTGAAATGCTGATTCGGCACTCGGGATGGTTTTGCTTCTTGTCGCCCACCACAGCAAGGCAACGCCGATCGCCGACAACGCTGCACCGGTGATCAACCATGATGCCGGCAAGTGCGATTGATCTTCGAAGCCTTCGCCCAAAAACGTCAGCTTGTCTTCATAGCGTGCCGCCAGTTCCAACAATCCGTTGTGAACGAAGTGCATCAGCATGCCGGGAATGACGCTGCCGGTGCGGTAGGCGATCCATCCCAGGATCAGTCCCAGCAAGGTCGAGGGAACAAAACGTTCCAGCAACAATGCGTTGCCCGTCAAAACGTGAAAAGCACCGAACAGAACCGCGGTAACGATGATCGTCTTGGCAGGTGACATGAATTTGGCAAAGGCCGAAAACAGGAACCCGCGAAAGCACAGTTCTTCGATCACCGCCGGTGTCATGGCAAGCGTTGCCAACAGAAGCACCGGAGACACCTGTTTCCAGGCTTCCAGCACTTTTTCGGTTTGCGCGATTTTGCTTTCGGTCAACCCTTTGATTCCGACCGCGTCGGCCAAGACGAACGCTTCGTGGGCAAACACCCAGGCCCCCAAGCCCAAAATGATCGCGCCAAGTGCGGCGGTCCATGGAAAGGTTCGCAATCGGAACGACGGGACCAGCTTCAGCCGGTTGAACCAAGCCACCAGCAACGGAACGCCGCCAAAGGTGACCGCCAACGCGACCGCATTCAGCACCAATCGCGACGACATTTGAAACGAATCGCCGGCGCTGTCCAGGAAGCGGATCAAACCATTGGACACCACGAAATAGATCGGCACCAATAGCGCCAGCACGGTTGCGGCGACCTGTAACGTGGGCGTTTCCCGAGACTTGGCTGGTCGCAGAAAGATGCTGCCGATCGACTGGCCGCTGGTGCGTGACACCGCGTCAGATCCGAACAACTTGGCCGCCACGGCGATCGCTGCCGCGGCATAAGCCAACGTGCTGGCGATCGTCGCGCCGGCGGCGACGGGTGTCATGTCACCGGCCAACACGTCACGGGTCAACAGGACAATGTTCAACAGGGGTGCGATCGCCAGCGGCCCGCTTAATTCGATGCCGGGCAGCAACGAAACCATTGCCGGTGCCAAAGACAATAGCATGATCGGAATCAGGTACGCCTGAGCCTCCTTGAACGATCGGGCAAAGCTTGTCAGTGACAACAACAGGGCCGAAAAGAAACAACTGAACAGCACCAACAGTGCCAAGATCTGCAACACCGTGACGGGCCCGATCGAATGATCATCGCCGGTCAACAGCGGCAACAGACCGCCGGCCCACAGCGTGGTGAACATCGCCGTCAAGTTGGCGATCGCCGTTAAGAGTGCGACCGTCACCACCGCGATGTACTTGGCCATCAAAACGGCGCTGCGTGGGACCGGTGACGCCATCAGTGCTTCCATGGTCCCGCGTTCGCGTTCACCGGCGGTCAAGTCGATCGCCGGATAGACCGCTCCGGTGATGGTCATCAGCACCAAGACCAACGGAACGACGGTGCCCAGCATGGACGTCGATTTGTCTTCGCCCATCATGCCGATTTCCACGTCGACGGGCTGACGGTACCGAGGTCCGGCGGCAAAACGATCAGCGAATCGTTCGGCCATTCGCAGTTTGAACCACTGGATTCGTTCGACCAAGATGCGGCGGGCCGATCGCCCGACCGCGTCGCCGTTGTACGAGGTCACTTTGACGGATGGTTGCTGGTCGGGGCCGCCCATGGTGACTTCGGCCGCCACGTCGACCGCGCGGGATTCCAGCGCGGTCAGGGGGCTGATGTCGGTCAGCAAGATTTCAAACTCGGCGACACGATCCCCGTTGGCCTTCAGAATTTCGTCCGGCGGCATCGCGTCGGGGCTGTTGATCCAGATGTCCAACAAGTCGGCTTCGTCGACCGTTGCCACGCCGATCTTGTACGCGGTCTCGGTGGCCTCAGAATTGTTCAGCAGAAAACGATGCAGGGCCATACTGAGCAGCGGATAGACCAACAGCGGCATGAAGACCAACGTGATGATCGTGCGCCGATCGCGCAGGGTTTCCCGTAGCTCTTTACGGCATAGTCGAAACAGACGGCTGGCGTTCAACGAATCGGCGTCCTTCGTAAGTCCACGTGCGGGCGATCCCGGGATCGGTGCAGAAATCCCGAGCCGGACTTGGTCGTGAGGTTAGTGGGATTCCAGAAGGTCGATGAAGATGTCGGCCAGATTCGACTTTCCGGTCCGCTGAAGCAATTCGTCCAGCGTTCCCAAGTGTTCCAACTGGCCCCGGTGCAGCAGACCGAAACGGTCACACAATCGTTCCGCTTCGTCCAGTCGGTGAGTGCAAACGACGACCGCTTTGCCCATCGTTCGCAGTTCTTGGATGTAATGGAAAATCGTCTGAACGCCGACGACGTCCAGACCTCGGGTCGGCTCATCCAACAACATCACCGGCGGATCGTGGATCAGCCCTCGGACCAGAGTGACCCGTTGCCGCTGGCCGGTGCTGAGTTCCCCGGCACGCCGGTCCAGCAGGGACGTGATGTCCATCAGTTCGGCCAATTCGTCACATCGACGCCGGGCGGCGTCCGGCGCGACGCCGTATAGATCGGCAAAGTACAACAACATTTCGCGGACGGTCAGCCATGGGTACACGCCGTCGCTGGCCGAAACGAACCCCAACCGTGATTTGACCGTGATCGGGTCTTCGCTGGTCCGTGCCCCGTCGACTTCCGCGTACCCCGCGTCGGGTTCCAGCAAGCCCAGCACCATCCGCATCGTGGTGGTTTTTCCGGCACCGTTGGGGCCCAACAGCCCGAAAACTTCGCCCGGATGGACTTGGAAACTGATGTCGTCCACGGCCGTCAGCACACCGGACGGCAATTCAAAGGTCTTCGTCAGCGATTCGATCGATAGCACTGCGAAGCCTTTTTTCGCAAACGGGGGATCACAACAGCCACATGATGCTATGCAGCCAAGTGACAATCCGTTCGCGCTTCGGCGTCGAACGATGCCAAAGTTTACAGGTTCACCCAGCCCGGACGCGATGGGCGAGAACCGCGACGCCGATGGGCTTCGACCAGACCTGGCATCCACAACAATTGCTGGACCACCGCGACCAACGAAGGCGGATCGATCGGCTTGAACAAACAGCGGGTGACCGGCAGCGATTCGATCTGTTTTTCCAGCCCCGCCCATTGAGATTCGGCCAACAGAACGGCGGGGACTTTTTCGTACTCTTCGCGTCCCCGGATCACAGCCAACGTGTCCAAAACCGCCGCGGCGTCATCGCCGACGTCAAAGACGAACAGGTCTTGCGGCCCCATGTCCATCGCCGCAACCGCCATGTCATTGTTGCGGCCACACACGCATTTCCAACCTTCGGCATCCAATACTCCCGCCAATGCCAACAGAGACAGCGGGCTTGGGTCGATCACGGTGATCGATGCGGAACGCGATTCGGTGCGGTCGGCTTGCGCGGAAATGGGGGTGCGGCGCATGGGACGAAGACTCGGCAGGGAAATACTGAACGCAAAAACGGCGGCGGGTGGGAACGACGGGCGTCGGCGAATCCATCCAGACGTCTGAATCGTGATCCTGAACGGGCGCGACCGCCGAACCGTATCGGGTCAGCGGGTCGACAGGATTCACGCCTTGACAGGATTCATGGGCCGAAAGGGCTGTCGGCCATGGCCGGTTTCAGCCGCATCGGCTGGAAATCGGCCAGCGGGCGAACATTGCCGGTCGCCGGCGATCGGTCCGTGCCCTCATTCCTGCCCAACTCGTTCCCGACCAAGTGTTGCTCATCGCTCGCGTCCGCGTCGAGATCGCTGGCACAAAGTCGTCCGATGATCTGGCGTCGGGCCGGGCTGTAGGGGTCCGCGTCGTGAAACGTCGCCTGTGAAACCGCGGGCGGCGTCGGGTGGGACTGGCCGGCTGGCGCCGGGGGCGATGATTTCTGCGTCACGCCAAGCGTCGGTGCCGTTTCGGACGGAGTCACCGGCGGGATCGAATCGGCCTGACGGCCTGCGGTCAGGCTGCCGCAACCGGCAATCGCCAGCAAGCCGACTGCGATCACAACGCCATCGCAGATCCGGTTCAGGATCCCACGGCGTCGAATCGTCAGGACAGGCGTTTTCGTCATGTCCCTTAAGATCGGCACCACCGGAACCAGGACTATGATCCGACCCCGCCGGGCGAAACATCTGGAACGACCGCCATATGCCGAACGATCCCGACATGCGGAACGACCGCAACAAGCCGAACGACCGTCGGATG
This sequence comes from Crateriforma conspicua, assembly GCF_007752935.1. Classification (NCBI taxonomy): domain Bacteria; kingdom Pseudomonadati; phylum Planctomycetota; class Planctomycetia; order Pirellulales; family Pirellulaceae; genus Crateriforma; species Crateriforma conspicua. The sequence continues at coordinate 2,872,279 of NZ_CP036319.1, read as the reverse complement.
CGGAACAAATGGGAAAGCCGTGCTAGACGGTAAAGCTTGCCAAACGCCCGAATGCCGCCCGGTCCGTGACACGGGTGGGCAATTCATCCAGATTTCGGGCTCGCGGAATCGACAAAAAAACCATCGACCCCGCGATTTCCGCGGCCAATCGATCTTGCCCTGGAATCGGGCGATTGACACAATCCGCCGAAGTTCATTTAGCCGTCGCCCATCAGGACCAAAGCGACGGTCGAAAGCGACGCGGCATCGCCGTGGGCATTGATCGATTTAAGATGGACTGAAATCGATCCGCTCGCGGCCGCGGCGACAACCATCGCTGGTGAACCCACATTCTCGCAAACATTACGCAAGGAGAAGCGGACGTGCGATCAATCGTCAAACTGGCCATCGTCTTGACCCTCACGGCAGCCCTGGCTTCGGTGACCACCGTCGCATCGGCTCAGGACTCCGGCCACCGCATCGCAGTCGTCGATGTGGCCAAGATTTTCAAAGAACACGAAGCCATCAAGGCTCAGGTGGCTGCCGTCGAATCAAAGCTGAAAAGCTACGACGAACAGTTCAAAGCAAAACGCGAAGAACTGCAAAAGGAAGTCGAAAAGCTGAAGACCTTCAGCCCCGGCACTCCGGCTTACACGCAGCAGGAAGAAAAAGTCGCTTCGATGGAATCGAAGCTGCGTCTGGAAATGGCCCGTACCCGCAAGGAACTGGCCGACGCCGAAGCCAAAATCTACTTTGACAACTACCAGCAAATTGCTGCCGCCGTTGCGGACGTTGCCAAGTACAACAAGATCAACTTGGTGCTGCGTTACAACAGCGAAGACATGGACAAGGCCAAAGGCGACTCGGTTGTCCGTGGCGTCATGAAGAACATCGTCTATCACGATTCGTCGATGGACATGACCGCCGCGATCATGAAGATCTTGAGCCAACGCATCGCTCAGGGCAACGCCGGCACGTCCGCCCGCTGATCCCGATTCACACCAGCGATGAACTGACATCACCTGTGGTTCGGGCCAGCGATGGACCGGACCGCTCGTGTGTCAAACCGATCGTTTGATTCTGAACACCTGCCGGCAAGGAGGCCGGGCATGGACGGTTCACGCAACCCAACGACCGCGTCGGGAAAACCGACCGGACGGAATCAACACACCATCGCCAGCCCGTGCTCTGTCCGCGGTCGTGGTTATTGGTCCGGACAAGACGTCCACCTGACGATCAGCCCCGCACCGGCCAACACCGGCGTGCGGTTGGTCCGCAGCGATCTGGCCGATCAGCCTTCTTTGCTGGCGACGACCGACCGCAGCGACGCGATCAGTTTTCGAACACTGCTGCGTGACGGCGATGCATCCTTCGCCATGGTGGAACATCTGATGGCCGCTTTGGCCGGTCTGGAAATCGACAACTGTGTCGTCGAAATCGACGGCGAAGAAATGCCCGGCCTGGACGGCAGCAGCCTGGCGTTTGTCGAAGCCCTGCAATCGGCCGGCCTGGTGATCCAAGCCGACTCGCGCATGCAATTGGTGATCCACCAACCGCTGCGTCTGAGACACAACGATGGTTGGATCGAAGCCACGCCGTCGATCGCCGGCGAAACCTATTTCGAATACCAGTTGAACTATGGCGACGACTCGCCGGTTCCCGCGGGTGATTTCGGCATCGAAATGACGCCCGCTCGATTCGTCCGCCAGGTCGCGCCGGCACGCACGTTTGTCACCAAAGAACAAGCCGATGCGCTGCACGCGTCGGGCGTTGCCAGCCACGTCACCCACCACGACCTGCTGGTGTTCGACGACGACGGGCCGATCGACAATCCGCTTCGTTATCGCAACGAATGCAGCCGACACAAAACACTGGACATGATCGGCGACTTGGCTTTGGTGCCTTGTGACCTGATCGGACGATTCATTTCCCACCGTGGCGGACACATTCTGAACGGAATGCTGGCCAAGCGACTGAGCGAAATGCTGACGCAACAACGAACCGGCGAACAAACCCAGCGAAAAGTGGCCTGACCCCTTTTTTGCGCACTGCGGCAAGGTTTGTGAAAACTGAACTTGCTCGGACGCACGCTGATCGCCTACTTCATGACAAATTCAACACAACCCAACCGACGCCCGGAGACGACATGGGTGCCCAGATAGAAAAAACCGCCGCGGTGGACCCAAGAGCCGAACTGGGCCCGAACGTTCGAATCGGACACTTCTGTGTCGTCGGTCCCGATGTCAAAATCGGTGAAGGCACGGTGATCGAGGATCATGTGACGATTAAGGGTCACACCAGCATCGGTCGTGACAATCACATCTTTGCCGGATGCGTGATCGGGACTCATCCCCAAGATAAAAGCTATCGCGGCACCAACACCCGCGTGGAAATCGGCGACGGGAACACTTTCCGCGAACTGTGCACGGTCAACCGCGCCAGTGAAAAGGAAGACGGCGTCACCCGCGTCGGCGACAGCAACTATTTCATGACCCAATCGCACATCGCCCATGATTGCAAATTGGGTGATCGCATTGTCGCGGCCAACAATTGCATGATCGGCGGCCACGTGCACATCGGCAATGATGTGACGATCGCCGGCGGTGTGGGCATCCACCACTTTGTTTCGGTGGGACAGCTTAGCTTCATCGGTGCGATGAGCACGGTGCTGCACGATGTGCCGCCGTACATGATCGTCGAAGGCGCCAATGCACGTCCGCGTTGCGTGAACGTCGTCGGTCTGAAGCGAAACGATTATCCCCAAGACGACATCAACGTCTTGAACCAAGCTTTTCGATTGCTTTACCGCGCCCGCATCGGCGTTGATGCGGCCCGCGATGAACTGCTTAGCATCGGTCCGATTCGGCCCGTGCTGAGACACCTGTTTGATCATCTGGAACACACCGGTGGCGGACGTCATGGACGTGGCCGCGACCGAAGGAAAGCCGCATGAACAAGTTACGTATCGCTGTCGTCGGTGCCGGTCACCTGGGACGAATCCACGCCAAGTTGCTGGGCCAAGTCGACGACGCGGAACTGGTCGCCGTGTGCGACCCGTTCGAATCGGCACGCCAGGTTGCCGCCGAATCGCTCGGCGTACGCACCTGTGCCGATCCCTCGGAAATCGTCGACCAGATCGACGCGGCCGTGATCGCCGCCCCGACCGATTTGCACTGCGACATCGCCAAGTCGCTGCTGAAGGCCGGAAAACACTTGTTTGTCGAAAAACCGCTGGCTTCCGACAGCAGCGATGCCCAGCGTCTGGCCATGCTGGCCGCCGCACGACGGTTGACCCTGCAAGTCGGTCACGTCGAACGATTCAACCCCGCCTTCACCTCCCTGGGTGACCTGGCACGCGACGTGAAGTACGTCGAGGCGGTCCGTGCGTCCAGCTTTCCCGGCCGTTGCCTGGATGTCGGCGTCGTGATGGACTTGATGATCCACGACCTGGATCTGGTGCTTTCGATGACCGATGCACCGGTCACGTCGGTTTCATCCAGCGGGCTTTCGGTCATCAGCGATCATGAAGACGTCGCTGAAACGCGGATCGAGTTCGCATGCGGCATGGTCGCCAACCTGAAAGCGTCGCGAATCAGCCCGACCCCCGCACGATCAATGCAGATCTTTGGGGCCAACGGTTTTGCCGACATTGATTTTGGTAAGCCATCCGTTTCGGTGGTTCGGCCGGCTGACAGCGTGGTCGATCGCACGTTCGACTTGAACGCCGAAACCGACAACCCGCTGCGATACAGCGGCGAACTGTTCCAAACCAAACTCCGGTGCGAGACTTTGGAACTGGAACCGCGCAACGCCATCCTGGATGAACTTCACGACTTTGTGATCAGCATCCGCAGCGGCAGTGCACCCGCCGTCGATGGTGCCGCCGGTGCTCGCGCGGTCGCGGTGGCCGATAAAGTCCTGCAATCGATTCAGCAACGCAGCTGGTACAGCGATGCGACCACCGCCGAACGTGGACCGCACGCACTGGTTCGGGAATCGATCCAAATGGCCAGTCGACGCGCGGCTCAAGACCGCCGCGCTGCCTGATCACAGCGTCACTTTCTGTCGGCGTCCGCTGTTTCGCAGCGACGCCGGACTGCCTTGACGACGCCGACAATCTCTTTCAAGCGTCGATCGGAGACTGGTCCAGTCGTGATTCCATCCGTCGCAGGATGTCGCGAATTTCGACCAGCGTTTGGCCGGCCGACGCATCGATGCCGGCATCCGGCGTCTGGACTGGTGCGGATTCTTGGATCGACACACGGTCACGCTGTTCCAGCACGGCGTCGCGAAAGTCACGTCCGTTTCGGATCCCGGTCAACTGCACCAGCGATCCCTGCGATGACTGGCCGGCGGTTTCGACGCTGAGCGCTTCGATGTCCAGCATCCGCATGATCGGCCCCTGAACCAATCCCAGATCAGTGATCCGATCCAGCGGCACGGTCTTTTCGGTACGCACCAAAATCCCCTTGCCGACCTTCAGCGACCTCTCGGTCAATTCACAAGAACAGCTTTTCAAGTAGCGATCGGTGACCAACAGCCCCAGCACAAACCACACGGGGATCAGCGGAATCAGGACGATCGTGCATAACATCACGATGGTCCCACTGAGCAGCCAGTACGACTTCACTTTGGGATTAAACTCGGCTTTCCACAGCACCTTGTCGTCGCTCATCGCTGGTTTCGTCTTTCCTATCGCGGGCCATTCATCAACCGGGTCGTCACTTGACACGGCGGTCGTGTTCGATGATTCGTAAGGCAAGCGTCAACCTTGGCAGACCGCCTTACGGTTTCCAGCCTTCGCTCCAGGATTTCGGATACAGCCGCTTGCCGTTGCGTTTGGCGTTGGACCGCGGGCGAGTATCCCAGCGTTTCGCATCGCCTTCGTTGACGATTTGGCGAATGTCGTCTTCGGGAACATCGTGCAACGCCGCCTGGGTTCGGATTTCCCGGTCGTAGACATCTTGCAGCGTTTTTTCCATCGCCACGCGAGCCGGTCCGATGATCAACAACGGCTTTTCGATGCTGGTGATGGCCGTCGATCGCATGTCCATGTAGATCCGTTTCCGGTCCGCTTCGGGCATGTTGACTTCGCGGTAATCCGGCGCGACCCAGACCACATCGTCATCATCGGCGGGTTCTTCTTCCGGTTCGTCCGGCACGGCGGCCACCTGGGGCGAGGGATCCCGCTGCAGCCACAGATAAACGCCCACGCCGGCCAACGCGACCACGAAGATGACACTGGCGACGATCGCGGCGACTTTGTTGCTGCCGCCGGAGGATTTCGACTTCTTACGTTTCTTCTTCGATTTCCCGCCGCCTTCGTTTTCATAGCCCGCCATTTTGGCGGCCAGATCGACCTTGGGCTCGGCCGCGGCGGCATCCTCGCCCGGGTTCCAGACCTTGCCACATTTGGAACACCGCACGCTGGCGATGTGTTCAGGCACGTTGGACGTCTTTCCGCACTTGGGGCAGGTGACCGAACGGATCATGGGGCTGGCGCGGGCAAAAGGGTGGGAATTCGAATCGATTTGCCCGCGTTTTTTAGCCGCAAGTTGGGGTCACTGTCGACTAGACAGCGCCGCGGCCAAACGGGCGACGATCGGCAACAGTTCTTGGTGAGACCGTCGCAAACGGTCCGCACGACTGGGCGACAGACCGTGTCGATCCAGGTCCTGCATCCCCGCGGACAGTTCATCCCAAGCTTCCAGCATGCGATCGGTCGTCGACTGCAATCGCTGCAGATCCTCGCCACGGCTCAGTTCGGCGTGCAATCGTTTGGACTGGTCGTACAGACGATCCGACGAACGATCCATCATCACGCGATACGATCCCGGTTGCATGTATCGTTCGTAACGATCGACGTCGGCACGCAAGTATTCGCTGCTCCCTTCCAATGCGGCGGCCAGTTCCACCAATTCACGCATGTCGATCGCTTGGGGACGCTCGTCGATCCCCAACGCCGCGCAAATCTGGACCAAGTCGCGACCGACGGCATCGACCAGTGCCGGAGGAATGGTTTGGACCGACACCAAATGACGCTGCAAGGGATCCCAGCTGCGTTGGATTTCGCCCACACATTCGACCAAGTCACCACGCGATGCACCGGAGCCGGCTTCTTGGACCAAGTGGTCACAACTGGCCGACAACGATCGCCCCAAGTCAAAGATCTGCAACTGTGTTTCTTTGGGCAGATGGAAAAGGCTGCCGAAGTTCAGTTGCCCCAACAACTGGTCGGCGCCACGATTCAAATGCTGGGCCAAGTGTTCGATGTCGACCGCCGGTGCTGGCGGCGTCATCCACAACAGGGCATAGGTGTCGGTGCCGCACTGGGCGATCCGGTCCAGCCGGGCTTGGACGTGCGGGTTATCAATCGTGGAACAGCGGGCGGCAAATTCACGGTACCGCATGCTGAACTCATTGAACTCCGTGACCGCTTGGTCGTAGGAAGCCCGGTCCAGTTCGCCGCTTTCGCGAATCACGATCTGGCGCAACTTGCGACATTCACTGGTCAGTCCCGCGGCACGCTGTGGTGATACGACCGCCAAACGCAAATCGTCTTCCAGCGACAACAGATGCGCCGACGCAGTGATCAGCACGTCGCGCAGGGCAACGCGATCAAATTGCGGTTGGACATGATGCATCTTGGCCATCGCCGAACACGCCCCGTCACAACGACGCAGCGGCTGGCGCACCGAATCGGGCAACCCGTTGATCGAACGCAATTCAAACGAAAGTGTTCGCCACCGCGCGTCAATCTCACAATACGGGTCATGAATCTGGTCCAAGGATGCCAGCCCGTCGCAACGTTCGATCAACGTCCGGCTGTCGGCGGCCAAGCGATACGCTTCGCCCAACTTGGGCCGCAACGCGGGAATGCGTCGTGACTCATCACGCATCGCATGGGCCATCTGGTCCGCCGACGATGCGAAATCGACCAACTGTCGGACGAATTGAGCCGCCTCCTGCGATTTCACGCTGATGCTGTTCCGTCCGCCGCGTCGCGGCTGCATCGGCTGGAGCGGGGAACTTCGACCGGTGGTTTGATTCGGCCCCGGTGCGGGCGATCCGTCGGGGCGGGTGGGGGAAATGCGTTGCGTGTTGGGGTTGGCGGGCCTGCCATCGGGTCCCGGGGGGAAGAAAGACGACGGCAGATCGACCGACCGGCCATCCGGACGCTGGTCGCGGCCCGGGGGTGGGGGCGTCGGTCGCTGTTGTTGTTGCTGGCGTTGCTGTTCGGCTTGGCGACGTTCTTCGGCTTCACGCTGGGCCTTGGCGGCACTGATCGAACGGAACAACTCATCCAGAAAACTGCCGTTCTGCGCCCGGGCGACATGCGTCATGCCACGGGGAACACCACAGGACAGCGAGAAACAGAAGACAAGGGCCAGCAAGAATCGTGGCGCGATGCGCATCAAAATCACCCAGCGGTTGGGACGTCCGGTCGAAAAGAAAAGATAGGTCAGCCAAACCCAACGCGGATTATAGACCTGTCGACGCGCACTGGCCGCCCAACTGCCACAAATCAATGCCCCGACTCAGCGTCGCGAAACATTGTGGGAAAGACTTCCTCGCAGGCTCCATCCGGTCCGCAACGCGTGCCGGGTGCGACGCGTTGCGGGAAAGTCGTGCGTTTCGGCGATCAAGCGTCGTTGTCGACTTCGACGATCCGAGCCGACGTGACCGGTTTGGTGCGATTGGTCGGCCGACTGTAGCCACTTTCGTAGTAGCCGTAGTAACCACCGCCCAGATCAAAGCTCTTTCCGGCCCCGAACGTGTTCAGCACACAACCGACCATGTTGCCGCCGGCATCGGTGACACGCTTCAAGCTGTTCATCACTTCGTCACGTCGGGCCGACGCCGCACGGATGACCAAGACCATGCCATCGATTCGCGGTGCGACGACCAGCGGATCGGAAACGGCCAGGACCGGCGGCAGGTCGAAGATGACCAGATCGAAACGTTCTTCCAGCTGTTGAGTCAACTCTTCCAGCTTCTCCGATTGCAACAACTCGGCCGGAGTCCGTGTCGAAGCACCGGCGGTGATCACCGAAACGCCTTCGGCCTCGGTCGGCTTGATCGCATCGTCCAGATCCATCGACCCGGTCAACAAATCGGTCAGGCCGCCTTCCGGCGCGACGCTGAAATATCGGTGCACGGTCGGACGACGAAGGTCACCGTCGACGACCAATACTGACAAGCCGACCTGTGAAAACGATGCCGCCAAGTTGGCCGTGATCGTCGATTTACCGTCGCCCTGCATCGAACTGGTGACGCCGATCGATCGCATGTCACGCGATTTGATTTTCGGCAGCAACATGGTTCGGCCCAGACGCAGCGCTTCGGCGTTGGGCGACAGTTCCCCGGCGATCAAACCGCGAACGCCACGTCGCATCGAATTCAGCTTTCCGACGCGGCCCAAGGACGGCAGCGAAACGGTCTCTTCCACTTCGGCGGCCGAGCGGAACCGTCCGTCACGCACGTCGTTGGCCACGGCCAGCGTCAGCCCGGCAAAGACGCCCAGCATCAGCCCTCCCAAACCACACAGCGGCAAACTGGGCCATGACTTGGCACCGATCCGCGGCGTTTCCAGCAATTCGTACAAGTACCCACGCAAACCGCTGGCGATGTCCACGTCACGCAGTTGTTGCACGACACCATCAAACAAGGCTTCGTTGCGTTCGACTTCCTTACGCAGCACCACGTCGGTCAATTCGTATTCGATCAGTTCGCGGGCATCCGTCTCCGCTTGGTTTGCAAGCGCGGTCAATTCCGATTTGCGTTCGGCGATGGTGGCCATATCGTGGTTCAGGAAACCGACATACGCCTTCAACAGTGATTCGGGGTTGACCGAATTTTCGCCAAACGGTGCTTCGGCCACCGTGTCTTCATTACTTTCATCGATGAACTTGCGAACCAAACGGATTTCGTCGTCGATGTCTTGCACGTCCGGATGGCTGGCACCGAACTTGGCCTGCAACCGTTGCTTTTCACTGTTCAGCTTCAACAGATACGCGAACCGCGTGCGTGCTTCTTCCGCCCGCACCGGCATCGTGGCTTTGAATTCCGCGGTGTTGGATGCACTGATTTGCAGCCCGGCGAACAGTCCCAAGCGTTCCAAGCTTTCGCTGTCGATCAGCGCCAACTTGTCCATACTTTCGGTCATCGAAAGCGTTTTGCCGTCCAAGTCTTCCAGTTCGTTCTCCACGCGCGCCAGGCGGGTCTTGATCGTGGATTCTTGGATCTGCAGATCGATCAATTCGTCCTGCAGTCGACGATACTTGTCCTGATAGACGTTGCTGCTGCCTTCGCCCTGGAACAACATCGGTGCCGTTTGGCGGTGTTCCAAGTATTTCTTTTCCGCGATGTGCAGTTCGCCTTCGACTTCGTTCTTGGCTTCGTTGATCTTCGCGGTTGCCAAATCCATCATGTCGCTGATCTGTTGATCCAGATAGCGGCTGTAGGTCTGCAGCACCGCGGTCAACAATCGCTGGGCGTCTTCCGGTTCGGTGTGGTTCAGACTGATCCGCAGTGTCCGCGCGGTTTTCGCACCGCCTTCGCCGCCTTTGACGACTTCCATGTGGTCGATCACGTAGTCGACCGCGTCTTCGGTTTCGATTTCCGGATCCAGGTGCTCGACAACCGAGGGCAACGTCATCAGCGAATTGCCGTCATCGTCTTTGGCCGCCATCGCTTCACCGACGATCTTGCGGCTCAGCAGCAGTTCGATGTGATTGGCCAGAATGTCTTCCTCGACCATCTCGTTGGACGACGAACTGGCCAAACCCGAGCTTTTTTCGTTGATCAACACGCGGGCGGTCGACTCGTACCACACGCGGGCTTGCAGGGCATAGGCGACGCCGGCGGCCAGACCGGCCAGGGTCAAAAAGGCGATCAGCCACCGCTGGCGAAACAGAATTTGCAGAACGTCCAGAGTGACCACATCCTCGGTCACCCGAGATTCTGACTTGGCGGGTGCCGAAGGTTTGGCGTTGTTTTCGGTCATACGAATCGATGGCCTTATGGGCAGATCAATGAAATCGACAAGTAGCCCTGTGCTGGATGCGAGTATAGCCAGCGTCCCGTAAATAGAAGGGGAAACGGCGAAATGGTACGAAAGATCAGGTCCTAATGGCGGTAACGAATACACCGATCGGCGCTTAACGGCAGCCAATTTGTCGCGGCGTCCCGGCGGTGGTGGCGTCAAAACCTGTCGCGGCTCGACCGGTTTTGCCAGACGAACCGGTCGATACGATTTGTCGTCGACGTGAAACCGCTTAGACTGACAAGTGCTCCTCTTACACCCTTGGCAGCCTTCGTGGTGGGATGAATGTCCCGCCGGACCGCTCAAAATCACCCATGCGGCACGTCGCCTGGCGATCCAAGGGGCCGATTCGACGACACCCTCGCTTGACGGCGTGTCGATCGCCGGGGGGATGCGACTCTCCGCAACCGCCGGGCTTTCGGAACTGTCGTCGACGCCAACCACATCCACCACCAACCTCATCCTGCGATCCATCGGGGAATCGATGTCACACCAATCCTCCCAAAAGGCTGATCACCACGGACCCCACTTCGATGACAATTCGGCCGAAGCGATTGCGGCTCGGCTGACCGAAAGTCTGTTGAAGGACCGTGAGGAACTGGAGGTCGACAAGATCTTTCGCGCCCTGGTCAAACTGGAAGGTTCCGACTTGCACCTGAAAGTCGGCCAGCCACCGATGGTGCGTGTCGGCGGTGAACTGAAACCGCTGAACCGCCCGCCCATCGAAGCGGAAGAAATGGTGCGGTTGTTGATCCCGATGATGGACCATCGGAATTTGAAGATCTTCGAAGAAGAAGGCGGCGCCGACTTTGCGTACCTGTGTCAGGTCGACGGCGTGAATTGGCGTTTCCGGGTGAACATGCTGAAATCCCTGGGCAACATCGGTTTGGTCGCCCGGCGGATCAATAACTTCATCCCCGATTTCCGCGGCCTGTTCTTGCCCGATTCGATTGAAAGTCTGTGCCACTTTGAACAAGGCATGATCTTGCTGGCCGGTGTGACGGGCAGCGGCAAGTCGACGACCATCGGTTCGATGCTGAACTACATCAACAGCATCTATCGCAAGCACATTCTGACGCTGGAAGACCCGATCGAATTCATCTTTACCGAAGACAAATCGCTGATTAACCAGCGTGAAATCGGGCAAGACGTCGTCGACTTTGGCGTCGGCATGAAGCACGCGGTGCGGGAAGACCCCGACATCATCCTGGTCGGGGAACTGCGGGATGAAGAAACCTTCATGACGGCCATCCACGCCGCCGAAACCGGTCACTTGGTGTTCGGAACGATTCACGCATCCAGTGCGTCGACCACCATCGGCCGGATCTTGGACTTGTTCCCCGAAGAAATGCACAACGCCATCCGCAGCGCGATCGCGTTCAACATGAAAGGCATCGTCGCACAGAAACTGCTGCGCAGCATCAAGCCGGGGGTCTCGCGGGTGCCGACGTGCGAAGTCATGACGTTCACCCCGATGATTCGGAAATTGGTCTTGGAAGGCCACGACAACAAACTGCCCGATGCCATCCGGATCGGTGCCGAAGACGGCATGCAGGACTTCACGATGTCGTTGAAGCAATTGATCGACGACGAATTGATTGATCGTCCCACCGCCTTTGCCGTCGCGCCGAACAAAGATTCGCTGAAAATGGCACTCAAGGGCATCGACGTCAAAGCGCCGGGGATCATCTGATTCCGATCGTTCCGTTTTTGCGGCAGCCGCCCAACTGCGGCCCCGCGACATTCCGGCCTTCGGGGGCAGTCAGCCCCGGGCCGTTGAATTAATCTAGGCGTCCTTGCCGCCATCACCATCTCTTTGACCATCTTCTCGCGATCCAACCCCGCATGGCACGAAAATCCGTCAAGCAGGAAGAACTGCAGCCCTGGCAAACCGTCCGGCCGGTCGAATTTTCGCCCCGTGGTCCGTCGTCCAGTGATTCCCAAGCCACCCTGGTCGCTGCAAGACAGGGCGCCGGTTTCGAAGTCATCGCCGGACAAATCGCACACGCGATCGCCAATCGTGCCAGCCAAGTGCTGTTGGACTTCTCGCAAACCGCCTGTGCGATCCGCTACCAGATCGACGGGGCCTGGGAATCCATGCCGCCGCTGGATCGCGAAACCGGCGATGCAATGCTGTACGCCTTGAAACAGCTTTGCTACATGAACCCGGCCGACCGCCGCAGTGCACAAAAGGGCGAATGCGACCTCAAGGCGAACAAGGAAAAATTCGACATCAGCGTACGTTCCCAAGGTGTCAAAACCGGCGAACGCGTCCTGGTCGTTGTCGCACCCAAAAAGATGCCGTTTGAAAAACTGGCCGACCTGGGCATGCGCGACAAGATGATCGAAGCCTTCAAGGAAGGACTGAATTCATCCAGTTCGATGATGGTCGTCAGTGCACCCAAATCCGAAGGCCTGACCACGACGTGGTGGGTCGCGCTGAACGAAGCGGACAAGTTCGTCCGTGACTTCCAAGCTTTGGAAGACAAAGAAAAGCCGGAACCGGAAATCATCAACGTCTCGGCCAACTTCTACGGCGGTGACACCGGGGAAACGGAAACCAGTCTGCTCAGCCGGCTGATCCTTCGTGAACCCGATGTCTTGCTGTTCCCCGAATTGCCGCAACCAGAGTCGTTGGAAAAGACGCTGGCACAGTGCGAGAAAGCCGAAAAGCAACTGATCACTCGCATGGTCGCCGGCAACGCGATCGAAGCCGTCGTTCGATTGCTGGCCAAGTATCCGGAACAGACCGCCGAAATCCTGAAGCACTTGCGTGGCGTGACCAGCCAAAAGCTGATCCGACGCCTGTGCGAAAACTGCAAAGTCGGTTTCGAACCGCCGCCGAAACTGTTGGCTCAACTGGGAATTCCCGCCGGCCGCGTGGCGTTGCTTTACCAACCGTTCGTTCCGCCACCGATCGAACAACAGGTCGACGAAAAAGGCCGACCGGCACCGATCGAACCCTGCCACGTGTGCAACGGTCGCGGCTACTTCGGACGCATCGCGGTGTTCGAATACTTGCAACCGGGACCGAAACTGCGCGACGCGTTCACCAAGACCCGCGACATCGCCAAGCTGTATGCGGTGGCGAAAGCCGAAGGCCACAAGAACATCCAAGCCGAAGCGGTGCTGACCGTCGCCCGTGGCCTGACCGGCCTGGACGAACTGAAACGCGCCTTTGCTAAGAAAGCTTAGCCGCCGCGGGGCCGTTAACGCCGCCAGTCGCTCCGCGATTGCAGCGTTAAGTTTTATCTTTCGCGGAGCAAGATCGGACAATGCTTCTTGACGTTGCCTACGCCAAAATGCGTTAGGCACTGTTTATCAATTCAAGACGAAGGCCAATGAAAACGGTAACCCGACGCGTCAGCGAGGGATTCTTGATGAATGAATAACTTCGGCCCCTCGCTGACGCTTCGGGTTACCACTTGATAAACAGTGCCTAGCATGCCCCTACGTGTGATGCATCGTCGGCCTGGTCTGCGATAGCCATTGACCTTGGGACGCGACCAAAGCGACCCGCGACAACCTTTTGCGCCCAGTCAATCTTCTTCCGGTGCAGCCAAGCCCTGCGTTGCCGACTGAACGACAAATTCATCGGGTTTCAACTCCAATAACGCCTTCTTGGTGAACTCGAAACTCTCGATCGATTCATTCAAAGTGTTCCAACGAAATTCGAAATCGTCGGTCACCTCATAAGGCCACTCCTTACCGGATGAATCGGTTTCTTTTTGCCGTTCGCTCCGCGTGATCTGCGTCGGAACATAGACGGCACCAATCTTCTGCCATTGAAAAACCGTTCGCTGCGAGACAAAGAAGTTGTCGTCTTCCTCGTAGCGGATTCGAATCACAACGGACTTCGGCATCATTGTTTGCGGTGAAAAAACCCACCGATACAAAATATCGCCTCCTGTCTCCAACGGTGTGGCGTGGTCAACCTGAATGTCACCGCTCTGTAAGTGCTGCGCCGACAGTGTAGCCCCAGAGGCTATCGCGGCGTCCCAGTATTCAATGCCGCCCGCGGAACCCGGGTTGGAATCGGGGAACCTGCGAAGCGAGAGACTTTCAAAGTTCGGCCACTGGAACCGCGGTAGCATTCTCTGCCAGGTTTCTCGCCCGACCTCTGCGACTTTCCCACGCAAAGCAACGAAATAATTGTTCTGGCCAGACGCCATCAAGGCACGAACAGATCGATTTGTATCGATCTGTTCATCATCAGAGCGTCGATCGATACGCGTCAACCAGACGCCCAATTGCTTCCCTTCCACGCCGTCACGAAGCAACCGAGCCCGCACTTCCATATGAGCTCCGACTCCGTTCAAGCCGAAGGAGTTGTGCTCATGCGAAATGGAAACATCAAAATTCTCGATGGCCCGATTGTTGCCCAGCAGACCTGTCAACAATGAACTGGCCAGCGTCTGCGATTCTTCGGACGTCAAAGTCTCGAAGGACTGCCCGTCGCAGGAGGTGGGCAGGGCAATAAAACAACCGAGAAAAACTAGCAGACGCATATTTCTTCTACCGCTGGTGGAAGTCATGATTCCCGACGCATCGTCACCAAACACAACCCAAACATTCCCCTAGTTCATCGATGATCAAGCACAGGCCATGATCTATGCCGATGTTCATTCAGCAAGCACGGATTGAAACGTTGAAACGGGCAGCAATGTGCGTTTCGTCGCCATTCGTCGATCGCCCCAATCGACCTGGATGCTCATCTGCGGTGTTGAAGATTCGTTGAACTGGGAAATCAGTTCTTCGGGAATCCGAATCCCCACTCGCGCAAACCCCTTGCCTGCCTGAGTCACCCTGGTCCGCAATTTCCGTCCCGCCAACGACGCCTCGATCGCAATAGGAGATGCCTCTTTGGGATCGCCTTTATCATGGGATTGCCGGTCCGCTGCATGGTTTAAAACAATAACGTGCGCGTCGAGTTTTCCATCCTCGTTGCGGACGATACGAAGGATTGACGGAACGATCGAGAGGGCACTCCGTCGGACCACCACACCGGACAGGCTCGCCGTTTGCTCAGACTCTGGATCCCGAAGCTGATAAGAAAGCTTGACGCCCTCGTCACCCATGTGCGCTTCATCAATCCTCAATACCAATTCTCCACGTTCCGTATCCAATGGGTCAATGGAAACGCTTACCGCGGGATCGCTTTGATCTTGTATCAGTTGAAGCTTATCATTCTGAATCGGTTCCGTCGCATAGAATGCGAAACGCCTTTCAAGCAACTTCGGATCACTATCATCGACAGAGTGTTCATAAAGTTGAACGAGAAAACGGTCATCCTCAAAACGCAATAACCCGTTGACGCGGCTAACGATTTCAAGCTTGACGATGGAATCGCCTGGTTTTTTAGAATCAAAAGAGACTGTTTGCCGCCAGATCGGTGCCTTTTGGTTGCGATCGACCGCAACTTTCAAAACAATCTCAATTTCTCCTCCTGCCGGCAGTCGAGTGTCCGACACAGCGACCTGCAGGCATCCGCAAGACGCCACAGGCTTGGACAAGGTGATTGGCGAGTTGCCGTCAGGATTACTCAGTTTCAAGACAACCGAACGATTCGAATTGATTTCAATTCCGTCCAGATTCACTTTCGCTTCGAAGAGATTGGGCTGAGTTTCTCGAAGCACGACAGGAATCGGGGATCGCGTTTCCGCTCCATGAACGGTCCGCGAGTTTCCAATGCAAAAGACGACCGAGACAGCAAAAACAAGAATCACCCTGATGCCAACGGCCCGACATTCCGTCATTCCGGAAAAGAATTCTCTCGTCACCGCATTTACCCCCCTCAGCGAGTTCTCTGACTGGCAGGGACCCGTTGTACTCGATCCCGGGGGGGGGGCAAGCATTTTTGCCGTGCAAGCACCATTTTTAATGGCCCCTTAACGGGGCTGCATGCGAACATCGACGCGGGTGACGATGCCACCACGCAGCACATCGATCGGCACGATGTCGCCGGGTGATTGTTGACGCAATTGTTCGTACAAATCGTCCAATTGCCGAATCTCATGGTCGTCGATCTTCAGCAATCGATCGCCCACCCTCAGCCCGCCCAACGCCGCTGCCCCGCCTGCCTTGACGTCGGTCAATTGCAATCGTTCGCTCCAACTGGTCGGCTGGCCTGACGCGTCCACCACGACCGGCCCCGGTTTGACCGTTACGCCCAATCGAACGGTCAACTGACGCCGAACTCCACCACTTTGACGCTCGGTATCGGCGTAGCTGGGCCGCTGCGGCGTTGTCGCCAGTTCGGCAACCGTCGCCAACGTCAAATCGCAAATGCGAGACATCCCGAACAGATTCAGTTTTTCGAAATCATCACCCGGACGATGATAGTCGTCATGAAGCCCGGTAAAGAAAAACAAAACGGGAACGCCCGCTTCGTAAAAGCTGGCATGGTCACTGGGGCCGTAACCGGTATCGACTTCGTACAAATCAAACTCCGGTGCAGCGACTTGTTGCCCACCCACGATCGCACCGTCACGATTCAGCCGCCGCATCATGGGCTTGAAATCCGCCGAGGTTCCCAGTCCATAGACCGTCAACTCGTTGTCCCGCAGGCGACCGATCATGTCCATGTTGATCATGGCCACGGTGTCGCTTAACGGGAACCGCGACTGGCGGACATAGTGCTTGCTGCCCAACAAACCGCGCTCCTCACCGGTAAACGCGATAAACACGACGCGACGATGGCGGGTCGAATCCGCCAACGCTTGGTTCAATCGCGTGGCCACGCTTAGCATCGCCGCTGTGCCGCTGGCGTTGTCATCGGCGCCGTTGTGCACCGCAATGGTTTCCGGAGCCAGCGATCCATAGCCGCCCATCCCGACGTGATCGTAATGGGCGCCCAAGATGATCGTCTGGTCGGCCAATTCACCTTTGCCTTCGATGACCCCGATCACATTCTTGGTGACCGCTTCACCGTCGGTCAGTTGGACCGACAGATCGACTTTGGTGTCGGGCAATTCGAAGCTGACCGGCTGGTATGTCTGGTCGATGTGGCTTTGGACTTCCTCGATGGACCGAGCGGTCGTTTTGACGATCCAATCATCGGCGACGTCTCGAGCGATACTGATGACCGGGATCGTCGACGCCTTGTCCTCCGATTCCCCCGCTTCGCCGATTCGCAGCAACCCCCGCGCCGCCTGCGTCACTTCGCTGTCCAAACGAACCAGGCTTGCTTCACATGTTTCCAGACTGATCTGCAATTGTTGTCGAGTCGCTTCTGCTTGTTCGGACAACGTTCGCAACTGGCGTTTCAGTTCTTGTTGGCGTTCTCGTTCGGCATTCAACCGACGCACCGATCGATCAACGCCGTCTTCGATACTGTCGGGATCGTTGACAATCAAGATTCCCGCGGCACCACGTCGGATCGCCAAGTCAATCTTTGTCTGAAAATAGGCGTGCCGAGAATTGCGTGGCCCTTCGAACAAACGCACCGCTTCTTTGCCACCGGGTTCTTTGCGCAAAATCAGCACGACTTTGTCGCGAACGTCGACACCGGCGTAGTCGTTGTACCCGTATTCAGGAGCGTTGATTCCATAGCCGACAAAGACCAACGGCAAACCCTTGACCTCACAACTGCGGCAACCGATCGATAGCGGACGCATCGCTTCGTCCAACCGAAGCGTCTGTGCGGGATCATCGCCGACACGAAACGTCACGTGGTTGGTCTGCGGCGACTTGGTCCGTGTTTCCAATCGCACGGACAACTCTTGGAACGGGGTCCCGTCGAACCAGTCGGTCCGCAAACCGGCCGCGTCGAAACGATCGGCGATGTATTTGGCCGCTGTGTCGATCTCGGGGGTACCAACGCCGCGGCCACGCATCGCGTCACCGGCCAGCGTTTGCACATCGCGTCGCAAAGCCTCCTTCCACGCGGCGGGAGGCGGCGAGGGGGTTTCCGATCGGGTGGCACCGGCCGTGATAACCAGCCCCAGTGTCGCCGCC
Source organism: Crateriforma conspicua (assembly GCF_007752935.1). NCBI lineage: Bacteria > Pseudomonadati > Planctomycetota > Planctomycetia > Pirellulales > Pirellulaceae > Crateriforma > Crateriforma conspicua. The sequence goes on along the minus strand of NZ_CP036319.1, from coordinate 2,854,299 downwards.
AGCGCGACAATCCTCCGTTGATACGCCGACACGACGATATTCCCATAGCTGTGAAAAGAACGATTCGATCAACGCGGCGAGACCGGAAGGTCACGCGGCACGACGAGGCCGATCGGCCCTCGAACACGCATTATCACGACGCCGGAAAATTCCGCGACCGGTCTGATGGAGGGGCGGGCAACGGAAACATTCGGGGAGGCCGTGTCGGTGAAAAATCCGATCCGCGGCGAAAAAAAACCGCATTAAGGACACGTAACAGTTTCCCGGACTAGTCCACAAACGCAAACTCGTTGCTGATCCACAACACCTGGGCCAGTTGTTCCAAACGATCCAGCTTGGCCGGTCCGCTGGTATCCAGTGGTCTGCTGAAATCACGTCGCGAATCCGCTTCGATGACTTCCCCGTCGTCAGCGGTCAACGTGATGTTGATACGCCAGAAAAAACTGTCGTGGTTTCCGGTCGGCCCGGCCCCGGCGGCAAAGTCCAAGACGTCACCCCGACGCACCTTCGACGTCAACGGCCCCAGTGGCCGATTGTTGCTCTTCTGGGTACCGCGGAACAAACGACGACCACCGGCAAAGATCGCCGCCACCACGCCGTCGCCTTCGCGATTGCGGTGCCCGATCATCCCGGTGACTTTCACCACCCCGTCACGAGGCACCGTCCAGCGTCGCACCACCGCGCCACGTTCGCCGGGTCCGGGATGGCCGTTTTCCGATGCCAAGAACGCGTGCCCCAACCGCCCCGGACTTGGAAAAGTGGTCTCCGCCTGCCAACGGTCGTTCTGGAACACACCCAGCGGCGAAAATTCCTCCACGCCGCCATCGCCGATCCGCCCGGTTCCATAAGTCCACAAGGTGCGTGGATCCGCCGGCTGCTGAAACGACATCGCGCCATCACTCAAAAATTTTGTCAGCCATAGTGTTTCCTGGTCCGTGGGCTCACGTCCATAGACCAATCGAACCATGTGACCAGCCAGCACCGCCGGATCGTCGGAATCGACCCCACTGGAATCCTGGCGCACAGATGCTCGCACCCGAGCAGCCAAGGATTGTGACAAAGAGACACTTTGCCGGTGGTTGATCAAGAACAGTGCCTGCTGTGGCACCGTGGTGAAGTAACGTCGTGGCGTGTGCGCATCAGGGCTGGCCGAATCGAACGTGCGAAACAGCGATGGCAAGTTCTGGCGATCGATCATTGCATAGATCGTCTTGCGCGGCGTCACCGTCGATGCGGTGATGTCCACCGGTGGCCCACCGACTTGTCGGTCCAAGACGCCGGCGGCACACAACGCGGAATCTCGCAACGATTCAAAATCGCGGCGGCGACGAATCGCGCGCGCAAAGTACTGGTTGTCCGGATCGGCGCTGAATGATTCTTCGTCCACAGCGCTGGACTGACGATACAAACGTGTTGTCACGATGCGACGTACCAGTCGTTGAACGCTCCAGTCCACGGCAAACTCGGCCGCCAAATCATCCAACAGTTCTGGAATTGCCGGCGGCGATGTTCGGAACCCGAAATCACTGGGACTGTCGATCAAGTGACGGCCCATCAAATGCCCCCAAACCCGATTGACCATCACCCGCGCGGTCAACGGATTGTCTGGATCGGCGATCCGCCGGGCCAATTCCAATCGTCCACTGCCGTCATTGAATCGTGGTTCGTCGTCGCGACGCAGACTGGTCAAGAATCGACGCGGTGCCACGTCGCCTCGATTTCCCGGTTGGCCTCGTAAAAAGATCGCCGCGTCACGTGGCTTGTCCACATCGACCATCGCCAACGGGCTGGCATGTTTTTCGTCGACTTCGCGGCTGCTTTGAAACACACCGTACAGGCTGTAGTAATCCGCCATCGGGATCGGATCAAACTTGTGATCATGACACCGTGCGCAGGTCACGGTCAGCCCCATCAGCCCCCGCGTCACGACATCGATCCGATCGTCGATCACGTCATGCCGGTTCAAAAACCGTCGACCGATCGTCAGAAATCCCATCGCATCCAAATTGCCCGATTCATTGCCGGGGTCCGTCCGATCGCCCGCCAATTGATGCATCAGCATTTCGTCGTAAGGCATGTCGGTGGCAAACGCTCGGGTCAGCCAATCGCGATAACGTTCGCTGCCGTGCAAGCGTCGATCGCGGCCCGCCAAACCGTAACCGATCGTGTCGGCATATCGTGCGACGTCCATCCAATGCCGGGCAAAGCGTTCGCCGAAATCGGGTGCGGCGATCAGCCGATCGACCAACCGCTGGTACGCGTCCGGCCTTTCGTCGGAAACGAATCGTGCAATCTGGTCGACGTCCGGCGGCGTGCCGACCAAGTCAAAGTACAGCCTTCGAATCAGCGTTTCGCGGTCCGCCAGATCGTTGGGCTCTGCGCCATGGCGGACCGCCGCATCCATGGCGACGACATCCAACGGATCGCTCGGCTCGTGTGGCAAGTCATCCGTATCGATTGATTGCCAGCGATCGGCATGAATGCGTCGGGGTGGAACAAACGCCCAATGCGTCGACGGGTCGCGATCGATCGGTGACGTCTGTTCGGTGTCCTCCATCGATTCATCGATAACACTTTGTCGTGGGTCGACGGCGCCGCTGCGGATCCAAGTCCGGATCGCTTCGATCGATTCCGCGTCCAGCTTTCCGTCCGGCGGCATCTGCATCGACGTGTCTTGATATTCGATCGCGCGAACGATCAGACTTTGATCCGGCTTGCCGGGAACCACCGCGGCCCCACGGCTGCCACCCGACAGCAGCGCGGCCCCGTCGTCGACTCGCAATTCGCCTTCCGCCGCGTCGGCTTCCACGGAATGACAGTCGTAGCAGTGGTCGATCAGCAGCGGGCGGATGGAGGATTCGAAAAAGTCAACCGCGTCACGATTCGGCGTTTCACGCGGCGGTGGTTCAGGCGGGTCCGCCAGCGCCGCGATGGTTCCGCCGAATGCCAAACAAGCCAGCATCGTCGGCAAACACAGCCCCCACAGACGTCTGGGTCGGCGCAACATCCATGACGGATCGACATCGACACGCGGCATCGCGGCAACTCTCTTGGGCGGGAATGATCAATGCGGGGGGGCAGGCAAAGGTGGGGGCGGTCGCATCCGCCGGCACCCCATGGGTTGGTTTGCCGGGCGGCCGGACCGCTGCATGCCAGTGTACACGACTTATCCACACCGCAAACTTTCCGCCGTTGTCACCAACCGACCGTCCCAGGACGACGTTTGGCCGCTTTGCGGTCGTGACGACTCCGCGAAACGACATCGATCCGGTAACGTCTTGATCGAACCTTCACCCCAACAATTCGCCGCGACGGATGCCGATGAGTTTTGACGATACCGAAAGGCCTGTTTCTTCCACCGACGAGATCTATGACGACGTTGACGAATCCGGCGTGACCGCCGAAGTGGATGCCGAATCGACAGACGCACACCAAGCCGACGACGCACCGGTTGCCGCCCAAGACGATGCCGCCGACACGTCCGATTTGACGCCCCAAGACCGTGACGAAGTCGTCGCGGCACGGCAGGCTTTTGAATCCGACATCACGCCGGCGGAAATCACGCCGCCCTTTGACGTCGACGACGATGAATCGACCGACCTGGACGATCCACAGATGGTCGCCATGGCCGAACCGTTCGTCGGACGCTGGAACGGCTTGATCAGCCAAACCAATTGGGAAAAAGGCCGCATCATCAGCCAGTGGCGTCAAGCGTTGATCGACAACGGTGCCCCGGCGACTCAGTACAGTGACGAAGCGTGGGTGCGTCGCGTCGGCGGCGTAACGTCACCGCACGTCGGCCGGTTGCGTCGCGTGTTCGAACGTTTCGGGTCGACCTACGAAACCTACGAAGGCGTGTACTGGAGCCACTTCCTGGCGGCCCTGGATTGGGACGACGCACCGATGTGGTTGGAAGGTGCGTCGAAGGAATCGTGGAGCGTGTCGGGGATGCGTGAAAAACGCTGGCAAGCACACGGTGCGGTCGATTCGCAGCGTCCGACGTCCAGCCAAATCGTCGAAGTCGACTTGGACGAGGACGTCGTGTTGCCCGCACAGGGTGGCGGCAGCGAACGCACCTACGATGACGACGACGGCCCCGGAACGTCCGGTCCCTTGTCCGAAGCCCCCGACTTTGGCGACGCCGACGAACTGATGTCGCTCGGCGGTGGCCGCGAAGGCGAAGGCGGCACGGCGATCACGGCCGAAGACGAATCCGGCGACGGTGGACCTCAAGCTCCGGTGCAACCATTTGCCAACCTTCCCAAGTTGCCCGACGACTTGAATGACGCCGTGGAGATGCTGAAGCTGGCGATCTTGCGACACAAGTCCGCCGGATGGACGGAAATCGAATCAGACGATCTACAGCGGTACCTCAATGCCCTGGCGGTCCTGCTGAAAAGCTGAGCTCGCGACGATCAGTCATCACCCTCCCGCTCCGCTACTTTCGGCGGAGCGAAAGGCGACTTTGTGAGCCGCGAGGCGCTAGCCGCGGGTTCCGCTGTTTCAGCACCCCAGCCCGACGCCTGCGCAATCGGCCCTTCACCCTCCCGTACGCATCTTTCGGCGGAGCGAAAGGCGACTTTATGAGCCGCACGGCGCTAGCCGCGGGTTCCGCTGTTTCAGCACCCCAGCCCGACGCCTACACAACCAGCCCAGCATCACCTTCACTCTCCAACTCGCATCTTTCGCGGGAGCGAAAGGCGACTCTATGAGCCGCACGGCGCTAGCCGCGGGTTTCCGCTGTTTCAGCACCCCAGCCCGACGCCTGCGCATTCGGCCCTTCACCCTCCCGCACCGCGGGAGGGTCGGAATCGAGGAACGAGATTCCGGGGAGGGCTCTTCCAGCACGCTACCTTCACCCTCCAACACGCATCTTTCGGCGGAGCGAAAGGCGACTTTGTCAGCCGCAAGGCGCTAGCCGCGGGTTCCGTTGTTCCAGCACCCCAGCCCGACGCCTACACATTCAGCCCAGCACCGCCTTCACCCTCCCCCCACGCATCTTTCGGCGGAGCGAAAGGCGACTTTGTGAGCCGCAAGGCGCTAGTCGCGGGTTCCGTTGTTTCAGCAACGCAGCCCGACGCCTACACAACCAGCCCAGCACCGCCTTCACCCTCCCCCCACGCATCTTTCGGCGGAGCGAAAGGCGACTTTATGAGCCGCACGGCGCTAGCCGCGGTTTTCGCTATTTCAGCAACGCAGCCCGACGCCTACACATTCAGCCCAGCACCGCCTTCACCCTCCAACACGCTACTTTCGGCGGAGCGAAAGGCGACTTTGTGAACCGGTTTGGCGTGCCTACCGCATCACGCGTACCGCACGCGTCACCAACACGTGCGGAGTCCGCAATCCCGACAGATAACCGTGATTGCCCGTCACGCGAATCTCTTGGTTCAAATAACGACGCAGGTTGTATCCGGGACTGGGCGTCGCATACGCCAACGTCTTGCCCGTGTTGTCTTGCACCGCGAATGGTGGGTGATTGGCACGAGCCGAATACACCTGGACCAACTTTCCGCTGACCCATTCGGCGCCCAAATCTGAAGGCACGTCCGCTGGATCAGCCCCGGGCACTTCGTCCGCTTGGCGAGACACGCCAACCTGCTCCGGTGCAACCGACGGTTCGGAAACAGGCTGAAAATTGCCAACCGGTCGAATCGTCGCCGTCATCGGTGCGGCCGACAACGGTTGCCCGACCGGCACGTGGCCGGTCACCATCGATCCACCGTCACGACGATCGGCAATTCGAATGTATTGTTCCGCTCGTTCGACCAAAACCGACGCACGACGTGCCACCAAGTGGTCACCGGACTGATCCGCAATCCGCTGTGCCGCACGCAGAATCGGCTCCACTTCCACCGACGTCGCAGAATCCGCGATCAAACGTGCGAACACCAACTGCAAACGCGCGATGTCGGCGGTGACCGCTTCGCCTTCAATCTGTGCGATGCGTGCCGCGTCCACTTGCCGGCCTCTGGTCGGTGTCCCGCGGAAACCATCGGCGGCCTTGGACAACGCATCGGTCATCCGCCCGGTCTGCCATCCCGCCGCGGGAACGACGTCACCCAACACTTGAGCCTTCAACGGCTGGATTCCACCAACCGTTTGAATCGGCGAAGTCGTGGATGATCGCGAAGCGCCGATCCAGTTCGCGTCACTGGCGATCTGGTCGGCCGACGGTGCCGCCTGAGCCGACCCCGTATCCACCAATCGCGGATCACTGGTAATTCGAGCGGTCGACAACCCCGGCGCTGTATGGAATGAATTGGAAACCTGTCGGTCCGAAGGTGATTCGCCGAAAGCCGACTGCCCCGGTTGCCCGCGCTGGCCTGTGTTCACCGCCCCAGCCGATGCATCGATCCGACTCGTATCAACGCCAGACCCGATCACCCGGTCCACCAACTCGGCGTCCGCCAAAGGTGCGTCGAACGTACCGAAGGATTCTTGACCGGCCGACGGAGAACGAAGCTCCGGTTGGGCTTGAATCGGTGTCAGCCGATCGTCTTGTTCGGTGGATGCCGCGGCGATGCGTCGATGCGAATCTTGTGGGTTTTGAAGCGGCACCAGATCAGGAGCCTGTGCATACGACGGCGACTTTGCACCGCCGCTGACTTGAGCAATCGTTTGTGAATCGGCCGACTGGCTCAGACTCTGCGCCTCGCCGGCGACCAAATCTTCACCGCAGCAGGACTCCGGTGCATCCATTTGATTCTGCTGGACCTGAGCGATCAACTCTTCCGCCGACATGGCGACTTGATCACGGTGCACCCAACGGAACTCGCCAGAGGGCGGAACGATTCGCAACCAATCGGTCGGCCCATCGGGACCCTCGCGTTCGCTGCGACCGAGAATGGTGACACGTTCGCCTTCGGCCAATTGAACTTGCCAGCGATACTGGCGGGCTCGTCCCAGTTGAGTCCCGATCCAGACGACGCTGCGATCTTGCCGAACGGTGGCCGCTTTGCCGTTGGGTTCGATGTCCACGTCGTCGGCTTGAATCCAGCTGAAACTGTCTTCCGGCGGACGCACGCCCAGCCATCCGTCGTCCGTTTCCAAGTAGACGTCCAAGGCTTGCCCGTGCCGCAAACGCTCCGTCCGATACAACTTTCCATCGGGTCCACATCGCGTGAACGCCGAATCATGAGCGACATAGACGGTGTACGGTTCCGCATCGATCGCCGGCACCACCGCCTCTTCGGCATGGGCAACGCCGGTCATCGCCATGCCGCCGATCGCCATGCTGACAACCATCGCAACCGCACGGGCGGCGAAACCAACCGCTCGGCCACAGCATCGGATTGGCTTGGAACGTTCGAAAGCAAAGTGTGACGTCGGATTTAGCATCTTGCGCGACTCCAGAATTCCACGCGGGACATTTCACCGCCCGCCCGGCATCATGCCAGCACCAAGCGGTTCGCCGCGGGAACGAAGATTCGGGTACCTCAGGCGGGAATAGCCGACCACAGAACGTTTCACAAGATCGATTTGATATTCGGGCGACCGATACAGCCGGCATTTCCCGGATCATCCACCGGCCAGCAGGCACCCCATTTTGCCCAAGCCCACACCAATGGCGGTTTCCCATTTACTCCGTCCCCAGCGGTCTCCTATAAACGAGTGCTGAAAACACGGGTGAACCCCGGCTGCACCCGTTGGTGCGTCGACGCGATCGGCCCGGCCTTCCTCCGACCTGAACGAAACCGCAACGGCAAATGTCTGTATTGATCAGCTGCGAAACCGGTGGGGATCGCGTGCTGATACCGGAACCCTGGAACGACGATCCCCAGTGGCGGCAACTGGGTGATTCGGTCGCTTCCGGTGACGCTCATGCTTGGTACGCCGCCGCATCGCTCAGCCGGCTGTTGCACGTGCCGCTATTGTCCAGCCCGCATTCGCCGGACTGGATCGACGTCTCGGTGTCCCAACATCACCGCCGCCTGTTCTCACCGCAGTCCAAGCGGTTGCCCGCCGCGGCCCGCCAACGGCTGATCGACCTCGCGTTTGTTCCCTACCGCCAACAGGTGGCCCAGCGAATCGAATCAATGCTGCGGACCGGTCGTCCCTGCATCCATCTTTCGATCCGCACGTTCGAATCGCGATTGGGCGACCAGATTCGACGCGGCGACGTTGGCCTGGGCTACGACACCGGCCAGCCCGCCGAGGTGCATTTTTGCCTGGACTGGATCGACGACCTGTACGAATCGATGCCGAACGTCCGAGTCCGCCGGAACTATCCTCGCCGCGGCAGCAACGACAGCCTGACCAAGGCGATGCGAGCCAAATATGCGTCGCGAGGCTATCTGGGAATCGAAGTCCAGTTGAACCGCGCCTGGGTGGCCCGACCGGTGAAAATCCGCGACGAAGTCCTGGCCGGACTGGCCGAATCGCTGGAATACATGCTGCAAAGTCTCCCCAGCGAAGCCGCCTGACAAACCCAGCGAAGCTGCCTGACAAACCCAGCGAGACCGCGTGACGGAATCGGCGAAGCTGGCCGAAAAACCGTCCACCCAGCGGCCGCTTCCGATCTTCACCGAACCCGCATCTTGGCCTTGTCATCGCCGACACGGACGCTAGAATCTGCCACTTCACACGAACGACATGAAAGTCCCGCCCCACGGCGGCCTTTTCGTTCAGTGAACCCGACGCACCCCTAGCTCAACTGGATAGAGCATCGGTCTACGGAACCGAAGGTTACAGGTTCGAATCCTGTGGGGTGTACTCCCTCTCCGGCGGCCTCTCCGCCATCTGACACTGGCTTCTCATTTCGCCGGTCGTCGCGCATCAGCCTCCGGCGAATCTTTACGTCCGTTCGGCGTTTGGGCGATCGAAGCAAAAGCCTTCCGCTTGCGCCCCACCGGTGGGTGTCTCTTTGGTATCCCGGACCTCGCCACCCACTCCGGTGCATCCATCAGTGCGCGCATACGCTGCCTTCTCTTCACCGCTACGGCCGTTAGGTCGCATTGACGTCGATTCGACGCGCCATCACTCGGTCGCTTCATCAAACGCTCATCCAATAAGCCTCAAACATTTCGGAAAAGGATTTACTGTTTCCCGCGTGTTGTGAGAGCCAAGCGCACAACGTTCAAAGAACTTGGCTTGGCGAAAGTTTCGATACTCATGCAACGGGAAACAACAAAGATGCGACTGCAACACTACACCGGCGTCGTGCTGGCAATGTTACTGCTGGTGACCGGATCCGCCCCCGCGGCGGTGGTCATCTTTCAAGACGAAGCCGCCTTTACCGCCGATCTCGCGGATTCCAACAACTTTGGAACCGTCGGTGCAGACCTTCATGGCGGCTCGGATGTGTCAGGGCTCTCCAGCCAAACCTCCAGCGGAATCTTCATCAACGGGCTGGAGTACTCATTCACCTTTCGCGAAGGTGTTTTCGACACCAGCCTGGGTGGAACCGCACCGGTCGCGACAGGTGCGAACTTGATCAGCGACATTGATACAAGCGGCAGTAGTTTTATCTACGAGGCAGGAACGACGGACCAAGGCGGCGCGTCGATCCCCGCATGGGGATACGACACGGATGCCACGGCGTCCAGTTCCGCCAATACCGTTGCGTTGTTTGATTTCACGGCATCGCCCACGGACGTATTGTCATTCAGTCTCCAAGCCGGTGACTTCGAAGGCGGCAATGCTTGGTCGAATGTGGTTGCCGCCTACCGGGCCGATGGAACCAAGATCGGAGAGGTCTCCTTCGATTGGCCGGCGCCCGACTACGGCGATGGCGTCACCAACTTCATCGGCTTCGGTGCGGACGAAGCGATCGGCTACGCAGCATTCTTCGTCGGCGAAGACGATGCCACCGGGTTCGGCCACACCGAGCGAATCGCGGTTGGCGATTTCAAGCTGGGCACCAGCCAGCTCAATGCGGCCGCCGTACCGGAGCCCTCCAGCATTCTGGCCCTCACCGCCCTTGGGCTCACCGGTGCCGCCCGGATCTGCCGCAAACGGAAGCAAACGGGCTCACCCTCCGTCTAATCACCCGACGCTACCCGCAAATCCAAAACGCCGCCGGCCCCGCGACCCGCCGGCGTTTGAGGGAAAAATCCCCATTTTCCAGCGCACCGCTGCCGAGAAAGCACGACAATCCGTCGGCTGGCCGCTAAACACCTAGGCCCCGTGAAACGCTTGCTTCAGCAACCCATCCCAACGGGACTGAGGCGGAGCATCTTGCGTTACCTAATCGCTTTTTGCACGGACAGCGCCCAAAAATCACAGGCCGCGCGGTAATGGTTCACACCGCCGAACATCCTTCTCCAACCCCCCATGGCCAAAAACACTCTCACATCAGTTGCCCTAGTTGACCCGCATTCAAGACTATCGGTGGCAGATCGCACCTTTCAACCGTCATTGCGCGAAATGCAAGATCGCAAAAATCGGATCAACCGTACCCCCTGGAATTGCCACGCCTTCATTTTCCACGAAGCGAAAGGGACTTACGCCAGACACTTAATTTCCCACAATTGCCGAGTATACTGTAGGCCAACTGTATTCTTGTCAGTCAGTAATGAGCAGATACCTACCAATGAGTGCTGAAGACAAATCCACTTGTCTCAGTGCGGAGTCCACAACGTCTTCTCGAACCGGACCCGGCCAAATTTCTAGTACGCACCTTCCATCCGCTGCGTCCAAAGTTTCCGCTACCAAGTTCGCTTAACGTTCCCCAGAATGAATAGTCCGATCGGATACAAGTATGGCAAGGCAGTCAAGAACCGTTATCCGATTTGGCACTGACAGCGTTGTTGCCCCCCTCTTTCTTCTGCTCATTGTCGGCGGATTGATTTGGGCTGTCCAACAGCGTCAGCTTTCTATCGCAACTGCATGCTTTGCCGCTTCACTTGGTTCTCTTTTGAGCGGTGCGACTGCGTTTACGTTCATTCGTGCAAAGTTCTCAGTTGGCAGACTATTGCTGTTGAGCTATCTAGCCAGCCTTTGGATTTGGTATTTCACACCGCTATTGTTCGTCGCCATCTTCCCAGATGATGTGCGAGCGGGAGAAATCTATTCGGAACGGATGCTAGTCAATGCTGGATACTATTGCGCCATCGGATACACCGCCATTTGTTTTGGAGCAGTGGTTGCGTCTAGTTTTCAGTCGTCAGGTCCCGAACGGTTCTCGTCATCCACCGACGATTTGTTGCCGCTTTTTGCTGTCATGTGCATTGGACTTGCGTCACTTGCTATGGTTTTCACTAAGCGAGCTAGCCCTCAGGGGATTGAGGAACTCTACTCCGACGAAGGTACGTTGGCAGTAGCTTCTTTGGCCGGTGTCTGTGTCAAACTGATGGGAGTTTGCTGGGCCTATTTTCTGAGACGGTCATTTCTCGAACGCTTCAGCTTTTGGATTATTTCGGCCATCCTCATAAGCTTCCCTGCTGTTGCCTACTTTGTGTTTAAGATCGGCAAACGAAATGCGTTGTTTGGAATCGCAGTCATGCTCGCCTGCACGGTGGCTGCGTATCGCCCTCAATTATTTAAGAAATCTGTTGCGATAGCGGTACCAGTCTTCGTCGCTCTGTTCGTCGGTATCGGTTTCATGCGGACTCCAGACCGAGTACAAGACAGTGCTACACGCCGCATTTTGCAACCCGTGGTAGTATTCACCCAGACGGCGTCAATGCACGCCCGCATGCAAAAAGCCTACCCCGAAAATCGCCGCAGTTGGGGATCCACCTATGCCCAATCACTTTGCGCTATATTTCCCCCACCGATCGATGGGAAGGTTGCAAAACTAGCAGGCTTCGATGCACCTGCTCCTGAGTTTCCACGAAACATTGCGATAGACACCATTCCAAGCGCCGAAGCTAGAAATTTCGCAATGGGAGCAAGCCCAATTGCTGAAGCATACGTCAATTTTGGATTTCCATTGGGCTACTTGGCATTGGTCGCCTATGGATTACTTGTGTCGTCGATTCTGATTTTTGCTGAAGTACCGACCCAAAAGACATGGCTTTTCACACTGAAAGTCCTTCTTGCGGCCGGTGCATTTTGGACGGTCCGAGCCCCGCTTTCGGGATTATATGAGTATGCACACTATTGGTGGTTTTTGATCGTTGCTTTCATCGCATGGCGAATTCTGGTCCCACGGAAACGCCTTCGAACAACGATACCATCGGTCGACTAGTCTGCTCGCTCCAAATCTATCCTTCAACGCGAGTCGACCCAAACCATGCTCGTCAAACGTCACGCTATTGCAGCAGTGCTGGGAAGGCTGCTGGCAATCGGATCAGGGATCGCAATGACCGTGGTCGCGGCTCGCGTGTTAGAGCCGTCTGGATTTGCAAATTTTTCGATTTTCTGCACCTTCGTGGCCGGTGCTGGAATGGCATGCTCTGCGGGACTGGGGGTCGTCGGAATGCGATTCCTGGGCTCGGATTCCAGCGAACGCCATCGACTGGCGGCACAGCAAACGATCACCACCCGTATTTTGACGGTGCTGGTTGTCGCCGATCTGTTGATTGCTGCATTGATTGGCGTGCTCGGCCTATGGCTATCCAAACACTTGTTCTCTGGGCTCGACAGTGTTGCATCCGCAGCCGCGCAGATGGCACTGGGAGCCTCTGCCGTCGGTTTCACCCAAGCGTTTTCTGAGCTGCTGCGAGGCTGGCAAAAGCCCGGCTACAGCGCCCTGCTTGGCAATCAGCGGGGGGCACCTCTGGCGTGCGGTGCCGTCGCGATGGGGCTGTTGGTGATATCACAGTTCTCGGAACCAATCGGCTGGGCGTCCGCCGTTTGGCTTTATGTCTCAGGCTACTGCTTGAGCACCATTCTTGGCGGATCGTTAATCGCCGGACTCGTGCGTCTATCACCAGTTGACGACTTAACGGAACCGTGGCCCGCCAAACTGCCTTGTGAGCCAAACTTCGGCAAAAACGGCGATGATGGAAACGATACAGAATCAACCAGCTTAGATCGACCTGAGCTAATCGCAATTGCGGCACCGATAGGCGCCACCTTGCTACTAAATTTTCTTTCGTCCCAAGGCGACATTTTTTTGGTTCCATTTTTGGATCCAAGTGATGTCACACCCTACGTCGCTGCGCGGCGGTGGACCACGCTGGTCAGCATGCCGCTTGCCGTATTGAACATGACGGCCGGTGGACTGGTTTCAGCATCCCTCCGCAAGGGCAGCAAGGTACAGCTTGAGAGAGTCCTTCGAGCCGGCGCGACAATTGTCGGTGGGTTCGCGGGGATTGTTACTATCGCTGCGATCGTCGCCCCAACATTCTGCTTGCGCGTTGTCTTTGGCCCCGGCTATGACGGCGCAGCAACGATTCTTGGAATTCTTGCTGCCGGCCAATGGGTGTTGGTATCAACCGGGGCTTGCGGATTGGTGCTATCGCTGACCGGAAACGAACGGGTCGCACTGAGCATATCGGCCATAGGATTACTGTTACTGGTGCTTGCCGGCCCATTGTGTGCAACTTTCTTCGGACCGATTGGACTTGCCACACTTTTGAGTATGCTTGTGGCGGGCGCGAATGCTATTTCCTGCTGGGCCTGCCACCAGCGCGTCGGCATTCTGACACTGATCGACCCGACCTACCTGATCCGCCCACATCAACTATTCCGGGGCCTGCGTTCACGCGACAAGAAGTGACTCAATGGATACGGCCAAGCCCAATTTTTTCATCGTCGGGGCTCCCAAATCCGGCACATCCGCACTTGCCTTTTACTTGTCGGAACACCCACAGGTTTTCTTTTCTCGACCCAAAGAGCTTTTTTACTGGTCGGAAGACCACCAGTACGCTCGAGAGCGTCACGGTGTTTACACACTGGAAAGCTACCTTCGCTTTTTTGAAGACTCGGATCCAGCGTTACACAAGGCGATTGGTGAGGGCTCTGTGAATTACCTTCAGTCGCACAATGCCATAGAAAACATCCTAGCGTTTAATCCGGACGCAAAATTCATCGCGATGCTACGTGACCCGGTTGATGTTGCTTATGGCATGCATGGTGAACTGGTTCGTCATTACTTTGAAGACGAACTTGATTTTGAGAAAGCCTGGGGGTTGCAGTCCGACCGAGCGTCGGGAATTCGCATACCCGACAAGTGTGTCATGCGTCACCAACTGCAATACCAAGACGTCGCCACATTTTCGCCCCAGATCGAGCGGTTACATACGTTGGTTCCCGAGTCCCAACGACTGCTGTTGTTTTTTGATGATTTGAAGAAGGACACCGGAGCAGTCTATCAACAGACGCTGGAGTTTCTTGGATTGACCGATGATGGTCGATCTGAGTTCCCAAGGGTCAATCCGGCTCGAACCTACCGGTCGCACGCCATCGGCCGACTCTACCAAACACCCCCCAAGTGGCTAGAACCGGCGATGAAACGAGTGCGTCATTGGTATGCATCGCTTCCCGGCAACAAAAAAGATATGCTTGCTGGTATGATGGCGAAGAAGGAGGCGCGAGCGCCATTGAGAGAAGAATTTGCAACGCACCTGCGTGACATTTTTCGCACGGACGTGGAAAAACTGGAAGTAATGTTGTCTCGCGATCTCGCCCATTGGAAATAGGACGCATTGAGTACTGACGTGTCGAAGATTGTTTTCACACTTAAAAACTCGCGTCCCTATGGTGCTCCCAAAGTGGTCTGCCGTCATGCCGCGGCATTGGCCTCGCGCGGCCATCAGGTCACCGTGGTGGTGGGTGAAGAAGCTGCGTGTGAATCAGGGTCCCTCGAATCTGAGATGGCCCGATCAGGCATTGCGGTTTCAAATCAGCCTGGTTTGTTTGACAATGGAATCGGTCGAGGTGTGATGCTCGTCCGGAGTTTACTGAATGAACTGCGGCCGGACATCGTTATTTCATCACAACTTCGCGATACGCCACCGGTCATGATTGCGGCGGGGATCTCTAAGACACCGGCCATCGCAGTGGCGCAGAATCCGCTTCGTTTTCCAGGCCAAAGCATAGTCGGCAGATTGAAGAGTCGAGTCTACCTGGAGTCAATCAATTGGAACGCCACTCACGTCATCGCAGTCAGCGACTTTGTCAGAGATCACCTGCGTGCCAAGTGCCGTGTCGCTGACCAACGAATCGTGACCGTTCAGAACGGCTTTGATTTTGGCCAATTTCAATCTGTTGACAGATCTCAATCTCATAATGCCATCGGGAACCTTGGCATCGGCGATTCCACGTTTACGATTGGTTGCGTGGGACGTATTCACCCGCAGAAGGGACTAGACGTCTTGGTCCAGGCGATTGCCAAAATAAGAGCCGAGCAACATCATCATGACGATCTCGCGATCATCCTTGTGGGCGACGAGGGCGCCGGTGGGCGAGCCTATCGAAGCCGACTTGAGAATTTGATCCGCACCATTGGTCTTGAATCCCAGGTCCACTTTGTTGGATTTCAAAAAGATCCATCCCAATTTCTTGCCGGCTGCGATTTATTCATCCAAGCGTCGCGTTGGGAGGGCGGGTGCCCGACGCTATCTTGCATGGAAGCTTGGGCGATTGGCGTCCCCACCCTTCAATCCGATTGCTCCGGATTCGATCATAGGTTTACGGTGAACGAGGATGGATTTGGGTTCAAGAGCGAGTGCATTGACGACCTGAGCAAACAGCTTGAAAAAATCCTGACTCTCCCCGAAGAACGCTTGAAGGAAGTCGGACGACGAGGGCGGAAATTCCTAATGGAGCATTTTTCTTGGAGCGATGCAGAAGATCAGTTTGCTGACGTCGTTGAATCCGTCATTGCATAACCGATTTTCATCGGCGAAACACTGTCAATCTGCTCTAGGGAATAGACCCGTTCAAGTAGCCGCACCTGATGTTCTAAACAATAGCGACACTCGATCACTTCGCGACCGAATTTCCCCATTGATTCTCTTTTAGATGGAGTCGAAGCTAGCATGGACGCGAGAGCTTTTTTCATTGCGTCAACATCACCAGCGGGCACGACGATTCCGGCACCACCGTCTAAGGTTTCACGAAAACCAGCCACATCAAAAGCGATCACCGGGACTGACGAAGCCATTGCTTCCAACAATGCTAGGCTATGCCCCTCCCAGCGACTTGGCATAACGACAACATCGGCGGTGCGCAGCCAACAAGCGGCATCTTTTGTGGGCCCATGAAATGCGATACCGCTTTGTTCGCTTGCCAACCCCCGGCATCGATCCAACATCGGGCCATCACCCAGCCAATGAGCCCTCGCGTTGGGAAATAGATCCGCGATTTCAGGCCAAACTTTCAACAGCAGATCAGGCCCCTTCTGTTCGGCAACACGCCCGATCGTAACCACATGCAAATGATCGGATTCCAGCCCGAGACGCTCGCAAGCAACAGCCCGAGAAAAATCTTGCTGCTGATCCCAACGTCGAATATCGATTGAATTTGGAACAACGTCAACGTTTTGGGACAAAGCAATCCGATTATCAGCTAATTTTTCGCCCGAACTCACACACACAATACGATGCGACCGCCGGGATGTAGCGTAGCGTTCCCACCCACGAACCAATGAAGTCAAAGGCTGTCTGGTTGCCTCAAATGACCAACCGTGAGGCTGGAAAACCACATTGTCAGCGAACGCGGGAGCAATGCGACCGATCAAACCCGCCTTGGAAGAGTGCAGATGTGCTGTCTTAGCTTTCAGCTTTGCAGTAACTCGACGATAGGAGCGATACTCTGCAAGCAGGTTCAACCCCAGATCCCGGGACGCATCCCACTGGATGGTTGCGACCTTTGGCGATAGTCGACCCCAGAAATCATGATTCGCCGGCGAAACAACACCAACCTGCTTTCCTGAGTTGGCCTGACGATTGGCGATCGACAATACGACGTTCGCAACCCCCTCAGTCGTCGGTTGTGTCACATGCACAACGTCAAATTCGTTCATGTCTGGTCTGATCAAGAATGAGAACTTGGGTAACGAATCTGACGGCCCACAATCAGGAAGTTCCGTTGTGAGCAAAGCATGCGATTGCGTCTCTGAAAGGTCGTCGAAAAACCGTTAACCGGAAGTGCACCGGTCAATCTCGTTGCGCAAAATCAATACGCTCCTTCGCGCATGGCCATCGTGCGGATGGTGCGGAGGAGGATGTAGGTGTCCAGCCAGGGTGACCAGTTGCAGACGTAGTAACTGTCCAGTTGCACGCGTTGGTCATAGCTGGTGTCGTTCCGGCCGCTGACTTGCCAAAGGCCCGTGATGCCGGGACGCACACGCAAGTAATAGGGGAACATTTCCCGATAACGCTGCACTTCCGATTGAACGATCGGGCGTGGCCCCACCAGACTCATCTCACCCGTCAAGACGTTCCACAGCTGCGGAATCTCGTCCAAGCTGGTCTTGCGAAGGAAGTGGCCGATGCCGGGTATGATCCGTGGATCGTTCTTCAGCTTTTGGTCTTCGATCCATTCTCGACGCATTTCGGGATGCCGTTCCAGGTAGTCTTCCAACACCGAATCGGCGTCGGGCACCATGGTACGAAACTTCCAGGCCTTGAATTTCTTTCCGTCGCGGCCGATGCGTGTATGCCCATAAAACGCCGGGCCAGGCGATTTCCACTTGGTCCAGGCGATTGCCAGAATGAACATCGGTGAGGCGGCCAGCAAACCGAACAGCGAACCGAAGAAGTCCACGGCTCGTTTGACCGTGGCATTGACCGGGCTTTGCAAGTGATCGGTGACATGGACCCCCATCACACCGGCGCATTCACGCGGGCTGGCCCAAAGACTGGGGATCATCAATTGCGACGGCAGCACGATCAGATGCGGCAGGTCACCACAAAATCGCATGACGCCCGACACGTCCATGCCATCGCAACCGCCTGGTGCCAAAATCCCCCAGCGGACACCGTGCCGGGGCACGATTCGATTCAGACGATCAATGCTGCCCAAGTAACGAAAACGATCGGCGTCCAAGGGCGGCGACAACGGCTGGGCATCGTGCCAACGATCAACCAGCCCGACCGGTCGGAGCCCGCGTTGGGACGCGCGTTGGTAAAACTTATAGATCGCTTGGCCTTGAACGCCTGCACCGATAATGACGACGCGTTCACCCCACCACCCTCGGTCGGCCACCATATGCCGCACCGATGCTCGTACGACCGGCAGCAATAGCATGGCGACGATCCCGCCGATGATGCCGACCAATAATTCGATGGGACTGAGCACGGCGACCATGGCGTTGGTGGCCAGCATCAAGCTGAAGGCGAAAAAACCGCTGAGCACCAGTTGGCGAAGTTCGAACACGGGACTGACGCCGGTGGCCGGGTACAGGCCCATCAGCAAGCCGATGCCCAGGAACGAAACGCCGACAGCCAGTCCTTGGAAAAAGAAATTCGTGTGCGGTGCATAACCCAGCAAGGCGGCGCTGACCAAAATGGCACCGTAGAAAGACCCGAGCACCACCAGCAGGTCACCGCAAATTAGCGGGATTGAGGTCAGAACCACTTGTCCGACGCCGCTAGCAACCCCACGCGGTCTTCGTTTGCGGTTGCGTTCTTTCCCCGATGGCTCGGGCAACACCGGCGCAAGCTGCTCGATGGCTTCGGTCGACACGACGCCCACGGGCAGTCGTTTCGATTCTTGCAGGTCGGTCGAGGGCATGGAAAACAGTCAATGGTGTACGGCAGTGAACGCTTGCCCCGCAGATCGGAAGTAAGAATAGTCGAATCGATTGAAAGTAAAACGAAGATTCGAACAATCAGCGAAGCGGGGTTGCGGTTGATCCCTACTATTCGCGTTGTGTGGGATTCAGGCCCGCAATACCGGAAATCAGCATAGCCCCGCAGGGGGGAGCCGCCAACTGTCCCGGCGGACACTTCTGGATCGCTCGGGGTTTGAGTCTGGCAGGCCGGTCGTCTGGCCGCGGAGAGTCTTGATCCGGCGGCACGCTCGTTAAGCGAAGCGGAGGCGGTGAAATCGCAGCCGAAGCACGTCCCGTTTGACAGGCTCGGACGTATGCGTCGTCTGGCAAGCCGTCACGAAACGCACGATCGGCGTAATCAAATCCGGCCGGCGGATCGCGAATCCCTCCCGCGTCGGGTCGTGCGGGCTGTGTGGATGTTTCGCGACCCGGTCGAATGACTTCGACTTCTTGTGGCACTCCGTCAGTGGGATTCGCCCGCCACGGTCCGATCGACCGAGGTGAAGGCGAAAATTTCCTGGAAGGAGTTTCCACCGTGAAGGATTCACGAACACGCCCGCGCTGGGCACGATGGCTGATCGCGCCGTTGGTGTCCTGCGCCCTGCTGACGACCGGTTGCGCATCTTTGGTCGACTGGAAGTACGAACAGACACAAATGCACCGCGCCCGGGCCGCGTACAAGCACTGTGGCAATCCTTGCGGTGAATGCTATCCGCACGATTATCGGTCCGGATGGATCGACGGCTACTATGACACGCTGACCGGCGGAGATGGCTGTCCGCCATCGATCGCGCCGGCTCGGTACTGGGATCCCAAACAGATCCTGGAGGACTGCGATAACCGACGCCACGCCTATTACAGCGGCTGGCAAGACGGTGCCGCGGCGGCGTCGCGGTGCCCGGACACGCACTACTTGAAGGTGTGGGAATCTTGCGAGTGCGAATTCCCACGATGCGAACAGCCCTGCCGTCCGACCTCCGGTGCGTGCGGTTGTCCATCGCTGGACATCCCGGTCGCCGATGGCAACGGTCACATGATCGAAGTCATCAGCGATGTGCCGATCGGAACCGCTCATTCGTTGACCGACGGGATGATCGTCCCAATGCCCATGGATGACGTGGAAGACGAACCGGTCGCGACGGACGACGCCGCCGAAGAGGATTCCGAGCCAGACGTGCAAGAAGATGCACCGGAGTCCGACGTCGACGCGGTGGCCGATGCGGTGGAAGAAGACGAACCGCAACTGGACGTTTCCGACGACGAAGATTCGGATTTCGGCCGGGGTGCAGAGATCATTCCCGCGGCACCGGCGGAATTCGACGAAGCGTTGTATCGCCCCAATGTCCAGCTGAAGATCAAGACCGTCGGATTCACGTCCACGGCCAAACCGGCGGCCCCGACATCAGAAAAGTTGTTGGAAGCCCTGCGTCAACAGCAACAGGCACGCACTCATTGACCTTTGGCGGGCGTGTCGCCATGACGCGATTGCCCGATTCTTATTCAGACCGTCGCGTCCAAGGATTGCGGCACGCGATGGTCTGACCACCACCGTTCACGTTGTTCCATCTGTTCCGAAAGGATTCGGTCATGCCCCTATCCAAACAAACTTGGCTGTCCGCCGTCACGAAGCGCATGGGGCGTGTGTGTGTCACCGCGACGCTGGGACTGCTTGCCATCGCCAACACGGGATGTCACTTGGTATCGTCGGCCCGGCATGCCATTCCCGCCCACCGCTTGGACCCGAACCTGTTCGATTGCCCACGGGACGACTTGGCACCGCTGCCCTACGCGGCGTTGGGCCAAGAAAAGCCGATGGAGCACTTGATCGGTCCCGGCGACGTTCTGGGCGTTTATGTCTTTGGCGTGTTCCCGCCGGGCGAAGATGACACTCCGGTACAAAACCGTGCCCAGGCGGTGAACCAGCGGTACTATCCGCCACGCGGCACCGTGGTCGGCCCGACGACCGGCTTGCCCGTGACCGTCGACATCAACGGCGAAGTCGATTTGCCGCTGATCGATCGCGTCAACGTTCAAGGGCTTTCACTGACGCAAGCCACCGACAAGATCCGCAAGACCTACCGCGAAGCCGACATGATCGCCGCGGGTCGCGAACGGGTTTCGGTCGGTCTGATCACGCCGCGGGTCAAACGTGTCGTCGTGCTTCGTGAAGACACCCCGGCCACGCCCGTCGCGTTGGCGTCGCCCCAAGCCGTCGACGAAGTGCACCGCGGCAGCGGTGAAGTGATCGACTTGCCGGTGTACGAAAGCGATGTCCTGCACGCGTTGGCCGCCACCGGCGGATTGCCCGGGACCGACGCCGAACGCGAACTGTACGTGATTCGTCGCAGCCCCACGATCGACTATCGGTTCATGAACATTGAACAATTGCAATCGATGGTCGACACGTTGGGCCCCGAATCGGGCGTCGTGCGGATCCCGTTGGTCGGCTGTCCGGACCAGCCGATTCCGTTCACCGAACAAGACATCAAACTGGACGAAGGCGATGTATTGTTCGTGCCGCGTCGCAACGAATACTTCACGACCGGCGGCATGCTGCCCGGTGCACGCATCCCGCTGCCGCGAGATCGTGACATCGATGTGATCGAAGCAATTGCGATGGCCACCGGTTCGGCGGGCGGCCCCCTGGGTCGCGACGGCGGAGTGCTGGCCGGTGCCGGCGTCAGCTACATGCGTGAACCGACCCGCGTGCTGATCCTGCGTGACTTGCCCGACAACCGCCAGATCACGATTCGCGTCGACTTGGACCGGGCAATGAAGGACAAAAAGGAACGGATTCGAATCCTGCCCGACGATGTCGTCATGCTGTACTTCAAGCCTGGATCGGCGACGCTGAACAGCACGCTGAACTACATCCCAAGTGCGGTCGTCGGCTTGATGATTCGCGACGCCGACTGATCCGACGGGATCCGAACAGAAAAACGCCACGCGGCCAAGCCTTCGATTCGTAGGCTTGGCCGCTGTTGTTTTGCGCCGGCCTGCACGCTGGTTCGGAAACGCGGGCTTTAGCCCAAGACCAAACCGTCGCCGGGTTCGGCCTGTTCCCATTCACGGCGAATTTCGCGAAGCCCGTACGCACACAGTTCGAATTGTTCGCTAAGCAGAGCCAACAATTCGCAGGACGGCCGGTCATCATCGGCTTCGATCTCCGAAGCGATCGCGTAAGCCAGCTTGCCCTGTCGACAGTAATCCAAATAGCCGTCTGCGGTGCCGCGTCCTTGGATCTTACGCAACCGTTCGGGATACATGCCCGACCAGAACAGCGTGAAGTCGCCGATGTGACGATGGACATCACGGCGGGCAACGCCGATGCGTTTGTCCGCTTCGCCCATCATCTGAAAAACTTCGGTCGCAGGTTCGCCGTTGGACTTGCGAACGCGATGCAAGTTTTCCATCCGCACGAAACGAAATAGCAAATCGCTGACGTAATCGACCAGTTGCACGTCGGCGATCCCCAAGTCCGAATGGAAAACGCACTCGCTGAGACCGCTGAAGAAACGTTCGATCGCCGAGCGTGGTTTCGGAGTATCAGGATTCATCGATATTCAATCCTCTTCACTGGATCATGGTGGTGAAGCGGAGACAACGGTCGGTGGGGAACAACCGCGAGTCCTGAAATCTACAGTTAGTAACTGACCAGGCCCACGTCAAGGAAGAATCGAATTGCTGGACAATCGACGTTGGATCGATTAGGCGAATTTGGATTGATGAAAGCTGCGTCAGGATGGTGTGAGCTGCAAGGGGGTGGCCGGCGATCGATGGAGCAGCCACCGGCGGCTGGTGCCTTGCGCGGGATACCGGCGGCTAGCGCCTTGCCGCTCACTTCATGCAGAGGAAACCGGCGGCTAGCGCCTTGCCGCTAACGTTAGGAGCGGGTGACCGGCGGCTAGCGCCTTGCCGCTGATTTAGTGAGGGGGATACCGACGGCTAGCGCCTTGCCGCTGACGTTAGGGGTGGGAATGGAACGGCGATGCAAGTGTGCACCAGGGCGATCTAACCGACCTTGGAATCCAACAAAGGCTTGATCGGCTGACCTTCGCTGCGTGCCAGCGGTCGTCCGATCGGCGTGATCAATTCCTCGGCGGGATCAATTCCCAAGACGTGCAAAATCGTGGCATGCAGATCTCCGACCGTAACCGGATCGCTGATGTCGCGTTTGGGATGCGCCGGATCCAACTTGGGTTCGCTTGCCGTCGCGCCGTACACAAATCCGCGGCGAATGCCCGCGCCGGCCATCAGAACGCTGAATCCGTGGGGCCAGTGATCCCGTCCCTCGGCCGGATTGATCCGAGGCGTCCGGCCGAATTCACCGGCGCATACGACCAACGTCGTCGACAACAGGTCTCGTTGTTCCAATCGACGCAGCAGCGACGCCAAGGCGGGATCCAACGTTTCACAGGCGGATGACTGCAACGTGTGATTGGTGACGTGTGAATCCCATCCGCCCAAGTTCACTTCCACGCAACGCACGCCGGTTTCGATCAAACGTGTGGCCGCCAAACAACCACGTCCGAACGGCGTGTCGCCAAAGGCCTCCAGCTCCGATGCACTTTCTTGTGTCACATCAAAAGCGGTCAATTGCTCGCTGGACATCATCTGTAACGCCGCGTCGGTGGACCCACGGTGCAACGTACGCGCGGTTTCCAAATCGGCCAAACGTCCGCGGGCAAAATTCTTTTCCACCACATCCATCAAATCGCCGATGCGGGCATCGTACCGTTCGGGATCGACCCGCCGCTGGACATCGGTCACCGGCCCGGCAGGATCGTTGACTTTGAAGGCGTCGAATTTTCCGCCCAAGTATCCCCCGCGGCCTGGCGAATTGCCGGGCAGGATGCAAACGTGCCGTGGCAAGTCGAACGCTTGGGAATCATGTTCGCACAGAATCGCGCCGATCGACGGGTGGGTCAGCGTCGGGTCGGGACGATAGCCGGTTTTGACTTGATAAATCGCGCGGTGGTGTTCGCCTTCATTGCCCACCACGCTGCGGACCAACGATGCCAAGTGCATTTGCGTGGCGGTTTGCGGCAGCAAGTCGGAAATCTGGATTCCCTTGGCCGTGGTTTTGATTGCCCCCACATCGCCGCCGTACGAGGTCCCCGGATGTGGATCGAACGTTTCCAGTTGGCTGGGGCCGCCTTCCATCCACAGCAAAATGACGCTGCGCGGGCGCGACGGATCGATCCGCCCCGATGCTTCGGCCGCCGCCAATGCACGAGCGATCGGCGTCAACATCGAAGCCCCGCTGAATCCGGCTCCCAGCAAACCCGCCCCCAGCAACGTGCGGCGGTGGCAATGCAATTCGGGTCGGCAAAAGCGATTGAACATCGGGTGATCCGTCAGTGGTTCCAAGCAAATTCGCTGCTATTGAGCAGCGTCCAAAACAAATCTTCGATCGCGCCACGTCGATAATCTGTGGCGTCCAGCCGCGCGACAAAGTGATCGCTCTCTTCCTGGTCGGGCGGCCGGTTCAAGACACACCAGTAAGCATTGCGGACGATTTCGTCGTCATCACCGCTGAACATCAACACGTGGGCGGACGCATTAAGCACGGGGTTGTAGTCGACCGATTCGTCCACCAGCTTTCCGTTCAGCATCACCAAACGCTGGCTGATCGTCGTGGCGTCGGCGGCGAATTCGTCTTCGCCACGATCGCCGTAACGTTTCAAAAAGTCGTTCGTTCCGCCAAACTTTTGCAATTGGACAAGGAAGGAACTGTCGCGATCAATCGTGTGAACCCGCGAGCTTTGAATGACGCTGCCGGCAATCTGTTCGGGACGCAGTCGAACGAGCGGAAAGACGGCACCGGCCGCATCGTGACGCGCGGTCACGTGAAATCCCGCTCGACTGTCGACGCGAAATTCGTCCGACATCACGATCGCCGCGATCAGCCGACGAAGATCGAAACCGTTGGCGATGAAGTCATCGACCAAGATTTTTGTTTCCGCATCCATCGGTTCGTCCAGCGGCAGATTGTCGACGCTTTCCCCACGAGCGCGACCGATTAACAACGCCCACACATGACTGACCGCCGAACGAGCCGCTTGTCGGTTTTCCGGTGACGTCAACCAAGTTGCCAAACGCCGTCGCGGGTTTCCCGATTCCGGCATCCAGGCTTCGCCAAACGGCACCGCCGCCGGGACGCTTTCTTCTTGTTCGCTGTCCAAGTACTTGTACTGGTAATCGACCGGACCGTTGCGAACACCTTGCAGCCCGTTGGAGCGTGCGGCGGTGAAGAACGCGGCCAGTTGATGAAAGTCTTGCTGGGTGCCGAATCGCAAGTCATCCGCGTCCCCCAACGAAACGTTTCCCAAAAAATCGTCGTGACACTGCAAACAATCGATTCGCAATCCCAGGAACACACGCGACGTCCGCGCGGCCAAGCGGATCGGATCGGGACCATCATCCCCACTGTCGTAGGTCACGGTGTAAAAGTTGACTTCCGGCCGGTCGGTCCACAGACCTTCGGCGGTGATCAAATCGCGGACGATGCCGTCGTAGCGGCGGTTGGATGCAAACTGGTCGGCCAGCCAATGCCGAAAGCGACGACGGCGGAACACCAAGAAAGGTCCCTCTTCGGCGCCGACCAAAAACCGTGTGTAACGCTCCGCCCAATAATCATGGTGTCGCGTGCTGGACAAAAGATTGCGCAGATGACGTGCCGTCCGCTCCGATTCGGGCAACGACTGTAATTGGCGGATCTCCTGCATCGACATGCCGGTTCCGACCAGCGACAGTGACAGGCGTCGGCAAATCGTGGTCCAGTCCGCAACGCCGGCCGATTCCAAATCCAAGTCAGCCAAACGAGTCGCGCGAGCCTGGTTCAGCCGCAGCACGACGTCGCGAAGATCGGCGGGCAATCCCGCCAGTGGGTCCGGCGACGAGGCCGATGGCATCAGCGATGCCGGGGAAACATTTTTTGGTTCGGTCGCAACGGGCGACGGCGGTACGGTCAGGCCCGACAACAGATACAGCGCGGCCAGGAACAGGACCGCGGTCAACCACATCCAGCGTAGTGCGACGGCGGAGGTGTGCCGGATCGTGGGCATGATCGTCGACCGTGGATGAAAGGAGATGCGTGATGGTTGCGAACGCCGATTCGTTCCGTTGCACTCTATCTTGGTGAAATTCTTCTCGGCTTGCAAAATCGGTCGATCGATGGCGGGGTCGACGGCACGCTATGCTTTGGCGGATACCCTTTGCCGATTCCGACCATTTGACGACGACCACGCATGACTTCCCCATCATCGACCGATCCGTTTTACGAAGCCTATGACCGCGACGACGTCGCGTACGGCATGACGGCTTCGGCGATGCTGTCGGCCTATTTGAACCAAGTCGGCGGCGAAGGCGACGTGTACGACTTGGCCGCCGGTGCCGGTCGCGACACGATCGCGTTGGCAAAATCAGGCTTTCATGTCACCGCAATCGACATCAGCCAGCGTGGCTTGGATCGAATCGCCGAGCGATCGGCGACCGACGGATGTCACGAGAACGTCAACGTGATCTGCAGCGATGTTCGCGACGTCGATTTTCCGACCGGGACGCTGGCGGGCGTCGTCGCCACCACGATGCTGGATCACATTCCCGCCGCGGATGCCCAGGTCGTGTGGGATCGGATCTGTGGATCACTTCGCGGCGACGGATTTTTGTACGCCGAAGTCCACACGACCGAGGACCCGGGATGCGATCAACCGCCGGGGTGCGACAGTTCCCGCCCGGTCAGCGAGACGGCGTCGGCCGTGGTGAATTATTTTCGCCCGAACCAATTGGCCCAGTGGGCGGTGCGGCCGGAATCGGGTCTGCGGATCTTGCAGTACGCCGAACGCATCGAGTGGGATTACACACACGGGCCGGAACATGCCCATGGCAAAGCGGTCTTGCTGGCGGTGCGTGACGGGCATCACCCGGATTGGCTGGGTCAGCCGCCGGCGTTCCCTCGCCGCCCGCGGCCGCAAGCGTGACAACGTCGCGGGCCCGAACGCACTCGTCCTGGTACGAATCGTCTGACTGAAATTCGCCTTACTTGAATTCTTCGTCAAAGGCGGAAAAGTCGTCCGCCACGGCTTCTTCGCCGACCGGTTCACCGAACTCCGCCGGTTCGTCCATTTCGTCGGCTTCCGCTTCGAACACCTCTTCCTCGGCGACCGGTTCTTCTTCGGCCACCGGGCCCAGGGCCTCACGCCGTTTTTTGTTCTCGATCGCATTGACGACCGGCACCGAAGCGGCGATGGCGACGATCAGGATGGTCCAGAAGATGAAGTAGATCATGGATGATTCGACGAGAAGAATCGGACGATGCGACGGCACGGCGGGAGCAGCAACGCCATCAAGAATAATCAAGCGCCGGCCGAATTTCGCATCCGACAGCGGTCAAAACGGCAACGTTTTTGGCGACCGACGGTGACGATTGTCGCGAATGCACCGGTCGGTCAACGTCGACCAGGTTCGTACCGACCCGGCGGCTATTTGTCGGCCCAATAGTCGATCACGACGACCTTGTCCAAATGCGGCTTCAGCACGCCGACGAATTCCTTGTGGGCGGGGTGCGGCAGGTACTTTTCCCGATCTTCTTCGCTTTTGAAGCTGACCAGGAAGCAGTGCGTCAGGCCCTCGTTCAAGCCTTCGGGGCTGTTGTTGGTGCCGTATTCAAAGTCCGCGATTTCGGGGATCCGCTTGGGCAAGGCACGAAAGGCGTCGACGACGCTTTGGACGTCACTGTCGCTGCTGGAATCCTTGAATTTGAACATCACGACGTGACGCAGCGTGCCTTTTTCCATTTTCTCTGATCCCGGTTCGGCGTCGGCGGTCATCATGCCGGCAACGGCCAACAAAGCCAACGCGGTCAGAGCGGTGCATCGACGACGAAGGTTGGTGTTCATGGTGTGGAAACTTGAATTTTCGGTGGGGTGGGCGGAAGGCGGGAAAATCGTTCCCGTGACATCGAAACGATTCTATCGCATTCTAATCGCCGCCAAACGCCACGAGCAGCGGATGATTCTGGGCGGGCATTTCGCCACATCGCCGTCGAATCGCCGCCCCGGATCTGCACTGGGGCCCGTTTCGGCCCACGCTTTGAAAATCGTCGCGTTTCGCTCCGCGAATGCAGCGTAAGAGGATTAACAAGGCACTGTTTATCAATTGGTAACCCGAAGCGTCAGCGAGGGGCCGAAGTTATTCATTCATCAAGAATCCTTCGCTGACGCGTCGGGTTACCGTCTTCCTTGGCCTTCGTGTTGAATTGATAAACAGTGCCTAAATTTCGCCGCGAAAGAGAAACGTGATCCCGAAATGTGTTCGATTAGCAGCACGGAAAAGGAATCACTTGGATCACTAACGCTACTTTTCGCTTCGCGAGAGGCGACTTTGGTCGAACCTTAGGTCTCGTCCAGGGTGACGCCGATCTCCATCATCTCGCGATCGCTGAACACGTCCCCCAAGATGGAGGCCTGTTGAGGGTTGCTGGATTTCAGCTTGCTGATCTGGTTGGTCAGCCGTTGACGCAGCGTGGCCAGACTGGTGCTGTCGCCGCGCGCTTTGGCGACTTGCGACCGCAAAATCAATGCGGTCACTTGATAAATCCCACGCAAACTGGGGTCCGCCAGCATCTGGTCCAACACCCGGTCGGCTTCGCGATACTGTTTTTGTTCGATCAAGTATCGGCCCAACTGGATCCGCGCGCGGTTGGCATATTCCTGGTTGGTCGCATTCAGTTCCGGCGGGAAATACTCCATCACTGCTTTCCATCCGGCGGCGTCGCTGCGGCGGACCGCTTCGATCCACTGTGCTTCGACCGATTCCGCTTGGACGACCTCGGTCGGGCTCAGCAGAGTCGCCACGTCCGGCCGCGGGCTTCGCGCCGCCATTGCGATGCCGGCCACGGCGGCGATCAAGGGCAGCCCCACACAAGCGGCGATTCGCAACATCCGGCGTCGCTGTCGGCGGCGGGCCAGCGCCGACGCACGCTGCAGCCGAGTCGTCGCGGCGACCGCCCCACCGGACCAGCCGCCGGATCCTTCGCCGGTTTCGCTGCGGATCACGTCCAGCATTTCCGACGCCGACTGGAACCGGTCCTCGGGCATCTTGCTGATCAGCCGTCCGATCACGGTCACCAGCCAAGGCGGCAAGTCGTCGCTGCCGCGGGCCTTGTCGATCGGCGGCGGCGTTTCATGCAAGTGCATCACGGCCAGCGCCAACGGATCTTCCGCTTCGAACGGCGGTCGCCCGGTCAGCAAGTGGTACATCGTCACGCCCAGCGAATACAGGTCGCTGCGGGAATCGACCTGTCGCCCCTGGATCTGTTCGGGGCTCATGTAACGCGGCGTGCCCAGGGTCAGCCCGGCCTGGGTCAGTTCCGCATGGCTGCGTCCCGGCTCGGGGCCCAGACGTGCCAGCCCGAAATCGGCGACTTTGATTTCACCCCGCGACGAATGCATGATGTTTTCGGGCTTGATGTCGCGGTGCGTGATCCCCGCTTCGGCCGCCACTTCCAAAGCCTGGCCCACGGCCATCAAGACGCGAACGCCCTCGTCGGCGTCCAATGGCCCACGCCGATCCAAGTGCTCCCGCAAGTTCGCACCGTCGATCAATTCCTGTGCGATGAAGTACTGGTCCTCCACCTGTTTGACGTCATACACACCGACGATGTTGGGATGATTCAACTTGGCCGCCGCGGTGGCTTCCCGGCGAAAGCGTTTGACGTACGCTTCGTCCATCGCGAACTGTTTTCGCAGCACTTTCAACGCCACGTCGCGATTCAGACTGAGCTGTTTCGCGGCGTACACATCGGCCATGCCGCCTCGCCCCAGTTTGCGAAGCACCTGGTATTCGCCCAACCGGCATCCGACCAGACTGGCCGATGACTTGGATGGTTCAGCCGACGTCACACGTGGCCCCGCTTGCGTTTGATCCGGGTCGGTCGGCGACAGATCGCTGGGGGTTTCCATTGGTTCCGGGTGGCTGCCCTGATCTTCCGTGGGATCGTCGGCGGGATTCATGAAGACTTCTTCGACTAGGACGGAACGAGCAGCGAGAGCGGGGCGGCGAATGGCGGGCCGTGTCGGAACGGCATGCGATCAACGGGAAGGCGAATTCGCGACCGATGGCTAGGTGGACGCCGGCGGCCGCGTCGACGCGGAAACGGATGCGTTGGCCGCGTCGGGTGATCGGGCCGCGTCGGGTGAGCCGGCCGAATCAGGCGCGGGGATCTGAACCAACGCCTGGTTCAGATTACCGCTGCGCAGCCCTGTCGGTTCGACCGTGACAAACTGAAAACCGATTTGGACTAGCTTTTTCGACATTTCATCCGCCAATTCGGTACCGGCCAAGCGGGGCAATTCTGGCCTCGGAACCTCCACGCGAGCCAGGCCACCGGGGTGCAGTCGAACCCTTAGGTCGGAAAACCCTTGCCGGCGCAACCAATCTTCGGCCGATTCCACCATCGCCAAACGTTCGGGCGTCACCGACACACCGTAGGCCAGCCGGCTAGCCAAGCACGGCGAAGCGGGCAAATCAGCGTTTTCCAGCCCGAAATGATTGGCAACCTGACGCACCATCGCCTTGCCGATCCCCAGGTCGGCCAGCGGTGTGACAATGTCGTGGTCCCGGCCCGCTTGGATGCCCGGTCGGTAATCGCCCAAGTCGTCCGCATTGGTCCCCGACAAAATCGTCGCACCACCCTGGGGTGCCATCACACGGCGGATGTGGCCCAACGAGTCGTACAAGTTCGTCTTACAGTGAAAACAACGCCGGGCGTCGTTGCGGACGTAATCGGGATCGTCGATCTCTCCCGTTTCCACCCACCGATGATCGATGCCGATCTGTGCCGCGATGCGAACGGCCAAGTCGCGTTGCCAAGCCGGGACGCTGGGTGACACCGCAGTAACGGCGATCGCATCGGCGGCCGAACGATGCGCCGCGGCGGCCACCACGCTGCTGTCGACGCCGCCGGAAAACGCGACGATCACGTGCCCCAAATCCCCGATCCGCTGGACCAAGGCGTCCGCAGTCACCCGCGTATCGCGATCGATGGTGTCCGTGGGGGCTGTCATTTGATTTCGATGGTCATGCTGTGGGACGTTCACGCGAGTTTTGATCGTCAGTTCGGTTCGGCGTTTTCGGCCGACGCCTGCGAACCACCCCGCGTATCGACACGGACGAAAAATCCCGCATCCAATCGTCGCCCCTGCTGGTCCGTTAATTGTGACCTTCCCGTCCGGATCATGCCACTGTCATAGCCGTGTCGGATCAAAAAGTCCTTCACCGCATGCTGGTCCACTTGGGGTGAATGTCCCGTGATCAACAAACGATGCCCGTCAGGCTGGGCCAGTTGTAAACAATCATCCAGCAAAGGCCACAGATCACGTTCGATCCGCCAAGCCTTGCCGCCCGGAGCATGACCATACGCCGGCGGGTCCAAAACGATCGTGTGATAGTGACGCCCACGCCTGACTTCACGTGCGGCAAACTTCGCGGCATCGTCGACCAAGTATCGAATCGGCCAATCCGTCAAACCATTGATCACCGCGGCCCGACGTGCGGTCGCCACGTTGGGCTTGGCCGCATCCACATGGGCCACCGCAAACCCGGCGGTCGCCAACGACATCGTCGACGCGCCGGTGTAGGCAAACAGGTTCAGCGCGGCCGGACGATCGCCCGCCGACTCCGGTGCATCCGCGTGTTCGCGGCCATCTGATTCCGACAACTCATTGCACCGGAGCATTCCTGGCGACATCAGCCATCGCCAATTGTCTTGCTGTTCGGGGAACAGACCGATGTGCCCAAACGGCGTCGGCGTCACGGGCATTTGGAAACCACCGCAATCGGCCAGCAACTCATCAGGCCACGGTCGATGATGCTTCCACCTGCGACGATCTGGATCGAACACCGATTCGGCGTTGGCCCAAACGTCGGGGTCGGCCGGACGGATCCCTTCGGCCGCCGGGGACGGACGGTTCAGCCAGCGACCGGCAATACGCTCGAGTTTTCTGCCGCGCCCGAAGTCGATCAATTGATAGGGACCGCCGCGATGATTCAAAGGGTTGTCGATCGGTGAAAGGGAAACGAGCGTTATCGACGGATCACGGGCCGGATCGTCACGCCGACGCCGCAGAAACAGACTAAACGAATCGGCGAAACGGATCAGCCGCCGGTCGGTCCGGCCTGGATGACTTGCCCACGACGCGGACGAACGGTCGGTTCGGCAGCCCCCGACGGTGGCTCGGGTTGATCGCCGCCGCCCGGTTTTTTCGCCGACTTGGCGGGCGTTTTTTCAGACGGCGTTTTTTCGGCAGGCATTTTCTCAGACGGCGACTTGGCCGAAACCATCTTCACCATCGCCTCTTTTTCCGCGGCCACGATCGGTTCCGCTTTGGACGCGTCGCCGGCAATCATTTCCACCCCACTGTGATTGGGGTCCAACGCAGGCCAACCGTCGTCAAAGCGGACTTCAGCGGTGTAGTCCACCGGAGGTCGATCAAACATTTCCGGACCGGCCCCTTTGTGGTGACGTCTGCCGAAACGGATCAGCTTGCTGCCGGCCAGCTTCGTGTCGTCGCGGATCGTTCCACTTTGGAACGGACCGACGCCCAGCACCCAAGTGTCTCGTGCGGTCGCCGATGATTGTCGGATTCCAGATTGCCACACCGCTTTGCGGGTCTTGCGATCGTACGCAAAGGCGGCAATCTTCGCCGCCCCCTCGCGGGCTTCGCGTCGTGCGACGCTGATTTCAGGCAATGTCGGAACCGCCGGCGCACTGGACACCAACGACGCGGCACTAGACAGCACATTGTTTTCCGGTACCCCGTACGTCATCCGATGATCGTCGGATCCCAGGGTCCCGATACGGGCTTCGATGATCAAGTCCGCTTCGTTGGCCGAATCTTGCATCAGACAGCCCGCCGCAACGATTTGCTGACGCAGCGAACTGGTGACATAGTCGGCGTTGACGAAATCGGCCCCTTTGACCGACCGCAAATAACTGGTGTCTAGATAGACCTTTTGCCCACTGAGCGGCCGGAAATCGATGGTCGATACGCTGCGGTCGACGGCGTCGCTGAGGACCAGTTGTTCCGTCGCCTGGTAATCGCGGGTGGTGCCGCATCCGAACGTTGCAACGATCAGGATGCCGCAAATCCACCAGACAAGCCGACCGCCAAGGCGATCAGGGTTGCAAGTTCGACGTCGTCGAAAGGTGGACATGCCAATGCGAATTCGGGCGGGAAATGCAATCTGGGGAAGGAAGGTATGGTCCGAAATAGAAGATTCGCCGGTTCGCAGCAAGACCTGTGCAGGGCCGCAGACTCTGCCCCCGTCCGCGTGTCATCTCGTCCACCCGTCATCCCGTTTACCTGTAATCCTGCCCACCTGCCGAACTGCCCGCCTTTTAAGCCGCACAGGTGTCGGCCGCTTCGGCCAACAGATCGACCGCGCGGTCGATTTGGTCGCGGCTGGTCGTCCACCCCAGACTGATCCTCAGCGTCCGGTTGACTTCGCTATCGCTGCACCCGATGGCTTTCAAAGCCCGTGTCATCTCGTCGGGCGGCGATTCGCTGCGTGCGGTCGCGATAACCAGTGTCCGAGCGATCCGCTGGACCGCTTTGGCGTTGGCATTCAACTGGACCGACACCGTGTTGGGCAGCCGTTCCGCGTCTTCGGCAATCACCGACATGGCGTCCGGCATCGCCGACTGCAGCCCCGCGACGAACCGATCCCGCAATTCCGACAAATTGTTTGCCGCATCCACACAGCATCGGGCGGCCAAATTCGAAGCGGCCCCCAACCCGATCAGCGACGGGATATTCTCGCTGCCCGGACGCAGCCCCATTTCTCGCGGATCGCCGAACATCATCGGGGAAAGGTCCAGCCCACGGCGGACATACAACGCCCCGACGCCCTTGGGCCCGTACATCCGATGTCCCGAGATGGAAACCGTGTCGGCCCGCAATTGGACGACGTCGACCGGCATTTTCCCGAAAGCCTGGACACCGTCGCAGTGCAGCGGAACGCCGTGGTTGTGACAGCGATCGGCGATTTCGCGGACCGGTTGAACGACGCCGGTCGTCGCGTTGGCCAGTTGCACACAAACCAGTCGCGTTTGGCCCGGTCGAATTCGACTTTGAACCTCGTCCGGATCGACCCAGCCGCTGCCGTCACAGGGCACCACTTCGACGTCCCAACCGCGTTGTTCCAGCTTTTCGCTGGTCATCGTCACGGCGTCGTGTTCCACCGCGCTGATCAGCAAGTGTCCCGCTTGGTGATCGCCCGCGACGCCCAAAACCCCCAAATTATTGGCTTCGGTGCCGCCGCTGGTGAAAACGACCTCAAACGGATCACATCCGGCCAAAATCGCGACACATTCACGAGCGTGCTCGACCGCCTCCCCGACCGCTTGGGCCTGCGGATGCTCCTGGCCCGGCAACATGAAATGCTCGGCCCAAAAGGGCTGCATCGCTTCCAAAACCGACGGCGCGATGGGCGTGGTCCGGTTGAAGTCCAGGTAAATCAAATCAGTGAACAGATCAGCAAGGTGCGCGGCAGAGATGGAAAAGGCCGGCCAATGACGAATGTTTGCGAGACCTTCATGCGTTCCTCAGGTTAATTACTTCACAAGACGCATTCATGGGTCGGTGGGTCAGGATTGACCGGATTCGGCAAGATCTGACGGCCCAGGTCGTGATGATCCGCAGTGTCGTCATTTCGATCAAGCTTGGAGCGATCAAATCGACGAATCGCCAGAAATCCTTAAGGGATTGATCGAGGGCAATATTTGCACCCAAAGGCGATATCGGTGATAATGCTTGCAGAGCTCGACGATACGGCAGGTCCGGATTCGGCGCTCGCCTCTTTCCTCGCCCCTTCTCTCGCTGGAAGCGCCCCCATGAACCTTAAACGCACCGGATTTACCCTGGTGGAACTGCTGGTGGTGATCACCATCATCGGCGTCTTGGCCGGCCTGTTGCTGCCCGCCGTCCAATCGGCCCGTGAAGCCGCCCGTCTGGCCCAATGCGGAAACCAAGTCAAAAACTTGGCTCTCGCCGCGATCCAATACGAAAACAACAAGGGCGAAATGCCCGGTTGGTGCATGAAGTTCGGTGACTTCGCCGGCGGTGTGAACCCCAGTGATCCGGATGCGGGCGTCAGCCCGGCCCACCAAAAGGTCGGCACCTGGGCGGTCGGCTTGCTGCCCTACCTGGACGGCCAACCGATTTACGAAGTGTGGAACGAAGACAAGTACCCGGTCATCGGTCCCGGCAGCCCCGAAAACCCGTCGTCCACCGGCGAATCGGGCGAAGGTTACACCGCCAGCGCGGCCCCGAACCTGCCGATTTTCCAGTGCCCCAGCAGTCCCGTCATCGTGGGCGACCACGGCCGTAACAGCTACATCAGCAACAACGGTTTCCACCCCCAAGACCTGCAAGGCAACTTCGTCAACGTCGCGCACACCAATGCCAACGGCCCGGCGGCGACCTTCGCCAGTTCGCAAGAACGTGCCAACGGCGTCTTCACCAACAAATTTGCCGGCGCGACCAACTCCGCCACCGGCGACCGTGTCCGCATGGACGACTTCAAAGATGGTGCGGGTAACACCGTTCTGTTCAGCGAAAATCTGCAAGCCATGCCCTGGCACCGCGCCGGCTTGATGGGCCAAACCGATCTGACCAACGCAAGCTTGGAATACGACCCGTTCAGCCGATACACCAACGGCATGGTGTATTGGTACGCGGATGATAACCCGACCAATTTCCCGGGTGCGATCTCGCTGAACGGTGCCAATTCGATCTTGAAGGTCAACGGTGGCGACCAAAGCGGTGACAAGTTCAACATTGAAATGCCGAAAGTTCGCAACGCTCAAAATCTTATCCGCGCCGCCCAACTGGCCCGTCCCTCATCGGCTCACGTCGACGGCGTCCAAATGGGTTTCGCCGATGGCACCGTGCGATTCATCGCCGAGGGCATCGACTATCGCGTCTATCAGGCCTACATGACCACGCGTGGCAAAAGCAGCGACGTGCCGTTCAACGAATTCATTCCGAAGGGCCAAGCCCTGTAGGGTTTGCAGCCTGTCCCGACAAACGACGATCCCTTTCGGTCCACCGACCGAAAGGGATTTTTTGTGAGCCGCGCGGCGCTAGCCGCGGATTTGGGAGCACCTTCGGAAAGGCATCGTCTCGGCGGGCGCTACTTTCGGCGGAGCGAAAGGCGACTTTGTGAGCCGCGAGGCGCTAGCCGCGGGTTCCGCTATTTCGCCAACGCAACCCAACGCCTACACATTCAGCCCAGCATCACCTTTACCCTCCCGAACGCTACTTTCGGCGGAGCGAAAGGCGACTTTGTGAGCCGCACGGCGCTAGCCGCGGGTTCCGCTATTTCGCCAACGCAGCCCGACGCCTAAGCATTCAGCCCAGCATCACCTTCACCCTCCCGAACGCTACTTTCGGCGGAGCGAAAGGCGACTTTGTGAGCCGCACGGCGCTAGCCGCGGGTTAGCCCATTTCGGCAATGCAGCCCGACGCCTACACATTCAGCCCAGCATCACCTTCACCCTTTCGCCCAGCTACTTTCGGCGGAGCGAAAGGCGACGTTGGCGACCGCCAGTTAGGACGGGCCTTCTACCAACGGTGTTCGGGGCGATCCAAGATCTCGCGCAGCAAAATCGCTTGGCGCATTCCTTGGGGCGAACGCAGCATCGCCATCAACTGGTCCGGATCCACGACCTTGCCGTCGCCGATGGAATCGGTGGAGGTATCGACGACGTTTGCCGATTTCTTAGCCCGCTTGGCCGTCTCCGCCGCGATCTTCTCCGCCCGTTTTTTGGCCTGTTCGATCCGACGTCGACGTTCCTGATACTGTTGTTGATCCGAAGGCGTCTCCACGACCTCGCCCACGATCACTTCATCGACCAAATCTGAATCGTCCAGTTCGCGAGTCTCGCGTTCGCGGCGACTGTCGGTGTACTCCGGCGCGGACCGCGTGGGGCGTGGGTTCGCATTTTTCGCGGCCGCCGCTTTGGCTTGCCGTTTCGCCGCGGCGCGTTTCAGAAAGTCTTCCAGGTCACCGGCCATCGGACGTCTCCTAGGCGGTCAGCCTACTTGTACTGCTCGGGCGTTTCCCGTTGTCCGCCGCCGGCGATCGCTTTACGCATTTCCGTGTCGGCGTTGACGTTTTGCAGTTTGTAGTAATCCAGGATATTCAGTTTGCCGGTTCGAAACGCGTCGGCCATCGCTTCGGGAACCGCCGCCTGGGATTCGACAACCTTCGCGCGGCTTTCTTCGATCTTCGCCTGCATTTCCTGTTCTTCGGCGACTGCCGCGGCGCGTTTGCTTTCGGCGTTGGCGCGGGCGACCTGCGTGTCGGCTTCCGCCTGATCGGCCTGCAAGCGAGCCCCAATGTTGGCCCCAACATCGATGTCGGCGATATCGATCGAGACGATTTCGAACGCCGTTTGGCTGTCCAATCGCTTGGCCAACACGGCTTTACTGATCACGTCGGGGTTTTCCAACACTTTCTTGTGCGACGCGGCGCTACCGATCGCGCTGACGATGCCTTCGCCCACTCGTGCGATGATGGTTTCTTCGGTCGCACCACCGATCAACTGTTGCAAGTTGGCCCGCACGGTCACCCGTGCTTTGACCTTCAGCTGAATCCCATCCTTGGCGACCGCGTCCAGTGACGGCTTGGCGGCACCGCGGGGCGGACAGTCGATGACTTTGGGATAGACACTGGTCTGGACCGATTCCAGCACGTCACGGCCGGCCAAGTCGATCGCAGTGGCTTCGCGGAACGTCAACGAAATCGTTTTTGCTTTCCGAGCGGCCACCAACGCACGCACGACTTGCTGGACGTTACCGCCGGCCAAGTAATGAGCCTCGATCGCTTCGGTCGTCATTTCCGGGTCATCCAAACCGGCCTGGGTTGCCATGATCTTGCTGCGGACGATCGACCGCGGATTGACCTTTCGAAAGGTCATCCCAATCAAGTTCCACATCGAGACGCCGGCCCCGGTCAACTGGGACTGGATCCACAGGCCGAAGTAGCTGGCGAAGACGAACAAGGTCACCATGAAGATGACAAACAGGACCAGGGCACCGACAAGGGCGCCACGGGTCAAGTTGTTGACTTGGGCCAGTTCGAACAGAACGGCTTGCGGTGGCATGATCGATGCCACGTCGAAACCGGGGATCGCGGCAAGCGAGCGGGTCACAGATGGCGAAACGGTTTCCAGCGGCATCAACACGGTGGGTTAATCCTCAAGGACTTCGGATTCGCGGGCTTTGGCCAAGTCGTTGACCTGAGCCTCGAATTTCTTGGTCAGCTCCTGGACGTCATCTTTCAGTTTGTCGCGATCGTCCTCGGTCATGACCTTATCCTTTTCGCCCTGGTCAGCCGCTTTGTTGGCATCACGGCGAATATTTCGGATCGAAATCTTGGCTTCTTCGGCCAATTCCTTGATCCGAGAGACCATTTTCTTACGGACTTCGGTCGACAACGGCGGGACGTTCAACCGCACGACGCGGCCGTCACTTTGCGGATTCAGGCCCAGTTCGCCCGCGACGATCGCTTTCTCAATCTCTTTGATCGTCCCGGCATCGTAGGGACGGATCAAGATCTGTTGTGGCTCGGGGACGCCGATCGACGCCAGCTGTTTCAATGGCGTTTGCGAACCGTACACCTCGACCTTCAGCGAATCGACCAAGCCCGGAGTGGCCCGACCGGTGCGAATTCCCGAAAGGTTGTTGCCCAGCACGGAGACCGCCTTTTCCATGCGTTCTTCGGCGTCCATCAAAATCTCGTCGGTGCTCATCGTTTCTCAGTCGTCTTCCTGTGGTGGGGGCTTCCTGGGGCGTTCCGTGCTTTGGCAGCGGATCGTCAATATATCCCATTGCGCCGCCGGCTTGGGATCCGCCCGTGGAGATCAAGCGCACACTGTCGCAGACACTCAAGCTGTCAACAAGCGAGCAACCCCGAGCGAAGCTGCGGCACAATCGCCGGCCTCTGCCCAGCCGGATCGGCGGCCGGGCATCGGCAGGAGGAGGACGCTGCTTTCGGCGGAGCGAAAGGCGACTTTGTGAGCCGCACGGCGCTAGCCGCGGGTTTGGAATGTTTCGCCGACTGACCTGAACCGATTCGGCGGACGCTACTTTCGGCGGAGCGAAAGGCGACTTTGTGAGCCGCAGGGCGCTAGCCGCGGGTTTGGAATCACCGACTGGCCTGAACCGATTCGGAGGACGCTGCTTTCGGCGGAGCGAAAGGCGACTTTGTGAGCCGCAGGGCGCTAGCCGCGGGTTTGGGATGTTTCGCCGACTGGCCTGAACCGATTCGGCGGACGCTACTTTCGGCGGAGCGAAAGGCGACTTTGTGGGCCGCGTCCCGGACGGTCGCTTACAGCTTGACGCGTTGACCGGACTGAGCCGAATCGTAGATCGCGCGGATCACTTCGACGCTGCGACGACCTTCCTGACCACTGATCGACGGCATTCGATTCTCGGCGATCGACGCCGCCAATTCTTCATAGACCTTCGTGTGTCCCTTGTGGTCGATTGCCGATGGGTCGGCCGCACCGCCGCCGGATTCGGTATTGCCTTGCATCGAATCACGGATCTGACGGTCCGCGTCGGTTTCGTCCGCAAAGTCCCACTGGATCAGGTCTTCTTCTTCCAACACGGCCGATCCGTTGCTGCCGGCGATCTCGATCCGCTTCAGCGCGCCGGGATACGCGGTCGTGGTGGCTTCGATCACACCCAAGGCCCCCGACTTGAACTTCAGCGTGGCAACCGCGACGTCTTCCACTTCGATTCGCTCGTGCGTCAGCGTACCAGTCATCGCGCTGATTTCTTCGACGTCACCCATCAGCCAGACCAACAAGTCCACACTGTGGATGGCTTGGTTCATCAGCGCGCCGCCACCGTCCAGCGCCCACGTGCCACGCCAAGCGCCGCTGTCGTAATACTCTTGGCTGCGGAACCACTTCACATAAGCGTCGCCCATCGTGACGGTCCCGAATCGGCCATCTTCCACGGCCTTTTTCATCAGCAGACTGGACTGATGAAAACGACTTTGGAAGGTCACGACCAACTTGGTGCCGGCCTTTTCGCACGCTTGAATGATTTGGTCACAGCGTTCGGTGGTGATCTCCAGCGGCTTTTCAACGATCACGTGCTTGCCCGCCGCGGCGGCCGCCAACGCAGGATCCAGGTGCGCGCCGCTGGGCGTGCAAACCGCGACCGCATCGACGCTGGGATCGTCCAACATGGCTTCGATCGAACCGTGTCCGTTACAGCCGTATTTTTCGGCGAACGCCGTGGCGGCTTCGGGAATGCGATCACACACGGCCGCCAGGTGACAGCCCGCCGCGTCGGCGATGGCTTTGGCGTGAAAGTTGGAGATCATTCCGGCGCCGACGATTCCGATTCCGATACTCATGTTTCTGGACAAGCCGTTCGTTGGGGAAGGGGATGGGGGAAGGATTGCGACGCCAAATCGCGGGGGTGCTGACAAGCGGTCGCCGACGGTCGATCAACCGGCCGATTTCGGCGAAGCGGCATCTTTCGGGTGTCGCATCTTGCCCGCACACGATACTTTTTTTTGTCTCGCACAACACCCAGTGCGTCCTTTCCGTCCCCTGCTCAAGCGACGCGATCGTTTGACCGCAGCCAAGAAAACCAGCCGCCGCGGAAAAACCACCGGCCGTCGCAAACCGGTGACCATCCGCCAACTGTCCGACCTGCCCGCGTTGATCGACGACGCGGCGGGCGTCAGTGTGCGCATGCGCGGGCTGAAACCGGACCAGCCGATGGGTTTCGGCGGTGTTTGGGGCGGCATCCGCGCGTTGTTGGCCGCGGCGATCGCCCGCAGCACGCCTCACATCCTGATGCTGCTGCCCCAAGCGGCCGACGCCGAAATCGTGGCCACCGACGCTCGGTCATTCGGACTGACCGATGCGGTCGCGCTGCCGCTGTCGGCCGGCGACGGCAGCGGCGCGACGATCCGCGACGTCGACTTTGCCGATCGGCTGCAGGTCCTGCAGCGTCTTCGTTCGCGCGACGCCGATTCGCCGGAACCGTTGCTGGTCACCGCGTTCATCGGCGCGGCGATCCAGAAAGTCCCGACGCCACAAAAACTGGCCGACAGCACCCGCACGCTAAAAGTCGGACAGACGCTTGCACCGGAGGACGTGCGGGCTTGGCTGGCCGAAGCGGGCTTTGCCGGCACCACCGCGGTCCAGTTCCCCGGCGAGTTCGCCACACGCGGCGGCTTGCTGGACATCTATTCGCCGGATCAGCCGTTGCCGATTCGCGTGGAATGGTTCGGCGACGAAATCGAATCCATCCGCACGTTTGATCTGTCCAGCCAGCGTAGCATCGAATCGGTCACCGAAATCGAGCTGGCCGCGATCGGTGCATCCACGGCTGACCCGCTGGACGAAACGCCCGCGATGCCGCCCGAACAACAGGGCCCGATCAGCGACTACTTGCCCGCCGACACGGTCGTTGTGGTCGTTGATCCCCAAGGATGTGCGTCATCGGCCGATGCACTGCTGCGCCGTGTGGTCGATCCGTCTCGGTTCGTGACGATGGACGAATTGATCGCGTCGATGACCAGCCACCGTGTGGTCACGGCCGACGATTTCCCCGAAGCGACCGGCGATGAACTGTTGTCGCTGGACGCCGCGTCGGCCGACAGCTTTGCCAGCGAGCTTTCGGAAACCCAAAAGAAAGTCGACACGATCGCGGCCGATCATCACGTGATCGTCGTCGGTGACACGCCCGCCGACGGACAACGGCTGACGGAATTGCTACAGCCCACTCGCGCCGCCGCCGAAGGCCGGTTGCACATGACGGTGGCGGACCTGTCGGGCGGCTTTCGGTTGCCGTCGGCCGGCGCGCTGGTGCTGACCGGCGCCGAACTGTTTCACCGCAGCCCCGTGCGTCGGGGCAAGACGCGGGCACGCGGCAAGCCGATCCAGAATTTCTTGCAACTGCAAGTCGGCGATCTGGTCGTGCACCTGTCCCACGGGATCGGTCTGTATCGCGGGCTGCGTCAGATCGAAAAGAACGGCCAGCACGTCGAACACCTGACCATCGAATACGACGGCGGGACGAAGATCTACGTGCCGGCATCACGGATCGGTCTGGTCCAAAAATACATCGGCGGATCGAAGACCCGACCACGGCTGGCCAAAATCGGCGGCCAGGCTTGGGCCAATCACCGCAAGGCGGCCGAATCGGCGGTCACTGACATGGCCGCCGAACTGATCGAGATGCAGGCCCAACGCCAAGCCCGCCGCGGGATCAGTTTCGACCCCGACAACACCTGGCAACAACAATTCGACGCCAGTTTTCCCTACACCGAAACGCCCGACCAATTGGCCGCGATCGAAGCGATCAAGGACGACATGGAAAGCGCCCGGCCGATGGACCGCCTGATCTGTGGCGACGTCGGCTTTGGCAAAACGGAAGTCGCGATGCGGGCGGCATTCAAAGCCGTGACGTCGGGATACCAAGTCGCCGTGCTGGTGCCGACCACCGTGCTGGCCGAACAGCACTACAACACGTTCCGCGAACGGATGGCGGAATTTCCGATCGAAATCGCCAAGCTGTCGCGGTTCGTTTCGCCCGCCGACACCCGCGCGACGGTCAAGCGGATCGCCAGCGGTGAAGCCGACATCATCGTGGGCACCCACCGGATCGCCGGCAAAGACGTCCGCTTTGCCAACCTGGGGCTGGTGATCGTCGACGAAGAACAACGTTTCGGCGTCGAAGTCAAAGAACGTCTGAAAAATCATCGCAACAACGTCGACGTGTTGACGTTGTCCGCCACGCCGATCCCACGGACGTTGCACATGGCGTTGGTCGGTGTGCGAGACATCAGCAACTTGGAAACGCCGCCGGCCGAACGGATGAGCGTTGAAACGAAGGTCACCCGCTGGGACGACAAGATGGTCCGCAGCGCGATGGTTCGCGAATTGAACCGCGGCGGCCAAATGTTCTTTGTCCACAACCGCATCGGCGACATGCACGAACTGGCCGACCGGTTGCGCAACATTGTACCGGAGCTTCGCATCGGGATCGGCCACGGTCAAATGGGCGAAGGCGAATTGGAACAAGTCATGATCGACTTTATCGATCACAAGTTCGACTTGTTGCTGGCCACCACGATCGTCGAAAGCGGGATCGACATCGCCAACGCCAACACAATGTTCATCGACGAAGGCGACAAGTATGGGCTGAGCGATCTGCACCAATTGCGTGGCCGTGTCG
This sequence comes from Crateriforma conspicua, assembly GCF_007752935.1. Classification (NCBI taxonomy): domain Bacteria; kingdom Pseudomonadati; phylum Planctomycetota; class Planctomycetia; order Pirellulales; family Pirellulaceae; genus Crateriforma; species Crateriforma conspicua. The sequence goes on along the minus strand of NZ_CP036319.1, from coordinate 2,811,414 downwards.
GACGCTACAAACACCAAGCGTACTGTTACCTGTTGGTCAGCCGCCGGAAACACCTCAGCCCCGAAGCCAGCAAACGTCTGCGGGCGATCGAAGATTACAGCCAAATGGGCGCCGGGTTTGCCATCGCGATGCGAGACCTGGAAATCCGCGGCGCCGGCAATCTGCTGGGCAGCCAACAAAGCGGTCACATCGCCGCGGTGGGTTACGAACTGTATTGCCACCTGTTGGAAGACGCCGTTCGGCAAGCCCAAAAGCTGCCGCCCAAATTGTCGGCCGACGTGGACATCGATTTGCCGGTCGAAGCGTATTTGCCCGACGAATACGTGCCCGATCTGCGTCACAAGATCGATCTGTATCGCCGCATGGCCAAGATCGACAACGTCGCGAAGATCAACGAAATCAAAGAAGAATTGGTCGACCGGTTCGGGCCGATTCCTCAGCCGGCCGAGCGGATGTTACAGCTGGTCGAACTGCGTCTGGATGCGGCCGCGTGGCAAATCCATTCAGTCACCAGCGATGCACGATTCATTGTGCTGAACTACGGCAACCGCCGGCAAGTCGAACAATTGGCCGAACGTTCGCCCGTTCCGGTTCGCATTGTCGACCAACGCAAGGCGTACATCCCGACCAAAGATTTCGACATGAGCGATCGGTCGGGCAAAGCGTGGCTGCAATTGGCCCGTGCGGTCCTGTTCAACGGGTAAGCCCCGACGCCATATCCCGGACAACTTGGCGATTGGCCGCCAGACGCTCATTCGACGCCAGACGCTCAAACGTTTTCTGATTTGGCGTCTTCGGCAACGCGGATCGCTTCGACCAGCCGCACGATTTCGGGCACGGCCATCGCTTCGGCACGTGTCGTTTCGTCATGGCCCAGGTCCGCCAACACTTCGTCGACGTCCGCCTTTTCCAACCGGCCTTTCATCGCGCTGACGACGACGCTGCGCAAAAACTTGCGGCGGTGAAAGAACAACGCTCGCGTGGTGTCGTGAAAGTAACGCAAGTCTTCGAAGCTTTCGTAGCGCTGGCGATCCAGATCCAACCGCAAGATTGCCGAATGGACTTTGGGACGCGGCCAGAACACCTTGGGCGACAGCACACGAACCAACGTCGGATCACTGATCGCTTGCAACCACACCGACAGCGCGCCGTAATCCTTGGTCGACGGCACCGCCATGATGCGATCGGCCAATTCTTTTTGAATCGTCACGACGATTCGGTCCGGCGGCGGCGTTTCCAACATCAGATTGCTGATGATCGGCGTCGCCACGTTGTAGGGCAGATTGGCGACCAGCATGAACCTAGCGTTTTCGCCCAGCTGTGACATCGCTTGGCGGACGTTCAACATGATTTCGTCGCGCAGCGTGTTTTTGTTCTTCAGCGCGTCGCCGTGAATCAGTTTGACGTTGGAGCGATCCGCCAATTCTTCACCGGCCAGTTCGAACAAGTGATTGTCGATCTCCACCGACAACACCGCACCGGCACGGTCCGACAGCCGCTGGGTCAGCGATCCCACACCGGTGCCGATTTCCAGCGCCACGTCATCCTTGGTCAATTCGGCTGAATTGGCGATCAGGTCGACCAAGTTCAAATCGATCAAGAAATTCTGGCCGAAACGGCTCAGCGGTTTCAGGCCGGCCGCGGTCAGACGGCGTGACAGATAGGTGGCGGTTTGACGCGACGGTTCGGACAAGAAATTCGTTCCGGGTTTAGAAGGGGTTTCGCAAACGCTGTTTCTTTGGTCCGTCGACTAATCGGATGATTCGCCGGGGACATCGGGGCCTTTGACACCGGTGATCAGGCTGCGCTGGACATACTTCGCCAACACATCGCTTTCCAAGTTCACTTTGTCGCCCACGTTGCGAAATCCCAGTGTGGTGACTTCCAGGGTGTGTGGGATCAAGGCGACGGTGAACGAATCGGGGTCCGCGTCGACCACGGTTAGGCTGACGCCGTCGATCGCGATGCTGCCTTTGTCGGCGATTTGCGAGGACAGTTTTTTCGACACGCCGAATCTTAAAAAAGCCCACGGCGGGTCTTCGCGACGATCCAGCAAGGTGCCCAATTCGTCCACGTGACCTGTGACATAGTGTCCCCCCAAGCGATCGCCGACCGCCAGGGCGCGTTCCAGGTTGACTCGGCTGCCGACCTCTTGGGCCCCCAGGTTGGTTCGGGACAGGGTTTCTTCGCCCGCTTCGAATCCCAACACGCCACCGTCGATGGCGACAACGGTCAAACAACAACCATTGATCGCGACGCTATCGCCGATCGCCGCCCCTTTGGCCAATTCACCGGCGTCGATCGAAAACAGTTTTCCCGGCGGCTGGTCGGTGATTTTTGCAATGCGGCCCAGCGATTCGACGATCCCGGTAAACATCGATTGGATTCCCTAACTGCGTGTGAAGGCTGGTCGGATGGGGCGGGGACGGAGCGTGGCGAAAACACTCGGCAGTGCATCTGGGGCACATTCGGGCGTTTCGTCGGGTGTTCATCCGCAGTCGGATTGGACAGAATGCCGCCGCCCAAGACAACGAGGGCCGGCGCGGAAATGTGCCACCTGCGTCGATCGACGCGGCAGCCCAGCGGACGCGACGCAATCGTGTCGAACTGACCAAACCATTTCACGGATTTTCCACTCCATCCCGCATCAAAAAACGCGAGGCATCCATGACTCTGATCGAAGCCATCCACGCACGGCAAATTCTGGACAGCCGCGGCAACCCGACCGTCGAATGTGACGTCATGTTGGAAGACGGTGCCGTCGGCCGCGCCGCGGTGCCCAGCGGTGCCAGCACCGGTGTCCACGAAGCTTGGGAACTGCGTGACGGCGACAAGTCGTTCTTCATGGGCAAAGGCGTTTCGCAAGCGGTTGAAAACGTCAACACCACGATCGCCGAAGCCCTGCAAGGCATGGACGCGACCGACCAAGCCGCCGTCGACCATCGCATGTTGGAACTGGACGGCACGCCGAACAAGAAAAACTTGGGCGCCAACGCGATCCTGGGTGTTTCGCTGGCCGTCGCCCACGCCGCCGCTTCGTCGACCGACCAACAACTGTATCGCTACCTGGGCGGTGCCGGCGCCCGCATGTTGCCCGCCCCGATGATGAACATCATCAACGGTGGTGAACACGCCGACAACAGCGTCGACGTTCAAGAATTCATGGTCATGCCCCTGGGCTTTGACCGCTTCAGCGACGCGCTTCGCTGCGGCACGGAGATCTTCCACAACCTGAAAAAGGTCTTGTCGGGCAAGGGTTACAACACCGCCGTGGGTGACGAAGGCGGTTTCGCGCCGGACTTGAAGAGCAACCAGGAAGCTCTGGACGTCATCATGCAAGCGATCGACCAAGCGGGCTACAAAGCCGGCGAACAAGTCTGGATCGCTTTGGATGCCGCGTCGACCGAGTTCTATGACGCCGATGCCAAGCAATACTCGATCGATGGCAAAAAGCTGTCGGGCGACGAAATGGTCGACTTCTTGGCCGACTGGTGCAGCAAGTACCCGATCTGCAGCATCGAAGACGGTTGCAGCGAAGACGACTGGGAAACCTGGAAGAAGCTGACCGACAAGATCGGCGACAAGGTTCAATTGGTCGGCGACGATTTGTTCGTCACCAACGTCGAACGGCTGCAACGCGGGATCGACGAAGGCATCGGCAACAGCATCCTGATCAAGGTCAACCAGATCGGAACGCTGACCGAAACCATCGACGCGATCCATTTGGCCGGCCGTAACGGTTACACCTCGGTGACCAGCCACCGCAGTGGTGAAACCGAAGATTCGACCATCGCCGATTTGGCCGTGGCTCTGTCGACCGGACAAATCAAGACCGGTTCGGCCAGCCGTAGTGACCGGATGGCGAAGTACAACCAATTGCTTCGTATCGAAGAAGCCTTGGGCGATCACGCCCTGTACGGTGGCCCGCTGTTTGCTGCCAAACTGAAGGGCTAGGGCCACAGACCCCGAGCCGCAGGTTCCGCCGTTTCGGCGATGTGACCGAACGCTAACTTTCGCGGAGCGAAAGGCGACTTTGTGAGCCGCAAGGCGCTAGCCGCGGGTTCCGCTGTTTCGGCAACGTGACTGAACGCTACTTTCGCGGAGCGAAAGGCGACTTTGTGAGCCGCAGGGCGCTAGCCGCGGGTACCGCTGTTTCGGCAACGTGACTGAACGCTACTTTCGCGGAGCGAAAGGCGACTTTGTGAGCCGCAGGGCGCTAGCCGCGGGTACCGCTGTTTCGGCACTGCACCCGACGCTGGCATGTTCGGCTAAGACGTGCACTTCACCCTCCCGCCTTGCGGGAGGGTCGGAATCGAGGAACGAGATTCCGGGGAGGGCCCGCCGAACGCTAACTTTCGCGGAGCGAAAGCCGACGATGGGCGGTCCGTTACGATACAAATGTCTGAACGCTTCTTCTTTTCCCGCGTCGACTGCCGATGTATCAAACGCTTGCCGAACGCCCATTGATGACGATGGCGATGCTGGGGATCGTCGTCGCCGCATGCGTCGCCGCCTGGCTGAAGACTGGGCGCCGTGACGTATTGATTGCCGCCATCATCGGTGCCTGCCTGGTCCCGGCAGCCGGCTACCTGGCGGACGTCTTGGTCACCGACCGTGAACAGATCGAACAAATCGTTTACGAAGTCGCCGAGGCGGTGGAAAACAACGACGTCGACACCGCCGTTTCTTACCTTCGCAGCGAGTCGCTGCGGCGCCGCGCCGCCGATGAATTGTCGCGATACCGTTTCAGCATGGCGCGAGTCAATCAATTGCGCCGGGTCGATCTGATCAAAAACAGCTTTCCGCCGGAGGCCGAGGTTGAACTGTCGGTCAAAGTCGACGTCAGTGAACGCAGCGGCGCGCTGCAAAACGTTCGTGTCGTCCGCCGATTGGTGTTGAAATTCGTCAAGGTCGGTGACGGTGACGACGGCAAAGGTGACTGGAAAGTCATCGATTACGCTCATTTCCCGATCACGGGAGGTGCGGATTCCTATTCCACTCAATTCTCCGGTGCAAACGCCGGTTACTGATCACATCGCCTATGTTCATCACTCTTGACGGCATCGACGGTGTCGGAAAATCCACCCAGATCGCCCGCTTGGCAGAACACCTGACATCGCTGGGGCAGGACGTGTTGACCGTGCGTGATCCCGGCAGCACGGACATCGGATCCAAGTTGCGATCGTTGCTTTTGGACAGTGATCTGACCATGCACCGGCGGACCGAAGCGATGCTGTTCATGGCCAGCCGCTGTGAAATGGTGGAAACCATCATCCGCCCCGCTCTGGACGCAGGACGTTGGGTGATCAGCGACCGTTTTTTGTTGTCGACCGTTGTCTATCAAAGTGTCGGAGGTGATGTTCCGCCGGACTTGCTGTGGAAACTGGGCGAAGCCGCCAACGATTGGCTGTGCCCCGATGTGACGATCCTGTTGGACATGCCCGCCGAAGCATCGATGCGGCGACTCGATCGCCCCGCCGACCGCATGGAATCACGCGGGCTGGATTACCTGGAAACCGTCCGGCAAGCGTTCCTGGATCAACTGCCCCACAGCAGCCCTCGCAACGTCGTCATCGACGCCGATCGTGATATCGACGCGGTGACCGACGACGTGTTGGCGCTGTTTGCGTCCCAGGCGTCGACCTGATCGAACGACGCGTCGATTTGGACAAGGTTTGGACGAATCGATAAGGCGACGAACGAATCGACGCACCCGGCCTTGGTTCACTTCGTCCAGCCCATCGGGATGTCACAATAGCTTCATCGCAATGGTGTTTCCTTCGTTCGACGCATGAGATTTCCCGTGGCATTATCGGTATCGATCACGCGTGGCTTGTCCGGCGTCATGCTGGCCCTGCTGTTTTATTCCGCATTCCTTGGCATCTACACTCCCGCGTCGGCGGACGACGGTGATTGGCAATCGCTGTTCGACGGCAAAACGCTGTCCGGATGGCACGTCCGATGTCGTCCCGAAGACAACGACAAACGTGGTTATTGGCGAGTCGAAGACGGCGTGATCTTGGCGCAGGGCAAGTCACCCGATCGGCATCACTACATCTGGTTGTTGACCGACAAAGAATACGACGACTTTGAATTGAAACTGAAAGTCCAGACCTTTGCCGACTGCAAGGGCAACAGTGGTGTTCAAGTCCGCAGCCGTTATGACGATGACGCGTTTTGGCTGGACGGCCCCCAGATCGACATTCACCCGGCCGGTCCCTGGCGCAGCGGATTCATCTACGACGAAACCCGCAGTCGAAAAGTCTGGCTGTGGCCCGACGTTGGACGTCCCGCCAACGCCAAACCCGAACATGCCCCCGAGGGTTGGACGTGGCAACACGCGGGCGATTCCGATCACTGGAACGACATCCGCATTGTATGCCGGGGGACTCAGGTGCAATCCTTTGTCAACGGCATCAAAGTCGCGGACTTGGACGGCCGCGGCATCCTGGACGACGCCGATCACCGACGCCTGAACGTCGGCGTGAAAGGCCACATCGGCCTACAAATCCATCCCGGCCAAGACATCCACCTCCGCTTCAAAGACATCCACATCCGAACAATAAGGGGTCAGGCCTCTTTTCCTTCTCCCGTGCCGCCGAACTGACCGAACGAGGGGTGCAGAATAGAGACTAGGCCGAGACGAATTCGACCAGGGTCATCTTTGGCGTCGGCAACTTCAACAGGGGCGCGAACTCCGCGGTCGACTCATCAACCTCGGTCAACAGAGCCTCAAGTGCGTCCAGGTCCAAATCGCACAGGCGATTGAAACCGGCGTGGAATAGCTCGAATTCGGTCCACGCTTCGTCGGTGCACGACGGCAACATCGAAGCCAACGCCACGCAAGCGGCGGGCAATCGCGATTCGCCACCACTGAGCAATTCATCCAGTTCGGTGTGCTGGCCGATCAGATCGACAAAATCTTCGGGCAGATTCCAACGCTTGGCCAACATCGCCGCGGCCTCGGCGTGGTCCCAGCCGAACATCTCACGCTCCAGGCCACTCAGCCGTCGGCCTTCGGCGACGCGTCGTTCGACCAGCGTTTCGTACTGCGCCGGCAATTCCTTCAACAACAGCGGGATCGCCATGTCCTGCAACAACGCACCGGCGAACAACTCTTCCGCGTTGGCCAGCTTCAACGTGCGGCCCAGTTTGCGAGCGAACACGGCGCGGCGAAGCGAATCTTGCCACAAGCCTTTCAGATCGAACGGACCAAATTTCGGGTTCGGAATGACGCTGAACACGGCGTTCCAGAGCGCGAAGTTCGTGATCGCTCGGGTGCCGACCAAAGTCAACGCTTGTTGGATGCTGGTGATTTCACGGCTGAACCCGAAGTACGACGAGTTGACGAATTTCAAGACTTGTCCCATCAGTCCCGGGTCGGCTTCGATCGGCCGAGCAAACTCGGGCGGCCCCGCATCGCTGCGTTGCGAAAGCTGAAGCAACCGGATCGCACTGGTGGGCAGCGCGGGCAGCAGATCGCTGCGGAAGACTTCTTCAAGCGACGTGTTCTGGGTGGCGGTCGACATTCGGCAAAGGTCCGTGACTTGAAGTACCCCGAAAGGACGGGCTGATCGTCCGATTGACAACGACGGTTTCGGCGCGGCGCGAACCGTCGATGAAAACCTAGGTCACATCCGTGCGACGCGTTGTCCTAGCGACGACAGCTTTGCCGAATCGATGGCCCGCCGGTTCGGGTCATAGCGGTTTTTGCGTCACCGGGTCAGCGACGGCCGCATTGCCGCGTGAACCGCCGCCCCCCGCCTGCTGTCGCGATGCGACCACCCTTGTCGAATCGATGCAACATCACGGTGTTGTGTCCGCGCATCATCACTCTGGTCGCCAATTCGGTAAGGCCGAAAACGCCAATGACGTAAACGCTTATCCAGAAAAGACTTCCGTCGCCACCAAAGACATGCGGCAGCGGTTCCGGCCTGGGGCGTGCAATCGCGTTTGGCATGATCCGCCTGACTTTGACCGCTGACGACCGCCAATGGATGAAACGCCGATTGCTGCGCAGCGTCCGCTGCTGTGGGCTGATGGCCATCCTGTCGATTGCGGCGCAAGTCAGCAATGTTCCGCCGGCACCGCAGGCCCAAGCGGAGGCCGAAAAAGCCGTCGGATCCGTCCCCGGCACATCATTGGATGCCCCGGCGATGCCAATCTCCGCCCCGGCGATGCCGCCGCAGACCGGCGACACGACGGATTTATCCAGCCCGCGCAGCGTGCCGCCGGTGGGTTGGCGGCGGACCAATCGGGGATGGGAACGTGCGGAGGACTGGGCTTGGCAATACGGCGCCGTCGCCGCCAAGGACCGAACCTTGGATCAGTGGATCGATCACCAAGAACAGGCCGAACCCGGCTGGATCGCCAAGCCGATGGCGTGGCTGCGCGGCATCCCACCGTTGGGGATCGCGGCACTTCAGATCATCGCGGTCTATCTGATCTATCGTCAGTGCCCCCGGTCGGCGGAGCGGCGAAAAACACAGAGCCCTGCGGCCTGAGCCCCCCGGTCAAAACCAGCTCCAAAGGTCCGCCGCCAACCGCCGGGATTCCCCGTGGCGGAGTGCCGATCCGGCGCCCTTGACCGTTTGGCAAGCGTCGGGCTACGCTTCCGCCTCGTCTTTTTGCACTTTGCCTCTATTTTTCGCAGCAATCGGGACGAAGGACGTACGACGTCCTGGACCCCGCACGGCCGATTTTGGCGGCCAGCGGACGCGGTCTGGAACCCGCTGTGAAAGGCTGAATCCCCGGAGAAATCCCTTTGTCGACTGCTTCCAATAAATTCGTCCAAGACATGATCGAAGCCGGTGTCCACTTCGGTCACCGCACCAGCCTTTGGAACCCGAAGATGGCACCGTACATCTTCGGCCGCAAGAACCAGATCCACGTGCTGGATATCCGCGAAACCCTGCGTGGTTTGTTGCGGGCCAAGAAATACCTGAGCCAAGTCGCCGCCGGCGGCAGTCTGATCCTGTTCGTGGGAACCAAACGTCAAGCCGGCGAAGCGATCGAAAGCGAATCGCTGCGTTGCGGCATGCCTTTCGTCAGCGAACGTTGGTTGGGTGGCACGTTGACCAATTTCCGTACCATCCGCAGCCGACTGGGTCGTCTGGAAGAATTGGAAACCCTGCGTAGCGGCGATGAAATCAATAACTACAGCAAAAAGATGCAGTCGTCGCTGACTCGCGAGTACCGCAAGATGTACCGCAACCTGAATGGTTTGCGGACCATGAACCGCTTGCCCGAAGCGATGTTCATTGTCGACCCCGGCAAGGAACGCAACGCGGTGCGCGAAGCCAAGCGTTTGGGCATCACCACGGTTGCCCTGATCGATACCGACAGCGATCCGTCGCAAATCGATTTGCCGATCCCCGGCAACGATGACGGGATCCGCAGCATCGAGTTGATCCTGCACCAACTGGCCGACGCGGTAAACCAAGGCAAGGGCCAAGCCCAAACCGAAGCCGCCACCTCCGGCCAAGCTCAGCCGGCTGCCGAAGCACAGCCCGCTGCTGCCGCACCGGCCCCCGAAGCCACCCCGGAATCGTAAGCCAACGGCTTGGCCGATCCCATCGGCTGGCCGGCCAGGGTTTTGCCCCGTCCGAAACGATGGTCTGAACCCCGCCGGTCGGCGAGACGTCCTTTTTAAATCACCGCCACGATACCGACGCTCCGCGCTTTGACGTGAACGCCGAAGGAGTCCGTCCAGACACCCCACGCCCCTCGGTCGCCCATGCGTCCGAGGGCCGCGCATGGCCGGATCACTGGATCTCCGAACCTGGCGGCGTTGACCGGAAATTCTTCCGCGTCGCGACGGGGCATCGATCACGCGGCAATCGTGTCGTCATGACTTGGCGACCGACCCGACAATGCCCTCGGATCGGCACCATGGGTGCCCACACCGCAAGCCGTTACGGTCGTCTGACCCGACATTTGTGCTTCACGGCCGCCGCTCCGGTGCAGACACCTGTCGCGACGACCGGCGCAATGTCGGCGTTCACAGAACACGCGGCTGATCAGCCACACTCGTGCCCGTCCGCCGGTGGTCCCGTGCCCCGATTCGCGGCTCAATCCCCATTCAAACTTTCTCACTCGACCAATCTCTGAATTCAACCACAGGAAGATTAAGTCATGACGATTTCTGCTAAGGCGGTTGCCGAACTGCGCAAGACAACCGGCGCCGGAATGATGGACTGCAAGAAGGCGTTGGAAGAATCCGGCGGCGACATCGATGGCGCACTGGAATACCTTCGCAAGAAGGGCCAAAAGGTTGCCGAAAAGCGTGCCGACCGTGACGCCAACGAAGGCGTCGTGGCCATCGTGACCGACGACAACAAGGCGTTGGTGTTGGCACTTAGCTGCGAAACCGACTTCGTTGCCAAGAACGAATCGTTCGTCGAATTGGCCACCGACATCGCCAAGACCGCCCTGGCCAATGGCGCGTCCACCGCCGACGAAGTCAGCGCGATGACCTATGGCGACAACACCGTGGCCGAACGTTTGGTCCAGGAAACGGGCAAGATCGGTGAAAAGATCGAAGTCAGCGATTGCCAAGTGATCGAAGGTGACAACATCGCCACCTACGTCCACGCCGGCAGCAAGATCGGCGTCCTGGTCGCTTACAAGGACGGCGGCAAAGACGGTGCCAGCGATTTCTTCCGCAGCGTTGCCATGCACATCGCCGCGATGAAGCCGCAGATTTTGCACCCCAGCGAATTCGATCCGGAATTCGTCGCCAAGGAAACCGAGGCTCTGCGGGCACAAATCATCGCCGAGAACGAGCTGAACGAAAAAGAAAATCTGGGCAAGCCGCAGAAGAACGTGCCCCAGTACGCCAGCCGCAGCCAATTGACCCCCGAAGTCTTGGCGGCGACCGAGGATGCGATCAAAGCCGAACTGAAAGCCGAAGGCAAACCGGAAAAGATCTGGGACAAGATCGTGCCCGGAAAGCTGGAACGCTTCATCGCCGACAACACCTTGCTGGACCAAGAACGCTGCTTGCTTAGCCAGTTCTTCGCGCTCGACGACAGCAAGACCGTCGAAACCGCGGTCAAGGAATTTCATCCCGACGCCGAAGTGATCGCGTTCCGCCGCGTCGCCGTCGGCTGATTCGACCGCATCGGGATCCTCCCGATCCGATCAGGTTCGACACGCCAATTCAAATTCTCTGGCGTGTCGAACCGGCGATAGAAATCTGACGTCGGCAATCGTTCTTCCACCAACTTCTCCGTGACGCCACACCATGACCAGCGAACCGATGTCGGATCCGAATTTGCGATACCGCCGCGTGATTTTGAAACTCAGCGGCGAAAGCCTGGCCGACGCGGGACAGCGTGGGATCAGCGGTGAAGAACTCAGTGCGATTGCGGCCCAAGTCAAACAGGCCCACGAATCTGGTTGCCAAATCGCCGTCGTCGTCGGCGGTGGGAACATCCTGCGTGGCGCCCAGTTTTCCGGCAGCAACGCGGTCGTCCAAGAAGCCACCGCCCACTACATGGGCATGCTGGCGACGGTGATGAACAGCGTTGCGATGCAGGACGCTTTGGAATCCATCGGTTGCCCGACTCGCGTCATGGCCGCGCTGCGGATCGATCGCGTTTGCGAAAGCTTCATCCGCCGGCGCGCCATTCGTCATCTGGAAAAGGGACGCGTCATCGTGCTGGCCGCCGGCATCGGCAGCCCCTTTGTGACCACCGACACGGCGGCCGCCCAGCGGGCACTGGAATTGGATGCCGACATCGTCTTGAAAGCCACTCGAGTGGACGGCGTTTACAGCGATGATCCGGAAAAGAACCCCCATGCGGTTCTGTACGAATCGCTGTCTTACAAAGAAGTCGTCGAAAAGAACTTAAGGGTCATGGATGCGACGGCGATCGCGTTGTGCCGCGAACACGATAAACCGATCCTGGTGTTCAACTTCAAAACCGACGGCAACATCGTCCGCGCCGTCCGCGGCGACAACGTGGGCACCCGCATCAGCGTCTAGCATCCTGGCCTTTCGCTTCTCCCCAGCATCGCCTTGCGCTCTGCGGAAGCAGTGCCGCATTCCCGATTCAAGCCTTCACAAGCTTGCGAAACTTTGCCCACGACAACGTGTTGACCACGTCGTCCTTGGTCAGACCACCGCGACGCGCCTGACAGATCCCGAACCGCATCACATCCAACCCACCGGTGCTGTGGGCATCCGTGCTGATCACGATCGGCACGCCCAACTTCTTTGCGGCCGCCACGTGCACATCGTTTAGATCCAAACGAGCCGGATTGGCGTTCAATTCCATGATCGTGTCGTGCTCCTTGGCGGCATGCAGCACCGCGTCCATGTCGACTTCGTAGGGCGGACGCCGGTTGATCAGACGGCCGGTCGGGTGCGCGATGCAGTCGACGTGTGGGTTTTCGATCGCTCCTAAAATTCGTTCGGTGATCTGGTCGCGAGGCTGTTTCTGTCCGTAGTGAACGCTGGCAATGATCCAGTCGCCTTGGGCCAGAACATCATCGGGCAAATCCATACCGCCCTTTTCCAAGATGTCACATTCGATGCCCTTCAAGATCACCAACCGTCCGTCGTATTCCGACCGAATGTCATCGATCATCGCCCATTGTTCCAACAGCCGATCGGGATCCAGCCCGCCGGCCATCGTCACCCGCTGACTGTGATCGGTGATCGCGATGTACTTCAATCCGCGTTCGATCGCCGCGTCGGCCATTTCCCGCAGCGTCGCCGTACCATCGGTGGCATTGGTGTGCATGTGCAGGTCGCCCACGATGTCGTCCACATCGATCAAGTCGGGCAACTGATCGGACGACGCCCACTGGAATTCCTGGCGGTCTTCACGCAGCTCCGGTGCAATCCATGGCAACCCGATGGCTTCATAGACACCTTCTTCGGTGTTTCCCGCGATCGGCTGATCTTCGCCGTCGCGAAAGACGCCATATTCGTTGATCTTCAGCCCGCGTTCTTTGGCCAACCGCCGCGTATGAATGTTGTGGGCTTGGGAACCCGTAAAATACTGCAGTGCCGCACCGAACTGCTCTGGTGCAACCATTCGCATGTCGACTTGAAAGGCTTTGCCGACACGAATCGACACCTTCGTTTCGCCGCGCCCGATCGTTTGGGTGCGGTCGGCGTAGGCTTCGAAGTGATCCATCACCGCGTTTCGATTTTCGGGCGAATCTTTTTCGGCGACGACCAGCAAGTCCAAATCGCCGATGGTTTCTTTGCCGCGTCGATAGCTGCCCGCCCACTGCATCGTTTCGATCCCTTCGCACTGTTCCATGTGCCGACCGATCGCCCTAGCCAGCGAATCGCCCTCGGACCAGTAGATGCGTTCGGCCGACGCTTGGGCGATCTGAAGACCGTCCAGGATCGATGCTTGCGTTTTCTTGCCGAAGCCTTTCAGGTTGGCGACTTCGTCGGTCTGGCAGGCTTTACGCAAATCATCCAGCGACTGGATGTTCAATTCCTGTTGCAGCTTGACCGCTTTCTTGGCCCCCAGTCCGGGAATCCGTGCGATTTGAATCAGCACATCGGGGACTTGATCGCGAAGCTTTTCCAAAGCCGGCAATGACCCCGTGTCGATCAACGTCTGGCACTTTTCGACCAGCGTTTTTCCAATTCCCGGGACTTTCGCCAGATCACGATCGGGATCGGCAAGAATCGACTGGACGGATTCGTCCAGATCGCGAATCGCTCGCGCCCCGTTGGAATAGGCTCGGATGCGGAACGGGTTTTCGCCGCGGAATTCCATCAGCTCCGCGATTTCGTCGAATGCGGCCGCGATGCCTGCGTTGTCCATGCTGTTGTCCGTCGTCTGCCCTAGCGGCTGGTTCGAAAAACGGCCGACACTGCGGCAAGGATGCACGCGGTGCCGGCCGATGGGTTCAGCATGGCAGTTTACGACGCCGGAGCGTCGCGGACAGACCCTGGACTAACGGGCCTTGTACCACTTGTTGTTGACCTTCTTGGGTTGCCCGGTCGGCGGCGCGGTCGGACGCGCCACTTCGTAGCGATCTGCGGCGGCCCGGCCTTGGGGCTGCGGCGTGACAATGCCGGATCGATAATTCGATTCCATCGACGCTTCGCGAACCGGCACGGTGACCGTCGGGCGTTGGTTGCTGCCCGGTGACGGTCGTGCGGTAAACGTGTCGCCGTATCCACTGGTCGACTGGCCGGCGGACGGACTGGCCGATCCATTGGGACGCGTCAGCGGCGGTGCGGTCGGTCCGAACCCGCCCGATGAACGCATCCCCGCCGACGTCGACGGGGCGGTCGAAGGTCGCGCCGCGGCATTGCTGCGGTACGACGGCGGCGCCGGAATCGGCTGCACAGCGCCGTATCGCGTGGTGGGGGACATGCTGGTGTTGTTCAGATCGGCCGATGCACTGGGCACGGTCGAAGGCACCGTCGGCGGCAATGCGGTTTGTCCGGCGGCAGCGTCCAGTCGGCGACTCGCTTCCGGATCGCTGCTGCTTTTCAGCCGCCATTGGCCGTCGGCGGGAACGCCATCGGAACCGACCGGCGGGACGCTGGTCGACGGTGCGTATCCCGATCCGTAACGGTTGTCGGTGGCGGCGGAACCCTGTGGTGCGGCACCATTCAAACTGGGCTGGGTCATCGGCTGCAGATCGGCCGAAGCGGCCGGAGACGTGCCCATCGCGGCTGAACCTGTCAGCGGCGAACCGGTCAGCGGAGCCGAGGTCGATGGAATCGGTGCAACGTTGTAGCCGGGGCTGCTATACCCGCCGACTTGTCCAATGTTGCCGCCATAGCCGGGCGTCGTTTGGCAGGTCCCACCGGTCGACGGCACGATCGTGGTCGGTGGCGGCAACACGGTGGTCGTCGCGCCGCCCATCGGAGCTTGCAGCGAATTGTAGGGCGTCCGTTGAAGCTGTTGGACGGTCGATGCACAGCCTTGCTGAATGGTCACCGTGGTCCCGGTGATCGGATCGACGGTCGTCGCCGGACGGTAGTACGTCACGGGTGCCGGATAGTACGAACTGCGATAGTTCGTCCCAAACAGGTTGCTGAAGAACCGACGCAGTCCCGATTCACGTGGTTGCACCGGAGTCGCGTAGACCGGCGCGACACCGGTTGCCGGCAGCGCGCTGGGCGGAACCGGAACCACACCTGCGGCGCCACTGTTGACCGTCGGCGGCAACGTGGTCACCGGAACCTGGTAACTGGTCCGTGCTTGGTAGTTGGTCGGATAAACGTTGCCCGTTCCATAGATCGGGTTGGACGTTGTTGTCGCGCCGCGATAGGTCGACAAGGGAACCGAGTTGGCGGTGTAAGCCGACGTGACGGGCTGGCCGGTGTAGACCGAAGGGTTATCGATCGAGTACGTCGGCCGCTGCAGCGAATACGCCGAAGCCGTCGGTGTGGTGATCGGCAGCATGTACGACGTCTGGGCGTTGTACGCGGGTTGGCCGACAACAGGCGTGGCGATCGGCAAACTGCCTGGGGGTCGAGCGGCGGTGTAGGTGGGATACCCCGCGTATCCGGCGGCGTACACCGGCGTGGGTCGACCGTACAGCCAATCGGTCAGACAACATGCGTCGGCGACCGAACCGCTAAGCGGCGTCAGTGCGGCGGCAAGCAATGCGATCTTCGTGTGTCGGAATGGCATCCGATAGTCCCGTGCGTCGAAGTCAAAAGTGGATGACGAACCGGTGGTGCGACATCGGCTCGGTGTAAGTGGAGGACTTGACCATCAAAGAGTCAACGAAACTTGAGCAGTCGTGGGGGAAAAGCCTCGGGATCCCACGCGGCGATCACGGGTGGTGCCGGTTACGTTGATTTTTCCGGCGCCACACGCCCCGCCCGTGACACTACCGCGTGAAACTTCGTCGCCGTGAAACTTCATGTGGGCGTGTCGAACTGGTGGGTTGATCGATCCGTCACGACGAAGATCGCGTTGAAACCAACCGGTAGGATCCGCTTGTCCGGCGGACAGCCCCGTCGAATTGACCTACAATTCCGCCGGTCACACGATCGACCGTTTCATGACGCCGCATCCTCACGCCCCTCGCACCGAACACGACGCCCCACGTGCTGCAGCCATTCATCGAACTGCCACTGATTGTTCGCTGGATCATCCTGGCCCTTCTGGGGCTGGGCGGCGGCGTGCTGGCTAATCACGTGATTTACACCTGGTGTTGGTTCCCGCGTCCGATCAGCCCGTGGCGGCGAAGAGACCGGGCGTCAGAGCCGAACGAAGCCAAACCAACCGCCTTCGCGGCGACCGACCGGATTCCCTTGTTCGGATGGCTGATCCGATCCCGTCGTGATGCGTCGGCCTTTGGACGCTGGTTTTGGGTGCGGCCGTTGATGATCGAATTGGGGCTGATGATCGCCCTGCCGGCTTACTACCAATACACCTGTGTGGCCGGTGGCATGTTGCCGGAATCGTTCCGTGATGCGGCCACCGTGAACAATCTGGCCGGCTATTTGAATTGGATCTATCTGGCCCACGCGTTGTTGTTGATCTTGATGACCGCGGCGACGTTCATCGATTTTGACGAGCAAACGATCCCCGACTTGATCACCATTCCGGGCACGCTGATCGCCCTGACCATGGCAACGGCGTCACCTTGGATCTTCATGCCCGCACTGGTTCCCGGTGCCGGAGGCGTCCCGGCCAGTTTTCGTCCGATCACTTTCAGCCTGCCCGATCTGCCGGCCGATCCCAAGTGGTTCACGTCGACCGGATGGTGGACCGCGATTGCGATATGGTCGGGCTGGTGCTTTGCCCTGTCACACCGCCGCGTGATCTTGCGCAAAGGCTGGGCGAAAGCCGTAGAGTTTTTCTTGGCCGGCCTGGTCCGCTATCCGACATGGAAGTTGTTGATGGCCATGTGGCTGGTCGGACTGGTGGCAATCAGCGGCGTGTACTTGATGCGAGAAGAAATTTGGGGCGGCATCGCTTGGACCGGACTGTTGACGTCACTGTTCGGCTTGGCCGTGGGCGGGTCCGTTGTGTGGGCCATCCGCATCGTTGCCTCCGCCGCCATGGGTGTCGAAGCGATGGGCTTTGGCGACGTGACATTGATGGCGATGATCGGCGCCTTCGTCGGCTGGCAAGCTTCGATCGCCGCGTTCTTTTTGTCGCCGATTGCGGCAATCGCCATCGTCTTGGTCCAGTACGCGATCACGCGGGAATCCCGTGTGCCTTTCGGTCCCTACCTTTGTGCGGGGACCGTGCTGACGATGCTGTTTTGGGATCGCATTTATGCGGGGTACCTGGAATCAGTGTTGATCACGCTGGGCCCGTCACTGTTGTGGTTCGCCCTATCGATGTGTGGGCTGTTAGGCGTGATGCTGTTCGTCTGGGGACTGATCAAGAAAGCCGCCTTTCAATGATCGCTTTGCCGCAGCGGTGGGACCGGCACTTGAATTGAGTACCAGCGGTTCAATTTCGCTCCTCGGCGAATCGCCGTCCTTCGATGCACCGGCGTTTCGCCGCCACCTCGTTCGCTTCGTGCCAGTAACCGATCTCCGGTTCATCGATGTGCCAACAAAGGTGAATGATTCGCCGATCCAGCACGGCACGAAAATCGACATAGCCTTCGGCGTCGTCGTGCATCACCACGCCCAGTTTTGCCAGTTCATCCATGTGCCTCGCTAATCGGTCGCGATCCTGCTGAAGTGAATCGCGCACGTCATCGACTTCATCCACAAAGTCACGATGGCCCATCAACTCGTTGGCATCACGTTCATTCAAGCCAGCCAGTTGTTGATTCAACGCAGCAATTTCAAGACGCAGTTGCATCACGTCCTGGACAATTTGACGGACCAATGGCAGCGTTCGGTTGGCTTGTTCGGGCGTAAAGATTCGCGACGCGCCGATCAGATCGCGTCGCCCGGATCGCGGATGACGGTTGGGATCGGTGGGCGGATTGACGGCATGAACCATGATGACGATCCAGATTTATCGGCGAATGGATTGTTTGGCTGCGGTGAT
The DNA here is from genome assembly GCF_007752935.1 of Crateriforma conspicua. Classification (NCBI taxonomy): domain Bacteria; kingdom Pseudomonadati; phylum Planctomycetota; class Planctomycetia; order Pirellulales; family Pirellulaceae; genus Crateriforma; species Crateriforma conspicua. The sequence continues at coordinate 2,793,454 of NZ_CP036319.1, read as the reverse complement.
TCGATGGGTCAGGGTGATGTGCCGATCGCGGACCAGCGTACCCGGTCGACGAAAGCTCGTTTGATTCGAATGTTTCGCGATGGCTCGTCTGCTCCGCGAAGCTCCATGCTGTTGAATGTTCGACAGCCGATCGGTTTCCGCCGTCACGCCCATCGTGCTCACCGTCTGGTGATCCAACCGGTGGTCACGGCCGAACATTCACGACGACCATCAGAATCGTTCTCAGCGACACAAATCGCTCGGGCACCCTGTGCTGACCCTTCGGTCCGGCATCCTCGCCGTTCGAATCTGTTCCAAAATCCCCCCCTCCGAGCACGAAGCACCCACGATCACCACAGCGTTGCTCTCTCTTACAAAGGACGGATCCCGACGGTCTTCTGTTCGCCGGCCGGCGGAACCGGAATCGATTCGTGCGACATTCGGCCGCAGAACGGAAATTGGCTCTCCCAGCCCCCCCCAAAACGCTCACCCCCTGGTCCAATTCGTCTCAGTTTCGATGATCTTGGGTCGACGTGAGACCCTATGGATCAGGCAGGAAGAACCGAGAGTGCGGGCAACCGCAGCCCCATCGCGGCACAGGTGACCTGTCTGAAGGGGGACCGTGTTCGAAAAATTAAAAATCCGCCATTTTCGCGGCGGCAAGCGAAGAATCGGGCACAAATCGCGGGGATTCTGGTCCGTGGAGATACTTTTCCGGGTTTGTCAAGTCCGTTTTGCTTGACGTTTTGCTTGCGTGTCGTAGAGTGGAAGTGAACAGGACGCTGTGTTCAATAGGATTTTGCACGCAGACCGCGAACGTTCGGGCTCTGATCCAGCATCATTTGGATTCACCGCTCGATGATTCGTCTTACGATGCTCTGCCAGTTCTTTCCCTCCGAACCCAACAGCGATCACCGGAGTAAATGAATTGACCGGGTAACAAGGAATGAGTTGAAATGTTGGTTCTATCACGAAAGAAAAACGAGAGCATCGTGATCAACAACGACATCAAAATTGTCGTCGTTGAGATCCGAGGCGATAAGGTTCGCCTGGGTATCGAGGCTCCCCGCGAGGTGCCGGTGCACCGCCGCGAAGTTTACGACGCGATCCAAAAAAGTATGGAAGCGGGCGACCCCACGGTCGAACCGTAAGCGTTCTCCGATTCACGGCGGCTTCGGCCCGCCATCTGATTTCGACGCGGACCGACGTTGCCAATGGCGTCGGCCGTTTCGATTGACCGCCCAGGTCCTGTGCCCCTCACGCGGTCGGGCAAAGATCGTTTTAGGGACCTTTGGTTTTGGGGATCTTCCCCCTTCGCCCCCGTCGAAGGATTGTTCGCCACCAGTGCCGATAATCCTTCGGACAACTTTCATAAATGACGGTCGAGCGGCTTGACGGATTCACGGGTTCTTGGTTTGATACCGCCCACGTCAGCCAAGGCATTGCCGCTCGCGTGTTAACGCGTGGTTGATTCGTCTTCTTGACGAATTCCGAAGATTCAGGTGTAGAGAATCTGCGGCTTCGGCCGATTCGTTCTCTGACCTGGGCAATCAAAACGGCCCCTTCGTCTAGCGGTCTAGGACATCGCCCTTTCACGGCGGTAACACGGGTTCGAGTCCCGTAGGGGTCACTGCAATCGAAACCGCGATTCCGATTCGTTCGGGATCGCGGTTTTTTCATGCGCCCCCCCAACCCAGCCGACCAAGACCTTTTCCCCGTGGGAAAGTCCGCGATTGATGACCACGGCGTGACCGATTCACGTTCTTCATTGCGTGATTGACTCACTGATCTTCGTCGGTCACCAAAGATTAATGGGATCCCCCCACCGCCACGTGGTTGCCGATCCGCTATGCTCCTGCTCCCGGCAATGGGTCCGTCGCTGGAAGACGACAGAAAAGGGGCAAGTCTGTTGTTCCCATGAAAGACCGTCCCTGAAAGCGACCTCCCAGTGTCCCGCCGGGCTTCTTGTTTCCCAGACTACCTGAGTCCCTTTTCTTGATCCGGGAGATCACCCATGATCCGGTCAGCAACTCTGATCCTTGCCGGGCTGGTCGCCACAGTGATGGCCACCACGACCGCCCACGCCGCCGATGATACACCAAACATTTTGGTCATCTTCGGCGACGACATCGGTCAAACCAACGTTTCGGCCTACACCCGCGGTATGGTCGGTTACCAAACGCCCAACATCGACCGCATCGCCAAAGAAGGCATGCTGTTCACCGACTACTACGCCGAGCAAAGCTGCACGGCAGGTCGATCCACCTTCATCACCGGCCAGTGCACCTACCGAACGGGCTTGGCCAAAGTCGGTCTGCCCGGATCGCCGCTGGGTCTTCAGGCCGAAGACGCAACGCTGGCCGAATTGCTGAAGCCACACGGATACGCCACCGGCCAATTCGGAAAGAATCACCTGGGTGACCGCGACGAATTCCTTCCCACCGCCCACGGCTTCGATGAATTCCTTGGCAACCTGTATCACCTGAACGCCGAAGAGGAACCCGAGAACCGCAACTATCCGACCGATCCCGAGTTTCGCAAGAAGTTTGGTCCGCGTGGCGTGATCAAATCCAGCGCCGACGGCAAGATCGAAGACACCGGCCCGCTGACCAAAAAGCGAATGGAGACCGTCGACGAGGAAACCTCCGCCGCCGCCATCGACTTCATCGAACGACAAGTCAAAGCAGACAAGCCATTCTTTTGTTGGTGGAACGCGACCCGGATGCACTTCCGCACCCACGTCAAAGAAGAAAATCGTGACGAGCCCGGTCTGACATCACGAACCGAATACGCCGACGGCATGATCGAACACGATCAACAGGTCGGCCAACTGTTGGACAAGCTGGACGAACTGGGCATCAGCGACAACACGATCGTCTTGTACACGACCGACAACGGACCGCACAAAAACACCTGGCCCGATGCCGGCCTTAGCCCCTTCCGCAATGAGAAGAACAGCAACTGGGAAGGCGCTTTCCGTGTTCCCTGTGTGCTGCGATGGCCCGGCAAGATCGAAGCCGGCAGTGTGTCCAATGAAATCGTCAGCGGAATGGATTGGTTGCCCACCTTCATGGCCGCCGTCGGCGAAGATGACATTAAAGAAAAACTGCTGAAGGGTCACCAAGCCGCCGGCAAAACGTTCAAAGTCCACTTGGACGGTTACAACATCTTGCCCTACCTGACCGGCCAGGAAGAACGATCGCCACGGAAAGACTTCTTCTACTTCAACGACGACGGCCAACTGGTCGCCATGCGTTTTGAAAATTGGAAACTGGTCTTTCTGGAGCAACGCGCACCGGGATTGCTGAAGGTCTGGGCCGAACCGTTCACCCAACTGCGGTTGCCCAAGATGTACGACTTGCGGGCCGACCCGTACGAACAAGCCGACATCACGTCCAACACGTATTACGACTGGTTGATCGACCACGCTTTCTTGCTGGTCCCGGCGCAAGCCTACGCGGGCAAGTTCATCGAGACGTTTGCGGAATTCCCGCCACGCCAAAAACCCGCCAGCTTCAATCTGGAAGAGGTGATGCAAAAGCTGCAAGAAAGCAGCAATCACTGATCCCGCCACAGCGATCCGCTTGATTTCGTCGTATCGCCGCCTTGCCTCGAACGCCCACGCCCATCAACGCGTGACGTCGGCAAGGCGGCGTTTTTCGTTGGCAAGCCACGAATCCCCAAGAACGCCGCTTCGCCCCCCTTTCGCTTGCCCGCCACCAGCGACACAGCTAAATTGTATGACAATAAATCACTCCGGCTGATTCCCACCGCCTCCGCCATCCCAAGGCAACGATCCGATGTCTGTCCTGCGTGCCTGCGCCGTCGTGTTGCTCGCTTGCCTGATGCTCGATTCCCCTCCTATCGTCGCTGCCGACAACGATCAATTGGTTTTGATCGAAACCGAATCTTTCGACGAAGCGGGCGGTTGGGTGGTCGACCAACAGTTCATGGACCAGATGGGATCGCCCTTTATGTTGGCCCACGGACTGGGCGAACCCGTCGCCGATGCGGTGACCGAGGTGACGTTGCCCGCGGCGGGATCGTACCGCGTCTGGGCAAGGACACGTGATTGGGTGGCTCCCTGGAACGCCCCCGGTGCGCCCGGGCGTTTTGAAATTCGGTTCGACCAAAAACCCGTCGACACGGTGTTTGGAACCGAAGGCGCCGCATGGCACTGGCAAGGCGGTGGCCGAGTCCAGCTGAACGATACCGTCGAAGTCCGGCTTCACGATTTGGCGGGGTTCGACGGCCGATGCGACGCGATCCTGTTGTCCGCCGATCTCGATTTTGTGCCACCCGACGACGGCGATGCTTTGCGTCAGTTGCGAAGCCGACTGTTGGGCTGGGATCAAGAACCCGTCGATGCGGGAACCTATGACTTGGTGGTCGTCGGCGGCGGCTTTGCCGGGTCGTGTGCCGCGATCGCCGCGGCGCGTCTGGGCTTGTCGGTTGCTTTGATTCAAGACCGACCGGTGCTGGGTGGCAACGGCAGCAGCGAAGTCCGAGTTTGGCCCGAGGGCGAATCCCGTGTCGAACCCTATCCCGAAGTCGGCCGGGTCGTCGACGAACTGTCGCCCAGCGCCAGCATCAAACTGCATCCCGATCCGAAAGGTCCGTTGGCGTTCGACGACCGCCACAAAACCCAATTGGCGATGGCGGAATCGAACTTGGACTTGTTCCTGCAGCACCGCGTCAATGCCGCCGAACATGACAACAACCACATCGTCAGCGTCACGGCCCAGCACACACGTTCGGGGCAACGAAAACGTTTCACCGCCCGGTGGTTCCTGGATTCCACCGGCGACGGCGTCTTGGGTGCGCTGGTCGGCGCGGACGATGAATACGCCGCCCAAGGTCACATGGGGACGACGAACTTGTGGAGCATTGGTGAAACGACGGCCAATGAACACCAGATTCGCTGCCTGTGCGACGACGACGATCCGCTATCGATCAACTTCGTCGCTTCCAAGGCGGCCCAGCCGTTCCCGCGTTGCCCGTGGGCCGTCGACATGTCGCAGATCGCGTTCCCAGGACGCGACGGCAAAACCGCTTTCGGTGCGCCGGGCATCAACCAACTTGGCAACTGGTTTTGGGAATCGGGATTCAACAAAGACATCATCAAAGACGGCGAATGGATTCGCGACCTGAACCTGCGTGCGATGTTCGGTGCTTGGGACACGCTGAAGAACATCGATGGCAAGTATCCCAACCACCGACTGAAGTGGGCCGCCTTTATCGGAGGCAAGCGGGAATCCCGCCGCTTGATGGGCGACGTGGTTTTAACGGCCAATGACTTTCGCGACAAAACGGTTTTCGACGACGCTGCATTTCCCTGCAGTTGGCACATCGACATCCACTCGCCTCACCCGGAATACTTCGAATCCGACAGCGGTGATGCTTATTTCTCCACGTTCACCCGCGGCAAGGAATTTCGTTACCAAGGCCCGTATTGGGCACCGTATCGATGCTTGTACAGTCGCAACATCGACAACCTGTTCATGGCGGGACGCGACATCAGCGTTTCGCAAACCGGTTTGGGCCCGGTACGGGTGATGCGGACCGGCGGTGTGATGGGCGAAATCGTTGCGATGGCCACATCGATCTGCAAAGCTCACGACTGCACCCCACGCGATGTCTACCAAAGCCATCTGCACGAGCTGAAACAACGCATGACCCAGGGTATCCCCGCCCACGACTGACCCGCGTAAAACACTGATCAAGAGTGCCTCCCGCCTCCGCCTGCTCCCCGCCCACCTGCCCACCTGCCCACCTGCCTACCTGCCTACCTGCCTACCTGCCTACCTGCCCACCTGCCCACCTGCCTACTCGCCCACCTGCCAACCACCATGCCACCCTCACCATCTCGCATCGTCCAACCCGCGATCCTGATCGCAATTCTTGCCGTCACATCCGCCAATGCACAATCAGCCTCGCCGGCCCCGCCGCCCAACCCCACGGAACTTCGCGTCATCTATTCCAGCGGCTTTGAAGACGCCGACTGGCTGAGCGATTGGAACGACGTCGGTCATCGCCAGAACATGCAATGCGTTGATCCGTCGGATCGTTCTGACGTCCCGGCACCGAGTGGCAACGGTCGATCGACAGGCAAAGTCTTACAAGTCACGGTGGCAAAAGACGGCCACTATGGTTGCGCCCCTCAGCTGATGTTTCAGCGGCACCTCGGTTCGCTTCCCGACGAGGTCTACGCCAGCTATGACGTTTGTTTTGCCCACAACTTTTCCGGCTACGGCGGCAAAGCACCGGGGTGGAGCGGCATCGAAAGCGTTGGCTGGGGCGGCAAGCCGTCGGACGGCATCAACGGCTGGTCCGCACGCGGCGGCATTCACACCAATGATGATGGAACGTTGGGGCTGTCGTACTACACGTACCACGCTCGCATGCGTGGCAAGTACGGCGATTCATTTCGCTGGACGGGTCCCGCCGCCGCGATCAAGACCGGACGTTGGTACCACATCGACCAGTACTGCAAGATCAACACGCCGGGCCGGCCCGACGGCGTCTTGCGAGCGTGGGTCGACGGCGAACTCGTCTTGGACCAGACCAATGTTCAAATGCGAAACACCGATCAGTTAGGTCTGAAGTCGTATTGGCTGAATTACTACTACGGCGGTAAAGGCGTCTCATCCCACGACCGTCACGTCTACCTGGACAATCTTTCGTTGATGACGCCGAAACAATAGACGGCCCAGGTCCCCACGAATCCAGCCGGAAATCAGTCTTGCATCTCTGCCATCGCTTCGGCAAACCCCTCGCCGATCTGCAACATGATTTTGGCAGACCCTAGATAGTGGTATTCCGCGTTGGACACACCTTTGGAAAGGTTCTCCCACTCCGCATCGGTGAATGCGTCCTTTCGCAATTGATCGCGCATCGCCGACTCTTCTTCGCGAGTCATCTTCTGTTGTTTCTTCAGCGTGCGAATCTTCTGGCCGATCTGGTTGTCTCGGGTGCGAAGCTCGGCCAATTCCTGATCCCAGTAGTTCTCCGTCAACACCGCGCGAACGTTGCCCTGAAACTCGGGCAACTCGGCAGGCGCAGCCATCGCGTGACGAAAATTCTGATGCACATTTCGGATGCGGTTTTGTTGTGTCGTGTACAGAGCCGTCGGGCCGTTGACGCCCATCACACCGATCACGATCGGTAGCCCCGGAGCGTCAAGATCGTGCCGGACGTCGCGAATGAAGTGGCCCAACAGTTCGCTGTATTTCGCATAGCCACCCGGCTGATCACGATCGGGGTAAGTCCCCGAATCGACCATGTCATTCCACCCTTGAAACCAAACCAGCCCGGCCAATTCATATCCCGCACTGGAGTCAAAATCGGGATAGACACGTCGAATGTCTGAAAGAACGCTTCGCACGTGTTCAATCATCAACCGATAGTACCGGCCGGTGGCCTCTCGTTTCTCAGTACGGATGCTTTCCAGATCTTTGCCCTGTTGTTCGAAACGTTGAATCTGGTGGGGTTGAAAGACGTAGGGGCCTGCACTGGGCGGCCGAAAGTCGGTGTGCAAGCTTTTGCCGCCCCAGGACGTTTTGATCAGCAAAACGGGTTCATCAAGCAACTCATGGATCGTGATTCCAAACATCAACTCCGGACCGATCTTTTGATCATTCGCCCCGAAACCAGTCGTCAGCCGTCCATGCTTTTCACCGGAATTGGACAACGAACTGATCCACACATCATCGATCAGTCGCGGTTGCCCCTGCCCGTCTTGTACCTTCGCAAGCAGCGGTGCGGTCGCCGTATCCATCCGGACGTGCTCCAGCGTTTCAACACTTGCATGCCCCTGCATGTTGGATTGCCCGACCAAAACAAAGACCTTCAATGGCTTTATTTGGTCGGCACGGACCGCATCATGGAAAAACAATCCAGCCATGCACAAACAGGTCACCATGGCGGTCGGAGCGGAAAGAATCGCGTGCATTTTCATTCGCTTGATCAACTTGGCGATGGGTGAAGCGGAACTGACACCATGCTGCTCGACGCTTGCAGCCGAACGAGCCTACAGCGTAGCGACTCCGCACGCGACCAAAGCCTTGCCAACTCGCCAAGCTTTCCACTCCGGTGATTCGACTGTCCCGTGATGCCCGGCGGATACCGCCAATTTCATTGGTCGCGAAACGCTGCTGAACGCCAAATCGCTGACGGCCCGACAGCTCATTGATCACGCCCCACACTTGGCCCGGTTACGATGTAGTCCCGCGTTTTGGCCAACCCCATCGCCGTTCACTTCTGGGCAGCATCCACGATCCCATTCCCGCCATGAGCATCCCCACTTTCCCGCGTCCCAATCGTGTTACCCACTTACGATTGAACTCCCAGCGTTTTCAACACCTGTGGCACATCGCCGCCCTGTTTTGGCTGATCGTCGCGTCGGCGGGCCTGATGACGACCGGCCGCATCGCCGCGTCTGAATCACCCAATGTCGTGGTCATCTTTGCGGACGACTTGGGATATGGGGACGTCAGCTGCTACGGCGCGACCAAAATCAAAACACCGAACATGGATCGATTGGCGGCCGAAGGCATCCGTCTGACCGACGCACATTCCGCTGCTTCACTTTGTTCTCCATCACGCTACGGATTGCTGACCGGTCGATCCCCATGGCGATTGCACAAAAAAGGCAACGGCTATCGGCTGAGTTCCGACCAGATGAACATCGCTGCGTTCTTGAAGGATTCTGGCTACACATCCGCGGCGATCGGCAAATGGCACTTGGGATACAGCAAAGACTGGAACCGCTTGCCCATCACTGGACCACTGGAAGTTGGTTTTGATTACCACTTTGGCGTGCCGTCGAACCACAACGATTCCACGCGGGCGTTCATCGAGAACCACGACTTGGTCGGTCGCAAACCGGGGCAGCCATACCGGATCGTCAAAGGCCAAGACTTTCCCGATGGCTTGGAATCACCCCGTGTCGATGACCAAGTCGACACCACACTGACCCGCAAAGCCATCGACTTCATCCGCCGCAATGCACAACGGCCATTCTTTCTGTACTTCACCCCCTGTGCACCACACACGCACGTGACGCCAGCCGCAAAGTATCGCGGTACCAGCAAAGCCGGATTGTTCGGTGATCACGTCCAGGAATTGGACGCTCATGTCGGCGAGATCTTGGACACGTTGGATGACCTGGGGATTGCCCAAAACACATTGGTGATCTTCACCAGCGATAACGGTTCCACCCCAAAGGATTTCAAGGGCACCCAGAACGTTCACTTGAACTTGGCCGATGACTCGGGCGATGTGCGCCGGAAATTCAAAACCGCTAAGGCCGATGCCAAGAAGATGGGTCACGTGACCAACGGCCCTTGGCGTGACGGCAAAGGCTACTCCTACGAAGGTGGCCACCGGATTCCCTTCATCGCTCGATGGCCGGGAATGATCACGCCGGGAACCACGTCCGACGAAACCATCAACTTGACCGATGTCTTTGCCACGATCGCCGATGTGGTCGATCGAGACCTTCCCGCCGACGCCGCCGAAGATTCCATCAGTGCGTTGCCGCTATTGCTGGGAAAACGACCTGAGATCCCGGGTCGCGAAGCGGTGTTCATTCTGGGCAACGGCAAGGACAGCGCCGTGGCCGTTTGCACGGGCACTTGGAAGCTGATCTATCGCTACGGCAGCGACGAAGACCGTGGTCACGAACTGTATGACTTGTCCAAAGACCCCAGCGAAAGTCACGACGTCACCCGGCAGTATGCGGAAATCGTCGAACGCTTGGCCGACGCCTATCGATCCGCCGAAGCCGCCGGCCATACTCGGCCCTAGCACCACCGCCCGCCATCGTTCCGTACGCGGTGCTCTCTTGAGAACCACTGTTAGATCCGCGAGTCCCATCACAGGGCTCAGCCATCGTTCCGTTTGACACGCACAGCCACATCGTCTTTCCATGAACCGCGACATCGTTGATGAACCATCGACGCATCCATCGTTGTTGGATCGAGCCCGATTGGGTGATGACGAAGGATGGCACACGCTGGTCCAGGTGTATGGCCCGATCGTCTATCGCTGGATTCGACGCTGCGGGGTCCAATCGGCGGATGCGGCCGACGTGATGCAAGACACGTTTCTGTCGGTCGCCAAGGCTCTTCCCAAATTCGATCTGGACCGATCCGGTGCCACGTTTCGTGGTTGGCTATGGACGATCGCACGCAACAAGCTTCGGGATCGACAACGCGCCGATCAACGTTCACCGATCTCGTTGGACGATGCAGACCTGCGATGGTCCGAGCAAGACGATGCCCATCCGCCCAGCGAACTAGCCGACGATATCCAGTCGATCCAAAAACGCTTGCTGCAAGTCCTCCGGCACTCGACCGATCCCAAGACTTGGCAAATGTTTTTGCGTACCGCTGTGGAAGGTTGTGACCCGGCGATCGTGGCGAAAGAAATGTGCGTCAGTCGCTGGACCGTTTACAAAGCTCGCGCCCGTGTGCTGCAGCGGCTGCGAAAAGAATTGGAAGAATTTTCTTGCTGAGGGTGTCCAATCCTGCATCAAACCAGCGTTGCGTGGTTGTCCGATCGCCCTCTCGCACCGAAAGCCTGCCATGATCGCCACCCGAACCGATTGCCCATCCGTGGACGTCCTGAATCGCTTGGTCGATGGAAACTGTTCTCAAGACGAATTTGAATCTGCGGTACAGCACGTCGATCAATGTGAAAACTGTCAATCACAATTGCCGGGTTTGGTTTCGAAAACCAATGGCCTGACCAACCTGGATTCCGAAGAAGATTCCATCTTTGGTGAATCCGCCTGCCAATTCGCCATCGCACGATTGGTGTCGATCAACGTCCAGCGTCCGATGGAAGTTCCAATGGAACATATCGGACCGTATGAAATCCTTGAACACCTGGGCCAAGGTGGCATGGGGATGGTGTGTCTGGCACGCCACAACCGTTTGAAACGACGTTGCGCGATCAAGTTCCTGCCGCCACATCGTGTTACCGAGCCGAGCTGGCTGGATCGATTCGATCGTGAAATGACCACGGTCGCCGCGCTGGAACACCCCGGCATCGTTCGTGCGACCGATGCGGGCACGGATTCCGGTTGGCACTATCTGGTCATGGAATATTTGCAGGGAATGGATGTCGGCCGCGTGGCCCACCGACTGGGAAAGATCCCCATCGCGGATGCTTGCGAGATCGCACGTCAAACCGCCCTCGCCCTGGCCCACGTTCACAACCACGATCTGATCCATCGCGATATCAAGCCGTCGAACTTGATGCTGACCAACGGCGGGACCGTCAAACTTTTGGACCTGGGGTTGGTGCTTGCCGGCGATGATCCGCTTGCCGCCGATGATCGCCTGACGACGGTCGGACATCTGATGGGAACTTTGCCTGCGATGTCGCCGGAACAATTGCTGGACAGTCGAAATGTACAATCGGCTTCGGACATCTATTCGCTGGGTGCAACCCTGTATCGTTTGATCGCGGGTCGCTGGCCGCACTCGGGTGACGCCGGACTGGCTGCCCGAGTGCTGGCGATCACGGGGGAATCAGGACGATCTAAACCTCCGCCACTAAGCGATTTCGATCCGACGGTCGACGCCGAACTGGAACGCTGTGTCAGGCATATGATGCATCGCCAACCGGATCAACGACCGAATGCACCCGAGGTGGCCGAACGATTGGCATCATGGTCGGTCGACGCGGATTTGAAGGCGTTGCTGCGGCGTGCGGAATCGACGCCGGTACCGGACGTTGCGGTCACCCCCACATTTCATCCGGCCACACAACCGGCTTCACCGCCACCGAACAATCCCAGCAATCGGATGCCCTCTTGGTTCGGACCTCTGGGATGGTTCGCTGCAGCCGCGTTACTGGCAACGGTCGTGATTCAAATCAAAACCGATCGTGGTCTCGTCACGCTCACCACCGACGGGAAAGACACCAGCGTCTCGGTCCAGGAAGACGGCACCCTAGAAATCGAATCGGCGCCCCAACCACTCGAACAGAAATCAGTCGCCTCCGCCGATAACCAGACCCATAAGAAAATCTATCTGGGCGAAGACCTTGATCATTGGTTGAATGTCTTTCGTCAGGAACAACAGATCGAACGCATCGGTCAAGCCATGCGCGCGGTCGAATTGCTTTCACGCGACACGCCGAAACGTGCCGAAGCGGCAAGAGTCACGCTGCAAATGGCCAACGAACATGGATCGCTATTGATCGAGGACAATCCCGATCAAACCGGCAACGTGAACCTGATTGGTGGCCTCCCTTCGCCGTCCTCAAGATTCATGGGCTATCTCACCCAAACGTTTCCCCATTACCTTCCATCGCCCGGCCTCGCTGCACTGGAAGAATCGCTGGCCGAAGGAGACGAAAAAGCCAAGATCGCTGCAATTCTGCTCCTCAAGCACTTCGTCACCGGCGTGTATGTCAACACGCGTTACCCGGAACGCCAAGATTCGGCCGCGGCCTACCTCAGTCAACTTGGCGAAACGGACCAGGGAAGACCGCAAGTGGAAGGCCTTTTGCGAGTACTTGGCGAAGCGTCCAACGATCTACAGCCCATCGCTTCGCAAAGCAATCGTCAAAGTCGCGTCTCGTATACGACAATCGACCAAGCCTATGACGCGCGCCACCACGCCTGGGAAACCGCCGTACAAATCACGGGCCAAGCAGGACCACACATCGAACCTCCCACATGGATCGCAGACTATGTGATCGAGCGTTCCGGGGAATCGATCGCCGAATTCCAGCGGCGCAAGCTTGATCCCAAAACGAACACAACGCGTTGGTCCTATGAAAACCCGTTCGGCTTCGGCGGTTTCGGAGGCGGAGGCGGAGGGATGCAAACGCAAACCAGCCTAACCGCTCCCGACTGGCTGATGCCCCGAGAATTGTTTGCCGCCGCAGTCGAACTGCAGCGTGAAGGCAGGTTGGAGATGCCAACGGATTTCATGGCGGAAACCCTGACACATCCCAGTTTCAGTTGGTATTCCAGCGATGGCCTGTCGCTGCAGGATGTGGCAAAGGCGATGAAAGAGATCGACGACAATGCGTACGCCCGGATCGCCTACCATCTGGATCGCCTCTTCCGCGAAGTCGACCACCGATATCAAGACTCCAACAATGCGGAATACGTCCGCACACTGACCTTCCTACAGCCTCGCTTGGAAGAAGGACTGGCCGAAATCTACACGGCACACGTCGACCAACCGAAATCGGCGCAGCAGCGTTTGGAGGACTTGATGCTCGCCATCCCCGAGTTGCAGTCGTTTGGCCAAAACACCAATCCCGACCTTTCGATTTTTGAAAGTATGGTACGGGCTCTGGACGGTCGGGCGGATTGACGCAGATCCATCGGATCGCAGTGGGTTTGTCAGCATGTGAATCGGTCACCGATAGAATGCCAGTGGACGCTTCGCGGCGACCATCGCTGGAACACGTCGCTTCCCACCCGCTCACAAAATTTGACGATAGGAATGTCCGTTTCCCAAACGGATGTCTTGTTGGAATCTTGATCCGAAGTTGCATACCATGAGATCGCTCGCGACCGGCTGTTGCATTCTGTGCCTCTGCCTTGTTTCCAGCCTGGGTCAGGCAATCGAAGTCACCAGCCCGGATGGTCAACTTCGGGCCGAATTCATGTTGGAATCCGGCGCTCCCACATGGACGCTTTTCTATGGCGGGCAACAGCGGTTGGAGTCCGGTCGCTTGGGGCTGAACATTGCCGGTGACGAAATTGGCTCGCTGCAGCAGGTTTCTGCGTCGGTCAACGAACAGGATGAAACGATCAAGACGACTTGGGGGAAATTCGCCCAATATCAAAACCACTATCGCCAATTGAATTGGCTCCTTCGTGAAACATCCGGCGATCACCGTGAAATTCAAATAATCGCGAGGGTTTTCAATAGCGGCATCGGAATACGCTACGCCTTCGGGCGGGGTTGGGAATCGTCCGTCGACATCCAGGACGACCTGACGGAATTTCGATTTGCCGGTGACGACATCGGCTGGGCCTACAACCTCGAACACGATCCGGTCGGGCCTCAAACGTTAAGCAAATTTCATCAAGCGAAAACGTCACTGATCCCGCTGGTCGTGCGATGTACCGATGGCGTGCATCTGTCCGTCGTCGAGGCCGCGATTTACGACCATGCCCCGTTCACCCTGACCGCTTTACCATCGCAGGCACAGAGCTTTCGGGCCCACATGGAACCGTCCAAAATCACCTGTGATACCGCCACGTCCTGGCGTGTCGTACTGGTCGGCCGCAGCGCCGGCGACCTGCTCGTTTCACCCGTTTTGTTTTGCCTCAATCCGCCCTGCAAGATCCCAGATACATCATGGATCAAACCGGGATTGGCGATGTGGGATTGGCGGGCCTGGGGCGCGAAAGTCGACGACGGGTTCACCTACGGACTGGACATGCCCAGTTGGCGGCGATTCATCGACTTCGCATCACGACGTGGCGTGTCGTACCTGGTGCTGGATGCAGGCTGGTACGGATTGGAGTTTCAGAAGGACTCGGATCCAAAAACTAGTCGTAACTACTTGCTGGTTCAGCCCGATCCGGATTCACCACGTTTGGTCCCCAAACCTGCCCCCGCGGATTGGCAGGATCCCATCGACATCCCTGAATTGATTCGATACGCACGCGAAAAGAATGTCGGAATCCTGCTCTATTTCAACGACCTGGCACGTGATCACGGATCGTTTGAAGAAACACTGGCCTTGTATCGTCAATGGGGCGCCGCTGGGATCAAGTACGGATTCATGAAAGGTGGTGGCCAACAAAAGGTTTTGAAAACCCGTCAGATTGTTCAGCTTTGTGCAAAGTATCAGCTGCTGTGCGACTTCCATGACGGCCCCGTGCCCCCGTCGGGTGATCGTCGCACATGGCCGAATTATGTCTCGCGTGAGTTTTGCCATGCCCAATCGGATGCCATGCGTTCATTCACGCCGTCCACGTTTTGCGAACAAGTCTTTGTGAACATGGTTGCCGGCCCCTTGGACATGTGCAACGGCCTATTCGCCTTGAACAATCCGGCACAGGACCGACCCAAGATCTTCGAAAATGTCCCCAGCACCGTGGTGGCCGAAACCGCCAGAACCCTCATTGTTTTCTCGGGACTTTCGTTCTTGCCGGACTGTCCCGAAGCCTATGAATCGAAGGCTGACCTCTTTCAGTTCCTCGGTCAGCTGCCCATGACCTGGGACGAAACACGGATCTTGGACGGCGAAATCGGAGAATACATCTGTTCGGCCCGCCGGTCAGGATCCGACTGGTTCATTGGTTCGGCGACCAACGAAGAATCCCGCACCCTTGAAATCGAGCTCGATTTCTTGGATCCAAACACAAGCTACCAAGTCACCCTGTACGAAGACGCAGACGACGCGCATTACCTGCACCGCCGCGAGGCCTACCAAGTCCGCCAGACCACCGCACACCGCGGCGACGTCCTCCACGCAAAGCTCGCCCCCGGCGGCGGCCACTGCATCCACCTCACCCGCTCTCCCTAAACGGGGTCAGGCCTCTTTTTACTGCTTACCGGAGTGTTCGACGTCCTCGCGGTGGGACATAGGTGGGTACTCCGTGACGAAAACGCATTCACGGTGAACGTTTGCAAGGTGGTCACTTTCAACGTCTTCGCTCGTTCAAACGGAGCGCCTGCCTTGGAAACGATTTGACTACGTCTCGTTTATCTGTACCTTACAGCCTTATGGTTGGGCAGCGGATGGATTCGCTCTCAGGCGTCTCTTGGGTCCACGGGTTAAAGCAATCGTGATGAATCAATTGGAAATCCGCAGCGTTCGCTTGCCTCGATTTGCTTTCGTGGTGCGGTTGCTGTTTGCTTTGTTCCTGTTTGGCACCGGGATCATGACGATCGGCTTCGCCGTGCGGGGCTATCCGGTGGGGGAAACGCCTGACGAAGTCGGCCGGTTTATGATCGCGTTGGAACAAACGGGCTATCTGATTTTTTGGGTGGGTTTGTTCAAAACGGTCTCCGGCGCGTTGATGTTCGTGCCGCGAACGACTCCGCTGGCGGTACTGATGTCGCTGCCCTATGCGTTCAACATCCTGCTGTACGTGACGTTCTTCGCTCATCAGTACCTGGTGATCGGGATCCCCGACTTCGCCGCCTGTGCGGTGCTGATTTATTGCTACTTCGATTGGTACCGGCCGCTGTTTGCCGGCCCGAACAGCGACGCCTTCAGTCCTGCTGTAGTGCACGAGGCAACGAGTCCTGTAGCTGGGGACTCGTAACCTCGTCCACTACCATTCAGGCCACTCGAACGTATGCCGTAACCTACGCCCGTTTCAACTCAGGACTCATCAGGAGGCGAAGATGCACTTTGACAGCGAATCGACGCCGGGATTCGCGATCGGACGGATTGCTTATCTGATGCGAACCCGGATGGCAGCGGTGCTTAGGGAAGCCGATTGGCCATTTACACCGGAAGAGACACAAGCCCTGATCACGCTGTCCGATGTGGGCGAACCGCTGAGCATGAACGATTTGGCGTCTCGAATGGTTCGTGATCCGACGACCGTCAAGCGGCAGTTGGACCGGCTGGTCGATCGCAAGTTCATCAAGCGGAGCGTATCGCCCGAGGACGCTCGGATGGTCATGGTCGGTTTGACTCCTCGTGGCGAAAAGAAACTGCAAACCGTGCTGCCGTTGCTGGACGAACTCCGCAAGAGTGCGTTGCAAGGCATCACCAAGACACAGTTGGCCGAGACACAAAAGGTGCTGCGAAAGATCCAGGCCAATTTGACCCAAGCAGCGAAAGAATGAAACAGTGATCGACCGCAACGAAACGATAGATTCCTCCTTAATGGAGACGCGAGTTGGCTGAAAAAACTCCAAACAAGATCCTGCAAACGCTGAACCGATTTGGCGTGCGGTCGTTGTTCATTCCGCCATTGGTCGCGGGCATCCTTATCGCGATTTGGATCGTGGGAAACCGCCCTCAACCGCAACGGGAGGTCGCCGAGGAAGCATCGCGAATGCTGCGTGTGATCGATGTTCCCGTGGTTGACGTTGTTCCGCGTGTCGTCGGCTATGGCACCGCAACACCGGGACAAACATGGCAGGCGGTCGCTGAGGTGGACGGCCGAATCGTGGAGGTCCATCCGGAACTGGAATCAGGTTCGTTCGTCAACGAAGACCAGTTGCTGCTAAAAATCGATCCGACCGAATACGAGTACGCGGTCGCACAATTGGAGGCCGAGATTAAACAGGCCCAAGCACTGATCGACGAACTGACGCGGACCGAAGAAAACCTGAAAGCGTCAATGGCGATCGAACGCGAGGCGTTGAGCGTGACTCAGCGTGAAATGGAACGCCTGCGACAACTGGCATCGCGCAGTGCCACGTCCCAATCGGAATTGGACGCACAGCAACGATCGGTCTTTACCCAGCAGCAACGCCTGCAGGAACAGACCAGTGCGCTGAATTTGTTGCCCACACGAAAGCAAAGCCAGGAAGCCAACCTGGCACTCAAGCAAGCTCAACTGGCTCAAGCGAAATTGGACCTCAAGCACACCGAGATTCGTGCTCCGTTTCACTGCCGTTTGGGCACAGTCACGTTGGACGTCGACCAGTACGTCGGCACGGGCCAGACGTTGTTCGAGGCTTACAACATCGATCTCGTCGAAGTCGAAGCCCAGGCTCCGATGCGCGAGGTGCGGCGGCTGATTCAGAACGATTCGCAAACGGCATCACTGGAAGAATTTTCGATGCAGCGTGTGCGTGATGTGTTCAACGTCCGCGCGATCGTTGAAATGGCATCGTCGGATATCCCGGCTCGCTGGGATGCCCGGTTCATGCGAGTCCGTGAATCGCTGGACCTGCAAACCCGCAGCCTGAGCATGGTGGTCGGCATCGATGATCCGTATGAACAAGTCATTCCTGGTATCCGACCACCGCTACTGCAGGGCACGTATTGCCGCGTCACCTTGATCGGTCAACCTCGGCCGAACCAAGTCATCGTCCCGCGGCATACCGTTCACGACGGTCATGTCTATGTGTTGGACGACGAGCAACGTTTGAGAAAGCAGCCGGTGGATGTCGCAATCGTGCAAGGGGAGTTTGCCGTCATCCGCAGTGGGCTGACTGGTGGCGAAACATTGGTTGTGTCCGATCCAACACCAGCCGTTGAAGGGATGTTGATCGATCCGGTCACCGATGATGAACTGCTGAATCGAGTGATCAGCGATGCCAATGGTCCTGACGTCGCTCCGTCGCCCGTGACGGACGACCAAGCCGGCAACACCGGAGGCAGCGATGATTGATCAATTCGCTCGCCATCCAACGTTGGCCAATCTTTTGATGCTGTTGTTCATCATCGCGGGCTTGTTCGCGCTTCCCAAATTGGAACGCGAGACGTTTCCCGAGTTCACCGCGACAGAAATCCAAATTCAAATCTTGTATCGCGGTGCGACAGCAGAGGAAGTCGAAGAGGCGGTTTGCCAACGGGTCGAAGACGCCATCGACGGCGTCGAAAACGTCAAAGAAGTTCGCTCCGATGCGCAAGAAGGCGTCGCCGTGATTACGGTCGAAATGCGGGACGGTGCCGACATCTCGATCTTTCAAGACGACATTGAATCGGAAGTCGAAGCGATCACGGAGTTTCCGGTCGACGTCGAAGATCCTGTGATCACTCAACTCGGACGCACCGAAGCGGTGATGGTGTTGCTGGTCACCGGCCCGATGCCAACGGGCGACTTGAAGATCTACTGTGAGGATTTGAAGGACCGCTTGCAACAGGTGCCGCAAGTGTCGCTGGTCGAACTGGGCGGATTTTCCGATCGCCAACTTCGCGTCGAGCTGTCCGAAGAAGCGTTGCGACGTTACAGCTTGACCGCAGCCGACGTGGCCCGAGTCATCGCACGTCAGGGCATCGACATCCCGGCCGGTGCGTTGGAAACACGCGACAACGAAGTCCTGCTGCGCTTTGTGGAACAACGTCGCACGCCGGAGGAACTCGAGGACCTGATCATCAAAGGGACTCGCGGCGGAGCAGAAATTCGCTTGCGTGATCTCGGCCAAGTCGTCGATCTGTTCGAAGACGAGGAAGTCAAAAGCTTGCTGGGCAACGAGCGGGCTGGTGTATTGCGAATTGAAAAGACGAAAACGCAAGACGCGATCCGCGTGACCACGGCGGTCAACGAATTCTTGGAAGCCGAACGCCAACGTCAACCGAACGTGAACATCGCAGTCGTCAATGACATGTCGACGCTGATCCGCGATCGATTGCAGTTGGTGCTGAAGAACGCGGTGCAGGGGATCATCCTGGTGTTCTGTACGCTGTGGATGTTCTTCAACCTGCGGATGTCGTTCTGGGTGGTGATGAGCCTGCCAGTATCGTTCCTTGGCGCGTTGTTCTTGATGCCGATGCTGGGGCTGACCATCAACATGATCACGTTGGTGGCGATGCTTTTGGCGACGGGGATCTTGATGGACGACGGGATCGTCATCTCCGAAAACATTGCCCGGCATCTTGGCATGGGCAAACCGGCGATGCAGGCCGCGGTCGATGGCGTCAAAGAAGTTGCCGGTGGTGTCGTTTCATCGTTCCTGACCACGATTTGTGTGCTCGGTCCGCTCGCGTCGCTGGCCGGGTTTATTGGGAAAGTGCTGCAGGTCATCCCGATGGTGTTGATCCTGGTGCTGGCGGTCAGTCTGATCGAAGCGTTCATCATCTTGCCTGCCCACCTCGGTCACTCGCTGGGACATTCGGGCTTGGAAAGGTCGGGGCGAGTTCGTGGTGCGATCGACACCGTGTTGGACTGGCTGCGTGAATCGGTGATGGGCCGCTGCGTCGATGCCGCGATCCGTTGGCGTTACCTGTTCTTGGGAAGCCTGGCTGGTTTGTTCGTGGCATCGTTGGCGTTGGTCGTCAGCGGCATTGTCCCCTTTCAAGGTTTTCCCACGACCGAAGGCGAAATTGTCGAAGCCCGCATCTTGTTGCCTCAAGGCACGCCGATCGAACGCACCGAAAAGATCGTCCAGCGGATCACGGCTGGATTGGACGAAGTCAACAAACAATTCACGCCGGACCAACCCGACGGTCGCGAACTGGTGGAAACCGTTCAGGTGCAATTCGGAACCAATGCGGATGCGTTTGAATCGGGTTCGCACGTGGCAACCATCACAGCTGATCTATTGAGCCCCGAAAACCGATCAACTCACATCGATGCGGTGGTTCAAGCATGGCGTGAAGAGGTCGGTAGCCTGCCCGATGCGATCAGTGTCACGTACGGCGAAGCGGCGTTTGGTCCGGCGGGACGCCCCATCGAAATCCGCTTTCAAAGCGACAGTCTTCACGACGCCAAAGCGGCAGCGCAACAGGGATTGGCGTTCTTTGACCAGTACGAAGGTGTCTATAACCTGACCGATGACCTGCGGCCGGGCAAACAGGAATATCGCATCCGTTTGGATGAGGGCGCCGTGGGGCTGGGGTTAGATGTGACCACGATCGCCGATCAAGTTCGCGCGGCGTTCCAAGGAACGGTCGCCGATGAAATTCAAGTCGGCACCGAGGCTTATGAAATCGAAGCGCGTTTGAAAACGTCGGACCGAGACAGCCTGGCGGACTTTGCTGACTTTCATGTGGTCTTGGTCGATGGCAGTCGCGTGCCGTTGTCGGCGGTCGCCAAAGTCGACGTCGCGACGGGCTGGTCGCGGATCGCGCGGCTGAACGGTCGTCGCACTGTCACTTTGATCGGTGAAGTCGACACGCGAGTGGCCAACACGGCGGCGCTGATGGGTTTGTTCCGTCGCGAGGCGATCCCCGAAATCGAAAAGCAACATCCCACCGTTCGCATTCAGATCGAAGGTGAATCGCAAGAGTCAGCCGAAACAGGGAACTCGATGCTGCAGGCGTTCGTGCTGGGATTGATCGGTGTGTTCGCGATCCTGAGTTACCAGTTCGAAAGCTGGACGGAACCGCTGATCGTGATGGCAGCGATCCCAATGGCTTTAATCGGCGTGATTTGGGGACACCTGATCACGGGCAACTCGCTATCGATCCCCAGCGTCTTGGGATTTGTGTCGCTGGCCGGTGTGGTCGTGAACGATTCGATTCTGTTGGTGTTGTTTCTGAAAAAAGAACGCACCGAGGGAACAGACGTGATTGAATCGGCACGACAAGCCAGCCGCCTCCGCTTCCGCGCGATCCTGCTGACATCGGCCACCACGATCGCCGGATTATTGCCGATGCTGTTCGAAACCAGTCGCCAAGCCCAAGTGTTGATCCCCCTGGCCGTCAGCGTGTGCTTTGGACTGTTGGCGTCCACCGTACTGGTGTTGATCGCGATCCCCGCTGCCTACATCGCACTGGCCGATCTTGGATTGGTGACCAATTCGGCCGAATCCTCCGAACCTTGTCACGCCGACGCAGGGTCTTAGCGGTATTCGATTCTATGTGCTCTGTGCAGACCATCCATTCCATACAACAAATTTGAACGAAGAATTGTCTTTCGCCACGAAGGCTTCGCCGATCAGCGATGCACACCGCGAGAATCTCATCGGATCGATCTGGATCGTCGTGTCGATGGGGACGTTTGCGTTGGAAGACACATTCATCAAAGCAGCGTCAAGACGAATGCCCATCGGCCAAGTATTGATGCTGTTCGGTTTGGGAGGCGCGATCGTCTTTGCCGTTGTCGCAGTCAGAAAACGCAATCCGTTTCTTGGACCGGCGGTCCGCTCGAATTCAATGCGGTTGCGCATGGTGTTCGAAATCTCCGGGCGTTTGTTCTATTCGATGGCCGTTGCCTTGACACCTTTATCCGCCACAACGGTGATCCTGCAAGCCACACCATTGGTCGTGGTTGCCGGTGCAGCGATCCTGTTTCGTGAACGCGTTGGATTTCGCCGCTGGGCCGCGGTCTTGGTCGGACTTGCGGGCGTGATCGTTGTCGTCGGACCTGGACGCGAAAGCTTTTCGCTACTCTCGCTACTGGCGGTCCTCGGCATGCTCGGATTTGCCGGCCGTGATCTTGCAAGCCGCGCCGCACCGCCGTCGATTGGGACTGCCATACTGGGGTTTTACGGATTTGTGTCGGTGTTCATTGCCGGCGGCATGATTGGCATCTGGCAAGGCCGATCGTTTGTGTGGCCATCGGCAATGACGGCCGGATTGATCGTCGCCGCGATTGGTGTTGGTGTCGGTGCATATGCGTGCTTGATGAAGGCCATGCGAACCGGTCAAGTCTCGGCCGTCACCCCGTTTCGCTATTCCCGCCTGTTGTTCGGAATCGGCCTTGGAATCGTCTATTTCCAGGAATCGTTCACCTTGCCGATGGTCGTTGGCAGCGTGTTGATCGTCGCGTCCGGCCTGATGATCATGGCACAAAGCCGACGGCGCCTCTTATGCCCCTAGCCGTAACTGCGATCCGCTTCGTCCGGCCTACGATTTCTGCGATGTTCGCCACCACATCGATACAAATTGGACCGGGGCAAATCCAAAGGGTAGATTGATTCGCGATAGATCGAAGCATTCACGCCGTTCGATTCCCCACACCGGCAGCCCATTGGAACATGAACCGATTCAACACGCTCTCGTCAAACGCTGCCGTCTTCTGCATGGCAACCCTATTGTTCACACCCTTGTTGGCCAACGCCGCCGGACCGCACGATCTGCCGGCAGGGTTCACCGAACTAAAAATTGGTGCCGGGGCCCCCGACTTTGAATTACCCGGTGTGGACGGGAAAACCTACACCCTCGATGATTTCTCCGAACCCGACGTCCTGATGGTCTACTTCACCGGGACACATTGCCCGACATCGCACGGTGTCGAACGGCGCTTGCAGACCTTCCTAGAATCCATGCAGGGTCAAAGCTTCGGCTTCGTCGCAATCAATCCCAATCATTCGTCAGGTCTTCGGCCAGACGAGTTCGGGCACACCCAATACGACGAAACTTTTGAAGATTCTCGACGATACGCCCAAGACCTGGGCTGGGAGTTTCCGTTTCTTTACGATGGCGACAAACAATCGACGGCTCGAGCTTATGGATGCTTGGCGACGCCTCACGTTTTTGTCTTCGATCAAAAACGCACCCTGCGATACAACGGACGGTTTGACGATTCACGGTTCCCGGATCCCGCGACGGTCAAGCATCATGATGCGATCAACGCCGTGAAGGCGTTACTGGACGGAAAGCCCGTTCCCGTCGAAAAGACTCGCCCGCACGGCTGTTCAACCAAGTGGCGTGAACGCAGTGCGCACGTTGCCGAAGAAGAGGCGAAATGGCAGGCGGCTCAAGCCACGGTGCAGGAGATTGACGTCGATGCTGTCAAAGCATTGCGTCAAAACGGGAGTGGCAAAGTGCGTTTGTTCAACGTTTGGGCAACCTGGTGTGCCCCGTGCATGCAAGAAATGCCCGATCTTACTAAGATCGCCAGGAAATTCAGCCGCCGCGAGTTTGAATTGATCACCATCAGCCTGGACGCTCCCCAAGACAAGCAAGACGCCGTCGAATTTCTGGGCAAAGTCCACGCCGTGATGAGCGATAAGCTCCGCAAATCGGTGGAACAAGAAGGACGCACGACCAACAACTACATCTATGTCGGTGCCAGCACGGATGACCTTGCCGAAGCACTCGACCCCCAGTGGCCCGGCCCCGCACCTTATTCACTCTTGATCGATCATGACGGCAACGTGATCTATCGCAAAGTCGGCGTTGTGGATCCAGAAAAACTCACCGATAAAATCCTTCAAACGCTAACTCATTTCCACAAGCCTTAGCCCTGAGGCCGCAGGAAAGGGGACGGGGGTCTTTTCCATGAAACGGCCGCGTGAACACTGTAAAGACGATCGCGGTAGGGACGGCTGTTGCCAGCCGCCCCCCGCACAGATCCGGACTTGAGTGTCTACCTCATCCGGCTCCTACGTCGAATCGGGCGTGAAAGTTTTGCTGAGGGTAGCTGTGTAAGATTCTCGGTGTTGGCAGATGCTTCCGTACAAGTCGTTGCATCCGAGACCATGCCCAGTTGCTTCGCCCGCTCCGACGACGAAGAACTGCAAGCCAAAGCTTGACGAGTTCGTCGCGGAACTGTTGAAGCCGACGCATGTTCCCCGGAATTGCGTGGTAGTTCAGCCAGCCACGCATGACTCGGGCTAGCCACCTACCAACGACGCCCACCGGCCAATGCCGACGCTGACGCAGTTTCGCCTTGATCGCCGCAAGCGTTGCACGCATTCGCTTGGCGATCGTCTCGCGACGGATCGTGAACCAGCCATGTGACCGGGTCACATCACAGCGGTGCGTAAAGCCGAGAAAGTCGAACGTTTCCGGTCGACCCTCCCCGCGCTCTTTGCGGTTGCTCATGGCGAACCGACCGAACTCAATCAGCCGAGTCTTTTGGCCGTGAAGCTCCAGACTGAACTTGGCAAAACGTTCTCGAAGTTCTTCCAGGAACGCTTCGGCCTCGTACTTGTGCTGAAACCCGACAACGAAATCATCCGCGAAGCGTATGATGACCATGTCGCCACGACCGCGACGATTACGCCAGCTTTGAATCCAGAGGTCTAAGACGTAGTGAAGGTATATGTTCGCAAGCAGCGGGGAAATCACCGCTACCTGTGGCGTCCCCACCTTCGTCTCGGACCACTCCCCGTCATCACTGACACCGGCACGAAGCCATTTGCCGATCAAACGGAGCACACGTTTGTCCGCGATGCGGTGTTCCAGAAACTTCATCAACCGGTCATGGTTCATGTTGTCAAAGAAACCTTTCACATCGGCGTCCAATACCCAGTTCACCTTCTTGCTCGTCAAAGCAACACTGAGCGCATCGAGCGCCTTGTGCTGACTCCTTCCGGGCCGGAAGCCATAGCTGAAGCCGAGAAAGTCCTGCTCGTAGATGCACTGCAAAACCCAACCGACCGCTTTCTGGACGACCTTGTCCTCCAGCGAAGCAATCCCGATTGGACGCTCGCGCCCATCGGCTTTGGTGATGTAGATTCTCTTCGAAGGCTTTGCTCGGTAGCTTCCCCGATGAACGCGACCGTGAAGATCGGCGATGCGATCTTCCAGGCCCTGTTCGTAGTCGTGCCACGTCACTACATCGACGCCCACCGCCGCGGTCTTCTTCAAATCGAAGAAGGCTTCGGTCAACAGGTTCTCGTTGACGTGATGCAGCAACGACGTGAACTTCAACTCGGGCTGCGCCCGAGCCGTCTCACGCACGCCTGCCAAACCGTAAGACCTGCCACGTTTCCGCTTCGGTGCGCCGGACACGTCGGTTTGATCTGCGTTCTTCTTCGTCGGCTCCCTTCCCTCGGCGGACTCCGCCGAGGGTTCAGCCCCCGCGTTGTTCATCCGAGTCGGCGGTACTACGAAGCCGTCTGACTTCCCATCGGCGTTCATGTCAGGCTTTCCCACTGAGTGGTTCCCTGACCGGGCCAAGCATGGAGCTCGGCCACCGATGGGATCTCCCGGTTCTCGCGTTTGGAATGTCCACGCATGCACAGGTTCACAGACTCCGCCGTGTTCGCATCGATCTCGCCCAAGTAGCGATCGACCCGATGTTGCCTTCCCCTTGTCAGGACAAAGTCGGCACACGGAAGCATAAAGATTCCGGAGCTCAATAGCTGGCCTACGTTTCCCCCAGATCGGATGCTCAGCACGACGTCGTTACCTTCATCGCACCTCCGGCAGGGGCCGAAGCAGTTGGCTAAACCTTCTTCGTAAAAGACTCTCACTTTCTATTCCAAACCGGTTTTATCCCGGCACTCCCTGACCCCTTTGTTACGCCGGGTGGAGTGGGTTGCGTTGCAACCAATTCAATATGGAGGCGTTCGTTTGCTCCGGCAATTCTTGTTGGATCCAATGGCCACAATCCAGATGGATCACGTCGACGTTTGGCACAAATTCGCACAACGATTCCGATTTCGGGATGGTGTCTCGGTCGCCGTAGATCATCAGTGTCCGATGTTCAATCACCGGATCGACATCGGCCAACAAATGCCAGTTTCGATCAAGATTTCGATACCAATTGATACCCCCGGTGAATCCGGATGATTGGAAAGAGTCGACAAAAACGGCCAACTCGTCGTCACTCATGATGGGATCACCCAATGGAGTTCCCGACCTGGCAAGATTCATCATCTGCATGCCGGGTTCTGGAGCCCGTTGGGGAAGGTTTTTGCGGTAAAGGTTGGACAAAAACTGACGCGTGTTTTGACCCAACACCGTGTCCGCGACTCCTGGTTGTCGATTGAAGTGAACGAAGTAGTTGTCGGGTCCCAACAACTGTTCCATCAGTTCAATCCAGGGGACCTGCCCACGTACCTGATACGGCAGGGCAAGATTAATGATTTGCTTGACACGATCGGGATGCAACATTGCCAATCCCCAAACCACCATCGCCCCCCAGTCGTGACCGACGAACGTGGCATTTTGGTACCCAAAGTGTTCAAGCAACCCAACCAAGTCAGATGTCAAATGCCGAATGTCGTATTCGGTGACCTCCGTGGGGCAAGATGATCTGCCGAAACCGCGTTGATTGGCAGCGATGACATGGTAGCCCGCGTCCACCAGAGCTGGTATTTGATGCCGCCAGGAGAATGCAAGTTCCGGCCATCCATGGCACAGAACGATCGGATTCCCGACGTTTTGCTGTCCAGCTTCAAAAACTTCGAGCTGGACGTCAGCCAAGTCGACCAGGGTAGCCTCGGGAAAATGGGTTTGCTTTAACATATTGGAATCTGATTCGTTCGGTGTGCGATTGGTGAGTGAATTGTTCGTTTGCCGAGCGTTGCACTTGGCGTTTCCTGCACGGCGTCATCGGCGATGAACAAGATGGCCGACGGTTTGCTGCCCTATTGCTCTTGTCGACCAACTTTACAGAACGCTACTGACAGCCTACTGTCAGCAGTGCTGGAAGATTTCGAAAGGTTGATCATCAAGGGAAACTGCATTGCGCCGGGCGGATCGTCTTTTTCGAATCGTTGAGTACCTGAAAGCTCGACGCGAAACGGTCACCGCGAAGGAGCTTGGCGAAGAATTGGAGGTCGGGGTCCGCACGATCTATCGCGACATCGCTGACCTCAAGGCGTCGGGCGTACCCCTGACCGGTGAAGCCGGCGTGGGCTACCTGCTGAGCCCGAACTATGTGGTTCGGCCGCTGTTGTTTGATGACGAAGAGTTGGAGGCATTGGCCCTGGGCGCGCAGATGGTTCAAAGCTGGGCGGACCCGGCGATGGCTCAGGCGGCCAGGCGTGCACTGGACCGGATCACCGCAGTCTTACCCGAATCGCTGGGCGACACGATTCGCGATTCGACTTCGTACGCCTATCCGAGTTCGGGAAAGCCGTCGCTGCAAATCGATTTTACGTCCCTCCGACGCGCGATCCGCACAAGGCATGTCGTCGAGTTTGCGTATACCGATCACAATGGATCCGAAACCAAGCGACACATACGGCCCCTGGCCATGATCTTCCTCGCGCCCCACTGGATGGTGGCTGCCTGGTGCGAACTGCGACGTGATTTCCGCCACTTTCGATTGGATCGAATGCAAAGCATGAACGTGCTCGCCCGGCAGTTTCAACACGAAGCGGGTAAGACGCTTAAAGACATGCGGCAACAGAGCGAAGCGGGATGATCCAACTGCACCGGACCGCTACACGCTTGCCGCGAATCGCTTTGAGAATCAGAGATCCCACTGGAAACCCGTTTCCTTTTCGGACACGTCCCAAAGCCGCTGCATGACCGCCTTGTCGTACGCGTGGGGGTGAAGCGTGCCCTTGCCGACAGGACCGACAAATTCCATGAACCCGGTCGGGCCATAGAGAGCTCGCTGCTTTAGCCCATCCTCGGTCGCGCACATCACTTCCGGCCAGGAACCCTTTTCGGCCGATTGCACGATCGGAGACAGTGACATGAGATAAAAGGCGATCCGCGTCGCCAGGTTTCCGCTGGTCGTGATCAGTGATGTCTTCGACGATCCGGGATGGCAGACAAACACTTTCACGTTGGTCCTGTTCGCTGCGGCCAGCCGATCCTGCAACTCGTAGGCAAACATCATCTGCGACAGCTTGCTTTGCGAATAGGTTCGGTTCTGGTGATAGTTCTTGTCCCAGTTCATGTCGTCAAACTGGATCGTCTTGATCCCCATGTTATAACCAAGACTGCTGACCACCACGATTCGTCCTTCGGCCTGTTCGATTCGCTCAAACAGCAAACCGCACAGCAAGAAGTGTCCGTAGTGGTTGGTGCCCAGCATGCTTTCAAAGCCATCGACGGTAAGTCTTTGTGTCGGCACCTGCGCGATGGCGGCGTTGCAAATCAACGCGTCGATTCGTGGGACGGAGGCCAGGACCTCGACCGCGGCATCCCGGACGCTGGCAAGCGAGGCAAGGTCCATGCGAATGAAGCCGACCTCGGCATCGGATCCGAACTCCGTTTTCAATTCCGCGATCGCCGCTTGCGACTTGTCGGCCGAGCGGTTGAGCATCACCACATGAGCGTTCTTCGCCAACAAGGTTCGTGCCGCCTGAAATCCCGCGCCCGAATTGGCACCGGTGATGACAAACGTCTTGCCCGCCAGTGAGCCAAGGCGTTCCGGGGTCCACCCGTTTGGTCCGAATGTCGTGTCAGCCACCGTACGCTCCTATGAAATCCTGCATCCATTTATTACCTACCGACGGTCGCCTATTTACCGACCACCGGTAGACTTTTATTCGACCAGTGGTACACTGTCAACGGAGACCAAAGAATTCTTCCGGAAGAGGCGATTGGTGACCCCGAGAAAGAAAACGTGGAAACGAGCAAGAAAACCGGAACAGAAGGCCGAAAGGATCGACGCGATCCTGGAAGCAGCCGGCGCACTGCTTGACGATCAGGGTCTGGAAGGCACAGGGCTAAACGCGATTGCCAGGCAAGCCGGTTTGTCCAAACCCAACCTGTATGTTTACTTTGAAAGTCGCGAGGCAATCTTGCTACAACTCCTGCTCAAGGAGTCCGCATCGTGGGCAAAGTCTTTCAAGCGTCGACTCGATCAAATCGAAAAAGCGGGCGATGTCGATGCCGTCGCCACCGCGTTTGCCGACTCTTTGACGCGTCGACGCCGATTCTGCACGTTGTCCGCATCATTGGCATCGGTTTTCGAGCACAATGTCGGCCCGGAGACGGTGGCCCAGTTCAAGCGTGAATTCTTGGCAATCGTGCAACCTTGCGTCACCGCTTTATCCGAAGCTCTCCCCGATCTGAGCGATGAAGATTCTTCACGGGCACTGGCAATGCTCGTGATGTCGGCAACCGGAATGTGGGCCCACTGCCATCCCTCGGCATCGGTCAAGGTTGTCCTGAAGCAACCAGAGTTTCAGCACGTCAAGTTTGATTTCCAGGAAACGGTCTCACGTCTGGCTGCTTGTTTCCTTGCCGGGGAATTGTCGAAGCCCTGAACCCAAATTCCGGAGCCCAGCGCCCTGAGCCCAAGCCTTCCGTCTCCGCGACTCAGGAAATGCCCGGCTTTCGCCGCGCCGACAAAACGCGCGATCCGACGCTGCATTCAATCTTCCCTTCGCTTGCCATAGCGAACGACTATTTTCGTCTCGACGTCTTCGGATTCAAAGATCTCTGCTACTTCCTGTGCTTCCTCCAGACTGTCAAACGTCGCCACATAGAAGTACTCCGGCAAGAATTCGATGACATCGACGCTGATGTAATTGGTCGGCAATCGGTCACGGGTTTGCCCCGAAAGGATTTGTGCCAATTGGTCCCAGGCGTCAGCTTCGGTCTCGAAAGGGCCTCTAAATACGGTGTCCCGGTCTTCGTATTCGAAGATCACCCAAAAACCAACATCGTCGAGCGACCGATGGTCAATGACCCACAACTCGTATGAGGTGGCAATCTGGACGTCGGGGATAATGCGTTCAGGGAATGTTGGAAAGAGCAGACCCGTCTGAGAAGTTCGCATCACTTGTTGAGCAGAAACAGACCATGATCCGACGAGCAGGACCAGCAAAGTCAACGCGATTCGTAACATGGCCATATTCCTCGGCGATGGGGCTTGGTTGCATGTCACAGTTCCAAGCGTCCCAGGCTCCAATCTGTTACGAAGAATTCGTTCCGAGAACTTCGCGGGTGCCGGCGGGGACTTGCATGCTGCCGCATTCAGCGACGGCTTCGCTGCTTTGGCGTGGCCATGATTTCAAGAGCGTGAAGATGGAAAAGCCCACGCCGACTTTGCTTCACCATCGCCGAAGTGATGAAGAAGGCGATTGTGTCGCTTGGCGTTTTGGCACCGTATTCGTGCAACCAACCGGCGGCTAGCGACTGGCCGACTCCCCGCCGAACGCTCGGGCATTCCGAGCTTGCGCCCTTCTTGCAAAGAACCTGCCTATCGAGGCCAGCTCGGTGGAATCCCACTTCTTTCGTCGCTGCATCACCGGTGCGACGGACCAATCATTCGGATGGAAGCGGGCGGCATGCCACGACGCCGGTATCACTTAAAGCAGTGATTCGACCGACATTTAGGTCAGTCGGGGCGACAGGACGGCAATAGAACTTTTCCGTATTGGCGCCGACGCCCTGCCGGAGTCATTAATGATTGCCACGAAGTTACTTACGGTGTCGTCTCCATGAGTTCCTGTCGCTGACGGATCGGCGAACTTGGGAAAGTGACCGGGGTCGTTTCTCGCGCGTGCTCGGGATTGTTGCTCGATCTCTACGCGAAGCCGCCTCATTCTGTCACAATCGTTGCCGGGATGCGTCCAAGTCGAAGGTGCGAGTTATGTTCGCGTAGAATGGCTCCTGTTCGAGACCTTAAGGACTTCGATATTCAACCCTTTCTCTGAAGACGCGGCGATTGGTGATCCTGAGGACGCCGAATTGGTTCGCCACGCTAACAACGGTGATCGTTCGGCGCTGGAAAAACTGATCCTGCGGCATCAGGCCTGGATCTACAACATCGCCGTCCGCATGGTCTTTGAACCTGCGGACGCTGAAGAAATCACGCAGGAAGTGCTGATCAAAGTCGTGACTCGACTCAGCACGTTTCGTGGCGACAGCCAATTTCGCACATGGCTCTACCGCATCACGGCGAACCATGTTCTCAGCATGAAGCGCCGTGGCGGTGAGAAGGCGACTTTAACGTTCTCCACGTACGCGGACGCTATCAACAGCACTCCGGACCTTGATCTCCCCGATCCAAACAGCGTGCCGGTGGAAGTGCCGCTGTTGGTCGAAGAAACCAAAGTCGCCTGCACGACGGGGATGCTGCTTTGCCTGGACCGTCGACAGCGACTGATCTTCACGCTGGGCGAAATCATCGGCGTGAGTGACACCGTCGGCAGCGAAGTGATGGAGATGACGACGGCCAACTTCCGTCAATGTCTCTCCCGTGCTCGCCGCGACCTGCACCAGTTCATGAATCAGCAATGCGGTCTCGTCAACGCCAGCAATCCCTGTCGTTGTGTGAAGAAGACCAAAGGATTCATTGACGCTGGACACGTCGACCCCAAGAACCTGCTCTTCGCGATCAGCCACCTTCAGCGGATTGGCGACGTCGCGGCGGGGACGGCTCGCGAGATCGACGATGTCGCCGATCGATCCTTTGCCGCGATCTATCGCGATCACCCGTTTCTTGAACCTGCGGAGCAAGCTCGGTGGCTGCGGCGAATTCTCGATCTGCCGGAAGTTCGCGCGACGCTCGATCTGAGTTGAAAACTTTTTCACGCGAACTGTCACAGTCGTGCATGCGGCGCGTCTATGCCATTGAGAGACAACTTCTTTCTGGTTTTAAGGATGCAAATCATGTTGAAACTGCAGGACCGAGTCGCATTGGTGACCGGTGGTTCGAAAGGGATCGGGGCCGCCATCGCCAAAGAACTGGCCGCCGCAGGCGCGGTTGTTGCTGTCAATTACCACCGGGACAGAACCGGTGCGGATGCTGTTACTCAGGAGATCAACGAATCCGGCGGGCAAGCTATTTCGGTTCAGGGTGACGTGTCGAAATCCGACGACGTGCGGCGAATGCTGGCACAAGTCCATGACGCCTGCGGGTCGCTCGATATCGTGGTGAACAACGCCGGCGTCTATCAGCCGATGAACCTTGAGGAAGTCACCGCGCAAGAATTTCATCGTGAGTTCAACACCAACGTGCTTGGCCCGTTGATCGTGATTCAGGAATCGCTGCCTCGCTTCGGATCAAACGGCGGGAGCATCATCAACATCGGTTCCGGTGCCTCGCAAATGTGCCCGCCCGGTTATTCGATTTACGCCGCGAGCAAAAGTGCGCTCGATGCGATCACCCGAGTACTCGCGAAAGAACTGGCCTCTCGCGGCATCCGAGTCAACTCGGTCAATCCCGGTGCGACGCTAAGCGAAGGGACGCGGTCAGCCGGACTGTACGGCATGGGTAGTGACTTCGAGCAGAAACTGGTGGCCCTGACGCCGCTCGGCCGCATCGGAACTCCACTGGACATCGCCAAAGTTGTCGCCTTCCTCGCGTCCGACGATGCGGGCTGGCTTACAGGCGAAGTGATCCTGGCATCCGGCGGTTTGCGATAAACGGCACCAAAACCTATCCCCAATCAATTTCAACCAACAGAGGAGAGTCCATGTCCGCTTATATCGTATTCATTCGTGAAAAGACGCTCGACAAGTCGGAGTTGGAGACGTATTGGCAGAAAGCACCTGCCGCAATGGAGGGGCATCCGGTTAAACCTCTGGCCGCGTATGGTTCTCATGTGATATTGGAGGGACCAGAAGTCGAAGGCGTCGTCATCGCAGAGTTTCCGACTGTGGAAGAAGCTCGCAAATGGTACGACAGCCCTGCGTACCAGGAAGCAGCTCGGCATCGTTTCCGTGGCGCGGTCTACCGCGGCCTCATCGTGGAGGGAGTTCGACCCGCTTAGATAAAAGCTTTACAGAGATTTGAAGAGACTTCGCCTTCTCCACACCGTCGATGATGGCGCATGTCAGTGGCCTCCATCAGCGACACTTGCAATCGCTCGAGAGCCGCAAGTTGCTCTCCTCCAATAGCTTGCGACTTCTGAACCGGAAACCAATGTGACCCCGGTCAGTCGGGATGACAAGATTCGAACTTGCGACCTCTACCCCCCCCAGGCGGTCAAAAACACTGTCTTTGAACCCCGGTTTTTGCGGGAAAAACCCCGTTTCCGTTGCTGTTCACCAACATACCGCGTGCAACGCTCGTTGCAACCAATGGGGGTGATTGTGATATTAGATGTCCTAAATCGGACCGAAATGGCCAATTCTTGGGTACAGATATCAAGAATGGGGTAACGTCATGAAACGTGACATGCAGCTAGTGCGGGAAATTTTTTTCCAAATTGAGGATCTCCCCCATCACAATAAAGGCCCATTCGATAAGTTGCCGGATGAGTCTGCTGAAGTCCTGGACTATCACCTGAAAATCCTGCAGGAGGCTGGGCTGGTCGCTTGGGATCAAATCGATCGCGGGAACGATTGCAACTGGTACCTCGGTCTACGCCTTACCTGGATCGGGCATGAATTTTTGGACAACGCAAGAAACGAGGGTGTTTGGTCTGAAGTCAGAAGGGCACTCAACGACAACGCCGTAAAGAGCGCTTCGTTCTCGATTTGGGCATCGACTCTTTCGGACCGTTTATCCCAACTGCTCAGTTGAATGGTGCGATCCGGTCGCACCCAGCGATCCCGATACGACGCCTCGGGATCACGGCGTTTATTGGCGCTAGCTTGTGAGCTCTGCATGCAGTTCGGCCGATCGAAGAATCGATTCCGACCGCATCGTTCGGCCGCGCCAGCGGTATCGTGCTGGTGCCGGTGATGTCCGGTCAACGAGCCCAAGCTCAACGAGGGCTTCACAGTCACGCCGTATCGTGCGATCGCTGATCCTTTCGCCCAAGATGTCGCGAACGTCGTCCGCGATTTCCTGACCCATCGCTCCGAGCCTCAGCGGCGCCAATAGTTCGATGACCAATAGCAGACGCTCGAATTGTCGATACCGCCGGCTGTTCGGTGATTCGATCAGCTTCATGCCATCACCTTCTGCTTCACCTGAACGGCCGTTTGTTCAAAGGGGCACCCCGGCCGGCCTTCGTCATGCCACAAGATCACCTGAATCGCCTCCCTCGCGTCGTCAGATAGCCCAGCATTCCCGCACCTGCTTAAGTGTGGGGCCGCACCTGCTTAAGTGTGGGGCCGCACCTGCTTAAGTGTGGGGCCGCACCTGCTTAAGTGTGGGGCCGCACCTGCTTAAGTGTGGGGCCGCACCTGCTTAAGTGTGGGGCCGCACCTGGGCGAGCGAGCACGCCCAGACTCCGCTGGGGGCTGATGCATTGAAAACGTTGCCCGTTCCACCTCAGCGCTGGCGAATCCCGCCAGCCGATGATCGTCGATGGTCAGGGGCAGGTCTGGAAACTGCAACTCGATGGGGATCACCGAATGGAACAACCCGTCGTTCACAATCCTACGTTTGGCTTCTCCTGCGGCGTCCTCCGAGACCGCGATGTAGCTGCCCGCGTCTGCAGGATGCCCGCCCGAAGTGAGGGGCAGGACCCAAAACACCGTTGTTTTCCACTGGGTTTGCCAGACCGATTCCGGGTCGATGTCCCAGCCAAAGATACTCCCGCGCATGGTTCGAAATACCTTTCCCGTGTGCATCCGTTGGGGCACGCGCACACACAAGCACGACGATACGCTTAGAAAGCCGGTTCTCACTCCGGCCCCGATGGGCTTGGCTCCCCTGCCGATGCCGGATCAATGCTTTGCGTCCGCCGGACGCATCGCCGTGCTAGACGGTTCCAAAGTCAAGAGGTGAGAAATCAACCTTTGTCACCGCCGGCAGGACGCCCGGTCGGTCAAGTCAGCGACAGTTTCTAAGCCATCGCCGACAGCCAGTCAGATTAGAAGTATCATTGCGTCCGCTTCAGCAGTCCTCAAGCAATCCGGTGTTCGTTGGAGAAATTGCAGAATTTTCGACCGATCGATCGCCTGATTTCAAATTGCTCTAGTCGATTAGTCTTCCTAGGTTCATTCTGGACAAATTTTTGCATGAACAACATCGGACGGGCAAATTTGAACCAAACGAATGAGCGACAAGATGTAACTGTCGAGGTGCTGCAAATCCTTTGCTCGCCAGGGACTCCGAATGCAGATGCAACTGCAAGGTTGAAGGAGATCGCGACGAACGGCGAAAGGTACATTCTTTCAGTTCCTGATGGCACAAAGCAACGCAAGTGCTGGACGTCAACAGAATTTTCGCGACTGCACTTTATTGGGGAACCTCTCGAAACCCAAGGCTGCCACTACAATTGCACGTTTATCGGCGGCAACTGGCATTCACTCGGTGACGGAACGAGATTTATTGATTGCACCTTCGAAAGTTGCCAGTTTTCCGAAAACTCTTGCTTTCAATTTGAAGAAGGCGTTTTTAGAAATTGCAGTTTCGATTGCATTAGGCCTTCAGGACATATAGACAACTGCAGGTTCGAGAATTGCCAATTTAGGAATGGCCGTTGGAATGACATGCGGGCCGACAACTGTGAATTTGTAGACTGCGATTTCCTTGGCCTTGCCATAGGCATTAGCGAAGCCCCACTTGAGGAAGTCGCGCTATCGCGACTCCAATTTGATAGATGCAATCTGCATGAGATAAATGCCGATGGCTCATTGCTTCGTGATACCAGCTTTTTCAAATCACACGTGCGGCACAGCAGTTTTCGCAATGCTGTGCTTGATGGTCTTGTCATGCAGCGGTCTTCTTGTGGTTACAACGATCTCACCGAAACAGTTTTCAAGGCCTCAACTGGATTAGTCGACACTGAAGACATCGGGACAACTCGCATTGAATTCCATCGAGATGCACGTGTGATGCCCTCACTTGAACGTGACCGGAGTTTCTTTAAGAAGCTCATTCGCTGGGAAAACCTTGCATCGCTTTGCCGGATTCGATTCTTCTCGGTTTCCTACACGGTGCTTTTGTACTACATAGCAAGAGCTTACTTAACTCGTGGATACAACAGTTTCGCGAATGTCGTTCAGGCGTGGGGCGCAGATATACTCAAGAGCCAGGACTCCTCTTGGGCAATCAAAGCAGTCGCAGAACTTGCAATCAAGGTGTCTCAACCAATTGAGGGCGACGTGTGGTCAGCTGGCTTTTTCGTTGCTGCTCTCTCTCTCGTTTTTGGAAATTCCCTGTTCTGGTTTTTCTGCCCAGATGAGATCAAGGAGTTTACGCGTGCACAATGGAAGTACTCGGCGGGCCGCAGTGAAATTGCATACGCGGGCCTTAGCCGTACATTTCCGTGCCTAAGATTGTTGATCGGGCTCTTTCTCTTTGCCGGCGGAGTTCCCTTTCTGCTGATCCTTTTCTATCGCATCGGGATAGCAGCAAGGATACTGACCGGAGCTTACTGATCGGAGCAGAGGATCGATAGAAAAGCGGCCGGATGCTGGAGGAAGACAGCACTCGGCCGCGACAAAGGAAAAACGGGGAACGCGATCCCGCCTCTTTCGAAACCTGATAAGCAGAGAACTTTCAAAAATCCGCTATCAGGATTTTCCTTTGCTCATGTACGTCGGTTTTTGGTCCGCCATCGCGGCGCCATAATCAAAGTAGGCTTTGATCTGGACCGCCAGTTTGTCCGGCGTGTGATCGACATCATAAAACTTCACGCGAGGGGTTTTGCCCCCATCCAGAAATCCAACAATCATTGGCAGATCCGAAACGCGGCCGAACAGGAACCAGTTATTGGGGAGCACGCCAGGAGCACGCCAGGTCGACATCGGCCGGACGGACCGAACAGACCTCCGCCGGACGCATCCCGGTCAGCAATTGCAAACGGACCATATCGGCCACGACGTCGCAGAGATGATGAATCGTCGCCTCCACCGTTTCCAGGTCGACCGGTTGAATCGGTTCCGGCTCCGCCGCTTCGGTGCGACCTCGCTGCAATCCTTCCAGCGTCGCCAGCTTCGTCGGCACCGATGCGTCGATGATCTCCTTCGATGCGGCCCAGCGGAACACCCGCACGATGCGACGGACGTTTCGATTGATGGTCCCACGGGAATGTCCGGCCTTGATCCACTGGTCGCGGATGACCTCGAGCGCCAACGGTCCGAAGTCGGTCGCCGGCGTGTCACCGTACAACCGGCGTAGTGGCCGCAGTACCGACTTCAGGATGGTCTGCTCCTGTGTCGGCTTTCCGTCTTTGACGTAGTGCTTGCGTGCGTGTTGCCAGAACCGTGCAATCACTTCGGTCACGGTGATGGCGTGCGTGTCGACTTGCGGCAGTCGACCACGGACAAGGTATTCACCGACGATGCGGTCATACTCAGCGACGGACGTTTTGGATCCGTGTGGTCCCAGATAGTGGTCGCGTCCGTTGATGGTCACGACCGCTTGGCCAGAAGCTCGATGCTTGCGGTATTTGGGAACGGCGGACGTCAGTTTCGGCATGTTGCGTCTCCTGAATCCCAAAACGGTATGTACCGTTTTGGCTTTCGAGATAACGCCGCACGCCTGACGTCAGGCGGTAAACCAAAATCGCGGTTTCGGCTATAAGGGAAAGTGCGTTTCCCCGGTCAGTCGGGATGACAAGATTCGAACTTGCGACCTCTGCACCCCCAGTGCACGTCCTTCTTTGTTTTCTTTATAAACAAAACAGCTATCCATGAAGGCAAAACGGGGGATTCCGCGACTGAAAAGGGGATTATTCGGGGGATTGTCGCTTGCCTGCCACCGCGTCAGAATCGGCGGTGTTCGCATTCGAAAAGGCGAATCAATGACCTGCCGCTGCCGATCAGCCCGAGACTTCTTCCCACCTGAGTCGCCCGATGTCGCAATCAACCAAGGCCAACCGAAGACCCCGCAGAGTCGAAAACAAGAAATACCCAGGGCTCACCTACGTCTATCGTTCAAGCCAAAAACCATTCTGGCGAAAGCGTTACCGGGGAAATGAATACCACTTCCGCATCCTCGACGGCGAAACAGTGCAGGACTCCTACCGCCGATGCCTCGACGAGTGGAAACAAAAGAAAATCGCAATCGATGCGGAAGCCCAGCCATACGCTAAAGACCAAAAGAAGTGGGAGGAACTTTTAAGCGACTTGCAGGAGGACGAACTGGCTCTTGCGAAACGAGATGACGCTAACGTTCGCTGGGATAACGGGGTGCGTGAAAGCGGCGGAACACACGATGACGGCGATTTAGCCAAAGCCGCTCGTGTCCGAGACAAACTGGAATACGTCCAAATGCAAATTGAGATCGTCAAAGACTTCATCGATCAGCGACTCCGGTACGATGAAAAGCAAGTCTCTTTCTTGTTCGAACCGAAGAACGTTTACGTTAAGCACTCAAAGCTGAAAGAACGATGCCCGCGTGAAAAATCGATCGCCGGGTACATCGATCGCTTCTTAGCTGCCAAACGCGAAGACGTCGAAAAGGGAAAAATTCAGCCGACGCGATACGATCCAATTCGTCGCTCATTGGATCTGTTGGCAGAACTCGTAGATTGCGACCAAGCGGTCGCAACAATCGACGGCGAGTTCCTGTATCGATATTACGACGCCTTGAAAGCCCGCGTTGAGGACAAGTCGATCAAGTTCAATGAAACGACGGCTCGTCTGCGATTGCAAGGTGTCAAGCAATTCGTCGGATGGCTTGCCACACGGGATGTCATTGTCCGGCCAAGCGTGCTCGGCACGCGTGAATTGTCATTCAGTGCAGGCACACCGGAGGTCGTCATTTTTCCCGATGAAGAACTAGCAATCCTTTTCGGAGAGGCCGACGATCGAATGCGGCTTTACATGCTCCTGATGCTGAACTGCGGATTTCAGCAGACCGACATCGCCAATCTAAAACAAAGCGAGATCGACTGGGAAAATGGCTACGTCACGCGTCAACGATCCAAAACATCGAAGCATCACGCAGGAAGCGTTCCGATGGTCGTTTACCAATTGTGGCCGGAAACGTTCAAACTGCTAAAGCAATTCAGATCGAAGGACAAGGAATGGGCTTTGGTCAACCGCAAGGGTGGGCAACTGGTGGTGAGCGAGATTGGGAAAGATGGAAAGGTCAAGAAGATCGACAACATTAAGAGCCACTGGAACCGACTCGTCAACAAGCTGAGAACCCGCTCCGAATCCCCTGTGAAGATCCGGGGAGCCTTGAAAGCATTCCGGAAAACCTCTGCGACGAAACTCTATCACCACTCCGAGCATCGAGAGTGGCGTGACCATTTTCTGGGTCATTCGGCCTCACGAAGCATGGCTGACGACAAATACGTCGACCATAGCAAGCCGGTTCCTGACTTCGATAAAGCAGTGAATTGGCTTGGTAGCCAGTTGACCAGTAGTGGAGTTATACGCTAGGCATGGCCGGTGATCTTTCGCGGCACCATCGTCTGTATCTGATGGTCGCCGGGTAAGGTCCGCCCAGTCGCATCTGGCCTGTAGCAGATCACTGGAGCGAAATTAGTCAATCTCAACACATTATCGAACAGGAGTCTCTGGCACCCGTGCCTTGCCTCCTTCCCGCCAAAGTCGTAGGTCTTGACTAGCCTACGACTTTGGCGGCTGCTTTGAAGCCGAGGTTCGACATGTCAACGTCTGGCAAAACTCCAACCATAATAAAGTCCAAACGTAAGAATAAAAAATTCAAACGTAAGAACAATGTCGTATCAGCTAAACCAATGCTCGAAAAGCGTTACCCGAAACCAAGCAAGTACCTGGAAGCGTTCAACATCAAGCCGGGAGACAAAGTTTACCTTCACTGCCGCCAATCAACGGCCCAGCAAAAATCATGTCCCGACCAAGAACGAGACATGAGAAAGGAGGTCGAACAAAAAGGGGCACAGGTGGTGGGGTGCAGCCACATGACCATCGGAGCTTATGTTGGTGAGGAAGCAATCGAACGGAATAACAACAAACCTTACTACCTCATCGAATTTGCAAAAGTATGCAAAAAAGCACGCGACGCGGGGGCAAACATCATCTTGGCTGAATCGACCAGCCGAATACTGCGAGACGTGAACTGGTACCGCACTCGACATCGCAAATTCCCGGCAACACCCAGTGCGTACCATTTCGAAGAACTAATCTCGTTTTGCAAAATCAACGACTCGACTGAGGGCAAGCTTCGACTCATGACCTTGGTGCACCCAGACGCACCCCAATGCGTCGAGGAGTCGCATCAAAAGAGACGTAGCGGAAAAGCCGGTCGTCCTAAGGGATCAAAGACAGGCAACTCGGTCATTAACAAAGCCAGTCGTAAGTGGAAGCATCAACAAGCGACGGGAAGAGTCCAAAAAAGCGACCTTCGAGAGTGTTGGATGCCCGTTGCCATCGAACTGAACTCTCGTGATCCTGAACGCTACTCGAGTCGCAAGTTAGCCAAGCTGCTCTCCGAATTATCTGGCCGAGAATTTAGCCGAGAAACCATTCGCAACTGGCTACGACGACATCGACAAAACGACAAAACCACAGCTATGGGGGGTGGGCCATTTTGAAGGCTAGAATCCAGACCCCTAACACCGTGTTTTCCTCGGTATTTCCCGATTCAAACGCATGTAGTCCATTTTGCTGGCAATTGATCGGAATCTCTAATAGGGAAGGATTCGGCCCTATCTCTAGGACTAGGTATGGAATCTCAAATGGGAACAAGGCTAGGACATCCATTCCTGCTAGGACTAGCTTTCCGGATCAATGCTTGGGACATCCTTTCCGCCTCTCCCTTCTCCAGCCTCCCTCACCTCCTTCAAACCGGCTTTTTAGATGAACCTGCACGCAACCAAGAACCAACCGAAGCCACCACAGAAACAACGCATCCCGCCATCGCCAAATTGAACCCTCGCCCCCCACAATCGATTCAGCCCCCAATGGCTCCGCTCTGTTTCTACCGACAACACTCCTAGAGCCAGAAAGATCACTCACGCAAAATCGGGTAGATCGTATCTCGAAAGAGATCCCCAAGTGCCTGCTCCCGAAGTCCGTGCTTCGAAACATCCTCTGCCAGATTGCGAATCTCTGTCGCTGATTCCGGACATCCATACTCACCAACAACTTCGCCAAGTTGCTGCAACCGGGATACGATCATCCCTTTCGTAGTTGCTTGCCCTTTTTCGGTGATTCCTTCGTTGTGAAACACCCAAAACTCGGCGAGGTTAAATGCATGTTTTAGCATATCATATAAAAGACAAGAATTAGTTTGAAGGCCCCTCTTCAAGCATTGATCGGTTTTGTAGTTCCTCGCATATTGCTCACGCAACACATAAAGTTCCCAGTGCAATCTAACCATCTCGAAATGCTCCCTGGCACTGAGATGTGACTTATCACTTCGCTGGTTCGCGACTTCAGAAATCGAATCAATCTTGTTCGTGATGTCGACAATCGCTTGAGTAGTTGCAAGACGATTCGCCTCTTCCGCCAACCGATTCGCGTCTTCCTGTGCTTTCGCGAGTCGCTCGGTGCTGGACGATGTTTGCTTGTTTGTTTCGATGCTCTCATGCAGTGCGTCCATCTGAATACGAATGTCGCGTCGCTGAAGCAAAAGCGTCGAAATCAAACAAACGAACGCAAAAGCTGAAATCAGTGCGTTCGCCAGACCGTAGGAATCGCCCAACTCACTAAGCGTCGTTGGCATACTGATGCTCCCGCCAAAGGGAACAACAATCGCCATCAGTATTGCCCAGATCACGAAGGGAGCAAAAAAGATGCACACAGCTGCTACTAGGCAAATCAAAAACAGCCTGAAGTTGAAGATGTCGTCGTCGAGCATGGAGGTGGTGTCGTCGTAAATATCCGTCGATTGAACCCAGAAGCGTCACAGCGAAGTGTAATCCAGGAACCCCGCACCGCCCAGATTCAGGCCCACAGGCTCGTTCTTGGACCGAAGGCCCCTGGAGGCTCCAAACGCGGTAGAGAGCCGCTCAGGGCCGCCAACTAGCCGTCAATCCGGTTCGCCAACGCCCCCATTCATCGTGCCGGGCAATCTGCCCCATGAAACAGCTTCAGGGAACGAAAGTTCAGGGAACCAATGCTTGTACGCCCAGTCCCCATTGATTCAGTAGAACAAACTGGAGGTACACAAAAGTATGAACGCCGTCATTGGCAATCGATTGCAGATGCCTCGTTGACATGCAAACCAGCCAAAGAGGATTTCCTTCGCCATTTTCCTACGACACAGGACTTCGCCATTTTCGCTTCGGCATTTTTCAGGAATCCGCAGCTACATCGACTTCAAAATCAGAAGCATCAGTTCGACATTGAACTTCGTCTTCTTCATTGAACATAGACGAATTTGCCAGGAAGTCGAAAACAGAAATTGTCACAAACTGGGGAAGCGGACTAGACAGAACACGGAAGCAGAAGGAATCGGTCATCGAATCCAAGCATAGGAGCCATACCAGCAAAGACAGATACAAGGTGAAAGCAGCAAATCAGAAACCTGCCATGGCCATAACACCACAAACACCAGTCAAGCAAAAGAATTTGCAAACTAGAGAATCCAAGAACGGAAGGAGGCATCGATCTACAAACCTGCCGAGGATAAGCAAAATACGGATGTCTTGAGAAGTAGATGGAATCGGCCAAAGGAAGCAAAAGCAGTCTGATCTAAAGTCTGTTGAGAGAAGTAGCGAAACGAAATCGCTTAGGAGAACAATGATTCCAGAACTGCAA
Organism: Crateriforma conspicua; assembly: GCF_007752935.1. Taxonomy (NCBI): domain Bacteria; kingdom Pseudomonadati; phylum Planctomycetota; class Planctomycetia; order Pirellulales; family Pirellulaceae; genus Crateriforma; species Crateriforma conspicua. The sequence continues at coordinate 2,750,839 of NZ_CP036319.1, read as the reverse complement.
TCTGCTAGGAGAAACTAAAGGCATTCGCATTGATACCTGCCTGGGGAAGAAGACCAAAGCTGCACTGCAAATAGAGAAATCTGTCTTGAGAAGTAGAAGAAAGCTGCGAAGCAGAAGAAAGCTGCACTGCAATCTGTTTTGAACCTTGGCTTGGGAATAGAGAAGTCAATCTTGAAATCTGACTTGAAATCTGTTGGGGAAAGTAGCGAAACGCTGAACAGAGAATGAAGGCATGGTTGACCAGTCGAGTGGAGACATGCTCTGTAGAAACAGACTCTACCCTGGCCCCCGTTTCCCGCACCAATAATCAGCCCAAGCCGGTGCAAAACACCCGGTGGTCGATTAAATCTAAAGAAATGGCTTTCCAGCGATTCGGATGGCTTGGCCCCCTGAATTTGTGGACAAAACAATGGCGAAATTGGCCATAGATTTGATTTACCACATTGATCCAGGGCAGCAGCGACCGCGACTTCCCAAGCATGAACAGAAGTCCGCTCCCCCAGACCATCCCGCTCGCACCGAAGGTCATTCAACCGGTCATTCCCCACCGACTCGATTCACTTTGTGTCGGTAGTGACTGGTGGAACCGATCCTACTCCAAACCCGAGGAACTGCCATGACAGGCCCCAAAATGCCCCGCGACGAGTCCGTAGTGCGACTGGGCGGAGAAGTGGCCGGAATACTCATTCGCGAAGGCCTGACTGAGGTAGAGGCCCAGCAACTAGCAGAGCGACTACAGCCGCTCCTGGACCATTACCGCACATGCGTCGAGACCAAGCAGTACCCGATTCTCGCCACAGCTGATTATGTCGAGGAACCCTTCAACTTCCTTCAGTGGTTCATCTGGGGCCTACATCAGGACCAGAGTGACATCGTCCACTGAACCGCATTCGCGTTCACCAACAATCGCTCCTGCCCCGGTCGCATATCGACTGAGGCAGGAGTTGCCCAAACCACCAACAATAGCTCCGACTAGAAACGAAACGCCATGGCCAAGATTGACGCCATCTATGTTCGCATCTCCTCAAGCAAACAGGACGCTGCTTCCCAGTTCCCCGACCTAAAACGATGGGAGAAGGCCAACCAGGACGACTTGGAAGTTCGTTGGTTTCGTGACGAGTTCACCGGGCGGACGATGAAACGCCCAGAATGGAACGAACTGCACGAACTGATCCAAATGCGAAAGGTACGCAACCTTGTCATCTGGCGATTGGATCGTCTTGGCCGGACGGCAAGTGGCCTGACCAAGCTATTCGATGAACTTCAAGACAGCGGTGTGAATCTTGTCAGCTTGAAAGATGGAGTCGATTTATCCACTCCGGCGGGACGAATGATGGCGAACGTACTTGCTTCAGTGGCCCAGTTCGAAACGGAGTTGAGGGCAGAGCGGATCACCGCAGGACTGGAAGCAGCCAAGGCCAAAGGAAAAGACCGAAAGTGGAAGAAACGCGGTATCAAACCGGGCCAAAGACTCAAAGTAACCAAACGACATATCCGGCGTGCTCATCAAATGAAGGCCAAAGGCCTGTCAGTAGTGGAAATTGCCAAGTCACTCGATTTGTCGCGTCAGACGATCTACAAGATTTTGAAAGAGCCGAATGAATTGCAGAAGGAATAAATTCCGTTGATGCGGTGATGCTTGCATGATGGGTCGGTTATCCGATAGGGATGGGATGAAGACGCAAGAAATTCTCATCACGGATCGCCACCGATGGAAACACATGATGGTGCCAAAACCCGCCGCAGAAAGGCCAGTTCCAGTAAAGCCACCGGCAAAACCAATGGCAAAAAGCACAACAGGTACGAGAAGCGTAAGTTAACCGACCTTCCAAAGTACTATCGCCCTGGCTATCTAAAGGAACTCGACGGTCGCCACTCCTTGGCCAAATTCTTACGCCAAATCTGTGATGAAATCATCAACGACATGGGCGGACCGTCGGAAATCTCCAGAGTCAAGTTGGTCCTTATCGAACGGTTTGCATTCGTCCATGCACGATTGAAGGCCCTGGAACTACAAATGTTCGAGGACGAAGAATTTTCCGATGACGTATTCGGAAAATGGATTCACGCGGTAAACGCATTAAATGGACTGGCAGCCAAAATCGGGCTATCTCGAAAAGGGAAGTATGTTGATGTCAGGGACTACATCAACAAGAAGACGGAGGGGCAATCGTGAACATTGTCGATGCCGTCAAAGACCCCCATCTTTTCCGCCCCTTCCTGCTTGAGTCCAGCGACGGCGATAAGTCGGGACTCGATACTTGGCAAAACTGGATCACTGCTCTCAAAGTTGTGTACGGGTTACCCCTCCGTCGTCGCAGCGAACGGGAGTTGGTGAAACGCTGCACCGGCAGGTCTGCCCGCCACCTTCCCAAGCCAGGGTTCAACACAAGTATCTTCCTGACTGGCCGAAGGTCCGGAAAATCAAGAAACGCGGCGATCATAGGTGCATACGAGGCGGTGATCGCTGGGCATGAAGACAAACTCGCCAAGGGCGAACGCGGAGTAGTCGCCGTCTGTGCTCCCTCCAAAAGCCAAGGTCGCGTGGTCAAAGAGTATTTACGTGCTGTTTTTGACTCGGACCTTCTGCGAGACCAAGTGGTTAATGAAAACCGATGGGAATTTGAACTTAAGAACGGAAACCGAATTGAAATCCTGTCAGGTGACTGGCGGACCATTCGAGGTTACACGCTGATTTCCGCCATTGTCGACGAAGCTTGTTTCTTCGGCATCGACTCGGAATCGAAAGTCAAGAACGATACCGAACTTGTGCGGGCGATTGCCCCCGGCCTGGCATCGGTCGGCGGTCGCATGGTTTTGATTAGTTCCCCCTATGCGATGAAAGGCTACTGCTACCACCAGCACAAGGTAAGTTTCGGAAACGAGTCAGCCCCGGTCCTTGTTTGGAATTGCCCGTCGAGGGTCATGAACCCAAGCCTGCCCCAGTCGGTTGTCGACCAGGCTTATCGTGACGATCCAGTATCCGCAAAAGCGGAGTATGGCGGCGAGTTCCGCGATGACGTGTGTGGCTATGTTTCTGTCACTGCACTTGAGCAAGTTGTAATCAAAGATCGGACGTCGTTGATGCCCAACCCCGAAGCCCGATACTCGGCTTTCGCGGATCTTTCAGGAGGGCGAAACGATGATGCCGCCATAGCAATCGGACATCGTGAAGAAAACCGTGTAGTGCAGGATTTCATAAAACGTTACCCCGCCCCGTTCAATCCGCACGCGGTGATCGGGGACATGTCACGAATTTTGAACGAATACAAGATCACCAAATTGATCGGGGATAACTACGCGGGCGAGTTCGTAGTGAGGGCGTTCAAGGACTGCGGCGTTCGATATCGCCCCTGCAAACCCTCCAAGAGCATCTTGTATGCAGACCTACTTCCTTGGATTACTTCGGAACGTCTTGAATTGCTAGACGAGCCGATGATGTTTTCCCAACTGGTCAATCTTGAACGGAGGACACGAAGCGGTGGACGTGACCAAATTGACCATCCAGTGGGAGGTCACGACGACCTTGCCAACGTCGTTGCAGGAATGGTGCATTCGGTGGTGCACTACCAACCTCGCATTGCCCGAGCACTTTAATTTTTTGTCGTGATTTGCCTTTCAATTCTAGTCTAAATTCCGATTAACCCGAGGAGCCAGTACGATGTCCCTTGATAACTCAATCCAGTCGGCTATTGATTCTAATTACAAAAACCCGACCGACATCAATTTCCATCAGCGACATGGAAAAAACGACAAGGAACATTACGTCTATTTTGGCGGGTACATATGGTATTCCGATGGAGCCGTTTGCCAGCCATCCGACCTCGGTGGCGTTCTAAAGGAACCACCCGAAGACGATGCCTTTTCGATGAACTATCGTCTCATGCGTTTTGCAGAAGGCAAAATGAAAGAGGCGGAACGACATTACGTCAATCTCCAGAACAGGTTGCTTTCACTTATATCGATCGACCCGCAAACCAATATGGTTTACCACGGCGTTTCCGAAGACGATTTGGAAAAACTTGATGCTTTGCACAAAGTCGTAATAGAACGACGCGAAGCCTTTGCGGAAGCGAAACAAGCATACGAATCAGTTCATCCCACTTACCAACGCAGGAAGAAACTCGAAAGAACCCAAGAGCAACTTCGGCTTGAAGCGGAACAGATGAAAAAGCGAATCAATTCGAAGCGTATCTAACGGAGGAACTGATGCTCACAGTTACAAGTCGGTTTGTTGCGAATCGGGCGGCCCACCGTTCGATTGTGCAGGACGGTAACGAATACTATGTCGTTCCCGTGGTCATGATTGTCGAGGGTGTCCATCACGGATCAAACGGCCCGTTCTATTATTCGAAGAACGAACTCAAGAAGTCAGCATCTGCCTGGAACATGAAGCCCATCGTGGTGAACCACCCCGCAGACAGCAACGGACGGATGGTCAGTGCCGACTCAAAAGAGATTCGGGCCAAGCAAGAAGTAGGATTCATCGTGAACGCAAGGTTTGAAAACAACAAGCTTGTTGCCGATGCTTGCATTGAGAAGGAAAGGGCATTTCATATCGACCCACGAATTTGCCGTGCGATCGAGTCCCGCCAACTCATGGAAGTATCCACTGGCCTGTTTCACGACGTCCAGTATTCGCCGGGCCAGTGGGCGGGCAAATCGTATGAGTTTGAAGCGACCGAACATCGGCCTGACCATCTGGCGATTCTTCCTGATGGCGTTGGGGCTTGTTCAGTTTCCGATGGAGCAGGATTGTTGCAAGCGAACCAGCAGAAGGTCACTGGCTTGGGTCTTCCTAAGATGATGTTTGGCCCGCACGAAATGCCGCCACCACACCAGCCTACCGATAAGGGTGGTCTGCCATTGCCCGAGTGGCGGTTTTGACCGAGCAAGTCGACGGCTCCGGATTTGTCGCTGTCTTTCCTTCCGGCGGCAAACAACCGGCGATTGGCTTGAAAGACGCCAAGCCGCGACGGCGGCCCTAGGGATTGGTTTTTGGTTTCGCTTCCAATTGTTCGGCGATGGCCGCCGGACGCCTCCTAGGGCCGCTTTTCTTGCCCCGCCAGCCCGAGAATGCAGGACCGCGGGGCGATGGCGGTAGGGGCCGACCTGGAGGCTCTGAATCGATGCCCGGACCGACCTCGCCAGCCCATCCGACACCCAAAATTGGGCGGGGAGAAACAAGCCACATTGGGCGGGGAGAAACAAGCCACGAAGCGACCAGAAAACCTCCCCAAAACATCCGAAAAGGGGATTGAAAAGGGGATTCCCTGGGGAGCGGCTAAGGGGGATTATCTCGCCACGCCCTAAGTCGTTGCCAGGAAAGGACTTAAGGAGTCGGGATGACTAGATTCGAACTAGCGACCTCTGCACCCCCAGTGCAGCGCTCTAACCAGGCTGAGCCACATCCCGAAAATCGGCGGCGAAGGTGGGGCCGTGAAGGCTTGCCGAGCCGATTTCCCTAGAGATTAATGAACCTTCACGGACTTCGCTAGCGGAGTTTCGCGTCTGGGTCGGGATGTTTATTCTGCGACGGTCGCCGGCACGCGTTGACAGCCGATTTTGCCGCCTTTTTCCGCGAGAACCCCGATCATGAAGTTCGCCGATCGCCTTGCCCAAGCCGTCCGCCAATCGGGTTCGGTCACCTGTGTCGGGCTGGACCCGCGTCGCGATCAGCTGCCGGCCGGCATCCGGGACGGCATCCCAAACGATTCGCCCGACCAGTGGGCAGCGGCCTACACCCAGTTCTGCACCGAGATCATCGATGTGGCCGCCGGGCGCGTCGCCTGTGTCAAGCCACAGGCCGCTTTCTTTGAACAACTGGGCCCCGCCGGCACGATCGCTCTGGGCGAAGTCATCGCCTATGCCAACCGCCGCGGTCTGATCGTCATCACCGACGGCAAACGCAACGACATCGGCAGCACAGCGACCGCCTATGCCGATGCCTACTTGGGGGCCGGCAATGCCAGCGCGTGGGGCAGCGATTCATTGACCGTCAGCCCCTATTTGGGCGAAGACAGCCTGCAACCGTTTGTCGATGTATGTGACCATCGCGACGCGGGCATCTTTGTTCTGGTCAAGACGTCCAATCCCGGCGGCGGATTGCTGCAAGACCGCCAAACCGATGGCCAAACGGTCTATCAACGGGTCGCGGAACTAATCGCCCAGATGAACGCCGAGCGGCGAGGCGACAGCGGGTACGGACCGGTCGGCGCCGTGGTCGGTGCGACCTATCCGGAACAATTGGCCCAGATGCGAGCCGCCATGCCGACGTCGTGGATTCTGGTTCCCGGCTTTGGTGCCCAAGGCGGCGCCGCCGACGACGTGAAGCATGCGTTTGACGATGCCGGCCTGGGGGCGGTCGTCAACAGTTCACGCCACATCATTTTTGCCCACCGTCGTCCAGAATTTGCCGACAAGTTCGGTGATGCAAAGTGGCAAGACGCGGTTTCGGCGGCGATCGACGAAATGAATCAAGCGTTAAGTTTTGGCAGCCTGTAGTTGCGTATCGTCCAAGACCGGGTGACAACGGTCCGCTTGAAAACTGTCTTTCACCTTTCGCCTGATTGAGCGTCAATGAAACGAGTCCTGGTTACCGGTTGTGGCGGATTCATCGGTTCGCGTGTTTGTCACCAGTTGATCGACGACCACAGCGTGGATGTGGTGGGTGTCGACAACATGAACGACTACTACGACATCTCGCTGAAGTTCCACCGGCTGGACCAACTGCGTCGTCGCAGCCAGTTTCACTTTCACGCGGTGGACATTAGTGACCGCATCACGCTGGCCGATGTTTTTGAGAACTATCAGTTCGACGCGGTGCTGAACTTGGCCGCGCGAGCCGGCGTGCGGTACAGCATGGAAAACCCGTACGTCTACATGCAGACCAATGCACTGGGCAACTTGAACTTGTTGGAAGAAATGCGGATGCATGGAATCCGCAAGTACGTGTTGGCGTCCACGTCATCGCTGTATGCGGGCCAAGACATGCCGTTTGTCGAATCGCTTTCGGTCAACACGCCGATTTCACCGTACGCGGCGACCAAGAAGGCGGCCGAAGCGATGGCGTATTCGTACAACTATCTTTACGACATCGACACCACCGTCGTCCGGTACTTCACCGTGTACGGTCCGGCCGGCCGGCCCGACATGAGCTATTTCCGATTCGTCTATCTGATCGACCAAGGCCAACCGATCACCGTATACGGCGACGGAGAACAGTCACGCGACTTTACCTTTGTGGATGACATCGCACGCGGCACGATCCTGGCGACCAAGCCGCTGGGGTACGAGATCATCAATCTGGGCGGCGGCAATCAACCACATTCGATCAACAAGGTCATCGGCATCATCGAAGATCTGTTGGGCAAGAAAGCGGTCGTGGATCGCAAGCCCGCACACGTGGCCGACATGGAATCGACTTGGGCCAACATTGAAAAGGCCGATCGGTTGCTGGGATGGAAACCCGAAATCAGTCTGGAAGAAGGCTTGCGACGATGCGTCGCCTGGTATCAGGACAACCGAGAATGGTTAGTCAAGTTGCCCGGAATTTGCGAAACAGCCTGATAACGGGGTTGTATCAAGTGGGCGGCTCAGACCCCCCGGCGACTTTAGAAAGTCTTTTGATTTTCTTACAAAGCGTCGATGTGTCGCGATTTTGAGTCGATGAACAGGACAGCTTCCCCTCAAAAGAGGTTGTCCGATGGATCCACAAAAGGACCGGTCTGCCGGTGCGTCCCGCCAAAGCCGTTTTCACGGTGGCGTTCCGCAGCCGGCATTACGCCAAAACCGATCGGAATCGGTGTCCGCTGGATCACCGGCTGTGGCCATCGGCGAACGCGTTTCGGTGGCTCTGAAACAGGCGCCGGGCACTCCGCTGCGACGCAGCCGAACGCCGTCGGGCATCCGCCCGATCCGATTTTCCGTACTGATGTCGGTCTATCGGAACGACGACCCGATCCATTTTTGGGAAGCCATCGAGAGCGTCACTGCAAAACAAACGCGGCGTCCTGACGAAGTCATCTTGGTCGTCGACGGCCCCGTCAGCGAAGACTTGGAAACGGTCATCGATCACTGGGAAGCCCAGCCGATGCACAACGTTCGCGTGGTGCGATGCAAACAGAACGTCGGACTTGCCAAGGCGATGAACGTCGGTCTGCAACATTGTCGCTATGACTATGTCGCCCGGATGGACGCCGACGATGTTTCGCTTTCGGATCGATTTGAAAAACAGTTTTCGTATCTGGATCAACATGCGGACGTCAGTTTACTGGGCGGTTGGTACCGCCAGTTCGATGACAAGATGCAGCACTGTTTGACCGATCGCAAAGTTCCGTCACAGTCAGACGCGATCAAACAGTATTCGCGCAAACGCACTCCCTTTAACCACGTCACCGCGGTCTTCAAACGTGACGACCTGATGCGTGTGGGTGGCTATCCGTCGATCGACGGGTTGATGGAAGACTGGTGGATCGCACTGCGAATGATCAAGCAGGGCATGCGTTTGGCAAATCTGCCGGAGTATCACGTCAACGTTCGCGGCGATAGCGCGTTCATGCGACGACGCGGTGGTTGGCATTACCTTCGCTCGGAATTCGCCAATCTGACCGCGATGAACCGCGAAGGATTGATGTCGATGCGGGATCTGGTCCAAAACCTGATGATCCGATCGGGTGTGCGAATCATCCCGGTCGGACTGCGTTCGATGATTTACAAAGCGATCCGACGCGTTTAGTGCGACGGATGTTTTTTGCGTGCTCGTCGCGCTCACTTTGAAAATCAGGGCGCAAGCCGTTGACGTCCAGGCGTGAAAAGCAGTTTCACGACGCTTGCTATTGTGCCGTGAACCCGAAATCGACTACTTCCGCAATGGAACGAAGAGTCGCACCGCCGGGATGGTGTCCGGGAAACATCACCACACCTCCCAGTCGGCGATCCCACATCGCCCGCCCAACGACATCGATTTTGGCCAACCCACGATGAAGCCACGATTGCTATTTCTGGCCGACAATGTTGAACGCGCACGGTTCTTCGTGCGTGTTCACCGTGCGTGCCAGGAATCGGGGATCGACGTCCGGTTTCTGGCGTATCGAAAGTCTTCCCACGGCTTGTTGCGATCACACGGTGCGCCGGTGGAATTGCTGTCTTGGCGTCGATCGGAGCGCGGCAACACGGCCCCGGACCGCTTGGACCAGTGCGCCGCGGAAAGTCTGGAATACCTGCGCGGCGACGTGACATTGGAATCTCTGCGACGATTGGCGGGGCCGGTTTGCGCAGCAATCGAATCCCAGTTGCATCGCATGAATCCGACGCACCTGTTTCTTTGGAACGGCAGCCAGTTCGTCGAACGATTGGCCGCAGCGGTTTGCCCCCCGTCGGTCGCCACGCGATATATGGAAATCGGCAACATCCCCGGAAAGCTGTTCATTGATGACTCCGGCGTCAACGCGGCGTCATCCATCCGCCGCAATCCAGATCGTTTGCGGTTGTACACCGATTGCGAGGCAGCGGAGTACGAATCTTGGAAGTCCGCGTATTGGGATCGAAAGCTGGGGGTTGGTGTTCCGCAAGCCAAGAGTGCGATCCGGATGCAATGGGAACGCCCGCGTGACTGGATCAACGCCATCGCAGGCCGCGGCATCTATCCGATACAACCGAATGCGATGTTCGGTCGCTTCAGTGACAAGTGGCACCGTTTGCGAAAAGCCAAGCCATCCAGTGCCGCCGACGACACGATGTCCAAACTAAAGGACTTGCCGTCGACGTTCCGATTCTTGCCGCTGCAGGTTTCTTGCGACACGCAACTGTTGCTTCACAGCGACGTCAACAATCAAGCGGCGATCGAGCGGGCGGCCGAACAATCCAATCATGACGGTCTGGCATTGGTCATCAAGCCGCATCCGGCGGAAACCAACCGATCGGCGATCCAGGCGGTGGATCGGCAAATCACACGGTTGCGATCACGACGTTTGAAGGTCTATCAAACGCGTGAAGACACCGCGGATTTGATCCAGCGTGCCTGTCACGTCTGTACGATCAATTCGACCGTCGGGCTGGAAGCACTGATCGCAGGGAAACCGGTCAGCGTTTACGGGCGTGCCTTCTTCGAATCGTTTATCGATCGCCCGGATCTGCTGCGTCGTTATCTGACACGTTTCCTGGCGGACGCCGACTACTTTGCCGACCAATCGATCACGCCAACGGGCCTTGAACGCATGATCGATCCTTGGCCGCAACGTCAAGCCGCATGAGTCCCATCGGAATGTCAAAATCATGCGGCTAATTCATTGGTTTTACCTTGCCCTGGTCTTCCTGACACTGGTTCAGATACCGGTCTATGAGAACGACGTCACGGGCAACACCCTGAATGCCTATCACTTGCTGTTGCCGATCGGATTGATCCTGGGAGCGACACGCATCCATCGGCTGACGCTGAATCTGGAGATGTGTTTTTTCATCTCGATGGCGTGCACGACGATGTTCACTTATTGGGTTTACGGATACAACATTCGTGGAATCTTATTGGTGTTTGCCGGGGCCGCATGCGTTGCGGGTGCGGATTGGGTTCACCGAACCACGGTGGATGAACGCAAACAGACGCTGCGGATCATCTTTTGGATGACGATCATCGCCATCATTGCCCGCAATGTGATGTACCACGGTGAGTTGGCGACCATCTACAGCCGCGAAAAATCCAATTCGCCGGTTTGGTTCCTGGCATCCGGTGGTCCCAATTTGGAATCCACCCACCTTGGCATGCTGGCCGCACTGCTGGTGGGAACGTCCTTGTTTTTGCCATCGTTGGCGATTGCAGCGATCACCAGCGTGTTGATGTTGTCCCGGGCGGGCGTGATCGCCTGCTTGGCGGCATCCTGTTTCTGGATCGCTGAGAATCGTCGGAATCCGTATCGCATCGGATTCTTACTGATCGCACTGATCGGTGCGACAACTTATGTGATGCTGTTGGCCGGCGGTCGGCATGAAGATCAATTGACCCAGCGTTTCGACATCAAAGCCGAACAACGTCTAGCGGATCAGCGTCAAGGTCGATTGGCGATTTGGAAATCCGCGTCACAGCAGATCACGTCCAATCCGCTGGGGCATGGCGCGGGCAACGGATTTGCGATGATGAATCGCGACTTGGACCATTTCTATCGAGAGAATAATTCACATAACATTTTCATCGACCTGACAATGGACGGTGGTGTCCAGTCCACTTTGCTGTTGTTGATGATCGTGTTTGCGAACCTTCGTCAACCGCTGACGCGGATGGATTCCTGCACTCGTCTGGTGTGGATCTACTTTCTGCTCGGGATGTTCGAATTCACCGGCTATGACATCATTGGTTGGTTCTTCATTGGTGCCAGCAGCGCGTCGCGGGCCTTGGCGAAGCAAGCGATCGACGAACAGCAAGATGCATTGCCGCCGGCCGACACCAACATCGGATCGATCGATGACATGATGTCGTTGCCGTCGCCCGGCGAAGTCACCGATGACGGCCCGCAGATCGACGAGGGCAAGCCACAACCGTCCGCGCGGGATAAAATCACTGCCGATGACGAACAGTGGTGGGCGATCGACATGGATCGAATTCGTCACAGTGCGTGAGTATTGTCTTCGCGTGCAAGTCACTGAGGGGCGCGGCGGGTGTTTCCAGCGATCCATGGACATGGTGAACGGCCGCCCGGGCTTCTATGATCAGCCCACCTGACACGTCACATGGGACAACATCGTTGCTGAACCGGCTGTTTCGACTGGCGACCTCTGGCGGGCTGGCTTTTGTGCTGCGCGTCGGCGGTGCCGCGGCAGGTGTGTTGATGAACGTCGCGGTCACCCGCGCGTTGGGGGCCGAAGAGGCCGGACGCTTTTTCGTCGGTCAAATCGTGATGATCACCGTTGCCATGTTCGCCCGTCTGGGCTTGGACAGCACCATCGTCCGTCAAATCGCGGCAAAAAAGGTGACCAATGATCGCCGGGGGATGAGCGACGTGATCCTGGTTTCGCTGGGATTCACCAGCCTCGCGCTATGCCTGGCCAGTGCCGCCGTCTGGCTGGCCGGCCATGAATTTCCCGCGATTTGGAATCCAGGCGGCTATCAGGCGGTCATCCGGTCGACCGCTTGGGCCATGATCCCGTTCGCGTTGACCCAATTGCTGGCGTTTGGCTTTCAAGGACTTGGGCGGATCAACGCGTACATGTGTTTTGCGTTCTTGGCGTTTCCCGGATCCGTCATTTTCTTGACGCAACTGGATGATCGCTTCGGCATTCACAACGCCGCAGATTTGATGCTCACGGCAACCATCGTCAATGCACTGATTGTGGTTGTGGCCGGATTGATATGGTTTCGATTCGTCCCGCCACGTCGCTATTCACGGTCGATCGATCCGCGGCAAATGATTGCCGATTCGGTACCACTTCTAAGTGCTTCGGGGATCACCCAAGGCAACCGCTGGGCGTCGCAGTTGATCCTGGCGTTCTTTGCCAGCCCGGCGGTGGTGGCGGCGTTAAGCAATGCCAACCGTGCGGCCGGTCTGGTCAGCTTTCTGTTGACCGCCGTCGACAGCGTGGTCGCCCCCAAATTTGCGACGCTGAGTTCGCTGCACCGCTCCGATGCAATCTGCCGATTGGTGTACAAAATCAATGGGTTGATCGTCGCGGTCAGCACACCGATCGTTGTGCTGGTATTCATCTTTGCCGAACCGATCATGGGAATCTTCGGCGACGCGTTTCGCCCGCACGCCAACCTGTTACGCATTCTGGCGATCGGCCAGTTCATCAATGCGGCCACCGGATGCGTGCGATGTGCCATGGTGATGTGCGGTCACGGCCGAGAATTCCGAAACGCCATCGGTTGGTCCGCGGTGATCGGCATCGTCGTTGCGTTGATCCTGACGCCGTGGCTGGGCGGCATCGGAGCGGCGATCAGCGCGGCGGTGGCTGCATCGATTTCCAATGTTGCCGCTGCGATCGTGATGCGATCCGTCATGGACATCAACGTTTTCAATCCGGCCAATTCATGGAACGAATGTTGCCGTCAAATCCTTCGCCTAGGCCGAGGGGCAAAAACGCGGACAGACGATTGATGTCGCCGCTGTCATAGTGAAGTTCTGGCAAGACGATACTTCGTTTGTCGACGATCACACTGATGTTGTAACCCGATCGTTTCACCCAAGCTTTGCGACAATCGAACCCGGCAAAGACCAGGTGATACAACAGCATTCCGGCATTCCAGAGTGATAGATGCCCGCCGACGATCTGGTGCTTCAGGGGCGGCACGGTGATCACCACCCAACCGCCTTCCTTGGTATCACGATGCACCTTTTTCAGAAAGTCATTCGGATTGGGCTGGTGTTCCAACACGTGGCTGGCCCAAACCAAATCAAACGGTTGATCGAACTGGTATTCGTAGTAATCAGCGATGATGTCCGTACGATGCTGATCGCGTTTCTGATAATAGATCGACTTTCCAAAATCGATGGTCGTGACGGACTTTCCATGTCGGTGAAAAAGCTCTGCATGTTTTCCGGCCCCACTTCCAACATCCAGAACGGTTTGAAAGTCACAATGCTTCAGTGCGGTTTCCAACGCCTCCATTGCCAGCAACACATCGCCTTGCCGGTCGGCGTCGTTGGTGACCACGCTGGCCCCGGGCAATGACTGCAACAGTTTCGCTGTCATCCGCCTCAAACGACCCGGAATCCCATCCGCGTCCTGATAGAATGTTTTGTCAATCAGATTGGTTGCAAGCGTGGCTGCACTGACCATGGGATCGATCCTTGTTCTGTGTCGATTCGCAATGCCCAGCTCCCAAGCCGACGTGAACGGTTGGGGCGTCCTGGTTTGATTGCGATTCCATGTCTTTGAAGCTCACGGATTGGGCGAGCCTGCGGGGCGTGTCATCGGATTTGGATACGGTGGTGGTCGGCGACATCCTAGGCGGCGTTGTTGACCGAACCCGGGGTGGCAGCGGCGCGACCACGCTTTCGCTGGCTGGACGACCGCGTGTAATCGTTGCGGTAATATCCGTATTGAGAAACGCCCGCGTCGAATTCTTTGTCCGCACCGACCACGTTCAGCATTGAACCGATCAAGTTCGCGCCGGTGGATTGCAATCGCTGCAACGCATTGGCCAATTGTTCGCGACGAATTCGCGCCACACGAACGACCAGAACCGCACCATCCAGTCGCGGCAAAACGACCGCCGGATCGCTGACCGCCAGGACAGGCGGCAGGTCGACCAGGACCAGATCGAAATGGTTTGACAACGACTCGATCGCCTTGTCCAGATTGACGCCCTGCAGCAATTCCGCCGGATTTTCCGGGGTTTTGCCTGCCGAGATGGCACTTAAATTTTCGATTTCCGTCGGCTGAATCACTTCGGCCAACGGAAACTTGGCTTGCAGCACCTCGGACATCCCCTGCTGATCTTGCAGGCTGAGATAACGATGCTGGCTGGGACGGCGCAGGTCACAGTCGACCACAACGACGTTCAAACCGACTTGGGCGAACGCTTGGGCAAAGTTGGCAACGATTGTGGATTTGCCATCCCCCTGCATGGAACTGGTGAATCCAATGCTGCGAACCTTTTTCGATTTGATATCCGGCAGCAAGATGGTTCGTCCCAGACGAAACGCCTCCGATTCGCTCGACCCGTCGGTGGCAACCAAACCGGCGATTCCCTGGTCGATCGCTGACATCTGTCCGACGTGTCCCAGGTTCAACAAGCCGATCGCTTCGTCGACCTCTTGTGCGGTGCGGAACCGGCTATCACGCAATTCGTTGCCGACGGCCAAAACCATTCCGCACAACAAGCCGAGCACCAATCCACCGAGCGAACAAAGCGGAACGTTGGGCCAGACGCGTTTGCCGAGTCGCGGGACTTCCAAGAATTCATACAAGAACCCGCTTAGTCCGCTGGCCGTGTTCAACTCCTGAAGCTGGCCGACGATGCCATCAAAGATCGCTTCGTGTCGCGCGATCTTTTTCTGCAGAACCAAGTCCTTCAGTTCGAATTCGATCAGTTCCTTGGCCTTGCTTTCCGCATCGGTGGTCAAGGCGATCAGTTCTTTTCGGCGTTCACCGATCGCGGCAATGTCATGTTCGATGAAGCCGATGTAAGCACGCAGCAGCGCGTCGGGTTTGATCGCTTGGCTGCCGAACGTCATCTCGGGTGACGTTTGTTCTTTGCTCTTGCGAACGAAGTCTTCGACCAGCTGGATCTCGTTATTGATTTCGCGGACCTTCGGATGCCCGGAACCGAAGACAGCGGTTAGCTTTTCACGTTCGGCGTTCAGCATCAACAGCCGGGTGACCTGGGCACGAGCTTCTTCCATCTTGGCGGGCATGGCCGCCTTGAATTCGGCCGAATTGGATGCGGAAACTTGCAGACCGGCGAAGGCCCCCAGGCGTTCCAGACTGTCGCTGTCGATCAGGGCCAGCTTGTCCAAGTGATCGCTGAGATCCGAACCGCCTCCGATATGTTTCAATGATTCGCGAACGCGCTCCAAACGCGTCCGCATCGTGGATTGTTGGATGTCCAGTTCCAACAATTCCTCGGACAATCGGCGATAGCGATCCTGGTAGACGTTGCTGCTGCCTTCGCCTTGGAAGAACAGCGGCGCGTTCTGCCGGCTGACCAAGTATTCTTCTTCGGCCGCCTGCAGATCCGCTTCCAACGCACGCTTGGCATCTTGAATCATACGTCCTGCTTCGCCCATGACGCTTTCCACTTGCGACACGATGAAGCGTTCATAGCGCCGCATGATGGCGGCAAGGATTTTTTGGACGTCTTCCGGGCTATTGTGCTGCAGCGTGATGTTCATGATCGCCGCGCTGCGAGCCGACCCGTCGCCGCCTTTGCCGATGGACGTGTTTTGAATCACGTAATCGACCTGGTCCGTTTCGTCGCTGACCTTCGCCACCAGAGACGGCAATTCCATCAGACCATATTCGGCCAACGCTTCGGACACGATTTTGCGAGACCGGATCAGCCCCATGTGATTGGCTAAGACGTCTTCGTCGACGACATCGGTGCCCGTGCCGGAATTGTTCAAGCCGGCCGAACGTTGGGCCACCAAGACTTTGGCTTGAGATTCGTACAAGACCTCGGCGTGCGTCGCATAGGCCACGCCCATCGCCAGCCCGCAACTGCCTAGAAACAAGATCAACCATCGCTGGCGCGCGATCAGTTGTGGCAGGTTGATCGCTTCGACGCTATTGCGCAGCGGCAAACCGAGTCCGGAGCGAGGCGATCCGGTCGAACCGCCGCGTCCGTTGGGTTGATGCTGTGTCACCGAAGTGGATCCTGTCATGGAACGTCGATACTCTGTTTGGCGGTGCGTCCGATGGACAGACCGGGGGTTTGCGGCGTAGCGGAATCCGATCAGCCAAGTCAAGGCCGATCGGACGAATCAAGCCAGTGCGGATCCAAAGCCCCCCACACCGTTTTTTCCAGCGTTTTGCGGCTCCAAAGACACTTTGTCGTCCGCAATACAAAAACTTTTCAGTAAGCCCCTTCGCGTAACAACAGCGTTCGGATCGTTCGCAACAGCAGGTAATAGTCCAGCCAGTACGACCAGTTGCGAACGTAAAAGCGATCCAGCGCGACGCGCTCGTCATAGGTCGTGTCGTTGCGGCCGGACACTTGCCACAATCCCGTCATGCCGGGCCGCACGGCAAGATAGCGATTAAATTCGCCGCGATACTTTTCGATCTCCGATTCAACAATTGGTCGCGGACCGACCAGGCTCATCTGGCCCCAAAAGACGTTCCAAAGTTGTGGCAGTTCGTCCAAACTGGACTTGCGCAAAAAGTTGCCCAGGACCGGGATGACGCGAGGGTCATGACGCAGTTTCTGATCCGCCTGCCATTGACGTTTTAGATCGGGATCGCTGTCCAACAAGTGTTTCAATCGCTGGTCGGCGTCGACCACCATCGTGCGAAACTTCCACGCCTGGAAACGCACGCCGCCTTTGCCGATACGTTCGTGCGAATAGAAAACCGGCCCCGGCGAAACGACGCGAATGAACATGGCGATCATCGCGGCCAGCGGTGCCAAGACGACCAACAACACCGCCGCACCGGCGACATCGGTGATCCGCTTGACCAACACGGGCAACGGCCGACGCAAACGGTGACGCATGCGGACCGACATGAATCCACCGACATCGCCAGTTTCACACCACAGACTGGGCAACTGTTCGCACACCGGCAGAATGACTTCGGGGACCTGTGCCTGAACCTGATCGGCGACGGCCGCGGCTTGACGGCGTGAAACGTTTTCAGTCGCTACCACGGCCAAGCGAAACGCGTGGGTCTCATTCAAATAAGGCAATTCGCTGATGCCGCCCAAAACGTCGGCCGGACGTCGTGGTCGAATGGATCCGTCTTGTCCGAACACCGCAAAGGTCGGTTGAGTCTGCAGGATCCCAAGCGATCGAATGCCTCGCGACGCGGATCGTTGCAAGTATTGGTGCAACAGCATGGCTCGCCGACCATCGCCGATGATCAACGCCGGAACCCCCCACCACGAAAAGCGGGAAAGGATGCCTCGGCCCAAGATCCGCGCCAGCGGAAACAGGCCGACCGTCAAAGCAACCCAAGCGGCGCAAGCCAAAACGCGGTTGGCCATCGGTTGGCCGGTGAAGACGTATCCGTAGGTCACGATCAAACCGGCCAGTCCGGCCGATTGAATTCCCATGCGAAGTTCGGTGACGGGATTTTGGCCCGGCACGTTCAACAGTCCCAGCGGAATTCCGATTGCCGCGTACAACATGACGGTGGCGATCGTCGCGGCGGAAAGAGAAACGGTCGCGTCCCAAGTCATCGATTGCTGGGCGATCGTGATGACGATCCACTGCATCGCCAACAACATCGTCGCATCGGCGATCCACAGTGGCGTCGCTGTCACCGCCGCATGGAAGAACCGGCGCATCACGGTGAAGCGGCCGACGCGGGTCAGGTCATCCGTCGGATCCGGTTCATCGTGCCCAGTGGAGAACGACGCGGCGTCGGATTCGGCGACCACCGCGTGGGCCGCGTTCAATCGCAGATTCGAATCGGTGCATCCGGTCGGTGGTTGCAGGGCTTCCAGCGACACAATGCCGGCCGGCAATCGTCGCCTCCGCTGTGCCGCGGTGGCTGCACCAGACGGTTCGCAACCGACCGACCCTGCGCCCGGTGACGGCGTCGTGCTGCGTCCGGCGGCCGAGGAACGGTGCGGCATGAAACTGTGGTCTCGGTTGCAATGAAGGCGTCGGACTGCGCCCCTGAGCCACCGGGGTTCGCGGTTCTGTCGTGCGAATACCTAAAAAGACCTCACCACCCAATCAGGTGCCCCAGTGCGGCGTCACTGTTAGGTCTATCGTCGCCAGAAGCGTCAAAACTTGAATTTCTGTCACAACCGATACAGCCGAACAGTGGGTCGTCCGTAGTGAATCGCCGGAGATCCACGGCGCACGAACGGAGCTGGGAACCTGCCTGGCCCCGTGCCGCATCGGCGAAACGTTAGCGGATGTTCAGCGAATCGAGTCGAAAGTCAGACAATCGTCAGAAAAATCTGCGTAATCGTTAAATCTTCTCAGGACGGCCTCCACGCAGTGCCGAAGACCAGGTGCATAGGAGCGTTGTGTTGCGCTTTTGAACTCGGAATCGACGACGAAGCACCCTCCCCCCTCCCTACCAAACGCCATGACGACTTCGGCATCCAGCGATCCACGGGCAACGGCCCCGACACGGTATGGCACCGTGATTCGGTTGCCGTCGTTCGTCGTCACGCTGACGTGCGCCATCGCGCTGACGTGCTTCGGGGGTTGTGCTTCGATGCAAGATTGTCGTTATGAAATGTCGCAGCGGTTTCGCGGCTTGATGGAGTTCCAACGTCGCCCGTCGCCCAGACAATCGGACTACCCGAGCGACTATCGCGCCGGTTGGCTGGACGGTTTCAACGAAGTGACCACGGGCGGTCCGAATTGTCCGCCGGCGATCGCACCCAAAAGGTACTGGAACCCCAAGCAAGTCTTGAAAGACTGTGATCGCCGTCGCGCCGCGTATTACGAAGGCTGGCATGACGGTGCAGCTCGTGCAGCCCAATTGCCCGACACGCACCATTTGAAAGTGTACGAATCGGATTGCTGTCCGATGCCACGTTGTTCTTGTGGATCAAGCCTTTGCACCGGAGGCTGTGCGATCGACGCGGGATCATCGATGTTGATCTCGGAACAAATGATCGAATCCGCCCCCACGGTATCGCCATCAGCTCCGGTCGGATCAACCGTGATCGAATCCTTCGACGCATCTTCGACAACGATCCAAGATGTCCCGGTGATGGACATGTCGCCGACCAATCCCCCGGCACACCCCTGATCGGCCCGCCGCGCCGGTTGTCGTTCCTCCCCCCCTACGACCCGACAACGCCTGACTGGCATAACCGATGATTCATCCGCGAAGCCTGACTGAAT
Organism: Crateriforma conspicua; assembly: GCF_007752935.1. Lineage (NCBI taxonomy): Bacteria > Pseudomonadati > Planctomycetota > Planctomycetia > Pirellulales > Pirellulaceae > Crateriforma > Crateriforma conspicua. The sequence continues at coordinate 2,731,379 of NZ_CP036319.1, read as the reverse complement.
CCGCCGCCGCGTGGATCCTGGTGACACTGACGCTGGTCAGTACGGGATGCCAATTCCACTGGAACAATTGGGACGGCGAATCAATTCCGGCCAACCGTCTGTCGCCCGACCTGTTCGGATGCAGCCGTGACGATCTGGTGCCCGTTCCGCAAACCAAGCTGGGCCAGAATCCGGTCGACCAACACCGTATCGGAGCGGGCGACGTGTTGTCCGTCTACATCTTTGGTGTGTTCCCGCCGGGTGAAAACGAAACGCCGATCGTTGAACAAAACCAAGGGTTGAACCAACGATACTATCCGCCCAACGGCAACGTTGTGGCTCCGTCGACGGGATTGCCGATCAAAGTGCAAAGCGGCGGAACGTTGGATTTGCCGTTGATCCAGCCACTGGCGGTCCAAGGGCTGACGTTGACCGAGGCGACCGAGACGATTCGCGCGGCCTATTACAAGCAGAACGTTTTGTTGCAGGGCCAGGGCCAAATCACCGTCGGCTTGCTGATCCCGCGCACCCAACGCGTCGTCGTTTTGCGTGAAGATTCGCCGACCGGCAACATGACCCTTAGCGGTCAAAGCGCAGTCGTCCAAGCGCATCGCGGCAGCGGTCAAGTGATCGACTTGCCGATCTATGAAAACGACGTCTTGCACGCCTTGGCGGCCACGGGTGGATTGCCCGGCACCGACGCGGCACGCGAAGTCTATGTCATCCGCGCCGGCGGTTTTGCGGACCGATTGCTGGACAGCACCAATCCCAACGCATTGGTCAACGACTATGTCGAACGTCCATCGATGGACGGGCAAAATGGACCGCTGGAAATCATGCCGGACATCGTTCGCATCCCGCTGATGATTCGCAACGCAACGTTGCCGTTCGGCCCGAACGATGTGGTTTTAAACGAAGGCGATGTGTTGTTTGTTCCCAAACGACGCGAATACTTTTACACCGGTGGCTTGTTGCCGGGCGGTCGCGTTCCTTTGCCGCGTGACGAAGACTTGGACATTGTCGAAGCCATTGCGATGGTCGGCGCTTCGCCCGGTGGCCCGATGGGTCAAGACGGTGCGGTGTTGATGTCGGGCCGACAAGCCTATCTGCGTTCGGCCACCCGAGCGGTGATTCTTCGCAAGTTGCCCGACGGTCGCCAAATGAACATTCGCGTCGACTTGGATCGCGCGATGCATGATCCGAAGGAACGAATCGACATCCAGCCCGACGACGTCGTGATGCTGTATCAAAAACCGGGTGCGGCGATCATCAACTCTGCTCTTGGCGTCGCGGTTCGATAGCGACCGCGATGCATGATCGCCGCCGATCGCATGTTCACTGATTCCAACGCGTGGATTCCAAGATCCCGATCAGCCACAGCATGCATCCGACGATGCCCAAGACCGTGATGGCCTGCAGCACGGTGACGTGCGTCAACAGAATCGCGGCCAAACCACACGTCGCAGTGACCAGGTAAATCGTCACCACCGCTCGTGGCCGGGTCATGCCCAGTTCGACCAAGCGGTGTGAAAAGTGGCGCCGGTCGGCCTGAAATGGGCTGCGTCCTTCGCGGATGCGGATCCATAACACCGTGCACATGTCGTACAGCGGAACTGCCATCGCACACAGTGGCGCTAACACCGCGTGCGGGCGTCCTTCACCGCCACCGGCGAACGTGGCCATCAGCATCGCAACGCTAATCAGATAGCCGACCAGGTAACTGCCGGTGTCGCCCATGAAAATCTTTGCCGGCGGTCGGTTGTGCCACAAAAACCCCAGCAACGCCCCCAGCACCACCATCAAGAATGCCGCGACCAACAATTGTGGCTTGGCCGTTGCCGGGTCGGGCGTGCTGATCATCACGATGGCCATCGATGTGGCGATCACCGCCGCAACGCCACCGCTTAATCCGTCCATGTTGTCCAGCATGTTGAAGCTGTTGATCACCGCCACGATCCACAAGACCGACATCAACTTGGTCAGCCAAGCCAGACCGATGAACGCGGTCAGGCCGATGCCCATCCCATAGACGGTGAAGATCGCGACGCCGAACTGGACCGCCAAGCGAAATTGCCAAGGCAGACCACGACGGTCATCCACAAACCCCAAGACGACCAGGACCAACCCGGCACCGATCAAAGACCACAGCATGCCGATTCGCGTCTGGGCACCGTCGGCATAGATCGCCACTCGGCCGGCCAAAGATTCCGGCAGAGCGTCGATCCAACCGGTCCAGAAAACCGCCAAGGTTGCGATCGCAAATGTCACCACAACGCCCAGTGCGATGCCGATGCCGCCGCCCAGCGGCGTGGCCTGGGTGTGTGCTTTGTGACCCCCGGGACGATCCATCAACCCCAGACGGATCGCGTGCCGCCGGATCGGATAGATCGCCAACATGGCGACGATCATGGCCGGCAATGTGGCACCGACCAACAACAGGATGAAAAGTTGAAAAGCGTTGTTCATGAGTGGAATTGTATTCACCCGCCCACCGATCCGCCCACCGGATCAAAACGCTTCCACTAAGTCGTCATCGTTTTGACCAGATCACGAAATCGCGTCTTCCCGCCGGCCTTGAAACGGTATTCCAACGTCCCCGACCAGTCGTCATGAAACAACGACGCATCGTGCCCAATGAACAGCGTCCGACCGTTGGGCAAATGCACGTCGATCTGGGCCCAACGCGGATCATCAAACGGGACATGAATCAGACGCGTCTTGTAGGCAAAAGCGACCAGGCGTTTTTCGGTCGCAATCATGCTGCCGCGAAACCAGCGACGATTCCAAGAACAGCGTTTACCGGGACGACGAAAGTTGATCATCGTCACCGAACCACTGACATCCTCCAGCGTCCAAATCGTCCGTTCGCTATTGCACAGCGATACGCCTTCCTCGGGCAGTTTGCCGGAAGAGAACAGCGAAAACGGATTCATCGGACGCCTCGTGGACTTTGATGATTTCGATGGTGGGGACATCCGCCGCGACGCCCGGACAACCGATCGGGCTTTGGGCCGACAACAACGGCATCACACCGGTTGCCCCCCCTTCGACGATCGGAGGCGAGTCTTGGCAAAGAAATCGAAATTTCTTGACACAACCGCCTCGATCCCCGTCGCCCTGTGGCAACTTCTCCATTGCCCCGTTCGATCGCCGTAGCCTAATGGCCCAGCCTATTGCCCCAGCGATTTGGCCAAATCGGGTGCCTGATAGATCTTTTCGATCGCCTCGCGAATCCCGACCGCCGAAACGCTGACCGCGCGTGCCTGTTCATCGCTGTACAGGTAATCGGCCGTCAGACTTTGGATGTTGCCGTCGAAGATCAGCCCGACCAATTTGCCGTCGCGATCCACCACCGGGCTACCGCTGTTTCCGCCGATGATGTCAGCGGTGCAGACAAAGTTCAGCTGGGTCGACAGGTCCAAACGGTCTTTGGCGTCATACCATCGCGACGGCAAATCAAAGTCTTCCTGGCCCTCGTGATCGGCCGCATGGGTGAACGCACCGGCAAAGTCGGTGGTCGGTTCGATCCATTTGCCGTCTTCGTCGTACCCATTGACCGTCCCGAAGGCCAATCGCAATGTGAACGTCGCATCGGGATAGCCACCGGTGCCTTCCACCGCGGTGGTCGCTTCGGTGATTTTCGCATACGCCTGGCGTTCGCGCTCGTCGATCTTTTCGTTGATCTCGCGGATGCGTCGGTATTCCGGTTCCAACCAACGCGCCAGTTGGATCATCGGGTCGTCACTCTGCAGCACCACGGCGCGTCCGCCGTCGACCAATTCCTTTCGATACGGGACTTCGTTCATTCGCGTTCCCGCAACGATTTCCGCCGCCCGTTCCCGCGGTCCCTTGCCGGCCAAGATTTCCACGACCAAATCGTCATCGGCACCGCGGACTTCGATCAATCGCGACAATTCATCGGCCAGTTTGACCGTTTCCAAATCGTCATAGATCGGTGCGGTGGACAACAACCGCTGCAATAACGATTCGCGTCCCGCATCGGTGAATTCGCTCAGACGTTGTTCGTTGGGCTTGGTGTCTTCTTCGGCCAACAGAACCGTGTTCATCGCCAAGCTGAACAGAGAACTTCGCAGGTTGACCGATTGATCCAGCATGTCGGCCTTTTCTTTTTGCAGCTTGGCGACATCCTGCCATGTGCCGGCCAGCGGTGCCAAGGATGCGTCGTCTGCGATCGCGGCCAACAATTTGTCCTCGCGACCTTTCTTGGCGGCAAACGTTTGCGGATTCTGCAGACCGGCCAACATGCCGGTGTAGGCCTTGCGGGCGTTTTGGATGCCGAACAATTCATCACGGCCACGACGCTTGGCTTCGGCACCGTTCAGACTGAATTGCTGCATCAAGATTTCTTTGCGGCGCAGATAATCCAACACGTACGGCAACCGATCGTCACGCAGGTATCGCAAAGCATCGACGGTATAGATCCGTTGGGTTCGCCCTGGGTTGCCACTGACGAACACCAATTCGCCGCCTTGCAGCGGTTGATCGTTCCAAGCCAAGAAGTGTTCCAACTTGGCCGGTTTCCCGTCTTCGTAAACGCGCATCAGTGTCGCGTCCAAGTTGTATCGTGGGTATTCAAAGTTATCCGCATCACCACCGAAGAAGGCCGCCGCCGTTTCCGGTGCCCACACCAATCGGACGTCCGTGTATTTCTTGTAGCGATACAGGTGATACTGTGCGCCACCGAACAGCGTGATCACATCGCTGCGGAACCCGGTGGATTCGAAAGACTCGTTTTCGATCGTCGCGATGATCGCACGCCGTTGCTTGAACGCGGTTTCCGGACCCGCATCGTCGTCGACCGCCGCGTTGACTCGGTCGGTCACGTTTTCGATCGAATGCAACTGGTTCAATTCCAGATCGGGTGCCTTCAATTCTTCGTCGATCGATCGCGCGGTGAATCCGTCATCGATCAAATTACGCTCGGGCGTCGACAATTTATGCAACGTGTCGCTGGCCACGTGATGATTGGTCAACACCAAACCATCGCTGGACACGAATGATCCCGATCCGCCGCTGTTGAAACGTACCGAAGACAAACGCAGGTGATCGGCCCAAGCTTGGGTAATTTCAAAATCGTGTCGCGATTTCAACGTTTCTTTGGGCAAGTCGTTGAACAGATACATGCCTTCGTCACCGTACAGCGTGACCGCCGTACCGCCCAAAGCCCCCGAAAGCGTCAACATCACCGTCGTTGTCATCACAGCCGTCCGAATCCGTTGGTGGATTTTCATTGCCATCTCAAGTTGTGGTGTTTTGGAAATACGATCCAGTCGTCCATTCCAGCGAAAGGTTCCTTCGCTTTTCCGAGTTCAAGTTTATCAGTCCGGCCGATTGCATCGAAGGCTGCGGGCGGCCGACCGTCCACCATGCCGGGAGGACTTCAGAATTCTCCGTGATTCGGGATGACGACTGTGTTAAATTGATGGTGCCCTCCTGCCCCCCGCCCTCGTCGCGATTCCTTTTCCCGCCTTTGAATTTTATGACCCGAACGGATCTTCCGGACCGTCGTGCGCCCGCCTCCGACAACGCTGAACCGAAAAAACGTCGGTCGTTTTGCCAGGCGGTAACGCGTGCTGCCTTTCGTTCACTGGTGTGCATCCTGGCGTTCGGATGTGTTTTCTTCGCGGTCGACAATCCCCGGGCATCAGCCGATCCGTCGGCGACGGTTTCCGGCGATCAAGTGCGTGTGGTGACCGAGTTCGTCGAATCGTATTGTCTGGATTGCCACAACGCCGACGACGCGGTCGGCGGACTGGATCTAGAAACGACACCGATCGGTCAAGCAAGCTGGGACGAGGCGACCGGACAATGGCCGGCTTGGGAAAACATTTACAAACGAGTGGCGTCGCGTCAGATGCCGCCGGCCGATGCGTATCGTCCGGACAATGACGAATACGTTGTGGCCACCCAAGCTTTGGCCGGCGTGCTGGATGGTGTCGCTGAATCCAAGCAAACGTTGACGCCCAACGATTCGATGCGTCGTCTGACACGCACGGAATATCAAAACAGCGTCCGCGATTTGCTGGACATCGAAATCGATGCGACGCGTTGGATTCCCAAAGACGAATCCAGTCACGGGTTTGACAACATCACCGTCGGCGAACTGTCGCCGGCATTGATGAGCCGTTATTTGACGGCGGCGGAAAAGATCAGCCGAATCGCGGTGGCCCGGCCGACCGGAACGCCGATGGGCTTGACGGTTCGCTTGCCCGCCGATTTGACTCAAGAACACCATTTGCCTGGGCTGCCCCTGGGCACACGTGGCGGCACGAACATCCGACACACCTTTGCGGAATCCGGCGTCTACGAAATCGCCGTCCGTCTGACCCGCGACCGTGATGAAATGGTCGAAGGTTTGTATCGGCCCCACGACTTGGACGTCTTGGTCGACCGCCATCGACACCACCGGTTTCATATCCAGCCGCCGGAAAACGGCAAAGACTTCACGCACGTCGACACCAACTTGAAAGTTCGTGTTCCGATCACGGCCGGACCGCATGACATCGCGGTGACGTTTGTCAGCCAAGGTGAATCGCTGCGGGAAATCAAACGCCAACCCTTCGACGCGGCCTACAACCGGCACCGACACCCAAGGCAACAGCCGGCATTGTTCGAAGTCAGCATGGTCGGGCCGTTGAATGATTCACAAAGCGCACCAAACAAACAGCTGGTTGCACCGGAGACCACCGGCCCCGTCGACACACCCAGCCGACAGCGAATCTTTACCGTCCGCCCCGACGACGATTCGCTGGCGTCGCAGGTCGCCGCGGCGGAAATCATTTTCGCGAAGCTGCTGCGACACGCGTATCGACGCGAAATCGGCCCGGACGACTTGGCGGTTCCGATGAAGTTCTTCCGTGACGCGGTTCAAACCACCGTCACGACATCCGAATCGGCCACGGTATCGCATCGCAGCAACTCGACCGCGGATGACCGGTTCGAATTCGGCATCCAGCGAGGCATCGCCGCCATCCTGGTCAACCCACACTTTCTGTTTCGAATCGAACGACCCGCGGAAACCGCGGGACTGCACCGCGTCAGCGATACGGAATTGGCGTCTCGGCTGTCGTACTTTCTGTACGCCAGTCTGCCGGATGAAGGATTGCTGGATCTGGCGGCATCGAACCAACTGAGCGACGCGGCGGTCTTGGACGAACAAGTCCGGCGAATGCTCGATGACCCACGCAGCGACAGCCTGGTGACCAACTTTGCGGCCCAGTGGCTGTATTTAAAAAACCTGGACGGCGTGAAGCCTGACCTTCGGCGTTTCCCCGACTTTGACGAAAACCTGCGACGTGCGTTTCGGACGGAAACGGAATCGCTGTTTCGTCACATCAAAGAACATGGTGAAAGCGTGCTGGGGCTGATCGACAGCGACTTCACGTACCTGAATGAACGTCTGGCGGTTCACTACGAAATCCCTGGTGTCGTCGGCAGCCATTTCCGCCGGGTGGATCTTTCACCCGATTCGAATCGTGGCGGACTGCTGCGTCACGGCAGCATCCTGGCGGTAACGTCGTATTCCACTCGCACGTCACCGACGATCCGCGGCAACTGGGTGTTGGAAAACTTGGTCGGCACGCCGCCGCCGCCACCACCGCCGGACGTACCGGCGCTGAAAGAAAAACAAAGTCTGACCGACGCAACGTTTCGCCAACGCTTGGCCGCGCACCGTGAAAACCCGGCCTGTGCGTCCTGTCATGCGTTGATCGATCCGGTTGGTTTTTCGCTGGACCACTACGACGCGGTCGGACGTTATCGCCGTTTTGATGCCGACGACACTCCGGTCGATTCGTCGGGGACATTGCCCGACGGCACCGAAGTCACCGGGGTGAAAGACCTGGAAGCCAGTTTGACCCGACATCCCGAAATGTTCGTCACTTGTTTGGTGGAAAAGATGCTGACCTACGCCCTGGGACGCGGTCTGGACCATCGTGATGCCGCGGCGGTCCGCCGGATCGTTTCGGAATCAGCCCAAGACGACTATCGCTTTTCATCGATCGTTCGAAACATCGTGGCCAGCCGGCCGTTTCAATCTCGTTACCATCCGCCCAAGGACCCGTCATGACGTCACCGAAACGACCTTCGAATTCCGGTTCGCGATTCGGCCAATACGTCACGCGAACATCGTTGCCTCGCCGCACCGTCCTGCGTGGTTTGGGCGCGACAATCGCCTTGCCGTTGCTCGACGCGATGGTTCCCAGTTTGACCGCGGCGGAATCCACACCGGCGGCGGCAAAGAACTTGCGACGCGTCGGATACATCTACATCCCGATGGGATTCAATCCGGCCCAGTGGACGCCCGAGGGCGAATCGTTGGACACGTTACCGTCCAGCCTTGCACCGCTGGAAAGCGTCAAAGACCAGGTGACCGTGATCAGCAACATGCACTTGCAAAACGCTTATCCCGGGTCTCACGCGACCAGTAACAGCGCGTTCCTAAGTGCGGCACAAGCCAAACTGACCGAAAGCAGCGATTACTACTTGGGCACCACCGTCGATCAGATCGCCGCCAAACAATTCGGACACCAAACCCAATTGCCTTCGCTGGAACTGTCGATGGACTTGCTGTCCACCGTCGGCCAGTGCGACAACGGTTACGCGTGTGTCTATCAAAACAATTTGTCCTGGTCATCGCCGACGACACCGTTGCCGGCCGAGGCGCATCCGCGGATCGTGTTCGAAACTTTGTTCGGCGAAGGCGGCACGCCCGAGCAACGTGCCGAGGCGCTGCGTGCCCGCGCCAGCCTGCTGGATTCGGTCACCGATGAGATCAAGCGTTTGAAGCTGGCTTTGGGATCCGACGACCGCAACAAGATCGACGATTACATCGAAAGCATTCGCGAAGTCGAACGACGCATCGAACACGCCGAACGCACGGCGCAGGACAACCCGTTGCCCGACTTGGACCGCCCGGTCGGCGTCCCGGTTGCCTATGCCGATCACGCGGAATTGATGTTCGATCTGCAGTTGCTGGCCTTCCGCGGCGACATCACTCGCATCGTCACCTTCCAACTGGCACGCGAATCCAGCACTCGGACGTATCCCGAAATTGGTGTTCCCGAACCGCACCATCCGGTCACCCACCACGGCAACAATCCACAAAAGCTGGCCAAGGTCGCCAAGATCAACCAGTACCACATTTCGTTGTTTGCCAAGTTCTTGGAAAAGATGGCCGCGACCCCCGAAGCCGACGGCAATCTGCTGGATCATTCGCTGTACATGTACGGCAGCGGCATGGGCGACCCCGACGCGCATGACCATCACAATTTGCCGGTGGTCGTTGCCGGCGGTGCGGCGGGCAAGATGCGTGGCGGACGACACATTCGCTACGAAAACCCCGAACCGCTTTCCAACTTGCACCTGACACTTTTGAACAAAGTCGGCGTACCCTTGGAAACCTTCGCCGACAGCACCGGTCGTGTCGAAGACCTGTTCGACCCGGTCAACGTTTGATCGATCGTCGCCCGCCATCGCTCTGACGCGGATCGTTTTGAATGATTGCCTCTTTGACGTTCCAACAATCGCAAAAGCTTTACGGTATGACGCGAATCCAGTTTGTCTTTCCGGCAATCGTCATGGGCATGGTTTTGACGGTCGCTGTATCCGCCGCGGATGTGCAATCATCGACCACCACAACACCTTCATCGGATTCGAGATCGTTGGTCGATGCGGTGGAAGCCGGCAGAACCGATGCGCTCGATTCGCTGAATGAAGAATCCGTCAAACAGCGTCAACCCGACGGCATGACGGCACTTCACTGGGCCGTACGTCATGGCAAATCGGACTGGGTGACCGCGATCATCGACGAGGGCGCAGAAGTCGATGCGGTGACCGATTATTCCATCAGCCCGCTGGCAATCGCTTGCGAAAATGGCGATGCGACGATCGCCCAGATTTTGTTGTCCGCCGGTGCATCGCCCGATCTGACCATCGCCGGCAAGGTGACGTGCTTGATGCTGGCGGCACGCGGCGGTGACGTGGACGTGATCGACACGCTGCTGCGTCAGGGAGCCGACGTAAACGCGAAACAACGCAGCGGCCAGACGGCGTTGATGTGGGCCGCAGCAGCCGGGCACGCCGATGCGATCGATCGGCTGATCGCCGGCGGTGCGAACGTCAACGAATCGCTGCGTTCGGGATTCACACCGATGATGTTTGCCTGTCGCAACGGCCATATCGAAGCCGCGATGCGTTTGCTGGATCACGGCGTCGACATCTCGGCGGCGATGGAACCCAAAAACACGTCGGGCCGAAACCCACGCAAAGGCATGACGGCTTTGATGCTGGCGGTCGAAAGCGGCCACTTTGATCTGGCACTGCGGTTGGTCGGGCGTGGCGCCGACCCCAATGACCAGTCCAGCGAATTCGCGCCCCTGCACGCACTGGCCTGGGTCCGTCGCCCCCAAGTCGGCGACACCCCCGAAGGCGACCCGCCGCCACAGATTCACGGAAGCGTGTCCAGCCTTGAATTTGCGGCCAAGTTGATCGATGCGGGTGCCGACGTGAACTTGAAATTGCGCCGTGGCAAAGCGCCCGGAAAAGCCCGCTTCAACACACGCGGCGCGACACCGTTTTTGATGGCCAGCCAAACCTGTGACTTGCCCTACATGCAATTGCTGTTGGACCACGGTGCCGATCCGATGATCACCAACCACGACGACTGCACCGCGCTGATGGTTGCCGCCGGTGTGGGCGTTCATCACGTGGGCGAACACCCGGGCACGATCGACGAAGTCCGACAAGCGGTTCAGTGGTTGGTGGAACTGGGCTTGGACATCAACCACGTGGATAAGAATGGTGAAACGGCGATGCACGGCGCCGCTTATCGATGCTTTCCCGAAATCGTACGTTTGGTGGCCAAGCTGGGTGCCGATCCGGAAATCTGGAACCACAAGAATCGACACGGGTGGTCGCCGCTGACGATCGCCAAAGGCTATCGACCGGGATCTTTCAAACCCGATCCGCCCACCATCCAAGCGGTCATGGAAGTCGGCAAAATCACCGACGAAGATGCCCCCACCGAACGCGGCTGGCAGGGCTAGAGTCGCCTTTCGCTCCGCGAAAGATGCGTTCGGATATTTAGCGCTACTTTCGCGGAGCGAAAGGCGACTTTGCTTCGCAAGGAGAATGACGATGCTTGGCGAATGCTTTGATCCAAACGCACCGCTTTCGATCAGCGAGCATTATCGCCCACACTGGTCTCAGACCGGAGCGTTCTTATTCATCACGTTTCGCACTCAGGATTCCATCCCGCAAGAGACTCTCCATCGCTGGGAACGTGATAAGATTGACTGGATCGAACGCAGCACGGGGCAACCGTCCCCGAATTGGCGATCATCGGTTTCAAACTTGACCGATGACCAGCGTCGCCGGTTCCTCAGGGAACTCAATCGCCATCGAGAGGCATATCTCGACACATGTCAGGGGCAATGTCCGTTTCGCGATCCGGCATTGGCACAAATTGTTCATGACGCCCTGCTGTTCTTTAATGGACAGAGATATCGAATGGGCGATTTCTGTGTCATGCCCAACCATGTTCATCTACTGGCCAGTTTTCGATCACAACAGTCGCTCGTCGAGCAATGCGATTCGTGGCTTCACTACACCGCAAGAGAGGTCAACCGCGCTCTTTCGCAAAAAGGAAAGCTGTGGCAGCAAGAGCCTTTCGATCACTTGGTCCGAAACCCCAGGCAATACGAGTACCTGAGAAACTACATTCGCATGAACGGACCGAAAGCCAAACTTGCGGCCGGCGAGTACCTTTATCGACGCCACTCCGAATAACTCTGGCCATCGTCGCCTTTCGCTCCGCGAAAGTAGCGTCCTATGTGTCCACGCAACTTTCGCGGAGCGAAAGGCGACGATGCGGAAAGGCGGCTTCGCGCTATTCGGCGGGCATTTGGGAGAGTTGCCGGACGCGGTCGGCCATGCTTTTCAAACCGTTGCTGCGAGCGGAACTTAGGTGACGAGCCAAACCCAGCTGGTCAAACTTGGATTCAAAATCGTATTCCGCGATCTCTGCTGCCGTCTTGTCTTTGACCAGGTACAGAACCAATGTGACCAAGCCGCGGACCAAATGCGCGTCGCTGTCGGCCAGGAATTTCAAGCCGCTGGGCGAAGATTCATCGGGCAACGCGACCAGCCACACGTTGGACGTGCAGCCTTGGACGCGAAAGTTTTCGATCTTCCACTTGTCGTCCAACGATTCGGCTTGATCCCCCAACTCGATCAACAGTTCGAACTGTTCACGGGGGTCATCGCAATCTTCAATGTCCTGGACGATTTCGTCGATCATGTCGCGTCGCGTTTTCGCGTTGGCAAAGGTTCAGGTGTCAAAACTCGTGGCGTTCGTCGTGCCCCACCGTACTGTTGCGAATTTTCACGTCCTGGCAAGCCTGGGCCCGCAACAGATCATCCGGCCGGTGCGACCGAACCGCTTTCTTGTGGGGTCACGGTGATCACGACGCCCTTGAAAGCCGGTGTTTTGCTTTTCGGATCGATCGCCCGGGAAACCAAAACGTTGCTTTCCGGATAGTACATCAGCGCGTTTCCCGAGCGAATGTCGGGATAAGGCCGCGCCAAAATGTTTTCCATCCGACCGGTGTCGCTGGAAACGGTGACGCGAGATTCCGGCCGTATCCCCAGCACGGGGAAATCGTCGGGATGGATCAGGATGATGTCTCGCGCGGTTTGATTGCGGTACAGATCTTCGTCTTCGTACACCACCGTGTTGAACTGGCCTTCGCTGCGGACGGTCATCAATCGCAATTGCCCCGAACCTTCGGCGGCCAGCGGCGGCAACGCATGGACATGCAAAATCGCTTTGCCATCCTTGGTCCCAAAGCTGGGTTGGTGGAACGTCCGTCCGGCGATCTGGAACTCTTCCTTGCTTTGGTCGATGGACTTGATCTTTTCGAATCCCGGGATGACTTCGCCGATCCACTGGCGGATCGTCGAAGTCTGTCCCATCGCGGTCCAATCGACGCCCTGCATTTCGGGCATCAGACGCGAAGCAATGGTGGAGATCACGTCGATCTCGCTTCGTGGCCCCGGTAAACGCCGCGGCCCACCATCGGACAACCGCACATAGTTGAACATCGATTCTTGGGTCGTCGGCTGGGGTTCTTCATCGCGGGCCAAGACTGGCAAGATGATCGTGTCGTCGGCCAGCCCGTGAACGTGCCCGGTGTTCATAGTCGTGCTAAGCATCACGTTCATTTGCAAGTTGGACAAAGCGGCCGCGGCATAAGCCGAATCCGGATTGCTGCCGTACAAATTCCCACCCAAGCAGAATCCGACTTTCAAGTCACCACAGTGGGCGGATTCCATACATGCCAACGTGTCTTTGCCCGCGCTCGTGGGCAACTGGATGCCGTATTTTTCTTGCAAGGCATCAAAGATCTGTTTCTTCAACCGCGGGGTCACCCCCACGCTGCCGATCCCCTGGACGTTGCTGTGACCACGGATCGGCATCAATCCGCTGCCCGGTCTCCCCACCATCCCGCGGCACAACGCCAACGCAGAGATCGCTTGAACATTCAACACGCCGTGCTGATGGTGCGTGATGCCCATCGTCCAGGCGAACACCGCGCGGTTGCATTTGCCATAGACGTCTGCAATCTCTTCCATCTCCGCTTGCGAAACGCCCGATTTCGCAACGATCTCCGCCCAGTCCATCGCATCGACCGCCGCCAACCATTCGTCATGATGCCGACAATTTTGCGACAAGAAATCCAGGTCCATCGCACCAGCCTGACGCACGGCTTTGGCGATTCCCCACAACAACGCCAAGTCACCGCCGATGTGAGGCTGGTAATAGTGGGTTGCGATCTTTGACCCGCCCAACAGCGAACGCGGATCACTGGGAATGCGAAACCGAATCAGCCCTGTTTCGCGAACCGGATTGATGACGATGACCTTGCCGCCGGATCGGCGCACCTTCAACAGGCTGCTCATCAATCGCGGATGATTACTGGCCGGATTGCCGCCGATCAACATCACGCAATCGGCTTGTTCCAAGTCTTCCAATTGGATTGTTGCCGTCCCGCTGCCAACGCTGGAATTCAGCCCCACGCCGCTGGCTTGGTGACAGTAATAGCTGCAGTTATTGACGTTATTGGTGCCATACAAACGCGCCATCAACTGCAGCAGGAAACCGGCTTCGTTGCTGCTGCGTCCGCTGAAATACCAAAACGTTTCATCCGGTGCGACTTCACGCAGCTTGCCCACGATCGTGTCAAACGCCTGTTCCCAAGTGATCGTTTCAAAGTGGGTTTGGCCGCGGCGATAGCGGACCGGATGCACCAAACGTCCCAGATATTCCAGTTCGCGTGGCGTCAAACGCTGCAGCGATTCGATGCTGTTCCGCTTCCAGAAGTTTGGATCGATCCCGCGTTGCATGTCCGACGCCATGGCCTGCATGCTTTTTTTGCAGACCTCGGGGAACGATCCGACCTCATTGACCATGCCGCCCTTCTGGCCGCCCATGCCCAGTGCGCACGTCTTGCACGCATTCTTGCTTCGCAGCGCCCGGTAGAATTTCCACATCCCGCCGGCTTCACGGCCCTTCTTGAAAGAATAGGCGATCGCCCGCCATCCGCCGCCGCTGTTGACTTTGACCATCGTGTCCGTCCGCTCGAATCGAAACCTCACCGGACTGCATGTTAGCAAAGTTGCGGCTTTGATGATTCACGGAACGAGCAACACGAAAAACGCCGGCGACCAAAAACTTGATCACCGGCGTCGATCGTTGATGTGGACGTTCGCCCTTTCACCCCCATCGCCTTACAGCATGGGTGGTGGAGGAGGCGGTGGTGGAGGTGGGGGAGGCGGCGGGGGTGGCGATGGCTCGGGTGCCGGCTCAGGCTCCGGCGCTGGTTCCGGCTCCGGTTCGGGTTCTGGCTCTGGTTGCGGCTCCGGTTCGGGTTCCGGTGGTGGAGGCGGCGGTGGTGGAGGCGTCGGCAAAGATTTTGCCAACACGATTGGTGCCCGCTCGGTCATCAAGGTGCAATGACCTTCGACATCGCCGCTGGTGTACTGGGGTGACAACCAGACGTTTTCCGAAACGGGGATCTTCACGGACACGTTGACCGACGTGTCCGATTCGCTCAGCGTTTCCGGCGTCACCGTGATGGTCGCCGATTGGATCCCGTGCTTGGCCAGATAATCCTTGGCCATGTTTTTTGCCGTGGACGACTTGGAGCCCGGAACGATCACGGTTCGTGCCGCGATGTAGGCCGAGTGGTCGGCGACGTGTTTCAGCATGCTGGCGCGGGAAAGTTCGATGCCGCCAAAGATCAGCATCACCAACAATACCAAACAGAAGGCAAATTCGACCGCAGCAGCCCCGGTTCGCCGTTCTACATCGTTAACGGATCGTTGCACCGGAGTTTTCTGGCGAAAGTGTTTAAAAACCAACATCAACATGTCTCACTTCGTCAACAGACTGGGCAAACGACGGGCGATTTCACGAAACGCATCCGCCAGCTGGGCCGCGGTCACGGCGTGAAAGTGTTGGCCGCCACAGATGTCGGCGACCTTTTTCATCTTGTTTTGATCCGCTTCATCACTGAACGTGATGGTGAAGACGGTGATCCCGTTGTGGTACAGGCTGTAGGCGGCGCTGACGGGATCTTTCCCGTAGTTGTGAATCCCATCGGTCATCACGATCACGACCTTGGTGGCAAAGGGGCGTCCCAAGGCTTGGTCGGTCACCGCGGCGGATCCTTCCATCATCCCGCCACCGATGTTGGTCCCACCGGCTTCAAAGCTGACCGAGATCGCCTGCAACGCATCCATGACTTCGGTGTAGTCGTTCGTCAGACGAACGGGAGTGGCCGGATTGCTGTTGTAAGTCGACAGCGCAACGTACTCTTCCATCGGCGAAGCTTCGATCAACTGTTTGAACGTGTTGACCGCTGCGATCAAGTCCAACCAACGTGCGCTGGGTGGCACCGGTTGTCCAAAATCCCACCCGGCCGGTGCGGCCGCGGGCGCCGGCGGGTACTGGGCCACTTCGTCCGCGGCATATGCCATCGATCCGCTGCGATCGACCACCAAGCTGATATCCATCGCCGCTTGGGTGGCGATCGCTTCGCGTTGTGTCTTGAACTGAAAGTTGGTCCCGAACGTCGGGAACAGCGGTTTGATGTTGGTGTTGTTACTATTGGCTAGCGAGCGCGTCACGAATCGAATCGCATTGCCGTTTTCTGCCGGTGTGAACGAATGCGTTGAATTCAATGCGTTTCGGTTGCTGACACCCACATCCAAATCTCCTTCACCAACCGGCATGACGTGTTCGCCGATCGGATTCAGCGCTGCCGCGGCTTGTGCCGCTGTCACCGCCTTGGCCTTGTCACCGTCGCTTAACACATACTCTTTCAACGCCGCGTGCGCTGCGGCATCCGATGCAATCTGCACATCGGTATTCAGCGATTCAATGTACGTGATGTTGATCGCATAAGCGGAAATGATCAGCAGCACCGGCAGCAACACGGCCACCAATGCCATCGTCGCGCCGCGGCGATCACGTCGGTTGTTTCGGATGCGATGGATTGGCATCGTTTGCGGGCCCTATCAGAGTTTCTCGTTACCGTGCACGCAGACTGACCGTACGTGTCAGTGTCTTGCCGCTGAACAGGTATCCGCCCAGCAAAGAATTCGAATCAAACGGTGCGGACACCGTGACTTGGAAATAGTCGTCTTCACCCAGCGATCCCGGATCGCTGGGATTCATCGAAACGTCATAGCCTTTGACGCCATGGGCATCCAGCAACAGCTGGCACTGGTATTCGACGTTCTCCGCTTTCGACGTCGGTACCACACCCACGCGGGCACCTTCGTAAGCGGTGATCTTCAAGCTTTGGCCCACGAACATCATGTTGCAGGTCTCGATCGTCCCCAACATGATCAGCGTCAACAGCGGCAGACAGACCGCAAGTTCCACCACGGCCGCGGCGCGGCGTCCGTTACGACGTTGACGCGGTGTCGCAAGTTGGCTTTTCCGGGATCGGTTTGCGTGCATGGTCGGATCGTGAAAAACAAGTTCCTGGAGATTTCCACTAGATTCCTAGGTCACGCACCGTTTACTGGACGTAAAACCACCCACAAGAATCTGGCGAATTGTCGCGGCCAACCGCATCACAGACCGCTGGCGCCGAAGGTACGAAAGAATCCGATCATGTCGGTGATGTCGCCGGCCGAACACGGCGGCCCGACACAACGGCTTAGCATGCACGGCCGAACGACGGCACGGCAGCGATGACTGGACAAATGACCGGAGCCCAGCCCCTGTGCCCCAGCGTTTATGATGACGGGGATCCGCCGCAGACCATGACGCCGCCCATGATTTGCACCCCCGCGTGATCCGTCCCCATCCCGCCTCGGCTTTGTCGCCACCGCCCCACCGTCCCACCGCCCCACCGCCCCACCGTCCCGCTCCACCCGTGTTTGTCGTGCTCACCGACCCATCCGCCGCCGGTCACCGCCGCATGACCGGCCTTCTGTGCATCGTCGTTTTCTTCATTGCCTCCTCCTGGACTGACGCGGCACCACCGACCTCGCCATCGATCGTGCTGATCGTTGCCGACGACTTGGGATACAACGACCTAGGCTGCCTGGGCGGTCAGATCATCAGCCCCAACTTGGATCGTTTGGCGGTCGAGGGGATCCGGCTGACGAATTTCTATGTCGCTTGGTCGGCCTGCACTCCGTCACGCGGCGCACTGTTGACCGGTCGCTATCCGCAACGCAACGGCATCAGCGACATGATCCGGAACGAAGCCCCGGATTACGGCCACCGCTATACCGCCGCACAGTACGCCGCCACTTTCGAACGCATCGGCGGCATGGACGTTCGCGAATCGACGTTGGCCAATTACTTGTCCGATGCCGGGTACCGATGTGGCATCTACGGCAAATGGGACTTGGGCAGTCTGCGTCGTTTCTTGCCAACGTCCCGAGGCTTCGACGACTTTTATGGTTTCGTCAACACGGGCATCGACTACTACACCCACGAACGTTACGGCGTGCCCAGCATGTTTCGCAATGAATCGCCAACCGTCGATGACCGTGGTACCTACTGCACCGACCTGTTCCTACGCGAAGCGTTGCGATTCCTGGACCAGCAACCCGACGACCAACCGTATTTCCTGTACCTACCATTCAGCGCGCCCCATAATTCGTCATCGTTGGATCCAAAGATTCGCAGCACGATCCAGGCGCCCGAACGTTTCAAAGCAATGTATCCCGAGGTCGCCCCGACGTACCGAACCACCGATCGATACCGGTACGGCAACCCGGCGACGGTAGTGACCACCGAAGCTCGTCGCCGCGACTATGCCGCCGCGGTCACATGCATGGATGATGCGATCGGGCAAGTGATCAGCCGCATCGAATCGCGCGGCCAACTGGACCAGACGATCGTCATTTTTCTGTCCGATAACGGTGGCGGCGGTGGCAGTGACAACACCCCGCTGCGTGGAAAAAAGTCGACGATGTGGGAAGGCGGTGTGCGTGTTCCCTGTCTCGTCCGCTGGCCCGATGGCAAGCTGAAGCCCGGCCAAGTGAACGACCAGTTGCTGACCAGCCTGGAAATCTTGCCCAGCCTTTGCAGCGCGGCCGACGCCGAAGTTCCGGCCGATGTTACCCTGGACGGCTTCGATTGGTGGGACACGCTTCGCGGCGACACTGAATCGCCACGCAAATCGATGTTTTGGAAACGCCAGGATCGCCGCGGTGCACGCGTGGACGATTGGAAGTGGGTTGACATGCCGGACAAGGACCAGAGCGGGCTGTACCGAATCACCGATGACATCGGCGAATCCAACGACCTGTCCCAGCAATATCCGGACGTCTTGGCTGACATCCAAGCGAAATACCGGCAATGGGAAAGCGAGATGCAAGACGCACCGCCGCGTGGACCGTTTCGTGATTTCTGAACCGCCGTCGCCCGCCCAGATTTCTTGCCCCTTCGATCCCACAACACGCCGCCCATCACTCCGAGTGAAACGATGATGATCATGCAACTTCCGACGTTTCGATCCGCCAAGTTGTTCACACTGTTTGCCGGACTGATGGCCACATGCTTT
This sequence comes from Crateriforma conspicua, assembly GCF_007752935.1. Taxonomy (NCBI): domain Bacteria; kingdom Pseudomonadati; phylum Planctomycetota; class Planctomycetia; order Pirellulales; family Pirellulaceae; genus Crateriforma; species Crateriforma conspicua. The sequence continues at coordinate 2,712,288 of NZ_CP036319.1, read as the reverse complement.
TCGCCTGCATGCCAAGCCGACGAATCCACACACACCGATGCACCGGAGCACACGATCGTCGTCTCTCCCAGCGATCCGGGCTGGACGCCGCTGGGCGAAGCCGACTTTGTGCGTGTCAATGGCGATGACCAGACGCTGACCTGGAACGGCCCGGTCGCTCACGGATCGGGGACGCCGATCGGAGTCACACGCAGCCGCAAAACGTATAAGAACTTTGAACTGCTGATCGAATGGCGGCACGAACGCCCGGCCGGCAACAGCGGCGTGTTCGCGTGGGTTCCCGCGTCGGCTTTGGATGACTTGCCGCCCGGCAAACTGCCCGACGGCGGGATCGAAATTCAAATGCTGGACCACGATTACACACGCCAGTGGCACCAGCGAACCGGTGGCGGCAAAACGCCGTTCTTTTCGACCCACGGTGACGTATTCGCGGTCGGCAAGTCGACCATGAAGCCCTTCCCGCCGCTGTCACCCAACGGCAGTCGTTCGTTTCCATCGAAGGAACGATCTTTGGGCGCCGGCCAGTGGAATCGTTACTACGTCCGAGGCGTCAATGGCACGATCCGTTTGTGGGTCAACGGCGAAGAAGTGTCCGGCGGTTCGGATTGCCAGCCCAGCGAAGGTTACCTGTGCTTGGAAAGCGAAGGCAGCCCGATCACCTTCCGCAATCTGTTCATCCGCCAATTGCCATAGTCGGCCATCGTCGCCTTTCGCTCCGCGATAGTAGCGTCCGCCCCTCCATCACAATCCCTTTCCCAACCATCCACAAAAAGGCCGGCAAACCCAATCGGATTCACCGGCCGCCGAAACATTAAAAACAAGTCACGATCAAACCGTGATCTCGTATCCCTTCCGTTGCGGTCGTTCGATGAACGAGTTCGCCAGCGCGTCATCACCAAACGTTTGGTTTTCCGGATGGTAGGTCAACCGAACCGTTCACGTCGACATCCGCAATCCCGATACACACGAGCCGAACTTCAACGCTTCGCGGCCGTGATAGGTGTGGTACCGGATTCCCGTCCCGATGAAGCCGATGACCGGCTGTTCATTGGGGCTGTTGGATCCCGTTTCGTCGGCAACGGCGGGGCTGGTACGCAGGCCGGTCCCCGGTTAGTCGGCGGCTCCGGCGGCAGCCTGCAGAAAGCTTCGTCGATTGGATGGATGAGTCGCGGGTCAGCTTCTGGGCCCCAGGAGAAAGTAAGATGAACTTTTGGCACCTTGAAAGATCTCCCGAAACGCACGGACCTCAAAGAATCCGACCGTTGTTCCCCCTCGTCACTGCGGCCCAAAGCCTGCATACTTCATTGGCTGCCCTGCGGACTTTACGGGCTGCCCAGTTCTCTTGGAAACCAGCGAAATACTAAGCAGACATGAACAAAGCGCGACACGAATTGGTCGTCGTCGGCGGCGGGCCGGCAGGATACGTGGCAGCCATCCGAGCGGCTCAGCTTGGCATCGACGTCGCGTGTATCGACGAAAATGATCGCTTCGGCGGCACCTGCGTCCGCGTCGGCTGTATCCCCAGCAAAGCCCTGCTGGAATCGTCGCACTTGTACGAACAATCGCTGCACCACCTGGAACAGCATGGCGTGAAGGTCGGCGACGTGACGCTGGACCTGGACGCGATGATGGCTCGCAAGCGGAAGATCGTCGACACGTTGACCGGCGGCATCAACATGCTGTTCAAAAACCAAGGGGTCACGCCGTACCAGGGCCGTGGACGCCTGCGTGACGTCAATTCGGTCCAGGTCACGCCCACCGGCGACGGCGAACCGACGCTGATCGAAGCCGACCAGATCCTGTTGTGCCCCGGCAGTGTTCCGGCAAAGCTGCGCAGTGTCGAAGAAGACGGCGACCGCATCGGAAACAGCACCACTGCGCTGTCGTTCCCCAGCGTCCCCAAACGTCTGGTGGTCATCGGCGGCGGCTACATCGGCCTGGAACTGGGCAGCGTCTGGAACCGTTTGGGCAGCGAAGTCATCGTGCTGGAAGCGATGGACCGCATCCTAGCGGGACTGGACAGTGAACTCGCCCAATTGGCCCATCGCGCGTTCAAAAAACAAGGCCTGGATTTCCGCACCAAGACCTTCGTCGAATCGGCCAAAGTCGACGGGGATCGGTGCGTCGTGACGATCAAAGACGGCGATTCGATCGAATGTGATCGCGTGCTATTGGCCACCGGACGTGCGCCGGCGACCGATGATCTGGGACTGGAATCGGCCGGTCTGGAAACCGACAACCGCGGCTTCCTTAGCGTCGATGAAAACTACGAAACGTCCGTCGAAGGCATCTACGCGACAGGCGATTGCATCGGAGGCGCGATGTTGGCACACAAGGCAATGGAAGAAGCCGTCGTGTGCGTCGAACGCATGGCGGGCATCAAGAGCCATATGAACTATGACGTGATCCCCGCGATCGTTTACACCCACCCAGAAATCGCGACGGTCGGCAAAACGGAAGACCAGTTGAAAGACGAGGGTATCGAGTACAAGAAGGGGGTTTGCCCTTATGGAGCCAACGGTCGGGCACGCACATTGGGCGAAGCCGAAGGCCGCGTAAAAATCTTGGCCGACGCGGCGACCGATCGCGTACTGGGTGCCCACATCATCGGTGCCCGCGCCGGTGACATGATCGCCGAAGTCGCCGCCGCGATGGAGTTCGGCGCCAGCAGCGAAGACATCGCACGGACCTGCCACGCCCACCCGACGATGTCCGAAATCGTCCACGAAGCCGCCCTGGCCGTCGACGACCGCCCGATCCACACGATCTGACCCTAAGACAGCCGGCGGCCATTAAGGGGACGGGGGTCTTTTTTCAACGAGGACTGACTTGCTCTTGCCATCGTCGGCGATGGCACGTGCGTGCCCGACGTTTGATCATGGGGGGGGAACGCTACTTCCGCGGAGCGAAAGGCGACTTGGGCGGCCTTTAAGGGGACGGAGGTCTTTTTGCAACGCGGACTGACTTGCGCGTGCCCGACGTTTGACGGTGGGAGGGGGACGCTACTTTCGCGGAGCGAAAGGCGACTTTGGTTTTCTCGGGTGCAATGGGTGGTTGCGTTTCGACACTCGGTCGCTTGAAAGAATGGCGCGAGGTCGGTCGGGGGCGTCAGGCCAGTGGCATGACATTTCGCGGATTCATTGCATGCCGGTCGTAAAAAGGCGAGACGGCACTGCATGTCGTGCTATTGAACCGCGCTGGACGCAGTCTTTGATCTCTGCTGGATCCAGAACCTTGCCCCCCCCATCTCAGGCGGCCTTTAAGGGGACGGAGGTCTTTTTGCAACGCGGACTGACTTGCGCGTGCCCGACGTTTGACGGTGGGAGGGGGACGCTACTTTCGCGGAGCGAAAGGCGACTTTGGTTTTCTCGGGTGCAATGGGTGGTTGCGTTTCGACACTCGGTCGCTTGAAAGAATGGCGCGAGGTCGGTCGGGGGCGTCAGGCCAGTGGCATGACATTTCGCGGATTCATTGCATGCCGGTCGTAAAAAGGCGAGACGGCACTGCATGTCGTGCTATTGAACCGCGCTGGACGCAGTCTTTGATCTCTGCTGGATCCAGAACCTTGCCCCCCCCATCTCATCGGCATGAATAGGTAAAATGCAATTTGCCGTTTACCTGAACGCTAGTCGCTACAAATCGACTTGGTCAAAGCCGAGACGCAAGATCACCTTCCCCGACGGTTGTTAGGAACGGCGAGTGTTCCAGCCGAGCAATATTTGTGACGGGGGCTCTTGATGAACTTCGACAGCCAAGACGGAAAGCCGGATGAAGGGCCGACGCTCGAGATCTTCTCGTCTCCAAGCGGTGGATGCTTTATCGGAATCAAAGACGAGATGGGTGTGTGGCCGTTTCGAAGCGAAATGTTTGACACCGCAGTGGAAGCGGAACAAAGGCTGGCCGAATTGAACGCCCCATTGCCGTATGATTCCCTTTGTCCGGATTGCCAAGCGGGATTTACCGAACAAGCATTTTTGAAACTCGGGTTCGTTTCTGGTTTGTGGGCATGTCCCTGTTCGCCAAATTTGTTGTTGTTTCCACCTTCACAGAGCTTGGAAGAGTCGATCAAAGCAATCCATGATTTCATGACAAGCCGTGACGGGTAGCAGCTTTCAAAACATGAGTGTCGCCCGGATACCTTTCAAGGATGTGTAAAGAAACACGCTTCGCGATCGGCCGATGATAGGCATTGGGCCGCGACGAAACCCTGCGTCAGAGAGAGGACGCTTCTTTCGCGGAGCGAAAGGCGACTTTGGGTGATCGCCAGCGGGCGTCCGGTGGGAACCGAACTTGGCCAAAGGTAAGCTTTCTGGATGCAGGCCCCACGCCCCACCCCGGCATCGCGCGTGGGGAAAACGGCAATCGATGATTTGAGGCAAACACGACAGGTGCATGACATGACGATAAAACGACGACATCTTCTTGCATCAACAGCCGTCGCATCTGTTGGCGTGGCACTCTGTGGGGCAACCGGGCCCGACCACTCGACTGCGTCAAGCAGGTCGATGGACATGACACTGGAAGATCGGCGGAGATGGCTCGCCTCGTTCTCCTGCAACATCGAGATGTGGTTCAAAGATCTTGACTTTCTCGACCGCATCACGGCGGCGAAAGAAGTCGGCTTTGACGCGATTGAAATTTGGAATCCCCAGAAAAAGAAGCTTGGCGGCGGCTTGGTATCGGCAAAGAAAATTGCCGAGCGTGCGCGTGGCGAGGGGATGAAGGTCACCAGCATCTCACCCGGTGCGCCGTCGCTTGCCGATACCAACAATCTAAATGCCTTCATTGACTGGATCGATCTCGCGGTTGAACTGGCGGACTTGTTCGATGTTCACAATTTCAATCTGACTGGACACAAAATCGTCGAGGGCCAGAGTGTTCAGGAAATGTTGGGCACCTACACGCGGGCAGTTGAAGCGGCCTTGGGAAAGTTGGAAGCGGCTGGCAAAATCGCAACGATTGAGCCTTACAATCCGTTCGATCATCCCGGCCATTTCATTTACGGCGTGGAGCCGGCGCTTTCCATTTGCAGGGCCGTCGATTCTCCGAATTTGAAAATCAATTGGGACTTTTTTCACATGCAACGCACCGATGGCAACCTGATCACCCATTTGGAAGATGGGATCCATCAGGTTGGGTATGTGCAATTGGCAGATTCCCCGGATCGCTTTCAACCGGGCACGGGTGAGGTTGCTTATGGGCGCGTCCTGAATCGGTTGCGAGACCTGGGATACAAGGGCTACATCGGCGCCGAGTGTTTTCCTCAAAATCAAAATGCGATGGTCGCCGCATCGGACATCGCAGCCCTGGCCGAATCCGTCAACTTGCAACCGCCGACGAAGTAGTGCAAAAGGCCCGGATGGACCAAGTTCCATCGCAGCAGTGCCTGAGTGAACGGCAACCCTTGGGATGGAACGGGCGACCATCCTGCGAAATCGATGGCACGAACTGATCAACGCCCACGCGCGGCGACCGGCCCCTGTTTTATACCGGGGCTGTTTCCGAAAATTTGATTGAACTCGGACTCTGCAACCGATGAACCGGCCCCCTGATCCAGCGGACGATATTCTTGCCTACAACCGCCTGGCCTGGGACCATCAGGTTCGCAAGAAAAACCGTTGGACGACTGCGGTTTCACCCGAGGAGATTCGACGTGCGCGTAACGATGACTGGCAGGTCGTTCTGACACCGGAAAAACCGGTTCCTCGCGAATGGTTCCCTGATTTCCGTGCCAATCCTATCGAGGTTCTATGCCTGGCCGGTAGTGGCGGCCAACAGGCCCCGATTCTCGCGGCGGCTGGGGGCAGGGTGACGGTGCTTGACAATTCGCCCGGGCAATTGGCACAGGACCGACTCGTGGCCGATCGTGAAGGCCTGTCGCTTCGCCTGATCCATGGCGACATGGCCGACCTTTCTGTTTTTGACGACGAGTCCTTTGACCTCATCTTTCACCCATGTTCCAACACCTTTGTTTCTGACGTACTGCCGGTTTGGAAAGAGGCGGCGAGAGTCATGAAAGTTGGAGCCAATTTGCTCTCCGGAATCGTCAATCCCATTGTTTATCTATTTGATGATGAATTGATGGAAAAGGGCGAATTCAAAGTCTGTCACAAGATCCCCTATTCTGATTTGACTGGCCTGACTTCACAGCAAAGAAAGGCCTTGATTGACCAGCAAGAACCCTTTTGCTTTGGACACACCCTGGCCGACCAACTTGGCGGTCAGGCCGACGCCGGCTTAGCCATCACGGGACTGTTCGAAGACGGCTGGTCAGATTGGCCCCTTTCCGATTTCATTCCAACGTTCATTGCGACAAAGTCCACAAAGATTGGGCCGGTTAAATGATCCGGAGTCCGATGAAAGGCGAAGCGGCAAAATGGCGAAGCCGCTGATTCGCAATGGCAGGAGCCTGGAAGGGGGCGGAGGTGGCGGATCGGATGGTGTTGCACGCAGGGCCGGACGCTACTTTCGTGGAGCGAAAGGTGACTTTGGGGGCTAGGCACTGTTTATCAATTGGTAACCCGAAGCGTCAGCGAGGGGCCGAAGTTATTCATTCATCAAGAATCCCTCGCTGACGCGTCGGGTTACCGTCTTCATTGGCCTTCGTGTTGAATTGATAAACAGTGCCTAGCCTTGGAAGCGTGGCGGCAGTCGGTAATCGGAGGCTTTGAAGGGAGTCGGTGCGACGAACAACAGGCCGGAATTGGGACAGGCGGCGAAGTCTTCCGGACTCATGTTTTCCACCGCGGTTGTGATGACCAGCATCACGTCGCCTTCCATGGGCACCAGGGCAGGGCAAGTATTTTGAGGCGCTTGCGGCGTTCGCCAGACTCCACGCAGCGCACCGGATTCCAAGTCGTACCAGCGTGTCTCGCCGTACTCCGCCGCCTTGGGCAAGTACATCGAAACAATGATGCCGCTTGCGCCGGGCGTCAGCACCGCACCATCGGGTACCGCGGGGTCATCATTCAAATCCACCAAGACTTCTGGGTCGCCCAAGATCGCGGTGTCGATATCGATCGGATAGCCGACGATTTGACGCGTGGGCGAATCGATATCGATCAAACGCAACGATCCGTCTTGACCGGCATACACCGCTTTGCCGTTGCTGCAGACTTGGTCGTCACGCAGACGGACCAATTGGCCGTCACGACCACGGTACAAGTACAAACCGGCTTTGCGATTGGCGAATTCCAAATCCTTGGTGCCAAAGATCAGGTTGTCGTCGACCACCAAGCCGTCATTGATGATCGTGTTGTCGACGTCCGAATCGATCCCGTCAACCATAACGTCCCATTGCCCGGTGGCCGGATCAAAGAAGCCCAGGCTGCGTTCGCAACCGACCACAAAATCGGATCGATCGGCACGTGGAAACGCGAAACCGGGACGGCCGGGCAAATCAAAGGACTGGTTTTCGCGACGAACCAGATCGCACAAATTCAATGACCCGATTGTCGCATCATCGCCGTGCTGGATCGCCACCCAAGACAATTGACCGGACGCCAGCGCGTAGGGTCCTTCGGGCAAAAATCGCCGCGCGTCGTCTTGCCCGATGTCCAACGGTGAAGCGGTCCAGGAATCCATGTCTCGTGCCCGTGCTTGAATAGTCGTGCCCAGTGACGGACCGCACGACACTGGCCTGCCCCCGGCGCTCCCCGCGTCGATGCGTGATCCGTCTGGGCACAAGTCTGGCAGACCGCGTGGTGCGACGAAAGCCCGCCGGGCAAAGTGGTGATGGCGAGTGTATCTTATGCGGCGTCGCGCACCGCCCCCGGCAACCGCGTGTCACGACCGAATTTCCCCGCCCACCCAACCTTCCCCCTTCCGTTCTGCCCCCCACCCCGATCACGAGTTCGCGCCATGTCCAGCGACCGACATCCCACCTTGTCCTGGTTCGCCAAAGCAACCCACCGGACACCCCGCCTGTTGGCGTTGTTGTTGATCTGCGTCGCCATCCATTGGCCCCAACATGCGGCGGCCGATGAGAAGCCGGCGGATTCGCCCCAGCGGTTGAACGTCTTGATGATTGCCGTCGACGACCTGCGACCCGAGCTGGCTTGTTACGGCGCGACGCATATCCACAGTCCCAACATTGACCGGCTGGCCAGATCGGGCATCCAGTTCAATCACGCGTATTGCCAAGTCGCCGTGTGTGGGGCATCGCGTGCCAGCTTGCTGAGCGGGTGTCGACCGGAAACCACCGACTGTTGGGACTTCAAAACGCCGCTGCGGTCCAAGATGCCGGACGTGCTGACGTTGCCACAACACTTCAAGAACAACGGTTACGAAACCTGTTTTTTGGGCAAGGTCTATCACAGCCGCAACGACGACGCGTCGTCTTGGACTTTGAAAGCGGACCGCTGGGCACCGGCCGATCCGACGAAGGGCAAAGGCTATGTGTCCACGCCGATGAACAAGCGGGTTCAACACCCGACAATCAAAAACCTGAAGCACGGCCCGGCAACCGAAAACGGCGGCGATGTTCCCGACGACGCTTACACCGATGGGCACAACGCCCAGCGTGCCGTGAAGCTGATCGAAAGGTTTGCCGACCATGACAAGCCGTTTTTCTTGGCCGTGGGTTTCGTCAAGCCGCACCTGCCCTTCAACGCCCCCGGCAAGTACTGGGACTTGTACGACCGCGACCAGATTCAAATTCCGCCGCGGGTCGATATCGTCGACAGCGTTCCGTATGGGCGCAGCACTTGGGGCGAACTGAAAAACTATCCCGACATCCCGCGAAACGTCGACACGTTGGATGATGAAACGACCAAGCGATTGATTCACGGCTATTACGCCGCGGTCAGCTACACCGATGCCCAGGTCGGCAAACTAATCGATGCACTGGAGAAAACCGGCCAGCGTGACAACACCGTCATCGTGCTGTGGGGTGACCACGGCTGGTACGTCGGTGACTATGGCGATTGGTGCAAGCACACCAATTACGAAGTCGCCACGCGTGTTCCGATGATCTTTTCGGCACCCCAGATTTCCGCCGATCACCAAACCAACGCGTTAGCGGAATTTGTGGACATCTACCCGACGCTTTGCCAACTGACCGGCATGGCGGTTCCCGAACACTGTCAGGGCGAATCATTGACGCCGGTCCTGATCGATCCCAATCGCGACGGAAAAGCGGCCGCGTTCAGCCAGTACCGTCGAAACAAGCCGGGCGTCGGATCGGTGCTGGGCACCAGCATTCGGACCGAACGTTTCCGTTACACCGAATGGCGTCGCGTCAAAGGAGACCAGTTGGAAGACATCGAATTGATCGATTTCCAAACCGATCCCGAAGCCACACGCAACGTGGCCGCCCAGCCACAATACCAGTCGTTCTTGCCCACCTTGCAGAAACTGTGTGCACAATCCAAAACGGGCGTCCCCCTGTGACGGCCGGGTGCTTGCCGGTCCGGGCCGGCCCCACGGCCTAATCTCACCAATGATCCCCACGTTGTGAACACCATGGATGCACTGAAAGACAAAATCGTCGCCGTCACCGGCGGTGGCACCGGTATCGGCGAAGGCATCGCGACCGCGTTGGCGGCCGCCGGTTGCCGCGTCACCATCGGCGGGCGACGGCTGGAAAAACTGCAGTCCGCGGCACAGTCGATGACCGGCCCGCATCCGGTGCGATGCCATGCGATTAACGTGGCCGACGCGGCCAGCATCGAAGCGTTCTTTGACGACGTCACGCAAAACGTTGGCGACGTCGACATCCTGGTCAACAGCGCGGGGATCAACATCCAAAACCGGACCATGGCGGAAATGGCGCCGGAGGACTGGGAACGTGTGCTGCAGATCAACGCGACCGGTGCGTATCGATGCATGCACCGTGTGTTGCCCGCGATGCGAAAGCGACGCGACGGCTTGATCGTGAACATCAGCAGCGTGGCGGGCAAACGTGCGATCAGCCTGGGCGGCGTGGTGTATTGTGCCAGCAAGTTCGCGATGACCGCGCTGGGCACCGCGGTGTCCAACGAAGTCCGCGAGGAAGGCGTGCGGATCACCAACGTTTATCCAGGCGAAGTGAACACGCCGATCTTGGAAAACCGTCCGGTCAAAGTCAGCGACGAACACAAGGCGTCGATCTTGCAGCCCGAGGACATCGCTTCGGTCGTGCTATCGATCTGTGCCTTGCCGCCACGCGCCAACGTGCCGGAAATCGTGATCAAGCCGACACGACAAGAGTGGGTCTGAGCGACCACGGATTACATGGCCGTCTTTCGCTCGGCGACCGTTGTGCTTGATAGCGCTGCTTTGGCGGCACAAAAGGCGGCGATAATCTGCGATGGATTAACGATTGGCCGTTAGGTTTGCTGGCCGGCGAACCGCAGTCCACGGACCAGCGATTGTTCAGCGTCGGCTTCGTTGATCTCCGTCGCCACTTCCATGTTGGACGTCCACTGTGGACGCATCCGCAAGTCGGCGACGGTCATCCCGCGGGTCAGTTCACCCTTGGTTTCCACGTCGACCGCCATCGGTTCCCACTGGAACAGTTCAGGTTCCAGCACCGACAACAACGCGGTGGGCGCGTACAGAGGAATCATTTCGCGGCCCAGATGATGGTGGGCGGCGCGAAAGGCGAACTGCAAAATCTGATGCAACAGCTGGCCGACACGTGTGTCGCGGCTCGGCAAACGTTCCAGCAATTCGACGCCGAAGCTGAATTCCTCGGTCACATCCAGCGGCACCATGCTTTTGGTCGTTGCCGAAGCAAAGATGTCCTTGGCCGCGGCCGGGTCAAAGAACATGTTGAACTCCGCGGCCACCGATGCATTACCCGATGTTTGGACCGCACCACCGCTGATGATGACCTTGTCGATCAAGGGCAACACCGCCGGGTCGCGACGGGCCAATCGGGCCAAATTTGTCAGCGGGCCCAAGCACAACAACGTGACTTCGTTTTTATGACGTCGAAATACGTCCGCCATGACTCGGTCGCCGTCGGGCAGGTGCTGACGGTTGGAACCACGCAGGTTCAATCCGCCCAATCCGTCGGCAGCATGCAACGCCGGGTTACCATCGACCGGTGCTTCGCTGGACGGTGCCAGTGCTTTGCCGACACGTGGATACCGGGGCGGATCCAAGGTTTCGATCAACGCCGTGACGTTGTTGGTCGCTTGATCCGAATCGACGGTTCCCGCCGTCGCCGTGATCGCCATGATGTCCAACCGCGGATCAAACAAAGCCATGCAAAGCGCGACGGCGTCGTCGATGCCCGGATCACAATCGATAAGAATCTTTCTTGCCATGCCGAAGTTTAACCCGAGGGCAGGATTCTGACGAGTCAGCAAGCAACCGCTTGTCGCCCGCGTTCTTGCTGATTGGTGGTGCCGTCTACTGCCGGGTCGCGACGACTTTCGGCGAGGAAGCGTCTCGTGAAAACGCCACCAACCGCCCCCGTTGCGGGTCGGCCACCCAAACGGCGTTTTCACCGGCGGCGATCCCGACCGGTCCGGCCAGGTCCTGTCCTTCGGCCCATGCGGTGACCGCACCGTCGCCGTCGACAGAAAAAACGCCACCCGCGTAAACGTCGGTCACCAACAACCGGTCGTCGGCAACGGCCAAGCCGGCGGGGAATTGGAACGTCCGCTGGTCCAGCACCGTCGTCACCGCCGGGTTTTCGACGATGCGGTCGGGGCGATCGACCGTCGGAACGCTGACGTCGATCAACTGAACCGACCGCTTGGCCGGACAAACAGCGGCCAACGTAGATTCGTCGCGAAACGCCAGGCCCCGTGCATTGACGCGGGCGAACCATTCGGGGGCACCGCCGTCGACCGGCATCCGCCAGATCGCCTGCGTTTCGGCATCAGCGACGAACAGCCATTGGCCGCCCGAATCGACCGCCAAAGACATCGGAATGCCGATTTTGCCGCCGGACAAAGGCTTCGGTTCCGCACCGGCGGCGGGAATGTGATAGACCTCGCGGGTCGCCGAATCACCCACAAGGATTCCGCCGCTCGGGTGCAACACGATGCAACGAGGCCGATTCAGCGGCTGGCGGAAACGCGGCGAACCTTCAGCAAACAGGGTGCGGTCGCCGGATTCAGACTTCCAGATCCCCGGCAACTCCAGGTCGACGATGTACAGCGTGTCATCGGTCGCGGCGTCGCCCGATTCGACGGCCACGGCGATCGGATACTTCATTGCCGCGGTGCCAGCGACCTGGCCGCCAGATTCCTGGCCGCCGGATTCCTTTTCACCGGTTGCCTGAGCGGTGTCGGCTTCGGCCCACAGCAACCCCAGCAGGCAGACACCCACCACCAGCCAACCTTCCCGGACCGCCCAAGCTTTCTGGCAAAGCGAGACCCCGCGGCACCACCAAAACGCCGGGCCTTCGCATCTTTCGCAAACCTCCGCGAAAGAAGGGCAGCGATGGAAAAGAGTAACGATTAGACCAACTTTTCTCATTAAATCGATTCTGCGGAGCCGATGAGGGGAACCAGGCAGTCGTCTTGGTAGGCCGGCGGTCCCGAACATTGCGGCGATCCCCCCGAACGCGAAACGTATTTTCCGTTTCGCCGGGCCCGATCGCCGCCGGATTCCGCCTGCCGGTGCTTGATGACAAACACATCCCCCTCCCCGACAGCCAAAAAGCCACAAAGCAACGTCATGATAACGCTTGGCCGATCATTACAGGATTCCCGCCGCTGGCGGATGACCGCGATCGTCACGTGCCTGATCGCGGTGGGCATTCTGCGTTGCCCGGCGGGCTCCGCCCAAGTGTCCACCCAGACGCCCAACAATCACCTGCGTTCGGGCTACCAAGCCCAGCCGCCGGGTCGCATTCAGTTCAACGCCAAACCGGCCGGATTGCCCCAGACTTCGGTGGCCCCCAAACGTCCGACCAGCAGCCGCGATTCCATGATCCGGATGGCGGCCGAAGGCCAGGTTCTGGCTGAGGTGCCGGCCGAGTCGCTTCGCGGAAATCTGGTCAACCGAAACGGCGGCAACGTTCAACAAGTTGGTTTTCTGGAAGACCACGGTCGGTGCGGACCGGTTTGCGATTGCGGCCACTGCGGCGTCGAACCGGGATGCGGGATGGAAGCGGTGATCGTCGAGCCCGCTTGTGGGATGGAACCAGTTTGCGGGATCGAAGCGGCTTGTGGCTGTGAACCGGTGTGTGGCATGGAACCGGCTTGTGGAATCGAACCCGGATGTGGAATGGAATACGGATACGGTTCGCTCGGCTGCACCGGCACGGTCGGTTGTGACTGTGGCGGCTGCGACGGCGGCGGCTGCGATTCCGTGGGGGGGCCGGCTGCGGTCCCGGTCTTCCTGCCGATCCTAAGAATCAACTGGTCACGCTTTCAATTCTTCGCCGGTTCGATGGCCTACAGCGGCCCGCTGAACTACGTCGACGCGGGACCGGCGGGCAGCCGAGTCCTGGACGGATCGGGCAGTTTCGGATTCCACCAAGGGGTCAACGAAGGCCGATCGCTTCGCCGTTGGCTGGGCGTCGATTTGGCCGCCCAACTGGGGCTGCGTGCCACCCAATCGAACCTGCGTGGCAGCGAGTTTTCCGACTCCAGCCGCAACCAAATCTTCCTGACCGGCGGCCTGTTTCGCCGGGTGGACTACGGCCTGCAATACGGGGCTGTGCTGGATTACCTGAATGACGACTGGTACTTCCAAGGCGACCTGCTGCAAATTCGCGGCGAAGTCAGCTGGCGGACCGGTCGCTGTCACGACTTCGGCGTCCGTTACACGGCGGCTTTGAACAGCAACATTTCTGACACCACCGTCTTGGACGATGACGGTCAATTCGTCACCGACTACGTGCAGTTCGAAGCGATCGACCAGTACCGTCTGTTCTATCGCCGGATCCTGTCCGGTGGCGGTGACGCGATGGGCTTTTTGGGCGGCACGGACGAAGGCAATTTCCTGATGGGATCGCACCTGAATCTGCCGCTGCGTGAAAAGCTGATGCTGGCGACCAGCACCACCTATGTGGTGGGTGAAGGCGCGAGCAACCAGCACCGCAACGAACACTGGAATTTGTCGATCGCACTGGTCTATCGGCCGGGCGGACCGAACGGTTGCGGACGCTATTGTCGCCCGCTGTTCGACGTCGCCGACAACGGCAGCTTCCTGGTGGAAAAGTGGTACTAGTCGTCCGGCCCGGCGACGCCACCAATCGCCGCCGGACGCGACCGTGGCGAGAAAACTTTTCGTAAAATTTCCGCTTGCCCGACAAAGCGGACACCTGGGCAACGAGACAAAGCAGGCTGCTCAATTCTTCAGCAAACGCCGTTCACCACACCTCTGGGTGGCTGCATAGCTAGCGTGCAACTTGGTGGCGGCATCGCTAAGTCGTTATGACAGCAAATGTTCGGCGATAGCATTTGAATGGGTCGGAGGATGGCGGCAAATCAATCGCACGCCCTCCCAGGATACCAGCAAGCACCGCCGGGGCCCGCCCGGGGACGTGCATGTCAAGGAATCCGACCGGAAATTTCGTTCGCTATGCCCTCATCATCGCCTTCGCACAACTCCGCCCCCGCCCGCCGCAACCTCAACGGCAAGAACGCCGTGGACGCCGAAGGCCGGCCGTTGCGATACGCCAGCGATCCGGATCCGGACAAGCCACAGCCTGAATCGGTACGCCTGAGTCTGGGGCCGATCGACACCGATTTGCCGATGGAAGAACGCCCCGGCGAAGCCCTACGTTTGGCCGCCGATGCGTTCAGCCAAACGGGGGACTGGGTGGTCCTGTTTCGCGAGCTGCTGGGGACCGAGGGCATCTGCCGAAAACTGTTCCCCCACCCGGATCAAATGCGGTACTTCGAAACGACCGATCCGTACATCGAAATCCAAGAAATGATTGCGGCGTTGCGGAGCCAGGAAGTGGGCAAGGGAGGGGCCAGTGAACCGGAGCGGATGATCACGATCCGCATCCCAAAATCACTTCACGAAGCTCTGCGGATGGAAGCCGACGAACAGAACCTGAGCATCAACAAGCTGTGCATCACCAAGCTGCTTCAACGGCTCGATGCCCGGCACGTTCCGCTGCAGCGCGGCCGCCGTCGTGGCCGACGCCCCGGCCCCCAAGCTCGAACCCAGAATCGCCAGCAAGCCGACACTCGGCGGCGGTCCAAAGAGCCGCAATTGACCCGCCACTCCACGGCCAAAGACGCTGCGCCGGAGACGCCGGAAAGTTTATCTTCGATCAACTTGCGTCCCCCCGCCTCTGGGGACTGGTCCCAGCGTGGCGGCGACGGCCAATAGGCCCGGCGCGGCGGCATCAACCACGAAATCGTGAACGCCAATCGCCGCGCGACTAACCCGGACGCGGCTCGGTGGCCCGGCAGCCCGCCCATCGGATCGACGCCGTGGCCGATTCCGGATCACGGTTTCGCTGAACCGTTCAATTGAATTTGAGCCGACGTGAATCGCCCGGCCGCGGGCCCCCGCGCGGCGTAGGTGCAACCGGTGCGATTCGCCCCCGCAAAGTTGCCGCATGCCGGGATTCATCGGAACGAAACGCGATTTTCGCCGGTCCGACATCTGGACACAGCGGGTATACTGATGAAACGTCGACCGCCCGATGTCGACGGCCCCGCCTGATCAGATCCCACCTCAAAAATCGCCTGCCTCCGATGCACCACGCCATCCAGACGCAAACGCGTCCGCCGCGATGCCATGCGCCGTTTCTGTCCGCAGCGACACGAGTCTTTCTCGCCATCGCCGGCCTGCTGTTGCCGCTGACTCTGGCCGCCCCATTCGCGGTTGCCCAAGAATCAGACGCCCCGCAGGAAGACGTCCAGGAATCGGACGTTGATCAAGAGAGTGCGGCGGAGTCTGAAAAATCATGGCTGGATCGATTTGACGTTGGCGGCTCCAACGTTACGGTCACGCCGGCCGAAAACCGCCAGCGCAGCTTGCCGTCGACCGACGCCGATGGCAATCCGATCGTCCGATTCAATTTCGATCGCGTGCCGTGGCGAGACGTCATTCGGTGGATCGCTGACGAAGCCGACCTGGCACTCCAGTTCGACGAGCTTCCCGCTGGCAGCTTCACTTACACCGATCCCAACACGTTCACGCACCGCCAGGCGATCGATCGCATCAACCTGTTTCTGCTGCCGCAGGGGTTCACGCTGGTCCAGAGCGGCCGGCTGCTGTCGGCGATCAATCTGGCCAACCCCCGCAGCGTTCAGCAACTGGAAGCCTTGGCCCCCCGTGTTCCCGCCGACGAATTGGCCGACCGACCGTCCTACGAAGTCGTCCGCTGCTTCCTGGCCCTGGGCGACCTGGAACCCGACGAAGCCCTGCAGGAACTGGGCCCATTGAATCTGATGATCGATCCGGCCGTGTTCGCCAAGACCAAACAACTGATGGTCACCGACACGGTTGCCAAGGTCACCAGCGCGAAATCGATCATTGATTCGTTCACGCCAGATTCGCTGGACAACGGCACAGTGATGAAGACGTTCGCGCTACAGAACGTGGACGCCGAAGACATTCTGGTTGTCGCTCGGCCGCACCTGGGCTTGGCGACCGGCGAAACGATCGGCATCGATGTCAGCCTGTCGTCCGATCCGACCGGGAAATTCATCTTTGCCACCGGCGTGGAAGACAAGGTGAAGGTGATCGAAAACTTGGTCGAATCGCTGGACCAGCCCGCAGCCACCTTCGGCGGATCCGACAGCGACGTTGAACTGCGCAGCCATCCGGTCGCCGGCGATGCCGAAATGGTTTACGACGTGCTGCAAACGATGCTGGCCGGCGAAACATTGCGGATGTCGGTCGACGAGAAATCCGACAGCATCATCGCGTTGGCCTCACCGCGGCTGCACGACCAAATCGCCGCGACCGTTGGGGAACTGCAGGGCAGCGAAGCCGGATTCGAAGTGGTGCCGCTGCAATCGGTCGACCCGATCTTTGCGATCAGCCTGATCGAAGAAATGCTGGCCTTGGATGACTTTGACGACGACGATCGTGACGCCGAGACACCCCCCAAAATCGACGCCGATCCCGGACACATGCGACTGTTCGTTCGCGGCACGCCCCGCCAAATCGAACAGATCAAACAAATCGTCGCCGGCTTGGATTCGGGCAGCCCCGACACCGGCGACGACGTGACGATTCTGCCGCTTAGCGGTCGCGCGGCTCTGGAATCCTTGGAAACCGCGGCCAAGTTCTGGCGTGAAGACAACCCCGTCGTCCTGTTCCCGTCCGGTCGCGGCGTGAAAACGTCACCAACGGAAAAGGCCATCGGCGACAAAGTCAAACCGGACGCCGCCGACCAGAAATCCGGCGTCGACGCGAACCTGACCGAAGAAGAACGCACGCTGATCAGTTTGACCGACGGTGCCGATGAAGGCGGTCCACGCCTGTTGACTGACAACCAGCGCAGCCAAGCGGCGATGATCCGATGCCAACTGATCTCTCGCGGGCTGTTGATCCAGTCCGACGACAGCGACGCGTTGGCGGAATTCAAACGACATCTGCAAAACATCGCCGGCCCCGCCGAATTGGCTCCTTCGCCGCCGATCATTTTCTATCTGTCGTACGCCAAGGCTAACGACGCCCTGCGGATGCTGGCCGAATTGCTTGACGGTGGCGAAGCGGCACGCGAAGGCCAAGCCGGCACGCTGGTCAACGGTTATGTGTCCGGCGGCGGGACTTATCTGGGCAGCATCGTGACGTCACGCGAAGGCACGATGACGATGATGGCCGGCAGCATCACCGTGGTCGCCGACCCACGACTGAATCGCTTGATCGCACAAGGCACCGCGGGCGACCTGACGCTGATCGAGTCCTATCTGAAAATCATCGACAAGGACAACAGCCTGACCGACAACAAGACCTACGGCGTCACGCGGGTCATCGAAGTCGTTCACGCCGATGTCAACGAAGTCGCCGCGGCCATTCGCGAAGCCTTTGCCGATCGCATCGCCGATTCCAAAGCATCGGTGGCCGCCGCCGGTGGCGGAGGCGATCCGCGACGCGAACAAGACCCGCGGCAACGCGACAACGACGATCGTGGCGATTCGAAAAGGCCCTCCGGCAAGAAACCCGGTGCGTCGGCCCCAGAAATCGCCGAACCCAAAATGACGGTCGCCGTCCACGAGCCCAGCCAGTCGCTGATCATCACGGCCCCCGATCAGTTGTTCGAACAAGTCCAAGCCCTGGTGGATCGACTGGACGCCAGCAGCGAGCAGACGGTCGAGGTGATGACGCCCAGCAACGCGGCGCTGCAAGCGATCCTGCAACCCGGGTTCTTCGGCGGCACCGTGACCGGCGGCACGTCCGGCAACAGCAGCTATCGCCGCAGCTCATCATCCTCCTCTTCTTCATCGTCCCGCTACCGTGGCAGCTACTCTCCCGGATACAACCGAGGGGGCCGCTAATGACGATGCGAACACCCTCTCCGTTTCGGACCACAGCTTCGACCACCGCACGCTCCGGTGCATCGCCACGTCACCACTGGACTGACATCCGGAACGCATGCGTGTCGGCTTTCGCCGTCTTGGCATTGTCATTCGCCGTGGCACCCAATGCGGCCAACGGACAAGCCGGATTCCGCGAAGCACTGGAAAAGCTGGACCGAGACGACAACGGCAAAATCGATCCGGACGAAATCACCGCACTGGCGCGGCCGTATCTGGAAAAGGTGTACGCCCAGCGGCGGCTTCCGATGAACAAGCCCCAGGACATCGAACGCATCCAAGAAGCATCGCGAATCTATCACGCCATTCAAAACGGTGTCGCCGGCGAACGCGTCCGACTGGACAGTGCCCCGCGGATTCGCGACTTCGAACCGGACGACGAACAGGAGATCGTCCCTGGGTTCGGGCTAGCCAAAATCAAGTACCCGTACACCCAAGACGACTTGGAAGAAGCCGACCAGACGCTGCGGCGATACGACCGCAACAATGACGGCTATATCGATCGTGGCGAGGCAAGGCGTGGCCGGTGGACGCATCGTGATCCGTTTGAAATGGATCTGAACTTGGATGACCGACTTAGCCGGTTGGAACTGAGCCAACGATACGCGCGACGCCGGTTGCTGAAAGACGATTCGGGCGAACTGATCCAACGCGCACGACGCGTCGGCTCGGGCGTCGAACCGGTCACCCGCAACCGTGATGACGATGATGATCGCGGGCAATGGTGGCGACGCGGCGGCAGCCGTTACTGGTTGACCGCCAGCATGCTGGGCCGTTTCGACAAGAACCGCAACGGACGGTTGGAAGCCCAAGAATCGACGGATTTGAATTTGCCGATCTCGCAAATCGATACCGACCGTGACGGCGATCTTTCGCGCGACGAACTGAATTTCTATTTGACGTCGCTGCAGGACGAAATCGGCGACGATGCCGAAGGCCTGCCGGGCTGGTTTTATGAACTGGACACCGACCGCGACGGCCAAGTTTCGATGCCGGAGTTCGCCGAAGATTGGACGCCGGACAAACTGACCGAGTTCACGCTGTTGGACGCCAATGCCGATGGCTTGTTGACGGCGATGGAAGTGTCGACGTCCAAGGCGATGATGGGCGGCGAATTTTCCAACGAGACCGCGGAAGTCCTGCCACCCAAACGCACGGTGATTTCCGAGATCGAGATCGACGAAGATTTGATCGTCGGCGACTTGAACGTCCAACTGTCGATCACGCACACCTTCGTCGGGCACCTGGACGCTTTCTTAACCGGTCCCGAAGGCCAACGCGTTGAACTGTTCACCGAGATCGGCGGCAGCGGCGACCACTTCGAAGAAACGATCTTCGACGACCAATCGGACCGTCCGATCACCAAGGCGCGGCCACCTTTCGAAGGTCGACACCTGACCGAAGCCAAGGCACGACGCCAGCCCGGTTTGGAACAATTCAACGGAACATCCGCCCGCGGTGTTTGGCAATTGGTGATTCGCGGCACTCGCAGCGATCGATTCGGCATGCTGCACCGCTGGGCGTTGATGATCCGTCCCCAGGAACAAATGGTCGGCGGCCTGGCCGATGCAACGCTTGTCGATGGCGAAGACGAACAGGATGAATCGGAAACGTCCGCTTTTTCTTTCGGCGGTAACCGAAGCGACGCCGACGACGCAAAGGGCGACCCCGCCCGTTCGATCGTCCGCGAAGGCTGGCCCGGTGGCGATGTGAAACAAGCCAAATCGGTCCCCTCCGCGTGGGACCGTGACACCGTGGATCGCTATCGCCAGTGGGCCGAAAAACAAAAGGCGTCCGGCCAACCCATCACTGCGGAATCGAAACGCCAATGGCTGGAATCCGCCAAGTCCGACGCGAACTCGCGTAGCGGATATAAAGGGAACTCCGACGGCGATGACGATCGCTGATCCGGAATCGGCCTCGGCCTGATCACCGGTTCAGCGCCGTGATCGTTTATCGTGGTTGCGGATTCGTTCCCGGTTCTGTTGTCCGATTGCCGTTGGCTCGCTCTCTGTTCCCGCCTTCGGATTCCTGGCATCCGCCATGCTTCGCCGGGCGCGATGACTGACAGCAAACAAGGGGCGGCCGAACCATCACAGGCGCGACGTGAACCAAGACGTCGCGTCCCTTCCGATTCATCCCGCCTTACAAACCCCTGAGACGCCGCCATGCGTTTTCTGTTCGCTGCGATCTGTATCGCTATCCCGCTGCTAATTGATTCGGCCCAAGTCCCCGCCGCCGACCGACCCAACGTGGTTGTGTTTCTGGTCGACGACATGGGAATGATGGACACATCGGTTCCTTTCATTACCGATGGCCAGGGTAACCCGGTTCGCCAGCCGTTGAACGAATACTATCGCACGCCGTCGATGCAACGTTTGGCCGAACAAGGCATTCGGTTGAACAACTTTTACGCAATGAGCGTCTGTTCGCCGACACGCATCAGCATCATGACCGGTCAAAACGCGGCACGCCATCGCGCGACCAACTGGATCAATCCGCAAGTTGACAACCGCGGAACCTATGGGGCACCGGAATGGAACTGGGCCGGTTTGACCGGCGACGATGTAACCCTGCCGGGCGTGATGCGTGCGGCCGGCTATCGCACGATCCATGTCGGCAAAGGCCACTTCGGTCCCGAAGAACACGTCGGTGCCGAACCGCTAAACCTGGGCTTCGACGTCAACTTGGCCGGCGCCGCCTTTGGTGCCCCCGGCAGCTACTACGGCGAAAAGAACTATGCGCGTGGCCCCGATGGCCGCCACCATGCCGTCCCGCACTTGGACCAGTATCACGGCACCGACACGTTTCTCAGCGAAGCGTTGACGATCGAAGCCAAAAAGATCATCAGCGACACGGTTGAATCGGGCGAACCGTTCTTTTTGTACTTCGCCCATTACGCGGTGCATGCCCCCTTCGAATCCGACCCGCGTTTCGCAGACCACTACATCGATTCGGGTAAACCCAAAAACGCACAAGCCTTTGCGACCCTGATCGAAGGCATGGATAAATCACTGGGCGACATGATGGACCACTTCGCCGAACTTGGCATTGGCGAAAACACGCTGATCGTGTTCCTGGGTGACAACGGCAGCGACGCGCCGCTGGGGCATCAACACGAAGTCGCCTGTGCCGCGCCGCTGCGTGGAAAGAAAGGGGCCCACTACGAAGGCGGCATGCGAGTGCCCTTCATCGCATCTTGGTGCACGCCCGACGCCGACAACCCGCTACAGCAATCACTGCCGATTCCCCCTGACACGATCTCACCACAGATCGCCAACGTCACCGATCTGTTTCCGACCGTATTGCAGGCCGCGGGGATCGATCCGCCCGCCGAACACACGGTCGACGGGCAACCGCTGCAGACCATCCTGACCGGCAAACAAGACCCGAATCACTCGCAACAGTTCCTGATGCACTATCCGCACGGCGTGCACCGCAGCAATTACTTCACCGTGCTTCGTGACGGCGACTGGAAAGCAATCTATCACGCACTGCCCGGTGAACCATCCAAGGGCAAGCTTTCGCAATCCAACGGCCAGCATTACCAGTTGTTCAACCTGGCGTCGGATCCGTACGAACAAAACGATTTGTCCAAAGCAAAGCCAAATGTTCTGCGCCGCATGATCGCGCAAATGCAACAACAACTCGAAAGCCACAACGCCGTCTATCCGATCGACGATGACGGCAATCCGCTTCCACCTCAGTTGCCCTAGTCATTCCGGGCCACAGCCATCTTGATCAACATCTAATCACGGCTCGCTTGGCCCGCTGCCCTGTCAACGCATCCCCCACGATCGAAATCGAATGAACGCAAACAATCACGCTGCGATCGGCCGCTGTTTTGTCATCGCAACGATGCTGGCTGTGGGGCTGGCGTTTGCCCACCCGAACACCGCCGACGCCGCCAAGGCCAACGTCGTCATGCTGTTGGCCGATGATTTGGGATACCGCGACGTCGGATGCTACGACGGTCCGGTCCAGACACCCAACATCGATTCGCTGGCCGCCGGCGGCGCCAGGTTTACCGATTTCTATTCCGGTTGCGCCGTTTGTTCGCCTTCACGAGCGACACTGATGACCGGGCGTCACCACATCCGCGCCGGTGTTTACAGTTGGATCCAAGACGAACAGCAAAAGTCTCATCTGCTGCTTCGTGAAATCACCCTGGCCGAAGTTCTCAAGTCGGCCGGCTATGCCACGGCCCACATCGGAAAATGGCACCTCGGATTGCCCAGTGAAAATCATGACAAACCCACGCCCGACCAGCACGGGTTCGACCATTGGTTTGCCACTTGGAACAACGCCAGTCCCAGCCACCGCAATCCGGACAACTTCATTCGCAACGGGAAACCGGTCGGAAAGCTGGACGGCTATTCCTGCCAACTGGTGGCGGACGAAGCGATCGGCTGGATGAAGCAGCACGTCGAAACAAACGTCGACCAACCATTTTTTGTGAACGTTTGGTTTCACGAACCCCACGCCCCGATCGCGGCACCCAAGGATCGCACCACCAAGTACGGCAAGCCGGACGACAAAGGTGCAATCTATTCCGGCACGATCGACAACACCGACGATGCCATCGGCCGATTACTGCGCACCATCGATCAACTGGGGATTCGGGAAGACACGTTGATCATCTATGCATCCGATAACGGCAGCTATCGCACCGATCGGGTCGGCAATCTGCGTGGACGTAAAGGCGTCAACTGGGAAGGCGGCATCCGCGTGCCGGGCATTTTTCATTGGCCCGGTCGAATCGCCCCGCAGCAAGTCTTGACCGATCCCGCCGGACTGGTCGATGTCCTGCCGACCGTTTGCGGGTTACTGGAATTGGAAAAGCCGTCGGTGCATTTGGACGGCAGTGACTTGTCACCACTGTTGGTCAACCGTGCGGATGCATTTGTCCGTCACCAGCCGTTGTTTTGGCACCTGCAAAGATCCAGCCCGATCGTCGCAATGCGTGACGGCAATTTTTCGCTGGTCGCATCGCGGGACTATGAAATGTCCACCCATAACCTGTTCCAAGAAGCTTGGATCCCGCGGATCAAAGAAGGCGGTTATCGTGATTTCGAATTGTATGATCTGTTCAACGATCCAGGACAAACCACCAACGTGGCAAAGCAATATCCTGATGTCTTCAATCGCATGAAGCAGAGATTATTGGAGATCAACGCGAGCATCATGAAAGACGCCACCGATTGGCATCTTCGCTAGCGGTACAATTGAATCGCTCCGCGTCTGTCAAGCATCTCTCAATCGCCCGCGAATGCTTGTGTCCAGGCTCCGTCGCGCCGCCGAAATCAGGTCAGCACCAAGCGTTCTTACGTTGGTTGGACTGGTTTCTGCCCAACATGACACTGTGGTCAGCGAATCCATAAAGGGGGTCAGGCGTGAATGGCACTTAATCCACCTAAGTCTCATGCCTCACCGGGTTTGTAGTCGCGTCGTGGCTTCTGCATCAGCTTGTAGCCTTTCGCTCGTCGCTTCAGCACGCGCGGCTCGTAGCGATCGGGACGATTGCCGACAATCTGTCGCCTGCAACTCTGAAACAGCACTTCGCACAGCTCGTCGACGTTGCTGATCACGTTCAGCGTCGGGAGCAGTTCGACCAGCGTTGACATCGTTCCTTTGAAGCTGACTTGCCACGGTTGCAGCTTACCCGACATCGCCGCGTCACACATCACTTGTCGAATCAAGTTGTATGCCAACATGTGCGCACGAAGTTCGTTCCGTACACGATGCGGACGCTTGCACCGGAGATGATCCATTTGCATGATCGTTTTCAAACTGCGCAGGTGCAGTTCCGCTTGCCAACGCCGACGAAACAGTGCCGAGATATCGTCTTTGCTGTAATCACGATCATCAAGCAGCGAGGTGTGGACGATGATCTCGCGAGTCCGAAAGCCTTGATTGTCGACTCGTATTTTGATCTCACGGATCGTGATAAAGTCAGGATACTCGGCGTACTCCCGATCGCTCATCCAGTCGGGCCGCGAAGGCTTATCCAAGTGGATCGTGTGATCGTCTTGGCCGTAACGGATACCGGTTCGAAAATCACTCTTGCGAAGTTGGTGTTTGCGGACGACCACATGGGCACCACGGGACATCAATCGAGCCATGTCGAACCAACTCGAATAGGCCCGATCAGCCAGGAAAACGTCGTCTTCTTGTATGATCTGGTCGACTTCGCGAAACAAGCTCACTTCCGCTGTTAGCTTGCCTCGATACTTGCCCATCGCCGTTTCGAGCACCACGCCGGTGGACAACGCAAAGAGCACAACGACCCGCATGATCGGGAAACCGCAACCGACCGCTTGGCCGCGTTGCTGAGGATACTCGGCTTGGTTTTCGGGCGTGTCGGCCATCGTGATCGTCGTGCCGTCCCCAGTGACGACTCGGTGACCGAGCCACAGCCAATCGTCAGGTGCTTGATCGTCGATATCCTGGCCGACCTTGGTGACCAGTCGGTGCATGGCCGATTCGTCCAGCTTGTCGCGCGCGATGCAATACATTCCGGTCTTGCTGCTGCAGCGTCCGAGTCCGCGGGCGCAGCGATAATGTATGAGCTTCGCGACGGCCGAGACGCAGCCATGGTCGACCGAGAGGACTTGCGAGAGAAACACCCACAGCGTGACGGCTGTTGTATAAATTCTGGCCGAATCAAGAATGCCGGTTGCTTCGCCAAATGCCGATGCGATAGTCTTTCGATCCAGCAGCGAAGCGAAATAGAGATCACCGGACTGGCGTGCGACGATCAGCCGCCGACGGAACGAACTGAGTTCGGATTGAAACACGGGGGGCTTCCTTGCTGCGTGTGTTTAGGTCGTTAGATAACCAAACTCATCGCAAGTGAAGCCCCCTGCTGTCAATCGACGCTAAGTGCAGACATCACAAGACTTTGCCGTGGATTAAGTGCCATTCACCTCCGCCCCCTTTGAGCGTTCCGTCTGATATCTCCCAACTCTGATGAAGATCAGGAAGGTTTAAGTTAAACAATTCGTTGACTGGAATATGCAATTCATACCTTGTGTCCTCCCAGTCATACTCGACTGCAACCTCTGGACAACACCACCGATCCTTCGGCAGCTCACCTGCGTCCGCTTCAGACACAAGTAAATCCTTGAGACGGGAACGAGCCAACCGCTCTTCAAAATCGCCGTTCCAAAGTTCATGTGACGGGATCAATGGATACCACCTGCCGCGAGAACATTTAAATCTTCCAAGCGGACAGTCAATTATCATTCCATAGGAATCGTCGAACGCAGGAATTTGTGTATCGTCCCACGAAAGAACAGGAGCGTCAATTATTGTTGCGTTTATTCCATGAACAACAGCCTCATAACGCCATTTAAACAACTCAACGGAAATCGTGCGTTGTCTAAAAGACTGAACAAACCTGCTCGCCGAGGAAACAAATGCCATCAAGACCGCAAAGATCGAAACGACAAATAAGAGCTCCCGGACAGATATTCGTTTTGCCATGGCGAAACAAGGGCTAGAGCTTACCACACTAGAACGGGCAAATGAAAAACCTAACCCGTATTTTCATGCTCTCGCATGATGCCTGCAAAAATGGGTCATCCATATGCTCTGTAAAGCAGTTTACTTCGGCTGCGGATCTACATAGATCGCCGTTGCAATCGGTAAGTCCACAGAGTTCACCAATGACTTCGGGGTAGTCTGCCAAGCAGCAATCGTGTGCCTCACACGCTGCATCGAGTGCATCAACCGGCTCAGGATTCACTAGTGATGGTGTCTTTGTGCCATCCGCGTTTCGCTGACAGATTGCCCTGCGCTTCGGTCCACAAAAGTGACCATGTCCTCCGGGTTTTGCGGGAGGTGGCGGCCGTCTCGGTCTTCGAATTGGGCGTGGAGTTCTTGGCCGATCCGGAAAAATGATAATCGGGAAATCGTATGGCTCGTCAGCGGAAGGACTATCGTCATGCGGGAAGACTGGTCCGGTGACAATCTCTGTACCTGATGGATCCAACCAATGTATCGAGTGGTATGTGGAATATAGGTTTTCGCCGTCCACGTACCCAATAGGATCTCTGGAGCAGAACCGTCCAGCTTTCGCGTTGTACATCCGGGCCCGATAGTGGTACAGGCCGAGTTCTTCATCCCACTCCCGCCCCGTGTAAGTATAGCGGTTACTTTGCGCGGAAGATGTGCGTACCGCTCCGGTAGCGCTCATTATCGTCAGTGAACCGTACGCGTCATAGGCGTAACGCTCAACGATCGAGCCGCTCGAATCCGTCAGTGCGTTGATCGAGTACTGTTGATTCCGATGAAAGTATTTCGTGCCGCCGGTTCCGGTTCGCATCACCGGTTCATCGATGTACGCTCCCCATATGTACCTATACTTGGGGCTCGAGGCCACAGATCCGCCGACGTAGTCCGCGATTGTCTGCTGCCCATTTTGTACGAAAACTACCGAAGTCGTCTGGTCGACGATGAAGGTGCCGTTGTCCTTATCGTAATGCTGAACGCGCTGTATGCGACTCACTCGACGGCCCAAGGCATCGAACTGATACTCGATATCGTAGTCAACTTCGATTTCCTCCCCGTCTCGCCCAGATTCTTCGTATCTGTAGTTCGCTCCCTGCATACGATTATCGAAATCCCAGTTCAATGTTACGGTTTGATCGCCGGCGTGAAGCACTTGCGGAATCTTGGTGACGTTACCCTTGGCATCATGTGACACACTACTCGAACTGGCGGTCAGTAGTTCGTGGCCCGGTCCATGTGTTCGAGTCTGGGAAGCTCCGTTCTCGGTGAAGCTGTCCCAATCGCCAACAAGCGATAAACTCCAGGATTGGTTTAGTCCGCCGGTTCGGTTCCAAATCTTTAGACGGTCTTCGTCGTCGTAGCCCGACGGAGGTACAGCAAACCCATAACCACTCAAAATGCCACCAATCGTTTCCGCCGTTTTGTTCTTATTGTCGTCCCAATTGTAGGTTAGGTTGCCAATCGGAGCACCTGAGTAGCTGATCGACACCAGGGTGTTGTCGTTGTTGTAGGAACGGGTCTCGCTAACTCCGTTATTGTAGCTGCTGGTCAGCATCCGGCCACCGTTGTCGTATGTTCGCGTATTTACCGTTGTCGCGCCCACTGCAACCGTGGCCAATTGGCCACGGTTGGTATAGCCGCGATCGACCACGGTCCCGTCCGGGTAGGTCAACTCGGACACTTGCCCGGAATCGTCGTACTCCGTCGTGGTCGTGTAGGTCACTCCCCCGATCGCGATCGCTTCGGTCGACTTACGTCCGGCATCGTCATAGGTATAGGTTACCGTATTAGCGTAACGACCACTGACGGCTGTCAACATTCGGCCCGCGTTGTCGTGCGTGAAGGTGTCTGTATCGGCGACCGTGCCCGATGGACTGTTTACCCGCGTGCGGTATTGGCGCGAGGTAAGTCGACCGGGTAGGTCGTAGTTGAAAGTGACAGTATCGCCCAGCTGATCTTGTCGACGAAGCACTCGGCCGGCTTCGTCGTAGACGAACGAGACGATGCCGTAGGTAATGCTTCCCGGAGATCCACCCGTGTGATCGGGGTATCGCTCGGTCAGTTTGTTGCCCGCATCGTCGTAAGTGTAGCTGGTCGTTTGGTTCTGAGCATCGGTCAGGCTTTGCAGTTGACCGGTTGGTGTGTAGGCGAACACCGTGATGCCAGAGAGCCGATCGGTTTGCTGGATCTGGCGGCCCCGGGCATCAAACAGGTAGCTGGTGATCTTGCCCTTAGCGTCGGTGCTGGTGATCTTGTTGCCGGCGGCATCGTAGCTGCTGCTGGTCGCATCGCCCGCGGTATCAGTACAGGTCAGGTCGCGGCCTAGCGCGTCATAGGTGCAGTCTTGGCCCAAGTTGTTGGGGTCACGGACCGACAGCTGGTTGCCGGCGGCGTCGTAGGTGTACGACGTGATCTTGCCGAGTGCATCAACGGATTGGATCGTCCGGCCCGCACCATCGGTGTAAGTTTTACGGACGTTGCCCAGGGCGTTGACGCTGCGGGTCTCATGTACCGTGCCGTAACCGGAGAGGTTGGCGGTGTTGCCATGCACGCTGCAGGACCAACTGATCAGTTGATTGGAGCTGTCCAGCGTTCCCGACCTCACGCTGCGCCCCGACGCATCGCTGATCGCGAATTGAACTTCTCCTTCTTCGTTGATCGAGACGCGGGCCGAACCTGGCGCATCACTGTCGAAGCTGACTCCCGCCCCACCGGCGGACTCGGCCGAAGCGAGCTTGGTCAAGGCACTTTGAAGGTTGATCGATGCCGAGCCGACGAGCGGCGAGAGGCCGCCGCTGCTGTCCAGTCCCGAACGACGCCTTAAGGGGACGGGGGTCTTTTACATAAAACGGCCGCTTGGACACTGTAAATACGATCGCGGTAGGGACGGCTGTTGCCAGCCGCCCCCCGCACAGATCCGGACTTGCGTGTCTACCTCATCCGGCTCCTACGTCGAATCGGGCGTGAAAGTTTTGCTGAGGGTAGCTGTGTAAGATTCTCGGTGTTGGCAGATGCTTGCGTGCTAGACGTTGCATTCGAGTCCATGTCCACGTGCTGCGTTGGCTTCGGCGACGAAGCACGGCAAGCCAAAGCTTAGCGACTTCATTGCGAAACT
Source organism: Crateriforma conspicua (assembly GCF_007752935.1). Taxonomy (NCBI): domain Bacteria; kingdom Pseudomonadati; phylum Planctomycetota; class Planctomycetia; order Pirellulales; family Pirellulaceae; genus Crateriforma; species Crateriforma conspicua. The sequence goes on along the minus strand of NZ_CP036319.1, from coordinate 2,683,263 downwards.
GTTGCAACCGGACCATGTTCCCCGGCACCGCGTGGTAGTTCAGCCAGCCACGCATGACTCGGGCTAGCCACCTACCAACGACGCCCACCGGCCAATGCCGACGCTGACGCAGTTTCGCCTTGATCGCCGCAAGCGTTGCACGCATTCGCTTGGCGATCGTCTCGCGACGGATCGTGAACCAGCCATGTGACCGGGTCACATCACAGCGGTGCGTAAAGCCGAGAAAGTCGAACGTTTCCGGTCGACCCTCCCCGCGCTCTTTGCGGTTGCTCATGGCGAACCGACCGAACTCAATCAGCCGAGTCTTTTGGCCGTGAAGCTCCAGACTGAACTTGGCAAAACGTTCTCGAAGTTCTTCCAGGAACGCTTCGGCCTCGTACTTGTGCTGAAACCCGACAACGAAATCATCCGCGAAGCGTATGATGACCATGTCGCCACGACCGCGACGATTACGCCAGCTTTGAATCCAGAGGTCTAAGACGTAGTGAAGGTATATGTTCGCAAGCAGCGGGGAAATCACCGCTCCCTGTGGCGTCCCCACCTTCGTCTCGGACCACTCCCCGTCATCACTGACACCGGCACGAAGCCATTTGCCGATCAAACGGAGCACACGTTTGTCCGCGATGCGGTGTTCCAGAAACTTCATCAACCAGTCATGGTTCATGTTGTCAAAGAAACCTTTCACATCGGCGTCCAATACCCAGTTCACCTTCTTGCTCGTCAAAGCAACACTGAGCGCATCGAGCGCCTTGTGCTGACTCCTTCCGGGCCGGAAGCCATAGCTGAAGCCGAGAAAGTCCTGCTCGTAGATGCACTGCAAAACCCAACCGACCGCTTTCTGGACGACCTTGTCCTCCAGCGAAGCAATCCCGATTGGACGCTCGCGCCCATCGGCTTTGGTGATGTAGATTCTCTTCGAAGGCTTTGCTCGGTAGCTTCCCCGGTGAACGCGACCGTGAAGATCGGCGATGCGATCTTCCAGGCCCTGTTCGTAGTCGTGCCACGTCACTACATCGACGCCCACCGCCGCGGTCTTCTTCAAATCGAAGAAGGCTTCGGTCAACAGGTTCTCGTTGACGTGATGCAGCAACGACGTGAACTTCAACTCGGGCTGCGCCCGAGCCGTCTCACGCACGCCTGCCAAACCGTAAGACCTGCCACGTTTCCGCTTCGGTGCGCGGGACACGTCGGTTTGATCTGCGTTCTTCTTCGTCGGCTCCCTTCCCTCGGCGGACTCCGCCGAGGGTTCAGCCCCCGCGTTGTTCATCCGAGTCGGCGGTACTACGAAGCCGTCTGACTTCCCATCGGCGTTCATGTCAGGCTTTCCCACTGAGTGGTTCCCTGACCGGGCCAAGCTTGCTGCCTGGCCGCCGATAGGATCTCCCGGTTCTCGCGTTTGGAATGTCCACGCATGCACAGGTTCACAGACTCCGCCGTGTTCGCATCGATCTCGCCCAAGTAGCGATCGACCCGATGTTGCCTTCCCCTTGTCAGGACAAAGTCGGCACACGGAAGCATAAAGATTCCGGAGCTCAATAGCTGGCCTACGTTTCCCCCGGATCGGATGCTCAGCACGACGTCGTTACCTTCATCGCACCTCCGGCAGGGGCCGAAGCAGTTGGCTAGGCACTGTTTAACAAATCAGTTTTAAGGCTCGTCGCAGGGCGGCGAGTTGCACGAATGCAAGGTACGAGCAAGCAAGCTTATCGTATCGCGTTGCAACCCGTCGTGATTCTTTTAACCATCCAATCAAGCGTTCAACGATGTTGCGACGACGATAGGCTTCGCGATCAAATTCCTCTTCACGCGATTCGTTGGACTTTGATCCGATCACCGGTTCGATCCCCAACTCACGAAGAAGATCTCGAATCGCGTGGCTGCTATATCCTTTGTCGCCAGCGATCGCGTCGGGGCGAGAATCATAGCGATGCAGGCTCAGTTCGCAGTGGTCGATTAGATTCTCCAGTTCGGTGGATTCATGACGTTGCCCACCGGTCGCGGTGATTCCCAGCAGCGTTCCTTGGCCGTCACAGAGGATGTGGATTTTGGTCGAGTAGCCTCCGCGAGAACGTCCCAAAGCGACCAGTTCGTCGTTCTCCTCGCTTTGTGGAATCATTCCCGCGGAACACCGATGCGCACGGATGACGCTTCCATCGACACACCAGAGCGTTCGATCAATTTTGTCGAGTTTGTCCAGTCGCCTTAGTATTGCGTTGTAGACCCGGTCCCAAAGGCCCTCCAGGTTCCAGCGTCGAAATCTCGCGTAAACGGTTTGCCACTTTCCAAACACCTCGGGCAGATCCCTCCACGGACTGCCGGTTTCTAGAATCCAAAAGATGCCGTCGATCACCGAACGGTGATCGACCCAAGGCCGACCTTTTTTGCCCGTTCGCTGTTTTGGCAGCAAGTGACGGATTGCATTGAACTCTCGATCCGTGAGACGATGTCGGGGCATTGGGCTTCCTCCTTGGAGCACTTTGGTAGGTACTCCGGGAGGCTGTCCGATGCGTTCAAATTTCGCCAGATCAGTTTGTTAAACAGTGCCTAGTATACATCGGACATTCACTCCATTGTACAAAGTTCCGACCCCGCTTCCTCCTCCGTAAGTCTATTGAACCCCTGGCTCGACCAAGTATAGATTGATCTCGGTCGCACTTGCTGAGAGATTTATGCATGCTTAAGACAACGCCGAGTTGCAAATCGTTGCACTGGCATTGTCCTTGGGAAGATTTGCTCCGTCATTTACGTTTCTTTGGGATTTTGGAAATGAACATGTTTCGCATCTCTTTTTTTGCATCTTTCTTCTTAGCTGGAATGTCGTGCCTGTCGGCAAATCAGCCTTCCAATGTACTGGAGCCGAGGTCACGAGACTCAGTGCAACAACGGCCTTGGGATGAGCTATCGCATGAATTCGCGAGTCGGCCATCCATTGTTCGAGTTCTTGCTTCGCTGGAGGGTGTCGTTCCAGGGCTGTCCCTGAGTGCCGAGCAGCAGACAGAGCTCAAAAAGCTTTCAGCTCGCCATGGTGAGCTGATGCAGCGTGTAATCGATGATGGCCAAATACTTTCCTTGGGGATTGAAGATGAAGAGGGATTGAAGAGCGAGATTCGTGCAACAACTGAAGAAAGCATCAGCGATGCCGATGATCAAATTCTCGATTGGTTCGAGCAGAACCTGAAACCCGCAGAGCGAGAATTGGTGCTGAAGGAGGTTGTTAGCTATCTAGGCATCGCCTCACTGGAAATCGAGTTCGTTCGAGAGCAAATCGGAATCGATTCCGAAAAAAAGAAAACGCTCGCGGAGTTATCAGCGCTGGATCGGAAGTTAAGGCTGTTGTTTTCAAAAGTACGTCGAGAACGCCCTGCGGATTTTGCTGCAAAAGAGCGGGAGTTTTTGCAGGGGCGAGAAAACGTTTTTTTGAAACTACTCACCGTGATAGGACCGAAGTCATACTTGAAGTTTATGGAATTGAAAGGCGTGTTTCAGAATGGGGACGAAGCAGTTGCGTGGATCAGCAGTCTTCCAACCGCAAGGCGAGAACGTATGTTCGAGGCCTCTGCGGAGCTTGAGCTCTGGTGGCAGAATGCCATCGTCGAGCAGGATTGACGCACGAGGCTGCGAAAAAGAAACGGAGACTGACAGGTGCCTCGCGTATTGAAGCATATTCTTGTGGGCGTTTCCGCCTTCACCAAACGCACTCCCCGCCTGCCGTTTCTACAAAAATGCCTCGCTGCCCATTTAGCACAATAGACTGTCTAGACCGGCACGTCATGACTGGCCGAGTCTGACGCGGCACGCCGCCGCTTGTCGTAGATTTAGGTCGTCGTCACGTGCCGGTGCCCCAGAAGCTCCTGGACCTTACAAATATCCGCGCCCGCATCCAGAAGCAGTGTAGCGGTTGTCGCTCGCAGGCTGTGCGTTGAGTACACGCACCGCGTGATCTCCTCTCCTTCCGCCCCCTCTTCCGAAACCATCGCTCCCGAGCAAAACAAAGGGGTCAGGCGAGCAAAACAAAGAGCAAAACAAAGGGGTCAGGCGTTTTTTTTCGCGGTGATGCCCGCGGTCGACAGGCCCAGAGGGACGTCTTGAACATGGAGGACATCACAGTCGAACACTCGCTCATTGAGGCGTGTTGTTGTGGAGACTGGGCGTGATGTGTGGGACCATCGGGAGGAGGCGGAGCCTAATTGCTGGTGCATTCAGCTAAATCCACAAAGGGGTCGAATCCACAAAGGGGTCAGGCCTCTTTGTTTCGGTGACGTCTGCTGTGACAGGCCCAGAGGGACGTCTTGGACATGGAAGGCAACAAAGTCGACTGCTCGCTCATTGAGGCGTGTTGTGGTGAAGACAGGGCGTGATGCGCGGGACCAAAGGAAGGGGCGGTGCCCGGATGCTGGAGCATTCAGCCACGGGACGAAGCACCACCGGTATTGCTCTCCATACCGAGTCCCAACGTAAGCCGGATCGCGGAACGCAGCGACGAAGCACTGGCAACAACTGCCGAACCCTAAATCACGACGCCCCCGCCGGAACTGAGTTGCGTTTGATACGCCCTACCAAGTCTCTTCGTGGCGTGTGCCTGTTATCGTCCCGAACGCGAAGCGTGCGTCTTGGCCGCCCACCGACAACGCCGCTTTGTATCAGCTTCATCAAGAATCGTTGCACTCTCATGCTCCGGCTGAACAACCCATCAAAGACGCCTGACCCAATACTGTTCGGCACGAAAGTTGCACATTGAATTTTAACGACTTTTGGCACGGCGATTGCGCAAGCATTCAAATTTGGCGGATGTTCCGCCAGTTTGACACGCAGCGGATGAGTCAGTGCCGAACCGACCCCCTAAACAACGAAGCCCAACGACCGAGAGCCTCGGCAGCGACAGGGATGCGGCCTCGGAAGACTCGCCTGATATTCGCGCCGCGGAACTGCAGGGCCTGAAGTTCTTCAAGAAGATCCGGCCACTGTTGGATTCCCTGCACGAGATCGGTACTGCACGCGACAAATCCTGCAATCGTGATTTGCACATGGACCAGTACGGCGTGCTAGTTCTTATGTGGATGTTCAATCCGATCCTGACATCGCTTCGTGGACTACAGCAAGCCAGCACACTCAAAGATGTCCAGAAGAAGTTCGGCGTCGGGCGAGCTTCGCTGGGATCGCTCTCCGAGTCGGTGAGCATCTTTGACCCCGAGCCGCTCAAGAAGATCGCCGCGGAGCTTGCTACCGAAGTGCCCTCGGCCGACCCATCGAAGTTTGATGTGATCGGACATCAACTCACCGCCGTCGATGGCAGCGTCTTCAAGACGGCCGTGCGTGTGGCATCTTTGGCTTGGCTGCCTGATAAGGCAGGCGGAACGACTAAAGGTAGGTCGGTTGATGGATACCGCATGCACACTCATTTCGAGATCCTTCGCGGAATCCCCGAGCGAATCGATGCCACGCCAGCCAAGCCCAAGGGGAAAGATGACGAAAAGGCAGTCCTGGCTTCCGTCTTGCAACCAGATCGCTGCTATGTGATTGATCGTGGGTATGCCAAGTTTGAATTGTTCAACCAAATCAACGCCGCCCGAAGCAGCTACATTTGCCGAGCCCGCGACAACAGCACGCCGAAGATCCTTTGTGAGCGAGACCTAACCGCAGCAGATCGCGACGCCGGTGTCCGCATCGACCGAGAAGTCGTTTTGGGAGCTCACACCAGCAACCGCAAAACGGTCGCAAGCGATCATCCGGTTCGTTACATCGAAATCGAAGTCCCGCCGCATGTCCGCACTGGCAGCAAAGGCTCTCACTGCGATGGTCGACTGCGATTGGTCACGAACTTAATGGACGTTCCGGCGGAACTGATTGCCGAAGCCTACCGGCTTCGCTGGCTCATCGAACTGTTCTTCCGAATGATCAAACAGCTTCTGGGCTGTCGGCATCTACTGAGCACCAAGCCGGCAGGCGTCGAGATTCAAATGTACTTAGCCATCATCGCTTGCCTGCTGATCCTGATCTACACCGGGGGTCAACCGAACAAACGGACCTACGAGATGATCTGCTTTTATTTACTCGGCTGGGCGAGCTTGGAGGAACTAGAAGCTCATATCAAAAAATTGAAACCGAAGGCTCTGTAGGAGCAATGCGCACCGACCGAAGTGAAGCCACTTGGGCGGTTCCCTGCTGCGCGGTCGACTCGTGTTCGCGTTGCCAAACCCTTCGTCGCATTTGCGGCGTCGCACTGCCTCCCACGCAAAAGCCGCCCAAACCGCATCAGTGCATAAGGTGAGCCGAACAGTATTGCGCCTGACCCCTTTGGTCTCGGTCATGGACCAGTGCAGTTGCCTGCAGCGTGTGGTCCGCCCGCTCATTGATCATTCGTGCCGCCGCCAGCTGACGCAATTCGCCATAGATCAAGGGAAGCAGATCCGAAGCGGCATGTGGATCTCCCGACTCAATATCCGAAAGTATTTGTGTGACATTGACCGTGTCTTCGTACTTCGGGTTCATGTTCAATCAAGCGCCAAGGGTTCACGAGGGGCGGCCAGCCGAGCCGGGGTTGCCGAGATCATGGAAGTAGCCGAAACGTCGCTGCGGCTCGTGCCTTTCTGTCATGAGCCGTGCAATTTTTCGTTCACGAACTCCGTCCGCGACGAATCGACGCAGCCTACATCGTATCAAGCAAGCATCGACGGGGGGTTCCAAAACCATCCCCGATGCCCTGTTTTCGATCAATCCTCCAATCTTGGAGCGTCCAAACGGCGGCGGAATTTTTCGCCCCTTGCGATCGAGCTACACCAGCGGACGTCTGGCGTAGCGACAAGGAATTTGCAAGAAGAGCGAACCGAGGGGTTTGAATGGTTGCCGCAAACCAATCGCCTTGGCGAGCCAACCAAGCACAAATCCTTCGTCGATGCTCGTCTGGTGAGACCGTTGACGCCCGTCCGAAACCACCGATCCGCCAAGGTCGACACGGAGCCGGGTTTTCATGGACCGCCCAGAATAGGTAGTGCGCTGTTGGAAAACTGGTGAGGGTCTTCGTCGACTCGCGGCATATTGACGCAATGCGACAGCCTGTCGGTTTTGCCCTTTGAATCGATTTCGGTTCTGTCACAGAATGCGTCGGTCACGTCAGCGTCGGTATCCACTTTGCACATGATGCCGAGGGCGTGTCGGTCCATCACATCCAGACGCGCATCGGATCCCCGTCTGGATTCTGGGTGATCGCAAAGTCACCATTCTGGAATCACTCGCCCCATTGGCCACAGCCGGACTAGCGATGGAATTGTTTGCCGCCTTGGACACCGTCTTGTTGTCGCGATTGCAATTCGCGCTGACGATCATGTTCCATTACTTGTTCCCGCCGCTGACGATCGGCTTGGGGGTGGTGCTGGTTTATCTGGGACTTCGCTATGTGATGACGGGCGATCGTTTGTTCCGTGATGCACAAAAGTTCTGGACAAAGATCTATGCGTTGAACTTCGCGATGGGCGTTTCGACGGGCATCGTGATGGAGTTCGAATTTGGCACCAATTGGTCGGTGTACAGCGAGTTTGTCGGCGATGTTTTCGGCAGTGCGCTGGCCGCCGAGGGCATCTTTGCGTTTTTTCTGGAAAGCGGATTCCTGGCCGTCTTGGTGTTCGGTTGGGACCGAGTCGGTCCCAAAATGCACCTGTTCAGCACGATGATGGTTTCGCTGGGCAGCATCTTTAGCGCCGTCTGGATTGTCGCCGCAAACAGTTGGCAACAAACGCCCGCCGGTCACCATATCGTCCCGGTTTACCGTCGCGGCGAACCCTGGGTCGTCGACGGCGAATTGATGATGCGTGCGGAAATCACCGACTTTTGGGCGATGGTTTTCAACCCGACGACCGTCATCCGTCTGACGCACACGTTGACCGGTGCCTTCATCGTCGGCGGATCGCTGGTTGCCAGTGTCGGTGCTTGGTACCTGTTGAAGAATCGACACATTGAATTTGCACGCCGCAGTCTGAACGGCGGTCTGATTGTCATGACGATCGGTGCGTTCACCGCCGCGGCGACGGGTCATTTGCAGGCCAAGATCACCTACGCATATCAACCGGCCAAGATGGCGGCTTATGAAGGCCACTTTGAAACCGGCCCCGGGCACTTGACGGTGTTCGGTATCCCTGATGTAAAAAACGAAACGGTCCGCTATGACCTTTCGATCCCACGCGCGTACAGCTTTTTGTTGAAAGAAGACTTGAATGCCGAAATCATCGGGCTTGACCGTTTCGCCCCCGAGGACCGGCCGCCGATTTGGATTCCGTTTGTCACATACCGGGTGATGGTGGGGATCGGCACCTATTTAATCGTGCTGTCCATCGTCGCAGTGGTCTTTCGGTTGCGTAACAAACTGTACACCCACCGTCCGTTGTTGTTTCTGTTCGTCATCACGGTGTTTCTGTCGCTGATCGCCAACCACGGCGGCTGGGTCGCGTGTGAAGTCGGGCGACAGCCTTGGATCGTTCATCCGCCGCTGGAATGGACCGGCGGCGAGCCCGGGGTCGGCGATGTGGTCGTCGATGAAACGGGCGTGGTTCAATATGACGAGACGCAAGGCTTGCGAACGACCGACGCGGTCAGCAAAGCGATCAGCGGCGAACAAGTGCTGGGCAGCCTGATCGGATTCGGTCTGATCTACGGTTTGCTGTTCATCGTCTGGATCACAGTGTTGCACCAAAAGATTCAGAAGGGGCCGGACATCAGCGAAGATGCCGACACGTCATCGGCCAGCGTCGAAGACTTATTGAATATCAGCTCGTCACGCGTTTCTCATTCGAAACACATGATCGAACCGAACGGAGGATCCGGCGCATGATTGCGATGATGTCATGGCTTAGTGCCGAAAGTCTGCCATTTGTCTGGTTCACCTTGATCGGATGCTTGCTGACAGGCTATTTGATTTTGGACGGTTTCGATCTTGGGGTCGGTGTTCTGCACCTGTTTGTTCCGAAAGATGAAACCGAGCGTCGGTTGTCGGTCAATTCCATCGGTCCCTTGTGGGATGGCAACGAGGTTTGGTTGGTCACTTTTGGCGGTGCATTGTTTGCCATGTTTCCGTACGCCTATGCGACAGCGTTCCCCGCGTTTTACACGGCGTTCATTCTGTTGCTGTTCGCCCTGATCTTTCGTGCCGTCAGCATGGAATTTCGCGGCAAGATGCATAGCAAACTGGGGCGTCGGATGTGGGACATCGGATTCGGCATCGGCAGTTTTTTGGCCGCGTTTTTGTTCGGTGTTGCCGGCGGCAATGTCGTCAGCGGGTTGCAACTGAACGAGCGAGGTGATTACACCGGTTCGCTGATGGACCAATTGTCACCGTATCCATTGGCCTGCGGTTTGTTAATCGTGTTGCTGTTCACTCTTCATGGTGCCATCTTTTTGTACATGAAGCTGACCGGCGACTATCAACAGCGAATCGCGAATACCGCGAAAGTCAGTTGGGTGCTGTTTGCGATCATCTACGCCGTGGTGACGGTTTGGACATTGGCGACGGTCCCGCGCGCAACCGAGAACTTTGCCGACGTTCCCGCGCTGTGGCTGATTCCGATTTTCAACGTCGTGATGATCACCTTGACCGGTTGGATGGTGTGGCGACGTATCGCGTTTGCGGCTTTCCTGTGCAACTCTGGTTCGATCGCATCGATGGTGATTCTGTTGGCCGCCGCGCTGTTTCCCAACCTGATCAACGCGACCGACCCCGCCATGGATTTGCGGATCGTCGATGCCGCCAGCAGCACACGGACATTGACGATCGGACTGATCGTTGTGGGAATCGGGCTGCCGTTTGTCTTGATCTATACAACGATCATTTACTGGACGTTCCGCGGCAAAACCCGGCTGGAATCACACAGCTACTAACCCTGCGTCTCTCGCTGCATCATTGATCCTGTCTCTTTGGCGCGCTGATCGCCATGTGGCCGACCAGCCATCGATGAATGGCTATTCGGGCATCATCGAATCGGTGGCCAGCCAGCCGTTGACCAAGTCTTTCATCACGTCGGGATACTGACCGGCCAAGTTTTTGGCTTCTGACACATCGGCCCGCAAGTGGTACAGCTCGAACGGTTCACCGGCTTTGGGCCGAACGATTTTCCAATCACCTTTGCGAAAGGCGGCTTTCCCGCGTGGCATCCGCCAGAACAATTCGTGGTGCGGTGTTTTGGCTAGCGGATCGTTGAACCACTGGGCCAGACTGCGTCCATCCATGTCCGCGGGCACTTCCAAACCGGCCAAATCTAGCGCCGTTGCCGCGACATCCAAGCTAACCACGGCTCTCGATTCGACGCGCCCGGCCGGAAAGGTCCCGGGATACGTCCACACCATCGGTACTCTCAATCCGCCTTCATAGACGGACCCTTTGCCGTCGCGAAGCGGGCCGTTGCTGCTGGTCAGTTCCTTTGTCGGCCCGCCGTTGTCACTGAGGAAGACGATCATGGTCTGTTCGTCCACGCCGGCGTCACGCAAGGATTGACGGATTTGACCGACGCTGCGATCCAAGGCGATCAACATGCCCGCAAAGATTCGGCGTTGCACGTCCTCGATCCGACTTAGATGACTCAAGTCTTCCAGTAACGCCTGCATGGGGCTGTGGACCGCGTTGTAAGCGACGACCAAACAGAACGGGTCCTGCGACGGTTGGGCGATGAACTTGGTCGCCTGTTGGGTGATCGCATCGGTCAGATAGACATCGACGTCGACAGGATTCAGCTTTCCGCTTTCATCACTGATCAACAGCGGGTTGTCCGCGTCATAGAGTGGCTCGTTGATCGGTGCATAGTTACCGCGAATTAAATCGCCGGTACGGGTGCGGGTCCCCTGTTGCAACGACTTGTCACGAATCATCGTCAAGACATCGTTGTACGGTGGACCGGGAACGTAGTAATGGCCTTCGTGCAAAAAGCCAAAGAACTGGTCGAATCCACGTCGCGTTGGAATCCGCTGGGGTGCGGTCCCGCAGTGCCACTTGCCCACCAACGCCGTGCGATAGCCGGCATCATCCAAACGTTTGACAAACGTCGTTTCGGATTCGGGAATGCCCGCGTCGGCCGACAAGTTGCGTTTGCCGGTCGGGTTATCGTCCGCACCGAAACGCGATTGGTATCGTCCGGTCATGAATCCGGCACGCGACGGCGCGCAATACGACGACGTCACATAAGCCGAAGTACAGCGAACGCCGTCGGCGGCCAAGGCGTCGATCGCCGGCGTGGGGACGTCGTCGCGGCCCATCATCCCCGTTTCGCCGTAGCCCAAATCGTCGGCGATCAAGATGACAAAGTTGGGTCGTTCGCCCCGCAACGATCCCGACATTGCCACACACAACACCACCCAAACCAGTCGTCGCATCATCAGAACTCCCTGGCGTCCGCATTTCAGGATGCGGACAAGTGAATATCCAAAATGTCTAAGATGGTCGGCGGCGATGGATTCGATGATTCCAAGCCATCGCCGGACCGTCCAGTCAGCCCCAAAGCGACCGATGAATCCCCGCGGATCACGGTCGCGTCCCCGTGCAGTCCGCCCAAGGATGCCGGTTGAAACTGTTTCGCCAACGTGGGCCCTGGATCGATCCCGCCGATCTGCAGTTTCGCGGGTCGCTGCCAATCGGTCCGAACCGAATGACCGACCAACCGGATGTCGACCGCATCGCCATCATGGTCGGAGGTCCGCGTGGCTCGATTGGTCATCGTCAACGACATCCAATCCAATGTCGCCGCGGCATCCAAGGTGACCAGCACCGCACGCGTTGATTCATTCAGAAAACGGATCAACCGCAACAGCATCACCGCGGTCAGATCGGCATCGGTGGTCGCAAACGCATCGGGCGCGACGCACACCGCCAAGTACTGTGAACCGGCGATCGTTCGGATCCAATCGCCACAGTGAACCGTATCCGTTTGTCCGTCACGTTCGCCTCGGCGGATTTCACGCACCCGTCGGGCGACGTCGGCCATGGTGGATGCGTCGACCGGACCATCGGACGGTAACAAGGTTTTCTCGTCATCCGATTGGGAGTCTTGCACGCTGATCCCGCAGCGAACACGCCAGCGTGGATAGATTGAATCCAAATCACCCAACGCCCAGATGACATCCGCATGGGCCGCCACGTCGCCCAGGGTGGCTCGGATCACACCGTCGCGCACCGTTGCATCGGAGATTGCGGCGTAGGTCGCCCCTCGCACTGTGGACAATTGAATCTGACCGTTTTGCCCGCGGTGGATCAACGCTTGAGCGGTCGCCTGGTCCACGGCGATGGCTTCGACACTGATGGGACGGGCCTTTCGAACTTGCGCAAAATCAGCCGCCAAGTCGGCACCGGACTGGGCGAACCTGGCGACTTGGTGGCTCCATTGTCGCAGCCCCTCTTTGGCCAGCCAGCAATCCCAGATGGCAGCGTTGCCGGTTTTGGATTCGTTGTCTGCCTGATCGCAGAACAGACTGCACAGCGGACAAATCCGAAGGTCACTGTTACCGGTCACCGCTCACCCGACCTGACGCTTAGTTCTTTCACCGCCTGGACCAGGGCGATCGCATTGTCGACCGGCGTTTCCTTCAGAATGCCGTGTCCCAAATTGAAAATGTGCCCTGGGCGTTGGTCGACGGACTGCAAAAGTTCATCGGCGGCTTGGTGAATGGTGTCGGGATCGGTCAACAGGACGGCGGGTTCCAAGTTGCCTTGCACGGCGCCGTCGTGTCCGGCGCGACGCCAGCCTTCGGGTAAATCAATCCGCCAATCGATGCCGACCACGGTGCGACGATCCAAACGCATCAAGGGCAACAATTCGGGATTTCCGGTTCCAAAATTGATGACCGGAACGCCGGGGGTGATGCCGCCCAAGATGCGCTGCATCCACGGCAAAACAAACTGGCGATAGTGCGACGGCGAAAGGCAGCCGACCCAACTATCGAACAACTGCACGCACTGCGCCCCCGCATCGATTTGTCGATTCAGATAAATGACGATGGCATCGGACAGAATTTCCATCAGCCGGTTCCAAGCGTCCAGATCGGCAAACATCATCCGTTTGGTGTGAGTGTATTGCCGGCTTCCGCCGCCTTCGATCGCATAGCTGGCCAGGGTGAACGGCGAACCGGAAAACCCGATCACGGGAATATCATCGTTCATGTCGGCACGAGTCTGACGGACCGTTTCGTAGACGAAATCCAAACGATCGGGATCATCCAATGGTCGGACCCGCAGAACATCTTCGGTGCTGCGGACCGGATTATGAATCACCGGGCCATCGCCTTTGACGAACTCCAGATCGAAACCCAGCGGTTCCAAAATCGGCAGCAAGTCGGAAAAGATGATCGCCGCATCGACGCCCAATCGTTCCACCGCCGTGCACATCACTTCGCTGCACAGCTTGGGATTTTTGCACAGTTCCAAGAAGGATTGCTTGGCACGCACCTCGCGATACTCGCTCATGTATCGCCCGGCTTGTCGCATCATCCAGATCGGCGTGCGTTCGGTCGGTTCACAACGGCAAGCCCGCATGAACAGGCTGTTGATGGACGGATGATCTTGGCCGGGATGGGGCACGTCGGGGGTGTCGACCATGGTGATGCGTTGGCTGTCCGGGGAACTTCGTTTTTGTTTCACCAGCCGAGTCGCCGCGGCACTGGATTCCATCACCAAATGCCCCATCTTTGGATGCGACGGTTCCAAGTCGACCGATAGTTCGCATTCCTCCAACATTTGACTGGTCGTCGGACCGATGGACGCGACCACGGTACGTGAAAGCCCATCGCGCAGCGAGCGTACCAAGTTCAATTGTTGGGCCATTCGCAACATGTTGACGACTTGGTGCGCGCTGGTCAGCAACAACACGTCACGCTGGCCTTCGGCGATCGCACGAACGTTCTGTTCCAGCGGTCCGGTGTCCACCGGGAACTCCCAACCATAAACCTTGACGTTTGCGACCGTCGCCCCGCGTGCTTCCAAGCCCGCCACCAGCGACGAATTGGTCACTCCGTATTCTTGTAAACCAACCGTGCTGTTGGCGACCGGCACCTGTTGGTCGATCAGCTGTAACAGTTCGCGCCACGTGTTGGGTTCACCGACACGATGGGTCGGCTGGATTCCGACTTCGCGCATGGCGGCAACGGGCTTGGGGCCGCGACAGATGGTGGTGACGTCGGACAAGGCGTCCAAAAATCGTTGCCGGTCGACGTGACGTTCGATCGCCCGCAACAGGTATCGAAACCCGACGCCGGTCATCAAAATCACCACGTTAATTTCGCCCGTGATCACGCGATAGGCAAAATCGATCGCCTGGCGGTTCGGTTCGATCGGAACCTCGCGCATCGATGGACTGACAAAAGCTTGGCCGCCCTGTCGTTCGATCAGCCGCTGCATATCGTCGGCGCGTCGGCTTTCCAACGCCGCCACACGCAATCCGGCAAAGTCGGCTTGTTTCATACGATCTCGTTTTCACTTAATGAAAAACGGCCCTGCGAAAGGTGGAATCGAAGGACCGAATGATTTTACCGCGGTGATTGTAGAGAATTCATCGTGGGCTACGATTGGTCGGACCAGCGATCCGGCACGGTTCGACCAACTTCATCGGTCGCCGACGACGCACATTCGCCACGCCCGACGTGATCCATCCAGTCGCAACGATGGGGCGATCCGTCATGCCGGTCCGATTCATCCCGTTTTGACACGTCGCCGATCCCCTCGCGCCCATGCCCCGCAGCACCATTCGTCTTCCCGGCCACCACGTCGATTGGGGTCCCTGGTTCCGCACGACCGAACAACTGCCCGCGACGCTGACCAGCGAATCGTTGTTCGGCAATCAGCGTCCGCTGGAAATCGAAATCGGATCGGGAAAAGGCCTGTTTTTGGCTTCCGCATCGACGCGACAGCCGGACCATCATTTCTTGGGCATCGAGATTGCCGACCGCTACGCCCGACACGCGGCCGGACGCATCGCCACGGCGCACGGGTACGCCGATCCCGATCGCAATCCGGTGGAAACCGATTTGACGGGTCAAACACCGCCGCCGGGCAACGCGCTGATGGTCTCGGGGAACGCCGAACCGCTGTTTGAAAAGCAGATCCCCGACAATTCATTGGCCGCAGTACACGTCTATTTTCCGGATCCCTGGTGGAAGAAGCGTCACCGCCGTCGCCGCGTGGTCAACGAAAACAGCGTGCAAAATTTTTATCGCTCTCTTCGTCCCGGTGGTCGCTTTCATTTCTGGACCGATGTCTTGGACTATTTCGAAATCACCATCGAAATGATCGCCGCGGAAGTCCCCCGATTCGGCGTCCCGATCCCGGAACAGCAAGCAGAATCGACGCACGCGTTGGACTATCACACCCACTTTGAAAAACGCAGCCGCGAGAACGCCATTCCCGTTTATCGCGTGCGGTACGAAAAACCGATCGATCAGGGCGAATGATCGATCGGAACCCGGCGAATTCGGCCGCCATCGACCGGCACATCGGTGCCGACGTACGCGATGGGATGCCGTGGGAATCCGATTCAAAGCGGCGAAACGGTGAAGTTTGAATACGGTCCGGTGGCGCGGTTTTAGGCGAAACCACGATCTCGTTGTGTTAAGGTGGTTCTGCGGCAATTCGCCCGCCCCCACCTATCGCAATGCCCGCCTGCCCCGCCCCGTCATGATCGCCGCCCTTCGCCTATCACCGCTGGTTGCACGCATCGCATGGTTGATCGCCGCGACGACGCACGTTGTGGCGTTCGGCGTGGCCGAAGAGATCAGCTTCAGCCGTGATGTACGGCCCATTCTGTCGGATCACTGCTTCGCCTGTCATGGTCCCGACGAACAAACACGCGAAGCCGGTCTGAGGTTGGACCAGTCCGAATCGGCCATGTCAGTCGTGGCGCCGGGTGACCCCAATGCCAGCGAGTTGTGGTTGCGGGTGATCGAGCATGCCCCCGACATGGTGATGCCGCCACCAACCGTCAAGAAACCGCTATCAACGAAGCAAATCGAAACGCTTCGGCGATGGATCGAACAAGGCGCCCCGTATGACGGGCATTGGTCGTTTCGTCCCATCGCCGACGTGAATCCTCCGCAGGTACCAGATGACAACTGGTCGACTTCTCCGGTGGATCGATTTGTCTTGCGTGAACTTCGGCGACAAGGGATCCAACCTTCGGCGCCCGCCGACGCGATCGCGCTGTGCCGGCGAATCACCTTGGACTTGACCGGCCTGCCACCGACCCCCGAACAGATCAATCGGTTCTGCAACGACGTGCCCGAACGGGCCGTCGAACGTCTGACGGAACGATTGATGCGAACGCCCGCTTATGGCGAACACATGGCCGTGGCTTGGCTGGAAGCCGCTCGCTACGCCGACACCGATGGGTACCAAAACGATCGCTATCGGTACCAACACGTTTGGCGTGACTGGGTCATCGACGCGTTTAACCGCCACATGCCCTATGACCAGTTTGTCATCGAACAACTTGCCGGCGACATGTTGCCGGCGGCGACGCTGCGACAACAAATCGCCACCGGATTCAATCGAAACCACCGAATCAATTCCGAAGACGGATCGATCCCGGAAGAGTGGCGGACCGAGTATGTGGCCGATCGTGTCGACACCTTCGGCACCGTGTTTTTGGGTCTAACGGTTGGCTGTGCACGCTGCCATGACCACAAATACGATCCGATATCCCAGCAAGACTACTACCAACTGTTTGCTTATTTCAACAACGTCGCGGAAACCGGCGTCGGCCCGAACAACGGAAACAGTCCGCCGTTTATTCCGGTCCCAGAAAGCTGGCCTTTGTTGTCGGACGATGAGGATCGGTTCGTCACGCCCGAACCGGTGACGTTGCGACGATCACGTGAAGCGGCGGGCAATGCACTGCGGCGTCCCCAACCCGGTTCGTCGCAAACCGTGATGGTGATGCACGAATTGGACCAACCGCGGCGCACGTTCGTGCTTGCACGCGGACGCTACGACCAACCGGACGAGGATCGTCCGGTCCGTGCGGATGTCCCGGCGGCGTTTGCGACAATGGCACCTTCCGATGAATCGCCGCCATCGGATCGATTGGAATTGGCCCATTGGCTGTTCCGTGACGACCATCCATTGACCGCGCGTGTGGCGGTCAATCGAATCTGGCAGCATTTCTTCGGACGCGGTCTGGTCCCAACCCCTGACAATTTTGGCGTGCAAGGCACTCCGCCCAGTCATCCGGAACTGTTGGATTATCTGGCCAATCAGCTGATCGAATCGGGATGGGATATCCAAGCGATCCAACGTTTGATCTTGGATAGTCAGACGTACCAACAATCCAGTCGTCTGACCCAGCAGTCAGCGAAGGACGACCCCGACAATCGATGGTACAGCCGGTTTCCGCGGGTTCGCTTGACTGCGTTTCAGATTCGTGACGCAGCTTTGGCAAGCAGCGGTTTGCTGGTTCGGCAGGTCGGCGGCCCATCGGTCAAACCTTACATGCCGCCCAAAATTTGGTCGGCCATGTCCAACAATAAATACCAGCAAGACAATGGCGGCGCCCTGTTCCGACGCAGCCTGTATACCTATTGGCGGCGAACGATTCCGCCACCCACGATGGTCGGTTTCAATGCGGCCGATCGTGAAGTCTGTGCCGTGCAGACCCAGTCGACCAACACACCGCTGCAAGCGTTGACGTTGATGAACAACAAGACGTTCGTTGAAGCGGCGAAATGGCTGGCGCGTCGGATGATGACCGAATCAAATACGCCGATCGACCACGGTTTTCGTCTGGTGTGTGGCCGGCCGCCGGTGGATGCCGAAAGCGAAGTCTTGAAAGAAGTCCACGACCATTTCCTGGACGTGTATTCTCGGGACAAGCCGGCGGCGAAGCAATTGTTGGACACCGGCGAAGCCGTCGGCCCCGCTGTCGCGTCGGCACCGGAGCATGCCGCCATGACCATGGTCGCATCAACGATTTTGAACTTGGATGAAGCGGTCACCAAACCATGACGCCCGGTCAAGCGACACCTTTTTGCACCTGAGATACTTTGTGGGGTCTGTGGATGACCGAGCGAAGTTTATGACGCGTGTATTTGTTCGTTCTCAGCATCTTTCGTCTCTGATACGCCATGCAACCAACGCCACTGAGCCGACGCAGCCTGTTTCTGGGCACACTGGGGCTATCCAGTTTGCTGAGCCGTGATTTGCTGGGATCCAGCGGATTGCCGACGATTCCGCATCACCGACCGAAGGCGAAACGGGTCATCTTTCTTTTCCAGTCCGGCGGCCCGGCACAAATGGACCTATTCGATCACAAGCCGGCGCTAGCGGACCGACGCGGTCAGGACGTGCCCCGCAGCGTCTATCCCGATGACCGCAAAACGACCATGAGCAGCGCTCAAAGCAGTTTTCCGGTCGCCCCCACCCATTTCAAGTTTCGACAACACGGCCAATGCGGGGCTTGGATCAGCAACCTGTTGCCGCATACCGCATCGATGGCCGACGACCTGTGCATGATCCGCAGCATGCATACCGAGGCGATCAACCATGATCCCGCGATCACGTTCCAGCAGACCGGATCGCAGATTCCCGGTCGGCCCAGTATCGGCGCATGGCTTAGTTATGGCTTGGGCAGCGAAAACGAAGACCTTCCGACGTTTGTTGCGATGAGCAGCCGCGGGACCGGTCGTTCTGGCCAGCCGCTGTACGATCGTCTGTGGGGCAGCGGATTTTTACCGACCAAACACCAGGGCGTGAAGTTTCGCAATCAGGGCGACCCGGTCTTGGACATCCAAGATCCTCCAGGCGTTTCGCGACGGGACCGCCATGAAATGCTTCAGCGGCTGAACCAATTGAACGAGCTTCGTTACCAGGATCGTGGCGACGCGGACATCTTGGCCAGGATCGGTCAGTACGAATTGGCTTATCGGATGCAATCTTCGGTGCCCGGATTGTTGGACCTTTCCGATGAAACTGCTGCGACGCTGGAAAGCTATGGCCCAGATTCGACGAAACCCGGACGCTTTGCGTTTAACTGCTTGATCGCGCGTCGGCTGGCACAGCGAGGTGTCCGTTTTATTCAGCTTTTCCACCAGGGTTGGGATCAACACAACAACTTGCCGGCACAGATCGCCAAGCAGTGCAAAGATACCGACCAACCAACCGCGGCGCTGCTGAAAGACCTGAAGCAACTTGGAATGCTGGACGACACGTTGGTGGTTTGGGGCGGCGAATTTGGACGCACCATCTATTCCCAAGGCGAACTGAAGCCACAGAATTACGGACGCGACCATCACCCCAGTTGCTTCACGATGTGGATGGCCGGCGGCGGTGTCGCGGGCGGAACACAATACGGCCGGACCGACGACTACAGCGTCAACGTGGTGGAAGATCCGGTCAGCATCCATGATCTGCACGCGACCATGCTGTATCAATTAGGGATCGACCATGAACGTTTGGTGTTCAAACACCAGGGGCGGGATTTTCGGCTGACCGATGTGGAGGGCAACGTGATTGGCGACCTGCTGGCGTGACGCGGTTTGGCACGTGCCAACGTTCGTTGCTGGTGTGGCTGGTTTGTTTGCGCTACTTTCGCGGAGCGAAAGGCGACAATGTGGACCGCACCGAGCGAAGTTGCGGCGGCAGCGATTGGCGGTCCGATGCCGGATCGGTGATGGGGCTTCATTCACGGACGCTACTTGCGCAGGAGCGAAAGGCGACGATGTGGGCCGCACCGAGCGAAGTTGCGGCAGCAGCGATTGTCGATGCGGCGTCAAAAACCCAGCATTGCTAATTGCTGGTCAGTCACGCTGGGTTCAAGCTCGGGTTCCACCGCTGGTGCCTCTGCCGGCAACCACATTTTGAACGTTGTGCCATCGCCCGGCACCGTGTCCACCTCCAATCGACCGCCGTGCATTTTCGTGACGACGTCATGACAGATCGAAAGACCTTGCCCGGTGCCTTGGCCGACTTCCTTGGTCGTGAAAAACGGGTCAAAGACACGGTGTAGGATCGCTTCATCGATCCCGCCGCCATCGTCTTGGACTGTCAAGACAACACCGCCGTTGTCTTCACAAGAGCAGATCCGGATCAACCCTTTGCCAGAGTCGCCGAAACGATCTTCAATCGCGTCAACGGAATTCACCAACAAGTTCAAAATCACTTGACCGAGGTCGGCGGGATACCCCTGAACCACGGGCAGCGGTTCGGCCAGATCGACCTCCACCGCTGCGGAATCCTTCCATCGATGTCGTGAAATGGTCAGGGTGCTCTGTACCAACTCGTTCAAGTCAAAATTGGAAAGTTCGCGGACACCAGGGTGCGAAAACTGTTTCATCGCCTCCAAAATCTGGACCGTCCGATCGATGCCATCTTCGCTATCGCTGATCGCCTGGGGAATCTGTCTGCGTGTGTGATCCAGGTTGAACTTGTATTCCAGGTCGCCGACCAATTGCTCTCGTGCCGCCAAATCAAGCGAATCCGCTTGCAGCGCAATGTCACGAAGCCCATCCACCACGCTGAACAGCCGCGAACAACAAAGGTTCAAGTACGAAACGTTGTTATGCAAGAACTGCATCGGCGTATTGATTTCGTGTGCGATTCCGGTGGATAGCTGGCCAATGGATTCCAGTTTTTGTGCTTGGACCAATCGCTGTTCCAACCGTTTGACTTCGGTCAAATCGCTGACGAAGGCAACGTACACCGCTTGGCCACGATAATCCGTCGCGTGAAGGTTGACTTTGACTGGGCTGGTGTTGCCATCACGATCTTGATGTGTCGCTTGGATTTCCAAATGCGACACTTGGCCGGTCGCCAAAGGTTCGATCAGTGATCGATATTCCTGTTCGCCAAAGTCAGGACGCAAATCCATCGGCGTCATTTGACGCAATTCATCCACGCTGTAGCCGGTTGCGTCACAGGCACCTTGATTGACGTCGACGAATCGCAAGTCATCGCGAGAAAAGATGAACACTTCGTCGGGTGAATCGCGAATCACCTGAGCCAACTCGGCTGCTTCGACCAGCAGTCGGTCTCGCTGTGCCTGGGCCTGACGCATTTCAGTGATGTCACTGAAGATGCCTACGATGCCGATGACGTCGTCGTCTTCGCTTGTCAGCGGCGTTTTGCTGGTCAACAGAATTTCGACTTGTCCGCCGGGACGCGTTTGCGGTTCTTCCAGATTCAAGATGACTTGACGACGCTCCATGACATCGCGGTCACATTGTCGATAGAACTCGGCTTCTTCTTTGGACCAGGGCAGATCAAAATCGGTCAGTCCCACGATCTGGGCGGGATCAGCCAAGCCTGCGGCATTGGCGAACGCTTGATTGCACCCGAGATAGACCGAATCACGATCTTTCCAGAACACAGAACTCGGGATGCTGTTGACGATCGTATCCAGCAACTGCTGAGTGCTGGGATTGACCGGCGAATCGATCGCCTTGCGATCGGTTTTGTGTTGGCGTGATCGGTGAAGATGGCGGACAGCACGATCCAGGCCGACGGCAACCACTGCCCCCAACGCCCAAGCAATCACATGGCTGCCGCTTATTGATCCACCCCACAACTGCCCCCAGCCTGACGCGTTCATGTTTCGTATTCCAGGCTAGCTTCGTTAACCCCACCACAGACCAGTGCGAGGACCGATCGTCCCGCATCTGATTCAACGCTAGCACTCATTTGTCCCGTCACCGCACCAAACCTGTACAGATGGGCGGACGGTTCGCGATAGCGCAACAAAGGACGACCGGAGATTCGGTACGACCCGAACGAGTGGTTGGCAACCTCGGTAAAATTCTGAGCAGTGGGTGGGTATTCACCAGCACATGTGCCAGGGTGCCACGCCCTGCCTGAGGGACCGAGAAAGCCCCTGAAACCCAATCAACGCACATTCGTCAGGTGTCGTGAACCGCGTGAGAGCCCAAAAAAAATGACCTCCCGAAATTGGGAGGCCATCAGCGAAAATTTGAATCGCCCGAGCGACGTTCGGAGTATTCGATCAGGGCGTCTGGGGCGTGGGCGGCATGCCAAAGCTGGGACCACTTGGCAATTGCATCCCGCCCGGTAGCCCCGGGGCATCCGCATCGTCCGTTTCCGTTGCGAACAGATCATCGCGGCTGATTCGCAATTCACGGTACGTGGATTCAGGAATCACGTAATACCAATCCGCAAACCTTTCGTTCAGCTCGCGAACGCGGCGTGCCGCGGCATCCACTTTTTCCTTGCGTTCATCCAACTTGCGTTGGTTCGCCTTGGTGATCTTCTCCTGCTCGGCTTCCAGCAACTCCAGCTTCTCCTCCTCGGTCATGTCCTCATAGGAGATCTGGTCATCGCCTTCGTCCGAGGTCTCCGGTGCTGCTTCGGAAGTGTCATCCGAAGCCTCGTCCGAAGCGGCGTCTTCTTGCGAAGCGGTCTCTTGATCGCCCTCGGTATTTTCTTCCGAAGCCTCTTCTTCGGGGGCGTCATCGGCGGTGGATTCATCGTCGGCCTGCATACCGCCGCCGCTGCCCTGGCCTTCGGCTTCGCCTTCGACCGTTTGCTGTTCGGGTGCGTCGGCCTGTGCATCGTCGCCACCTGCATCCGACGCTTCGTCGGATGCTTCCTCGGTCGATGCTTCCTCAGACGGCGTCGATTCTGCCGAATCTTCGTCGGCCGACGGTTCATCAGCGTCTTCATTGTCGGCCGATTCATCCTCGGCTTCCATCGACTCCGATTCGTCGCTTGGCGAAGATTCCGCCTCGGCCGTTTCCGCCTGTTCCGGCGTTGCTTCGTCGTCTGGTTGCTCGGATGCGGTCGGCTCGGCCGGCATCGACGCTTCCAAACGTTGTTTCATCAACGCGTCCAAGTCATCCAGATCCTTGGGGACTTCATCCAGTTCGGGGGCCGGAAAGAAATCGTCTTTGACACGAGTGGTCACCAACAGATAGCGGTTCACACCGGTACCGGACGCTTCTTCGTCGGATCCTTCTTCGTCATCCTCCGATGCATCTTCTTGTTCTTCGGTCATCCCCGTCACGTCGCCGAACCGCAGGACGTATTGCACGCCATCGTCCAGCGTGACGGTGGTTTCGCCGTAAGCACTGATGATTTCATCGCCGACGGGGAAGAACCCGCGATCCAGCAATGATTGCCGTGCTTCGTTGTTGCTGACCAGCGATTCGTCCGCCTTCAAGCTTGCCGACATTCCTTCGGGTTTACGAACGACGTCGACGATCCGCAGATCATCCAACGCGTTCTTCATCTCGTCCAAGGTTTCTTTGTTGGCCGAAGCGTCGTCGGGAATCTCCGCCGGCGTGGGTTCGGCTTGCGGATTGTTCGCATCGTACACCAGCAACTGATCGATCGACCAATCGCTGCCATCGACAGACGCGGTGGCTTCGAAATTCCGGTCCCACTGGACGGTCAACCCGTTGATGGTCGCGTTCAGCGAAGCGGTGTAGTCTTTGATTTGGACCTGCTTGATTTCGATGCTGGAAAGCTGAAGCAGGTCTTCTTCGATCCAATCTTGGAACTTCGTCGTCAACGGCGAATCGTCCAGTTTGACGACGTAGACCGGATCTTCACCGGGCTTGCGGACATAGATCTTGCCCTCTTCGTCTTTGACGGGGAAACCGACGATCAGCGATGCCAAGGTCTTTTGTGACGAATCCTTGAACGTCACCAAGCGTCCGACACCGTCTTCGCCGCCTTCCAAGTCTTCCAACTTGGGCTCCAAAACACCCAGGTCGTCATGGTCTTCGGCGTTCTCGGTTTGGATGTCCAAGATCTTTAGGTCGACCAGTGCGTTGGCCGCATCGGTCATTTGATCGACCGCGTCGGCGGGATAGCCGCTGCGTGACGGGATCGTCCAC
The DNA here is from genome assembly GCF_007752935.1 of Crateriforma conspicua. Classification (NCBI taxonomy): domain Bacteria; kingdom Pseudomonadati; phylum Planctomycetota; class Planctomycetia; order Pirellulales; family Pirellulaceae; genus Crateriforma; species Crateriforma conspicua. The sequence goes on along the minus strand of NZ_CP036319.1, from coordinate 2,659,467 downwards.
AGTCCGGTTTCCCCATCCTTGCGGACTTCGAATGGTTTCAGTTTGGCCTGTTCCGCATCGTAAGTAACAATGCGCAAACTCTGTGCGGCCAAGGGGTCTTTGAATTCGCCGAACAACGGTTGCCCGATGACGGAATCCAATTCGTTGGTTGTCTTGGTGGGCCAAGCGAGCATCGCGCCGATGCCCATCATGACAGCGGCGGCCCCCCAAAAAATTCCGGTTTTGGTGTTTTCGTTCATATCAAAAACTGTGCTTTTGGATTCGAGGGTCCGAAGACGCTATTTCAATCGTGCCTTGGTGATGGTTTCGCGTTCACGCAATCGACGTGACGCAAAGACGATGACGCCGATGACCAACGGTGGGATACACGGCAAAACGACCGCAGCGGTTTTCACCTTGTTCTGGATCTCGGTGACCTTCTGGTCAGCCAAGCGTTCGATTTCCTGGACCTTCTTGTCCCGTTGACGTTCGAACTTTTGGGTTTTGACCGCCAACGCACGTTGCTGTGCTTCCTGCATCATCGCGAACGTCGTTTGCTTTTCACGCAAGACGGACGTCGGAATCTTTCCGTCCTGGCTTTGCTTGGTCAGCTTTTCAATTTCTTTCTGCAGCGACTGGATCTCGCTTTGCATCTTTTCTTCTGCCTCGCGGACCGCGGCGTCGTAGTCGTTTTGGAATTCTTTGGATCGCAAACGCACGTCGCCCATCGCCTGGTCTTTGACCGAGTCGATCATTTTTAGGCTGGCAAAAATCGGTTCGTGATTTCGAACGTCGATGAACTGAGTTTGGTCTGCCAACCAGTCGATCGCGTTCAGGATGAATGTCACGTTTTGGAATTGGAACCGAACATCTTGGGCGGCGTTCGGATCGGCCCGGATCAACAAGAAATCGGGCAGCATCAAATCCGTGTCGGCGACATAGACGGCACGAATTGGATGATCTTTTGCATCCGCCTGATCATCATCGGTGGATTCGGCATCGCCCTGATCGTCGGCATCATCACCTTCGTCGCCGCCCTTGCCTTCGATCGCGATCGCGATGTGACGGCCGGGCTGGACGGAATTGATCAGTTGCGAAATCGGCTGGCGAGTGTTCAACGCCTGTTCGACTTCGGTGTACGACAACGAACCACTGTTTTCGCCCGTCGACATCAACGGAATGTGATTCAGGCTTGATTCGCTTTTCCCGTCGACGACACCGGGCATGATCGCCAAGACTTGAGACAAGCCCGACGTGATGCGACTTTCATCGTTCATCGCGTCGCCTTCGCGAAGACCCTGCTGGTTTTCGTCGATGAAGACCCACAATTCGTTGGCAGATTCGGCCAAATTCGGGTACGGGTTGTGGGCCTGCCACGCCAACTTGGAATCATACAGTTGGTTCATGTTGGGTTGGCCGGGAACGTCCAATTCCAACACGTCCCACAGCTGGCGAATATCGCCCTTGGGTTCCTGTTGTCCGCCACCGAACATCGCGGCCATACCGCCGCCGCCCTGTTTGGGGCGACCGGTGGGGGTGATGTAGCTGCGACCGACCGGCAACGGGTCTTCGAAGATCGCCGTGGGCACGCCCGCTTTGACCGCATCGACGAAGCGTTCGAATTGCGGCGGCGACAACGACGACGGCTGAACCGCCACCAACACGTCGAACATGCCGGGAGTGACCGGCGAATTCATATCGACTTCTTCGACTTCGTACTGTTTGGACAATTCGTCGACCAAGGGGTGCTTTTCCACACGCTGCATTTGCATGCCCGCGGTGACGACGCCGCCCATCAACCTGGCATCGGTGGTGACCAATCCCAAACGCTTCTTTGCACCACTGGCGACGGTGTTGATACTGCGGACCAGTTCGTATTCGGTGGGAATGCCGTATTCAAAGATCGGCACGGTCACTTTCTGTAAGCCCGATTTGAACGCCGCACCCAGAATGAATTGTTTCTGTTGGAACGCCCCCTTTTCGCGGACCATTCGTTCGACCGGTTCGATACCGAATCGCTCGGCGGCCAACGCGGCTTCCTCGCTGAACAATTCGATGCCGTCGTATAAGTTGACTTCGATCGTGCGGCCGCGTTTGCTGGCTTCGCTGCGGAACTCCTTCAACAGGTTGATCAATTCGTACCGCGTCTTGGCGTACAGTTCCGGAACGTCACTGCTGATGAAAGCATCAACGACGATCGGGCGATCGGCATCCAAGTTCTGAATCAGATCTTTGGTGGCACCGGCCAGCGAACTGACTTTGCCTTCGGTCGCGTCATGCCGAACGACGTCTTGGTTGCGGAACGCCAAAACGGCACCGACGGTGAAGACGACCAGGGCAAGCGTCCGGGCCAGGTAGTGCCACACCATCCCGCTGCCGTCCTTGCCACCGGTCCAGTGACGGCGGCCGATCAAAATCATGCAAACGTACAGGGCGACCGCAGCGACCAGGATGAAGTAGATCACCGACGAACTGCTGATCACGCCGCGACCGAAATCATCAAACGGCCGGGCGATTCCGCTGCCGGCGATCCACTGGGCGATCGCTCGGTTGGGGCTGATCGAATCGGCCAGCGACGCGAATGCCAGCGGGGCATTGAACAGAGCCCCCAGGATAAACCCGACCGTCAAATTGCCCGTCAGGAACGACGCGATCATGCCGATGGCGATCATCGTCAGTCCGACGAACCAATAGCCCAAGTACGTCGTGAAGATCAGCCCGGTATCCAGACCGCCCTGGGTCAAGATGGCCAGCGTGGTGAAGGTGCTGAGTTGGCTGAACAGCAACGACGCGGTGAAAATCGCGGCCGCCGACATGTATTTACCGATCACGATGTCGAAGTCGTCGGCTGGCAGTGTCAGCAACAATTCATCAGTCCCCTGACGCTTTTCTTCCGCCCAGATCGACATCGTGATCGCCGGGATGAAGACCAACATGATCAACGGGTACCAGTAATTCAGCTGATCCAAGGTGGCCAGATTGCTGTTGAAAAACTCGTAGGGCCAAAACGCGGCGACCGACGTCAGGAAGACGAAGATGCAGAGGAAAACGTAACCGGTCGGATTGCTGAAGTATCCGACGAAGTTTCGTTTCATCACCGCAAACGCGGCCTTTTTGGTGCCCGCCAATAATGCGACGACGGCAACCAAGACCAACAAAAACACGAGGTCCATGATCAGCAAGCTGACCAAGGCGGATGTAACGTTGTCGAGTGCCATGGTGGTGATTCAGTGGGTCAGACGAAAGTCGATCTTTCGTCACGGAATTGGGTGGGTACGCATTGCAAAAGGGGTGGTCCAGTCGCCGCATCAAAACCGGTCAGAAGAACCGGAGGATGCCAGTGACGGGTCGCCCCATGTTTTCCAGTCCGGCATTTCGGCCGAACCAAAATTCTGTCGGCCGCGAACGTCGGCCGCCGAAGCATCCGCCGCGGAAGTGGCCGGTTGATCGTCCAGAGGACCCAAACCAACCGACGCACCGGAGCCGGATGATGCCGGCCGGGCGGCGGGGACCGATCAAGTTTCCGACGGTTCCATCGCTTCGCCAAGGGTCAGCGAATGGAACGCATCGTCCAGGTCACCGTCGCCGCGCTGACGCAAACCTTCGACGCTGCCGTCGTAACGCATTCGGCCTTCGTTGATCAGCACGACACGATCAGCCATCGCTTCGACTTCCTGCAGAATGTGTGTCGACAGCAAAATCGTCTTGGTTTCACTCAGCCGTCGCATCGTCTTTCGAACGCCGCGAATCTGGTTGGGATCCAAACCGGCGGTCGGTTCGTCCAGGATCAACACGTCGGGTTCGTGCAACAGTGCTTGGCTCATGCCGACACGCTGCTTGAAACCTTTGGACAACTTGCTGATCGGTTTGTACATGACGGTCGACAAGTCACAAATGTCGACCACTTTGTCGATCCGGTCTTTCTTGATCGCCGATGAAAGCCCACGAGCGTCGGCGAAGAAACTGAGCATCGCCATCGGGGTCATTTCGTAATACAGGGGGCCGCTTTCGGGCAGGTACCCCAAACGACGGCTGCCGGCGATCCGGTCTTCCATCATGTTGTGCCCGGCGATCTTCGCGACACCTTCGCTGGGCGCGATGTAACCGGTCAACATCTTCATCGTGGTGCTTTTGCCGGCACCATTGGGACCAAGGAAAGCGACCAATTCGCCTTCGCCGACCGAAAAGGTGATGTCACGGCTGGCGGCGAACGGACCATAGAACTTGGAAAGTCCGATCGCTTCGATCATCGGCCGTTTGGCCGCGGTGGTGGGCTCGCTAGAAGCCTGTTCAGCAGGCGTTTCTGTCATCAGCTAACTTCTTGCAGGTGGGGCATGAATGAGGACATACCATCACAGATTTTTGGCTCCGCTACGCCACATGCCGGCACACGGTTCGCCAAAAAAATGAAGAAAGAATCGGCCGCGCCGGACGTTCGATCCGATGCCGAAGCGGCCAGACCGGGGCAAACCGAACGAAAACTCGTCAGGTTCAGGCCAGGCCTTCACGCTTGATGATGTCCTCGGCGCCCGGGGTCAACGCACGCAACTTGCGGATCGCTTCGGCCTTTTCCATCGAACCGTTTTTGGCACGATTGACCAGGTACTTGGTCTTCTTGCGACGGGTGCGCAGACGTTTGATTTCGCGGACGCGTTCGATTCCAGCCATGGGGGCTCCGTTTAACGTTTCGAGATTTCAAAAAGGGTGGAAGGGCAAACAGGATAGACGAATCACGGTGACGTTGTCTGCCGCCGAAGACCGCTTGCGACCGGCTGATTAAAACCTGCGCGGTCAAAGCCGCCGCGGGCAGAGCCGGCGTTGCTATTCGTCGCTGGGCAAGCCTTTCAGCTTGGTGTTTTTCTTGGCGGCCTTTTTCTTGGCCGCCTTCTTCTTTGTGGTTTTCTTCTTGGCCGCTTTCTTGGTCGCCTTTTTCTTGGCGGCTTTCTTCTTGGCCTTTTTCTTCTTCTTTGGCGCCCGAGCGGCCCGTTCGGCCAACAGCGTCAACGCGTCTTCGAACTTCAGTTCTTTCGGGTCGGTGCCCTTGGGCGTCGATGCGTTGGTTTCGCCGTCAGTGACGTAGGGTCCATAGCGACCCTCCAGCACCTTGACTTCATTATCGGTGACGGGTGATTTTTGTTCGAAAACCTTGATCGGCTCTTTCGGTGCCGCACGTCCGCGGGTCTTGGGCTGTTTCAGCAGCGCGATCGCTTCGTCCAAGGTCACGCTGAGCGGTGACACGCCGGCGGGCAGCGAACGCGTGTCCTTTTCGCATCGAATGTACGGCCCATACCGTCCGTCGTTGGCTTCGATCGGCTCTCCCGATTCGGGATGATTTCCCAGCGTGCGGGGCAACGACAACAACTGACAAGCGGTTTCCAATGTCAGGTCGTCGATCGACATGCCCTTGAGCAACGACTTGTTCTTCTTTTCCTCGTCGTCGTTTTCGCCCAACTGGATGTACGGCCCGAATCGACCGACCTTCAAATAGATCGGTTTGCCCGTGTCGGGGTGCGTCCCCAGCGGTTGGTCTTCCTTGGACGCCTGTTCGAACAGTTCCATGGCCATGGCCAGGTTCAGTTCATCGGGTGCCAGGCCATCGGGGATTGGTGCCTTGCGTTCCCCCTGTTCCAGAAACGGCCCGTACTTGCCGACGCGAACAAAGACTTCTTCGCGGTGTGGACCGTCTTCGGGAACGCCCAGCAAGAATTTGGCGGTGACCCGCGGATCGATTTCTTCGACCTTACTTTCCAAGCGAGGTTTCAGGCCGATGGATTTCGATTCTCCGCCTTCGGCCACGGATTCATCGCCGAAGTAAAACTTCTTCAGATACTCCAACGCCTCCGCTTCGTTGCGGCTGATCGAATCCAGATAGTCTTCCATCTGGGCGGTGAACTCGTAATCGACCAGCGGGCCGAAGTGGTCTTCCATCAACCGAACGACACTGAAGGCGGTCCAGCTGGGAACCAGCGCATTGCCTTTTTTGTAGACGTAATCGCGGTTCTGGATCGTTTCGATGATCGACGCGTAGGTACTGGGCCGACCGATGCCTTTTTCTTCCAGCGTTCGCGTCAACGAAGCTTCGCTGAAACGGGCCGGCGGCTGGGTCGTGTGACTCTTGGGATCCAGTGAATCGGCGGACAGCGGGTCTTCCGTTTTGACCGGCGGCAACAAGCGTTCTTTGTCGGCCAGTTCCTTGGCCGGGTCATCGCTGCCTTCGACGTAGGCCCGCAAGAAACCTTCGAACAGGATGCTGGTTCCGCTGGCGGTGAAGGTCGCATCGCCGCCTTCGATCACCACGCTGATGCGTTGCTTTTGCGCGTCGGCCATCTGACAGGCGATCGTGCGTTTCCAGATCAAGTCGTACAGCAGGAATTGATCGCGTTCCAATTCGCCACGGACCGATTCGGGCAACCGGAAATCCGTCCCCGCGGGCCGAATCGCTTCGTGAGCCTCCTGGGCGTTTTTGACTTTGCTTTTGTAAACCCGCGGCGAACTGTGCAGAAATTTTTCGCCGTACTCGCTGCGGACTTTGTTGCGTGCCGCATTGACCGCTTCGGTCGACAACGTCGTGCTGTCGGTCCGCATGTAGGTGATGTAACCGTTTTCGTACAACCGCTGGGCCGCCTGCATGCATCGCCGGGCGGTCATGCCCAGTTTGCGGTTGGCTTCCTGTTGCATCGTGCTGGTTGTGAACGGAGCCCGCGGCCGCTCGGTAAACGGCTTGACCTCCACCGACGTGACTTCGAAATCGGACTCTTTCAACCGCGTCGCCAGATCCGCGGCCTCCGATTCACTGAGCTGTAACAGCTCGGGATTTTTCAGTTGACCGTTGGTCGAATCAAAGTCTTTTCCGCTGGGGATCTTTCGTCCGCCGACCGCCGACAACGTGGCGGGCAACGATTCACCGGCGGCGGTCTTGAAGACGGCTTCCAGGTCCCAGTAGGTCGCGTCGACGAACGCCATGCGTTCCCGTTCGCGCTGGACGATTAGCCGCACCGCGACACTCTGCACGCGGCCGGCCGAAAGCCCCCGGCCGACTTTTTTCCACAGCAATTGGGAAACGTCGTAACCGTACAAGCGGTCCAAAATCCGACGCGTTTCTTGGGCGCGGACCAGACCGTCGTCGATTTCGCGGGGCGAATTCAACGCATTTTGGATCGCTTCGCGTGTGATTTCGTGGAAAACCAGACGGTGCACCGGCACTTTGGGCTTCAGCAGCTCGTGCAAGTGCCAGCTGATCGCTTCCCCTTCGCGGTCTTCGTCCGTCGCCAGGTACAGGCTGTCGGCGTCGGCCAGAGCGGCTTTCAGCTTGTCGACCTGTTTTTTCTTGTCGGCCGGGACGATGTAGATCGGCGTGAAATCCTGTTCGGTGTTCACGCCCAGGTAGGCCCAAGGTTCTTTTTTGTACTTCTTGGGCATTTCTTTGGCGCCACCGGGCAGGTCGCGAATGTGGCCAACACTGGCCTCGACCTGGTATCCCTTGCCCAAAAATTTGCTAATCGTACGTGCTTTGGCCGGCGATTCGACGATCACCAGGCTCTTTCCCTGTTTGCCTGAATTAGCGTTCGCGGTCGTTTCGGCCATGGGGCTCAGCGTTGAAAGGATGTCAGTTGGGCGGCGGAAACCGAAATTCGTTTCGGTGTGGGCGGTATTACTCGCCTTGACCCTAGAAAAGTGGTGGCGATACCTTTGGCGGCTTGGCCCAAAGAGAGTTGGGACACGTGAAAGAATTGTCAAGACCGCCCGTCAAATCCATCGCAAGTCTGAAAGCACAGGCATGAGCAGCAGTCCGTTTGTCATTTTTAGGCGTTACCTGAAGCCATTGATGGTGGCGCTGACCCTTTTGGCGTTGTTCGCGTTTGTGGTTTTGCCGGCCCTGCAGTCGTACCTGCAAAGTGGGGCGACCGTCGGCGCCGACCCGGTTTTTGCGACGTTTGACGGTACCCCGGTCAAAGCGTCGCGGGTCGATTACTTTACCCAAAGTCACAATAGCGTCGTTCGCTTTTTGAACGAACTGGCCGACGAAACGATCCGCCGCCAAGGCACGCCGCGGACCGCCGGGTTCCGCTACAACACCCAGACGAACCAGGTCGAAGACCTTGGGATTTTTTCCGCCCCCAGCCAATTCGCCACGGTGCGAACGCTGCAATTTGCCTCCGAAGCCAAAAAAGCCGGCTTCGAATTGGACGACGGCGCGATCCGATACTGGTTGCAACAATTCACCGACGGCACGATGTCCGACGGCGAAATCATCAGCCGCCTGATGCAGTCGACGCGAAACCGGCTGGGGCAATACCACCTGTACGACGTTTTGCGACAGCTGTTGCTGGCCCAGGCGTTCCAGCAAAGCGTTGATTCAGGCTTGGCCGCCGGTTCGATCCCCGGCATGGGCGACATCCCGATCGTCACTCCGGCCCAGCAATGGGAAAACTTCTTGAAGCTCAGCCAACAAGCCACCGTGGATGCCTACGGCGTGCTGGTTGCCGACTTCATCGACAAAACCGATCCCAACCCCAGCGAATCGGACATCAACGAGGTCTACGAGGCGGGAAAGGACTTGTTGCCCAACGACCAGTCGCCCGAACCGGGTTTCCGCCGCCCCACCGTCGCGGAATTCGAATTCGTCGCCGCCAATTTGAACACCTTCATCGATCGCGAAATCGATAACTTCACCGAAGAACAACTGAAGGCGGAATACCAGCGTCGCTTGGACGGCGGTGATTTCCGTCTGCCAGTCGAACCGGAAGCCGACCAAGACCTGCTGGACTTGGGCATGGGATCCGAAGCAGCCGCCGACGAAGAGGCAGCGGAAGAAGAAGCCGCAGCCGAGGAAGAGATGGCGGAGGTTGCCGAAGAGGCGGCCGAGGAGCCGATGACCGAAGAACCCGTCGGCGACGAAGCACCCGCCGAGGAAACACCAGCGGAAGAAACGACCGTCGAAGAACAGGCTGCTGAAGAATCCCCGACCGAGGAGACTTCAGTGGAAGAATCTCCCGCCGAAGAATCACCGGCTGCAGAGGAAGCCCCCGCCGAGGAAGACGGCGCGGCGACCCGTTCGCCTGGCAACGGCACCACCTTGGTCGCATTGGTCCAGGACGAATCGGACGACGCCGAAACGGCCGACGACGCCGGCGATGCGGACACCGCAGAGGCCGACTCGACCGATGCCGACGCAGATGCTGAAGATGGCGAAGGCGAACCGGAGTTTGAAGCGGAATCGTTCGAAGACGTCCGCAACGAAATCTTGGACGACTTGGCGCGACCGATCGCGGCCCAAAAGTTGGACAAAGCCGTCCAACAGGTCCGCAGCCGGATGCAACGCTACTTCAGCGAACTGTCGATCCACGAAAGCAACGTGGCGGTCGGCACGGCGACCGAAGCCGACGCTCCGGAACGTCCGGATCTGAAAAAACTGGCCGACGATTTGGGACTGGAATACGGAACCATCGGCGAACGCAACGCGGAAGAAATCGCCGACGAAGCGATCGGCAACAGCGTCGGAACGGGCACCTCGTTGGACCAACGGGGACCGCCCTTCGCGTTTCTGATGTTTGGCGGCGGCGGCATGCAAGGCCAAGCCGTTTTGTCACCGCTGGTCACCGTCGACCTGACCGCCAGCAAGACCTACGTGTCGTGGAAAACGGATCAGATCGACAGCTATGCACCGACGCTGGAGGAAGCCCGCGACGAGGTCGTCATGGCCATCCGCACCCGCGAAGCACGCAAGTTCGCCGAGGAAGAGGCGACACGAATCGCGAAACAGGTCGCCGCTGAGAACGAAAAATCTTTGGAAGAAGCCATTCCGGATGACAAGCAAGACCAACTGAAAACCGGCTTGGGCCCGTTCAGCTGGATGAACATGATGGGATTCGGCCAGATGACGATCGGTAACGTTCCGGAATTGGATTCGGTCGGTCCGAAATTCATGCGGGCAACGTTCCACACGGAAGTCGGCAACGCGGGAGTCGCGGCCAACGCCCCCCAGCGTGTCTATTACGTGATCGTTCCGCGTTCCTTCCAGCCGTCGGTCGAAGAACTCCGCAACCGTTTCCTGCAACGCGGCGAACGGATGATGGCCCAGTTCTTGACCAACACGGAAAACAACGAAATCCGACGCGGTTTTTATGAAGCGTTAGACGAACGGACCGGTTTTAAAATGACCGAATTTGATCAGCCGGAATGATCTCGGCAGACCGAATGTTGTTTCACCACCCTGACGGCCGGTTACCCCGGTAACCACCGTCGAGGGGCCGAAACGTGTGCCCCTCTTTTCGATGTCCGCGACGTAACGCACAATCCCGGCGCCCTGCCCATTGCCGCGTTTGCGTCCGACGGAACCTTTCGGTTTGATCAAAAAGCATCACCTACGAAACGCCATCGGACCGGTCTTTGCGATCGGTCTTTTTCTGTTGGCGATCCGTCTGCTGATCCACGAAGCCCAAGAAATCACATGGGAAGAATTCAAGGGCGGTTTGATCGGCGTCGACCCGATGTACCTGGGCATCGCGGCTTTCTTGGTCGCGCTGAACTACGGTCTGCTGACCTGTTATGACATCCTGGCGTTGCGGTATGTGCTGCGTCCGTTGCCTCTGCCGCGGGTGATGCTGGTTTCGTTCCTGGGATTTTCGCTGGGAAATAATCTGGGAACGCTGCTGGCGGCTGCCCCGATTCGCTATCGCTATTACCGCCAGTTCGGGCTGAGCCATCATCAATTGATGGGCATGATGAGCGTCTTGGCGTTGACGTTTTGGAGCGGTCTGGCGTGGCTAGGCGGCACCGTCTTGATCCTTAGCCCGATCCAGTTGCCGGCCGACATTCCGATTCCGTTCGGCACCCGGACGCTGGGCGTTGGCTTGCTGACCATCGCCGTCGCCTACACGGCATTGTGTTTTCTGTGGCGCAAGCCCTGGCCGATCGGCAAACTTCATTTGCGTTTGCCTCAACCGGGCTTGGCCATCGCCCAGGCTTCGGTCGCAGCGGTCGATTTGATCATCAGCGCGATGACGCTGTACCTGTGCATGCCCAGTGACGCGAATGTGCCGTTCCCGTTGGTCCTGTCGGCGTTCCTGGTGGCGATCACGATCAGCATCATTACCCAAGTCCCCGGCGGCTTGGGCGTTTTGGAATTGATTCTGTACGCTTTGCTGAAAGACACGGTCGGCAAGCCGGTGCTGGCCGCGGTGCTGATCTTTCGTGTGCTGTATTTCTTCTTGCCGCTGGTGTTCGGCATGATCACCTTGGTCGCCCACGAGATTTACGTGGGTGCGTTGGAGGCCAAGGAAGCGAAGGACGAAATCAATCACGAGTCCCAGGCTGCGCCCCGCCCGTCTGCAAAGCCGGAATCCGCTTCCCGAACACCGAATCCAACATCCCAGACGCCGGCGTCGGTGGATCCTTCCGAAGCCATCGCAAGCGGGCGAACGGGCACCGATTGAGCCCCATGGGCGGACCGGTTGCGGTGTAAACTGGACACCATGCACCCCGCCCCTTGCCCCACCCTTTGTCGTGTCGTCGCCACGCTGGTCGTTTGCGGTTTCACCGGCGACGCCAGTCGCGCTGAATCGCCACGACGCGCCCCGTCGCCACGCCCCGCGTCCACGCCACAGTACGGTCGTGATGTCCGGCCGATCTTGGCCAAACACTGCTTCACCTGTCATGGTCCCGACGACCAGGCGCGCGAAGCCGGCTTGCGTTTGGATACCGCCGACGGCAGCCGATCCGATTTGGGCGGCTATGCAGCCATCGCTCCCGGCGATCCCGATACCAGCGAATTGTGGCTTCGCATCACAACGGACGATCCCGACATTCGGATGCCTCCGGCCGACGGTCACCGCCCCCTTTCCGATGACGAACAAGACATTTTGCGTCAGTGGATCGCCGACGGTGCGGCGTACGAACAACACTGGGCTTTCGTTCCGCCGCAGCGCCGCCGACCGCCACCGGCCGATTTGAATCCCTGGTGCAGCGACGCCATTGACGCGTTCGTGTTGCAAGCGATGAAGGACCAGGATCTTTCGCCATCACAGCCGGCTGATGACGTCGCTTGGCTGCGCCGCGTGTACTTGGATTTAACGGGAACGTTGCCGACGCCGGGCGACGTCGATCGCTTTGTCTCGGATGATTCTCCGATGGGACGTCAACGCATCGTCGATCGCTTGTTGGCATCGCCCGATTTTGCCCAACAGTGGGCCCGACCTTGGCTGGACCTGGCACGCTACAGCGATACCAACGGCTACGAAAAGGATCGTCCTCGCACGATGTGGCCGTACCGCGATTGGGTGTTGTCGGCGATCAACGACGACATGCCGTTTGATCAGTTCACGATCGACCAATTGGCCGGTGACATGGTCGATAGCGCCAGCGACGACCAAAGGATCGCCACGGGTTTCCACCGCAACACGATGCTGAATGAAGAAGGCGGCATCGATCCGCTGGAATATCGCTGGTTGTCGGTGGTGGACCGCGTGGCCACCACGGGAACGGTTTGGATGGGGCTGACCACCGGTTGTGCCCAGTGTCACACGCACAAGTATGACCCGATCACACACACGGACTATTACCGACTGTTCGCAGTGCTGAACAATGCGGATGAACCCGATCTGGTCGTCACAGAGGAATTCGCCGAAGCCGACTATCAACGCCGGGTCGACCGCGCACGCGAACAACTGGATCGCTGGTCCGCCGAACACTTGGGCGATGATGGATCGCTGCGTGAAGCATTCGACCAATTCGTCACCGCCCAGCGGCAATCGCTGACCTCATGGACCACGTTGCGTCCCGACACGCTGGAATCGACGATGCCGATTTTGACCGTCCAAGACGACGGCTCGGTGTTGGCTCGTGGCGATGTGACCAAGCGCGACCAGTACCAGCTGTCGTTTCGTATTCCCGAGTCGATCGGCCAGGCGACCGCGATTCGAATCGATGCACTGCCGCACCCTTCGCTGCCCGCCGGTGGACCGGGGATGGCGTATTACGAGGGACGGCGTGGGGATTTCTTTCTGAGCGAGTTGACCGCGACGGCCGACGGCGAACCGATGGAATTGCGGGACGCGACGCAAAGCTATGGAAAGCTTAGCGTGGGCTCCGGTGCAGCCACTGGTAACAACGTGATCGACGGCGAAGGTTCCACCGGCTGGTCCACCTCGGGACGTCCCGGCGAAGCCCACCACTTGGTGATTCAGTTTGCCAAACCGCTGGTTGCGGGCCAAACGCTTTCGATCGGCATGCTGTTTGAACGTCACTTTGCCGCGGCACTGGGGCACTTTCGTGTCTCCGTGACGGATCGAACCACCGGTGCCAGCGCGGTGCAGTTGCCGACCGATTTGGAAGATCGACTTTTGGCTTTGGGCGATTCGGAAACACTACCGGATGCTCTGGCGACAGACCTTCGTCATTGGTTCTTACGCACCAGCGATCAGTGCAAAGCGATTCGCGGAAAATGGTCGTGGCCAGAACGTGATGTGGTGCGAGGTCTGGTCATGGCCGAACGTCCCGCCGCAATGCCTCGGCTGACTCAACGCCACCATCGCGGCGAATACTTGCAACCCGCGGAAGTCGTCACGCCAGGAAACTTGTCACTGTTCACTTCCGCCACCTCGGACGACGATGGTCCCGCGTCGTTTGATCGGCTGGCCTTGGCACGCTTCTTGGCCAGCGAGCAGAACCCGCTGGTCGGACGCGTGATGACCAATCGCTATTGGCGTCAAATGTTTGGTGCGGGCATCGTTCGCACCGATGGCGATTTCGGGACGCAAAGCGAATCGCCCAGCCATCCCGATCTGATCGATCATCTGGCGGTCCGCTGGATCGATGGCGGTTGGTCGGCCAAACGCCTGATTCGTGATCTGGCCTTTTCATCGACCTATGGTCAATCGATCGGGCGGCCGCCGGTGTCGGATCCCGATAACCGGCTGTTGTCGGTGTTCCCGTATCGAAGATTGACGGCCGAAACGTTACGAGATTCGCTGCTGTCGGCATCCGGCGTTCTGACCCGACGGTTCGGCGGCCCCAGCGTTTATCCGCCTCAGCCGCCCGCGGTGATGAAGACCGCCTATGGCAGCCCGGCTTGGCCCACCTCCAAGGCCGACGACCGGTATCGACGAAGTGTTTACACCTTCAGCAAACGCACCGCACCGTTTGCCGCCTTTTTGACGTTCGACGGCCCGACCGGTGAACAATGTGTGCCCAGACGTCAGAGCAGCACAAATCCGCTGCAAGCATTGACGACGCTAAACGATCCAATGTTTGTCGACATCACCCAGCGGTTTGCCGACGACGTCTTGCACGCAACACCCGATGCGGATCCCAGCGAAATTGCGATCCACATTTTTCGGCGAGTTTTGGTTCGCACGCCGACCACCGACGAAGTCCGAGACTTGGTCGACTTTTACACACAACACCGAAGCTGGCTGTTGGTGGTCCGTGCGGTCATGAATTTGGATGAATCGATCACGATTCCATGAACCAAGCCATTTCCAAACTGTCGCCTTTCCACCCAGTCGCACTGACACTTTCCCGATGACCTTTGGCATGAACACGACACGACGCCAGTTGTTCCAGACTTGCGGGATTGGACTCGGCAAAATCGCGTTGGCTTCACTGCTGGCCGGCGGTCGTGATGTGCGGGCCGAATCGGCACCCGGTGAATTGCCCCACCATCCGGCCAAAGCCAAAACCGTGATCTATTTGTTCATGGCCGGAGCGCCCAGCCAACTAGACCTATTCGATTACAAACCCAAGCTGGTCGAACTGGACGGCAAACCGATCCCACCCTCGGTGATCGCGGGCCAACGTTACGCGTTCATTCAACCTGATGCCGCCGTTTTGTCGCCTCGATTTCCCTTTGCCCGATACGGCGACAGCGGCGCGGAACTTTCCGACCGCCTGCCACACTTGGCCAAAGTCGTCGACGATCTTGCCTTTGTTCGGACGGTGCATACGGACCAGTTCAATCACGCTCCGGCGCAACTGTTTGTCAACACAGGCAGCGGCTTACCGGGCCGACCGTCGATGGGTGCGTGGGTGACGTACGGTCTGGGCAGCGAGGCCGATGATTTGCCCGGGTTCACCGTGCTGACCAGTGGTGGCAATCTGTCCGGTGGCGCGGCGATGTGGAGCAATGGCTTTTTGCCCGGTCAATTCCAAGGGGTACCACTGCGTGGCGGATCCGACCCGATTTTGAACGTGCAAACGCCCCAGTCGGTCAGCCCGACACAGCAGCGGGACACGATTGATTTGATCCGACGTTTGAACCAACGGCGGATGATCGATACCGGCATCGGGCGGATCCAAGATCGCATTGATGCGTTTGAAATGGCATACCGGATGCAAACGCGTGCACCGGAGCTGATGGATCTGCCATCCGAATCCGCCGAAACGCTTGGGCAATACGGGATCAAGGATGTCGGAGAAACCAGTTTTGCCAAGAACTGTTTGCTGGCACGACGTTTGGCCCAGCGGGGCGTCCGATTCATCCAGCTTTACCACGCCGGTTGGGACCACCACAGCCAAGTCGAAAAGGGGCTGCGGGCGCGATGCAGCGAAGTCGACCAGCCCTGTGCGGCCTTGATCGCGGATCTAAAACGCCAGGGCATGCTGGATGAAACGCTGGTCGTTTGGGGCGGCGAATTCGGCCGCACGCCGATGGTCGAAGCCAGCGCGGCGCTGGGGCGTTCCCTGGGTCGCGATCACCATCCCCAGGCATTTACGATGTGGATGACCGGCGGGGGCATCCGCGGCGGGCAAACGATCGGACAAACCGACGAACTGGGTTTTCATCCGGTGGAACGTCCCATTCACGTCCATGACATCCAGGCGACGATCCTGCACCAGTTGGGCATCGACCACGAACGTCTGACCTTCACCTACGCCGGCCGCCCCTACCGGCTAACCGACGTCCACGGCCACGTCGTCAACGAACTCGTCTGAACCTGAACCAAAAAGGGGTCAGGCCTCTTTTCCGGGTGCTCACCCTGTCGATCCGTTGGGTATTTGAGTGATGGGTTTGCGGATCGGATCCGGTGGCTCGCGCCACCGGCAGAGAGCTGTCGGCCCTTCGGGCCTGTTGGGATGAAGGCAAGCGCCCATGTGATGCTGAGCATCACCTACAGGGCTTACGGTTGGGGGACCGCGGTGACGTCTTCCAACGGGGCGAGTTGTATTTGCAGAGTGATCGATTCGCCGTCGCGCAAAATCGTCACCGTTTGTGTGGAACCGATCGGGGTCCGTTCAACGATTTCTTGCAGTTCGACCATGTTGCGTGTCGGCTGGCCTGCAAAGCTGGTGATCACGTCATAGTTTTCAATCCCCGCTTTATCGGCAGCGCTGTCTTCGATGACTTGGTAAGCCAACACACCGATGCCGGGCTTGAGTGAAAACTTTGCCGCGATGTTTGCGTTCAACTCGGCCAGACGTATGCCCATCGCGGCGCGGCGGACTTTGCCATGTTGGTCCAGTTCATTGGCTAACCAGAACGCATGGTTGATGGGGATGGCGAAACCGATCCCCTGGTTGCCGCCGTTACGTGAAGCAATCGCGGTGTTGATCGCGACGACTTTGCCGTCCAAGTCGATCAAGGGTCCGCCGGAATTTCCCGGATTGATCGCCGCATCGGTCTGCAGCATTCGCCCCCGTTGGATTCGACGCAGTTTGCGATCTTTGGCGCTGATGATTCCCGCGCTGACCGTCGCATCCAACTTGAAAGGGCTGCCGATCGCCAGCACCCAGTCACCGATTTCCAACCGATCACTGTCGCCGACTTCCACCGACGGAAAGGATTGATCCGATTCGATTCGCAGGATCGCGATATCGCTGGCCGGATCGCCAACGATTTTCACTGCCGAATATTCCACTTCGGTCGACATTTGCACCACGACTTTGCTGGCGCCGCGAACGACGTGTTGGTTGGTGATCACCAGGCCACTGGGGTCGACAATCACGCCGCTGCCCAGTCCGGTCAAAACCGCGTCGGGATCATCGGGTGCCTTGGGTGGCGGTACGGGGCCCAAGTCTTCATCGGGCACCGGTGCCTTTTCTTGTTCATCCAGCGGCGATTCCCCCTCGTCGCCTTCGGGCGGATCCGGTGTCGGCATACCGGGAATGCCCGGATCCGGAATCTTCTCCTCCAGCTGTTCGTCCAAATCCTCCTCGGACTTGTCATCATCATCGTCGCTGGGCGGTTGGCCTTGGCCATAGCACAACACGGTGACAACACCGGGCGTGGCACGCTTGGACGCGTAACGGAAAGCGCGGGAAAGAGCCCGTGGGCCGACCAAGCGAGCCAGATCACTTTGCGAGATCTGGACCATCGCGGGGTCGTCCGCCGCGGAACCGGCCGCAGACGTGGCGACGCCGGCTTGGCCAGCGGTGGCATCCTGCGCGGTGATTGGCCCTGTTGACGAAGTCATCCACAGCGACGTGATCGTCGCGGCCAGACACCACCGCACCCACCCATTCATCATGTTGCTTTGCATCAAAGGTCTTTTCATTGCACGTATTCGAACCGATCGCACGCCAGGCCAATCACATCCTAAATCATTCCAAGTCGGCGTTGACGATTCTAGCCCGTTGCCGAACCCTTGCCACAGCCGATTCCGTCCGCGATCGCTTGGAAACGAGCTAAAGCGGGGCCGGCAAATCCCGTGTGTGAAATCGCCACAACGCCACGGCGTAGAAGGCCGCCCCGCCGGCCAGCAGGATCAACGGGTACATCAGCGGTGGCATTACCGCGTCGGGCATCGACGTCGTCAGACTCCACGGCGCCCACCGATCACCGTCGGTCACCAGAGCCAACAAAGGCTGTGGTTTGTAGCACGAGAAGAACGTGACGTTCTGAAGCCAGTTCAGCGGCTCGGCGGCTTTTCCCAGCCCCAACAGCACCAACTGGACAATGTAGATCGCCATCACCGCGCCGATCGTCCGCCAACGATAGCGGTCCAGACTGCTGAACATCGTCGCCAAGCCCAACAGAAAAAAGCCGAAAGCAAACAGGTTGAAAACGGACGCGGCAAAATCGCCCACATCCACACGCTGGTGCATCGGCAACGTTTCCACAACCGGTTGGCCGCCGCCCAACGGCACTTCGACTTCGATCCACGGGATCGTCACCGTCTGGGGCGGCAAGGTTTCCTTGACCGATGACAACTGAACGCCGATCCCGATCCCCAACCACAACAACAAACACAACAACGCCAAACCGACGACGCTGACCAATGCGTGGGACAACATCAACCGGACGCGGCTGATGGGTTGGGACAGCACCATTTCCAAAGTCCCGCGGCCCAATTCACCACTGACGACGTCGCTGCCTCGAGAGACGCACCAAATCACCGTGCACAAAATCACGATTGGTTCATCGAACGTCATGCCCACCCGTCCGGTGTGCGTGGCCAGCGCACTGAATTCGATTGGTGCGAAGCGTTCAAAGTCCTTGAACAGATCCAACACCGATTGAAACTGGCCCATGTCGATCATGCCGACGACCCAGACGCGGACCCAGGCAAACGCGAACAAGGCCAAGGCGCATGAAGCCCACAACAACATGGATTGGCGAACGTACTTGCCGACCAAGACGCGATCGATCATGACACCGTTTCCTCCGACGGTCGCGACGTGCCGGCCGCATGCATCGCGCCATGCGGTGCCGTGGAAACACCAACGGGAATGGTTTGGCCGAAATGGACCGCGTCATAGACCGCACGCAGCCCCAATGGCTCGACTCGCATGCGTCGAATCCCGAGATCATCCAGCCATCCCAAGAAGGACGCCAGATCGCCGGAGGTATCCAAACGAACCGTGGTCGAGCTGTTACTTCCACTTGCACCGGAGACTCCCGCCGCATCGTCGGCCAGGCTGCACACCAAGCGATCGGCAAACTGCATTGGTATTGCGTCAGAATTCGGATCGACCAAACGGTCGGCCACCGGTCGATCCAGGTCTCCGGTGATTCGGTGCTGCTGAAAAAGTTCGCTCATCGTCAAACGGTGAGCCAAAACACCACGACGCAAAATCGCGACTTCGCCGCACGTTTCTTCGATCTCGCTTAGCACATGCGATGACAGCATCACTGTCCGACCATCGGCCCGCGCCTCGCGAACCATCTGCAGCACTTCGGCGCGAACGGTCGGGTCCAAGTTGGCGGTCGGTTCGTCCAAAACCAGCAACGGCGTCCGCGGGCCGAGGACCACGGCCAAAGCCAGTTTCTGCCGCATGCCGGTCGACATGAACGCGACATGGGTGCGAAGGTTCAGGTCCAGTCGCTGTGCCACGTCTAGGCTACGTTGCAAATCGCCATCGGGGTGCATTGCCGCAAAGAATTCCAGGACACCTTTGCCTCGCATATGTCGCGGCAATCGGGCGTCGCCCGGCAGGTAAGACACGTTCCGGCGTACCGCAACGCTGTCGTCGACGACATCGATCCCGGCAACCCGGCACGTTCCGGCCGTCGGGTGGATGTATCCCAGCATCAACCGAATCAACGTCGTCTTACCGGCACCGTTGGGTCCCAACAATCCAAAAACTTCGCCTGCGGTGACGGTTAAATCGCAAGCACGCAAAGCATCAAAAGCGCCGTAGCGTTTGCACAACCCCTGGCACACGACCATCGGCGAAGATCGGTCGTGCGGCACATCAGTCTGGGACACTTCGGGGGATGACCTTCAAAAAACGAAAGATTTGCAAAGCCGGCGTCGACGAAGACACGTCCACGTTCCTTTAGTTTCCGTGCTGTCACCCCGCGTGTGAACCGGTGCAGACTTAGAAAGCGGAACCTCTGCCTGGAACGAAATGCGTGTTCAATCGGTCGGTCTTTAACCACCGGCCCGCAGTCATCAACCCGCACGTCTTTCCGTTAAACAACGCGATGCGGCAGCCTGCGGCAACGTTCGCACGCTGTATTGTGAACCCACGTCAATCAATGGCTGTCATGTCGACATGGTGCCCGCGGGTCAAGAAATCACAACCCCTTGCCCGACGAAGTGCCACTGTGCTGAAATTTCGCTGTGTCTTGCCCGTCTATCCATTCACTTTTCGACCGCTGAATCGCCCGTGACTGAACCGCTGCCCCACTGCCAGGCTGCTGAAACGCTGGCCGACGATCAATTGCCCGCCGGATTTCGATTCGGATCGACCGCTTGCGGGATCAAGCCCAGTGGGCGTCCCGATTTGTCAGTGATCCTTGCCGACCGTGATGCGGTGGCCGCGGGGGTGTACACGCGCAACCAAGTCGTCGCCGCACCCGTGACGTGGTGCCGTGGGCTGACGCCCACCGATCGCTTTCGTGCCGTGGTGACCAACAGTGGAAACGCGAACGCTTGCACGGGCCCACAGGGCGAACAAGACACGGCCCAAATGGCGGCGGAAGTCGCCCAGCGGATCGATTGCGAGGACCGACAAGTCTTGGTGATGAGCACCGGTGTGATCGGACACACATTGCCGATGGACAAAGTCGTCACGGGGATCGATGCCGCCGTTGCCGGTGCGGATCATTCGGCATCCGCGTTTCGTGATGTCGCCACGGCGTTCTGCACGACGGATCAATACACCAAGATGCACTGCACCACGGCCAAGCTTTCGGCGGGGACGGTCAAGATCGCTGCGATCGCCAAGGGTGCCGGGATGATCCAACCCGACATGGCGACGTTGTTATCGGTCGTGGTCACCGACGCCGCGCTGCCCATCGCTGCGGCACAGAAAGCCATCGCCGACGCGGCAGCGGCCAGTCTGAATCGAATCAGCGTGGACGGCCACATGAGCACGAACGACACGCTGTTGTTGTTGGCACGAAACGAAGGCACCGTGTGCAGCGATGCGGAGGATCTGTCCGTGCTGACCGACGGGATCGCCGAAGCCCTGATCGACTTGGGCAAAATGATCGTGGCCGATGGCGAAGGCGCCACGCATGTGCTGTGCCTGCAAGTCGACGGGGCGTCCGATGATGCGTCGGCCGACGTGATCGCACGAGCCGTCGGAAACAGCCCGCTGGTCAAAACTGCCATCAAAGGAAACGATCCGAATTGGGGTCGCATCGTTTCGGCCGCGGGCTACGCGGGACCCAAAATCGACGTCGCCAAGACCAGTCTTTCGATCGACGGCGTGGCGATCTATGAATCCGGCGCACCGGTTTCGTTCGACGCGGCGACGTTGAGCGGTTCGATGAAATCCGCCAGCGACGTGCACATCCATCTGACCGTCGGCGACGGACCGGGGCAGAGTCGGTTCTGGGCCAGCGATTTGACGGAAGCTTACGTCAGCTTCAACAGCGAATACACGACGTAGCGTCGGATTCGATTTTCGGGGTAACGCCGCTATCGCATTGATTGCGGATCCAAGCGTTCCCAGATGCGTTGGCCGATCGTCCGGTCATCACTGATCACCATCGTGCCCTGTTGCCCGGCACGAACCGATGCGGCCGCCACCGGTTCGATCGGGCTGGTCGCCGTGAACCGTGGAGCGATCAAACGGTTTTCACCCGACTCGGGATCCGGCTGTACTGGCAACGGACCGCCGATCGCCGCCGAAAGAGCCGGATGGGGCAATTGCACGTCGGCTCGCGGACGCAGCGAAACCGGCAACGCCGTGATGCCGACGCCACCCCGCAATCGAACGCGAACCGGTTGAGCCGACTGTACCGCTCGACGATACGCCGGGGCATCGGATTCGCCGATCGAAGCCAAAAGTTCTTTTTCATGGGCGTCGGAAACACGCACCAACTCCGTGCCCTCGGTCACGAATTCGCCCAACAAGTCGATCGGATTTGACGTCGTGACCATGCCATCACGCTGGGCGGTCACTTGCAATTCATCCAAACGCCGACGCAGATCCTCCAGCTGATGCTTCAGGTTTTCGGCTTGGCGTTTTTCAATTTCTGCATCAGCCAACTTTCCTTGCCGGCGCAGTTGGACCTCCCGCCGCATTGCCAAGTCCAAACGATCGGCGGTTTGGTCGTGCCGCACCTGCAGTTCGTCGTTCTGCAGCCGCATCAACAGACTGCCGCTTTTGACGCGTTGCCCGCCTTCGACAAAAACGCCGACCACAAACGCATCGGACGGTGCGCGTGCGATCTGTTCGTCGTGGTATCGAACCACGACTGGAACACGACGGGTGATCGGGGAACGTTGGTTCCACAGCCACTGGCCGAACGGCACGATCAAGACGACCGAAAGCCCCAAGCGGTAACGACGTCGCCAATCCCCGTCACGCACATGACGCAGCATCCAATTGCCCAGCGGTATCGCCGCCCAAAGCAAGACCGCGACCATTGCGACCAAGATCCCCAAGCCTTTGGCCCAATAGGAAACGGCGAAAACCAATCCCGCCATCCAAACGAATTGGAACACGACCGACGCCATCGCGTGGCCGGTGGCAAACGGAACTCGCCAACCGGACAACAGCGACGATTCACGCGGAACCGCCAACAGCACATACTCCAGCCATCCGGCCAATTGCCGACGCCCGTGCGACCGCAGGTTGGGGATGTCCACCAAATCCGACAAGACGTAGTAGCCGTCCAGTCGCAACAACGGGTTGGCGTTGACCAGCAACGTTGCCGGACCGGCCACCACAAACACTTGTGCCGCGATGTGTCGAACCAGTCCGTCGGGCAAGCACCACCAACACCATGCCGCCACCGATGCAACGGCCAATTCCACGTACACACCCGCCAGTGCGATGGCCATCCGTGACATCCGCCGAGGCAGCATCCATGACGCGGTCACATCAACGTAGGCCAGCGGTGCCATCAAAAAGAACATCACCCCGGTTTTGCCAATGCGAACCCCTTGGCGTTTGGCGGCAACCGCGTGTCCCGCCTCGTGAAGCATCTTGCACAACAACCAAATGCCCAGCATGGGAATCCACATCTGGCGGTCGAACAACCGCGATAGTTCGCCCGCCAGTTCATCGCGGCGCAACGCCATCATGACCATCGCGCTGATCACCAAAACGGCCCAGACCGCGACGGCAACGGGTTGAAACAGAAACCCGAAATGCCGACTCAATCGCAACGCGGGGCGATCGAAATCCATCAAGGGGATTCGTAAACTGACCACCGACGACAACGGCGTCATCCACCAACGCAACGGATCGGTCTTTCGGCCAAGCTGCTCGGCCTTCTCTTGATCAAACTCTTGCACCGGAGGCAACAGCAATCGCTCGCGAATCAGCATCGACAGAAAGCCGACCACATCATCCCCCGACCAATCGACGCCGGCACGCTGCATGCCCAACAGTAAGTCTTCAACGCTGCGTCGTCCGTCGATCATGCCGATCAACAAAGCTTCTTCGCATCCGAACCGAAAGAACTTTTCAAGCCCTTGGTGATGCGCGATCGCGCCGGATTGTCCGCCGATCGTTCGTGGTGACAAACGCACCTCGGAATCCAGGTGCGGTACGAATCCTTCCATCATTCGATCAGTACCCCATCCACCACAGCGATTTTTCCCAGATCCCACGAACATACGACCAGATCCGCGGACGGGTCGGGCCGGAGATTCTGGCCAGCCCCTTCATCCCGGGTCGCAAATCGTCGCTGTCGTTGGGAATCGTGACGTGGGCAAGAAAGACGTTCTGGTCGTCACGAATTTCGGCCGCCGGATAGATCTGGCCCAAGCCATCGTCATAGGACTTGCCGCCCAGTGCGGGAAAACGAATGTGGGTGTCCGCCTCCGGCGTTACCATGCCGATTTCGAACTCCGGGATCTGGACCTCCACACGCATGTCGCCTGGCGGTGCGATTTCCAACAGCGACTGGCCCATTTTCAAAGGTGCGCCGACGTACTGGCTTAGGTCGCCACTGATCACCACAGCGTCCATCGGGCTGCAAATCTGCAGACGGCTTAATCGGTCCTGCAACAGATCGCGACGTCGTGAAAGCTGTCGCTGTTCCAAAGCCGCCTGTTGAGCCGCCGCGATGTCACCGGACGCCAAGGCGACGTTTTCCGCCTTCTCCGCTCGTTGGCTTTCCGCGGCGATCGATTCCAATTCCAGTTGCAACGGGCGACCGTCCAGTTCCAACAAGCATTGGCCGGCCTGCACACGGTCGCCGGGCAAAACGTGGCTTTTCAACAAGGTTGCTTCGAACGGACTGGCGATCATTCGCTGTCCTTGGGGCTTGATCACCGCGGTGCAACGTATCGGATAGGCGACCGGCCAAAACGCCAACAGCGAAACCACCAACATGGCCAGAAAACCGGCCAAAACGGGGCGTCGCCCCAACACCGATGCACTCGATGGCATCGCGACACGCGGTTGACGCCAAAGCGCCGTCGCCAACGCACGCGACGATCGTCCCATCCAAACCAAGGACGAACTGGCCGGCTCGGTCTTGGTTCCCGCCTGAGGCTGGATCCACAGAAAACAGTGCCGTTTGCCGCCGATCTCCGACAGATTGATCACCCAAACGCCGTCGATACGCAGGGTCCGGCCGTGGGATTGATTCTGTTCCTTTTCGATGCCTTCCTGAAACAACGGTTCCATCGACTGGCGCAAACGATTCGAAGGGCTGAGCCAGCCCAATCGATGGTCGTACAGCTTCGTCATGCTTCGCTGGCCAAAGGCGATGCGGACATGGCATCCGGAGTACTCCGATGCAAGCCGTTGTACGACCCGCTCGGCCGATTCGCGACGATTCTTCGCACCGGCGATGCAAACGACGCAGTCCAGCGGTGTTTGCAGACCCGCGGCCGGCTTTTTGGCCGGTTCGGTTTCCACGGGCGATTCCATCTGGCCCAACATGTGAGCCAATTGCGTGATTCCCTCGTCGGCGTTGGCAAGCGCCGTGCGCACCGATTGCCCCGCCGTCGCCACAACGGATTCCGACTTCAGCATCTGCTGGATGTCTTGCTGCAAATCGTGATCGTCTTTCATTGGGCTACGGCCTCCGGTGCAACGGGTTGCCAATGAATTCGTGACACTCGGGTCACCGAATTGCGTGCCCCTGTCGTCGTGCGGGCGGTCCGCTGGGGCGTCAACTGAAGCGTACAGCGATCACCGGCCAAGAAAGTTTCGTCGCGATTGTCAAGCAAAACCTTCACCTGGACGGTACCACTTTCGCCGTCGATGGCGGGGCTGATGCGATCGACGGTTCCGTCCACCGTTTTCCCTTGGCTGCGCAGAAAAACGCTGACCGTCTGGCCCATTTGAACGTGGTGGATGTGTTCGACGGGAACGTTGAAGACGGCAACCAGTGTGTCGGTGGCGATCAATCGAAAGATCACCGCGTCGGCGGGCGTCAGGTATTCGCCGGCCGCATGCATCACCCGAGCGATTCGGCCGTCACAGGGTGCCAGCACCTTTCGTCGGTTCAATTCGATCTGGTCACGCTGGACCTGCAAGCGTCGCAGACGTTGTTGTTCTTGAGCGATCTCCACGCGTGCTTTGGCGGCTTCCAAATCCGCCTCCGCACGCTGCAGTTCCTCCGGTCGCGCCATCCCGTCGGCCGCCAGTTTTCGCAGCGATTCGGTCTTCAGTTGTTGCAGCCTTTGTTCGGCAACCGCCATTCGAATCTCGCCCGTTATGTCGGCCTGGGCTTGGCTGATTCGCAGCGCCGATTCCTGCAGTTGATCGTCCAATTGGGCCAGCAAGTCACCTTTGCTGACTCGGTCGCCCATGCGAACGTGTATCGCGGTCAGACGCCCCAGATCGACACCGGACACCAAGACGTCTTGGGCCGGTTCGGTGAAGCCATCGAAAACCAGGGGAACGCTGGGCGGTGCGGAACGGGTCTGTGCCGCGGCGCGTCCCGAATCGCCGATCATCGCCGCGGACATGATCATTCCAACACTCGCCACCCATTGAACGGATGACGGTCGCCGGCGACGGTACAGGCTGGTGCGGTTCGAATTGTCGGGTTTCATCGTTTTCCTTCCTTGACGTCGGCCGTTGCCGCTTCCATCAGCAAGTACGATCGCACCGATCCGGATTGCGGTGCGGTGGTTGTTTCAATGGGCTGGAATTGGGCGTCACCGACTTGAACGGGAACGGCGTCGGAATAGCCACCGGTCGAATCGCCGGTGCTGCCGGGCGCGAAAACATCGCTTCGCATGTCGGGTTCGGCGGGCACCGGTTCGTCCATCGATTCCAGGCGATCCAGCGGCAACGGAATGACCGCGGGTTCGTCATCGGTGGTCGCCGTATCCAGGTCCAGCGATGACGCATCGATCGTTTGGGTGTAATCGAACCGAACGTCATTGCATGCGTCACGCACCGCCGTGATACCTTCGCGTTTCAACAAAATCCCCATCGCACGTTGCATTTCGACCCAAGCGATGTGGTATTCCGCTTCGGCGGACACCAACATGCGTTCGGCCATCGTGCGGCGCTGCTGTGATTCCAACAGTGATTCCAAGACCAAGCCGGCGTGAGATCCGTCCGCACCGACGATCGCGAAACGCCGGGTCAGCATTTCCTCTTCTTCGCGAGCCGCGGCCAAGGTGATTCGTTTGGTTTGGCGAAGCTTTTCGGCAGTTTCCCATCGGATCAACGCCGTTTCGATTTCCAGCCGCACGTCCTGGATCACTTCTTGAAGTCGCGCCGATTTTTGGCGATACCGATGCATCGCTTCGCGGTGTCGCGAACGAGCCAGCCGGTTCCCGCGAGGCAATTCGTACTCCAATCCCGCCATGATGCCCGGGCCCGATTCGTAGAACTGTTCGCCGAAGGAACGGGCAACGCCGTAATCGCCACTCAGGCCCGCCAAGTATCCGTTGACGACCGCATCCAAACGCGGCATCAACTGATTCCGAGTCACCTGGATGCCCAACGCGGCCGACTGGATGTCTTCCATCGCCATGCGAATTTCCGGGCGCGATTCCATGCCGACTCGCATCGCTTCGGCCAAAGTGATCGGCCGGTGTGCCGTCGATGGCGGGGCATCTGGAATCAGTTCCAGCGACAACGGGGCGACGTTCAGTTCATCCGAACCGATCAGATTCCGCAGCGTCGCCTGTTGTCGTTGCACGCCCGCATCCAACTGCAGCCGTTCATCGTTGCGGCTGGAGACGCGTTGACGCAGCTTGGTCAATTCCAACCGGCTGACGTCAAAGTCGCTGCGACCGCGCAACACGCGTTCGATGTCTTGTCCGCGTCGAATCAATTCATCTTGCTGAATCAGATGACAACGTCGCTGGTACAACAACAAGTACGCGGAGATGACTTCGGTGATACGATCGCTGACATCACGCTGCATTTGCTGCCAAGCGATGCGGCTGTCCAACTTGGCTTGCACCAACAGCCGTTCATTGAACACACGCCCGCGGCCCGCCATCAGGGGCTGAGTCAGGCTGAGGCTTAGACGTGCATTGCCCTGATCGGCGGGTTCAAAGAACTGACTGTTGCTGTCCAGCAGGCCCAGTTCTTGCGTCAAGTCGATCTGGGTACCGCTGCGAGCGGTGCGTCGCACGCCCCCGTTGAACGCCCAGGAACGTTCACGCAATCGTGGCGGCCCGCCAGTCACCAAAGCGTTGCCGACCGGATCGTTGGTTTGATCGTAGCCGGCGTCCAAAACGTAGCGGGAATCAAACGCGGCGTCTTGCTGGATGATTTGTTCCAGCTTGATGCTGGCCGATTCCTGGACCGTTTGGATCATCGGGCTGTTGGCCAACGTATCGATCAGAACCGTCGGCAAATCGAACGCGACAAAGCGTTGCTTGTGAAGGGTCGGATTCTGGGACGCCTCACGCCACCATGCCAGCGTGTCGCTGTCGGCGGCCATGAATGCCGTCGACGGTTCGGCCGCAGGGACGATCATTCGTTCGGCCGGGGGGGCGGATGCGAGAACATCCGGCGTTTGTGCCACCGAGATCGGCGCAGCACAGAACGCTGGCAATGTCCCCATCAGGACAAAGACAACGCGAATTCCGTTTCGCCAATCTGTTAGGTGCATTAAATCCATTGTCGACAGCGATTCCGCCGCCTCACCCATACAGCCCCACATCAGGGAATCGGCGCACGTCTGGCCGAACGTTCACGGGCGTCAACGATTCACTGGTCAAGGCCGGGTGCGACAGCGAATCACCCCGACATTCCGAACAGACACGCCAATCGTCAAATCCTGCCAATGCCGCACGGCCTATGTGTCCCCACCGGTTCAGCGGATCGTGAAAGTTCACGCATTGTTCCGCCGTTGTTGTAGATACGTCGTATTTTTGTGCTGGGGGTTTTGTGACCCGGTCAAAGTGCGGCCGGCTGTGCTCACAAAAATGCGCGGCAATACCACCGATTGGTGGCAGGGTTCCATTCTCTTGCCCCGTCGGTGATCCGATGATCCAAGCCCCACCGGATGGCGTTGATGGCCGACAAAAAGAAACGCGTATTCGACTTTTACGCGCTCGAAGACCGAATCCTGCTCAGCGGCGAAAGCCCCGACCAGGTCCTCGGTGACGCCGACGCCGCGGTCGATGTCGATCTGGATGCGCTGGCTGATGGTCTGGGCGATGCCGATGGACATGCCGAAACGCACACCTACAGTCCGCCGCCGGGACCCGCGGACGATTCGTATCTGTCGATCGCCACCAGCGAAGATGACAGTTTTGACGGATCCCAAGTGGCCGACCCCGTCGATGTCGACGGCGAACCGATCGATCCGGCCCGCCCGCTGGAAGTCGTCTTTGTCGATCAGGCGGTCGATGATGCCGATGTGCTGATCAACCATCTGCGTTCGGGCACCGACGACACCCAGTGGATCATCGTCCGCATCGCATCCGATCAAAACGGATTGGATGCGATCACCGAAACACTGAATCAGTTGTCCAGCGTCGACGCGGTGCATCTGGTCAGCCACGGTGATGCGGGAACGATCCGGCTGGGCAACGCCGAACTGAACCTAGACACTGCACCGGAGTACGCCGGCGACATCGCGTCGTGGGGACATGCGATGGATGCGGGTGCCGACATGCTGGTGTACGGCTGCGACCTAGCCGCAACCACCGACGGACAGGACTTGATCGAACTGTTGGCGTTGGTCTGCGATTGTGACGTTGCGGCCAGTGATGATGCGACAGGGCACGAGGATCTGGGTGGTGACTGGATTTTGGAATACGCGGTCGGTGAAGTCGAAACCGACGTCGCATTTGGCTACGCGGCGCAGACATCTTGGCACAGCACGTTGGATATCACCAGCAACCTGGTCGTGCATCACGAATACGACACGTCGGGTTCGCTGACGGAAGCGGATGCATCCGGAAGTGGCAACGACGGCTCATGGGTCAATGATCCGGCGTGGACCAGCGATGCGGCCGTTGGTGAATACGCGATGGACTTTTCGCAGGATGCTCCTGGTGCGAACTCGGTCGTTGAGATCGCGGATGATCCATCGTTGGACTTTAGCGGCGATTTCACCGTTTCGTTCTGGTACAACGCGGACGCTTTGCAAGGCAACTCGACTCGCTTGATCGGATCGCACGACGGCAGCGACGGATTCTCGATCTACACCGACAGCGATGGAAGCCTGACTTTCTTCCTGCAAGGCAGCACCTCTTCGGCCGCCACTCTTGCGGGATCCGGTTTCGTCGCCGACGGCAATTGGCATCATGTTACCGCGACTCGCAGCGGAACGGATCTGCGTCTGTACGTTGACGGAACAACCTCCGGCCCAACCACCGCCAACGTCGGCGTGGTCGATGTCAGCTCGACAGTCACGATCGGCGGCACCAGCGTCGCAGCAACTGATTACGAAGGCAAGCTGGACGACGTTCGCATCTACACCCGTGCGATCTCGGACAATGACGTCAATGCCTTGATGGCCAAAGGTGCGGGCATCCAAGTCGACACGTTTGCCGACACGCTGGACGGAGACACCAGCAGCCTATCGGCGTTGTATGCCGACAAAGGCGTGGACGGATTCATCTCGCTTCGCGAAGCGATTATCGCAGCCAACAACACCGACGGTGCTGACACGATTGTGCTTGGATCGGGCACGTATTCAATGGATGTCACCGGTGATACCGAACAGTTCGCAGCGACCGGTGACCTGGACATTCTGTCGGACATCACGATCACCGGCAGCGGTGCGGGCGACACGATCATCGACGCCTCGGGGATGGCCGATCGGGTCTTCCATGTCGCGTCATCCAACTCGCTCACGCTCAGCGATTTGACGGTGACCGGCGGAGAAGGTGACGTCTACGAAGCGGGAGCCGTCTTCAACGAAGGCACACTGGAGGCGACCAACGTCGTGTTCCAGGACAACACCGCAATCAATCAAGCAGGCGGAGCAATCTACAGCACCGGCACGACGACGTTGACACAAGTTTCTTTGATCAACAACGCGGCCAGCGACGGTGGTGCGTTGAACGTGGACGGCGGTGTCACGACGTTGACCAATGTCACGATGAGCGGAAACACGTCAACGTACGACGGCGGAGCCATTCGTGTTAATTCGGGCACGTTGAACGTCGACTACTCCACCATCGCGGCCAACGAAGCGACCAGTGGAAACGGTGGCGGGATTCAGGTCATTGCGGGCACGGTCAACGTGACCAACTCAATCATCGCGGACAACGTTTCCGCGTTTGGTGGAGCCGATGTCAACGGAACACTGGCCACCAACACCAACAACCTGATCGAAGACAACGGCGGCGTTCTAGGAACCGATCCGGTTCTTTCCGCATTGACGCTTGATGCCGCCTCGGGTCAGTACTACCACAGCATCACGGATAGCAGCGCCGCGCATGATGCCGGTGGTGGAACGCCCCCAACCGAAGACATCCGTGGTGAGACTCGCGATGCTTCCGCCGACATCGGTTCGTATGAATACGTCCCGGAGGCACCTTCGGACTTGGCCATCACCTCGACGACCAATGGTGGAGTCAGCATCAACCACGATGGCGGAAACGATGCGTATTTCATTGCCGACGACGGTGACGCGATTCTGGGCGGACTGACCGCGTTGACGTTGGAGATGCAGTTCAATTCGACGTCGATTGGCAATCAATTCACGTTCTTTTCGTATGCGACCAGCGGAGACTTCAACGCTTTGGCTGGCTTGGTCAGCGGCACGGCGTTTCAGCTTCATATCGGCGGAAACAACTACGCGTTCTCCGGCTTTGACATGACGTCGTTGTCGGATGGCCTGGAACACAGTCTCGCGGTGACCTGGGACAGTGCCACCGGCAATGCGGCTTTACTGATCGATGGCGATCAGAAATCAACCGCATCCGGCGTTGCGACCGGACTGTCCATTGACACCGGCGGGACGCTCGTCTTTGGGCAGGAACAGGATGCTGTCGACGGTGGGTACGCACCGGCACAAATCTTCCGTGGCACGCTTCATGACATTCGGATCTTCAACGAAGTCCGGACGGATGCCGCCATCGCTTCCAGTTACCGAAGCAACTTGCCGTACGACGAAACGGGCTTGCTCGCCAACTGGCAATTCAATGAGTTGTCCACCGGCGGTGTGGTGACCGACACGGTCAGCGGAAACAACTTGACGCTCAAGAGCGTCGACAGCGA
This sequence comes from Crateriforma conspicua, assembly GCF_007752935.1. Taxonomy (NCBI): domain Bacteria; kingdom Pseudomonadati; phylum Planctomycetota; class Planctomycetia; order Pirellulales; family Pirellulaceae; genus Crateriforma; species Crateriforma conspicua. The sequence continues at coordinate 2,628,039 of NZ_CP036319.1, read as the reverse complement.
CTCGTTCACGCAGTCCTCTCCAACGCTGAATCTCAGTGTTGACGAAGATGCCTCGACCGGGGATGTCATCGGATCGGTGACCGGCACCGACCTGGAACGCGAGGCATTAATCAGCGCGTTGTTGGCGTCGGATAGCGATCTACGATACAACGCCGAGACGGGAAAGTTCTACCAAGTGGTCGCTGGTGCTTTTGATTGGGGTGTGTCACAGACCAACGCTCAGTCGACTGCATTAAACACAGTCAACGGGCAACTTGCTGTGATTCGTTCGGCAGCCGAAAATCAATTCATAACCAATCTTGCGAACACGCAAACCAGTGGCGGCAGTGTTTGGCTGGGCGGTACCGATGCGACCGTCGAGGGAGAATGGCGTTGGATCGAGAACGGGTTGGAGGCGGACCAGTTTTGGCACGGTGCAGAAACCGGATATGCGACCGAAGCATACTCCCACTGGGCCGATGCCAGTCAACCTAACAATCTCGGTGGGACCGAGGACGCACTCCGACTGGATTCCAGTAATGCCCTTTGGTACGACGCCCCCAGCACCGGATCTGATCACAACTATGTCATCGAATGGGACGCCGATGCGGTCTTGGATGCTACCGAAGCCCTGACGTACATGATTCAGTCTCAAACGGTCGCTGGTGCCTTTACGATCGATTCCGACAGCGGCCAGATCACCGTCGCCGATGCGACAAAACTGGACTACGAAACGAACGCGACTCACACCGTCACCGTTCGCGTCACCGACAACGATGGTGGCACGTACGACGAAGCATTCACGATCGCGATCAACGATGTGGACGAATCGGAAGTCGCCCCAACCGATTTGTCCGGCGGTATCGCTCTGAACACCGATGGCGGAAATGATGCTTACCTGATTGATGCAGTTAGCGGTGTGCCGTACTGGGACGCGTTGGAAGCCATCACGATGGAGTTCCAAGTCAGCGATCTGCAAACGCCTGACACCATCTCAACTTTCTACTCACGGCAATCTGGCGGATCCGGTTCGTTCTTCGGTGTGGAAGCGGACGGGACATTGAATTGGACGGGTTTTAAGTCGACCGGTACCTACGCCGAACTGTTCGATGGCGAATTCCACAGCGTCGGTTTCTCATGGGACGCACCTAATGGCGACCTTCGTTTCTATGTCGACGGCGAACTGGTTGAGATCGTTAGCACACCCACCCAAGCCCAAACCAACGGCGGAGGTGCATTCGTTTTGGGGCAAGACCAAGACAGCACGGGTGGCAGCTTTGACGCGACGGAATCATTTTCTGGTGTGTTCCATGACGTTCGTGTTTGGGATCACGTTCGATCGATCGAAGAAATCTCGCACAGCTATCAACACAAATTGGATGTGACGGCCCCCGAAGCCGCCGCGATCGGTTTGCTGGCCAATTGGCAGATGGATTTCAACGGATCCAACGAAGTCGTCGACATCGTCAACGGTTACACACTTTCGATTGGTCATGCGACCGAGCCTGGCTTCATTGAAGGCAATGTTCAAAACGGCCTGCACATCGCGGAGAACGCCACGGGTGGAACATCCGCGGGTCACGTGACCGCGACCGATCCTGATGTCGCCGTGGATCTCGTCAACGACGGCTTGTTTATGGATGCCCCCGATCCTGGTTCCTACACCCGCTACACCACCGGTCAATCCATTGGCGGTTGGACGGTGGAAAGCGGCAACGTTGACTTGCTGGGTTCGATCGTTGGACCGACGGAACTGGGCGGTCGGTCGGTCGAACTCAATGGCGACACCGAAGGCGTGATCGTGCAGACGTTGACGACCGAAATCGGCAAGCAATACCAGGTCATTTTCAGCGCCGCGGGGAACTTCAGCGGTGGTGCGGACCACATTGATTTTCGTGCCAGTGCCGGTGGCGTCTCCGAAGACTTCGTGATCACCGAGGGCACTGGTTGGTCGTTGTCGAATCTCTTGCCGCAATCACTTTCACTGACCTTCACCGCCGATTCGACTTCGACCGACCTGCGTTTCGAATCGTTTACCGCCGGAGCGTTTGGAGCAGGCATCGGTGACGTTCGCGTGGTGGAAGTCCCCGAAGCGGTCTCGGTGATTCTGCAAAACGACAGCACGCTTTCGTACAACGCGGGCACCGGAAAGTTTTATCGGTTTGTCGATACGAATGACGACTTCAACACGCATCTGGCGACCGCCACCTCCGCAATGCTCAACGGCGTCAGCGGTCAAATGGTGACGATCGGCAGTGCTTATGAGAACGAACTGATCCGCCAGTTTGCAATCGACAGCGGCAAACAAATCTGGTTGGGGGCCAGCGACGCAAACAATGATGGCAACTGGAACTGGTTGGAGGGAACGACAGAATCGAATGATCAGTTCTGGACCGGCGGGGATGCCGGATCGCCAAGCAACGGATACTTCGCACCCGCCTTCTCGCAGACCGAGGCCGTCGGCGAAGACTATGTGCGGATGCTCGCCGACGGGACCTGGGCAGACGACGCGGCAGGATCGAATAACGCGTTGATCGTCGAATGGGACGCCAGCGAAGTCCTTTCCGCCTACACGTTCACGCTGACCGATGACGCGGGCGGACGTTTTGCGATCGACAACGCGACGGGCGAGATCAGCTTCACCGGCGTCGGCTATCTGGATCACGAAGAATCACCTACGTATGACTTGACAGTTCAAACCACCGACGCGGCGGGGCACTCTTCGTCGCAGATGGTCACCGTCGAAGTCGACAACGTTCCCGATGAATCGCCCAGCAATGTGGTTCCCGCTGGACAAATTCTGAATGAAGACTCCTCGTTGACGTTCAACGAGGCCAACGGAAATGCGATCGTGTTGCACGACGACGTGGGCGAAAGCATGCGGGTGACGCTGTCGGTCGATGACGGCACACTCACTCTTTCGCAAACCGACGGGTTGACGGTTGTCGGTGGAGGCGATGGCACGGCGACGGTGACCGTGACTGGCACTCTGGAAGCCATCAACGCGGCGTTGGAAGGGTTGCGATACGATCCGACCGCAGATTTCAGCGGTGGCGACACGCTGACAATCACGTCGCAGGACGAGCAAGTTTATCAACTGAATATCGACGCGAATTTGGAAGCGTTGTTTCAGTTCGACTCGGCCGATCCGGCCAACGATTCCGGACCGGTCGGAACCAACAACGGATCGCTGATCGGTGCAACGGTCACCACCGATGCGGACTACGGAGACGTGCTGTCGCTCAACGGCGATGGACAACGTGTCGAAGTCAGCAATCTGTTGACGCAACCCGCCAACGTCACCATCGCGGCTTGGGTGAACCTGACCGCGGCCGATACGCAGGGTGCGACCGTGGTTCAAATTGGTTCGAACATGGGACTGCGTTTGGACAATGCGTCCGGACAAATGGTCGGTTTCTTTCACGACGGCACGGACCCACAATCGGTGACTTTCGACGGCACGGTTGCCGGCACCGGGTGGCGTCACGTTTCGTTCACGTTCGATGACCTTGCCGACACCGCTTCGCTGTACTTGGACGGCGAATTGGTTGCCACGAAAACGATCGGCACATCCATCAATTACACCGGCGCAGTGACGCGTATTGGCGGGCTTGCTGTCGACGGATATGACTTCAACGGAACGATGGACGACGTGCGTGTCTACGACCGTGCCCTGACGCAATCCGACATCGCTTCGCTCGCAAACGTTCTTGGCGCAGCCGAAGCGACCGACACTGTCGCCCTCACGGTCACGCCGATCAACGATGCGCCGGTGCTGGACAACGCCGCGTTCTTTCAGTTGACCGGGATCACCGAGGACGACACCAACAATAGCGGCAACACGGTCGCGGAAATCATCGCCAGCGATGGAGGTGACCGAATTACCGATGCCGATGGCGATCCGGAAGGCATCGCGATCTTCTCGTCCAGCAGCACGTACGGCAAATGGCAATACAACACCGGATCCGGTTGGACCGATGTCGGCACCGTGTCGCTGACCGAATCGCTGCTGCTTCGTTCGACCGACAGCCTGCGGTTTGTTCCTGACGGCGAAAATGGCGAGAACGCATCGTTTGTCTTCGCCGCCTGGGATCAAACGACTGGATCGGCCGGAAACAAAGTCGACACGTCCAGCTACGGCGGCACGACCGCCTTCAGCGATGCCACGGACACGGCCAACATCACGGTGTCTTCGGTCAACGACGATCCGACCAACGCCGGTTCGCTGCCGACCGACATCACGGTCACCGAAGACGTCGCCAGCCAGTTGGATCTCTCATCGATTGACCTGAGCGATGTCGATCACGGCGGCGGCAACCTGACGTTGAAACTGAGCACCGATGCCAACGGCGAAATCACCGCCGCCGCGATGGCCGGAATCACGATCACGGGCAACGGCAGCGACGCGATCGAATTGACCGGAACGTTGGCGGACCTAAACACCTACTTGGACAACACGACGATCCTGACCTACTTGCATCCCACCGCCAATCTAACCGGTGATGACGCGGACATTCTGTACGTGGTGATCAACGACAACGGCAACACAGGCAGCGGTGGTGGAGGCAACGTCGGCCTGGGCAACGTCAACATCGACATCACCAACGTCAACGATGCACCGGTGATGACGGCATGGGGTCCGGTTTACAACACCACCGAAGATGCGTCCGCGTTCAACGCACCCGTTTCCTCGGTTCTGCAATCCAGCGTCAGTGATGTGGACCCGGGTGCGGTGGAAGGCATCGCGGTCTATGCGGGCAGCGGCGATGGAGGCGTGTTGGAATACAGCACCAACGGTGGCGGCATTTGGACCGTGATGCCAGCATTGGACGCCAACAACGCGTTGCTCTTGCGTACCACCGACCTGATCCGGTTCACACCCGACACCGAAAACGGCGGCACGATGACGCTGGACTACTACGCCTGGGATCAAACAACCGGAACGGCGGGCACATCGGTTGACGTGACCACCCGAGGCGGCGCCACCGCGTTCAGCACCGCAAACGATACGGTGACGATCAACACCACCAGCGTCAACGACGAACAAGTTGTCTCGACCAATACAGGTGCCACTTTTGCCGAAGGTTCAGGCGGCTACATCACCGATGCGATGCTGGAAACGACGGATGTCGATACGAGCGACACGCCCAATCAAATCGTTTACACCCTGACAGACTATCCCTATTACGGAAGTTTGACTCTCGATGGCCTGGGGTTGTTCACCAACGACACGTTCACTCAACAAGACATCACGTCAGGCCGTTTGAGCTACAGCCACTACGGAAGCGAAAACCACAGCGATTACTTCGACTTCACGGTCGATGATGGCGAAGGCACCACCAGCAGCGGCCGATTCAACATCACCATGACGGCGGTGAATGATGCCCCAGTCGCATCGTCCGTCGAAGGCACCGCGCTGGACTACACCGAAGACGACGGGGATGTCACGATCACCGATACGTTGGCGCTCAGCGATGCCGACGACACCGATTTGGAATCGGCAACCGTATCGATCACAGGCGGATTCAGTTCCACCGAAGACAGCCTCGTTTTCACGGACCAAAACGGAATCACCGGTTCGTACGATTCCGGCACCGGCGTCTTGACGCTGACAGGAACCGCGACCGTCGCCGAATACCAGGCCGCACTGCGTTCGGTCGCGTACAACAACAGCAGCCAGAACCCCGACGAGACGACTCGAACGGTGCAGTTCGTTGTCAACGATGGCGAAGCTGACTCGCTGGCCGCTGCTCGCGCGATCACCGTCACCGCCGTGGTTGATCGTCCGGAGATCAACAACCTGCACGGCGACGCCTACAACTACACCGAAGGCGAAGGCCCGGTCATCATCGACCAAAGCACCGCTGCGGTCGTTTCCGACGATGACAGCAGTGACTTCGATACTGGAACGCTAACCATCGACATCGTCTCCGGCGGCGACTCCGCCGAAGACGTCTTAGCGGTGCAGAACCAAGGCACCGGTTCCGGACAGATCGGTGTCTCGGGAAGCAACATCACCTACGAAGGCACGACGATCGGTTCCTTCACAGGTGGAACATCGGGTTCTGCGTTGGTCATTACGCTAAATGCCAACGCCGATGCGACGGCCGCCACCGCTCTCGTTCGAGCCATCACCTACGAAAACGTCGACACGATTTCCGCAACCGAAACCGTTCGGCACATCGAATCTCGCATGACCGACGGTGACGGCGGAACCAGTCTCGTACGATCGGCCAGCATCAACGTCGGCGTCGCCAACAACGCCCCGGTCATCACGGCGGCGGGCGGCGGCGATGCTTATACCGAAAACGGATCCGGAACGTATATCGAGAACACGCTGACGATCACCGACGGTGACAGCGATGACTTCTTTGGCGGCACATTGACGACTGACATCGTCACCAACGCACAATCGTCCGATCGCATCTTCATCCAAGCCGGCAACAACGTCACCACCGCCAGCAACCGGGTTTACTACGACTCCGGCAGCGGTGCGACCGAAGTCGGAACGTTCACCGGCGGTAACGGCGCCGCCGCGTTGGTGATCACGTTCAACCACGACGCCGACGCCACCGCGGTCGAGGCCGTCGCACGCCAAGTTTCCTTCCGCAACCTCAGCGATACACCGCTGGCCAATCAACGCACGATCGAAATGACCGTCACCGATGGCGACGGCGGAACCAGCAACACGATCAGCCGCACGATGGACATGACGCTGGTCAACGACGCACCGGTCGCCACCATCACCGCCGACGATCCGACGTTCACTGAAAACGCCGGCGGCGTGGGAATCTTCAGCAGCACGTCGGTCAGCACCGTCGAAGGCAGCGACCAAGTCAACTCGATCGAATTGACTGTGTCTGACCTGGAAAACGGTGCGGATGAAATCCTCGTCATCGACAGCCAGTCCATCGAATTGACGCATCTGAACAGCGAAACGACCAGCAATCGCAGTTACGACGTCGACGTCACGGTGTCGGGGACCACCGCAACGGTCACGATCAGCAAGACAGGCGGTTTCACCGTCGCCGATGCCAATGCGTTGTTGGACAACCTGTCCTACAACAACACCAGCGAAGTCGTTACCAACGGATCACGCACCGTCACGCTGACGACGATCACCGACGACGGTGGCGGCGCCAACGGCGGATCCGACACCGGAACGATCAACACGGCATCGACGATCACCGTCGTGGGCTTGAACGATGATCCGTATAACAACGGCACGCTGCCAGCCAACTTCACCATTTTGGAAGACACGCTGTCGGACTTCGTCTTCACCGGTTTCGACCTTCGCGATGCGGACGGTGACAACGGTGAGACACTGACGATCAAACTGTCAACCGCGACCGGCGGATTGTTGTTCGCATCCGACGCGGGCGGGGTGACCGTGACCGGCAACAACAGCGACACGATGACGCTGTCGGGCACGCGAGCCGACTTGAACACTTACCTCACCAGCAGCAGTCGTGTTCAGTACCAACATGGCATCACGCACACCGAAGGCACGGGCGCCGACACGATCACCGTCGTCGCCAACGACAACGGCAACACCGGAAACGGCGGCGGCACCGATCAAACGCTGGGCACCGTCCAAGTCAACATCACCAACATCAACGACGCCCCCAGCGGCAGCGACAACACGATCACGATCAACGAGGACGCCACGCACACGTTCACGCTGGCCGACTTCGGTTTCAGCGACATCGATGGCGACACGCTCGAATTTGTTCACATCGACACGCTGCCCGGCAGCGGCACGCTGCTTTACAGCGGTTCGGCATTGGGTGCGGGCAACTTCGTTCATTTCAGCGACATCAACAGCGGGCTGCTGACCTACGAACCAATCGCTGATGAAAACGGCACCGGCTACGCCAGCTTCACGTTCCGCGCCCAAGACGACGGCGGCACGGCCAACTCCGGCAGCGACACCGATCCGGTTGCCAACACTTTGACCTTTGACGTCACGCCGCAAAACGATGCGGCAACGATCTCGACCGGCTTTGACGAAATGATCGGCGAGTTCGGTGGCAACACGACGACCTCGGTGATCGGCAAAGCGACACTCGAATCGACCAACATGATTGCGATCGATTCGGACCAGACGTACGAGTTGTCGGTGACCGCATGGTCGGGCGATGGCGTGGGCGGCAACTATGACGCGGGCGAAACGCACTACCTGGGCTTCTACAGCTACGACATCGACGGCAATCAAATCACGTCTCAACATACCGGCCACTACGCGGGGGCAGCTGATACAACTCTTGCCGTCGACCTTGTCGCGGGGGCGACTGAAATCGTGCTAACCGACGCAACCGGTTGGTACGAGGGCGGTACTCTGAGCAACCGCTCATTCGCTTGGTACGGCTACACCAATAGCCTTGGTGAAACTTACGCCGACTACACCTACACCCGCAACGTTGAAACGAACTTATGGGATGCCGGCGCGATCGATCACGTGACCGGCGTCATCACGCTGCGAGAAGTTTGGTCCGGACCGACCATTTTGGCGGGTGAAGCCGTTCGAAACATGTCGCCGACGGGCGGAACGTACCAATACCCCTTGTTGTCCAACGGACCGATCGACGAAACCGGCGGCGATTACTCCATCGTGATCGGAGGTGCCAACGATACCGGCGCGACCAGCCAAACGCAGTTCCGTCACGGCACCGCCTACATCGCGCCGCTGGTCCTGGCCAATTACACCGGCACCAGCAATCAACTGAACATCAGCGATTTCAGTGTCACGACTCAGCAGGGCACCACGGTGTTCACCGAAGACGCCGGCCCGATTGCGATCATCGATGACGACTTTGCGATCACCGACATCGACGACACCCACGCTGAATCCGTCACGGTCACACTGACCAACGGCAAGATCGGCGACATCCTGAACGTCAACGAAGGTGCCATCAACGCGCTCGGAATCTCGGTGGCCGGCATCCCCACCGGCAACCTTTCGGCGGACGGTTCGATCACATTGACGCTGACCAGCGACACGCCCGACAGCGTGACGTTTGCGGATTACCAAACCGCACTCAACGAAATCACCTTCGACAACAACAGCCACGATCCGGATACGGCCGATCGCACGATGACCTTTGTGGTCAACGACGGCGATGATGATTCGGCGACGGAAAACCTGGTCATCAAAGTCCACGCGGTCGACGACGCACCCATCGTTTCAACCACCGCGATCAACCCAACGTTCACCGAAGGCGGCGCGAGCGTCAGCGTCTTTTCGGGAACCACCATCGACGCCGTCGAGCTTAGCGACACCATCGGATCGTTCGAAATTTCGATCGCCGGAATCACCGATGGCGCTCATGAGCAGTATCGCATCAACAGCGAATACATTGAACTGGTCGACGGCAACGAAGGGACCACTGACACCTCCGGGTTCAGCTACAGCGTCAGTGTGAACGCGGGCGTTGCAACCCTGACAATCTCGCGTGACTTCGGCATTGGTTCTGGCACCGCCGCGGCCATGATCAACAACAGCGCCTATCAGAACACCAGCGAAGCGCCCACGGGGACCACCCGCACCGTGACGTTGGAATCGGTCACCGAATTCGAACAAGACGGCGTCAACGACACGACGGTTGTCGGCACGCAATCGGTCATCACGATCACCGGTGTCAACGATGCCCCCGAATTCATCGGGCCGGAATTGATCAGCAACGGGACATTCGACACCGACTTGAGCGGGTGGTCGACGTCCGGAGCAGTCGCCTACATCGGTGGCGAAATGAACTTTGGTGGGGGCAACGCCGTGGGTCCGCACACGGCCTCGCAAACGATCGCCACCGAAGCCGGCCAGACTTATCGGTTGACATTCGATTATCGCGACGGTTCGGATCTGAAGAATCAATCCATGCAAGTCACCGTCGACGGCGACAGCAATCTGCTGACGACTTCGCACATTGTCACCGACATTGATGGCAACACGTACGTTCGATACGAGTACACGTTCACCGCCGATTCCGTCGCATCAACGATCACCTTCACCGACACATCGGACACCGCCGGGTTGTCCGACGATACCAACAACGTCGACGGTCGCATTGACAACGTTTCGATCCAGCAAATCAATGGCCACGTCGGCACGGTCGGCTTCACTGAAGGCGGATCCGCCGTGGTTCTGGACGGCGACCTGACGCTGTTCGATGACGAGATTGCCGCGGGACTGGACAACTACGACAACACCGAATTACGGCTTTCGCGAAACGGTGGAGCCAGCGGGGACGATGTGTTCGGCGGTAGTGGCAACCTGGCCGCATTGACCGAAAGCGGAAGCGTTGTCCTGAACGGCGAAACGATCGGTACCGTCGAACAGAACTCAGCTGGGGAACTCCGACTGCGATTCAATTTCAACTTGGACGCGGCCAAACTGAACGAAGTCCTGCAGTCGATCACGTACGAAAACACCAGCGATGCACCGCCGGCCAGCGTGCAACTGAACTGGGAGTTTGACGACGACAACTTTGGCACCCAACAAGGCACCGGTGGCGAGCAAACCGGCACGGCTTACACCGTCGTGAACATCACCGGGATCAACGACGCACCGGAACTGGACAACAGCGGCACGCCGACCGTCACGTCGATCACCGAAGATCAAATCAACAACGGCGGAATGACCGTTGCCGACTTGTTGGCAACCGGTACGGGCGGCGACCCGATCAGCGACGTCGATGGAGATCCGGAGGGCATCGCAATCACGGCTCGCATCAACGGCAATGGACAGTGGCAGTATTCGACCGATGGAGGAACGAACTGGTCGGCCGTTGGAACCGTCTCCGAAAGCTCGGCGTTGCTCCTGCGCAGTACCGACTTAGTCCGATTCCAGCCCGATGGCGACAACGGAATCACGCAGACCTTCGAATTCCGTGCTTGGGATCAGACATCCGGAACCGAGGGCACGAAGGTCGACACGACCACCAATGGGGGAACAACCGCGTTCAGTACAGCGATCGAATCGGCTTCAATCACGGTAACCCATGTCAATGACGCTCCCACCCTGGATAATTCATCCGCGTTGACACTGACGACTCAAACCGAAGACGCCGGCGCGCCGGTGGGAGCGGTCGGGACGCTCGTCACCGACCTGGTTTCTCTTGGTGGCAACGTGGGCGATGTCGACAACAATGCCGAAACCGGTATCGCGCTGGTCAGCGCCGACACAAACAACGGAACTTGGTGGTTCACAACTGATGGAGGAACCAACTGGAACGCACTGGGAACCGTGAGTGATTCATCGGCACGGGTTTTGGAGGCGAACGCCGACACGCGAATCTATTTCCAATCCGATGCTGACTTCAACGGCACGATCACCGATGCCATTCGTTTTCGCGCATGGGATCGTACCGTGGGCACGAACGGATTGCTGGAAGATGCAACGCTCGTCGGTGGGACCACCGCATTTTCGAGTGCGGTCGAACGCGCAGACCAGACGATCACACCGGTCAACGACGCACCGGAGTTGGATTTCAGTTTCTCAACGTCGCTGAATACGATCGACGAAGACGCTGTCGACAATGCTGGGCAAACTGTTGCGTCATTCTTGGCTTCTTCCGGCCAAGACATCTTGACCGACGTCGATGGCGATCCCGAGGGCATCGCAATCATCGTTTCCAACCCAGGCAACGGAACGTGGGAATACTCCACCGACGGCGGCACCATTTGGACCGATGTTGGCAGTGTCAGCAACTCCAACGCGTTGTTGTTGCGTTCCACGGATCTTGTTCGATTCAATCCCGACGGTGAAAACGGCACGCTGGCCAACTTCGGCTTCCGTGGCTGGGATCAAACCGCCGGCACGGCCGGAACCTACCACAATATCAGCTCCACCGGCGGCAATTCTGCGTTTAGCAATTCGACGGAATCGGCGTTGATCACCGTCACGGATGTCAATGACGCACCCGTTTTGGACAACAGCGCCATTCTGACTTTGACCGCGCAAACTGAAGACGCGGGCGCTCCATCGGGCGAGGTGGGCACCGTCATCACCGACCTTGTCAGCCTCGGTGGCAACGTGACCGACGTCGACGATTCGTCTCAAACCGGCGTTGCGATCACCGCCGCCGACACGACCAACGGGACTTGGTGGTATTCGACCAACAACGGCGGCACCTGGAACACGCTAGGCAGCGTCAGCGACGCTTCGGCGAGAGTGCTGAACGCCAACAGTAACACGCGAATCTATTTCGAAGCCGATGCGGACTTCAACGGCACGATCAGCGACGCGATCACCTTCCGAGCCTGGGACCGCACGCTCGGCAGCAACGGTTCACTGCAAGACGCCAGTACGAACGGCGGAACGACCGCGTTTTCCAGCGCCACCGAAACCGCGGACTTGACCATCGCCGCAGTCAACGACACGCCCGTGCTGGATGACACTTACCTCTACACGCTGACGTCAATCAACGAAGACGCCACCAACAACGCCGGCCAAACCGTCGCGTCCATTCTCTCCAGCAACGCGGGATTCGGAATCACCGACACCGACGCCGGTGCATCCGAAGGCATCGCGATTCGTGCGATCACGGCCAGCAACGGTCACTGGGAATTCTCGACCGACGGTGGCACCAACTGGACCGACGTCGGCACGGTGTCGTCCACCAGTGCGTTGGTGTTGCGTGACACCGATCACGTTCGCTTTGTCCCCGACGGTGTCGCTGCCGAACAAGGCAACTTCACCTTTGTCGCTTGGGATCAAACCGACGGCTCGACGCCGGGCACCAAAGTCAACGCCAGCACAACGGGCGGCAGCACCGCTTTCAGCGACCAGGCCGCTGTTGCCAGGATCACCGTCACCGAAGTCAACGACGCTCCGTCGGGGACCGATAACACGGTGGCCACGCTGCGCGACCAAGATTACACCTTCACGTTGGGCGATTTCGGATACAGCGACATCGACGCGGACACGTTCGCCAACCTGATCATCAACTCCACCACCGGCGTGGGCACTCTGTACCTCGACGCTAACGCCGACGGCGATTACGACGCGGGCGAAGAACTCTCGGCGTCTGATTCGGTCAGCCGTGCACAAATCACCACTGGTCGTTTGATGTTCACGGCGATCGCGGGCCAAACCGGAACGGCCTACGACAGCTTCACGTTCCAAGTCAGCGATGACGGCGGCGTCTTTGACGGTGGCGTGAACACTGATCCCACGCCGAACACGATGACCATCGACGTCGACGATGCCTATCGGATCGAAGGGAATATCGTCGAAGACGTCAACGGCGATTCACAACTCGGTGACGCGGTAGGACTTTCGGGCGTCACCGTTCACTTGTACGAAGACGTCGATGACGACAACGCGATCACGGCGGCGGACACACTGGTTGCAACCACCACGACAGACGTCAACGGTTTCTACCAGTTCAACAGTTTGCTAGACGACACGTACTTTGTCATCGTTGATTCACGAACGATTGCTCCATCGGCTGGTTTGAACGCGACGTTCAGTGCAACCGACGTCTGGGCCGAACAAACTTATGGCGTCGCCGGTGCCGCCGACGGCGCAGGTTTCCTGAGCAGCAGCGGTGCACTATTTGGTGGACGTGCGGCGGATGTTTCCGATGACGCGAGTTCCCTGTTGACCGCCGAACACGTGACGCGAGTTTCCGTCAGCGGATCGGACACGGCGAACATCGATAGCGGTTTCAGCTTCAACGTCGTGACCGGTGTTCGCGATGGCGACGACGTGGGCGGCGAAGGACGCAGCGTTCAAGGCAGCTTCCGCCAGTTTGTCGATAACGCCAACGCGATCGCCGGCGGAAACGAAATGCGATTCGTTCCCGGTGTCGCCGCCAACGACACCGACGGCGGTGGCAACGATTGGTGGACGATCCAGTTGACTTCGCTGCTGGCGGACATCGAAGACATCGGAACGATCATCGACGGGACCGCTTATTCGGCCGCCGACGGCACCACCGTGCTGAATTCCAACGCCGGGCAAATCGGCAGCGGCGGAACCGTCGGACTGGGTGCCGATGGCGTGTTGGGCACCGGCGACGATGTCACGCTTTCGCAATTCGAACGCACCGAACTGGAGTTGGTCGGCGTCGCCAATGCTGTCCGCACGTTAATCTTCACAGGCGACGATGCGGAACTGCGTGACGTTGCGGTTCGTAAGGACGCCGACGGCACGACCAACAGCGGCATCGTGTATTTCGAAGGCGACAACGCCGTCATGTCGGATACTCTGGTCGGCACCTCCGCCGACGGAACGCGGTACGCTCAGACCGGAACCAGTGGCAACTTTGCAGCGTTCAGCGGAGCGTCGGGGGCTTCGGTTACCGGCAACTACTTCGGCGTTTCCGGTGCTGCTGTCGGAACCGCTCTCAGCGTCACCGATTCCACGGGAGCGATCGTTTCAGGAAATGAAATTGACGGTGCGTTTCAGTTCGGCTTGAGTGCCTACAGCGATGCGGCGACAGTGTCGGGCAACCTGATCGACGGCATCACGTCCGGTTTCGGCATCGGAACGTTTTACGGTCCACGCACCGGCGTCACCATTGAAAACAACACGGTCCGCAACACGACGGGTTACGGTGCGATCGTCGCCGGATTCGGCTCGGTCGACACAACGATCCGATACAACGTCGTCCACACCAATTCCAACGCGATCGTCATTCGCGGCGATGGTTCGGGCCACGAAGAAGCGCAGAACGCCGTCATCTCGATGAACTCGATTTACGGCAACACCAGCGAAGGCATCGACAACAACGACATCGACGCGAATGACGGCTTTCTGGTCGCAACCGAGGCCAACGACGGCATCGATCACCCGATCATCGAAACAGCCAACCTTGTCGGTGGAGACCTGAGCTTGTCGGGATACGTGGGTGCGGCGGCGAACGACAGCGATTTCGCCGGCGCGCGGATCGAGTTCTTCGAAAGCGATGGCGGTGGGGAAGGCCAGCGATACCTCGGCTTCCTGACGACCGATGCGAGCGGCAACTTCTCCGGAACGCTTTCGGTCACGGGCGTCGTCGACACGGACCAAATCGTTGCGACCACGACGATGACGGGAATCGGAACGTCGGAGTTTGGCAACGAATTCGATGTCAACGTCACGCCCCATGACCTCAATCCCAACGCAGCCTCGGTCGACGAACACAGCGATACCAGTGGCGGTCACGCTGTCGCAACACTGCTGACCAGCGACAACGATTCCGGTGACACGGCGACCTACACGATCGTCGGTGGAGCCGATGCGGGCGTCTTTTCGATCTCCGGCGATCAACTGATCCTGACGGATGGTGTGTTAGATTTTGAAAGCCAATCGTCGTACACCGTTCGCGTCCGCACGACCGACTCGGGTGGCCTGTTCCGCGAAGAAGACATCGTGGTTTCCGTCAATGATCTCAACGATGCCCCCACGGTCACCGGTCCCGCCACGGCAACGGTCAACGAAGGCGGTTCGCTGACGTTTGACATCTTGGGTGCAGGCGTCTTCGACACCGACGATGCCGACGGTGATAATTTGACCGTCACGGTGACCGCCGATCACGCCGCGATCGCTCTTTCGCAAACAAGCGGCCTGACCGTCATCGACGGCGACGGCAGCGATGGCACGTTGCAGTTCAGCGGCAGCACGGCCGACATCGACGCGGCCCTGTACGGTTTGGATTACGACTCGCAAGCCGGCTACAACGGCAGCGCATCGTTGGTCGTCTTGGTCGACGATGGCAACCTGACCGATTCAACCACCGTGGCAATCACGGTCAATCCCGGCCAAACCGTGTTCGTTTGGGACGGAGGCGGAGCCACCAACGACTGGACCGACGCGGACAACTGGAACCACGACTTGGTCCCCGAAGCCGACGACATCGTGGTCTTCGACGCGACCAGCACCAAGAACTCCACGCTGGATGCCGCGTTTGCCGGATCGATCAGCGAAATCCAAGTCAACGCGGGATACACCGGAACGCTCACGTTCGATCGAACCCTGACCAACACCGGCGACCTTCTCATTGCGGACGGAACCGTTGACACCAACGGACAAACCGTCGACATGGACGGGTTCATCAACGTCACCGGCGGAACGCTGACGATCACCGGCAGCACGCTGAACCTGGCCGACGACTTCATCCACTCCGGCGGGACGCTCAATACCAACGGTTCGACGCTGTACTTCGACGGCACCGGCGACCGCAGTTTGCAAACGTCGGCACAGATCGACAACATCGAAATCGATCACGTCGGCACGTTGACGTTCCTAAGCGATCTGTCTTTCGCCGGTGACTTCACGCACAGCCAAGGCAGCGTCGACTTTGGCGGTCACGAAGTCAGCGTCGCCGGAACGACCGGCCAAACCGTCGACGCGTCGGGACTCACGTTTGACGATTTCGAATTCAACAACAGCAACACCGTCACCATCGTCGGCGGACTCGATATCGATGGCGACCTGAATTACACCAACGCCGTCACCATTAACGGCGGCAACGTGACCGCGGCGGGTAATATCACGACGATCGACAGTGTTTGGTCGGGCACCAGCGTATTGACGCTTGATGGCACCGCCGACCAAACGATTTCGACCGGTGGCGGTACCGGTGAACTGGGCAACCTGGTCATCAACAAAGCCTCCGGAACCGTTCGCTTGCTGAACGATATCGAACTCGGCGGCGATTTCACTCACACCTCCGGCGGATGGGACACCAACGGTCAAGTCGTCGAGTTCCAAGGTCACAACACCACGATCGATGCCGATTCGGCAACGTTTGACGACGTCATTCTAAACAGTACCGTTGCGGGATCTCGCGTGATTGTCGGAACGCTGGATGTCGACGGCGACTTCACGTTCACCAATGCGGGCACGCTGAACAGCGGCCAGATCACCGTCGCCGGCGACATCAACTACGGCGATGACAGCTACAGCGGCACGACGATGATCATCGCCGACGGCACCGGCAACCAAATCGTTTCGGCAACGACCGGCACCGCGAAAGCCGAACACCTGACGATTAACAAAGCGTCCGGCACGCTGACGTTCGGCAGCGACCTGACCATCAACGGCACATTGAATCACGTCGCCGGAACCGTTGCCGATCTGACGCACACGATTACCTTCGGCAACAACTCGGGAACCATCACCGCGTCGTCGATCAATTTTGATGACGTCATTTTCGATTCCAATTACAGCAAGAACATCTCCGGCGTGTTGAACGTCGGCGGCGATCTGACCATCACCAGCGTCAACGCACTGAACGTCGGCGAAATCCGTGTCGCGGGCAACATCACGTCATCGGACACCAGCGTCGGTGGCAACTCGCAGTTCACACTGAACGGAACTGGCACGCAAACGATCTCCGGCGACGACCTTTCCGATGGAAGCCTGAACATCGACAAGACCACCGGCACGGCGATCCTGGCCGATGACTTGGTGCTCAACGGAACTTCGCAAGACCTGAACGTGATTTCGGGCACGTTGGACTTGAACGGTCACACGATCAACGCGACCGGCGATGTCGTAATCGATGACTCGTTGCTGATCGGCACGGGCGCGATCACAAACGATTTGACGCTCGACAATGACGCGATCGTGCGTTTGTCGGCATCCTCCACCAGCGTTTACGAATCGATCGCGGTCGGCGGCACATTGACGTTGGGTCTTGGCGCGCAATTGGAACTCGACCTCACCGGCATGACGGCGGGCGGTTACCTGCAAGACATCTTCACGTCGACGACGCTGGCCGGGACGTTCGACGCAATCACCTTGCTCAATGACTCCGTCGGCTTCACCGTTTACGACGAGTACGACTCACCATCCGGTGCCGTCGATATCTTCCTCAACAGCAACCCGACCGGCAGCATCAGCGACGTCACCGTCAACGAAGACGCCCCCGACACCGTCATCGATCTCGACGCCGCGTTCAGCGACCTCGAACATGCCGACAACGAGCTCACCTACAGCCTGATCGGCTACAGCAGTCCCGCGTTCTTGGATTCCGCCAACATCGACAACGGTGCCGGCACTTTGACGCTGGACTACGCCGCCGAACAACACGGCACGACCACGATCACCGTCCGAGCCACCGACGCACGCGGCGAATTCACCGACGTGACCTTCAACGTCACCGTCAACTCGATCGAAGACGCACCGATCATTACCGGCGGTCCCGCCACGTCATCGCTAACCGAGACCAACAGCGGCCTAACCGACTCAGGCATTTTCACCGTCAGCGATTCCGACATCGCCGACAACGTCACCGCCGCCGTCGACAGCGTCGCGGTCTCGGGCACCGGCGCATCCAGCGTTCCCGGATCGCTCGACAACGCAACCCTGCAAAGCTTCCTGTCCGTATCGCCCACCGCCATCCTGGACGGCACCGAAACAACTGACACGCTGACCTGGAACTTCAACAGCGGCGCCAAAGCGTTCGACTTCCTCGCCGACGGTGAAACGCTGATCCTGACCTACACCATCAGCGCCACCGACGATTCCGTCTCCACCCTGTCCGACACCGAAACTGTCACGGTCACCATCACGGGAACCAACGACTCGCCCGATGTCTTTGTCGACACCGGTGATAGTGCCGCAGAGACGCTGACCGAAACCGACACGACGCTGACCAGCAGCGGTACGCTAACGGTGAGCGATTCGGATTTGACGGATATCGTCACCAGCAGTGTGACGGGAGTCGTCGCCTCCTCCACTACGGCTGGATTGGGCAGCGACAACGCGGCGTTGCTGGCGATGATGTCGTCGACGGCGGGCGTGCTCGATGCGACCGAGTTGTCCGATCAGTTGACCTGGAACTTCAACAGCGGCGCAGAAGCGTTCGACTACCTGGCCAGCGGTGAATCGCTCACCCTGACTTACACAATCGAAGTCACCGACAGTCAAGGTTCCACCGACACGCAGAACGTCACCATCACCGTCAACGGAACCGGCGACGCACCAGTCATCACCGGCGGTCCCGACACGTCCAGCCTGACGGAAACCGACAGCGGATTGACCGACACCGGGACACAGACGATCAGCGATGCCGACCGAACCGACAACGTCACCGCCGCCGTCGACAGCGTCGCGGTCTCGGGCACCGGCGCATCCAGCGTTCCCGGTTCGCTGGACAACGCGACCTTGCAAAGCTTCCTGTCCGTATCGCCGACAGCGATATTGGACGGCACCGAAACGACGGACACGCTGACCTGGAACTTCAACAGCGGCACCGAAGCGTTCAACTTCCTGGCCGACGGTGAAACGCTGATCCTGACCTACACCATCAGCGCCACCGACGATTCGGGAGCAACCCTGTCGGACACCGAAACCGTTACCGTCACAATCACCGGTACGAACGATTCGCCGTTGATCACGGGCGGCCCGGCCACGTCGGGCTTGACCGAAGCCGACGCGGGACTGACCGATACCGGAACCTTCACGATTGACGACGCCGACCTGACCGACAAAGTCACCGCATCGGTTGACAGTGTCGCCGTTTCCGGAACCGGTGCAGGCAGTGTTCCACCCGCACTGGACAACCCGACGTTGCAAAGCTTCCTGTCCGTATCACCCAATGCCATCTTGGACGGTACCGAAACGACCGACACGCTGACCTGGGATTTCAACAGTGGCACCGAAGCGTTCGATTTCTTGGCCGACAGCGATACGCTGATCCTGACTTACACCGTCAGCGTCACCGACGATGCCGGCACACCGCTGTCGGACACCGAAACGGTCACAGTGACCATCACAGGAACCAACGACGCGCCTGTGGCAACGGTCGACAGCGGCACCGCGGTCGAATCGGGCGGCGTCGGCAATTCGGTCTCCGGCAGCGATGCGCTGGGCAACGTCTTTGACAACGATACGGACGCCGATTCGGGTGACGCCGCGACCGTGACCGGCGTGGCCGTGGGAAGTCAACCCAATGCCAGCGGCAATGTGGGTGCGCCCGTCGGCGGTTTGTACGGCAACTTGGTGATCCAGTCCGACGGCAGCTACACCTATCAGCTGGACGAACTGGATCCGGCGGTGCAAGCGTTGCGGACCAGCACGGACACTCTCAGCGACGTCTTCACTTACACCATCCGTGATACCCAGGGAGCAACGTCCACCACCCAGATCACCATCACGATCCGCGGATCCAATGACGCCCCACACGACTTGATCGATCCGGGGTTGTCGGTGATCGAAGACGCCGCCGACACCACCCCCATCGGAACGATCGGATCCAGCGACGTTGACGCGTCCGATTCGGCCACGTTCAGCCTGGTCGACAACGCGGGCGGGCGATTCGCCATCGACGCTTTGACGGGAGAAGTCAGCGTGGCGGATACTTCATTGCTGGATTATGAATCCGCGGTCAGCCACGACATCATCGTCCAAATCACCGACACCGCGGGGGCAAGCTATACTGAAACCTTCACCGTCACGATCACCGATGCGAACGAGCACGCCGTCACCGCGCCGGCGGATACCGACGCATCAGTCAATCGTGTCATTGAAAATGCGGCGACCGACACGCTGGTCGGGATCACCGCATCGGCCACCGATTCCGACGGTACCAACAACACGGTGACGTACAGTCTGGCCGACAACGCGGGTGGACGATTCAAGATCGACGCGGCCAGCGGTATCGTGCGAGTGGCCAATGGTGGATTGTTGGATTACGAATCCGACACCAGTCATGACATCGTCATCCGCGCCCATTCATCGGACGGATCGACCGCCGACACGACATTCACCATCCAAGTCACCGACGCCGATGAATTCGACGTGACCGCGCCGACGGATTCCGATGCGGCAACGAACATCGTCGATGAAAACAGCCCGATCGGAACTCCGGTGGGAATCACCGCCGACGCGATCGACTTGGACGGAACCAACAACACGATCACCTATCAACTGACCAGCAATCCGGACGGCTTGTTCCAGATCGATTCGGTGACCGGACAAGTCACCACCGCCGCTTCGATCGACCGCGAGATCCATGGTGCCACACGCACCATCATCATCGAAGCGTCCAGCAGTGACGGATCGGTCGCCACCCAGTCGTTCGATATCGCCATCGGTGACGTCAATGAATTCACCCCCGTCATCACGCCGGGGCAAGTCCTGACGATCAATGAAAATTCGCCGACCGGTACCGTGGTCGGTTCCATGATCGCGCAAGACGCCGACGCAACCACCATGCTGCAAAGTTGGCAAATCGTCAGCGGTGACGCGGTGGGTCGATTCCAAATCGATCCCAACACCGGCCAAATCACTCTCGCGATGGCCGACTTGGATTTTGAATCAACGAACAGTTATTCACTGGACATCCGTGTCAGCGATGCGAACTTCAACAGTCTGGTCGAAACCGTTCTGATCAACGTGGTCGACGTCAACGAAGCCCCGGTGGCCGATACCGAGTCATACCAAACGCTGGTCGACCAACCGGTAACGTTGAACGGGCCCGGCGTGCTGAACAACGATTTTGACGTCGACGGTGATCCGTTGCACGTGGTTCTGGTCACGGCGCCGGCACACGGGTCCGTTTCGGTGCAGCCCGACGGAACCATCGTCTACACCCCATCAACGGCCTACTTTGGTACCGACCAATTCGTCTATCGGGCCAGTGACGGATCGTTGGAAAGCGGTGACACGGTGGTCACCATCGAAGTCCAGGCGGCACCGCCCACCGGCGGCAGCGGTGATGGAGACGGCGGCGACAGCAACACCGACAACAATACCGATACGGACACCGATACCGACGCCGACACGGACACCCAGGACAACGATTCCTCAGAATCCGGCGATGGTGGCGAAGGCGGCGAGGCAATCTCCGATGCAACCGATGGTGTTGCATCGCCGACCGAATCGAGTGAATCGAGCGATGAGGATTCATCCGGATCGAAAGATTCGGCGGCGACCATCACGACCGGTGGAAGCGCGGTGAAGGGCAATGGTGGTATCGGTGTCCGAAACTCCTTGGCCCAACAGGCTAGTTTTTCGACCGATGTCGGTGGGTCGATCCGTCTGGGCAAAGACGCCGACTATACGAGACTTGGATTCAGTTCGACGGAAATTCAGCTGATCGACCGAATCCGCACCTTGGACCTGCAAAACGCGGTCGTCTGGCAACAGTGGGAACAGATGCAGGATGAAAACCAGACTGAACAGTCCGGTGGTGTGATTGTCGGCGGCGCCGCGACCACGTTGGGATTGGCGTCGTTGGGTTATGTCCTGTGGACCCTGCGTGGCGGGATGCTGATCGCGACCTTGGCGGCCGGCATGCCGTCGTGGAAAGTCGTCGACCCGTCGGTGCTGCTGTCGGGTTACCGCGCCGGTTCGGACGAAACCGAGGACCGCATCGACGAAATCTTGAAATAGCGGTCAGCGGGGAACGGACTTGGCCACTCAAGCGTCCGGGACGACCAGCCGTCACAGGTGGAATATTCGGCAAGGTCGATTCGCCGCATCCGCTTGTCCGGCCATGTCCGACGTTCCCACGCCGCCGGTTACCAAACACAGGTCAACACTTACATGGACGATTGGCGTCACTGATCCGGACGACGCCAAAGCAAACAATTGGGGCAACCACGTTCGTTCGATCCATCGAACGAACGTAAAACCGGATCGCACGGGAAAGGGAATTGAAATTGTTTCGGACGTACTTCGCAGCGTTACGCATCGCTTTTGCGCTAACGTGCGTCAGCGTCGGGCTGTTGATATCGGCACAAATGTTTGGTGTCGTGCCCGACGTCGACCACGAACGCACGAAAGCCAAGCAATCGTATTGTGAATCGGTGGCGATTCACGCGGCGATGGCGGTGCGCCGTGGCCAGTGGTCCGACCTGGACGGCACCCTGAAAACCCTGGTCGACCGTAACCCTGAACTGCTTTCCGTCGGCGTCCGCAGCGATCTAGGCATCCTGCGTCTGGACACCGGTTATCACGAATCATTCTGGGCCGCCGATTCCGGACGCAACGATTCCACCCCACAAGATTCGACCACCGACGACTCATCATTGCCGATCCAAACGGCGGGATCGATGTCGTCCATGATGTCGCCCGCAGCGTCAACGCCCGACCAACCTGTGGATTCCGGTTTGTTGTCGACCGCGAAGAATCGCATCCGCCAAACCGCAACGGAAATGTGGGACGACTTGATCGGTTTGCCGGGCAAGCTGGCGTCGCTGCCCGAGGAAATCCGTCAGTCGCTGCGGGACACCGGCGACGAATCAGCGGCGGTCAACACCAACACGGTCGAAGTCCCCATCACACTGAACCGTCGGCCCTGGGGAACCGTGGAGTTTTCCTTCCAGGGCGATCAGGCATCCTTGTGGGGATCGTTGACCTCACGATCGTTGTTCCCTTTGACGCTTTATGTCGGATTCGCGGGGCTGTTCGCCTACTTCACTGTGATGGCCAAAATCATGGGCGCGTTTACCGGTTCGCAGGTCGTTCCCGATCGCGTTCGTGGTGCGCTGGACACGTTGGCCGAAGGCTTGTTGTTGCTGGACGATAAGGGGCACATCGTCTTGGCCAACCAAGCGTTTCTATCGTGCACCGGATCGGTCGCGTCGGAAGTCCGTGACCGAAAGATCGACGAATTGCCGTGGGTCCACGATGCCGATTCCAACGAAGACCAACATCCTTGGCTGCGAAGTATCCAGTCCAGTGAATCGATCACGACATCGATCCAGCGGTACCGCATCTCCAGCGGCGAGGTCCGCGTCTTTTCGGTCAACACCGCGCCGATCGGCGGCGACAACAGTAAGCGTGGGGCGCTGGTGACCCTGCGCGACGTCACGCACATCGAAGCCCACCGTGCCGAACAAGAACGCATGCTTTCGATGTTGCGGTCCAGTCGCGATGAAATTCGACGCAAGAACCGCGAACTGGAATTGCTGGCGACTCGCGACAGTCTGACCAACTGCCTAAACCGTCGCGCGTTCTTCGAACGCTTTGAAACGCTGTACAGCACCGCGACGTCCAACGGCACGACGCTGGCGTGTCTGATGTTCGACAATGACCACTTCAAAAGCGTCAACGACAACTACGGGCACCACATCGGCGACGAAGTGTTGCGGAAAGTGTCCAAGACGATTCGTGACCGCCATGAATCACGCCACCTGGTGTGTCGATACGGCGGTGAAGAATTTTGTGTGGTCATGCCGGGCTGTGATCTGCAGCATGCGATCCACGAAGCCGAAGAAACACGCCGGGCGATCATGGAAATCCGGTTGGATGATCCGGCCGAACTACGCCTGACCGCCAGCATCGGCGTGTCCGAATTGGTCAACGACCCGGCCGATCCCCAAGAACTGATCAACCAAGCCGACGCGTGCCTTTACATCGCCAAACAACGCGGTCGTAACCGTGTCGTCGCCTATGAACCGGGCTTCGAGGAACAACAAGAATCTGCCAAGGCAGACGATTCACGTGCCGCGCCGTCGACCGCCGCCTCGGTCAACGGTCCGGCGGTTCCCTTCCAAGCCGTCACGGCATTGCTGGGCGCGTTGTCGTATCGCGACAGCCAGACTGCTGAACACAGTTGCCGTGTTGCCGACCTGTGCGTCCGCACCGCCCGCGGCCTGGTCGACCAGAAACAGTTATACATGTTCGAAGTCGCCGGCTTGCTGCACGATATCGGCAAGATCGGTGTCCCCGACCACGTGCTGCTGAAGCCCGGCAAACTGACCGCTGCCGAATGGAAATTGATGGGTGAACACGACCGAATCGGCGTGGACATCATCGAAGGCACCTTCGATTCGCCGATGTTGACCGAGATCATTCACAGCCACCACGCCTTTTACGCCGGTGGGGGTCGTCACGATGATCTGCCGCACGGCAAAGACATCCCCTTGGGTGCACGCATCTTGACGATTGCCGACAGCTATGACGCCATGGTCAGCGATCGCGTGTACCGCAAAGGCCGCAGCCACGAAGAAGCCGTCGAAGAACTGCGACGTTGTTCCGGCACCCAGTTCGATCCGGACTTGGTCGAACGCTTCATCGAGAAAATCCACCCGAGCGAACTGGGACAAGGCTTGGACGAAAACGGGTTGACCAAGCAAGCCGCACTGAAGATCGGCATGCACGTCGAACTGATCGCCGACGCAATGGACCATCGTGACGTCAATCGTTTGCGAGAACTGGCGGTGACACTTTCCGGGCTGGCCAAGAGTCACCAGATCGACGCGATCGCCCACTGTGCCCAGTCCATCGAGACCCGCGCGGTGGAATCACTGGAACGCGTCAAGACGGCCGAAACCGCGACGGGAATTTCCGCGTTCGAGATCATGGATCCCGAACAAGAAGAAGAAAACGATTGGATGCAGTTGTTGTGTGAAGCCAATAACTTGCTGGACCTGTGTCGCGCCACCCAAAACGTCTACTTGGGCGACACCACCGAACGCAATCGTCAGATCATCGAAAATTTCTTGACCGACGTCGACGCCTAACGGCTCGTTCGTGATTGAAAGTCGCCATTCGCTTTGCCGAAAGCAGCGTCCCGGAACGCGAAACCATGCGGCGAACCATGCGGTGAACCCGGCGGCGATGCATCGCGTCGATTCAATCAACCGACTGGCGATAGACGGTACTTTCGCGTCCCGGCTATGGTTCGCCCAGCACGTCGCGAACCGCGTCGGCCCATTGCGGCCAGCCTTCGGCCGCCGATTCAAAATCCACTTGCATCCAGCGAACCGGTTCATCGGGCAAGACCGGCGGCGGGAACTTGCTGTCGGGGCTGACCGGCATCTGGCTGCTGGGCCCCATCGCCAAGCGGTCTTCGATTTCTCCGGTCATCAAATAGTCGGCCAAACGTCCCGCGGCGACCGGGTGCGGAGCGTCTTTTAAAATCGCCAGTGTGTTGGGAATCCGCAACGTGCCGGGCTGTTCGGGTTGTTGATCGGGAAAGATGATCGCGACCGGGTACCCAAGCTCTTGTTCGACAAAAGCGTCGTCGGTGTCGGTCAGCCCCCAAGCCAGACGGCCCGTCGAAACGGCTTGGGCGACCTGTTTGTTGCCCGACAAGATGACCGCGTTGTCGACAATTTGGCTTAGCATTTTCAACGCCGCGTCTGGGCCGATTCGATCGCGGATAACGGCGAAGTGGGTGGCGGTGGTGCCGAACAGGGGCCGAGCCATGGCGCAGTCCTTTGCCCACCGCGGGTCGCGCAAATCATCGACCGAATTGGGGCGTTCCGCCGCGTCCGGAATCATATCGGTGTTGACGATCAGCACCCGAGCCCGTGTGGCAAACCCACACCACGTCTTGTCACTGGCGATCAAGTCCTTGGGCCAAGTGGCGGCGACGTTCCAGTCATGCGGTTGCAGCAGCCCCAACTTTTGCAGACGCACGGTGTGCAGGATTTCATTGTTCCAAAACAAATCGCACTGCGGTCGATCCTTCTCCGCGATGATCTGGTTGACCAGCCCCACGGTTTTGGTGGATTCGACGTCAAACTTGGCGATGACGCCGGTTTCGCCATCCTGTCGGCGTTCAAACCCCATCAAAATCGGCTCGGCAAATTCTTGATCCAGCGCCGAATAGACCACGACGTCGCTCTCGCTACGCGGAACGCAACCGCTACAAAGCAACACCACAAGCAAGGCCGTCGCGTGAAGCATCCGCCATCGGTGCTTGTCAGCGGCCGTAAAAAAGTGTCGGCGGCTATACTGAACCCACTCGCTTCGAAACCTCGCTGTGGTCCCGCATGGAAATCTATTGGCAACGTGTTGTGTCGGCATGTTGGGTCGGCTTTGACGTTGAACGAAAGTCGCGGTGGCGAATGTCGGACCTGATTCCAGTGACGTGCCCGTCGCAATGTGTGTGCATTGCGGTCGTCGTCGCTGTTCTGTGTGGAGCGGATTGTAAAGCACAGTCGGCAACCGCGGACGGGCTGTTCCGTCATACAGGTAACCACATCCGGTTAGTGACAGACATCGACGACGCATCACAAATGGACACCATCGTGGCCACCTTTGACGCCGCGGTGCCGCAGTGGGTGTCGTTTTGGCGTCTGGAACCGGATGCCGCCGATGATTGGGTGGTCGACGCCTATGTCATGCGAAACGACCAGCCCTTTCGCGACAAAGGTTTGCTGCCTCGTTCGCTGGCCGAATTCCCTTATGGCATCGCTGACGGCAATCGCGTGTGGGTACGCGAACAAGCCGACGACTATTACACGCGGCACCTGGTCTTGCACGAAGGCGTGCATGCGTTGATGTACGAACAATTTGGCGGTGCCGGTCCGACATGGTTCATGGAAGGCACCGCGGAATTGCTAAGTGTGCACAGCGGCGTCGGTTCCGGCGTGGTGATCGGACAAGTCCCACGGAACCGAGAGTCCGTGCCGGGCTGGGGACGTTTCAAGATTTTGTCGCAGCGACGCGACGACGGCGAAGTCAAGACGATCGAAGATGTCATGCGTTTGCCGCATCGTTTGCGTGGCGATGTCGAATCCTACGGTTGGTCCTGGGCCGCCGTGATGATGCTGGCCCAGTACGCGGAATACCGTGATGCGTTGGTCGATGCCGCCACACGGGACGGCCGCGACCAATCCAACGACTTCACGCGGCGGTTGTACGCAAAACTGGTTCGCCAATGGCCCGTCGTCCGAGCGCGATGGGCCTTGATGAATTTGGAATTGGATTACGGGTTCCGGTGGGACCGCGAATCGATCGACATTGCCGTGGACGACCCGCTGTATGACGGATCGGAAATTCAGACGACGCTGCATGCCGACCGTGGTTGGCAATCGACGGGCTATCGATTCCCCGCGTCTTCGGTCGTCCGGATCGCGGCACAGGGCGATGTCGCGTTGGCCGATACGACCCGCCCGTGGGTGTCATTGCCCGATGGGATCACCCTGCGTCACGTTCGCGGGCGCCCCCTTGGTCAAGTCATCGCGTGCTTGGTGCCGACCGATATCCGTGACACGGGATCGGCCACTTTGCCCACCATCGTGACCGTCGGCGACGATGCCACCATTCGCATGGATCGCGCAAGCTGGCTGTTCCTGCGGGTCAACGATTCGGTCGATCAATTGACCGACAACCAAGGCCACTTTGAAATCCGCATCACGCCGGCCCGATGAGCTAACATAACCCTCTGGTCCACCACCGGCCGTTGGCTTCAGGCGTCCATTGATAACCGTCGGTGTGACGACCAACGCCATCGCATACCGCCATCCATCCCACCTTTTCGATAACCGCCGTCATGGTCCGATCCATTTTTCTGATTTGCACGCTGACCGCCACGACGATGATGCTGGTTGGTTGTCAGCCGCCGTCCGAAACCGCCGACGGCTCGTCCAGTGATGGCGATTGGACGATCGCGATGATCCCCAAAGGCGAAACGCACATCTATTGGAAATCGGTCCACTTCGGTGCACGCCAAGCCGCCGACGAACTGGGGGTCGACCTGCAGTGGAAAGGCCCTTCGAAAGAAAACGATCGCGATGAACAAATCAGCGTGATGCAGAGCTTTCTGAACCGGCAGGTCGATGGCATATGCCTGTGCCCGCTGGACGCCGACGCGTTGGTCCGGCCGGTGGCCGAAGCCGGTCGTGCCAAGGTCCCCGTGGTGATCTTTGACAGCGGGCTGTCCGACACCAGCGGCACCGTGTCCTACGTGGCCACCGACAACTTTCGCGGCGGCCAAATGGCGGGCGATGCGATGGCAAAAGCCTTGGGCGAAAAAGGCAACGTCGTCGTGATGCGTTACCAAAAAGGCAGCGAAAGCACTCACCAACGCGAAGAAGGTTTCCTGGAAGCCATCGGCAAGTACCCCGACATGACGGTCATCAGCAGCGACCAGTACGGCGGATCGACCACCGAAGCGGCGATCGACAAGTCGCAACAGATCTTCAACAAGTTCGGCGACGAAATCGACGGGATCTTTGCCTCCTGTGAACCGACCGCCGCGGGCATTCTGCAAACGTTGCGTGATCGCAAGTCCGCCGGCGACGTCGCCTTGGTGGCTTTTGACAGCAGCGAAACGCTTCGCAAAGCGATGGCCGACGGCGAAGTCACCGCAATCGTCCTACAGGATCCCGTGCGAATGGGTTATCTGTCGATCCAAACCATGGTCCAGCACCTCCGCGGTGAAGACGTCCAGCGGCGCGTGGACACCGGTGTGTTCGTGGCAACCCCCGACAACATGGACGACGAAAAGATCCGCAGTCTGTTGCAGCCCGGCCAAGCGTGATGACGGTTGACGATTCATCGAATCGCCCGTCCGAATCCACCGATGATCGGGCGGTGGTGGTCGCCAAAGGTCTGGGAAAGCGCTACGGACCGCATTGGGTTTTGCGGGACGTTTCGATCCGCTTGCGCCCCGGCCAAGTGATGGCATTGCTGGGTGAAAACGGCGCCGGCAAGAGCACGATGATCAAGATCCTGAGCGGTGCGGTCGTCCCCGACGAAGGATCGCTGTCCGTCTCCGGTGCACCGATTCGTTTCGGACGCCCCGACGTGGCGCGGCGATCCGGCATCGCCACGGTCTATCAAGAACTGAGCGTCTGTGATGACCTGAGCGTCGAAGACAACATCATGCTGGGACGCGAACATGGACGAATCGGAACCCTAAACCGGCGATCCCAGCGACAGATCGTCGACGCGGCACTTCAGCGACTGGGTCACGCCGACTTGGACCCGAAAACACAGGTTGGCGACCTTTCGGTGGCCGCTAAACAGTTGGTCGAAATCGCTCGGGCCATCGCGGGCAACGCCAAGCTGTTGATCCTGGACGAACCCACCAGTTCGCTAACCGCCGCGGATGTCAGGCAACTGTTCGAAGTCACACGCAAGTTGGCCGGCGAAGGATTGGCGGTGCTGTACATCAGCCATTTTTTGGAAGAAGTCCGCCAGCTGTGCGATTCCTACACCGTGTTGCGTGACGGACGCATGACGGGCAGCGGACAACTGAGCGACGCCGGTGAATCGGAAATCGTTCGGCTGATGGTCGGTCGCGACGTGGACGATCTGTACCCGCAAACCGAACGCTGCACCGGAGATCCCGTTTTGCGATGCCAAAACGTCACCGGCCCGGGCATCGCATCACCGACGGATCTGACGGTCCATCGTGGCGAAATCCTTGGCATCGCCGGGCTGATCGGCGCGGGACGGACGGAATTGGTCGAAGCCGTCTTTGGCATGCGATCGCGTGGCGGCGGTGTCGAAATGAACGACAACATAATTCCACCGGATCACCCCGCCGCGGCGATCGCCGCGGGATTGTCGTTGGTCAGCGAAGACCGCAAAGGCCAAGGGCTGGCGCAAAACCTATCGATCGCCGACAACACGACACTCAGCCGGTTGGGTCCCTACGCCACCGCCAACGTGTTGAATGAAAAACGTCGCCACCAAGCCGTGGACGAATTGATCGAACAGTTACAGGTCAAGTGTCGCGGTGGCCAACAAACCGTGGGCGAACTTTCCGGTGGCAACCAGCAGAAGGTCGCTTTGGCGCGATCGCTGCATGAGCAGGCCGATTGTTTGATACTGGACGAACCCACACGCGGTGTTGACGTCGGCACGAAAGCACAGATCTATCGTTTGATCGGACGGACCGCTGCCGACGGAACCGCCATCCTGTTCATCAGCAGTTACTTTCAAGAACTGTTGCACATGTGCGACCGCATCGCAGTGATGGCTCGCGGTCGCATCGTGGAAATTCGCGATGCCAAGGATTGGGATGAACACGACC
Organism: Crateriforma conspicua; assembly: GCF_007752935.1. Lineage (NCBI taxonomy): Bacteria > Pseudomonadati > Planctomycetota > Planctomycetia > Pirellulales > Pirellulaceae > Crateriforma > Crateriforma conspicua. Next base: position 2,597,404 of record NZ_CP036319.1, on the reverse strand, counting down.
TGTTGATCGCATCGATGAAGACCTAGCCGTCATGCCGCCAAGTGTTTGTTGCACGATGATGACCGCATTCCCTTTCGCCCGACAGTTCCCAACAAAATGACTTCGCTGATTCGACGAATCTTGACCGCCGCCGGGCCGTTGTTGGCTTTGCTGGTGGTGATCGCGTTTTTCGCAATCGCCGACGCGGCCCAAGGCTTTGAAGGCCGTTTTCTGACCAGCGGATCGGCACGACTGGTGGGGCTGCAAAGCGTCAAGATCGGGATCGCCGCGTTGGGGATGACGATGATCATCATCGCCGGCGGAATCGACCTTTCGGCGGGAACCGCGGCGGCGTTGTGTGGGTGCACCGCGGCCTGGACGTTGCAGCAAGGCGGCGGCATCGCGGCGGCGTTTGCCGTGGCAATCGCGACCGGCATGCTGTGTGGATGTGTCAACGGTTCGCTGGTCAGTTTGCTGCGGTTGGTGCCGTTCATCATCACGCTGGGTACAATGACCGTGTTCATGGGGCTTGGCAAAACCATCGCCGATGAAGGCGGCACGATCACACCGCCGGTGGAATCGATTCCCAATTGGCTGGTATCGATGGTGACGCAGTTCCCCGAACCCGAGTGGATCGCCTATCCGATCCTGCCCAATTTCTGTTGGGGCGTTTGGTTGTGGCTGGTGTTGGCCGCCGGCGTCAGTTTTCTACTTCACCGCACCGTTCTGGGCCGCCACTTGTACGCGATCGGTTCCAACGAATCGACCGCTCGCTTGTGCGGTGTCCCCGTTGTGCGAACAAAATTGTTGGTTTATTCGTTGGCCGGTTGCCTGGTCGGTCTGGCCGGGATGGTCGACTTGGCGCGGATGGGCAAAGGCGACGCCAGTGCGGGCATGGGGCTGGAACTGGAAATCATCGCCGCGGTGGTGATCGGCGGCGGGTCGCTATCGGGCGGTCGCGGCAGCGTGATCGGAACCATTTGCGGCGTGCTGATCATGGGCGTGATCAATCACGGATGCACCGCACTGGGTTTGGAAAACCAAGTGGAAAATATCCTACTGGGTGCAATCATCATCACAGCCGTCTACGTCGACCGGCTGCGCAACCCCGGCTGATCCGTTCCCCAAGATTCTCATCCGGCCGACGAATCGCTCCGACATGCCAACTTTGTTTTCCATGCCCGACGCGTTGTTTTCCAGTTTCAACATCCGGCGATCGATCGGTGCCGGCATGTGGGTGGTGATCGTCGCGTCGGCCGTGGCCGCGTATGACCGATTGAAGGGTGACCGAACCGATGCGGCATCCTCGCCGAAGGTCGCTTGGTTCACGCCGGTTCGTGACATTGACGCCCACGCGGTTGACGCGGACGTGCGAATCGGCGATCCCGTTTTCTACCGCGGCCCATCGTCCGACGCATGGGTGCAGGCGGGTTACATTTCCGACGTCACCGACGACCGATCAGCCAATCAGCGTCAAGACATGCGAATCCGTTGGTATGTCGACGGCGTCACACCGCAAACGTTGGTCTGGGAATCGCATCGCACCACTGGCAGCTTGCAGGAAGTCGTCCAAACGATGCTGCCGCCGGAAAAACGCCAGCGGATCCAATCACAGATTCAACAATTGCTGAAGCAGAACGGCCAGGAAATGACCGAATTGCTGCAGCCACTGGTCCGCGAAAGCTTGGTCCGGTCGTTGCCCGTGATCGAACGGGGCGTCCGTCGTTCGATGGCCGAACATTCCGATCAGTGGCAGGGGCTGGCGGGACGTTTGCAAACGGAGATCTTGGACCAACGGATCATGCCACTTGCGAAGCAGGAAATGATGCCGATCGTCCGTCGTCACGGCCAACCGATCACCGAATCGATCGGCCGTGAATTGTGGGACCGCGCGTCGCTGTGGCGGTTCGGTTGGCGTGCGTTGTATGACCAGACGCCGCTGGGGGAACGGTCGCTGGTGAAGGAAGAGTGGCAGCGTTTTGTCGACGAGGAAGCCGTCCCGGTCTTCGAGGACCACTTGGATGAAATCGTCGTCGCGGTCCAGAACACCATGTCGGATGTCGCCGCCAACCCGGTCATCCGCCAGGAACTCGCCTCGGTCGCCGGAACCATTGCCGACGATCCCGAAGCGCAGCGGTTGCTGAAAACCGTCTTGCGTGAATCGATCGTCGAAAATCAAGAACTTCGGACCTTGTGGAAAGAAATCTGGACATCGCCCCACGCGGTCGCCGCACTGGATCGCGTCGGCGATCGCGTGGAACCGGTGGTGCGTCAGATCGGTGACTTGTTATTCGGTACCCCGGAACAAGGCATCGACCCGAATTTCGCTCGAGTGCTGCGGAACCAAATCCTGCGGAAAGACCGTCGGTGGATCGTCGCGTTCGATCCCTCGATGCGCGCGGGCGGTGCCGATGCGACGTCCTTCAACGAGATGACTCCCGCCGGCGACAGCTATCGGCCGGTCGTCCGGCCCGCCCAAACGTCGATGCCTTACCCGGTCGTTTACTTGGCCAGCGAATAATTTGCCCCCCTGGAAACGCCGACGCACCATGCGCCGGCGATGCCACTGGGTTAAACTGCCAAGGGTTCTCCTTTCTGGCATTTCTTTTCCGTTCCGCTGCCACGGACTTGCACTATGTCTCCATCGATCTGCGGCTGTCGACTGACGGCGTTTCTATTGACGGCTTTGATGACCCTGACGCCCGTGTTGGCGTTCGAAGTCGGCGACCGAGTGACCTTTTCTCGCGCCGGATCATCCGGCGAAGGTGTGGTGTCGGACGTTCGCGGCGGTGGCAAATTTTTGGTCATCGAAGTCGACAACGGCGGCCGAAAATCGAAAGTCGTCGTACTGGCGTCTCAGGCCAAAGCGTCGGCTTCGGCACCCGCGGCGGATGATTCGATGCGGATGTGGACCGATGCATCGGGTTCGTTCAGCGTGAAAGCGACCTTGGTCGAACAGTCGGCGACGATGGCAACGCTCCGCAAGGAAGACGGTCGGGTGATCAACGTTCCGATCGAAAAGCTGTCCATCGGCGACCAGGAATACTTGGCCCTGATGGACACGGCCGATCCGAATCCGTTCGCCGGCGGCACGAGCATGCCCGCGACCGGTTCGTCTTTTGCACCCAGCAGCAATGGCGGTGCGTCGCCGTCGCGTTCGTTCGGCGGTGTGGCTCAGTTGTCCGTCCCACAGGCCGTGAAACTGCCCGAAGGCAAAAAGCTGTTGCTGACCAACATGAGCCCCCCGGCGTCGATCCAAGCGGACACCACACCGTACGACTTTTCCGCTTTGGGCAACGCCGCGTTGAACGTGACGAAAAAAGAGTTTCGCGAAGACATGACGCGGCCGTTCATCGTCGGCAGCGACGGGTCCACGCTGGCGTGTTGTCTGAAATCCAGCTGGTCGAACAATGACAAGTTCACCAAAGTCTTTCGCATCGACGGACGTCGTGGCTCGGCCCAACAAGTCGCCGAATGCACGGGCCGTTCGTTCGGGATCGCGTCGGCGGATCCTGGGACCGGTGACGCCCTGATCATCTTTGACGCGGCCCAGGGCACCCAATCCAGCGGCCTTGGCATCATGACCGGCCTGACCGACGGGTCGCCCCGCATCGCGATGACTTGGGACATGTTCCCCGGCGATTCCAACAAGAAAGACTACGTGCGTTATCGACGCGTGCTTCCCGGCGGCATCGCCGTGGTGGTCTATGGCCAAACCATCCGCGTGATCAACTATCGCAATCGATCCACGGTCTGGACCTGTGCCCAAACGATGTTCAACGAACCCGCCGTTTCGGCCGGCGGACGATACACCGCCGTTGCCGATACCACCGGCGAACAAATCGCGATCGTCGAAACCGCGACCGGTCAACAAATCGGTTCGGTCCCGTGTGGAAAAATCGGCTCGGTATCGATGGGCTTTTCCCCCGACGCCAAACGCATCGCCTTGTCCGAAGGCAACAAGGTCCGGGTGTTCGAAGTCGCCACCGGCGAAGTCTTGCTGGAACACGAGGCCAATGTGCCACTGTCCAAACACGGCGGCCAGTTGCCTTGGTACGGTCAATCGTTCCTGCTGTTACCGACCGGGCCGGTGTTAAGCCTGAAACGCAACCTGATCGTTTGGAACTATCAAATGCAGGGAGAGCCCATCGAATACGCCGACCGAATTTTCGAAGGCCTGTACCCGGTGGTCAACGATGGCAGTGTGGGCATCGTTCGTTTGCCACATGAAAAGGCGATCGAAGCGGCGGATCGCGAAGTCGGTGATTTGGCCGCCGTGTCACAGGGTGATTCGATCGCGGTGAACGTGACAGGATCCGGCCCCGGTGCAACGACGAATCAAATCCGCAGCTGGATCGAAGCGGCGATTGAAAAAGCGGGCTACCGCGTCGCATCCGATGCACCGACGAAGCTGAACGCTTCGGTGACTCGTGGCAAAACCGAAGAACGTTCCTATCGAGAGTTCGGAAACTTCGGGACCACCGAAGTGAAGTTCACACCCTACATCAGCAAGGTGGATGTGGTTCAGGGCAGCGATACCCTGTGGACTCGCAGCAGTCGCAGCAGCATGCCGTTCTTCGTTCGCGGCGACAAAACACTGAAGCAGATCGCTCGCGAAAACGAAAAACCCAACACCGGCGTTTTCGAGAACATGGAGTTGCCCGAACAGATTCTGAAACTGGAATACCAAAAAGGCTTCGGCAACAGCATGGTTTCCATCCAAGGCATCCGCGACATGTAAAGCATGGTGATGCCGAACGTGATAGCGTCGGGTTGAGTCCGCAAAACGCAATTCACGCCCCCTTCTGATTTTCACCCTCCCTCCGGGAGGGTCGAGCCTTAGCGAGGGGAGGGTGCGCCGGCAGAAGAACCCTCCCCGGAATCTCGTTCCTCGATCCCGACCCTCCTGGAGGGAGGGTGAATCTAAACGGCAAATGCCGATTCAAGCCGCCGCGGCTGGCGCATCATCCGGCCATCCAAGCCGGCTTGTAGCTCAGCCCCAAGTTCAAAATCCGCTGCAGCAACTGTTCGTAATTCACACCGCCGGTTTCAGCAGATTCCGCAAAATCTTCCCCGTATTCGATGTTCGGATTTGCATTGGATTCGATCACATAGATCTCGCCTGACGGACTGAGTCGCAGATCCATCCGAGCGTAACCGCTCATGTGCAGCGCCCGATAAACGCGTTTGCAAACCTTGGCGATTCGGGCTTGCATGGCATCGTCCAAGTCGGTGGCCGCGTGAGTGGTGATGCCGTGTTTTTCCTGGTACTTGTGATTGAACTTGACGTGTTGCGTCGCAATCTTCGCCATCTCCTCCGGCATTTTGCCGAAGTCCATTTCCCAGGCGGGAAACGTTTGAAGCCGTTGGTTGCCGATCACGCCGACGTAAAGCTCGCGACCTTCGATGTACTGTTCGGCGATCGCGTCATCGCCCGTCTTTTCATGGATAAAGTTGACGCGTTCGGCCAACTGTTGGTCGGTTTGAACGATCGATGCTTGGCTGATTCCGAAACTGGCATCTTCAATGACCGATTTGACAAACAGGGGAAACGTCAAACGTTTGGGCCGGTGAACGATGCGGCCTTTGGGAAAAACGGCGAAACGTGGTGTCGGGATGCGGTGATACGACAAGATCTTTTTCGACAGCGCCTTGTCTTTGCTCAGCAACAGCCCTCGGGGATTGCATCCCGTGTAGGCTTGCTGCATCAGTTCCAAATAACTGATGATCGCAAAGTCATAGATCGCGACGCCGTGGAATTCTTCCAACAGCATGAACGTGATGTCAGGACTCTGTTCCAGCAACGCCTTTCGGATCGGGCCCAGATCGTCATACACGCCCAGCGGAATGACCTCATGTCCCAGACACCGCAGGGTTTCGCAAACGTCGAATTCCGCTTTCCAGGCGTCCAGTTCTTTTTCCGTGACGCCGTCCAATGTGTCCGGCGGAACGTGGCCTTCACGGACCAACAGCAGGATTCGAAGTTTACGCATCTTGCAACCGATCAAACCACGACGCGATGTCGTCCTTCGTGCATGAAATGAGTCGTCCGCACGGCGACCAGGATCATCGCATCCCGCTTGACGTCCTCCGCGGGTCCGCCGACACGCAACTCCATTTCTCGGCAGCGTTCGATCATTTCCTGGATCACTTGGTCGATCGTGTAGGTGTATTCGCCGGTCCAACGAGCCACCACGCGACGAATTTCGCCGCGCACCTTGCTCAGGAACGCGGCCGCCGTGGGGGCACGGCGCGAACTGATGGATCCGTCGAACAGGCGACGCAGATCGGCATCGTAGACGCTGGGGATGTCCAAACCGTAATGTCGACGCTTGGAAGCATAGTGTTCACGCAGGGTTTTGCGAATCCTGGATAGCGGTTCGTCGGCGCGACGCGATGTCACGACCGGTTTGGTGCCCGCCACGGACTTCATGAACCGGTCGACTTGTTCCAGCTTCTTCAGTGCCGGCCAGTCCTTGTACGTCGCACGCCAACGCGACCCGGGACGCAGCCAGACGGCAAAGGTTTCCGCGAAATCCTCCAGCGGATGAGCTTGGGCGTACCACATTTCCAGGTGCAGCACATAGTCACGGCTGGACGGCATCGGCTGGTAATATTCACGATACGGCTGGGAAACCCGGCCAAAGACACGACGAAACGCGGCTTTGCGTCGCAGTCGGTATGCCGTATCGATCGCGTGACCGGCTTCGTGACGCAGAATCTTCATGCACCACTGCTTCGTACCGCCTTCGACCTCCAGCAACTGCTGGCGTTCCAGCCGCATCAGCCGCGGGTGGGCCAGATAGAACGGGATCGCGATCCCCGGGATGCCGTCGGGGCTGTACCAATCGTCGCTCAGCCAACAATGCGGGCGGAATGTAATTCCACGCTGGGCCAATTCGTCATAAAGCTGATCGACGCGTTCCTGAAGCGGGGTGTCTTTCAGCTTCAGCGGCAACTCGCACACTCGGAGATCCAGCAAGTCGTCGTCGCTCATCCTGGCGAGATTCAACTTACGCTTGGGCATCAGCAATCCGAGGCGGTGATGTTCGATCAGGCGGCAAGTGCCGGGCGCACGAAACGCATGTCCGTCGCGTCGGCAAAGACTTCACCGCAAAGTGTATTCACAACAGTGAATCCGATCCACGTTTTTGCAGCTCGGCAACCGCTTCGCGGACACGTTCTTCGGCATTCTTGTGTGCCACCAACGTTGCGTCCTTGGTTTGAACGATCACCAAGTCTTCCACGTCGATGGTCACAATCGTGTGATCGGGGTCACCGTGCACAATCGTCCCGCCGGTGTCGATACCGATATGGTTGGCGACGACGGTGTTGCCGTGATCATCCGGCTCGTGCAAGCGAGACAGCGATTGCCAGCTGCCCAAATCGTCCCAAGGAAACGGCGCTTCGATGACGACGACGTTCGGGTGACGTTCCATCACCGCATAGTCGATTGACGTGCCGTCGATGGCCGTGAACTCACGTTCCAAAACATCGGCATAATCGGGTCGGCCAATGGCATCGGCGATCGTTTGCAGGTGACCGTGCATGTCGGGCTGGTGTCGGGCCAACGCGTCGCGGATCAGCGAAGCTCGCCACATGAAAATCCCGCTGTTCCAATAGAATTCGCCCGTCGACAGGTAATCCTCGGCCGTCGCACGACTGGGCTTTTCACGGAAACGTTTGACGTAAAAGGCTTTGCCGCCCACCGCCGCGATCGGCTCGCCACGATGGATATATCCGAACGATTCGGCCGGATACGTCGGCCGGATCCCGAACGTCACGATGCGATCGGGGTCTTCGTCGATCAACCGCTGTCCGGCCTGGACGGCGTCACGAAAGGCCGCGGGGTCGGCGATCACGTGGTCCGACGGCATCACCAACATCGTGGCGTCTTCGTCATCGTGGGACACCAGCGCCGCCGCCAGCCCGACACACGGGGCCGTGTCGCGTTTGCAAGGTTCGCCGACCACGTTTTCCGGCGGCAAATCGGGCAACTGTTTGCGAATCTCATCCACCAAGACTTGGTTGGTGATGACGCGTTGGCGTTGCGGCGGCACCAAGTCGCCCAGACGGTCCAGCGTGGACTGGATCATCGTTCGCGGCCCGGCCAGATTCAGCAACTGTTTGGGCTTATGCTTTCGGCTTGCGGGCCAAAAACGAGTGCCGCTTCCTCCGGCCATGATCACAGCGTGCAGCATGGGTCAATCGAATTTCGTAGATGATGGAAATGTGAATGGCCGTCGGGCGAACCGGCCGGCATCGGGGCCGCCAGCGGATCACGTTTGGGGTCCGACCCGCAGCAAAACGCTCGCGGACAGCAATCTACAAAAATTTTTGCTAAGAAACCGCCACCCTGATCGTTGTTCTGATCGCCGGAGGGGATTTCGCCCCGTGTCTCCGGCCAGCCACCGTCTTTTCGTGTCCACCGAATCTTGAACCGAAAAAGAATGAACGCGAGCGATTTTTCGGAAGATTCCATGGAATCCATCGTCGACCGTTTCGAACGGCCGCTGCTGGCTTACGCCACCCGCATGATGCGCGGCGACCGGCAATCGGCCCAAGACGCGGTCCAGGAAACATTCCTGCGACTGTGTCGCGCCGATCGACGCAAAATCCGATCCCGATTGGCGGCTTGGCTGTTCTTCGTCTGCCGTACCCGAGTGATCGATATGCAACGAACCAAGTCCCCCCAGCCCATCGAAGCGTTCGAAACGACGCTTCCCGATCCAGGCCCACCCGCCGAACAACTGGCCGATGAATCGGAACAATGCGACCGCTTGGCCGCGATGATCGACCGGCTAAGCGATCGCCAACAAGAAATCTTGCGACTCCGCATGCAAGGCGGCCTGTCCTATCGCGAAATCGCCGAAGTCACCGGGCTGACGGTCAACAACGTCGGCGTCCAACTGCACACCGCCGTCCGCAACCTGCGTCAAGCCTTCGCGACGCAGTGAACCGCCGCTGACAACGCGTCGGTCGCCACGACGCCGCCTATCCAATCGCCCGCGGCAATCACCGATGCGGGCCATACCACAAAACAACACCACACCCAGTCGATCCGATGTCTGAACACACACCAAACCAACCCGATTTTGAATCGTCCGGCCAACAAGCCTGGGATGATCCCCGCGTGACTGCCTATGTCTTGGGCGAAATGTCCGACGAAGACAAACAAGCCTTCGAAGCCGAAATGTCCGGCAACGAATCGCTGTCGGCCGCCGTCGAAGAAGCCAAAGCCGTCACCGGTGGCCTGGAACACTTCTATGCCGAATTGTCCGATGCCACCGACGGCCTGGACGCCGATCGTCGCGACGCGATTCGCAAAGAAGCCGCCATCGCCCCCGCAACGGACACGAATGCCAGCGACACCGGCGGCCCAGGTTTCTGGCGCCAGCACGGCGTCACACTGGCCGTCGCCGCGTCGTTGCTGTTGGTCGTCGGCGGCTTGGTGGCGTACCCCAGCGTCCAGTCCGCTCGTCGTCAGGTCGCCATGACCGATGCCGAAACCGCCGGTGAATTTGCTGCCGATGAGTACGCCGAAGCGGAGATGCGATTCGACGACATGGCAGTCGATGAAGAAGGGTTGTACGAAATCCAAGAAAGCGGCGATGTCACGATCGCTGCGGTTCCCGAGCTGGGCATGATCGTGCAACAAGATGAATCATCGCGGTTGTCCACCGTCGCCCCGGCCGACCGTGAATCGGATTCGCTTCGGCGTTCCAACCGACCGTCCAAACAACTTGCCGATTTCGCACAAAACGAATCGCCACAATCCGGAAGCGCCGTCGACCATCCCTTCGGTGACGTAGAATCCAAAGTCACCCAGAAACTGAAACTGGACGCCGATTCGTATGGCGACAATGCCGACTTTGCCGTCCCCGATCGCGTTGCACGCGGTATCACGCCGATGCAGCGTGGACAAGAAACCAGTGGTCCCGCACCGACGTCCGAATCGAAAACTCGCGTTCTGGGACGTGAACCATCGGCCGGAAAACCTGTTGCCAGCCAACCAGCCGCCGGCCAACCGGTCGCCGGTACCCCAGTGGCGGGCGGCGCTTACGGAGGCGCAAGGATCGCCGGGGACAAGGTTCGGTTTCGATCCGAGGACGGTACGAACCTTAGCCTGGGTGTGACACCGCGGATCATGATCGAGGCCGAAGAAGAGCCCGCGCAGCTGGGATTCGGCATGGACACTCCCGAAGGCACCGGTCCCGGGTTCAGTGGTGATCGCTTTGAACCGATCACCGACAACCCCTTCAAGCGTGTCGACGAACATCCGCTGTCGACGTTCAGCATCGACGTCGACACGGCCAGTTACAGCAAGATCCGCAGCTATCTGAATTCCGGGCGACTGCCACGGCCCGACGCCGTTCGCATCGAAGAAATGCTGAACTACTTCGATTACGCCTACGCGGCACCCCGCGACGACGCGGCGCACCCGTTTGCCCACCGCGTGGCCGTGATGGACTGTCCATGGAATGAAAAACACATGCTGGCTCGGATCGCCATCAAAGGCAAAGAGATGAAGCCCGAGCAGCGTCCCCGATGCAACTTGGTGTTCCTGCTGGACACCAGCGGATCGATGAACCGGCCCAACAAACTGCCGTTGGTCCAAGAAGGCATGAAGATGCTGATCAAAGAACTGAACGACGATGACCGCGTCGCGATCGTGACATACGCCGGATCCGCCGGCCTGGTGTTGGAAAGCACACCAGCATCCAAGAAGCGAAAGATTCGTCGCTCGCTGACTCAATTGTCCGCCGGCGGCAGCACCAATGGTGGCCAAGGCATCGCGTTGGCCTATCAAACGGCTCGTGAACACTTCATCAAAGACGGCGTCAATCGAGTCATCCTGTGCACCGACGGCGACTTTAATGTCGGCACGACCGGCACCGACGCCCTGGTATCGATGGTCGAACAGGAATCCAAAGGCGGCATCTTTCTAACCGTGATGGGATTCGGCATGGGCAACCATAACGATTCAATGATGGAACAGATCAGCGGCCGCGGTAACGGCAACTACGCTTTCATCGATACCGAAAAAGAAGCCCGTAAGGTCTTGGTCAATCAAACCAGCAGCACGTTGGTGACCATCGCCAAGGACGTGAAGATTCAAGTCGAATTCAACCCGTCCGCGGTCTCATCGTATCGCTTGATCGGTTATGAGAATCGCGTCTTGGCCAAAGAAGACTTTAACGATGACAAGAAAGACGCCGGGGAAATCGGAGCGGGTCACGCTGTGACAGCCTTGTATGAACTGGTGCCCGCCGGTGTGGAAGCCGACGCGTTGCCGCCCAAGGTCGATCCGCTGAAGTACCAGGCCAACGTGCAACCGAAGGAAGACGCCGAGTCCACCGGTGAATTGATGACGTTGAAGCTTCGTTACAAGCAACCCGACGGTGACACCAGCACCCTGGTCGAAACGCCGGTCAAGTCAGACATCAAGACGTCCTTTGCCCAGGCCGATGACGATGCACGATTCGCCGCCGCGGTGGCCGGATTCGGCATGCAGCTTCGCCGCAGCGAATACAAAGGATCCTGGACGATGCCCGATGTGATCGCAACGGCCAAAGATGCCAAAGGCGAAGACGTCAGCGGGTTCCGATCCGAAATGATCAAGCTGGCCACCAAAGCCGGAGATCTGATGGGCGAATGAGGATCTTGGTCAGTCTGGTTTTTGATCATCCTCATCGTCGCTAGCCGCAAGTTGGCCGTTTCGCCCCCCTGACTTCACCCTCCCGCTCCGCGGGAGGATCCGCCAGACACTACTTTCGCGGAGCGAAAGGCGACGATGTACCTGAGCCGCAAGGCGCTAGCCGCGGGTTCTGCGGTTTCGGCAATGCACCCGACGCTGGCATGTTCGCCTCAGACATGAAATTCACCCTCCCGCTCCGCGGGAGGGTCGGGATCGAGGAACGAGATCCCGGGGAGGGTTCTTCCAACAGCGCACCCTCCCCTCGCTAAGGCTCGACCCTCCCAGAGGGAGGGTGAAGCGAGTCCGACTCAATCGTTCATCCGGCCACGCCGAACGTGAATCCATCGCCGTTGTAGTCGACTTGGACCGTGGCCCCTTCCGGATACGACGACTTCAACAGCGCAGTGGCCAACGGGTTTTGGACTTCACGCTGAATCACACGCTTCAGCGGCCGAGCCCCGTACAGCGGATCAAACCCGACTTCGGCGATTCGGTCGACCGCGGCATCGGTAACGCTCAGGTGCAATTCGTTGTCTTCCAAACGACGATTCAATCCGGTCAATTGCAAGCGAACGATTTGACGAATCTCATCTCGCTTCAGCGGATGGAAGATGACAATGTCATCGATCCGGTTCAAGAATTCCGGCAAGAACCTTGCCTTCAAAGCTTCTTGCACCGCGGCTTGCATTTCCTCCTCGTCGCCACCTTCCTCGGTGACCTTCTGAATCACCTGGCTGCCGACGTTGCTGGTCATCACCACGATCGTGTTGGTAAAGTCCACCGTTCGGCCATGGCCGTCGGTCAAGCGACCGTCGTCCAAGACTTGCAACAAGATGTTGAACACATCCGGGTGCGCCTTTTCGGTTTCGTCCAACAGAATCACCGAATAGGGGCGACGACGGACCGCTTCGGTCAGCTTTCCGCCTTCTTCATAGCCCACGTATCCGGGAGGTGCGCCGATCAAACGCGCCACGCTGTGACGTTCCATGAATTCCGACATGTCGATGCGGATCATGGCTTGTTCGTCGTCGAACAACACGGTCGCCAGAGCCTTACAAAGCTCAGTCTTGCCGACTCCGGTGGGTCCCAGGAACAGGAAACTGCCGATCGGTCGATTCGGATCCTGCAAACCGCTGCGGCTACGACGCACCGCATCGCTTACCGCGCCGACCGCTTCGTCCTGGCCGATCACCCGTGTGTGCAACCGTTCTTCCATCACCAACAACTTGGCCCGTTCGGTTTCCATCATTCGGCTGACGGGAACCCCGGTCCAGTGGCTGACGACTTCGGCGATTTCTTCGTCGGTGACTTCCTTGCGGATCAGACGCCGCTTTTCATCACCGGCATCGTCGCCATCGTTTTGCTCGTCGGATTCCCGAGATTCCTGTTCTTCGATTCGCTTTTCCACGTCGCGCAGCGCCGACTGGACCTCCAGCATCTCGCGATACAGGTCTTCGGGGTTTTCGCCACGCAGTTGTTTCTCTTTCGCCTCGGCGTCCAATGTCGCGAAACGATGCTGAAGCCGCTCGGCTTCCTGGCGGACCGATTGCACGTCATCCAGACCAAGCTTTTCCGCTTCCCATTGTTCGCGCAGACCGGCCAACTCGTGCTTGACCGATTCCATTTCCTGCTCGACTTCTTCGCGATTCTTGACCGCGGATTCGTCGTTCTCGTCGACCAATTGACGATGCGCCAATTCCAACTGTCGCAGTCGTCGTTGCAGTCGATCGATTGGTTCGGGAACGCTTTCCTTCTCCATCGCCAAGCGGCTGGACGCTTCATCGACCAAATCAATCGCCTTGTCCGGCAGGAACCGGTCGGCGATGTATCGATGCGAAAGATTCGCCGCGGCGACCAACGCGTTGTCGGTGATCCGGACTCCGTGGTGCGATTCGTACCGAGGCTTCAAGCCGCGCAGGATCGCAATCGTGTCTTCGACCGTCGGTTCGCCGACATAGACGGGTTGGAATCGTCGTTCCAGTGCGGCATCTTTTTCGATGTGCTGTCGATATTCATCCAGTGTTGTCGCTCCGATGCAACGAAGCGCACCGCGTGCGAGTTCCGGCTTCAGCAGGTTTGCCGCATCGGCGCTGCCCTCGGCATTGCCGGCACCGACGACCAGGTGAAGTTCATCGATGAACAGGATCACCTGTCCGCCGCTGTCCTTGACTTCGCGCAAGACGGATTTAAGACGTTCTTCGAAGTCACCGCGGAATTTCGCGCCGGCGACCAGCGCGCCCATGTCCAGACTGATGACCTTTTTGCCTTTCAGACTTTGCGGCACATCGCCTTCGAAGATCCGCAGTGCCAACCCTTCGGCGATGGCGGTTTTTCCGACGCCGGGTTGGCCGATCAGCACGGGGTTGTTCTTCGTCCGACGTGAAAGCACTTGAATGACGCGGCGAATTTCGTTGTCGCGTCCGATGACCGGATCCAGTTTGCCTTGGCTGGCCAGTTCGGTCAGATCGATACCGTACTTTTGCAAAGCCTGGTATGTGTCTTCGGCATTTTGGTCGGTAACGCGAGCACTGCCGCGCACCTCGCTCATCGCTTTGAGAATCTCGTCGGATGAAACGCCCGACAGCTTCAGAAGGTTCTTGGCCTTGCATTCCGCTTTGGCCAATCCCATCAGCAGGTGTTCGGTGCTGATGTATTCGTCCTTCAGGTTGGCCGCTTCGTCGGCGGCGGTGTTGAAGGCATTTTGCAGCGTCGCACTGATCCCGGGCTGTCGCCCGCCGGACGCTTTGGGAAGTTTTTCCAGTTCGCTGCGGACCATTTCGGCCAGCTGATTCACATCGACGTGAATCTTCTGCAACATGGGTCGCGTGATGCCGTCGGTTTCCGACAACAACGCGGACAACAAGTGCAGCGAATCGATTTCGGGGTTGCCCGCCGACGCCGCCATGCCTTGAGCTTCGGCGACGGCGGCTTGGGCCTTATGAGTCAGTTTGTCAAAACGGAATGTCATGATCGCCTGTGGGGGTTGTTGGAAGAGTCACGGGTTGGGGTGGACTTGGCATCGCAGTGAGGGGCCGGGGAGCGGCAACGGGCGTTGCACACCCGTTACCTGCAACCCGTTGTCTTCCTCCCAGCGATCAGTCCTTGACCTCGAAATCCGCGTCGATCGCGTCGTCGTCACCATCGTTGTCCGCGGCGGCTGACGCACCGGCGGCGGGATCCGCATCGGCGGCACCGGCATCCGCACCGGCCTTTTCGTACAGCACTTTGCTGAACGCTTGGCTGGCGGCATCCAGTTCGTCGGTGGCGGCTTTGATCGCGGCGGCATCATCACCTTCGGCGACCTTCTTGACCTTTTCGATGGCCTGATTCATCGGCGCCTTGTCATCGTCGCTCAGCTTGTCCTCATGTTCCTTCATCAGTTTTTCAAGCTGATAGACCTGCTGGTTCGCCTTGTTTTTCGCTTCGACCAATTCGAACTGACGGCGGTCTTCATCGGCGTTGGCTTCGGCGTCTTTGCGCATCTGTTCGATGTCATCGTCGCTCAGTCCGCCGCTGTCCTTGATCTCGATGTTCGCTTCCTTGCCGGTCTTCAGTTCCTTGGCCGATACATTCAGGATACCGTTCTGGTCGATGTCGAATTTGACTTCGATTTGCGGAACACCACGTGGTTGCGGCGGGATGCCTTCCAAGTTGAATTCGGCCAACAACCGGTTGGCGGTGGCCATCTTTCGTTCGCCCTGGAACACACGTACGGTGACCGCGGTTTGATTGTCCGCGGCGGTGCTGAAGACGTTCTTCTTTTCCGCCGGAACAGTCGTGTTGCGTTCGACCAAAGCGGTCATCACGCCGCCTTCGGTTTCGATCCCCAGGGTCAGCGGGGTCACGTCCAGCAACAGAACGTCGGTCCGGTCACCGGCCAAAACGCTGCCCTGGATGGCGGCACCGACGGCCACGACTTCGTCAGGGTTGACGCCTTGGTGTGGTTCTTTGCCGAAGATCTTTTGCACCATTTCGCGGACCTTGGGCACGCGGGTGCTACCACCGACCAGAACGATTTCGTCGATGTCGCTGGGTTTCATGCCGGCGTCTTCCAACGCTTGCATCACCGAGGGGCGACACTTTTCGACCAGTTCGTCGATCAGTTCTTCGAACTTGCTGCGCGTGATCTTCATCGTCAGGTGCTTCGGTCCCGACTGGTCCATCGTGATGAACGGCAGGTTGATGTCGGTTTCCGGCAGCGTGCTAAGTTCCTTTTTGGCCTTTTCGCAGGCTTCTTGCAGCCGTTGCAGGGCCATCGGATCGTTACGCAGGTCGATGCCGTTTTCCTTTTGGAATTCCGACGCGACGTAGTTGATCAGTTCTTCGTCAAAGTCATCGCCGCCCAAGTGCGTGTTACCGCTGGTGCTGATGACTTGGAAGACGCGGCTTTCCTGTTCTTCATCACCGCTGTCGGCAACTTCCAGAACGGAAACGTCGAAGGTACCACCACCAAGGTCAAAGACGATGATCTTTTCGTCCTTCTTCTTGTCCATGCCATAAGCCAAGGCGGCCGCGGTCGGTTCGTTGATGATCCGTGCGACTTCCAGACCGGCGATTTGACCGGCATCCTTGGTGGCTTGACGTTGGGCGTCATTGAAATAAGCCGGGACCGTGATGACGGCCTTGTTGACCTTGTGGCCCAAGTAAGACTCGGCCGATTCCTTCAGTTTGCGAAGCACTTTCGCGCTGATTTCTTGCGGCGTGTATTCCTTGTCGCCGACGCCGATCTTGACGTATTCGCCGGCGCCACCGGAGATCGAATACGGCACCATCTTTTCTTCGGATTCGACTTCGCTGTGTCGCCGCCCCATGAAACGCTTGACCGAGTACACGGTGCGTTTCGGGTTGGTGACCGCTTGGCGACGTGCGGGTTCGCCGACGATCGTGTCTTCTTTGTCGGTGAACGCGACGACGCTGGGCGTCAGCCGGTTGCCTTCGGGGTTGGGGATGACCTTCGGCTCGCTGCCTTCCATCACGGCCACGACGCTGTTGGTCGTGCCGAGGTCGATGCCGATGATTTTTTCGCCTTGTGACATATCTCTGGGATTCCTTCGCGTCTGGTGTTTGCGTTCGCCGTCGCGTTGACGTGGATTGCGTGGACGTATCTGCGTTGACGGGCTTGTCCGCGTTGACATGCTTGCGTGAACGCTCGCCGCCGCCGGGGTCGCGAATCTGGCCATCGCGACGCGGTTTTGGCGGGACGATGGTGTCTAAGGCAACTGCCGTGCCAGAGCCTAAAAATGGGGATTTTCGGCACGCTAATCCCCCCAAACCCCCGCATTTTTGACAGTCTCGTCACATCCGGGCTTTTCGGCCCAAATCGGGCCTTGCCAATTTGACACTCCCGGCGGTCTGGCAACACGTCGTGGGTTTGCCGTTGTCCCATTGGCCGATGTCTTACGCGAATCCGACCACGGGGTTACGATGCGCGGCGATCCGCTCCGGGTCGCCTACGCCCAACCGCCAGCCCACGCAAAACGCCCCCATCCCACGGTTTCGGCATGCCATCGGACAACATCGCCGCCATCGACACCCAGATCGCACAGCTGATTCGCCGCCGCGGGCAATTGGTCACCGGCGGGGATGCCGAGATCGACGCGGCGTCGGTGGACGCGATCCAGCGACACATCCGCAGCGTCTGTGATGCACTGCTGCGTCCGACCAACGTCTGTTTTTTGGGACCGCAGTTCAGCTACAGCCACTTGGCCGCCATCAAATACTTTGGCGACGCGGCCCAGTTCACCCCCGTGGCATCCATCGCCGCGGTCTTTGATGCCGCCCGCCGTGACCCGAAATCGCGGGGCATCGTCCCGATCGAAAACAGCACCGACGGTCGCGTCGTGGACACCCTGGGGCGGATGATCCATTGCGACGTTTCGATCATCGGCGAAGTCGCGTTGCCCATTCATCACAACTTGATGTCCAAGACGCCACGCGGCGAGATCACCGAAATCCACAGCAAGCCGCAAGCGTTGTCGCAGTGTCGCCGCTGGCTGGCCGACCAAATGCCCGACGCACGTTTGGTGGAAACCAACAGCACCGCAGGCGCCGCCCAATTGGCCGCCCAACGCCCCGGTGTCGCGGCGGTCGCCAGCTTCGAAGCCGGCCGACAATACGACCTGAACATCGTTGCCAAGAACATCGAAGACAATCCCAACAACGTGACACGTTTCGTCATCTTGGGACACGACGCGCCGATGCCAACCGGCAACGACAAGACATCGTTGGTTTGCCAAGTCCTTCATCAACCCGGCAAGCTGGCCGACTTGATGACGACGTTCAAAACGCACGAGCTGAACATGACCTGGATCGAATCATTCCCGATCCCCGGCCGGCCCAACGAGTACTTTTTCTTCATCGAATTTGACGGTCATCGCGATGACGCAAACGTCAAAGACGCGTTGGAACAATTGGAACGCCAGGCCAGCGAGTTGAAGATCTTGGGGTCGTACCAAAAAGGCGATCCCGCGCTTTCATGATGACGCCATCGTTTCGTTACCAACTTTGACGCCCACCGTTTTTTCATCCTTCCGCCATCCCCGCTAACCCCACCTGGATTCGCATGAGCTATACGTATCAAGACATCGCCAAGATGATCGACCACTCGTTGCTGCAACCGTTCTTGACCACCGACGAATTGGATGCGGGCATCGAGTTGGCCAAAACGTTCGATGTGGCCAGCGTTTGCATCATGCCTTACTACCTGAAACGCTGTGCGGAAATGCTTGACGGCACCACCGTGAAAGCGTCGACCACGATCGGGTTTCCCCACGGCGGGCACACCACGGCGATCAAAGCGGCCGAGGCGCAAAAGGCGATCGACGACGGTTGTGAAGAACTGGACATGGTCGTCAACATTTCCAAAGTCCTCAGCGGCGATTGGGACTATGTTCAAAAAGACATCGCCGCGGTGATCGACGTGGCCCATGCAGCCGGCCAGAAGGTCAAAGTCATCTTTGAAAACTGCTATCTGGAAAACGATCACATCACCAAGCTGTGTGAAATCTGTGGTGAAGTCAAAGCCGACTGGGTCAAAACATCGACCGGATACGGCACCGGCGGCGCGACGATGGAAGACCTGACACTGATGCGTCAAAGTTCCCCGGCAGAAGTCCAAGTCAAAGCGGCCGGCGGCGTTCGCGATTTTCCGACGCTGTTGCAGGTCCGCGAAATCGGTGTGACTCGCGTCGGCGCCAGCCGCACCGCGGAAATCCTGAACCAGTGTCGTCAAGAACTTGGCATGCCGACCATCGAAGCCAAGGCGTCCAGCGGCGGATACTAATCATCGCGGCACGCGGCGCGCTTGATCGATCCGTCGGCGTGCGGCTGCGCGGCTAGGCTTCCACCACGCTGCGGTAGTAATCGATGCTGCGTTTCAAACCTTCGGCCATCGAAACCGACGGTTCGAACGTCAAACGGTTTCGCGTCTCCGACACGTCGGCCAGCGAATCACGGACGTCGCCGGCACGCGGCGGTTGATGAATCGGCGTGATCGTTTCGCCCAACAGTTCTTGCAACGTGTCCAACAGTTCCAACAACGTCGTCCGTTGTCCGCGGGCGACGTTGAACACGCCGCCGGCCACCCCGTCGACCGTTGCCGCCAACAAATTGGCTTTGGCCACGTCGCCGACGTACACAAAGTCACGCGACTGCAAGCCGTCGCCATAGATGATCGGCGATTCACCGGCCAGGATCATGGAAACAAACCGTGGAATCACGGCGCTGTATTCGCTTTGCGGATCTTGTCGCGGGCCGAACACGTTGAAGTATCGCAGCACGACGGTTTCCATGCCGAAACCTTGATAGAAGGCTTGGCAATACGCTTCGGACGCCAACTTTGCCGCCGCATAGGGCGAAAGCGGTGACACCGGATCGGATTCACGTTTCGATACAAACGTGGAATTTCCATACGCCGCACTGGTGGATGCCAACACCAATCGACGGACACCCGCGGCTTGACCGGCGTTCAACAACTCAACCGTGCTGGTCGCACACCAGGCGTGACAAAGGGCCGGTTCCCGCATGCTGCGTGGCACACTGGCCATCGCGGCTTCGTGAAAAATCACATCGACATCGGCGACGGCCGTTCGAACGACATCCGGATCAGACGCATCGCCGGTGATGAATTCAAAATCTTCGCGACCGACCAAGTGTTCGACGTTCGTGCGAAACCCGGTGCTTAAGTTGTCCAGCACGCGAACCTTGGCACCGACATCGATCAACGCGTCACACAGATGCGAACCGATGAAGCCCGCACCGCCGGTCACCAAAGCCAGCTTTCCCCGCAATTGATCGATAGACATCGTCGAACCGTCCCGCACCGCGTTTGAACCGTAAATGTGACCCTGAAAGATGGCATATCGCCACGGGTCGTGCGGCGGGAAGTCTAAGCGATCAGGCGAATAATTCCATCACCGGTTTTCCCACGCCGTCGCGGGTGACATAAAACGGACGACCTTCCACATCAAATCCGGTGCGCGGGCTGATTCCCATCGCACGCATGATCGTCGCGTGCAGATCCGTCACGGTGACGGGGTTTTCGATCGCCAGCAACGGACGCTGCGGGGCCGTCGCGCCGTACAAAAACCCTTTCTTCATCCCGCCGCCGAACATGACCACGCTGGTTCCGCCGGTGAAGTGGCGGTGCAGCCCGTAGTGCTGGGGCTCGGTCACCGATTCTGTTTTTACGGTCGCTTGATCGCGCGCCGTCGATCCGGGGACACCTTCAACGATCGCATCACGACTGAATTCGCTGGCCACAATCACCAATGTGCGGTCCAGCAACCCTTTGGATTCCAAGTCTTGAATCAGCGTCGCGATCGGACGGTCGATTTCCTGGTGCAACCGATCCACCGTCGCGTGACCGTCTTTGTGAGTATCCCAGTGCAGGAAAGGCACATACTCGGTCGTGACTTCCACAAATCGACAGCCGGCTTCGACCAGTCGACGTGCAAGCAGACATCCGCGACCGAATCGGCCGGTGTCATAGCGCTCGTAACTGTCCTTGGGTTCGGCGTGGATGTCGAAGGCTTGGCTTTTCGAACTGCTGAGCAATCGATACGCCCGGTCCAGGGATCGCAGCATCGATTCGCGATGATCATCGCTGATGTTTTCGCTTGCCGGCCCACTGCGCAGCAATTGCTGGAACAACTGCTGACGCTCGGCAAACCGACGACGATTCATCCCTTTCGGCGGTGCGACCGCGGCGGCGGCCTGCTCGGGGAACGGCAGATTCATCGGCCCAAATTCGCTGCCAAAGAATCCTCCCGTCGTGAACGCTTTCAGTTCTTCCTTTTCACCCACACCTTCCAAACGCTGGCCGATGTTCACGAACGCGGGCATCACCGGGTCGACCGGGCCCAGCACCTTCGCCATCCAAGCCCCCAAGTGCGGCGCGGCGACGGTTTGCGGCGGCACATAACCGGTATGCCAGTGGTATTGGTGCCGGGAATGCAAAATGTGTCCCAGATCCGGCTGGACCGCCGAACGAATCAACGTCGCACGATCCATGACCCCGGCGATGTTCTCCAAGCCTTGGCAAATCTTGATGTCGTCCACGGCCGTGTCGATGGCCGGAAACGTGCTGACCATCCGGTCGACGGGCATGCCTTTTTCAAAGGGCGCATACGTCTTGGGATCAAACGTTTCCGGTGCCGCCATGCCGCCCGCCATCCACAACAAGATGCAATGGTCAGCGGTTGGCTCGGGTTGGTCGATCAAGTCATGTTCGGCGGCCAAAGCACGCGCCGTCGGTGCGGCCAGTGTCGCAGCCGAAGCGGCGGCCAACGATTTCAAAAAGTCGCGTCGTTGACGTTGCCGTTCCATCGATGCGGAATCCTGCGTCCAGTCTTGAATCATCGCACGTACCAAAATTCGGGTTGAACGATCACGGCCCACAAGAAATCCGCCAAGCCATCGTCCGTCGGCTGATCTCCCAACGAATCAAGCACCACTTGGCGTTCGCGCGACGTCGCATGCCGTGCGAAACAAGTCAGGTACACATCGTCAATCAATCGTTCCCCATCGATGTCCGCTGACGGGCCGCGATATTGATCGAGCAATCGGCTGGCGCCCTGCCGCAGACGCTGGGCCAACGTCGGATCATTCGCAAGCGTCAAGGCTTCCAATGTCGTCACATCACTCGGCCGTGACGTCACGATCTGGTCACGATTGGGACGCCCGAGCGACCGTTGCAGCGAATCGGCCTTGACCAAAGACGCCCGTACACGGTCCGCATCTCGTTGCACCGGAGCGTCTGCCTTCTTTGGCGTCTGGCCGGTGATTGTCCCGATCGCGTCGACAAACTGTTCCGCCGTCAAACGCTTGGCCACCGGTCCGCGAAACACAAACGCATCGCCTTCGCCGTCAGCCGAACCGGCATCGATCACCGTTTGGCAGCGATAGATTCGCGAGGTCGTGATCAGACGCAGGGTTCCCTGAAGATTGTATCCACGACGCACAAAATCGCCGGCCAAGTAGTCCAACAGGTCGTGGTCCCAAGGCGGCGTCTGCATCGCATCGGTGGGATGGATCAATCCCCGGCCCATCAACTGAGCCCACAAACGATTGACGATCGTCCGTGAAAATCGCCCATTGGATTCGGCCGTCATCAGCCCCGCCAATCGGCGAAGCCGCGCCCCGCGATCGGCCTGTGGATCGATTTCGCCCATTTCAGGATAGATCCACGCCGCCGATGCCACCGCACCGGTCGGCTTGTCGCAACGGTACATCGCCAACGGCTTGTCGGCATAAACCGCGGCCAGCGAATAGGCGTCGCCCAACGTCCAACGGTCGATGAAGCTGTCATGACAGGACGCACATTTCATATTGATGCCCAGCAACGCCTGCGACACGCTTTGCGAAAACTGGATCGGCAATGACTGTCCCGCGCTGACTTCGCCACGCCACTTGATTCCATTGATGAACCCGGCACTGGAATCGCCCGGCGGGTTGATCAACTGACGAACCATCTGGTCATACGGACGATTTTCCAACAGCGCCTGGTACAGCCATCCGCTGATTTGCGTGCGACCTTTGGTGATGAACCCGGTGCCCTCATAGTCATTGCGCAGCAAGTCGTTCCAAAACGTCAGCCAATGATCCGCATATCCCACCCGGTCGTCCGCCAAACGCTGGATCAGCCGTGTGTGTTTCTGTGGGGACGTGTCGGCAAGGTAGTCGGTGGTCTCTTGGGCCGACGGCAATCGCCCGACCCAATCCAGCATCGTTCGACGCAGCAACGTGGAATCATCGGCGGCATCGGGCCAACGAACCTCGTGTTGCTGAAAATACCGGCCGACCAATTGATCGATGGGATGATCGCCAGATGGTCCGGGCAATGAAACGGATTTCAAACGCAGCGGCAATTCCGGCTTCGCTTCGCCGAACTGGAATCCGGCTTGCCAGGCAACGCCCTGATCAATCCAGTCGATCAGGACTCGGATTTCACTGGCCGACAATCTCGAACGATCCGGCGGAGGCATCCGCATGTCGGGATCGTCGGTGATCAAACGTTCGACCAGCACCGACGCATCGGCATCGCCCGCTTCAATGACTCCGGATTCCAATGCCAATGACCGAGAATTGAAGTTGAATCCGCCTTCGGCCTCATCGCCTGTGTGACAATCGGCACAGTGTTGTCGCAGGACCGGAACCACGTCGTGGGAAAAATCCACGGCCGATGCGTTCAGGCCGGCGAAGCCCAACATTGCGACGATGGAAGCCGCCCCACGCACGGCGGCCACACGGATCGATAACCAAGAATTGCGAACTTTCATGGCTTCGATTTTAACTGGTCGATCGACCGTCGGCGCCGAACAGGCCGAAAGACGGTGGACGCTTAGCCCACCGATGCGGAATACCAACCGTCATCATCGCGACGCACCGTGGTCGGAACCCTATACAACCGACTCAGACGGTCCGACGAAAGCGCATCGGCCTTGGAACCATCAAAAGCGATACGACCGGAATCGAGCAAGACGACGTGACCGATCGGCGGTGCGATCTCTTCCAAGGCGTGCGTGACCAGCACCAGCGTCAAGTCATGCATTGGCAGCATTTGCAACATCGTTTGCAGGAATTGGTGCCGCGCGGCCAGATCCAATCCGCTGGTCGGTTCGTCCAAAACCAGTACCGGGGGTCGGTGCACCAGACTGCGTGCGATCAGGGTCCGACGTCGTTCCCCTGTCGACAGTGTTTCCAAGCGGCGGTCGGCCAGGTGGTCCACGCCCACCGAGTTTGCCGCATGATCCGCGGCCTCTTTCATCGCCGGCGTCATGTGCGGTCCAAACGCCGACAACATCGTTGCGTTGAATCCGCTGTGGATCACGTCACGAACCGACATGCGTCCGCTGCGTCCCGACAGAAAGTCATGCTCCAACGACTGCGACACGATTCCCATCTGGCAGCGCAGCTGGTCCACCGGCCAATCCGATCGGCCCAAGATGCTGACCCCTCCCTGTGTCCCATCGTCATCGATCGAGGGATAAAACTGGCGGACCAACAGTTTCAACAACGACGTTTTGCCCGCTCCGTTGGGTCCCAGAATCGCGGTGTGCCGACCGACGGGGATGTCCAGATCAATCCGGTCCAAGATGCGCGTGTTTTCACGCCACACCGTGACCTGATCCAGCATTAACAATGACGACGCCGACGGTGTTCCGGCGGGACTGGGCTGATTCATTTGTCGTCGTCGACCACGTGACTGGGGACCACAAGCACTGGATGAGGGCTGCGCCGAATTCGATCTTGCGCAAAGCCTTGCCCGAATCGATCATCGACCTCCAGCGGCATGACCAACAATTGTTTGACGTTATCGTTCAGCGGATTGGGCGGCGCGACTTCGCCCGCTTGTGGCACCAAGCGATAAGCCAGCTTTCGCGCCGTCGCTGTTTTCAACATGGATCCGTGCAGTGCATGGTGCGACTTGGCCAACGCATCGCTGACCTGTTGTTCGCTTAACGTGCCTTCGGGATCCATCGCTTGGATGATCGATCGCAAGTTTTCAAACTGCTCCTTTTCCAACACCAAGTTCAAAGTGACCTGCGCCGACGGTCCCGCCAAGCCGAAACACCAAGCCGCCGCACGACTTTCGATATCGCATTCGCTGCCGACGACCAGGGCGATCCGCCCGACACATTCGTCCAGCCGTTGATCGTCGCGTCGGATGACCAGCGTCGGCACGCTGCACCGCGCCAGCAAGACATCCAGCACCGTTCCGATGCTGTCCACACCGATCTTGTCAAACGAACGACCGAACGGACTGGGCACGATCAGCATGTCCAGTTGATGATCTTTGGTCGCTTGCAGTATCCGTTCATAGGGTTCGTCACCGGTCGATTGAATCGGACGAGCGCCGCTGATCTGCTTGACCAATTCGTCGATCGGCACGAGTGGATCGGCCGACGAATCTGCCGTGTCGCTGCGCAAAAACTCACGCAGATCCAAGATCAGTGTTTCGACGTTGACCTGTTCACGCAGGTACTGGGCCGCGGCGATCGACGTCGCATCTTGTGGCGAACCGTCCAGCGCCAGCAAGATTCGGGCGGGTCGAACCGGAGTGATTTCCGGGGCCGGGCCGACCTGAGACCGTTCGAACATCCGCATCGATTCATCGACGTCGCGGTCCAAGGATTGACGGTTGGAATCAAACGCCATGGCTGGCAAGCTCCGGTAATAGATTCTGGCTTTCAAGCAACAGGATGTACACGATGGCGCCGGCCACCTGGATCAACATCACGCTGCCACCCAGCTTTAAAAACTGTCCCCAGCCGACGTGCACGCCGACCTCTCTTTTCAACGCGTAAATCGCGATCACACAACTGATCGACCCGATCGGTGTTCCATTGCCGCCCAGATTGCAGCAGATCACCAGCGTCCACCACAGCGGTTCGGCCGGCACCGATCCGCCGGAAATGTCTCGCACGATCGGAATCAAGGTGGCGGCCACGGGAATGTTGTCCACGATCGAACTGGCCACCGCCGAAAACACGCCCAACAGTGGAACCAGCAACGCCAGTCGGTTGCCCGAAACCGCGACCACCTGCTCGGCCACCCAAGCCAACGCGCCGGTTTGCTTGACGCATCCGATGATGACGAACAAGCCCATGAAGAACAGGATCACTGTCCAGTTGACTTTGCCGATCGCGTCTTCCACCCCTTTGCCGGCAAACAACAACGCGGCCGTCGCACCGACCATGGCGATGAAGTCCATGCCGACGCCCAGTTGTCCGGCCAACGCAAAACCGATCACGGTCACCAACAGAATGATCGCACTGCGAAACAGCACGCGTCGGTCTTCTACCAATGCCCACGGATCGAACGTTTCAATGCGTGCCTTCAAGTCTTCGCGTTGCTGGGGCGTCTGATGCCAAGGCAGATCATTGCGAAAGAAAAATCGCATCATCGCGACGGCAACGACCAGGCTGACCACCGCGTAGGGCAACGACACACGGATGAATTGCATGTACGGGATCATCGCCGCCGTCCCGATCATGATGTTGGGCAACCCGCTGGCGAACGTCGCGATCGCGCCGCTGTTGGCACAAATCGCGACGCTTAACAACAACGGCGTCGGCTTGTAGTCCAGCGACCGACAGATCACCAGCACCAGCGAACTAAGAATCAACATCGCCGGAACGATGGTCAGCACCGCGACGAACAAGAAGGTCACCGCACACAACGTGAAGTACAACGTTGACGCACCACCACCGGTCAAGCGGACGATCCACATGCCGATGAAGTGGAACAAGCCGCTGCGGCCGACGACATCCACCAAGATGCCCGTGCCGATGATGACCCCGAAAATATTCAGGTCTTCTTTGATGAATTCGTAGACCTTGGGATATTCGAACAACCCCAACGCGATCGACAACACGATCAGCACCGCGGCGCCGCACAACGCCGCGACGGTCTTGTGAAACCGCTCGATCGCGACGCCGACATAGGTGACCATCATCACGGCGGCGAACGACAGCATGACCCATTTGGGCGCCGGTTCGACCGCGGTTTCGGTCAGCGATGCGGCCAGCGCTAGGCCATCAAAAATACCGATGTGACGGGCAACCCCCACGGCCGCGACGTCAATGGGAACGTTCAGGTCCATCATGTCCAATCTTGTCGATCCGAAAGGCGAAAACGATTGCGAAAACTAAATCGGTGGGGGAATCCGTCGGGACGGGCGGTCCGCCACTCCGGGCGGTGGCGGCCAGACCAATGGGTTGCCAAGTCTAAGGGGTCGGCCGATCGCGATAAACGTGCTCACCCGCCGACGCCGGGCTCATTTTTGAAAACTTCGCCCACGTGATCCTCCAGATCGCTTGGTCTGGACTGACGGGGCGCCCAAAATGGATCTTGTGAACTTCCAACCTTTTCCCCAACGCTGCATGACCTGCGACACGCAGTTTCGTGTCACCCGCCCAGACCTGGTCGGGATGATCGTTGCGTGTCCCAATTGTGGTTCGATGATGCAAATCGAACCGCCCGCCGGTACTCCGGATCCCCCGGGTTCGCCCGGTCAACCGCCACTTGCCGATCAGCCCGCCATCGCGGTCGGCCGACACAGCGTCGACAGCGACGCGATCACCGAAGCCAGTTCGATCGTCACCGGCGACCGCAGCGGACCGCCACCCGTTGTCGATCCCGACGCACCCCGATTCGAAGTCGATGACTCCATCCCGACGGATGCCACCGCAAATACCGAATCATCAGCACCGCCTGTACCAATCGGCTGGGAAAATCCAGACACGACCCGGCGGCGACAAATGGTTTTGGTCGGCGTGTTGGCAGCGACGGGCCTGTGCATCGCTGCATTGCTGTTCGTGATCTTCGTGCGGTCTTGGCAAAAAGACGAAACCGCACAAACCACGACTCCGGATCCCGCGACACAGCAGACGCCCAACGACGATACCGCGAACGATTCGCCGGCCAGCGACGACAACCGGCCTCTGGCATCCGGCGACGCCGACGACCAAGCGGATCCCAACCAAGTAGATCCCAGCCAAGACGAGCCCGGTCCCGCCCTGCCGGATGCACAAGCGTCGGACGGCGGTGATGCCGATCCAACCGAATCGACTGATCAAGCACCAGAGCCCGCGGAGGATTCGCCGCCGACCGACGACGACACGGGCGGTCCGTCGATGATCCCAGACGACCTGACCCGCGACCCGGACACATCTGGCTTGGACAGCTTGATACCAAAGAATCCTCTTTCGCCTGAAGCGCCACCCGAAGACGCCGATTCGGACGGTCCAGTCGTCGTACCACGCGGCGATGACGCGGATTCAGAATCCTCCGGCGGCCCGGCCGACTTGACCGGGCTGGATTCCTTCAAGCCGTTCTTGATGGACCTTTCGGCACCTGCGCCCGATGCGCCGCCGGCACTGCAAACGCCCGTCGATCGCAACCAAGCAATGCTGGACCGCCCGGCGGATGTCGACTTGGACCCGATGATGGTGGCAAACCCGCCCAGCGCCGTGGACCTGACGCGTTCGATGTCGATCGAATTCGCGCTCGCTCGGCCACCGACGTATCCGATGGCGGACTACGTCATGCTGATCAGCCAGCTGACGGGCGTGCCCATCGAAATCGACTGGGTGTCGTTTGACGTCGCCGGCATCGATGTTCGCCGCCCGATCAAGACGATCAGTCGCCCCGTCGCCGCGTCGGAACACTTCGCCTCGATCGCATCCCAATCCGAGGCGATGACGCAAGAAGACGAAGCGTTGTTGCGTCTGACGGTCAGCGACGAAGCGTTCGAATCCGCCGTCGCGCCGATCACGTCAACCGACGATTTTGGTTCGGGCCAAGCATCGGCCGATGAAGTCTTGGCAGAATTCCTGGCAGACCCAAATGAGGTTTCGGAGCCGGAGGCAAACGAAGACGAACCGCTGGTTGCACCGGAGGACCGCATGGTCTGGGTGCGACGCCGCAGCAACCGACAGCTTGCGGCCTTTGCGACCGATGCGCTCCGGCGAATGCGTTCGATTGCCCCCAAAGTCCCCGGCGAAGTCTTCGCACGCTGGGCATCAGACCAGTCGACGCCCAACGCCGACTTTGCTTGGCGCATCCTGGATGACGGACAAACCGGCCCTCAATCGCCCACAGCTATGCCGATCGCCCAGTGGTTGGCGGGAACGGCACGACGTAACGACGCATCCGTTCTGGTCCACTGGACCGACGCCGGCCGACGACAAATGTCGCCGCAACAATTGGTGCTGCCGCACGCGGGCGACGGATTCACCGAAATGGTCCGAACAACCTTGGGGCCGTTCAACATGCGAATCCGTCAAGTCAGTCCGTCGTACTGGTGGGTCGGCCCCGATGCACGTTACGACCGATTGCCGATCGTGATCTGGACCGCACCCCTAACCGAAGCTCAACAAAGCCGACTGATTTCCCAGTTGGACGCCGTCATGTCGGACTCCAGTCGCGATGTTTATCGGCGAATCGTCGATCCGGATAGCGGACGCATGTTGCTGATGCTGCCGCGGTTCCTGGCACGCCAATGGGGCAAGTTTGTCGAGCCCTAAGGCATCGTCATCGTCGGTGCCGGAGTTTGTGTTGTAGTCCGCACCGAGCGAGCGTCTTCAATGCCTAGTAACCTGAGGCGTAAGTTTTCAAGCTGCGCTTATCTGGTAACCCGACGCGTGAGCGAGGCGATGCCAACATCATTTTTTCCTCGCTCACGCTTCGGGTTACCAAAAAAGTCAATGCCTCGGGTAAAAGCGGAACTTCAAAACTGACGCGTCGGATTGCCATTTGTCGCAAAACTCCTGTCCGCCTGCTGAGCGAAAGGAGTGACGGCAAGAGCATCCAACGCCGCCTTGCCGGATCTGCGCTGGGGCTAGATCCGGCCTGCGGATAGCACGCGCTACTTTTGCGGAGCAAAAGGCGACTTTGCAGGCCGCACGGCGAGTGCTTTCGAGAAGCGGATCGCGACTATTTGCCGGTTTCGCCGCGTGCGTGCTTGGCCAACGTTTCCATATACTTCTTCTTGCCTTCTTCGACCGTTGCGCGAATGGCTCGAGTGCTTTCTTCGCTTTCCTTTCGCAATTCCGCGATCATCTCCAGCGATTCGACTTGGAAACCGCTGATCGCATCGACCAGCTTTTGGACGCTTTTCGGATCGATCGTGCTGCCGTAACCGGCCTTCAACGCCGCACGTTCCAATTCGCGTCCGAGATCCGCGATGTCTTCCAAACCTTTGTTGACGCCTTCCTTCATCGCTTCGGTCGCCTGAGTCACCTCGTGCAAACCATGCTGACTGGTGTAAACGGTTCCCAGAATCGTGAAGACGTGTTCGTTGGTGGTGAAGAAAGTCACCGCACGACGATAAACGCGTTCCTTGACGTCGTGCGTCTGTTTCAGCTTGGTGATCAACGTTTCGCCGACGTCGTAACCGATCTCCAGGTTCTCAGCGATGTCCTTCAGCAATTGATACGTTTCATCTTCGTCTTCGTACTTCTGCCGTGCTTCATCGCGGCGCAGTTCCAGTTGGCTCTTCTCGGCTTCTTCGGTGCCGTTGTATTCGTCCAAAGCCTTTTGGGTCGAAGCCAACGCATTCTTGGCGTCTTCAAGCACCGGAACCTGCTTGTCCAAAATCTCGCGTGCCAACACTTCCGCTTCCTTCAAAGCAAAGCGAAAGTCGATGTAGGCATCCATGATCTGTTCTTCTTTGCCCAACGCATCTTTGGTGTCTTTGGCGACATCCGTGTAGACCTCCGCAATTTTCTCAAAGCGGTCACTGGGGGTGCCACGGCGCAGCTTCATCCACCAATTGGAAATCTTTTCGGTGCCGCTGATTTTGCCATCATCCAACTGGCCGATCAGACGCTTACTGTCTTCGCGAACCGAATCGAACATCTGGGTGATTTCCATGTAGCGGTTACCGACCTGGATCGACTCCACATTCTCGCGGACCATCGCGTTGAAACTGCCCATGTGCTTGATCACATCGGCGATCGCCAAGACCTTGGCTTCATCCAAGTGCCGCACACTTTCCAACAGGCTGATCAATTCCTGGGGTGCCGATGCACGATCTTCACCGCCGAATTTCTTGAGCGTGTCCAATGCACGATCCAAATACTCGCGCATCGAACGCGTTTCATCGACGCCGGACGTTTGGTTGGCCGGTGCGGAAGCTTGGGCTTGTGACATGACTGTGTTTTCCGTGCTTACTGCAAAGTGAAGAAGGAACGTGAAGAAGGAAGATGCGAAAGTTGCGTCCGCGTGAATAGTATCCGTGATCCGATCGAATCCGTCCCGCCAGGATGGCTTCAAGTTAGCGCTTCGGCGCGACAGAAGCAAGAAGCGGACACAGCGGGACGACGTCGGCGAAAGCTAGGCAGCCCAACGCCGTTTTCGTAACATTCGGGCACGCGCGGCCTAAGTCTTGGGGATCCGATTCGAAAACCGACGGGGCGTCAGAGTTTTCCCCAGCCCGCCAGCATCATCGCCACCATTGCTGTCTTGCCGATCGCATCATCGCCGTTTGTAGGGATTGTGAACCAATATGTCAGACGTCCGAACCGCCCAGGCACAACAGCCGGCACCGTCGGGGCGCAATTCCCAGGCACATCCGGCGGAAAATTTGACGCTGGAAGAAACCTTGCGGGTCATGGATGTCGCACGCGAACTGCGTGACCGCCGGCAAACCGCCGAGGAAATGTTTCGCCGCGATGAGGTCCGCCAAAAGCTACGCGAAAAACTGATGAAAACCGCGCGGCTTTCGGGCGACAATTTGACCGAAGCGGAATTGGATACCGCGATCCAGCAATACATGGATCGGCTGCACACCTATCAAGATCCCGCGCCAGGGATGAACCGATTCTTGGCCCACCTTTGGGTCCGCCGACAGCAAGTCGCCTGGACTTTGGCCACGATCGCCGCCGCAGCCGGCGGCCTGTGGTTCTGGTTCGGTTGACCGACCGATCCCAATCCACCGGCGACACCGCCACCTTTTCTGCATCCGCCAAAGCCTTCACTGATTCGCCCGCCATGCCTTTGACCGGCCCCCAAGTCCACCAACAACTGCTGACCGCCCAGGCCGGACAACAAAACCGGTTGCAGCAAGCTCGGCAACAAATCCAAAACGCGGACCAACGGCGTGAACAACTGGAACAGCAACGCGACCACACGATGGTCGAACTGGCGGAGTACTTTTTGCCGGAACTGACCCCGGACGCGGTACGCACGACGTGGCAGGAAATTCGCCCGACGATCAACGAGATACTGCACCGCAAGGAACAGGCGGTCGATGATCTGCGACAACAACTGGACCAGATCGCATTGCAGCATGGACACGCCGAGCAAACGCTGACCGAATGGAATGCCCAACATGACTTGATCGAAGAAGAAATCGAGTCACTGGCGGCCACCATCGAATCGCGTTTGGCCGCCGACCCAAAGTTTGCACAACTGTCCGAACAGGCCGCTCGCGCCGAAGCCGCTTTGGAACGAGCCGAAGACAACCTGAACGAGGCCGATCAGGACGCCGTCCGAAAACTGCCCGCCTACGAAGAAAGCGATCTTTTCACATACCTGAAGGATCGCGACTTCGGCACCGGACAATACAAACCACGCGGCATGACGCGCCGCATCGATCGTTGGCTGGCCAAGCTGATCGGATACCAGCAAGCGAAACGAAACTATGACTTTCTAAAGTCCACGCCTGAATCAATGCGGCAAATCATTGCAGAGGATCGCGCCGCACTGGACACCGTGATGGCGGAACTGGAACGCATGCGCGACGACTTGGCCCGCGAACTGGGCGCCGATGCACTGAAGGTCCGACGTGAACAAATCACCGCCGAACGCAACCAAGCGACCGACACGTTGAACAAGCTGGATCAACAGAGCGAACAGATCCAACGCGACTTGAACGCTCTGGCGGATCGACACTGTGATTATTACCAAAAAGCGATCGCGGCCTTTCGCGGGATGATCGAACGCAGCGACACGCGGGCACTGCAGCAACGCGCCCGCCAAACGGTTTCGTTGACCGACGACCAAATCATCGCCCGAATGAACGGCTTGGAATCGGAGATCGGACAACTGGACGCAACCGTGGCCGGCTGGCGAAACCAGATTTCGACTCATCAACAAATCTTCGAAGCGATCGGACGACTGATCCAGCGTTTTCGCAGTGCGGGATTCGCCAGCGGGCGATGCCTGTTTGCCGACTCGCTGGACGTCTTGGGATCTTTGGCCCGCGCCGACGATACGTACGACGTCGAAGCGGTGTGGGACCAGATTCGGCGAACGCAAAGCTGGGGCCCGTCGACGATGGACCGCATCACCGAAGTCGCCACGCACCCGATGACCCAAGTCTTGTTGAACGCGATGGCATCTGCGGCCGGTGCCGCCCTACAAGAACACGCACGTCGCGCCGGGCATCGTCGGAACCGACATTACCCGCGACGCCCCTGGTGATTCGGGATCGGCCCGTGATCAGCAGCGGGCATTCGATTCCGCCCCTTACTGCCCCAGCACCGAACGCTGCATGGTCGTCAATTCGCCGATGCCTTTTTTGGCCAGCCGAATCAGCCCCGCCAGTTGTTCGTCATCAAACGTGGCTTCTTCACCGGTCCCTTGAATCTCCACGAACCGACCGCTGCCGGTCATGATGACGTTCATGTCGACATCGGCGGCGCTGTCCAGTTCGTAATCCAAGTCCAGTTTCAGTTCATCGCCGATCACCCCCACACTGATCGCGGCGACGCTGTCCAACAGCGGTCCGTTTCCAATCGTTGAACCGGGGATGATGGATGCCACCGCATCGGCCAAAGCGATGAACCCGCCGGTGATCGAAGCGGTCCGCGTGCCGCCGTCGGCCTGCAGCACGTCACAATCGACTGTGATCATCTGTTCGCCCAACGCATTCAAATCGATGATCGAGCGCAAACTGCGACCGATCAATCGCTGAATCTCGGTTGTCCGGCCATCGACCTTGCTGCGGTCGCGACGTTTTCGCGGACTGGTGCTGCCGGGCAGCATGTTGTATTCGGCCGTTACCCATCCCTTGCCCTTGCCTTCCAACCACGGTGGCACGGACGGTTCGACCGACGCGGCACACAACACGACCGTATCACCGCTGCTGTACAGCACGCTGGCCGGA
The DNA here is from genome assembly GCF_007752935.1 of Crateriforma conspicua. Taxonomy (NCBI): domain Bacteria; kingdom Pseudomonadati; phylum Planctomycetota; class Planctomycetia; order Pirellulales; family Pirellulaceae; genus Crateriforma; species Crateriforma conspicua. The sequence goes on along the minus strand of NZ_CP036319.1, from coordinate 2,563,613 downwards.
CAGGATTTCAAATAGCCGCGTTCGATTTTGACTTCGCGGATCTGATCGGATGGACGGGTGACATAATCGGTCGACATGGACAACTCAGGTGCAAAGTTTCGTATCAAAGAAGATCGCATGCGTCGGCAAAGCGTGCGAACCACACATCGGGAACACTATTCAGGAACGTTCTCGCCGACCCAATGCGGGTTCAACAGCCAAGCCAGCAAGCCTTTTTGCGCGTGCATCCGATTGCCCGCTTGTTCGATCACGCGGCTTTGCGGACCATCGATCACATCGTCGGTAATTTCTTCGCCTCGCACGGCCGGCAAACAGTGCAACACGATTGCCGTTTCCGGCGCGTGCTTCATCAAATCTGAATTGACCTGATAGTCCGCAAAATCCTTGCGACGTTGGGCCGATTCGGCTTCCTGGCCCATGCTGGTCCAGACATCGGTGTAGATCGCGTCGGCGGTGGAAACCGCGGCAATCGGATCGGTGGTCTGGTTCAGCTTTGCGTCGGGGTAACGTTCGCTGATCTTTGACATCCAGGGCTGGTCAAGCTCGTATCCGTTGGGACACGCCAGCGTGAACTTCATTCCCAGCATCGCACAAATCAGTGCCAGCGACCGGCTGACGTTGTTGCCATCACCGACGAACACCAAGTGGTTTTCGGTCAGGGGGCGATCGGCAAATTCGCCTTCGATGGTCAAGACGTCGGCCATCGCTTGGCACGGGTGCGCCAAATCGGTCAAACCGTTGATCACCGGCACACAGTCGTATTTCGCAAGTGTGGCGGCGGTGTCATGAGAAAACGAACGACACACGACGCCATCGACGAACTGGCCAAGCACGCGGGTGAAGTCCGATGGGGCTTCGCGTTTGCCAAAGCCAACGTCGTCACCCAAAAACAAACTGCTGCCGCCAAGCTGCGCCATGCCGGATTCAAAACTGACGCGTGTCCGCAAGCTGGGCTTTTCAAAAATCAACGCCAGAACGCGATGCTGAAGTACCGCAGGTCGTTGACCTCCGGCGTGCATTTTCTTCAGCACACGTGCCGCACTTAAAATGCGATTCAGTTCGTGCGAGTTCAGATCAAACAGGGTCAGCAGGTGTCGCATGATTCGCTTTCACATCATTGACGATTCAATCGGTTGTCCGTCTCAACCAAGGTCGACGGTTTCACTTTCCAACGCTTCCATTGCCGCCGTCATCCGTGACAACAATTCATCCCAATCACTTTCCGACGCGGTCGGTGGCAATTGCAGCCGCACCCAACCACCGCCGGTTGATTCCAAAATCAGTCCGCGTTGCAACGCGGCCGCGACCACTTCGTCGCCGGGGATATCCGACTGGATGGCCAAATTCGTCCCCAGATACTGGATATCGCGTACAAATTCAAAGCCGCCCACTTTTTCGGCCAACGCGGTGGCCATCGTGCGTCCCGGCAGATCAGCATCTTCGTCGCGTCGCCCGTCCCAAGCGGCGATGGTGGCCGACAGAACCTTGGCCGCCAAAATTGTGCCAGGCATCAACGTGACCTTGGCGTGCGAGGGATCCGCTGGTTGATCGCCCAGTCGCAACCACAGCCCGCCGGGTAAACCGCCGAACAATCCCGCCGACCACAAGAAATCCGTTGCAGGTGTGACCTGAATCGCGTCCAAGCTGAACGGGCCACCGGTTCCGCCGAAAACCAAACGGCTTTCGTCCACCACAAAACGGACATCCTGGCGGGCACAAAGTTCGCTGACGGTTTCCAACCAAGATTCCGAAAGCGATGCCATGCCGGCATCCACATCGGCCGGCTGGACAACCACACAGGCCACCGTTTCGTCCAACCGTTGGGCCAAGGCATCCACGTCATCGGCCGGCACATACACCACGCCGGGCACCAATGGTCCAAAACCTTCGTGCATTTCCGGTCGCCCACTGATGGTTCGCGCCAACGTGGTCACGCCATGTTCGCTGCCGACAAGACTGAGAATTTGAAATCGAGAATCCGAATGGGTTCGGGCATCCCAAACCGCAGCCTCCAAGGCCAAATCACGACACGGGCACAACGTCGCCGACTGCAGAAACTGTTCGGTTCCCTCGCGACTGCCGGTGAACGGTCGCGATCGCACCAATCGGTCCAATCGACCAAACAGTTCTTCCGCCAATTCCGGTTGCCCGACCTCGTTGTTCAACGAACAGGCATCGCCCAGATACCGCTGATGCGCACCACTGATTGCATCAGAGACGACGGGATCGCCCAAGCCCAGCGTACTGACACGACCGCACACCGCGTCGATGACCGCGGACTGATCGTCACGCAATCGCCACAACCCGCCATATTGTTGGCCATCGGACATCGCTGGACTTCCTTCCATCGTGATACGCCGTGCGAAAAAGCTATGCCGAACCGGTGGGCTGGCCCGCCGACTTTGGGTCTTTCACGATCTGTGTCCCCACACCGTCGGTCGTGTAGATTTCCAGCAACAAACTGTGGCGCAGTTTACCGTCGATGATGTGGATCTTTCCGACGCCACGGCCCAGCGTATCCAAGCACGCTTCGACTTTGGGAATCATGCCGCTGGCAATCACACCTTCGCTGATCAGCCGGTTGGCTTCGGATACATTCAACGAATGGATCACGGTTTCCGGATCGTCTTTGTCGCGCCGGACGCCGTTGACGTCGGATAGGAACACCAGCTTTTCCGCACCCAAGGCCTGGGCGACGGCCATTGCCGCGGTGTCCGCGTTGACGTTGTACTGGGCCCCATCGTCGCCCTGGCACATCGACGGGATGATCGGCACCTGGTCGGTGTACGACAGCCCTTCGATGACTTGACGGTCGACCCGAGTGACATGGCCGACAAACCCAAGATCCTCGCCGTCCTCGGGGACCAGTTTTTCACCAAACAAAACGTTGGTCGTTTCGAACGATAGATTCATCGCGCGACCACCCAGCCGTTCGATTTCGTCGGTCAACAAACGATTGACGTCACCGGCCAGCACGCGTTTGACGATTTCCAAAGTCGGGGCATCGGTGATCCGTCGACCTCGGCTGAACTTGGCTTCGATCCCCGCGTCGGACAGTGCTTGATTGATCGCTTTGCCGCCGCCATGCACCACCACCGGACGCATGCCGACGGTTTCCATGAAGATCACGTCCAGCAAAATGTGGTGCAGCGCCGTACGGTCTTCCAACAGGCTGCCGCCCAGCTTGATGACCGTCGTTTTCCCGCGGAACCGACGGATCCATCCCATCGCTTCCAAAAGGGTGTCCGCTTTTGCGATCGCTTGGTCCAACCGGCTATCTCCACAGGCTCGGTCCTGGCAAACTGGTCGCACGGCGGTCCGCCGATCCAACGTCCAGCCGCCACAGGGTGGCCGAAAGGAAAAACCGAGTAGTGTAGGTGCCCCGCCGGACGTCGGCCACCCGGCTTTGCCACCACCCCCGCAAGGACCATCGATTGCCATGACCGAAAATTCCAATGCCAGCCAACCGCTTCCCCCGCTGTGCCTGATCGGTGGCGGCCAGATGGGTCGCGCCATCGTCGGAGGGCTGATCCACGCGGGAACCATCCGCCCAGACGACTTGGTCGTCGTGGATCCCAGTGCCCAATGTCGCCAATGGTGGTCCGACCAGCATCCGTCGGCCAAGTGTCACGCGTCGGTCCAGACAGTGGAAACCATGCCACCAATCGTTCTGTTGGCCGTCAAACCGCCGATCATGCAACGGGTCGCCCAGTCCGCCCCCAAGCAATGGGCCGGCCGATTGCTGGTCAGCGTGGCGGCTGGGATCACTCTGAATTCAATGCAAACCTGGTTCGGTCACGATCGTGTGATCCGTGTGATGCCCAACACGCCCTGCTTGGTCGGCCAAGGCGCCAGCGCATTTTGCGCGGCGGCCGGGGCGACCGACGAAGACCAAGGACACGTCAAAACCATGCTGGAAGCGGTCGGCATCGCGATCGCCGTTGATGAAAAACAGATGAATGCCGTCACCGGTCTCAGCGGATCCGGCCCGGCATACGTCTTCACCATCATCGAAGGCTTGGCCGACGGCGGCGTCCTGGCGGGGTTGCCGCGTGACTTGGCGATGCAGTTGGCCGTGCAAACGGTTCTGGGTGCGGCAACGATGTTGAAAGAAACCGGACAGCACCCGGGACAACTGAAAGACGCCGTGGCCAGCCCGGCCGGAACCACGATCACGGGGCTGAATACGCTGGAACGCCGCGCCGTTCGGGCCGCAATGGCCGACGCCGTCGCCGCCGCCAAACAGCGCGGCGATGAACTGGGCTAAGACGATCGGAATCGTTCAATCCGATCCGCAATTGGCGAACCGCCACCGAAGGATTCGACCAGCGAGAATCCTGTATCGGTTTTGCGGTACACACCGCCGTCGACCGGGCTGCCCGCGTCACCATTGGAACCGGTAACCAAGAATCCCTTGTCCGACAATCCGTCATAGAAGTTTGCCAAGATCACGTCGAATTGGTCGTCGCTGAAATAAGACGGGTTCAGCACGTTCATCGCCCGAACACAGTCGACGTTCTGCGGCATCGGCCCGGTCATGTCGTGTTGCGACAACTGGAATCGCGCGTCGGTATGATCCAGACGCACCGCCTCCGGTGCAAACAATTGGATGGCACGACCGGCGATCTGATGCCGTCGATACTTTTCGGCCAGTGGTTCGGCCACATACCGCTGGACCCACGATCGGACCAGGTGGTTGATCGGATAATGCCGGTAACTGTCACGCTTGATGCAATTGAAGACGAACGGCGGATAAACGATTTCCAATAACTCGCCGGCTTCGGTAACGGTCACCGTGCAACGACTTTCCACCAGCACCCAGACGGTGGGCTGAAAATCGCTGGCCATGTATTCGACACTGGGAAACGACTTGACCAGCGTTTGAAACCAATCGACCGACGTCCGGGCATCGCTGACGCCGACATCGTGAATCCGCAACGATCGACCGTCCCACGATTCCTTCAGCCGCGATGTCACACGCCGGTCAAAGTCATCGAACCGACCGGCATACGTTCGCTTGAAGGCGCCGCATTGATCGGAAAAGCGATCCAGAATCCTCTCGGCCCAAGGTTCCAGTCCCGGAGATTCACAAACCGCCGGATACAGCGTCACCGAGATATTCATTGGCTCGCCACGAAGTCGCGTCGTCGCGTCGCCACGAAGATCATCGATTCGATAGATGCCAGTCTTCCACATGTCGGATCCGCAAACCGTATTCGTTCAAGCGATCCGCTTGCCAAAGTACCACCATTCAACCGCTAACAAGCCCAGCATGACCAACAACGCGATCCGCCAATACTCCTGACGCTGCTGAACCGTGTTGTCCACGGCTTCGACCGCACGGTACCCCAATTCGATTTCGGGTTTGGCAGCGATCCTGCTTTCAGTGCGATCGAACAAATTGATCGAAAACAACGACAACACGCGATCGTCACCACGCACCAGATAGTTTCCGGGTTGATCCGTATCGACGACTTCTAAGAAACCGGTCTCCGATGGTTGAATCGTTTTTGCCGTTTCCGATTCGCGTCCCACGGTGACTTCGTCCACCGCGTTTTCCAGACGCAATCGCACCGTTTGACCCGTCGGATGTGAAGGCGCGCCGCCCGCTTCGGCCGCGCCGGCCAGATAACGCAGCACGTTCAGAATAAACACGGGCCACGATCGTTCGGCATACCAATTCGTGTTGGCCACCGTCGCGCCGTCATCGTCTTGCGACACCACTTCGAATCCCAACACCAGATCCTGGTAACCATCACGCGGTGCGATCGTCAGCACGGGTCCCGCGTCCCCTTCGACCAAAACCGCCGAACCATCCGGGCCGTCCAACGCACGCCCTTGAAAGATCAGCAGCGAAAACAAATCCACAAACCGCAACAGCGGATGCGATCGATCCACATCGACCAAGACCACAGGTTGCGGATCACCACGCCAGGACCATTCGCCCGGCGGCAACGCACCGATGAAAAACGTGTTGGTCGCCGGCAACGTATCGGGACGACAGCGATCGAAGATCACCAGGTCGTCAACGCCCGCCAACATGCGTTTTTCAAAGGATTCGGATTCCAAGAAATCGGGACTGACGACATCAGCCGTACAAATCTTGGCCGCCTTTTCGGTCGCCAACGCTAATTCCAACGGTTCATTTCCCGGCGTGACCACCAACACGCGGACCGAACGGATCGGCGACAGCCCCGCATAAGCGACATTGTCCAGGTCCAACTGGTCCTTGCGATCGATCCGCAGCAGCATCGTCGTCGCTTCATCAGCGGCAAACGCGAACGATATCCCCGTTTGTTCCGACGCACCGACATCCAACGCTTGCGCGTCAACCAAGTCGTCCCCGATCATCAGCGAAACCGTGGTCGACACATCCACGGTTCCGGCATTTGCGATCGTCGCAAACGCTTGCACCTGAGTCGGATCTTCGACGTTGCGCTGAGCACTGAACGCGATGATCGCCAAGTTATCGACTTCGCCGGTCCCGACCGCATGGTATTCCGGCGTCAGATTCCCCAGATCGAATTCCGTCACCGGATTGAATCCGCCGTCACTGTACAACTTCAACGTTGCCGGCATCGCGTCGGCGACCTGGACATCGTTGACGTCCCCCATTTCGCTGCTGCGTCGCGGATTGGCCAAACCATCGGCCGCTCGCAACGCGGACAACACATCGGTCGAGCGATTGCTGACTTCCGATCGCTGCAACGCGTCACGCAGCCGCCGCCGGTCGGACGTGAAGGACTGCATCACTTCGGCACGATCGTCAAACGTGATCAGCATCGCCGAATCCTGGTCGGTCATCGCGTCGATCTGCCCGCCGATCATTTCCTTGGCCGCTTCGAACCGCGTGTTGCCCTCCAAATCAGTCGCCTGCATGCTGGCCGAACTGTCCAGAAGAAACACCATCCGGTCCAACGATTCGGATTGCCCACGCAGCCCCGGACGAAACAAGGCAATCGCGGCCAGAGCGACGACCAGCAGTTGAGCCAATAACAACAAGCTGCGACGCAGCCGCTGCAACAGACTGTTGACGTGCAAGTCTTCGATCGTCCGCATCCACAAATAAGTGCTGGGGACTTCCACCGGTTCACGGCGCAACTTCAGAAAATACAGCAGTACGATGCCGATCGGCACGGCGGCCAACAGGCCCCAAAGCCAAGGCGACTGCAGCGCGGGGATCCAAGTCATTCGTTCGCCCTTTTACCTTCCGTACGCGTCACCGCTACACGCCACTTACCGCACCACGCCACGCTTGCGAAGATAATTCGTCACTACGACGTCGACCGGTGTTTCGGTCGCAACCGGAATGTAGGCGATCGACCGGCGACTGCAGAACGACTTCACACCGTCGATGAAGGCGTGAACCGTTTCCCGGTACCTTTCCAAGACGAATGAATTGATGGTGATCTCGGTTTGATCGCCGTCTTCGATATCAATCAGTCGGCGGTCGCCCCGCAACGGTGGGTCCAATTCCTCCGGCGACAAAACGTGCATCACAAAGACGTCCATCCGGCGTCCGACCAGCATCCGCAGGGCCGATTCGTAACCGGTCTTGTCCATCATGTCCGTGATCAAGACGCAAATGCCCGAACCGGAATGCCGAATCGAAAAGTCCTTCACGCCGTCATGCAACGTGACGTTGTGACCGCCGTCGACCGATTCCAGATACTGCAACATTCGCCACAAATTGGATCGGCCGCGTAGCACCGGCGCCGATCGGCCGGGCGGCCCCAATGCGGACACACACACGCGGTCGGCACGACACAGTCCGATGTAGCCCAATGCCGCGGCCAACTGTTTGGCCACACGCAGTTTGGACGGCTTGCCGAATTCCATCGACCCGCTGCAATCGACCAACGCGTAAAAGTGCAGGTCTTCCTCTTCTTGGAACAGCTTCAAGAACAGCTGATCCAGTCGCGCGTACAAGTTCCAATCGATCAAACGCAAATCGTCGCCGGGAACGTAATTGCGAAAGTCGGCGAATTCGACACTCTGGCCTTTCCGCCGGCTGCGTCGTTCGCCTTTGATGTTGCCTCGAAAAACCTTCCGCGACACCAACTCCAGACGCTCCAACCGGGCCAACAAGTCGGGCGTCAGCAAAGGCTCGGACTCGGCCACCGCACTACTCAATCGTCATGCTCCCAGATCGTCGTGCATTCATGTGGCGAGGTTGCCGAACCCATCGCACGCCGCAAGGGGCGGCCGAGCGATGACGTTGTCAATCGAACAATTCCATCGCCGCGTGCATCGGAAACGTGTCGGCGTATTGGCGGAATCGTGTCACCTTGCCGTCTTCGATGTCGAACACGTGAGCAAACACGGCTTCCATCGGCTTTCCCGTCAAGCTGTGCACGCCACGGTACGTGCCCAGCACGATCACATGATGGTCGGCGTCGATGACTTCGTCCATCGTAGCCGAAAACGAATTCCATTCCCCGTGCAATGCGTGCATGACCTTTTCGATCACTTCGTCCCGCCCGCGATGATGCCCACCGCCGGGAAACCCCTTGCACTGAATCCATTGAACGTCGGGGGCCAGCAACTCTCGTGCGGCATCGTCGTTTTGTGTCGAGAAGCTGGCGTACACCTTTTCGACGACTTTTAATCCTGTGCTCATGTTACCACCTGCGAATAATTCGCATCACGCAAACGGGACATCCCTGATGACAATCACGACCGCGGGTCGCCCACCCACGGCGAAACATCAATATACGCGATCGACTGTTGACAATGGTGCCTCTCGGCCGCGTCCGCGACAAATTGATGGATGCGTCGGTGTGGCTTGAATCATCGGATTCGATTCACCGCATCGTTCGTCACCTTGCGGTTGCCGCAGCTTTTCAAGGTCGCAGTTTCTCACGGCCACATCGTCCCACGCCCGCGGCGACCTCCGGCGGTGATACCAACGATGCTGCGTTCATCTCCGCTGCGTTTTTATCCGCTGCGAACACGCCAGCGGATTTGATGAAAAGTTGATTTGTGACGGCCACGACTGCCATTGCCGGAACACCACTTGCTCGACCTCGCCGGCATCGTCGAACGGCGCTCAATGGATGTCGTTCGGTTCCCTTTTTCCTTAGCTTCCATTTACTGACGAGGTGACTCATGACTTCGATGGGACGAAGTCTGGCCATGTTCGCAACCGTCGTGGCAACGGCGACCGCTATCCAGGCCCAAAACAACGAATCCTCCATGCGTACCGGCGACGGATTGATCGCCGTGCACACATCGTGGCCCGAAGAAGTCCGCGTGGGTGATTCTTTTTCATACACCGTGGACGTTGAAAACGTTTCCGACAATGTGACCTTGCATGCCATCAAGTTGGCGCAGAAAAACATGCAAGGCGTCAGCATTGATTCGGTTGCCATGCAAGGCGACAAAGCCGATCAACCATCTGGCGACCAAGCATCCGGCAACCAGTCTTCGCAAGACAAGTCGAAGAAACAGAACAACCAACGATCGAACAAGAACAACACTCTGTCGATCGCGACGTTGAAGCCCGGCGAAACCAAGACCTTCGACATTCAGGCGACCGCGGACAAACAGGGCGAACTACGCAGCTGTTTGGAAATCGTCGACTACAAGCCGGCGATGTGTGTGACCGCGCGTGCCGTCAAACCGCAATTGGAGCTGACCAAAGTCGCCCCCAAGACCGCGAATCGGTGCAACACGATCGAATTGGAATACGCCTTGAAGAACGGCGGAACCGGCGACGTCGGCCCAATCACGATCACCGATTCGCTAGGCAAAGGCTTGGCAACGATCGATGGCGAAAGCGAGCTTAAATTCGACATCGATGGTCTGAAAGCCGGCGACACTCGGCGCTTCGTCGCTCGGGTTTACGCGTCGAAAACGGGCGAATTCAGCAGTCGTGCGACCGCCAAGGCCGACGACACCGATTTGAAGTCACGCAGCCAAAAGACGACGACCAAAGTTGTCGCCGCCGACTTGGCCGCCAATGTCGATGGCCCCAATCGTCTGTACGGCGACGAACTGGCTCAATTCACCGCCACGATCACCAACCGCGGTGATGCGACGGCCGAAGACGTCCGCGTAAAAGTGATGTGGCCGCAAGACGCCAACCTGGTCGATCTGAGCGATCCGCAAATGAATCGTGCCAAGAAGCAGAACAACAACGGCAACGAATCGAAGTCGAACCAAAACGGTTCTTCCGACACCGGTTCAAACAACAACGAATCGTCGAACAACCGCGATCAAAACGCCCAGATGGCCGATCGCACGCTGACGATTGACCGATTGGAACCCGGCCAATCCGCCACGTTCGACTATGCCATTCGCCCCGGCGAACTGGACAGCGTGATGACCAAAGTCGTCGCCACGAATGTTTGTACCGTTGACGCCGCCGAAGACCAAGACAATGCCACCTCGCGTGCATCGTCGACTGCCACCGCGAATACCAAGATTGTGCGTCTGGCTGCTCTGCAATTGACCGTCGTGGACGACGAAGATCCGGTCAAGAAGGGCGACGAAGTGGTTTACACCATTCGCGTTTGGAACGAAGGCGATGCGCCCGATCAAAATGTGAAGCTGTCGGCTCGATTGCCCGAGCAACTCTCCTTCGTCCAAGCCGATGGGCCGACGGAAGTGAAGTCCGAAGGCAACCACGTCGTCTTTCAACCGATCGAAACGCTGAAGCCCGGTGATGAAGTCACCTACACTGTGACCGCCAAGGGCGACGGGAATGGCCCGACTCAAATGCAAGCCGAACTGGTCAGCAATGAATTGGACGGTCGGATCCGCGCAGAAGAACCGACGCGTATCTTTCAACGCTAATCCCACTGAATGAACTTGATCAAACCCTTCGTTTGGTCGATCCGACAACGGGCCCACCGGCAACCTGACCGGCGGGCCCGTTTTTTTTGGTATCACATGTGCACCACGGGCAGTCGAATCGGTCATCGCTGGAACGTTCAGGCCATGTCGATCTTGAAAACCGCTTGCGAAAGCGAATCGTGTCCATCGCTCCAAAAACATGCCCAAAATCGAATTTCCCACGACCGGTCTGATTCTGATACCTGGATTCATGTCACCCGCCTGGATGATGCGTCCGCTGCACCGGGCACTGCGTGACAGATTCGCGACCACCGTGCTGTTCGACTATCCCCGCGTGTTTTCGAATCTGTCAAAGACCGTCGGGCAACTACGAGATCGAATCGACGCCGGACCAGTCGATCGCTGGGTCTTGGTCACTCATTCCTTTGGCGACTGGGTGGCACGTGCTGCTCTGGCATGTCGCGACCATTCCGAATCGCCCAAGGTGATCAAGGCTGTGTCCATCGCACCGGTCATCGATGCCGTTCCGATGGCACGACGGGTGCGACCACTGTTGGGTCGATTCAGCCAGGAAATCCGCATCATGTCGGACCGCCAAGCAGTGCAATCGGATTATCCGCCGAACGTCCAGCGGATCGTTCTGTGGACGCGTTGGGAATGGCTGATGAAGGCCCCGCCGAGTGATTTGCATGAGCTGAAAACGATCAATGCAACGCACAACTCGGTGTTATTTCAACCGGCGGGTATCGCGGCGGTACGCGGGGCCATTCAAGAATTGTGTGGCACATCGACCGCCGTCCAGGGAATCGCGGCAACCGTGTGAAGCGCACGAACAAATGCAATGGGATCAGGGCTGAAACGGCGTCGCCGACCGTTGCCTGTCACGTGCGGTGGCCGCTTCGATTCGAGACAGGTGCTGCGTCGACATCAGACCTTGATCAATCAAACGCCGCGCGGCGTCGATGCTGTCTTTGATCAGGTACATCGGTACGCCCAATTCATCGCAGCGACGAACGTGCACATCGACCTTTTCATCATGATGGCTGATCTGATCAGGATCCACATCACGAATCAAGATGGCGGCAATGCGATCCGGATGCTCGGCGGCGATCTCGGCATACAGTCTGGCGTCTTCCTGTCCAGAGTCACCAATCAGGATGAAAGGCAAATCGGGATAGTCGTTCATCAACCGCAACGCTTTGACCTTTTTGTGGTCATGACCTGACTTGATGAACTTGTCACGGTCGATTCCCAGATCTCGCAATAACAGCGGACCGGCGGGAATGGAATTCAACTCCAAGAAGTCCGATAACAAGTCGTGTAAGTTCCAAGGCGAACTGGACACGTAAAAGATCGGGTTGATCGGGTCGACGTCAAACTGGTCATCGCCTTGCAACCACTGGTAAAGCCCGGCCACGCCATCCAGCGGTGCTCGAGTTCGCGCATTGCCAAAAAACGTCAACTTGGCCATGGTCATCAGGCTGGTCGCACCGGTGTGCAAAATCGTATCGTCGACGTCGCTGACCACCGCAAAACGTGCCGATGGTGGCACCGTGACGAAGGGGCAAACAACGGGTGAAACGACACCCGAGCTCCGTGAACCTTCGATCCGCAACACCGCGGATGACCAATACGGAATCGGCCCGGCGGATTCGCCGACGCGTGGAACTTCCAGATGGAAATAGCCTTCCCGGTCGCTGGTCGCCCGAGCATCTTGATCACCAACATTGGCACGAACGACCACGCCAGGGACTTCGTCGGATGCAAACCGACGCACGGCGTCCAGCATGTTGTCCCACCAGCGGTCATTGCGAAAATCGGGATCCAGCGGCGGGTTCCGCAGCACACGCCCGCTCAAGTGAATCGATTGCCGGGTCGCGTGCCCCAGATAGGGATAAAGCTGTGGCGTTCCGGGTCTGCCATATCGTTTGCGAAGCTTACGAAGTCCGGCGTCAAACGCGTCATCGACGTCCGATGCCAGATGACGCGCCCACTGGTGAAAGGAATCCTGCCAATGTGCTTGCGGTTGATCCATTGCGATGGTGTGTGATGATCCAGGGTTCAACAAATGAAAGTCAGTGCATTCTAAAAAAGCAAACCCCATTCCAACCCTTGACGGGCAATCGACGGATCCAAAAAACGCTGAACGCGAGAAGCCATCGACCTTTGGTCTCACCCGTCATCCGGTTTAGGCTCGCACCAACATCTGCAGCACGATCGATCCCATCAGCGACACGTGCGTGATGAACAGGATGAAATAGTGCCCCAGTCGAGCATGGAAACGGATCACCACCACGCCGAACAACAAGTGCACCGCCGTCGTGATGAAAGGCAACCACGCGGCTTGATGAATGGAGCTTTCCAAGAACTGGCCCGACAGCATGGCCGTCAAAATTCCGGGCATCGCAAGACTGGCCAAAACAGTCCACGGAAACTCATTAATCAAAGCCGCATCGGTGTACACCCAAACAAAGGGCAACATCATCCCCAGAACCAACACCGCCAGTTCGGGACGGACCATGCGACGTCGCCACAAACTGAATCCCCACGCCGACCACGCACCGATGCAAACCACCACGGTCGTTGCCAACGGGATCTTCTGGCATCCGACGATCACCGCAGCAACAACCAAGGGCACCATCAACAGCCACCGCAATCCATAGCGTGCTTGTCCCAATTCCGATCTGCCCGACGTGCCGCCACTGCAAACCGATGAATCGCCATCAAGCCGAAATGCACCGGGCCAATAGCGACCGGCGACGAAACATAGAACGCTGGAAATGCTCCAGCTGGCCAGCGGAATGATCCAAAGCAAATGGGACTGGTCGCTTTGGTCCGATTCCGTCCAGTCGTAAAACCCCGGAATCGATAGCCCACAACCGGTCAGCACCACCGCCGATGCGATCACAAAGGGCTTCGCGTTTCGTCCAGACGTCGTCCACATGTTTGGAAAGATCCTGCCGCGTCAGAAGCGCGGCGCGATTCGGCGAAAATCCCTGAACACTCTTCCTCGCCCCGACTAAACGATGCGGGCGTACAGCAACGAAACACGCCCCGGCCCCCCGCCAAGCAACTTGGGCAGACCACGCAGACTGGACAAGCCACCCGACACAGCGGACTCAAGCCGCCGCGATCCGGCGTCCGATAACGCCCACGGGAATGCCACCAAACATTGACGGGGCTGTGATGAGGATCGATCAATCGGCGACCGGGTTTGTGACCTTTGATCAACGGCGACGCACCAACGACCATCTGGTCCAAAACGTGTTCGACCAAGTGTTGGAAGCCGCCGGGCGCGACGGCTACGCCAGCGCGGAAACGCCGGACGCGATCGACGGGCAGACACCGGGGATCGCCGAAGCCTGGGACCAGTGGTACCGCAACGAATCGCTGGGACGGTACCGACAAACCGAAAACCGACAGCAACTCGGCCAGACTTTTGCGAACGTCATGGTCCAAGCGTCGGAGTCGGCAGGCTATGTCGATCCGATCGGCTTTCTGAACCAACTGTCCGATGACCAGATGGAAGCGGTCCGCCAGATTCATGCGCTGGCCGAACCGATTCGCGTGTCATCGTTAAGCGAAGAAGGCGCACTGAACCTGCTGTTACCGCCGGCCGCACAGATCGACCTGGACAACGACGGGCTGACCGAATCCGGCAAGGCATACGGCATTCGCTTTCCAGACAGCCAGACGCCACTGGATGTCGTCACCGCGTGGGAAAACGCGACCGCGGACATGGACGAAAGCGAACGCATGATGCACATGCTGCACATGAAGTTGCCGGTGCTGACGTCCAATGCCGTGGTGAAACCGGACGGCACGTTTTCGCATTTTCGCCAGCCCGGCGATCCCGATTGGATCAACCCGATGGCCAGCGAAGACTATTCGTATCGCGGGGCGACCGAAGACATGATCGATTACCTGAACGCCTTTCGCAGCCAGATCCCGTCGGACCGCTTTCAGCGCGACATGGCGTTCTGGCAATCATTTCGATCGGAACTGATCACCGCAGGCGTCGACTGAATCATTTCTTCCGTTTCGGTTTGACCGCATCGCTGGGCAACCACTCGGCCAAGTCCTTCTTGACCGAATCAAACGCCGGATCGTTTGCCAGGTTCTTCCACTCATAAGGATCGGCAACGCTGTCGTACAATTCTTCATCACCGTTGGCATAGCGAATGTAGCGATGTTGTTGCGTCCGCACGGTGTGGTTTTCATACCCATGCGTGGTGATCGCGGGGTAACCCCAGGATGCGGACGGATCTTCCAACAGCGGCGTGATGTCGTACCCGCTGACGTGCCCGGGCTTGGGGATCCCGGCCAATTGACACAACGTCGGATAGACGCTCATGAGGTCAACCGTGCGTTCGCATCGGGTCGCCGGCTTGGTCATTCCGGGAACGACCCAAATCATCGGCGTTCGCGTCGGTTCTTCCCAAAGCGCGAACTTACGCCAGTGTTCCTTTTCGCCGAACGACCAACCATGGTCGGTCCACAGCACGACGATGGTGTTGTCCCGCTCAGGACTTTTTTCAAACGCATCAAGTAGACGGCCCAGATTCATATCGGTATAGGCACAAGTCGCCAGATACGATTGAATGGCGGCTTTCCAACGACCGCTCTTTAAAAACTTTGCATGATCCCCGTTGCGTGCCATCTTCACGGCCGCGGGCGGCAGGTCATCCAAGTCGTCTTCGCGGTGCGGCGGCAACTGGATCGATTCCAAAGGGAACGCATCGTAGTACTTTCGCGGAACCACGAACGGCAAGTGAGGCTTGTACAAACCCAACGCCAAAAAGAATGGCTGGTCGTCATCACGGTCCAAACGATCGATGATGTAGTTGGTGCTGTGCCAATCGATCAGGTCGTCGTCTTTCAAGTTCGGATGGATTTTGTCGACGTGGTACCCGTCCATCTTATCGACGTTCGGGCCGTTCAGCGTGAACCCGCTCTTGGACATGTATTCGGTCCACTCGGACTCGTGATAGTCCATGCTGTGATAAATTTTGCCAGCACCGGCGACATAATAGCCGGCCTTTAGAAACTGAGCCGACAAGCCATCACCGGCCGGTTGGTGTGTTTTCCATTTATCGCCATTCTTATAACACCCGGTCACCCACGGACGGCGGCCCCCCATCAAAGCGCACCGCGACGGTTCGCATGCGGGCACTGCACAGTAAGCCTGTGTGAACGCGGTGCCCATCTTGGCCAATCGATCAAAGTTGGGCGTTTGTGCCTGTGGGTTGCGTCCCATGAAGGTCAGCCAATGATTCAAATCATCGACCGCGATCATCAACACGTTGGGCCGCTGTGCGTTATCCGCCGTCGCACTGTTGGCGAACATGCAGATCAGCGTCAGCGACACGATCGCCGCAAACAAGAAACGTCGCATCATGGAAAGGTCCTTCAATAAGGCCATGGGAGGTGGGAATGTGGCAGTGGTGGGCGGGATGGCCGGCCTTCATCAGCTTGCACAAGCGTGACGGTCGCGACCGCGCGATCATCTTAGTCCGTCGACGATCGGGCCGAAACAAGCGGGACGACCACGACAGACGACGACCACGACTGACAGGGTGCATCGCTTCACCGCGACGGCCACCGTTTCAATACGTTGCCGTCGGTGTCTTCCAAACGCAAGTCTTTGATTTCGACACGCCCCGGGCCTTCGCACAAGTCGACTCGAATTCCGATCACCTGTGTTTCGGATCCCGCATCGGATTCCAATCGGACCGTGAGATCATGCCATTGTTGATCGTGAACGACATCGATGGGCAACCGTTTCCCGCTGGGCAGCTTCGTGGCTTGGTCGCGTGTCCAAAACACATGACCTTGGCCGCTGGAATCGCTGCGGACGGTCATCCGCAGCACAAACGGCCCGACGCGCTGGCCGATGCCCACCCGGTCGATCGCCAAACCCGGATCATCCCCGCGGCACTGCATCACCACGACGCCGTCTTCTAACGTGATCGTCGTTCCGACGCGTGCACGTACGCCATCAACTTCGCTGACGCGTGATTTGCCCGATGGTTTGCTTCTGCCTTTTTGCTTGGTCGCCTTTGCGGCACTTGTTTTGCCTTCACCGCCGGATGTATCTCCCAGTGACCGGTACACCGGTTCGTTCCCCGCGCTGCGCAGTTTCGAATTCATCGAATCGGGAAACCAGTCATCCCACCGCGATTGTAGTTCCGCGACTTTGTCTGGCATGCTGGACGCCAAGTCATTGGTCTCGGTGCGGTCATGCCGAAGATCGAACAGCTGCCAGGGGCGACTCCAATCCGAAGCCAGCTTCCAATCCCCGGCGATGATTGCGCGGTGATCGAACAAGTGAAAATAGAGTGCGTCGTGTGGACGCCGTTGCTTTCCCTGAAAGATCGGCACCAGCGACTTGCCCGGCAACGGACGCAGCGGCTGACCGTCCGCCTGTTGCGGCCATCGACCACCGCTGACGTCGATCAGCGTGGCCATCAGATCAATGATGTGTCCCGGTTGATCGGTGATGCTGCCGGGCGTGGCCGTCATGCCGGCCGGCCAGTGCGCAATCAACGGCGTGCAACTGCCCCCATTGAAAACATTTCGTTTGTAGTGACGAAACGGCGTGTTGCTCAGGTGGGCCCAACCGGCACCATACTCCCATGCCGAATCACCGTCAGGCGGCGTCCCACGACGGCCACGATCGTATGGCGAGGCACCGTTGTCGCTTAAGAATAGAACCAGTGTGTTGTCCAGTTGATCGCTTTCACGCAAGTGATCCACCACACGTCCGATGGCTTGGTCCATTCGATCGACCATCGCGGCATAGGTGCTGAACCGCAGGTCTTCAAAGTCCTGGTCTTCCGCAGACAGTTCATCCCACGCCGGAATCGTGTGCGGTCGCCGCGGCAAAGACCATTCGTTTCGCACCAGCCCCATTTGCAGTTGCCGTCGGTGTCGATCCCGACGCAATTGATCCCAACCGGTTTTGTATTTTCCGCGATAGCGTGCAACATCATCGGGCCAAGCCTGCAGCGGACCATGCGGTGCATTGAACGCTAGATAGACAAAGAACGGCTGGTCGGGATTGTCTAGGCGGGCCTTTTGGATGAACTCGATCGCATAATCAGCGTTGGCGTCGGTCGTATAGAAGCGATCATCCTTGGGCTGAAACGGTTGGTCATACAACCGGTGCGATGGATGACCTTTGAAGTAATTGCTGGCGCCGCTCAGATGTCCAAAGTAATGGTCGAAACCTCGATCGACGGGGTTGCCAATCAAGTGCCATTTGCCGACCGCGATCGTCGAATAACCTTGCGCCCGCATGGCCTGTCCCATGGTTAGCCCGGTTTGGATGCCCAACCCACAATCGTGCCAATATTGGCCACTGACAAGCGATGCACGCGTGGGTTCGCACTTATGTGAATTGTAGAAACGGGCGAACCGCAAACCGTTCTTGGCAAGTTGATCCAGGCGCGGCGTTTGGATCTCGCCGCCATAACATCCGAGATCCGAATAGCCCAAGTCGTCGGCCAAGATCAGCACGACATTGGGACGCTGCGTCACCGTGTCCGCGGACGCCAACCCGGTGCCGAAGAAAAGACAGACCGATACTGCAGGCATCGATCGATGAATGGACCCGAGCATCTTGGAATTGCATCCCGATCAATGGGCGGCCGAACGCTGTCCCGCATGGAACAGAACTGAAGCGGTCGCCCATTGTATCGGAACCGATGATGCAACACGGATCGCGGATCGACACGTGCTCGGAGACACGCGTTTCGCATCTATCCGGCGACGCTACCAAGTCTATCCGGCGACGCTGCCGGCAACCGCGACGGACGGCATGGCCGTGCAGCCAAAGGCCGGTTCGGTCGACTGGACCTGACAATCGTGTTCATGTCTTGCCAACGTGATCAACATCACGTCCGGCAACGTGTCCACACCCAACTGACGCAGCATGTTGACCAGTTGCGCGGACGTGTACTGGGCGTGCGTACAGACGTGCATCAAAACGTCGGCGCGAGGACATGCGTGACGCGTCCCGTTGTGCGAACTGGTGCTGACCTTGATCACGGGACGCTGCAGGTCATCGTCGGTCAGCCCGGCCAGATAGTCCGCCCAACGTCGGTCCAGATCGTTCCAACGATGCCTCAGGTCGGCCAAGTTTTCGACCGCTCCGTCGCCTTGCTGGTTTCCCGGCAAGCGTCCGCGAACGTCTCCCGGCATCACGGGATCTTCGTTCCCCTGCAAAGCTTCCAACCAAACGTATTCCGCGGCCATCAAATGGACCAACGTTTTCCAAATGCTTCCCTGACCGATCGACAGCGAGGTGTGCAATCGTACTTCGGCGACTTGGCCGACCGAGGCCAACAGTTGTTGATTGGTCCAAGTTCGATGCTGATGCAACCTGCGTATCAAGTCGATGGTGGTCATTTCAGTGGGTGCCACATGGGCGTTGAAGGGATGCGTGTGATGACTGGCAACTGAGACAGTTTGTCACGCATCGATGTTCGGCCCTTTGGACGACTTTGTCACAGAATATTCGCGGCACCTCGCCGATCGCATTCGATGTTGCCTCTTTCTGGTAACCCGACGCGTCAGCGCGGAAAAAATGATGTTGACATCGCCTCGCTCACGCTTCGGGTTACCAAAAAAACCAATGGCTCAGGTAAATGCTTAACTTCAAAACGGATCGCCAGGGTCCTGGGTTGGGAACGCTGGCCGACTAGACCGCGGCCGACGTCCAAGACGGCGGGTCGCTTGCCGGGAACGATTCCATTCCCGCTTCGGTCACCCAATCTTCCGATTCGACAGGATCGGACGTCACCGGGCGATCCGTGGCGGATCCCGACGTTCCGGCACCGTGTGCCTGATCGTCGCGCCAGGTCGAAGCCAGATCGGCCGCCTGAGCGACGCGGCGCAGCAGGTCGGGATACGATCCCGGAGGGTCTTGCTGGGCGAACTGATCCACTTGGTGCGCCCACGCACTGGCAACGTCGTCTTGATCACCGGCCAAATGTTCAGCCGTTTGATTGACGCGATCACACAGTTGTTTCCATTGATCTTCGATGAACGGATGACGCATGATTGCACTCCTGCTTTGTGGGGGGGGGGAAGTCACGAAAAAAGTCGAGACGGATGAAGGGGCATCATCCGTCTCGACCAAGCGTGCAATCAATGCGCCGAAACGTTGCCGGCTATTTCTTCTTCAGCGAAATCGACATGCCGCCACGGACGACGGTTTCCAAGTTTGGATTTGTCGTGATCGCTTCCATAAACGGCGGGTGTGCCATCCGCGGATTGATGTTGTGTGCCAAAATCAACCCGCCCGGACGCAACATCGGCATCAACGTGTTCAGGTAATCGATATAGCCTTCCTTGTCCGCGTCCAGGAAGATCATGTCCACGGTCCCGGTCAGCTTTTTCAGTTCGACATGTGCGTCGCCTTCGACCAAATTGATGACGTCGGACAGCCCCGCCCGCTGAAAATTTTCACGTGCGGTGCGAGCACGATCGGCGTCAATTTCGTACGTCGTCAGCTTGCCGCCGGTCTGCCGTAGCCCCAAGCCGATCCAGATGCCGGAGATGCCCGTCGAAGTGCCCAGTTCCACCACGTGCTGGGCGTTGATCGACTGCGTCATGATCCGCAACAACCGGCCGTCGTGCTGGGGCACATTTCGGAAACGCTGGTTCTTGCCAATGTCATCTAAAACGGACAACGCGTTGCGTTCAAAGTCGTCCAGTGCAACGGGGCCCTTTTCCAGTTCAACGTCGCCGGGAATTCGGTCACCGCTGCCCCCGGCACCACGCTGAGCCATCACGCGACTGGCACCCAAACTGATAAACGAGACGACCAACAATGCAACGCCAACGCCATATTTAAGCACGGTCATGTCAACCTCCTGAAGAAACACAAAAATGATCAACCACGTCTGATGAAACGAAACGCCGTCGTCGCCCGCACGGCCCGCCGGTGACGCCCCCGCGATCGCGAAACGACGGAATCAACCAACCACCGACGACGATGCAATCAAGACGACGCGACGGTTCCCGATCCACTTGTGGCCTTGACCAGCATTTCGATCCATGGGCCCAGGTAATGTCCGTTGTCGTGAAAGGTCCGTCCGCTGACCAAATTTCCATCAACGACACAGGGTTCATCGACGAAAATTCCGCCACACACCTCCAGATCGAATTGGCATTTAGGAACGGTCGCCATCCGCCGACCACGTACACAATCCGCGTACGCAGGAATTTCAACACCGTGACAGACACTGGCGATCGGTTTTTCCGCCGCGAAAAATGCCTTCGTCACGCGAACCAAGTCCTGGTCGTAACGGATGTATTCCGGTGCTCGCCCGCCCGAAAACATGATGCCGGCGTAATCGTCGGGTTCGATTTCGGCGAATGTGATGTCCGCCTGGATCGTGTAGCCTTCCCATTCCTTGGTGATCGTCCAACCGGGTTTCACTTCATGCATCACCATTTGGTAGCGGCGTTTTTCTGGCGCGGCGACCACGGGCTGCATCCCCGCTTCGATCAAACGGTAATACGGATACATCGTGTCCAACGTTTCGCTGGCATCACCAATGATGATCAAGACTTGGGGGCGTTCAGGCATTTGGAATCAGAGTATCAAGGCGTGGGGAGTGGTGAACCGAAGTTTGTCGACGCGATGGACCGCTTGGCGGTTCAGACGACTTCGAATCCGCTGCGTTGCGGACGTCGCATCATGTCGTTGGCCGCTGAATCATCACCAAAGTTTTCCGCGACCGGATCCCAAGTCAACGAACGCCCCAGTCGCATCGACAAATTAGCCAAGTGGCATGTCGTGGCGCTGCGGTGTTGACTCTCCACGTCCGAGATCGGTGTCCGGCGGGAATGGACACAGTCAAAGAAGTTGCCCATGTGGTTGATGATCGCGTCCAATTTGCCCGCACGCAGTGGACGCTGCAGATTATCGTCATCATACAGCCTGTACATTTCGCGGGGCAGCGGATCGGTTTCCAGTCGCTGCACCGGAGCTCCGTCCAAAACGCTGCGATTGACGAACAAACGTCCGCGGTCGCCTTCGAACAAGATGCCACGTCGACCGATGTCACGAACGAGTAATTGAACACCGTTCTGGTATTGGATATCAGCTTCGAAATCGGTGGCGACGTTGTAACCGTCGGCGATGCTGGGAAGCTTGGCACGCGTCTCGATCTGCGTCGGCAGCGATCCGATGGCCCACTGTGCGATGTCGACATGGTGGGCTCCCCAGTCGGTCATTTTTCCACCGGCGTACTCGTACCACCAGCGAAACGTGTAGTGACACCGCTCGGCGACATAGGGCACGCGGGGTGCCTGGCCCAGCCAAAGATCCCAATTCAAGTGGCTGGGAACGGGAACCGGTTGAAACGGCCCACCGCTGGGGTTCTTGTCCGTGGTGCAGGTCACGCGGCGTAATTTTCCGATGCGTCCGGCGCGCACCATTTCGGCGGCCAAGCGAAAACGCGAATCGTTTCGCTGCCACGTTCCGACCTGGATCACACGATCATGGGACGCTGCCACATCGCGAATGACTTTGCCTTCGTCGATGGTCAACGTCAACGGTTTTTCGCAATAGACGTCTTTGCCCGCCCGCACGGCATCGATCAGCATCTTGGCATGCCAGTGATCCGGCGCGCCGATCAGCACCACGTCGACGTTCTTGTCGGCCAACAGTTCTTGATAATCTTCGCTGATCTTGGGCGTGCTGCCGAAACTGGCGCGGGCCTGTTCGCGGACATGCCGATCCACGTCAGCGATGCGAACGATGTCTCCATAAAGCCTTGCTTTTTCGGCGATTACCGATCCCTGGTATCGCATGCCGATGGCACCGATGCCGACACGTTCAACTTTGTGTTTGGATTTTTCGCCGGCGGTGTCCGCCGTGGCGTTTCGCAGATTTGCTGCGGTGGCAACGCTGGTCGCCGCGGCTGCTTGCAAAAAGCTTCGTCGTTTCATCATTCACCGGTGGGTTGGATGGTGGCAGGCGGGAATCCTGTCGACCGGCCGGCCAATTCTTCGGCCCGTCGTTGCTGCAGGATCCACTCCATCCTATCCAACTCGGTGTAGTACATGGCGCTGGGATCGATCCCTTCGCTCTTGAGCCATTGAACGCGTTGCCGGACGGCTGGACGTTTGGCCACGGCAGGCAGCACCACCAACCAAATCGTTGCCAGCACCGTTACCGCAATGCCCAGCATCAAACGTCGCCGGATGGCCGGCCGTCGAAGGCTGTTCGTCAATCGCATCAGGGTGTGGCCGCCGTTGGGAAAACGACTTTGAACATCAGGTACGCCATGACCAAGGTCAAAACCAAGTTCAGCGACTGTCCGCACACGTACAGAATCAACGGTTTGCCGCCCTTCAGTTGTGGCAACAATTGACGAAAGTTCGTTTCCAGCCCGATACATACGAAAGCAAGGCAGAAGAACCAGCCACGCAGTGTTTTGGTCGAACCTTTGATCATCGCATTGACCAACTCCGGTCCGGCGGGCAGTGTCGCGTACAGAATCGAAAACAAGATCGACATCGCGATGAAGCCCAAGACGAACTTGGGAAAGCGGTACCAGATTTCGGAGACACCGACACGCGGTCCGGCCGGATCGCGTTCGACGTAGGTCACCCAATACACGGCGACACAAAATGCCGTAACGCCGATCAAAATGTTTTGAATCATCTTCACCGTCGCGGCAACTTCCAACGCATCATCGCCCAGCACGGCGCCCGCCGCGGCCACCGCACCAGTTGAATCGATCGTCCCGCCCAGCCAAGCGCCGCCCAGAATCGGATCCATCCCGACCGCTTTTATGATCGCCGGCAAAACGACCATCATGATGACGGTGAAGCTTAGCGACAGACCGATCGCCAGCGACAATTCTTCCTTTTTGGCTTTGCACGACGCCGCAGTCGCAATCGCCGCCGAAACCCCGCAAACGGACAAGTCCGCAGAAATCACCATGTTCAGTGATTTGGAGGGAACCTTCAAAACCTTTTGCCCAAACAAATACGTGGAAATCAACACGACCGGTGTCACCACCCAAGCGACGAACACGCCGGGCACTCCCAACGCTAACAAACGGCTCATCAAGACTTCCGCCCCCAACAGGACCAAGCCCGTCTTGATAAAGAACTCCGTCAAAATCGCTGGCCGCAAAAACTCCGGCGTGCCCACGGTGTTGCTGATCACCAAACCGACCAGCAATGCCCACAGCGCGTATTCCAGGTTGTAAGACTTCAGGACTTCCTGGCCGGCCATCACATAGGCCAAAGCCGCCAGAGCAAACACCGCCGGAAAGGCCACCAAAAACTGTTTGGCCGATCGACCTCGCAACTGCATCGCCAAGGCGAACAACACGCCGATCGTGACAAGAGCACCGGCCATTCCGATCCAGTTGCCCGCCAACCCGGCCAGCGGATTGACCGACCAACCGCCCGGCTTGGCCAAGAACGCTTTCAGCGGGCTGACCACCTCCATCGGCTCACCGGCCGCAATGCTTTCTTCCAAGCCAACCGGCCGGCCCAGCCAAACCGCTGCCATACAGATCAATAACAATGTGCCGCCGCACCAGATCGCCCACCAGTCTTCGCTGGTCCGCATGTCGGTGATCCAATTCGGTCGTTGTGGCGGCGTTACGGATTCGCTGGTCGAGATTTTTGTGCTCGAGGATTCAGTGGTCGAGGATTCAGTGGTCGAGGATTCGTTGGGGACATTCTCCGGGTCTTGATTCATTCAGACAGCTCGGCAAAAAGGTGGGATGCGTCAGGGGGGAGGGGCGGTGGGCGAGCGGATGTCGATCGCGTCGCGACAAGATCAGACACCAGCGGTTGGCTATGTTCCAATCTTCAAACCCGACATTTTCCCGCCGGACCATCAAACTTGCAACGGCCAGTTGTCCAGCAATCGGTCCTGTGGCAACGGCGATCCATCAACGAGTGTCGCGTTGTCTGCATCGCCTCGGTTGGCGGGCGGTCTGGTTTCGATTCCGCTCGGCAGATCCGCGATGTGGTTAAACTGGACCGGGGCGTTCCACCCGCCAAGGCCCGCGACCTTTGGTCGCGATCGTCCTGTCCCCACGCCACGTCGCCACCGAATTGATGAACCTGTTGCCCGATCGTTTTTCGCGATGGATCGCCGAAAGCCGGCGTTGGCGACTGATCCTGCTTGTCGGCGGACTGGGGTTGCTGGGCCTGATGATGACTCTGGTGTTGCGTGTCGACGGACGCTGGTTGCCGGCGGAGGTCCGGCGTCTGCAACAAGAGGAAGCGTACTTGTCGTCCACGGTGGACCGCGACGTCTTGTACGAACCTCAAGATCCCTTGCGGGCAGGATTCCACACGCGATACCAGGATTCTGCCGACGCTAAAGAATGGGTTATCGTCGATCTGGGCAAACCATTTGCATTGGATCGAATCGTTCTGGCCCCCACATGCATCCGCGACAGCAACAATCGTTTGGTCACCGGATATGGTCTGCCCCGACACGTCAGAATCGAAGCCTCCGATACCGAAGACTTTGCATCGCCGCGATTGCTGGCTGAACGACAACTGAATGCATCGGAGACGACAGGTCGTTACCCGATTCAATTCGTTTCGCACGGCCGACGTGGACGATTCATTCGGGTGACCCTTTCGGAGTTGGCCGACAAGGACGGACAGTATTTTGCGTCGCTGGGCGAACTGATCGTCATTTCGGGTAATCGGAATGTGGCCCAGTGGCGCCCCCTGAAGACATCCAGTTCGATTGAAACCGACATGCGATGGTCAGTGGAATTTCTGGTCGACGAATTCTCGATCCTGTCGGCTCCACAGATTGCCACGCCCAGCAGCACCGATGGCTATCTGGTCCGTGATACCCTAACACTGCCTCATGAAATCGTCGTCGACTTGGGCCAGACCTACGACATCGACGAACTGAGGCTGTATCCGGCACAACCGAAATCGGAACCATTCACACCGGGCTGGGGATTCCCGGCACGATTTCGCGTGGAAGTCAGTCAAACCGCGGACTTCGCTGACCCCACGGTGCTGCTGGGTTTCGAAGGATTTGATCTTCGGCACTGGACGGATCGTCCGCTGATCATTCCCGTGGGAACGCGTCCGTTCTTCACTCGCAACCAACCCCTGTTCGCCGCGGCCCCGTCCGAATCGATTCCGGAAATGCCCGTTGATCCGGTCCCCGCACGTTTCGTCAAAGTGTACGTATCGGGCAGCGATTCACGGCTATCGCCTCCCGTGATCGCGTTAGCTGAATTACAAGTTTTCGCGGGCACCGAGAACGTTGCACTTGGAAAATCCGTCTCGGCTTCCGAAACGTCGGAACGCTGGAGTTCATCAGCGCTGGTCGACGGATTCAACAGCCGTTGGAAACTGATTCCCGACTATGATTGGCTGGTGCGAATCAAGCGACGGCAATTCGACGAAGAGGCGTTACAGAAGATCCGCGGCGAATTGGGCGATACCTATTCGCAACTGTGGCGGCGACTGGCCGCCGGCGGCGGAGCGGCGATTTTGGTGATCATCGGATCGCTGACCTGGGGCATGACCAGCGAACGTTCACGGACAAAACGAGAGACCAAACGTCTTCGTGATCGCATCGCCAGCGACTTGCACGATGACATCGGCAGCAATTTGGGAACCATCCGATTGATCAGCCAAACGATCTTGATGAATCCGAATTGTGACGATGAACTTCGCCAAGACATCAACGAAATCGCTAAGATCGCCACCGAGACCAGCGATTCGATGCGTGACATCCTGTGGCTGATCAAGCCGACCACGATGAACTTGGATGAATTCGTGGGTCGTCTACGGCAAACCGCCAACCGCATGCTGGGGCACTGTCAATTACAAGTCGATGTGACCGAGAACATCCCCGCGATGGAGGTCTCGGTCGCTTGGCGGCGGAATGTTTTCTTGTGCTATAAAGAACTGCTTCACAACCTGCAAAAACACGGATATCCCGAACACGTTTCCATCTGGATCGAATATCGGGCACCACGATTTCAAATCGTCATCACCGACGACGGCCGAAAGTTTCATCCCGCCACCGTGCATCGGGGCGAAGGCCTGGCCAACATCGAAAAACGCATGCGAGAAATTGGCGGCCACATCCGCTTTGTCCAACAAGATCGACGTGTCGCAACGTTGCAAACGAAAATCAGCTAATCTTCGCCGCCGCTTATGAACCTTGAACACAACGCCGACATCCCATCCGCGGCCACGCCGGAGTCCAATATTCGAGTCTGGTTGATCGAAGACAACGATGCGTACCGTCGCAGCCTGTCACGCGTTATCGACCTGCTGGACGACTGCGTTTGCGAATACGACTTTGACAGCGCCGAATCTGCGATCCGGCGATTCAGGGAAGGCCGACAACCGGATGTCGTCCTGCTGGACATCGGTTTGCCGGGGATCGATGGCATCACGGCGATCGGCCAGATCCGGGAAATCTATCCCGATTGCAAGTTGGTCATCCTGACGGTCTTTGACGATCACGATCGCATCTTCGGTGCCGTGTGTGCCGGCGCTGATGGCTATCTGTTGAAGACTTCTTCCAACGAAGACATCGAGCGGGCGATTCGCGAAGTCCTTGCCGGTGGCGCTTCGATGACACCCCAGGTGGCCCGAAAAGTCCTGACACTGATGAACCATTCGCGACCGACCGTCGACGACAGCGGTCTTTCGCCAAGAGAGATGGAAGTCCTGAGCCGCCTGGTCGAAGGCATGACAAAAGAGGAAATCGGTGTCGCGCTGGGCATCAGCCGACACACCGTCGACAAACACGTTCGCGCGATCTACCAGAAGTTACACGTCAACACCCGCGCCGGCGCGACGGCCGCAGCCATCCGCCGTGGATTGGTTTAAATCTTGCCCACCGTCAGAACCGTTGCCGCACCGAAACGGACCGACGACTAAACCGCGAACGCGGACCGGATCGCACGCACCGCTGCGGCGACGCCGCCCGGTCGCAGACTCAACACAACGTCCGAAGGCGTCGATTCGGCTGCGATATCCGTCTGCGACTGTTTCGAACACGGATCCTGCTGAGGAACATCCGATTCCAAGATCCGCATCACGCACGAATCGGTGACCGACGATGGCGCGTGCGTGGGATGGGTAATGACGCTGGGTTGCTGGGAATCACTGAATTCAAAACCGGCGTCACACTGCGGACAGTTGACCCAGGTACCGACCTTGGTCGCATCGTCGTGAACAAAGTGCCCCAGCGGACATATCGCGGTGATGGTTTCGGATTCCATATTTATCCCCATTGATGATCGTTTGCCGTGCGTCAGCATTGTTTCATTGAAACCCTGCTCGTTTGAAACCCGTTTCCCGTTCGCAGGTTTCGCGATTCGGCGGCGGGCCTATCGATTGCAATAGCCACCGACGAGTCATCTTCCGCCAGGCATGCCGTTGGAAAAATTGACTGTGGCGTGAAGTCGACCATCGCTTCGGCTTCACGGGTGAGCCTCACAGGGACTCTACCGCGTCGATCAACCCTTCGTGTGAATTCGAATCACGTGTCGGACGGGCCGGACCGCCTGACCAACGGCCTGTGCCAAAGGCGCACGTTGCTGTTCTGTTTCACGAACGGCTTTTTCCATATGCTTCCGACCCGAGGGGCCGTGAAACACCTTCTTGATCTGGTGAGTTTCAAAGGCCTGCTTCACCGCCACCGCCTGGCTGACATCTTCAAACGCATCAACAAAAGGGTTGTCGGTGAATTCAGCGGCCAGGTTCACACCGGCACTCAACTGAGCAGGCGAATAGGTGTGCGACTGGTTCCCCCAAGTGACCGTCGCGATCCCCGACAATCCTGACACGGTCAACATCAACCGATTCAAGCCATCATCAAAGGGAACGAACGTCATCCCCGAACGCACCGAATCGTCGCGATCGACCGGGCCGTCGGCGCAGAACGGATAACGGTGGCTGACCAAAGACACTTCGCCCTGGTTCACCGACACCACTTCATGACCGCCCTTGGCCGTTGCCGTGTCCGCCGCCATGTCGACGTGAATGTGTCCCAAATCACCGTCGCAACCCAGCGCACGCAAATAGGCGTAAGCCATGATCGCATGTCCCGCCCAATCCGGGTGGATGCCATCGCGGCCACACATTTCATACGGCCGCCAACCTTGCCCGGGGTATCGTCCCGGCGCAAACACTTTGGCTTGATACATCGGCCAAAACACATCGGCAAATGCGGCGTTCTGTTGTTCGGCGACATCGATGGCAATGTCACGAAGCGCACACAAATGCTGGTTGTGTTCATCCAGAGTGCCTGATCGCCCCTTGACCCAAGTCGCGATTTTGCCGCTGCACCCCGGGGATCCGACGACAACTTCCGCACCCGCCGCTTGGCACTTACGAACGATCTGCCGATAGTGGTCCGCGTACCATCGTCCGTTGGTCACGTCATACGGCCGATACCTGGCGTCGTTCATGCCGTAACTAAGCGTCACGACGTCGGGTTGAAAGCGCAGACAATCGTTGTCCATCCGACGCAAAAAACCGTC
The DNA here is from genome assembly GCF_007752935.1 of Crateriforma conspicua. NCBI lineage: Bacteria > Pseudomonadati > Planctomycetota > Planctomycetia > Pirellulales > Pirellulaceae > Crateriforma > Crateriforma conspicua. The sequence goes on along the minus strand of NZ_CP036319.1, from coordinate 2,534,289 downwards.
CGTCTTTTCACCGCTCCAACCGTATTGCCGCACTTCGATTTCCAGTTCCGGCATGCAGGCAACTAAGTAGGTCTCGATCAGACGCGAATACATGCGTTGCTCGGTGATCGAATCCCCGGCGATCACCAACAAGTCGCCCTTTTCCAGCAACAGCTTTGCCGGTGGCGGCGGTGCCAACCGCGGATTCAGCTTTTCGAACGCGACGTCGTCTGGCTTGGCTTCATACTTGTAATTCGCCGCTGCCGGATCGGCCGGCCTGGCCGTCTCCTGTGCTTTGGCCTGGAAAAACCCTAGGGCGAATGCCATCCAGACGGAACAGAACAACAAAGGCGAACGTGAACAACGGATCATGGATGAAGACTTTTAAAAATGAACGCGGCAGCAATCAGGCGCGTGACACATGGTGACTCTCAAATTCGAATTCTAGTCGCTGCTTCCGACACCGTGTCGAGTTTGGTTTTGAGCCACAAACCATCGAGAGATGACCAGTGTTGTTCCGTTCGCAAAGCAGAAAACCGTGGCCATCCCGATCACGGGTGGCTGGACACCAATCACACGTTTCCGTGCGTCAGTAACCGCGACCCACGACACATGGGCAATTGATCGACCAACGACCGGTATGGACGAATTTCTGTTGCTTTCGCTGCGGATCAACGTGCGTCAAAGCAGCCGAAGCACTGAGATAGCCATGAAGTTGGCGGGTTGAAGCAACATTTCGCCGTGTCGCCGAGAATTGGTACGGCTTGTGCGTTACGTCTCCCTCGTACCACGACACGCCGGAAACTGTTCCGGCTGGTTGTGTTTCGAAATATCACTCATTGGGAGAACAAGCATGTTGGGTTGGGCATTGACCTTTTTCGTGATCGCACTGATCGCCGCACTGTTCGGATTTGGCGGAATCGCCGGTAGCGCCGCAGGTATCGCCCAGATCCTGTTCGTCGTCTTCTTGGTGTTGTTCGTCTTGAGCCTGATCTTTGGTCGCCGAGGCACCGCTGTCTGATCCTGTCACAGCCTGTGCACGGCACATCGCCGCTCGACATCAACTTCCACATTCACTGCATCGAAATACGATCCACACCCTGGCCAATCCGACGCCACCGAGTCGCCGGCACGACTGTGTGCATCGTTGAACAAAACCAAAAGGAGTCATCATGACTTTGGAAACCAAAGACCAATTGAACGAAACGACTGTCAAGAAACTGCAACAACTGATTCAGGCCAACATCGATGCCTACGACGGCTTTCGTGAATCAGCTGAAGAGATCGAACATCCCGCATTGGCAGATCTGTTTCGCCAGATCGCACACCAGCGTTCCAAGTTCGCGACCGAACTGCAGAACTTTGTCAGCTGGAACGGCAAAGCACCCGAGACCGACGGTTCCGTCGCAGCGTCAATGCACCGTACATGGATCGACATTCGCGGTAAGCTGAACGGCGGTGACCCGCACGTGATTTTGATCGAGGCCGAACGCGGCGAAGATCATATCAAGCACGCCTATGAAGACGTGTTGAAGGAAACTGCCGGCAGCGCGATGAGCGACGTTTTGAACGCGCAATACGCCGTCGTCAAATCCGGTCACGATCAGATCCGCGACCTGCGAGATTCTTTCAAAAAGGCGTAACACCCCAAGGGTCACGTCCGTGACTACCTTCGCCATCGGGGCGGCTGATTGACAGCCGCCCCTTTTTCTTTGCCGTTGATCGATTCGCCTCTTTGCCCGACTTGGCCCGGTACCGCATCACGGTCAGCCCCGATCCACGGGATACAGATCCCACCTGCGTTAGATCGATTTCCATTTTGCCCAAGTGTTCGAATGTCTTCGCCCACCCATTTTGATTTGATCGTCATTGGGACTGGTCCCGCCGGTGGAACCGTCGCCAGCAAAATCGCCGAAACTGGCAAACGGGTTGCGATTGTTGACGAGCGCACCTTCGGGGGCACTTGTGCCCTGCGCGGGTGCAATCCAAAAAAAGTCTATGTGAATGCCGGGCAATTGCTGGACCGCGTCCGACGATCCAACGGTCAATTGGTGGCCGATGTATCCACTCGAATCGATTGGGAAAAACTGCACGCGTTTAAGGAAACCTTCACTCGTCCTGTGGCCGAGGGATCCGAAGCGTCGTTTCGGGATTCCGGCATCACCACACTGCACGGGACGGCCAAATTCATTGGCGTCAGCACGCTGTCCATTGCGGGTGAACTTTATGAAGCTGATCGAATCGTCATCGCAACCGGTGGTCGTCCGCGAACGCTGAGTTTTCCAAACAGCGAGTGCTTGATTTCCAGTGATGTTTTTCTGGACCTTTCACAGTTGCCACGACACATCGCATTCGTCGGTGGCGGCTACATCTCGATGGAATTCGCCCACGTAGCGGCGCGGGCCGGTTCACGGGTGACCATCATCGAAAAGAACTCAAGCGTTCTGTCGGGCTTTGATCCTGATCTGGTGAAAACGTTGACGGCGCTTTCTCATCAACTGGGCATCCAGTTTCTGTTGAACCAAACCATCGAAGGCATCGACGTTCTGGGTGACGAATCACGTCGTATCAAACTGCGTGACGGCCAGACGGTGGCGGCTGACTGTGTGGTCCATGGCGCCGGCCGCGTTCCCAACATCGATCGAATGCAGTTGGACGTCGCTGGGATCCAACACGATCAAGATGGCGTGTCGGTCGATGCGCATCTGCGGAGCCAATCCAACGAAAGAGTTTATGCGGTGGGTGATTGCGCCCGTACGGCCCAACCACGTTTAACACCGGTGGCCAATGAAGACGCCAGGATCGTAGCAAAGAATCTTTTCGCGGATCGTCCGGTACGAAGCCCCGATTACGGGATGGTTCCGCATGCATGCTTTACCACCCCCGCAATCGCTTCGGTCGGATTGTCGGAAGAACAGGCCCGCCAAACGTCAGCCGATCTGGACGTGCGAACCGGTGACATGAGCGACTGGAGCAGCGTACGAAAAACCGGCAAGACGGTGGCCGGTTACAAGGTTCTGATTGACCGCGACTCCGATGCAATCCTTGGTGCCCATCTTTTGGGCCCCGGTGCCGAAGAAACGATCAACCTGTTCGCGATGGCCATGAAACACAATTTGACGGCAGCGGAAGTTAAATCCACCTTGTTCGTCTTCCCGAGTTTCAGCCACGACATTCGGCAAATGATCTAGCACCACCGGACGCTCAATGCGATCAAACATCGCATCATTGCCCAGATAAGGTTTCACGCGTCACCCTGCCTTGTTTTCGGGCATTACGGAAGCGTACGGCCGTTCCCCACAGCATCGACATTAGGAACGATTCGTTTTCGCCCGGGCCTTTGCGGGCAAGCGAATGCCGTTACCAAGGCCACGACGTCGGTTCCAACTCCGTTGTCATTTTTCATCGACCTCCGACGACGTTGTGGCGCTGCGGTTGCGAATGCGTGCGAGGCAACGCTGCGGCTTTCGGTCCGCCCACAACGAACAGATCCGTCCTCCTGCAATTCGGTTTCCGCAGATGGGTCGGCTTGGATGATGGGTGATCCGGGAATCCGTTGCGAAGTTTCATTCGCGATTCGCTTCTTGGTCTCGGCCGCTGCATGCAAACATTTCCCGATTCGCCGACCGATCCCGCATCGCTGCGGACCGTGCCGACCGGGGATCCGGCATCGAACGCTCACGAACGCTTGGTCATTGTCGGTGGCGGCATGGCCGGTTGGGGGTTATGCGACCGTCTGGTCAAACGCAATGCAAATCACTTCTATCAAATCACGCTGATCGGTGACGAACCGACGCCGGCATACGATCGCGTTCATTTGTCGTCGTACTTTGGCGGTCGCAGCGAAGACGATTTACTGTTGGCCGACCGTCAGTGGTACGCCAACCATCGAATTGAACTGCACACCGGACGCCGGATCAGCTGTATCGATCAAACAAAGTGCGAGGTCGTTGATTCAAACGGCGTGCGGCACCCGTACGATCGATTGGTGCTGGCGACAGGATCTTCGGCGTTCGTTCCTCCGATTCCCGGCGCGGACCTGGCCGGCGTTTTCGTTTATCGCACTCTGCAGGATTTGCAGTCCATTCGTCGACATGTTGACGAAACCGGAGCTTCCACCGGACTGGTCATTGGTGGTGGCCTACTAGGATTGGAAGCGGCGAAAGTCATGATCGACCTGGGGCTGTCGGCATCAGTGGTGGAACGTGCCCCGGGGTTGATGCCAAGGCAGTTGGATTCCAAAGCCGCCAAGCGCCTACGCCAACACGTGGAATCGATCGGCGTCGATGTGCACGTCACTTGCCGCACCGATTCGATCACAACGACGGACGATCAGCGTCTGCGGATAGCCTTCAGCAACCGTGATCCGATGGTCGCGGATTTGGTGATCATCGCCGCGGGGGTCCGTCCGAATGACCAATTGGCCAAAGACGCCGAACTGGAAACGAGCGTTCGCGGTGGCATTGTCGTCGACCGACATCTTTGTACGAGCGACCCGAAAATTCATGCGATCGGCGAATGCGTTCGCTTTCGTGATCACGTTTTCGGACTGGTCGCACCGTGTTACCGCATGGCCGATGTGCTGGCACAACACTTGGTCGGTGAAGACGCAAGCTTCGAGGGTGCCGATGAGTCCGCGGAATTGAAACTTCTGGGTGTCCAAGTCGCGACGTTTGGACGACAAATCGGTGAATCACGCGGCGGCGTCGTGCTGAACCACTCCGACGATTCAGGATTCCGGGCGATCTTGTTAGAACAGGGACGCATCGTCGGTGCGTCCTGTGTGGGGCAATGGGATCAGTTGCCACAAGTCCGTTTGGCGACATCGAATCACCAACGGATGTGGCCGACGCAACGAACCAGGTTTGTGAAGAGTGGTTCACCATGGCTGGATGATGCCGCTTTGTCTGTACATCATTGGCCCGATGACAGTGTGATATGCAACTGTTTGAACGTGACCAAAGGAACCGTCGGTGAACTGATCAAGCAGGGATGCGATCAACCAAAGCGAATCGCGGAAGCCTGCGGCGCGTCGACGGCTTGTGGAAGCTGCGCAAACTTGGTGTCGGAACTGACAGGTGCCCCCGCCGAATCGTCCGCGGATCAGGGCGGGCGTCCGCTGATGTGGGTTTCCGCGTTGGCGTTTGCCATGCTGGCGATCTGGTGTTTCGGCCCGGTCATCGCTTTCGCCGAAAGCGTCCAATCGGATCGCCGCCTGATTGACTGGTGGTGGCGAGACGATCTGGCAAGACAAATCACGGGGTTCTGTTTGCTGGGCGCGTTGGTGATCGGCCAAGCGTTTTCGCTACGCAAACGAATCCCAAAGTTTCAATTTGGCGATTACCGCCTGTGGCGCTGGGTTCATTCGGCCATCGGAACGCTCACCGTGGTCGGGCTGATCGCGCACACGGGGCTTCGATTGGGCACAAACTTCAATGCGGTCCTTGGGGTCACGTTCTTATCGGTCGCAATGGTCGGCGCTTTGGCAGGATTGGTCACCGCAATGGAAAGCCGGCAAAGGGGACCGAGCGCGTTGCGATGGAAAAGATGGCGAGGCTGGTTTTCCAAACTGCACTTTTTCTTGGCCTGGCCGTTGCCGATTTTGATCGCCATTCATGTCGTTTCATTTTATTGGTTTCGCGACTGACGACATGAAGCTGCCTGTCCCTGCATCACCGAAATTCGCCGTCTGGATGGTCATGAATATGGCCATCGCCGGTGTTGCCACGTACGCCCTGGTCGCCCCCAGCACCACGGTCGCCCGACGCATATTTCTGCCAGGCGAAACAACCCACGGCCACTATCAAATTGAATTGGCTTGCAACCAGTGCCACCAAACCAATGGCGGCAATGACGAATCAAACGCGTCCAATGTGATGCAAGATGCCTGTTTGCGATGCCACGAAACCGACTTGGACACCGCCAACGACACCCACCCGGCATCGAAATTCAACGATCCGGTGCACGCCGACTTGCTGAAGACCCTGGATGCCCAAAGCTGTCTTTCGTGTCACCGTGAACACGTCGCCGAAAGAACGCTGGCGATGGGGCTGACCATTCCCCGCGACTATTGTTGGCATTGTCATCAAGACGTTGCCGAAAGCCGCGTGAGCCACGAAGGCATGCGTTACGACAGTTGCGCCACCACGGGGTGCCACAACTATCACGACAACCGTGCGTTGTACGAAAAGTACTTGGACGAACACCACGGCGAAGCAGACATCTTGGATGATGCCACGCTGATCTTGTTGACCTCTCAGCAAAACGGTGACGACCAAACACAAGAAACGCAAACGCAGGTTGTACCGGACATCAGCGATGCGGATCCGCAAATCGTTCGGCAATGGTCATCCAGCGCCCACTTCGCCGCAGGCGTGAACTGCACGCAATGCCATCAGCCCGAAGCGGAAGATTCCCTCGCGAATCATGGCACCACAACAACGGCGGGATTCGGCACCGCTTGGAACGATCACGTCGCGCTGGACACATGCCGCCATTGTCACGCACGACAATCCGAAACGTTTCTGCGAGGCAAACACGGGATGCGTCTGGCCGTCGGCTTGCCCGAAATGCAAGTGGCAATGGCGCGACTGCCGATGCGTTCCGATGCAGCCCATCGACAATTGAACTGCAACAGTTGTCATGCCGCACACGTCGACGACGTCCAATACGCGGCGGTCGACGCATGCTTGGGATGTCACAACGATGATCATTCGCTGGCGTACCTGGATTCTTCCCACGCCGAACTATGGCGTCAGGAACGCAGCGGCGATATCGATGCCGGACGCGGCGTTACATGCGCCACATGCCATATGCCGCGTGTGGCGACCGGCGACGACACGTTCGTCAATCACAACCAAAACAGCGTCCTTCGACCGGTTGAAACGATGGTCCGTGATGTCTGTCAACGATGTCATGGCTTGGAGTTTTCATTGAACGCGGTGGCCGATCCGGAACTGGCTCAAACCTGTTTCGATCGGCCTCCCGAACAGACCGTAACCAGTGTCGAAATGGCGCACGAATGGTTCGAACAACGTCGGAAGCGGCAACAAAGTCGCAAGCGATCGGGTTCACGTTAGTTTTCTGTTTTTCACCTTTTCTGAATGAGTTTTCAAAGCATGACGATCCAGCGAATCTTCTTTGCCGTCGCCGGCCTATCGGCGGTCATTGTTGGCACCCTATCAATGACCGGTTGCGGTTCCAGCGAAGCCAGCAGCAGTTCCAGCGGTCCAACCATCACGCCGCAACAATTCGCCGATGGCGTGCATGCGGTGATGATGGCCGACCGCACCGTGTATGCAACCCACGTCGTGACCAACCTGAAGAAACAAGAGTCCGTCGTCACCGCCGATGAGTACTGGCAAGATTCCGACGATGCCATTCCTTTGCCCGCCCAAATGTTCCGCATGGGTGCCGAATTGGTCGACGAGAATAAAGAAGCCGGATTCACCTATGCGTTGCGATCGTCATGGCCTCTGAACGAACAACATCAAGCCAAGACCGACTTGGAAAAGAAAGCGTTGCAGTACATCGTCGAAAACCCGGGCGACAACTTCTATGGCGAAGAAGTCCTGGGTGACACCAATTACTTCGTCGCCGTGTACCCGGATCGCGCCGTGGCAGAAGCCTGTTGGACTTGTCACAACGACCACCCCAACCGCGGTGACGATTATCCAGAATTCGAAAAGGACGATGTCATGGGTGGAGTTTTGGTTCGAATTCCGCTGCCCTAGTTTCAATCTCCTCGGATACTGATTTTCAACGCAGCTACTGTTAACCCACCACACGGATCGAAGCCATGACACCCAATCAAATCGAACTTGTCCAGTCGTCTTGGGAACAAGTCAAACCAATCTCCGAACAGGCCGCCGAACTGTTCTACGGAAAACTGTTTGACTTGGACCCTAGCTTGAAACCGTTGTTTAAAGGCGACATGAAAGAGCAAGGCAAAAAGCTAATGGCAACGCTCAGCCTAGCCGTCGCATCACTGACAAAACTCGAATCCTTGCTTCCCGCTTTGAAAGACTTGGGAAGACGCCACGTTCAATACGGTGTGCCCGATGAAAGTTACCAAACGGTCGGCCAAGCCCTACTTTGGACGCTTGAACAGGGCCTGGGCGAAGCCTTCACCGCCGATGTCAAAGAGGCTTGGACCGAAACCTACGTGACGCTGAGTACCGTCATGCTGGATGCGGCACACGAGCAGGCGGCATGAACGCTTTCCGCTCGATTCATGTGCAACGGATCAATGCTCCGCAGCGCTGCGGTTGGATCACGCCACCACGCCGACGACTCCGGTGCACATGCTGTTTCGCCGCCCAAGTCGTGTTTTTGCTCGGGTGCAGCGAACCGTCGCTGCCACCCGTTCCTGACTCAGGCGAATCGCCGGCGGCCATTGCGCAAACCAAGGCCGAACGGGCGATTGCCAGTCCGTCGGACCTTGCGGACCACGACATGACGAATCCGGCAGACATTGAATCGGGATTGGCGACCTATGGTCTGTCGCCGCTAACCGATGAACAGATCGCGTCGCTTTCGGTCGGCGACGTGATGCAGGCGGTCCACGAATCAAAAGCCTACCGAGAATGGCTGAAACCGCCGATCGATCCGGATCTGGGGCAGTTGGTCGTGCGGATGTATCGGCATTTGGCATCACAAGTTCCACCCAAAGGTGACCCATTGGATTTCCAAACGCGTGCCGGCGAATTGGCCGACGCAGCCGACGCGGTATTGCAACAGGGCGATGAAGCGGTGCCCCGGTTCCGGCGCGCCGTCAATTGCAATTCCTGTCACGCACGTCATCGATAGCGATCACGACAACGAGGTGCGATCGACATCACTTCGTCCGGCGACGAATCCCCATCGATCGCATCCGTGATGACAACGTCGCGGGATGCAGCCCCAAAAACTGGGCGGCCCCCTGGTCGCCGGAGATCTTCCAGCGATGAGCTTCCAACACGTCGATCATGTTCTGACGTTCGATCCGACGTATTTCTTCCTCGGTCATCAGAGCATCAGTCCGCGCCGGCGTCGGTGACGAAACCGTCGCCGCGGCCTCGTGCGCCGTCTGGGGCAGGTCAAACTGCAGCGGTCCGGTCTGCGAACGGATCACCGCCCGTTCAATCACGTTTTGCAATTCACGGATGTTGCCCGGCCACCGATACGCCATCAGTTGACGCACGTGCCGCTGTTTCAACGTCGGCTGATCGACGCCGATCTGGCGGGCACGTGTTTGCAGAAAATGCGATGCCAGCAGGGGAATGTCTTCGACCCGCTGCCGCAACGGCACGACTTCGATTGGGAATACGCTGAGCCGATAATACAGGTCTTCGCGAAAGTTCTTTTCGGCCGCCTCTTCTTGCAAGTCGCGATTCGTTGCCGCAACAATTCGAACATCGGCCTGACGCGTCTGTTCTTCACCAATGCGTTCGTAGGTGCCTTCTTGCAGCACTCGCAGAAGCTTGCTTTGCATCTCCAACGGGACTTCGCCGATTTCGTCCAAGAACAGCGTCCCACCATCGGCCAATTCAAAACGTCCCACGCGATCCCGCACTGCACCGGTGAATGCACCTTGAGTGTGGCCAAAGAACTCGCTTTCAAAAAGGTCACGCGGAATCGATGCGCAATTGACCTTGATCAGCGGGCGATCGTGCCGCGGGCTTTGTTGATGAATCGCACGAGCAATCAATTCTTTTCCAACGCCTGATTCGCCAAGAATCAGGACATTGCTGTCGGTCGGGGCCACCAATGCGACTTGCTGCAAGACCTTTTGCAGCGCCGCACTTTGCCCCACGATTTCACCGAACTGTAACGACGAACTGATTTCGTCTTTTAGATATTCGTTTTCCAATTCCAACTGCTGGGTCAAGTGTTCGATCCGCTGCAGTGCTCGGGTGTTTGCGATGGTAACCGCTGCATGGTCGGCGATGATTCGCAGCCAAGAACGCCCCGCTGGCCAGACCGGTGAACGCAGAAAGACCCCCAGCACGCCCAGGACCTCCGATTGGTGCACCAACGGTTGCCCGACAAACCCACGGATTCCTTCGGCGGTGGCCCATTCCGGTCGCACGATCCAGGGGGACCCTTCGCTGATGTCGGTCACTTCCACGACGTCGCCGGTTGCCGCGATGTGCCCGACTTTGCGAACGCCGATCGGAAATCGCTGAAACCTCCCGTCCAGACGATCCCAACGCGATCCGTTCGATTGCGATTCGCCGTCGCTGGCGACCAAATGCAAACACTGCGACCGGTCGGGGCATTCGTCGGCAAAAACGCACCGCTGGCAGATGTCCCCAGGCTGGATCAACCACAGACGTGCCAGGGCGATGCTGGACGTTTGGCACAGCCGTCGGACGATCAATCGCAGCAGCGAATCGACACTTCGTTGCCGGGCCATCTCCAGCAGCAACGCTTGGAACGATTCGGCGTCATCACAATTTAGTTCAGGTGGCGAATTCATCTGCAACAGAATAATGGTTTTTCACGAATCACACCTGACTTTTCATGTTTCGTGATTTTTCACGACCACTTCGACAGGCACAACAATTTCCCTAAAGCGTTTCCATCAAACCACTTACGAACAACCTTGAAGTTTCGGCATGGTTTGTGCCTAAGCGACCCCGCAACCAGATCGCCGAGATCTTGCGTCCGCTGATGGAAAGCCATCCGCGGCAACGGCAAGGTACCGGTGGGTCCGATTTCAACACGAACCGTTAATCCGAAAGACGAAACGACGCCATGAATCACGAAACCGCTTGCACCACCGACGCTTGCACCACCGACGCTTGCACCACCGACGCTTGCACCACCGACGCTTGCACCACCGACAGCTGTGCAACGCCGACCGTCCTTCCGACGGACATCCGGCCGCCGTTCGATCGGGCGTCCGCTTTGGCCAAAGTCCAGGCGGCCGAAGACGCTTGGAACAGCCGTGACCCGCACCGCGTCGCTCGCGCTTACAGCGTCGATTCCCAGTGGCGAAATCGCGATCAGTTCTTTGTCGGACGCGAAGCGATCACGGAGTTCCTGACAGATAAGTGGCAACGCGAGCTGGATTATCGACTGGAGAAGGAACTATGGAGCTTCACCGACAACCGGATCTCTGTCCGCTTTGAATACGAATGGCACGATGCCACCGGGCAATGGTTTCGCACCCATGGCAACGAACACTGGGAATTTGGCGATGACGGTCTGATGCAACGTCGTGACATGAGTGCCAATGACGTTGCGATTGAGCCGAGCGAACGACGCTTGGTTGACGCCGCGACGAACTAGAACACACGCGCTCTTCGCCGCAACACGAGAACCAATGAATCAACACAGAACCACTTTCAACTCAAAGACCATAAAATGACATACCGTTACACCGGAGCTTTGGCTTTATTGTCCCTTTCACTTCTTGCTTCACCCGCCGTCAACGCGTCTGAGCCCCGTCCGATTGTTCGGGCGGCTGATTCATCGGACACGACGACGGTGCACCATCGCACGGATCAGGTCGACGGATTGGAGATCTTTTATCGCGAATCGGGCCCGGCCGACGCACCGACGATCGTGTTGTTGCACGGTTTTCCGACGTCGTCACACATGTTTCGCAACTTGATCCCTCGACTGTCCGATCGCTTCCACGTGATCGCGCCGGACTATCCCGGCTTTGGAAACAGTTCCATGCCCACGGTCGACCAGTTTGATTACACGTTCGATCGCTTGGCGGATGTGATCGGTCAATGGCTGGATCAACGTGAAATCAAACGATACAGCTTGTACTTGATGGACTACGGCGCCCCGGTCGGCTTCCGATTGGCAGTGCGTCATCCCGAGCGAGTTCAGTCACTAGTGATTCAAAACGGCAATGCGTACGAAGAAGGCCTAAGCCCATTTTGGGATCCGCTTCGGGCCTACTGGCAAGATCGCAACGAAACGACGGCAGAACCGTTGAAAGCGTTCTTGAAGTTGGACGGCACACGGTGGCAGTACACCCACGGCGTCCGCGATGTGTCAAAAATCAGTCCCGATAACTGGCGGGTTGATCAACCTTTGCTGGACCGTCCCGGAAACCAAGCGATTCAGTTGCAACTGTTCTATGACTATGGCAGCAACCCGAAACGTTACCCGGCTTGGCAGGCCTATCTGCGACAACATCAGCCTCCGACGTTGATTGCGTGGGGAAAGAACGATGAAATCTTCCCCGCCTCGGGAGCCACACCGTATCAGCGTGATTTACCCAACGCCGAGCTGCATCTGCTGGACACCGGCCATTTTGCGTTGGAAGATCGCGGCGAAAAGATCGCACGGCTGATGCGTGATTTCCTGACTCGTCATGTCTCGGCGGTTCAGTAACCAAGCGTTGCCCGAACGGCCGCAAAGGAATGCGGCCGGAACTTGGATCTGATCAACGCGGTACCCATCGCGTCAGCGTGATCGCTGCAGAGACGTTTACGGTCGCATCAGATCATGACAACTGCCATCCGCCCGATTCAGCTAATCGACTTGGGTGCGATTTTGTTCCGGATCGACACACATCACCATCCACGCCACGCCGAATCTGTCGGTGACCATGCCATAGGATCGCGACCAGAACGTTTTCACCGGAGGCATTTCCGGGTTACCGCCGTCGGCCAGGTGGTCAAAGACGTGGCGGATTCGCTCCGGGTCTTCGGCGGTATAGACCAGGCGAAACCCGTTCATCCCGACCGAAGCATCTTCAGCCATGCTTGCACCATCGGATGCCATCACAATGGTGTTTCCGATGCGAATCGTCGCATGCATGATCTTGTCGTCGAAACCTTCGGGAATCGGACAGTCGGGATCGGGTTCCGGGTTATCTTTGAACCGCATGACGAACACGATCTCTGCGTCCAGCCTGGACTGGTAGAACCGCAGTGCTTCTTCGCAATTGCCGTCAAAGAACAGGTAGGTGGATACTTCGGGGGTCACGTTCATTCTTTCCAGTGAAGAGCCTGACGAAGCCTGCCTTCGCTCTGTGAGATGTCACCGATGGGATCGTCGGCGGCAAAGCCTTCGATTTTAAAGAGACGTGGAATCTTGATGTGAGTGTCGTCCGCCATCGGACGCGGGCGGCGACAAATGCATCCTGCAACGCTTCGCCGGCCAGATCGGCATCGCCCGGGCACCGCGCCAAAGTGGCGAGGACGCAAAAAGAATCTTGTCGAAAGTTTTTTCGGCCAGGACTTCGATTTCGGTCACGGCACAATCGGGGGGGCAACAATCTGGTCATTCAGCGGAAGACAAACGAAACCCACGGGTTTCAAAACGCAGAGATGACTTCCGACTTGTCGTTGCAGCACACAGTGAAATCAAAAATCAGGGCGACTCGTCTCCGATTGATCGCATGAAACGGGTAAACTGAACCGAACGTGAAAGGAAGTGGAGCCTCAGTGGCGCGTCAGACTTTTTGGGATGCCCGGTGTTCAGCGGTTGGACATGGGGCGTAATTCGAAAATCTGAGCCCTTATGTCCGACTTAAAGCACGCGGCATGTAAAAAACACGTTAAACTGAGCCTCCTCTTTGAATCCTCTTCTGACATTCGAGCGTTGTACGTATGACGGACACAATGCCAGCGACGACATCGAACGGGCGTACCGCCGAGTCGGTGGTCTATCTGATCGACGATTATCCCGACGACTTGTTGCTGTTGCGGAAACTGTGCGAATCCATCGGCTTGAAGGTACGCACGTTTGCTTCGCCCACTGAATTTTTACAGCTCGCCGACCTTGGGGCCAAAGGTTGCATCGTTGTCGACCTGATGATGCCACAAATGAGCGGGCTGGAATTGCACCGCGAATTGGCCAGCCGCGGCAGTTCGATTCCGATCATCGTCGTCACCGCTCACGCGGATGCGGCGACCTGTCGGGAAGCGTTCAAGAGCGGGGTTTTCGATTTCATCGAGAAAAGTTTCAACCCGCACGAACTGGTGCAAGTGATCCAAAAAGCGCTGCGCCACAGCGAAGACACGGAACACGTCAGCCGGATCCGTGAACAATCCCTGATCAACTTGGACCGCATTTCCCCTCGCGAACGTGAGGTGATGGAATTGCTGGCGGCCGGAAAGACGCTGAAGGAGATCGGCCAGAGTCTGGGCATTTCTGTTCAGACCGCGTCCAAGCACCGGGGCAAACTGTTTGAAAAGCTGGATGTTCAAAACGAAGTCGAGCTGTTCAAGCTGTTGCTGACGGTCAACCCGGATCGGGGCCGTCCGAGTGCGGGCGAAGCATCGGGTGTGTGATTTCCACGGCGGCACCACCGTCGATTTCGCCGCACAACACCAGGCCACAATTTTGACGCTTCGCCAAAGCGTCGGCGATGGCCAGTCCCATCCCGGGACGCATCGGGTTCGCTGCTGAACCACGTTCAAAGGGCCGCAACAAACGCGGGGCCAACTGCGGCGGAAACCCCACGCCGTTGTCTCGGATCAGGCACGTCCATCCATCGGAGGTCGGCTTGACTTCAACGGTGACTTCCAGCGTCCGTTTGTCGTCGCGGTAACGGAACGCGTTGTCCAGCACTTGGTGCAACATCTTTTCGAACGAATCGAAATCCACGTCCGGATCGGCACCGGCGTGAATGTCCAGCTTGGCATCGCCGATGCTGTGCTGACGACAAACATCGTCCCAAGATTGACGTAAGATTTCGGTCAGCGGTTTTTCGCCAACCATCGTCCCCGGATCAGGCGGCATGATGGCCATGCACCACGAACGGATCGCATCCAGCAATTCGTCCATCGAACGGCCGGCCCGCTGGATCACGTTCAGACTGTCTTCGATGTCGGTCACGTCTTCGGCATGCTTTTGCCGCAGGTCATCGTCGGCAATTCGTTGCCATGCTTCGGCGGCAATGCTGTGGAACCCGCGAACGTGCCGGACCGGCCCCCGCAAATCATGCAGCATCCGACGCAGATCTTTCGGGTCGATCGTCACGCCATCTTGAGGTGGCGTACCGGAGCTCTTTTTATCGGAGCCGTCCATACCGGGACCTGGATTCATGGATTTGCGTCAGTGAAGGTGTGCGATTCGGGCCGGCGACGTCCGCTGCAGTTTACCCCATCCACTGAACGATGCTTTGCCGGCAAGCCAAAGACCCAGCGTCTGGCAACGATGCCGACTTGAACCTCGGCATTTTGGGCAAAGTTTGAGCAGGCGGAAAAGTCACCGCGTTCAACAAGATCGCTTCGGCCGATAGGACCAGAACGGACGCGATTGACACCACACCTGTGCCGCCCTTGCCCGCTTGCCACTGCCTCATGCCCGCCTTTCGCCTCGACCGCTACATCACGCCATCAATCCGTCACGGCCTGCGGCACGTCGTGACCTGGATTTTGGTGTGCGCGTTCGGTTTCACGGCGACGGCACAGGAAACTTGGACGCTTCCCAGCCCCAACGACATCAAATCGGATGCTGCCAATCCAGACGCGCCGCTGTGGTCTTCGCCCGAGGTGGTTCCACCCGGCAGCGAAACGGTGTTCGGTGACGAAACGGTGATCGGCAGCCAATGGAGTGTTTCGGACCCGGCCGATGGCGTGCAAGAGTCATCCGTTTTCCAGGGTCCCGCAACGGACTTGGCGATCGAATCAGGAACAGCCGAAATCATCGGCCCAGTGTTCGATGGGCAAACCCCAGTGTTCGATGAACACAGTCCTTTGTTCGACGTTCCCGGCAATGTTGTGTATCCCCAATCACCCACGACGTCGGTGATCATGCAGGGTCGACGCCCATGGCTGAACCTGGACACCGATTTTTCCGATCCGTTGTTGGACTTTCAAAACCGACAGACGGATAAAGAACAGATGATCCTGCGTCACGCGTGTCATCGCGACGCATTCACACCGGCGGTGTACGTCGGCGGACAAGCCCGATTGTCCTTCTTGGCGGCGACCACCAACACGACGGACAAGTTTCCGTACCTGGGTCGTTTCCCCACCGACTTTTCTGGCGACAGCGCGACCGACGCGCGACTGTTGCAGGCCAACGGTCACGTCACGGCGCATGTCTCACCGATGGCCCATGTGTACGGGGAGTGGCTTTTCTCCGACGTGTTCACGTTCCCAGACCACCGCCAAGGCAGTCTGCAAGTTCGCCAAGCGTACGCCGTGTTTGGTGATTTTCGGCAGAGTCCCTGGTACCTGTACTTGGGGAAAAAGAACATCGGTTTTGGCGACCTTGGAACCCTTAGCCCGTTCACCCAGTCCGTCGTTTGGCACTACTTTTCCGCGTTGGCCGAAGGCGTCGGGCTGGGGTACTTTGACGACCGGTGGCACGTCACGCTTGCCGCGATCAACGGTGGTCGAGGGATCCGCGTGGCCGATTCGACATCGCGTGGAAAGCTGAACAACTTCGCCGCCAACGTCCGTTTTCGTCACGGCGATATCGAATTGGGACGCATCCAACTTGGCAGCGGTTTTCTGTTGGGGACCATCTACGATGGTTTCACCGCCGAACACCTGGATGCCAACCAATTCGGTGACGACAACAACAGCGCATGGAATTTGTTCGGCCAATTCGAATTCATGGCGGTCACGCTGGCGGGCGAATGGGTTTCAACGACCGAAGCGTGGCCGGTCACCGGATCGATGGTCCAAGCGTATCGGCTGGAAGCGGCGTATTGGCCCCACCGTGGACCGGGGTTTTCCGTCTGGTCATTCAGCTACAGCGATGGCGATCAGGGCGGCCCAGGCACCGAGTTTGAATTCAACCGACAACTGGTGCTGGGGTACCAAAAACAACTGTCACACCACATGCGTGTGTCGGCTGAGTATGTCCGCAGCACAGGATTCGCGCCGTTGATCAACATCACGACGGTCAGCGACCGTGACGTCACCCAGGACAGCCTGGTGTTGGGCGCGACCATCGTCTTGTAGCGGCCAGCCGGATGGACCGAAAAGTCCGCACCCGGCATTCGATCAAACGTCGACCTGTTCCAACACGAACGTCGGATTTGGATCGCTGCGTCCTTTGACCTCGCAGGTGAAGAATTCTGTCAGATAACGCTGGGGCTTGCCGCCCTTTTCCGGGACACGAAAGCGATCACCTTTCTGTAAGACCGGACGATATTCTTCGATGCCACCGAATTGTCGGGTTCCCGCCGCTTGGCACGGGAACCAGTGACCGTCGCCGTCGGCGTCTTCCAGGTAGAACTCTGGATAGCAGTGTTCGGGCACCCAAACCATCCGCGCGGGAATCTTGGCGTTGCGGCACAAAGCCACGACCAGGCTGGTCATTTCTTCGCAATCGCCATATCCATTTTCCAAAGCCAACGATGCACGTTGGATCGGTCCGTTGACGTATCGCACGTTGTCCCGCACGTAGTCGTACATGCGTTCGACCAATTGCCACGCGTTGTCATAGGGCTCGGCGGACAGTTCGGCATAGGCGGCGCGGATCGTCCGGTGTGTGTGGTCGATCTCGGGACTGGTTCCCAGGTACAGCTTGATGTCCCGCGATGGCCGCGCGGGGATCACCAGATCATCGGTGACCTCCGGTGCAACGATTCGATGCTTCTTGACATCGAATTCGAACATGATTTCCGTCTCGCTGCTGGCGGCCACCTTGGCCACCGACGCGACCACTTGGGTCGTTCCCCCGGGCGCCGGACGTGTGATCCAGCGGGTCATCGGATTATCGATGTTCTTGTTGACCAAGCGGACTTCTTGTTCGGGCCAGTTGACCGGAATTGGAAACGTCGCGATCACGTTTTGACAGGTCGAACCGGTCTTCAGTGACAGCCCCATCCGCCATCGATGGGTTTGCGGCAGATCAAACGAAACGCGTGGCGTGCCTTCGGATTCCTGGTCGCCCCGTCGCGAGCGACGACTTTGTGCCATGGCATCGTGATGGTACTCGAGCGTCGTGGCTGCGGAGACGGCTGTCAAACGGGCCAACGACTGTGAACAAAACTGGCGACGATCAAGCGGCATGATGTCGATTGGGGTGGGAAGAAAGAAATTCGATTTGTTCAGAGACGGGTCACGATTGGCGACCCTAGAAAAACAGACCGGTCACGCATCGCCGCCGCACGGGCTCGTCGAACGACGGCGATACGATTCCAGTCTAGTCGGTGAACGATTCCAAGCGTTCGTCTTTTCAGGCCGCTGCATCTATCCACCGTACGGATTTCTACAGTGCCAGACGTTTTCTTCTACGTTCGACGTTCCGGGGCGACCGAACGCTGCACTACAAAGCGTACGTTTTGACACGCCGCGTCGTGCGAATGCTACTGGACGAGTTGGCGGTCGACGATGCGATCGCCGTGTTCGTCGTACATATCGTTCATGAAGTCCTGGACGGGCGACATTTGGCTGTTGTATCGGGGTTGGAACCCGTCACCGCCCATCACACCGCTGCCCATGACGCCATCGCCGATCACTTGTCCGTCGTACATCATCGGCGTTCCATAGGGATCAACGTATGCGCCGGCGGAAGATCCACATCCACAACCGGATTCCAGAGTCGGTGATCCATAGCAACTGCTGCACGTCGGTGCAGCCATCGCGGCGGCCGGCGGGCACTGCGGTTCACAATACGTCGGGGCGGTCACGACCGGCGTGGGAGCATAAGTCGGGGCCGGTGCGTAGGTGGGCGCCGGAGCGTACGTTGGTGCCGGGGCATAGGTGGGCGCCGGTGCGTAAACGGGCGGTGCGACCTGGGCGGCCGGTGGGCATATCTGCTGGGTCCTTGATCGACAGCCGCCCAACAGCCGGTTGGTGCACGAGCCGATCGTGTTGCACAAACCGCAGCGGGCGCCGCGTCCAAAGAAGAAGTTGCGTAGCCCGCTGCATCCCGATGACGTGGAAACGGTCAACAGAACCAGCACAATCATTACTTTGCGGATCATCATCATACTTTCCTTCATTAACAAACCGAGCCTATTCGTTGATCCTGATGAAGGACCGCACAAAACTAGGTCGCCTGGAGTGTTGTGCAAACGCAACATCGTTTTTTTTCAGCAACATTTTGATGTCCTACCTCCACAGCTTCCCCCGCTACGTCCTGTATCCATATGACTCCACCGCAGCGCAACAGCTTGACGACGTGTTGTCGGACGCGTCGATCGATCATGGGAATCCAACGAGTGGCTTGTCTTTCACTCGTGGTGTCAATCACGTTCGGCTTGACCGGCATCGCCGCCAGTCCTGATCTTCCGCCGATCACGGTCGACACATCGATCCATTTGTCTGACACCTTGGAATCAACGTCACGAATTGGTTCACTGGGCATGACCCAAGACCGTTTGTGGATGTTCAGCACCCGCGGAATGCAAACCAGCGTTTGTGCGGCCCCGCTGGAATCGCCCAACTTTCGTGTCTATCAGTTGGACACCTGTGGCCGGATCCATCCATCATCGTTGGACATGTACTTGGCCAGCCGTCAAAGCGATCGTCCGACGGTGGTTTACGTTCATGGCAATCGTGTGGACTCATCGGCCAAAGCCATCGAACGCACATTGGCGGTGTACCGCAGCGTTCGTCGTTACCAACACTGCACCGGACAATTCGGCGGTTCGATCGACTGGGTCTTGTGGAGTTGGCCCAGCGAACGCGAAGGATTCGGTCTGAACGACGTACGCATTAAAGCCGCACGGACCGATACACAGGGTCTGTATCTGGCTTGGTTGCTGCGTGAACATGTCAAAGCCAGCCAGCCGACGTCGATGATCGGATACAGCTTTGGCGGACGCGTGATCACAGGCGCGCTGCATGCAATGGCCGGCGGCACATTGGGTCGACGACAATTGCCCGGCGATAAAGTGACCGGTGCGGCGATCGACATCGGCTTGGTCGCTCCGGCGCTGGAAAATGACTGGTTGGCCGAACGAGGCTATCACCGATTGGCAACCCAGAATCTGGATTCCATCCACCTGCTGTACAACCGCCGCGATGTTGTGCTGAAGAATTACTGGCGGTTGGATCGCATCCGCAACGCCGATGCCTTGGGTTACAGTGGTCCGTCACGTTTCGCATCACGCTATGACGGGACTCGATTGCCGGTGCGGGCCCGCGACTGTGCCGCGGTGGTCGGCCGGCATCACAGCGAACTGGACTATTACACGTCCAATTGCGGAGCCGGTCCGATGATGCAAACGGTGATCGACCATTGCCTGTTCCCCAACCCGTGATGTGAATTCGATCCCATGATCCTGGGCGAATACTTTCAAAACGGCCGCTGGTACGACACACCGCCGCCACGCATTGACAGCACCGACGTGGGATTTCGCCAAGGCGTGACCGCCGTCGAAAGACTTCGCACCTATCACGGACAACCGTTTCAAACCGACCGCCACCTGCGGCGGTGGTGGGACACCGTTGAAGTGTTGGGCATTGCGTCGTTGCCGTCGAAGGACTCGTTCACCGCGTTGGTCGACGAACTGATCGAGCGGAACCGTGCGACCATCGACGTTCATGGTGATGTCGGCATCACTTGGCTGGCGACCCCCGGCAGTGAACAGGGATCGCCGACATGCATCTTGCAGATCCAAAGCCTGGATCATCAACGGCATCAACGCTGGGCACGGTCCGGACAACCGCTGGTCATCACCGACGTGACCCAACCACCGCCCACCAGTTGGTCACGGCAAATCAAAACACGGTGCCGATTGCACTACTACTTGGCGGACCAGCAAGCCAAACGCAGGCAACCGGATGCGGCCGGCGTGTTGTTGGACGGCGACGGTTCGATCACCGAAACCAGCACCTGTAACCTGGCGATACTTTCGCAGGGCACACTATGTTCACCACCCAAAGATCGCATTTTGCATGGCGTGACCCAAGCCGTGGTCGAATGCATCGCGGGTGATTTGGGCATCGGCTGGACACTGGCCCCGATCACCCCACAGCAGTTACGCAATGCGGACGAAGTGTTGTTGATGGGGACCGACGCCGGCGTGTGGTTTGCCGGTGAGGTCGACGGCCGCCAAAAGACCTGCGACCACGACAGCGTTTACAGCCGCATCAAAGCAGAGTTCGACCGACGGGTCATGCCCGCGGATTGAAGTTGAAATTCTTGCTGCGTGAAAAGAACTCCAGCGGATTTTCGTAAACCACTTTGCGGATCAACGATTCGCTGTGGCCGCGTCGTCGCAATTCAAAGATTAAATCCGGCACGGCGGTCGGCTTGCTGGGCCCCCAATCACCGGCCGAGTTGGCCAACAATCGTTCGCCACCGGTGCGTTCGATCATGTCGGCGGCGCGTTGCGGCGTGCATTTGGTGACCGGGTACAACGTCATGCCGGCCCAAAAACCACGATCCAAGACTTCGTCAATCGTGTGTTCTTCGACGTGATCGACCAACACGCGATCCGAATCTAATCGCGTGTCGGATTGCAACATGTCCAAGATCATTCGCGTCCCCTGGTACTTGTCTTCCAGGTGCGGCGTGTGGATCAGAATCGGTTGGTTGTACTTGGCGGCCAAGTCCAGGTGTTCCAAGAACACGGTGGCTTCGTTCTTGGTGTTCTTGTTCAATCCGATTTCGCCGATTCCCAACACATTGGGCTGATCCAAAAATTCGGGAATCATCTGGATCACGTCGCGCGACAGCGAGACGTTTTCGGCTTCTTTAGCGTTGATGCACAGCCACGTGTAATGCTGGATGCCGTATTGGGCAGCGCGACGCGGTTCGACTTCGGTCAGTTGACGAAAATAGTCGCGAAATCCGTCGACGGTGCCACGATCAAAGCCGGCCCAGAACGCAGGTTCGCTGATCGCGACACATCCCATGCGGGCCAACGTTTCATAGTCGTCGGTGATCCGCGAAACCATGTGAATGTGGGGGTCGATGTAGTCCATTTACAGTTCCATTTTCTCTCGCCACTGGGCATCGTAGGGTCGGCTGAACAGAAACTGCAGTCGGGCCGCGCGATCGGGATCGTCCGAAGCTAAGATCTCAATGGCTTGGTCCAACTGGATTCGTTTGTCCGAATCACCAAGCCCGTCACCGCCGGGTGCCGACTGCATCCGATCCAGCGCAGCGGCAATTTCCAGCATCTTGGAGCGGACTTCCAGATAGCTTTCGTTCAGGATCGTCTTGGCGTCTTGTTGGGACAATGTCACGTCAGATGATGGCATCGTTGCGACTCAATCATGATGGTGGTTCCCCGAACCGAAGCGTTGATTCCGGCCAAGCGACCGGATGTCTCGGGAAACCCAAATTATAAACCACTGCGGTCGGGCGATCATCCGCAAGCATGACCATCGCCGTCCTTTGTATCGATCACGACGGATGTAAGGGATGTCCGTCGCCCAACGCCGGGGCGATGCGGATCTGACAACCAACCGATGACACGTTTGTCAGAACGAAAGCTACGTTTCCAGTACGGGAGCGACCCAGTCGCTGTTCCGTGAATTGAACGTTTTGTGATGGCTGTCGGGAAGGGGAACTCGACAACCGTCCGTTGTCCGCAACGCCGGATTCCCATCTTCGTCGGTCGTCGCGTCCTTCATCGGTCGCAAGATCAAACGATATCGGAACGTGGCGTTTAGGGGGGGGGTGCTGTACGATGCCCGGGTTATCACTGACCTATGAATTTCTAGCCGAAACCGCCAACGCTGCGGCGGTCGACGTCTTGGCGTCGGCCCTGCGCAGCGGCGATCCGGACGCTCACCGACGTGCCGTTGACGCATTGCTGCGCCGACGCTGTGAACGGTCCGGCCGGTGCCTGGCGATGCATTGGCCGTCGTTGACGCCGGAACAACAAGAACGTCTCGTGCCACATGCCAAGTGGTTTCGAACGTTCGTCGCTGAACGTCTGTCAGGCGATGCCGATGTCGTGCTGCCGGCTTTGCGGGCGTGCAAGACCCTGCAGCTGGTCGACCTGACGGACACGATTGCCCGCTTGGCGGAAAACGGAAAATCCCATGCGATCCGTCACGCCGCCGCCGACACGATTCGCTCCATCGCCCAACAACTGGGGGATGCGGCACGGTCGGGACAGGTGAACGTTCTCGGTCGATCCGCCTTCGTGACTCGTCTGGCCGCCAGCGCCCGTCGATTCTCGATGCACCGAAACCACACCTTGGTGGAAGCGTTTCTGTTGGCATCGACTTGGTCCGACAGCGAACTGCGTCGATGCATGAAAGACGATTCGGGGATCGCCGAGTTGCTGACCGAC
This sequence comes from Crateriforma conspicua, assembly GCF_007752935.1. Lineage (NCBI taxonomy): Bacteria > Pseudomonadati > Planctomycetota > Planctomycetia > Pirellulales > Pirellulaceae > Crateriforma > Crateriforma conspicua. Next base: position 2,511,194 of record NZ_CP036319.1, on the reverse strand, counting down.
TGTTTGGTCAAGGCGACCGATCGCAGCTTGATCGACTTGCTGGCCGCTGGCGTCCGTCGCCGCGACTTGGGTGATGTGCTGGCCGGCGCGATCCAGGATCGCACGGACGAAACATTCCAGTCATCGTTCCTAACGAGCGTGGGAACCGATCCGACACCCAATACGATCAACAACTTGAAACAGTTGGGCATTCCGCGCTGCTGTCGTCAAGCGTTCGGCGAATCGGATCAACTGTCCGATTCGCACCAAGCCGCCCTGATCTATGTCTGGTCCTATGGCAATGGCGACTGGGAAGACACCCTGACGTTGGCGTGTGGTGCATTACAACACTGCGGCGAATCCGTGATCCCAGCCGTACTTTCCGCATTGAAACGAACCGAACCCCAGCCCGCCGAATCGTGGTTGGAAGCGGCCAAGCACGTCAGCAGTGATGATCCCGCGCAGATCCAACAACATCGCAAAGCCCGATTGCTGATGAACCTGATCGAAATGTTGGATCATCCCGACCCGCGGATCGGCGAAGCGGCGCGTGAGGTCCTGCGTCCGTTGCATGCCGCGGCAATGCTGCCGGTCATGAACACATTGGGCCAACGCAGTCGCCGGATCCTGGGACGTGTGGTGATGATGGTCGACAATCAAGCGATCCAACATGTCAGCGATTCGCTGCGTCACCCGGTACTGCAAAATCGGCTGGACGCATTGCTGGCCGTCGATGCGTTCGCGGCGATTGATTTGCTGAGCGATTCGATGAAACACATCGTTCGCAATGACCACCAGGAAGCCCGTCGCGTGGCCGCCGAAGTGATGGCCGACGGCACGGGTGAAGAAACGTTGAACCTGTTGATCGAAATGGCGGATCTGCCGGAAAGCAGTGCACGCGACGCCGCACGCCGTTCGTTAGAAAAGCGTCAGGAATCGGACACGGAATTTCCGGCCAATGTGTCCGACCTTAGCGAGCTGAACCTAAATTAGGGCGAAGATGAACATGTGGTCCAACATTGTTTCCAAGACAAGCTCGGTCACCGATGCCACGTTACCCCTGGCCGAAACCGTCATGCGTGACGTCAGCCTTCAGTTCCGCGAACAAAAGGTTGAATCGGAGTGGCATGGCGAACTGTGGTTTTTAGCGATCCCGGTGATCGCGATTGCCGCGGCGCTGGTGATCTATCAAGCGTTTCGCCGCCAGACCGCCCCCGAAAATTCGCCGCATCAATTGTTGCTGGACTTGGGGCACGCCCATCGTTTGGATCGCAAGTCGATGCAATTGATCGATCATTTAACCGAAGCCGCGGGGATGAAACATCCTGCGGCGATCATGGTGTCGGTCGACGCGTTCGATGCCGCGGTGCAATTGGTCCAGCGAAAGTCGGGGCTGGGTGACAAAGACCAACCCGTCTTGGCCGACATTCGGCGACGTTTGTTTGTCGCCGAAGCCTGAGCGAAAAGCGATCACCATCACTCAGTCGTCTGCGCGTCGGCTCGATCGGTCATCTGACGCAGCGTCGTCAGGTCGATGTTGTCGGCAACAAAGGACCAACGTCCGCTGCCCAACAACACGTGCGCCCCGTCCACGTGATCGCTGCCGAAGCCGCCGACGACGCCCAATGTCGTGGTAGCGTCGTCGCCGGGAACCAACGTTTTCGACACGTTGATCGAATGCCCGCCGTTGCGGATCGATGATCGGGTGCCGCTGGCCCAACCGTGGTCGTCCGGCAACGGCAGTTTTTCGCCGACGAACACCGTGTATTCCAAACCATCACTTACACCGTCGGCGTCCAAGAAAACGTTGGCCATCAAGACGCCGTTGTTGTCCGGCGCGATCGGCGTTTCGACCGAACCCTGATTGCCCGCATAGCAGGTCACGTTTTCGGGCACCCCGTCAAAAGCGGGGCAACGCAGTTCGGGAACGACGGTCTGCAGCACCATCGTGTTGGACGGCGAATAAATGCTGGCCGACCGATCGATCGATTCGGCCAATTCCGGATGATCCATTCGGGCGATCAAGCCGGTCAGCCAATTGTGGTGGAACCCGGTGGGGTCATTACAAACCGCCGATGATTCGTCCCAGGTGCCTGAGGGATAATGTCCGAACGTCGAATGGTACGAACCCAGCGCCGTGGCGATCCGTTGCAAGTGCGTCTGACAGATAATGCGTCGCGATCGTTGTCGCGACTGCAGCATCCATGGGATTGCCAGGGCGACAATCAACGCGACCAAGAACAGCACGAAAACGACTTCGCCCACACCGCGGCCACTCCGTAAGGTCGGCCACGATTCCGATTGCGTGCTTGTCGACTTCATCACACCTCTAAAAACATTCTTGCTGGATCTTCGATCACTTCTTTGATTGTCGTCAGGAAACCGACCGCTTCGCGACCATCGACGATCCGATGGTCATAGGTCAACGCGACGTACATCATCGGACGGATCACGACTTGGCCGTCTTCGGCGACCGGTCGTTCTTGGATCGAGTGCAGACCCAAAATCCCGCTTTGTGGCGGATTAACGATCGGGGTGCTTAACAGCGAACCATAGATTCCGCCGTTGCTGATGGTGAACGTTCCGCCCATCAGATCCGCCGGCTGCAACCGGTTTTCGCCGGCCTGCCGCGCATAGTCCCCGATGGACCGTTCGATTTCCGCGAACGACATGCGTTCAACGTTACGCAAAATCGGTACCACAAGTCCTTTGCCGCCACCGATCGCGATGCCGATGTCTTGGTAATTCTTGTAGACGATGTTCGCGTCACGGATCTCCGCGTTGACGGCCGGGAATCGTCGCAGGGCTTCGACAGACGCTTTGGCAAAGAAGGACATGAAGCCCAGCTTCACACCGTGCTTTTCGTGAAAGCTTTGTTTGTACTTGTTACGGATGTCCATCACCGGCTGCATGTTGATTTCGTTAAACGTCGTCAACAGGGCAGCGGTTTGTTGGGCTTCGACCAAGCGTGCGGCGATCGTCCGCCGCAACATGCTCATCGGTTTGACTTCTTCGCCCCGGTGCAGCGAACTGGTCATCAGCGATCCGTCGATCGTCGGACGCTGGGCCGGTGTCATGGGGGCGGCGGGCGGTTGGAATGCCGTCGGGGTGGTCGATGCCGCGGTGGTCGGTCCATCGGGCCGAGTCGTTGCGGGGGCAGCCGACGGGGCGGGATCGGTAGGCCGCGATCGGATGTAGGCCACCACGTCTTCCTTCAGCAATCGACCGCCGGGTCCGGTGGCCGGGACCTGGTCGCCACGCAGGCCGTGTTCGTCCAACAAACGCTGGGCGGCCGGCATCACGAAACCGCCCTTGCCGGCGGGTGCCGACGAAGCAGGTGCGGGACTGGGGGCTGCCGGGGCGGGTGTCGGTGCGGCGGACTGGGACGATGCCGATTTGCCGCCGCCACCGCCGGCGGGAGCTTCGCCGGGCTGGATCGACGCGATGACTTCACCGACGGTCGCGAATTCTTCCTCTTTCTTCTGGATCGACGTCAGCACGCCGGCCACGGGCGCCGGGATTTGAACGGACGCCTTTTCCGTTTCGATTTCCACCAAGTCTTCGCCGGCGGCCACGTGGTCGCCTTCGGATTTCAGCCACTGGCCGATCTGGACTTCGGAAATGGATTCGCCCACGGTGGGGACTTCGACGCTAACAAGATCGCTCACGATCGTTTCTGACTTCCGTTCTAAAGGGCGGAACGTGGGATGCCGACGGGGCGTTGCCGCCGGGGAAGACCACCGACCGGCCATGGTTCGTCTGTGGGGCAACGTACGATCACCGGCGCCGATTCGGCGTCCGGGACCGACCAAGACGTCGCAGCCACCCCATAAAGAATACCGATCCGACGTGGTGGTGTCAGGCCGGCGCCGCCGGCATTTCGCGGTCATTCGTGTTGATTCGGTGAAGCGTTAAATCTGGTTCGATCCCTAGGTGCTGGATCTTCTGCACCCAAAGTTCACCAGGCGGCATGGGCGAACCACTTGCGCCCAAAGCATCACGGTGTGACGGTCCGATTCCATAGAAACGAGTCACCTGATTCCAAAGGAAGGTTCCTTCGATCGTTTGCCGGAGTCCCCATCGCGATGTCTGAACACCGTGGATATTTGATCCAGACCGGCATCGCCCTGCTGGTCGTCGTCGGCGGCGGATGGTACTTCGTCAAACATTACGAAGTGTCGGGACTGGATCGCGTGTCGGTACGTCCCAAATCCGGCGATACCGTCGATACGGACCGCGTCAGCTTTGCCGCCAACCGATCCGATCCCTTGACCCCGGGGACCGGAATGCAAACGGCCAGCGTCGTGCCGGCGGCATCACAGCCCAATCCGTTCACGTCATGGTGGAACGGCGACGGCCTGGCGGGAAAGTCCGGCAAGGAGGACTCCACCGGCGGTCCCGATTTCGATAGTGACACGTCGGTGATTCGTAACACGTTCGCCAAAGCCAACGTGCCCGTCGCCACACCGAACCGGGCGGCGGCCCTCACCCACGCGTTTCGCAATCTGCGGATCGCGTCGTGGGCGATGGGCGGATTCGGACCGACCAAATTGCGGGATCCGATGATTCGGAAAAACGTGATCCGGATCTTGCGTCAATTTGACGTGATCGCGTTCCAACAAGTCAGCTCGATCGAACGTGACGTCATTCCCCGACTGATCGATGCGGTCAACGAAGGACAAAGTGAAATCAGCGGCGCCTCTCGATACGATTTCATCCTGTCCAATCCGAATGCCGCCGCCGCAGCCGATCCGTTGCTGGGCGAACAGATGGGCTTCATCTTTGACACCAGCCGTGTCCAGGCGGATCGCACACAAACCTATACCGTGTCCGATCCGGCCGGTGCGATGTCGCATGATCCGCTGGTCGCCTGGTTCCGTGCGGCCGAACCGTCCCCGTCAGAAGCCTGGACGTTTTCCATGGTCAACGTGCGGATCGAATTGACGCGGGCGAGAGATGAGGTCGCTTTGTTGTCGGGCATTTTGAAAGCGGTCGCCGAAGACGGCCGTGGCGAAGACGACATTGTCTTGGCGGGTCTGTTCCAAGCCGACGACGCGTATCTGATCCCCAGCGTCGCCGGCGGACGGATGCAAGCCGTCGTGCACAGCAGCCCGACCGATGTGTTCGCCAATCATCAGACGTCCAACATTCTGGTGCGTCCCTCATCGACCAGCGAATACTTGGGACGCGGCGGTCCGCTGAATTTCCTGAGGGTCTACAATCTTTCGCTCAGCGAAGCAGAAGCCATTTCGCCGCACCTGCCCGTGTATGGCGAATTTACTGCCGTGGAGGGTGGCCACCTTTAACGTCGATTTGAATTACATTGTGCCCGGGTTAAATACTCAATTCCTAGGCACTACACGTAAACGATCGATGAAACTGAATCTTTCCCCCACATTCGCCATGTTGGCGATCATTGTCGGCATGACTGGGACGTCCCAGGCGAAAACGCCGATCACCAGCGAGCAAACCATTTTCGCGGAAACCGACGGCATCGCCGCGGTCGAAGCGGAACACTTTTTTGACCAGCAAAAGGTCGACACTCGCGCTTTCTATCTGACCACTTCGGAAACCCAGCCGAAGTTTTCGCCCGACGGCGACCCGCCCCATGTTGGCGGCGCCAGCAACGGCGCGTACTTAGAAATCCTGCCCGACAGCCGACGCAATCACGGCGAAAAACTGATCAAGGGCACCAACTTTTCCAGCACGCCCGGCGAATTGGCCGTGGTCAGCTACAAAATCAACTTCCAAAACCCAGGTCGCTACTACGTTTGGGTCCGCGCCCATTCGACCGGCAGCGAAGACAACGGCATCCACGTCGGCTTGGACGGCAACTGGCCCGACAGCGGCAAACGCATGCAATGGTGCACGGGCAAACGCACGTGGCACTGGGAAAGCAAACAACGCACCGAGAAACAACACTGCGGTGAACCCTACAAGATCTTCTTGGATGTTCCGACCGCCGGCGTTCACACGGTGCACTTCAGCATGCGTGAAGACGGCTTTGAATTTGACAAGTTCATCCTGACCCAGAACCGCGATTTCCAACGCCCCGACGGTGTCGGTCCCGCGCCGGTTGTCCACGCGGGCCCCCAACCGCCGACGTTCGCTTATGTGGATGCCCCCGCGCCGACCAACGACGCGCCCCAACCGACCGCCGATGCCAACACGCATCAACAAAACGGTGGCCATCAAAACGCGGCCAAGGCGCTGGCGATGACCGCGTCGTCGTTCACGCTGGACGGCACCGGGTTCTATCTGCACAACGGCAAATGGGCCGCGGTGAATCCCGATCGCAACAAGTCGGGTTTGGCCGGCAAGACGTTTCCGTTCCCCTCTGGAAAATACAACGTCACCTTGGAAGCGGTCGGCGAAAGCGATGGCGAATCGACGTACCAAGTGATGGCCGACGACCGGACGATCGGCCAACACCAATGTCCGCTAAGCGACAAGATGTTCGAAGCCGGTTCGCGATACAACAAAACTTGGAAATCGGTCGACCTGACCGAAGGTGATGTGATCAAGGTCAAGGCAACGATCGCTTCGAAAGACGGGCAAGAATACAGCCGTGCCCGCTGGGCCGCGGTCCGATTCGAACCGGCCGATGACACAACCCTGGCCGCCGCACAACCTTTCTTGAAAGCCGCCGCGGTTGCCAAGAACGAACCGGCAAAATCCGCCAAGCCCGCCACCAGCCCGACCACCCCGGTCAGCACAAAACCGCTGATTCAACCGCGTGGCGCCGACGGTGACGGTTCGATCGCGGTTTCCGGAACCTTGGAAGCCTGGCATAAGGTCACCCTGACGATGAACGGTCCGTTCGCCCACGAACAGGACAACGAACCCAACCCGTTCACCGACATGGACATGACGGTCACGCTGCACCACGACGATGGAACCACCTATGTGATCCCCGGCTACTTTGCCGCCGACGGTGACGCCGCGAATACGTCGGCTGACCAAGGCAATCAGTGGCGTGCCCACTTTGCCCCCGATCGTCCGGGTCGCTGGACCTACAAGGTCTCGTTCCGTCGCGGTGACGGCGCCGCGCTCGATCGTGATGCGGATGCAGAAACCGTTTCGCCTTTTGATGGCCAATCGGGAACGTTGAAAATCGCCGCCAGCAGCGCCGACAAAGACAGCTTCCGTTCCAAGGGACGTCTGCAATACGTCGGCCAGCGTTACCTGCAACACGCCGACAGCAAAGAATTCTTCTTGAAGGCGGGTGCCGACGCTCCGGAAACCTTGCTGGGCTATGCCGAATTTGACAACACGATCGCCGGTAAGAAGGATCGTGTGCCGCTGAAGACCTACCAGGCCCACATCCGCGATTGGCAAGACGGCGACCCGACCTGGGCCGACGGTAAGGGCAAAGGCTTGATCGGTGCGATCAATTACTTGTCCGGCAAAGGATGCAACGCATTCTCTTTCTTGACGTACAACGCCGGTGGCGATGGCGACAACGTTTGGCCCTTCATCGATCGCAACGACAAGATGCATTATGACTGCAGCAAGTTGGATCAATGGGGCATCGTGTTCGACCACGGCACCGACCGAAACATGTACCTGCACTTCAAGATGCAGGAAACGGAAATCGACGATCATCATCGCGGCCACAACGGTTCGGCCAACTCGGTCCCCGAGTCGCTGGACGGCGGCAACCTTGGCGATCAGCGAAAACTGTATTGCCGCGAACTGATCGCTCGATACGGCCACAACCTGGCGCTGAACTGGAACCTGGGTGAAGAAAACACTCAATCCACCCAGCAACTGCAAGACATGATCAATTACATCGACGCGTTGGATGCGTACGACCACAACGTCGTCTTGCACACGTTCCCAAACCAACAGGACAAACAATACCGTCCATTGATCGGTGACAAATCCAAGTTGACCGGCCTATCGCTGCAAAACAGCGGGATCAAAGACACCCACTGGCAAACCGTCAAATGGGTGCGTGAATCCACCGCCGCCGGCAAGCCTTGGGTCGTCGCCTTTGATGAATCGGGAACCGCCGCCCACGGCCAGTGCCCCGACCTGGGTTACGAAGGCTACGACGGCCGCGACAGTTCCGGCGAAATGACGTACACCGAGCATGAAGTGCGACGCCAAACCCTGTGGGGACACCTGATGGGTGGCGGCGCCGGCGTGGAATACTACTTCGGTTACAAGTACACCCAGAACGACTTGGTTTGCGAAGACTGGCGTTCACGTGATCGCAGTTGGGACTATTGCCGTATCGCTTTGGAATTCTTCAAAGACAACCAAATCGCGATCCAGGAACTGATGCCTTCGGATGAGGTGATCGGTAACAACCTGACCAACGGCAGCAACGAAGCCAACGCCAAGTACTGCATGGCCAACCCCGGCAATCTGTATCTGGTCTTCCTGGCGACCGTCGGCGAAACCGAGTTGGATTTGTCCGGTGTCGATGGCGAATTCGAAGTCGGCGTGTTTGATCCTCGCAAGGGCGGTGACGTCAAATACGACGGCACCACCGTGCAAGGCGGATCCAAGATCACGCTGAAGTCGCCTGCGGCCGGTGAAAAGTCCGCCGACGACTGGTTGCTGGTCGTGCGACGCAAATAAGTCATCGCACGACCGTGATGCGATGATCCGTCACCGCATCGCGACTGTAAAATGATCTAAGGTAGGCGGCCGGATGCTTCCAGCATTCGGCCGCCTTTTTTTGTCCGTCGTCGGTGCCACCGTTCGTGTCAGCGACGCACGTCCGGGACCAAGATCGGAACCACGCCGGCGACGGTTTCATTTTTGCCGGTTTTGTTGGTATCGGGATCGTCCTTGGGTGCTGGTGTGATGCCGTCATCGTCCTCCTTCACCGGCCCTTCGTTGCCGCCTTGCGACGGCGGCATCGGCTGGTAAACCTCGGACGTCACCGGCATGCCGGTGGATTGAATCGCCGACGGATCAAACGGTCCGGACGAAACCGGTCGCGGCACATGGACCTTTTCGGGTTGGTGACGCGGCTTCAAGAATCGTCCGACTTCGTACGCATCGCGATAGGCATCGGGGCACCATGGACCTTCGCCCAGTTGGATCTGGTTGTACGCCAACAGCGACCCCTTGTTGCCGTGGACATCGCGGATGGCCAGGTTGTACGCGGCCAAGGCTTGATAGAACTGTTGTTCGCTGGTGACGACCTGGCGTTGTGCTTGCAACAGGAAATTAATGTTGTCCGTGCCGTCCAGGTAACGACGGCGCAACACTTCGACCTGACGCAGATCGGCCAAGTAGCGGTTGTAGTTGGTTTCCACCAACTGATACGTGACCTCCAATGCACGCGTTGCCGCGGTCAATTCATGGCTGACACGCAATTCGGCATCGGACAACAGTGCCCGTTCGCGTTGCAGCGTCAACTTGGCGTTGGCGATCGCCGCACTGGCCGCTCGCAATCCCACGGGCAACGACAACTCCATGCCCATTTGCCATTCTTCGAACTGGCCGCCGGTGATTTCACCATACAGGTTGTCAAGACTGCCGTGCCCTTCGCTGCCGATCAGGTGATCGCCCAACCCGCGAACACGATAGATGCCCAGGAAGTCCAATTGCGGCCGCTTGTTCAGCCGTGCCGCGTACAGTTCCATCTCGCGGCGTTTGACTTGCAGACGTTGTCGACGAATTTCGACGCGTCGCTGCAAGGCTTGGGACAACGCGCTGTTCCAGTCGAACGTCACGCGAACATCGATCGGATCGGTGGTCGGACGGATCAGCGTTCCATCGCTGGCCGGCATGCCGATCAGGTAACGCAGCTCACGTTCCAGTTCATACAAACCCTGGGTGCCGCCGAGCGCGTTTTGCACCTGGGCATCGAATTGGTAGTACTGCGATCTTGCTTGGGCTTCTTCGTCGCGACGTCCGGTACCGACTTCCAAGCGGACTTGTTGGAACTGCAACGTCTGTAACGCTGATTCGCGACCCTTCAGGTTGGCTTCCAAGACCCGATAGGCCGTGGCCAAGTTCCAGTACGCGGCTTCCACGTCCGATACGACACCGATCACGTTGCGTTCGAATTCGGCCAGCGATACGTCTTCGTTGACACGCGCGATCAAGACACCGTTGTACTGACCGGGAACCGATCCATTGCCGACGATGCGGTTGAACTGGGTGCCCGCACCACGCATCAAGGGCTGACGATACTCGGCTTCGAAATACCCGATGAAGGAACTTCGCAGGAAGTTGAACGGCCGGTTGTTGCGGTCATAGTTGACGTTGTGCCGCAAGGCAAAGCTGGCACCCTGTGCGGTGCGTTTGGACAGCTCGTTGGAGAAAACCGATTGGGTCGCTTGAAGTGCCAGCGGACTGAACTGGATCGCGATCGGGTTGTTGGGATCCACATTATTGGGCGTGTCGACCTTGTTCCAACTGAGTGTCTGCGCGTATTGGGCATCGAACGCTGCCAACGCCGCTTCCACGCCTGAGAACGGATCGGAGTGTGCCATCGCCGGGTCGTAAACGGTCGATACCGATTGTGGCGAAACGACCGCATTGGTGCCGGTGCGACGCAAGACGGGGCTTTGCGAAATGGCCCGCCGGATCGCTTCATCCAACGTCATTTCCAACGCGGGAATCTTTGACGGGTCTTCCAATGTGACCGGCGCCGATGCGGCACGGGCCGCCTGGCTGGTCGGCGTCGCGCACTGGGCGACTTCGGGGTATTCGATCCGCAAGGCCGAATTGTCGTGATACGACGTCTTGGTGTCGTGAGGCCCATCGGGCAGATGGCGAAACACGCCGCAACCACCGATCGATTGCACGACGGTCCCGATCACTATGGCAGCGACCAGGGCTCGCTTTCGTTCAAAGCGTCGACTGCGACGCTTGGTCGATGCGTCAGCAGAACTGTGCGGGGATGTCGTGTCTGACATAGCGATGTCGCCTCGATCAGGAACGCTTGGGATGCTGCGGTACAGACGACGGACGCCCGAAAATCGCTCGGGACGAATCTTCCGCTACCGTCGTCAGCACCGTCATCGGACATACACACCGCATTTCTGGAACGACCGGCGCCCGAAGCGCGGCGATCAACCGTACTCACACCGAACAAGCCCGACACAAGGCATAACCGGCATATCCGGCCACCTGTCAAAGCAGTCAAGCTTTGACGGTTATGCAACGATCAACCCGACGTCTGGCCGATCAGATCGAACCCAAGCGGCGGGCGATGAGATGACGCGCGTTCACAATCGCGATTCTGTCGTCAGCGCACGAGAAACGCCGCAAAGGGGATGACCTTTGCGGCGAGGCGATGATTCGATTGGATTCGTCGGTCGAAAAAGGGCTAGGGCAAAGCCACTGCGGCACCGGCGATCGCGGCGGCTTCGGCAATCACCGCACGCTTTTCATAAGGTGGACGTTGCAACATACGCGGTGCACAGCTGCCGACCCGGTAATACCCCATCGTGTATTCGCAATCGCACGGCGGTCGCACTGTCGCAAGGTACGGCAACATCGGGATCGTCGCGAAGAACCGGGCACCGCTGATCAAAGGAGTCGCACAGGGGAACCGCTCGTGACCGTGGCGTTCCAGCATTCGGTCTTCGAAGTACCGTGGCAATGAAAACGTGTTCGGCGCGGCCCAGTGCTTGACCGTCCACGAAGCCGGCAAGCCGCGATCAAACAAACTTTCGGGCAAAGCCATCACCGGCGTCGGTACATCGCCACGGAAATTGTCCGGCAGACGCCCGTTGCCGATCTCGGTCATGTCCGTCGTCAGGGCTTCCAACTTGGGCAATACGAAGCGGCCGCCCTCGAGCGACGGCACTCGTTCGTTACCGTCACCATAGATCGACTTGCTCAGCCGACCGTCCATGTCGTCTTCATCCATTTCGCCCAAGTCATCCGATCCGTAATCCTCCGCCGGATCGTCAAAGTCATCCAGCGGATCGACGTCATCAGCCGACGAATCAGGCGGATCCAATTCGTTCAACCATGCGGTAGAAAACGCATTGGCGGGTTCCATCAGATTGGCCGCAAACGCACCACTCGGTTCGGCCGCCCCGGCAAGCGAGCAACAACCGATGCCGACGGCCAGCCCCAAACTGCCCAGGCTCTTCAAGCCCAAGGCACGCCACAGACGACGGCGACGCCGAATCGGTTGGTCACCGACACACGCCCCATCAGTGCATTGGACAAAGGGTTGAGTTTCGTTTTCGTTACGGACACGCATGAGTGCTTCCTTGCACGGCGGATCGGCTCGTAAGATCGCATCGAACGGATACCCAGCTTGCGCGGGCAGCCACTCGTTAAAAGACCTTCGACCAATCCATCTGCTGAAAACAGTCCATGCGTGCTTTCGCCGCATAACCCGAACAGCCCGAACAAGCGTTGCGTCATCACCGGTCCACCAGCGGACAATGGCACCCGAATCGCGTGTGGCTGCTATTGGTCGTCCGCAGCGGATGCCTCGTCGGACGTTTCGGTGGAATCTGAACCTTCAGACTCGGCCGCCTTCTTCTCCGCCGCATCCTGTTCAGCCTTGCGTCGATCCAGCGTCGCTTGATCGACAAAATTCATCGAAGCGCTGTTCATGCAGTAGCGCAAACCAGTCGGCCGTGGGCCGTCTTCGAACACGTGTCCCAGGTGAGCCTTGCAGCGGCTGCAGTGGACTTCCACGCGGGTGTAGAACAGCTTCCAATCCTTTTTGGTCCCCACCGAATCGGGGCTAAGCGGTGCAAAGAAGCTGGGCCATCCGGTTCCCGATTTGAATTTCGTCTTGCTGGTAAACAAAGGTTGACCACAAACGACGCATTCGTACTGGCCTTCGCGTTTATTGTTCCAATACCGGTTCTGGAATGCCGGTTCGGTGCCTTCGTTCTGCGTGACGTTGTACTGGATCGGCGACAGTTCGCGTCGCAGTTGTGCTTTGGACTTCGGGCGATACGGCTTGGCCTTTTCCTCCGCCACACCGGACTGCTTTCGTGACGAATCGGAATCCTGTGCCAACACCGCCCGGGAACCGACCGATCCCCAAACCCCGGTCAAAACGGCCACAATGGCGGCGGCTGACAAAATCGAGAAAAGCGATTTGCGCTGCATCGTATCTCTCCGAAAACGGTCGACGGTGCGAACGCGATGCGTCCGTCCGCCAATAATGAACAAGGATGACGTGCCAGTCGGCGTAGCGATCCGCCGCTATCCATCGTGGCGAACGACTGGTCGGAATGCCACGTAAAAATGGCCTAAGACCGGATCACTCCGCCCGACACTCACATTTTATGCCACAAGTCCAGCTTTCCGCCGTTCGATTCGACTATCCGGATCCTGCCCCCACCGCATCGGGGCTGTTGTCGGGAATCGATTTGGACATCGACGACGGCCAGTATGTCTGTCTGGTGGGCAACAGCGGGTCCGGAAAATCGACGCTGTTGCGGTTGATCGCTGGGTTGCTCCGTCCCGACGCGGGCATCATTCGCATCGGCGGAGTCGATGTCGACGGTGTGCCCCCCCATCGCCGCGACGTCGCAATGGTGTTTCAGGGCGACGCTTTGTATCCCCATCTGTCCGTCGCCCGACAACTGTCGGTCGGTCGAGCCCAAACAAACGTACGCGATTCGACACGACTTTCCGACATCGTTCGGTCCACCCGCATCGAAGGTTTACTGGACCGGTTCGCCGATGGGCTTAGCGGTGGTGAACTGAAACGAGTCGGGCTGGCCAAAGCGTTGATCCGCAATGCGGGTGTGCGATTGCTGGATGAACCCCTGTCGGGAATCGATGCGTCGCACCGACAGTCGCTGGCAGATATTTTGATCGAGGTCCACCAACGCGGCGGCGGCGTGACGCTGCACGTGACGCATGACGGACAGGAAGCCGTGCGAGTCGCGGATTCCATCGCTGTCTTGCATGACGGCCGTATCGTTCAAAGAGACAACCCCGAAGTGCTGCTGGACAAGCCCGAACACCGCGCGACCTGTCGGCTGTTAACACCGTGGGGCCTGAATGAGTTTGCGTTTACACCTGCGTCTAAAAGCAGATCGAATCAAATCCAGCTGAGTAAGTTGCCCGACCAAGACATGAATACCGCGCCGACCGTTTGCATCTTGCCCCAAGCGGTTTCGGTCGAGTGCATCGAATCGTCATCGACGCCGGCAAACGTTCCAGCAACGTTGCAACGCGTCGGCGGGGACCGATGGGCGATCGTCGGGAACCTGGTTCGTCGTGCCTCAAACCGCTTCACGGTATCGCTGCCGATTCACACGCACGACCGCTCAGACGAAGCCGGAACAAAAGCACTTCTTCGTTTTACCGTCGCCGACCATGATGGATCGATGAAATCGGCCGAGCCCGGTCGCACCGTGCGAATGGTATTCGCCGACGACGCGGTGCATTTCTTTGACGCCGATGGATGGCGACAAGACGTCCATTGATGTTTGCACGGCGGCATGCCAGGCACGATAACGAATTCGCAACCGTCCAGTCCCGCTGACGTCATCCCGAACGATGCGTTAGTCTTCGCGACATGGAATCGCTTTCCGAATTCTTGCCGCTGGCGTTGATCCTTTCGGTCGGCGTATTCGTTCAGTCCGCCGCCGGTTTTGCCGCGGGGCTGTTGATCGTCCCCAGCCTTCTGTGGTGCGGTTACAGCATCCCCGAAGCGCAAACGGCATTGTTGGTCGCGACGATTCCACAGAATGCTTGGGGCGTTTGGAAATTCCGCGACTGTTTGACGCCTAAACAAATCGCGTGGCCGGGGCTGGGGCGGTTGGTGTTTTTGCCCTTGGGCGTCTGGGCGCTTCAAAATCTGGAATCGGTGTCGATCACGACGCTTCGCCAGATCGTCGGCGGATTCGTCCTGACGGCCACCTTGGCGACGATCTATTTTCGTCCTGTCCCGCGGGCTCGTCTTCACCCCGGCTGGGCGTTCCTGGCGTTTCCACTGTCGGGCTTTTTTCAGGGCGTCGTCGGCATGGGTGGCCCGGCGATGGTGTTCTGGGTCCAGGCCCACGACTGGGACACGCGTCAAATCCGCGGTTTTCTGTTCGGGATGTATCTGATCAGCTTGGCCCCCGCGTTGACGGTTCTGTATTTGTTTTTCGGCGACCGAATCATCGGCCCGGGAATTGCGGCGGCCGCATTGACGCCCTGGCTGATCGTGGTGACCAATTTGGGGCTGCGATTCGGCACGCGACTGGGACGCCAGCGTTTGCGAGTGTTAACGCTGGGGCTGTTGTTGATGTTGGGGGTGTCGGGGCTGGCATCGCCGTGGCTGCGGTGAAAACCGACGACCGCAAACTCGGTCACTGACCATCGGATCGCTGGACATCTGGCTCGCGAACGGGCCAAAACGGCCGTCGATCCGCATCCACGCAACGTTTGCTAAATTCATCCTATCCGCGGCCCGTCAAAGCGGCCCAATCACGTCACACTCCGGTGCATCGAGTCGATTCATGTGGGATTTTCTGTCAATGGATTTCGCAAGCGTTTCCTGGCTGGCGTCCGGTGTCCAAATCGCCAGTGATGCCCCACTGGTGTCGATGGAATCGGCCATCGCCTTGTTCGCGTTGACGGCGATGGAAATCGTCTTGGGAATCGACAACATTGTCTTCATCGCAATCATCACCGGTCGGCTTCCCCAGGACAAACGGTCCTTCGCGCGTCGGTTCGGGCTGTTCCTGGCGATGGGGATGCGGATCTTGCTGCTGATGATGATCGGCTGGCTGATGGGCCTGGAAGACGCCTTGATCACGCTAAGCGATTTCGTTTCCTTTGCCGGACTTGGTGACTGGCTGGCCGAACACGAAGAAGTCAATCAGGTTTCCGGTCGCGATCTGATCTTGCTGGTCGGCGGCCTGTTCCTGATGTACACCGCGGTCCGCGAGATTCACCACAAAATCGAAGGCGGCGAACTGGAACACGAAATTGGCAATTTGCCGGGTGACACAGGCGGTTCGGCCGATGGCATCGATCCGCCTGCATCCGGATCAGGCAAGATCACCGTCGGCGGCGTCCTGTTTCGGATCGCGTTCATGGACGTGATCTTTTCACTCGACAGCGTGATCACGGCCGTCGGCATGGCGTCGCACATCGAAATCATGGTCACCGCCGTGATCATCAGCGTCGGCATCATGATCATCTTTGCCAATCAGATCAGCGATTTCGTTCAACAGCACCCGACGGTGAAAATGCTGGCGTTGTCGTTCCTGATTCTGATCAGCGTGGTATTGCTAAGCGACGCGATCGGCGAACCGATCAACAAAGGCTACGTCTACTTTGCGATGGCGTTTTCGTTGTGCGTCGAATTTCTGAATCTACGCATGAAGACCAAACGCATTCGTCCCAGTCAGGGCGAAGGCGAAACGGGTTCACTAACGTCCGCGGCCCAGTAGGCACCGGCGATCAGTTGACGACATTGACCGCATCGCCATGGATCCATTGGCGAACGTTGTCCGTCACCGTGTCAATCAACCGTCGTCGCGCTTGGACCGTGGCCCAGGCGACGTGGGGCGTGATGATGCAACGGTCCAGGCCCATCAGCGGATGGTCCGCCTTCATCGGTTCGCTGTCCAACACGTCCAGGGCCGCAGCACCGATGACACCGTTTCGCAGTGCCGATGCCAACGCTTCTTCGTCGATCACCGGTCCCCGCGATGTGTTGACCAACCACGCCGACGACTTCATCGTCGACAACCGTTGTGCGTTGATCAAATGATGCGTCTGTGGCGTCAGCGGACAATGCAGCGAAACGACATCGCTTTGCGCCAGCAAATCATCCAATCCCACCGGCGTGAACGCATCGGGATCGTTGGGATCCGGATTCGGCGGCGTGCGAGAATACGCCAAGATATTCATTCCCAACGCCCGGGCGATCGTGGCGGTACATCGTCCGATCGAACCAAACCCGATGATGCCCATCGATAATCCCGCCAATTCGATCAGCGGGCCGGTCGTGAAGCTGAAGTCCGGACAGCGTTGCCATTGCCCGTCTTGAACCGCATCGTTGTGCCGGCCGACTTGGTTGGCCAGTTCCAGCACCATGGCAAAGACGTGCTGGGCAACCGAACGGGAACTGTAATCCGGAACGTTGGTCACCACGATGCCACGCTGCGACGCGGCTTCCATGTCAATGATGTTCGTTCCCGTCGCGGTGACGCCGATGTATCGCAGTCGTGGCAACGCCGCCAATGTCTCGGCATTCAGTGGCACTTTGTTGGTCAGCACCACATCGGCGTCTTGGCAACGCGGAATGATTTCATCGGCGGCGGTGCGTGGATAAACCTGCACATCACCCATGTTCGACAGTGCGTCCCAAGAAAGGTCACCGGGGTTCGCGGTGTGCGCATCAGTTACGACAATCTTCATCTCGGCCAGCCAGTTCGCATCGTGATGGTGGATAACGACCGACCGGCCAATGCATGATCGCCGCGACGCTGATGCGCCGCGGTTGGAAACAAGCAGCGAATCAGTTTCGCGCCCTGCGACGCTTGACCGGTTGGATCGTGTCTCCGGGAACTTGATACATTTCCTGCATCTGCGTCAACCGCTCGGTCATTCGGCTGCGAATCTCGGCGTACGCGGGGTCATCGGCGACGCTGGTCAGTTCGTTCGGATCTTTTTGCAGATCAAACAGTTCCCAGTCGTCGATCGGTTTGCCTTCCAACGCATAAAAGTGAATCAGCTTGTACCGGCCGTCGGTCACACCGCAGTGCCGAGCCACGTCATGCGCCCCGGGGTTTTCGTAATAGTGGTAATAGAAGTCCTTTCGCCAATCCGCCGGCGTTTGACCACGCAACAGCGGCACCAATGACCGGCCCTGCATCTCATCGGGCACCGGCACACCGGCCAAGTCCAGGAAGGTTTCGGCAAAGTCCAGATTGCTGACGATGTCGTCATTGGTGCTGCCCGCCTGGGTCACGCCGGGCCAACGAATCATCAGCGGCGTTTTCAGCGATTCTTCGTACATCCAGCGTTTGTCGAACCATCCGTGTTCGCCCAAATACCATCCTTGGTCGCTGCTATAGATAACGACCGTGTTGTCAGCCAAACCGGCTTCATCCAAGTAGTCCAGCACCACACCCACGCCATCATCGACGCTGCGAACGCATCGCAAGTAATCCTTGACGTAACGCTGGTACTTCCACTGCACGATTTCCTTTTCGGTCATCGATTCACGGGCCTTCAAGAAGGCCTTGTTCTTGGGCCCGTACGCCGCGTCCCAAGCTTGTCGCTGCTGGGCGTTCAAGATGCCTGACCCGGTCAATTTCAAATCGCGATCATTCAGGTGACGAGCCATGGTCATCGCCTGAGCAGCGGCGGATTGGGTCCGCCCCGAATAATCGTCCCACATCGTTTCTGGTTCCGGAATCGTAACGTCATCCAGCCAATTCAAATACTTCGGTCCCGGCATCCAGTTTCGGTGGGGTGCCTTGTGCTGGAACATGACCATGAACGGACGATCGGGATCACGAGCTTCCTTCAACCAGCGGACCGTTTTTTCGGTGATGATGTCGGTGGTGTAACCGGTGTGTTCACGCTTGACGGGCTGACCATCCGGCCCGGCGGTCAACATCGGCGGATTGTAATACGGCCCTTGTCCCTGAAGCACATCGTAATAGTCGTATCCTTGTGGCGTGGACTTCAGGTGCCATTTGCCGATCACCGCCGTTTGATACCCGACCGCCTGCAGCAGCTTGGGGAACGTTTGCTGGTCGCCGTTGAACGTGTCGCGGTTGGTCTTGAATCCGTTCAGATGGCTGTACTTGCCCGTTTGGATCACCGCCCGACTGGGACCACAAATCGAATTCGTGACATAGCAACGATCGAAACGCATGCCGCCTTTGGCGATTCGGTCCAAATTCGGCGTTGCGGTCCGCGAATCGTCATACGCACTCAACGCCTGTTGGCAGTGGTCGTCGGTAAAGATGAAGACGATGTTGGGACGTTCGGCAGGGACGACCGACGCGGCCCCGATGCACAAGACCATCCCAAAGACCACGCACACCGGTTTCACCCACCCGGCAACTCGTTGCAATCCCATCACGTTGCGATCCTTTCATGAAGACACTGGCACGGCGGAATTGGCACGGCGAAATTGCCGCAGCGGCCTAAGCAAAGAGCCGCCGGTCGATCGCCGAACCGTTCAAGGTTTTGTTGCTGTGACAAGTCGACGCAGCACAAAAAGCACACCGGGGCGCGATGCAGAATCGCGTCGGCCCTCAGCGATCCGCAGTATAGGCCCATCACGAACACCTCGTCGGATCGTTGACAGTATCCAAGCAGGTTTTGGGTTAAACTGTTGTGACCTTGGTTCCTAAGCCGGCGGACAGACCTTTTTGAGCTTTGTGACCCGACGATGCCGACGCATCGAGCCGAGATTCCCACCTACCTTTCCATCTTCACGCTACACGCCCATGCCTCCGATTCGCCAATCGGCCATTCCCTTTTGCCCAACCTATCGCCGGTGCGTTCTTCGACACGTCGGATCCAGTTCACGGTGGTGTTCGGCTCCCCTCGCTATCGCGTTTCTGTGCATCCAGTCCGCGACACTGCTTTGCAATCCCGCCGGTGCGCAAACGGCAACCTCGTCGCCCGATAACGCCGAACTGTTGACCAAGATTCACCAACAAATTGTGGAAGCGTCGGGCGAGGTCAGCCAAGACGACTTCAAAAACTACC
The DNA here is from genome assembly GCF_007752935.1 of Crateriforma conspicua. Classification (NCBI taxonomy): domain Bacteria; kingdom Pseudomonadati; phylum Planctomycetota; class Planctomycetia; order Pirellulales; family Pirellulaceae; genus Crateriforma; species Crateriforma conspicua. Next base: position 2,491,583 of record NZ_CP036319.1, on the reverse strand, counting down.
GTCAAACCATCCCTCGCACCGGAGTCGAGTTTGAGATGGTGGCGGTCCCCGGCGGCAGCTTTACGATGGGCAGTCCCGAAGACGAGGAAGACCGCGAAGACAACGAGGGCCCCCAGCAACAGGTCACCGTGTCACCGTTTTGGATGGGCAAGTGCGAAGTGACTTGGGACGAATACGAACCGTACATGATCACGCAAGCACCGCGTGACAAAAATGGTGCCCGCAAGGACTACGACCCGGCCACCGACGACATCGTCGATGGCGTCAGCCAACCGACACCGCCGTACACCGAAATGAGTTTCGGCATGGGGCAAACCGGTTACCCCGCGATCAGCATGACCCAGCACGCGGCCAACAAGTATTGCCAATGGTTGAGCGCCCAGACGGGTCACTTTTATCGGCTGCCCACCGAAGCCGAATGGGAATACGCCTGTCGCGCCGGAACCACCGGCCCCTATTCGTTTGATGCCGACGCGATGGAAGACCATGCGTGGTTCTATGACAACAGCGATGATAAGTATCAACAGGTCGGCCAACTGAAACCCAATCCGTTCGGCCTGCATGACATGCACGGCAACGTCATGGAATGGACCGCCGACCAATACGAAGACGATTACTTTGATCGCATCGCGGACAACACCACCGATCCGATCGTGCGGCCGATCAAGCTGTATCCCCGCAGTGTGCGTGGCGGCAGCTGGTACGACGATCCCGAGCAATTGCGATCCGCCTATCGCCGCGGCAGCGATCCGTCCTGGAAAGACCAAGACCCACAATTGCCCCGCAGCATCTGGTACCACACCGACGCCCTATGGGTCGGGTTCCGTGTCGTTCGTCCGATGCAGGTCCCCGACGTCAAAACAATGGACGCGTTTTGGAACAGCGCGACCGATGCCCGCTAGCGAGCACTTCCTCCAACGATCACTTCATCCGCGGCGACGACGCGGCCCATGCGGTCGCCCACCGGCGCCAACGAATCCCACCTTGTTTTGTTTCCCCACCCATTTCATCAGGTTTTCTCACCATGACCGATCTGCCCCGTCGTGATTTCATTCGCAGTGCCGCCGGAACCACCGCCGCCGTCGGCGCGATGGCTGTTCCCAAGGTTTATGGCCAAGCCACCAATGACACCCTTCAAGTGGCGCTGATCGGTTGCGGTGGACGCGGTACCGGCGCGGCCAGCAACGCGCTGCGTGTCGGAAACGGCCCGACCAAGTTGGTCGCGATGGCGGACGTCTTTGAAAACCGCTTGGAAATCAGCCTTTCGGCACTGAACAATGAGTTCCGCGAAACGCCCGACAAGGTCGACGTGCCCAAGGATCGTCGACACGTCGGTTTCGACGCTTACGAAAAAGCACTGGACGCATTGAACCCCGGCGACATCGCCGTGTTCGCCACCCCGCTGGCGTTCCGCTGGGTCCACTTCCAGAAAGCGATCGAAAAGGGCCTCCACGTTTTCATGGAAAAGCCGTTGATCGCCGACGGCCCCAGCGCCAAACGCATGCTGGAACTGTCAAAGAAAGCCGACGAGAAAAACCTGAAGTGCGCGGTCGGCCTGATGATTCGCCACTGCCGTGGTCGCCAACAATTGCATCAACGCATCCAAGACGGCGAAATCGGTGACATCATCGCGATGCGTGCTTACCGAATGCAGGGCGTCATCGGATCGTGCTTCTCCACAAAGAAACCCGAACACAAATCCGAAGTCGAATGGCAAATCGAACGCTTCCACAGTTTCCTGTGGGCCAGCGGCGGCAGCTTCAGCGATTTCTATATTCACCAGATTGATGAAACGTCATGGATGAAGAACGCGTTTCCGATCAAGGCCCACGCCGTCGGCGGACGTCACTACCGTCACAACGAAGACGGCGAACTGTACGTCGACCAAAACTTTGACACCTATTCGGTCGAATACACCTATCCCGACGGCACCAAACTGTTCTTCGACGGCCGCAACATGCTGGGTTGCCAAAACGAAATGTCCAGCGTGGTTCACGGCACCAAGGGATCGGCGTTTGTCAGCAAATTCGGTCACTCACCACGCGGCGTCAGTTCGTACAAGGATCAAGAACAGAATCGCCGCCAACGCATCTGGGAATACGACACTCCGAAACTGAGCCCGTACGATTTGGAGTGGGAAGATTTTGTCGATGCGATCGTCAACGACAAGCCATACAACGAAGTCCCACGCGGCGTCGAAGCCAGCTTGGTGACCAGCATGGGACGCATGGCGGCACACACCGGCCAAGAAATCACCATCGAACAAATGCGTGAATGTCCGCAGATGTTTGCTCCCGATGCGGACAAGATGACGATGGACGGCCCGGCGCCCGTCATGCCCGATGCCGACGGCTTGTATCCGATTCCCAAGCCGGGAATCAACAAGAAATTCGAATACGTGATCGAAGCCTAAACGCGGAACCGACATAGGCACATTGCCGTCTTTTACGTCAGAATAGGGCATCGACGCCAAGGGCTCCGGCGTCTTCGCCCTTTTCGGTAAAGACCAATTCCTATGCGTGAACATGTCGAACGACAGTTCGGATTTTTGCGGTCAACGGCGATCGGCGGCATCGTTTTCTTGTTGCCTTTGATCGTCGTGGGATATCTACTCGGCCAAGTCGGATCGATCGTCTACTGGATCGCTCAGTTCCTGAACGAGACCTTCGAAATCCGCACGGTCCACGGTTACACCGTGCTGCTGATGGCCGCCATCGCGGTGCTGATCATCCTGTGCTTTAGCGCCGGCGTCGCCGCACAGTTGGCCATCGGCAAGAAATTCAGCGGGATCGTGGAAAAGCATCTGATCATGATCTTTCCGCGATACTCCATTTACAAAGACCAGGTCGCCGGTGGCATCGGCGGCGAACTGGGACGCGATCGCATGAAGCCCGTGCTGATCGATCACATGGGCATCTATCGACCGGGGCTGGAAATCGAACGCAGTGACGATGGTCGTGTCACCGTCTATTTCCCCGGGTCGCCGGATCCGTGGAGCGGGACCTTCGGCTTCCTGAAATCGGAACAGGTCACCAATATCGACGTCGACCTGGGCGAATTCCTGGCCACCTTCGAACGCCTGGGACGTGACAGCTATCCGCTGCTTCGTGATGCTTGGAAAGCCAGCCAAGCGGGTCAAACCGAATCAACCGAATCAACTGCCTGAAACCACCGGCGTCTAGCCGACGGCATCGCCAATTGATTTACCAGCGAAGCCTTACTTTTTTTCGACGCGATCCTTCGGCCACGGCAACACGTTGGCTTGTCTCGCCCAGCGGGTCCATTGGTCACGTAATCTTTGGACCACCTTGGGATGCGATGATGCAACATCGTTTTGCTCGGTCCGATCGCGGACGATGTCGTACAACTCCCAGGCATCCGGAGCCGTCGCATTCAGCGATACCAATTTCCATTTGCCTTGCCGAACCGCGGCGTGTGATTCATGTTCCCAGAACAGCGACCGCGAATCGGCCAGCGAGTCATCGACAGATTCAAAGGCTGGCTTCAGGCTGACACCCGGCGTCGGCTTGATTGCTTGGCCGTTGAACTGCGTTGGATACATGGCACCAGCGACATCGGCACACGTGGCCAGGACATCGACGACGTGCCTCGGTCGCCGGCACCAACGATCGGGCTGATCGATGCCGGCGGGCCAATGCGCAATCAGCGGCGTCGCAATCCCACCTTCGTGGACCCAGCGTTTGTGCAATCGGAACGGCGTGTTGGACGCATTGGACCAAGCTTCGCCCATGCTGCTGCTGCGGCCACTTTGGTTTCGCCATTGATCATGGTTCCCCTTGGTGTTTTCATTCCAGCGATAGCCAAACATGCCACCCTCGGCACAGCACCCGTTATCCGACAGAAACAGAATCAGCGTGTTGTCCAGTCGGCCGGACTGATCCAATTCCTGGATGATCCGCCCGATGTTTTGATCCATCCGTTCGATCTGGGCCGCATAGATCTCGCGTCGAAACGCTGATTCGTTTTGGTCCGACGCCGACAGATCTGCCCAAGCCGGGCATTGGCTATCGGGCAATGTGGTGTCTGCATCAACGACGCCCATCTGGATCATGCGTTCCAGTTTTTCGCGACGCAGTTGATCCCAACCTTCGTCGTATCGTCCCTCGCACTGGCTGATGTTTTCAACGGGTGCTTCCAGCGGCCAATGCGGCGAATTGTAAGCCGTGTACAAGAAGAACGGTCGCTCATCATCGGCCGCGTCATCCAAGAACTTCAGCGACCAATCGGTGAACACATCGGTGGTGTACCAAGGCTGATCGGGATGCAGCGAGTTGGAGGGTGTTTCGGTCGCATCGATCACCAGACGGTCGTTGTGATAGACCGGGCACCCCGGCAGCACTTTGAAATAGCTGTCGACGTGAATGTGAATGCCGTAGAAGTGTTCGAATCCTCGATCGGTCGGCCACTGTCCCTTTTCATGCCCAACGTGCCATTTGCCCGCCATCATCGTGCGATAGCCGGCGTCCTTCAATACTTCGGCGATCGTGACGGTCTGGCGATTCAAATAGGGGTGATAACCGGCGCCGCGATCACGATAGACCATGTGCCCCAGTCCCGCTTCATGCGGATACAGCCCGGTCAACAGTGACGCTCGTGTCGGACAACAACGTCCGGTGTTATAGAACTGTGTGAAACGGATTCCGCCAGCGGCCAAGCGATCGATGTTCGGCGTCTGTATTTCACCGCCGTAACAACCGATATCCGAAAACCCCATATCATCGGCCATGATCAGCACGATGTTAGGCCGTGGTTGGTCGCCGGCCGAAGCGGATTGCATCCCCGAGATGTGCAACAGCCCAAGCGGGAAAACCCATCCGCAAAACCAAACCGTCCATTTCGTTGAGAATTTTTTCATTGATCCGGTGAACAACGGAGGATGAAAACGTTGATCGCATTGCGACCATTTCATGGCGGGTGGCCAACCAAATGGGTCGCCGCCCCGTCATCCAACGCCAGATAACGCGGAACTGTGACCGTTTGCACAACGGACCGATGAGCCAGGCGACGACACCCCAACGTTGAATCAACGTGACACGGGCGGGCTCCAGCGATTGACGGTAATTCTAACATGACTGAAACACGACAAACGCCAACAGCAACACCACCCAAACAAAAGAGACCTTCAACAATGCCAACTGTTCATGCCTATGCCGCGACCGAGGCCAAAGGAGAATTGGAACCGTTTGAATACGAGTTGGGTGACCTTGAACCCGACCAAGTCGATATCAAAGTTGAATCATGCGGCATCTGTCACAGCGACGTCAGCATGCTGGACAACGACTGGGGCATCAGTGCCTATCCACTGGTTCCCGGCCATGAGGTGACCGGAACGATCGACGCCGTTGGCGAATCGGTGACGTATGTCAGTCCCGGCGATCGTGTGGGTCTGGGCTGGCATTCGCAGTACTGCATGACTTGCGATCAATGCATGCAGGGACACCACAACCGATGCGCGAACGCCGTGGGCACCATCGTCGGACACCATGGCGGATTTGCCGATCGGGTCCGAGCCCAAGCGGCGGCGGTCACCAAGATCCCCGACGGTTTGGACGCCGCGGAAGTCGGCCCAATGCTGTGTGGCGGTGTGACGGTGTTCAACCCGATGCTGACCAAGCGACTTTCGCCGACCGCACGTGTCGGTGTCATCGGCATCGGCGGCCTTGGACACATGGCATTGATGTTCGCCAACGCTTGGGGATGCCACGTGACCGCGTTCACCTCCAGCGGTCCGAAGATGGACGAGGCCAAGAAACTTGGGGCACACGAAACGATCAACTCCCGTGACGACGACGCAATCGAAGCGGCCGCGGGTCAGTTCGACATGTTGTTGTCGACCGTGAACGTCAACTTGAATTGGTCGCTGTTCTTGAAGACCCTGCGTCCCGACGGCCGACTGCATTTTCTGGGTGCCGTCACAGATCCGGTGGAACTCGACCTAATGCCGATGATTTTCGGCGACCTGTCAGCGGGGGCGTCGCCCGTGGGAAGCCCCGCGACGATACGCACCATGCTGGATTTCGCCCAGCGGCACCAAATCACTCCGGTGACCGAACATTTTCCCATGAGCAAGGTCAACGATGCGATGGAGCACCTGCGCGAAGGCAATGCCCGATACCGGATCGTGCTGGACCGCGATTGATGCCGATTCGTCAACCGCAGATGTCCAAGCACGGGTGCGTCGGATCCCGCGGAAGCACAGTCTGGCTGAAAGGGGCGTGAAACAGAGTCGGCGGGTGAATGCCGGCGAATCGCTAGCATTCACCGTTCGGAACTGTCTCGTCCGTCTTCCAGGCCGTGTTCCTCAGCGGCTTCGGAAACTATTTCGGCGTTGCACGCGATGCCGTGTCCGCAAAAAAACAGGCGAAATACCGCTTTTTGCACCGGAGTCGCGGACGGCGGCGGCGTGGTCAGACCACTCCGGCCGACCCGTGCGACCATTCAACGCCCGGCAAATCACTCTTCCCCATTTGGCGCGGGTTTTCTAGGATGACGCCATAACGGAATGTCTCTTCACGTCGCATGCACGGACCCAGGAATGCGCAACCTTTTCATCATCGGTCTGCTGGTTGTCGGAGCCTCCATGGCCGGCTGGTTCACCATCGAAAAAGACGGTGAGGATACCGGCATCAAATTTGACACCAGTGAAATCAAAAGCGACCTGAGCAAGCTGCGCGAACGAGGCCGCGAATATCTGGACAAGAGCCGGGACGAAGGCGACGAAACGAGCTGGACCGACCAATGGCGGTCGCAACCCGATTCGGGATACGACGATCGCAACCAGGCGTACCAGGGTGACCGCTGGAATGACGACCGCACAGCGCAGTCTTGGCAAGACGCTCCTTCCAGTTGGGACCGCGATTATCAGGGAACAGCTTACCGCGACGATCGATACAGCGGCGAAACCTATTCCAATCGACGTCCACCTTGGAACAACGAACCCGCACCGACTCGCGATGACGGCCGTTATGACGAATACGGACGCCAACCGTATTAGTCACCGGAAAAATCCAGGCGGCCAACGGCACTAATTGAGTTTCCAGGCTAGTTCACCATCTGCCCAGTGCCGCCGAACTTCGGCTGAACTCTAGGGCCGGTAATCTCAGTTGGACTTTGGATTTAGACGCGGCAACAAAGCCCCCGTTTGCTCCAGCCAAACGTCAAGGGCTTCCGCCATCTCCGCCACCTTCTGTGGCATTTGTTCGGCCAGATTCGACTGTTCACCCACGTCTTGTTTCAGGTTGTACAGTTCATAGGCGTGCGTCCCTTGCTCACCGCTGAACCACAACCGGATCAGCTTGTAATCTCCGTCACGAACGAACGATCCGCCCACCGTTCCGGCCAACGTTTTGGATCGTGGAAAGTGACAAAACAGACGTGAACGATCCAGCGAGCCGGTTTCGGTCAGAATCGGCAGCAAACTGACACCGTCAACCGAAAGTTCCCGAGGCACATCGGCGCCGGCGATCTGGCAAAGCGTCGGATACAGATCGATCATGTGGACCGGCACATCGCAAACCGCCCCCGCGGCAATTTTGCCAGGCTTGCGAACAACCATCGGCACACGAATGCCGCCTTCATAGAAACAGGCTTTACCACCGCGCAGCGGTGCATTGGATGTGACCGGAACGGGAAAACGTTCGGCATACTGACCTTTCATGTTATGCCAGTGAATCCCGCCGTTGTCCGACAAAAAGAACAACCACGTATCATCCGCAATCCCCTCGTCATCCAACCGCTGCATGATCTTTCCAAGGCTTTGATCCATCGCATACAGCATCGCAGCCATCACGGGATTTTGATGCTCGTTCGCGGGATCCATCTTTGCCGCAAAACGTTCGATCTGTTCGGCAGGCGCTTCGTAAGGCGAGTGGACGTTGAAGTGTGACAGGTACAAAAAGAACGGATCGTCGCCGCGCCGACTGATCAGCGAACACGCTTCGTCGGTCAAGCGTTCACAGATGTATTCGCCGTCCGGACCGGGTTGCAACGCGGGAATGTTGTTGGGTGCAAAATAGCCGCCGCTAGGCCCCGCACCGCCAACGCCGATCACGGTTTCAAAGCCTTGCTGTTGCGGCCAGAAACGTGGTGCCGCGCCCAAATGCCACTTGCCCAAAAACCAAGTCTGATAGCCAACCTCTCGCAGGACTTCGGCGATGGTTTGCTCCGACAAGGGCAAGTGCGATCGGCTTTGCGGCCACACCACGACCTGCCGCGGATTTGCCGCAGCGGGAACGATCGGGTTGGGCTTGCTTTGTCCGGTAATCGCCTGATGCATTCCGATCCTGGCCGGATACTTTCCGGTCAACAATGCGGCCCGTGACGGCGAACACAGGGGTTGTGCGTACGCCTGGGTCATTCGCATGCCTTGGCCGGCCAAGCGTGACAGATTTGGCGTTTCGTAGAACGTGCTGCCATAGACCGAACTGTCCGTCCAACCCATATCGTCGACCAGAAAGACAATGATGTTGGGTCGGGCCTTCGCAACCGCGTGATTCTCCATCGTCACAGTGGCGGCAACCAGCAAACAAAAGATGCCAAGCGTTCTCATGGGACCCAAAATCTTTCCACAGACCGAAACGAACAACACCATTCAATTCAACAGCCACGCCAGATCGGAATGGGTAAACCGGCCAGTGGCGGCATCGGATGTCACACCCCATCCCATACGTGGCCGCCTCGCCCAGTATCGACCGATGCCAAGCCAAAAATTCCGCTACGCTAGCCACTCATGACGGCGGTCGCGAGCACCGCGATGTTTCAGTTCCTTCAACGAATTCGATCATGAGAACGATCTGCGCTGCGTTGTTGTTGATATCTTATCTGGGCGAACCCTCGATCGCTGCCGAAGACACCACTGGCGGACGCGCTCGGATGCTGGTGTTGGCCGACATGGGCAACGAACCGGACGAAGAACAGCAGATTGTCCACTTGGTGGCCTGTTGCAATGAATTCGACGTGGAAGGTTTGATCGCCGTCACGGGCAAGTACTTGCATCCGGGTTCCCCGACGGCCTATCGCCAAAGACTTCATCCCGAACTGTTCCACCAGATCATCGACGCCTACGAAAAGGTTTTTCCGAACCTGAAGAAGCATGCCGACGGATGGGCAGATCCTGATCATCTGCGGTCGGTCGTCGCGTCGGGTCAGACCGGCTATGGAATCGAAGACACCGGCCCCGGCAAATCGACCGCCGGTTCAAAGCGGATCATTGACGCGGTGACCAAAGACGACCCGCGACCACTTTGGGTGGTCGTCAATGCGGGGTCCAACACACTGGCCCAAGCATTGATCGACTATCGGGCTAGCCACACCGCCGCAGAAGTCGCGGATTTCGTATCGCGATTGCGAGTCTTTGAAAATGGAGCCCAGGACAACTCCGGTGCATGGATCTGTGCCGAGTTCCCCGACATTCATTGGATCCGCAGCAACTATCAAACTTATGCCTATGGCGGTCCGGGCGGCGATGGCAAGAAAGACAATCGTGGGTCACGCCAATCGCTGGGACCATACACCTGGAAACCTTACGAATACTCGGGTCTGGGGCAACACCACTGGGCATTGGACCACATCAAATCGGACAACGGACCGCTGGGTGTCGCTTGGCCACTGCGCCAGTTTTCCGGCGGCCGCCTTTCCTTCCTCGAAGGCGGTGGAACGGTGCCGTGGCTGGGCTTGGTTAACAAAGGACTTTTTTCCATCGATCACGTGAATTGGGGCGGTTGGTCCGGACGATTCGATCCCCAAAAAACATCGAACGATTGGTCCAAGCACCGCAGCGTACGAGACGACGAACAAACCGGTCGCCCATTCAAGGTTTATGCCGAAGCAGAAGACCATTGGATCGATCCGGAAACAGGCGAAGATTTCAGCGGCATCTTTGCACCCGTGTGGAGATTCCGGCGGGCGACGTGGAACGATTTTGCCGCACGGTTGGACTGGTGTGTTCGTTCCTACGACCAAGCCAATCATCATCCCGTCGCTGCAATTGGCGACGACGCCGGCGACGCCATTCTATTTCGCAGCGGTACCGCGGGAGAACCACTATCGCTTGACGCCACAAAGTCCACCGATCCCGACGGCGACCAGTTGCGGTTTCGCTGGTGGTTCTATCCCGAAGCGGGAACCTACACGGGCGAATTGCCTGCGATCCGCAACGGCGAAACAGCAACGCCAAGCTTCAATGTTCCGCAAGACGCCAACGGCCAAACGATTCACTTGGTTCTTGAAATCACCGACACGGGCCGACCGTATCCGCTGACCGATTATCGACGTATCGTCATTCGGGTCGGAACCTAAATGAATTCAACTATGCCATGGCCTTTGCTTCTCCGTCCGCGTCAACATGCCGCAGCGGTTGAACGATTCAAAGCGACATTACCATGATGAGTGAAATCGAATCGGAACGTCGACAACATGTCCCTCCGATTCATCGATATGTATGCCGAAATCGCCAAGAGAATTTCTGATGAGTGAAAAACTGGTTGAATCGCTTCGCCGCGTGGTCGCCGACACCTATGCGGTGATGGGACAAACGCATCTGTGCCACTGGAACGTTCGCGGACGTTCGTTCTTCGGGCTGCACAACGCATTTGAGGAACAATACACCGAAATGTTCGAAGCGGTTGACGAGATCGCCGAACGCATCCGTTCGATCGGTGCATTGGCCCCCGGCGGTCTCGCGAACCTGGCAAAACTGGCAGGCATCGACGAAGTGGCCGAAGACGCGTCCGCCGATGACATGGTTCGCCACTTGATCAAATGCTACGACAAACTGCTGACCGATTTGAAAGCCGCTCGGGATGTCGCCGGTGATGCGGATGACTCCGAGTCGGAAGACTTGATGATCGCTCGCATCCAAGTGCACGAGAAAACGGTTTGGATGTTGAAGAGCTATCTGGAGTAACTCCGTCGAGCGATCAATCGCTTGATTGCAAAGCGATGCATCGCCCCTCCACCGCTCTCCCCAACGAATGGTGCCGACGTCGCCAACGGGATGCCCCCCGCAGTGACGCCGGCATCTTTCGATTTGCGAAACAGGGTGGCCGCTGATTTAGTCACCCACGGTTACAGCGATGAAGTTTGCGCAGCCGCATCGGATGCACAGGCAATCGATTGGATCGCCGGGACCTATCTGATCAGTGAAGGCGCTTTTACGATAGGCGAATGACTCCATCGCAGTTTCGCCGAGCATCATTCCTACGCCATCGCTATCGATTGCCAAGATTTCTGCCGCTTGGCTGGTCGCTTCGTGTTCGTGAACGGACTGGAATCGCGTCGGTTTATCACCCGCGCTCCGTCGCGAAGAAGGTGATTTTCATTCACGTCCCCAAAGCGGCGGGATCAAGTATCGGGCGACTGGTTTTCGGAACCGACATCATCGGTCACTACCCGTACTTCGTTTACCAGCGTTACGATCCGCAGCGATTCGACGACTACTATAAATTTTCGCTTGTCCGGTCGCCGTTGGCTCGGCTGTTTTCCGCCTACCGATATGTGCTGTCCGGTGGCAAAGGTCGGGCCGATGCGAAGTGTGGCGATGTCATTCGCGCCGCGTCCGGGTCGTTCGAAGACTTCGTTTGCAATGTTCTTGATCCAGCCTTTGCCTATCGCTGGGTGCACTTCGTCCCACAAAGCTTTTTCTTATGCACCGACGCAGACCAACTGATGGTGGACGACGTCGTCAAAGTCGAATCGCTTCCCGGAGGCTTTGAAGCGATCGGCAAGCGACTTGGGATTTCGGCGTCGTTGCATGGGGTCAATCAGCAAAGCACCACACCAATGCCCGCACTCGGCGCACATGCCCTGGCAAAGGTCCACACGATCTACCAACGCGACTATCGCATTTTTGGCTATCCCCAAGAACGGGCAACCGGCCCAGCGAACAGGTCAGAGAACGGGGCAGAAAACGGCTCCGGATTAGCGAGTCCATGAAGCCACGGAAACGCAGCTTCAAAGTCGCTGTCTTGAAGTGTTTCGCGGCAACGTAGCGTCGGAGGCTTCAGCGGAGCCCATCCTTACCAAGCTTCGTCATATCAAAAAATGCCGACGCCGCTGCCCAATTGAATCTGGCGGCGACGCCGGCATCAAAGCCGAAAAACCGATGTCTGATCAGCAAACGATCAGGATCACGCTGATCATTCAGTCAAACTTGCGGACGCGAATGTTCCGATAGGCCACTTCGTCGCCGTGGTCTTGCAATGCGATGTGGCCGCTGGTCGCTTCACCAAAGCCTTCGAATTTCGAGAACTTGCTTTTTGCGACGCGCTGATCCCAGTCATCGCTGCCTTTGACATATTCGAAGTACTTCACGCCGTTAACGTAGTGAGCGCACTTTTCGGGCGTGATCAAAATCCGAAGCTTGTTCCATTGCCCGGCCGGTTTGGTGGCATCAACGTCGGCTTTGTACAACTGGTACAACCACCCGGCTTTTTGCGGATCATGACCTGCGGTGTTGTCTTGCACCTGGATCTCCGGACCGCTTTGCCACGGCTTCGGGTTGTCTTCGGTGACATGGAACATCACGCCGCTATTGCCTTCGGGTGAAATCTTGTACTCCAGTTCCAACTCAAATGCGCCAAACTTCTCCTTGGTGATGATGTCACCGGCACCTTTCTCGGCACGCACCAAGGCGTCATCCTGAATCTTCCATCCCGATGAGATCGTGTCGGACTGGTAATTCCTAAACGCGTCGGTGTTGGCCCCATCGAACAGAACGGTCCAACCGGACTTCGTTGCTGTTGATTCGCCAAACGCGGTGGTGAAGGAAAAGAAGGCCAAAGCAAACAAGCAAGTCAAACGCACAACGGGCATGATGGGTTCCAAACGTTACAGGTGGGGGAATGGTGCAGAAAGGATGGATCGGTGGGAAGCGTCGCGGATTGCGGCCGGAGGAATCGATCGGACGTGTCCACGAAAAAACGCCACTCTGCATTTCGCAAAGTGACGCTTCGTATTGTACTGAAGAGTGGGCCAGTCGATCGGAACCGGCCCGCAAATCCGGGGTCAAGACGACGCCTGCGACGATTCAGAAACCAGCGTCTCCTATCGTTCGGCGTGTCCCCAGGATCACATCGATGCTTCGGCGACGACCGGTTCGTCAATCTTGGGTTCGAAAGAATCCGACGTCAGCTGACTATCGCTCAGCGTGAAGATCACGAACAGACCGACAAAAACAAACGAACCGACGAACACGATGATGTTGAAGGGTTTGTCGAATGCCAGGTGCATGAAGAACAACGCGACCAAAATCGCTTTGATCGTCGCGATGGCCATCACGACCGCCACATCCAGGCTGCCCAGATCGAAGCTGGCCTGTGCCACGGTGACGATGGTCAAAAACACCAACGCAAAGAAAACACCGAAAAGCAGTGGCAACGGGATCGGGTGCGCAAAATCGGTTCCGTCGTCGCTATGTCCGTGACCTGACATGATGAAGTCGCTTAATGAAATCGAACGTCAAAAAGAAATGAGAGACCGGTGTTTCTGGCCCGCGGATTAGCGGATCAGGTACAGCAACGGGAACAGGTAAATCCAAATCAAGTCGACCAGGTGCCAATACAGTCCGACGTAATCCACCGGGCCAAAGTATTGACGATTGAAGTCTTGGCGAATCGAACGCACCAGCAACCAAACCAAAACACCGATCCCCGCCAAGATGTGAATCGCGTGGATCCCAGTCATGCAGTAATAGATGCTGAAGAAGACACCGGCGGTCCGAGGCGTGAACACGTTCTGTGTCGCCTTTTCGATCGTGCCATCCACTTCATCGACGTCGCTGACGACGGAACTGCCGGCCACTTCGTACTGACGCCGTCGGGCGTCCAATTGATTTTGAAGCCCCGTGTTGGATTCGTCGGCTGCCAAAGCTTCTAAGGCGACCAGATCGCCCGAATCTTCCATCGCGGCAACGGCCGCTTCCACATCGGCATCGTGATCGTGATCGTGATCGTGATCCGCCACTGCGTGATCCGCGTGGGCATCCCCGTCGCCGTGATCACCCGCGGCGGCGTGGTGTTCGGCGGATTCACCGCTTTCGAGAATCGTTCCCAGTCCGACGCCGGCGAAAAAGCTGAGGCAGACGACCAACAGCGGCTTGGCACATTCGAACTGGAACGTGTTCTTCTTCAGAAACGAAACGACCAACCAGATCGCCACGCCGATCGTGATCGCGATAAACGGAATACACAGCCACAGCAAGTAGTTGGGGTGACCGCCGGGATGAGGGTTGGCCGGGTCATAGGTGAACAGGCCGGCAGGGTTCAGACCCATGCCCCACTTGTGCGAATACTCGATCGACTTTACGCCCAAGAACACCATCGCACAGGACAGCGTGGTGGCCAGCAGTGCAGTCAGCTTCTTGTATTCTTCTGTTTGGGCACAGCGAACGGCCCATGCCATCGTCAGCGAACTGAACAGAAGAACGCCGGTGTTGATCGCACCCAGCTTGGTGTTCAGGAACTGGCTGCAGCCTTCGAAAACCTCCGGACGCAACATCCGAAAGATCGCATAGGCACAGAACATCCCGCTGAAAAACAGGACTTCCGTGACTAAGAACAGCCACATGCCCAACTTGCCACTGTCGAACTGCTGCTCGGGCGTGTCGAAGTGGTGAGCCAAGAACGACGGGTGATCGTGATCATGCCCGTGGGTCGAATCGGACGACGCGGACGCTGAAGCACCGGTCTCCGTCGTTTGAACATCAGTGGTTGACATGCCTTTTCGCGTCGATGGTCGTCGACATTTGTAGGATGCGGTCGTCTTGATCCGCAGCGATGATCGAAAGTTATAGCCAATGCAAGTGTTTTCGCACGACCGGTCATCCCGGGCACGAAGCGGACCACAGCAACCACGGACGGATCACTGCGGCCCATGTGTATGACGCGGACGGGACCGCGTCGATCAATGATCAGTTTTGACCACCCGCGTGAGCCGGCGATTCTTCCGGTACGGTTTGCGGAACGATCTCTCGTTCCGGCTCGGCCGTTACGTATCGTTCGTTTTCGGCGTCCCAGAAGATGTCGTGGAAGTCATAGGGGTCTCCCACGACGGGAGCACGTTCAAAGTTGTAGTACGGCGGCGGGCTGGTGCACGCAAATTCCAGCGTCGCGGCTCCCCAGGGGTTTGCCGGCGATCGCTTGCCGTTGACCAGCGATGCGATCAGCACGACCAGCGCGATCAGCAATCCGATTCCCAAAATCAACGCACCAATGGTGCTCATCTGATGCAGGTATGCGAATTCCGGATCGTAGGTCGCATAACGACGAGGCATCCCGCGGCTGCCGAGCACGAACTGGGGAAGGAACGTCAGGTTGAAACCGATGAAGACGATCGCCGCGGATAAACGTCCGCCCCATTCGTTGTACAAGCGTCCGAACATCTTGGGCCACCAGTGGAACACACCGCCCAGGAAGGCGATCAGCGTTCCGCCGACCATCACGTAGTGAAAGTGCGCCACGACGAAATAGGTGTCGTGCAAGTGCAGGTCCGTCGCAAGGGTTCCCAAGAACAATCCGGTCAAACCACCGATCGTGAACAGGAAGATGAACGACAGGGCATAGCACATCGGCGTCGTCAGGCTGATCGAGCCCTTGTACATCGTCGCCAGCCAGTTGAAGACCTTGATGGCCGAGGGGACCGAAACGGTAAAGGTCAGCGCACTGAAGATGATCGTGGTCAGCGAGCTCATGCCGGCCGTGAACATGTGGTGTCCCCAGACCAGGAAGCCCAGCAAGGCGATCGCGATCGACGAATAGGCGATGAAGCGATAACCAAAGATGTGCTTGTGGCTGTGAACGCTGATCAATTCACTGATCACGCCGAAGGCCGGCAAGATCATGATGTAGACGGCCGGGTGGCTGTAAAACCAAAAGAAGTGTTGGTAGGTGACCGGGTCACCGTTGAATTCCGGATCAAAGATGCCGATTTGCATGACGCGTTCGGCGATCAGCAACAACAGCGTGATCCCCAGAACCGGCGTCGCCAGGACCTGGATGATGCTGGTCGCGTAGGTAGCCCAAAGGAACAACGGCATTTTGAACCAAGTCATTCCCGGCGGACGCATCGTGTTGATGGTCACGATGAAGTTCAATCCGGTGAAGATCGAACTGAAACCAAGAATGAAAGCGCCCAACGTCGCCAGGATGACGCTGCTGTCGGTCGTCGTGCTGTACGGGGTGTAGAACGTCCATCCGGTATCCAGACCGCTGGAAAGCAGAGCGCCGATGAAGAACAGGGCGCCGAACATCCACAGGTAGAAGCTGCTGAGGTTCAGTCGCGGGAACGCGACGTCCTTGGCCCCCAGCATCACCGGCACCAGAAAGTTCCCCAAGGCGGCCGGGATGCTCGGGATGATGAACAGGAACACCATGATCGCCCCGTGCAGGGTGAACACTTGGTTGTAGATCGTGTTCTTGTCGACCGACGATCCCAACCAATTATCGGTGAACAGCCATCCTTCGGGGCTGAACAGGTGCAGACGAATTCCCAGGGCCAGCAAACCGCCGATCAAAAACGCGGTGACGGTACCAATCAGGTACATCACGCCGATCCGTTTGTGATCCAACGTGCAGAACCAGCTGAGGAACCCTTTGCTGTTGGTCAGATAGTTTTCACGCTCGGTCGGGAATCCCGGATCGCGAACGTTACTGGGCAGGGTGCCGGCAGACATACTTCAGCGGACCTCGATAAACGGTTTAAACAAATACGATGAATGGTTTTCTGGCGGGGTAACGGTTTTCGTCACTCGGCCAGGGTTTTCAGATAAGCGATGATCGAATCGATATCGTCGTCACTCAGTTGGCCTTTGTAGCTGGGCATCACGGGGTTGTATCCCGCGACCACTTTGGCCTTTGGTTCCAGGATCGATTCACGGATGTAGTTCGGGTCAACCGTCACACTGGATCCGTCGGCCAACGCGTGGGTGGAACCGGCCAAATCCTTGAACGACGGGCCGACACGCTTGCTGCCGTCGATGGAGTGACAGCTGGCACAACCGCGTTGGTTGTACAGCGTCTTTCCCCAAGCGTCGGGAGCCACGTCGTCAGGACGCGATGCCTTTTCCTTGATCCAAGCGTCCAATTCTTCTTGGGTTTCGTGAACGACCACGACCGTCTGCATTTCGCTGTGACTTTTGCCACAGTATTCGGCACAGTAAAGATCAAAGAAGCGATAACCGTCGGGCGTGAACTGGTACTTGTCGTAATCCCAAGCGTCGGTACCGGTTTCCTTCTTGGCCGATGCCAATTCGTCGACGGACACCTTTTCGCTGGCGACGGTGGGCTTGAACCACATGTAGTTGTATCGCCCCGGCACGATGTCCTTCTTGGCACGAAAGGCCGGGATGAACAGGCTGTGAATCACGTCGCTGCTGCGCATCGACAGCTTGGTGGGTTCATCCAACAACAGGTGCAGTTCGGGGTGGTAGGTCCCGCCGCCGTAATCCATCGTCCAGCCCCATTTGTAGGCTTCGACGCCGATCTCGTACGATCCTTCGGGCGGGGTCCGCATGTCCAGGTAGCTGATCGCACCGACGACGAACATGTAGACCAACAGGAATGACGGGCCGATCGACCACAGCAATTCCAAAGGCGTGTGGTGCGAAGTCTGACTTTCGGCCGGTTCGCCCTTCTTCTTGTGGTACTTGATCGCAAACCAAACCAAGGCGATCACGATGCCGACGAAGAAAACGAGGCTGATGTAAAGGATCGTGTCATAGACCCAGTCCACACCTTCGGCAAACGAAGACGCTTGCTCGGGGAACCAGAGGCTTTTGTTGACATCAGCCAGCGGCAGTTGATTGTGGTCCAACATTTCAATTCGGAATGGGGTTGGTTGCGTGGCGGTGCGACAAATTGAACCGCGTTGCTATCGTGCGACGATCACGTCTGACGCCAAATAATTCAATGGTCCGGCGGGGCTTGTGCGTCAATTTGCCGCGGCGGAGTCGGAATCGGGTTGCGAACCGGGGGGATCGCTGGATGCATTCGCCGGGTCACCGGCGGGGCGGCGACGACGTCCCACCCAAAACGGCAGCAGAGCCGTGACCAATGCGCCGACGGTCACAAAACCGCCCAATCGCATCAGTTTCCAAGCTTGCGGGACATAACTGTTCTTGTTCGGGTCGTAGCTGTAACACCACAGTACGAACTGGTCGACGGCTGATCCGACCTTGCCTTGGCCCGCTTCGACGATCGACAGTTTCAACTGGTCCACCGGGAATCCGACGTCCAGCGAGTAACGGACGATGACGCCGTCGGGACTGACGTAGGCCAACATGGCCGGGTGGTAGTATTCACCGGATTGCTCGTCATAGACGTAACTGAACCCGAGGGCATCGGCCAATTTGGTGATCTGTTCCTGCTGGGCGGTACAGAACCGCCATCCCTCGTTCGCACCGCCTTGGCGGGGAACTTCCTGCAGATAGCGTTCTTTTGTTTGTGCGACCTTTTCGGTCGGTTCGGTCGGATCGATGCTGAGCGAGAGAAGACGAAAGTCTTCGCCGATCTTCAATTCCAGTTCGTCCAGCGACTGCACCAAAGCATTCAACTGAACGTTGCACAGCATCGGACAGTCGCTGTAATTCAACGTGATCAACAGCGGGATTTCACCATCCAGCAGGTCCCCGGTCGAGAGGGACTTTCCTGACGAGTCCGTCATCACGACGTCAGCGGGGATGGTTTCACCCAGCTTTTGCGTCACGGTGACCGAACGAACCTCGCGAGGAATCGAGTTGTTCAGCGAGACCCCTTCGCCGCTCTGCAGCGGTTGGGCGGACACGGGCCCACCGAACATGACCGCCCCCGCCAACACGATCATCGCGGCATAGGCCGCGATGAAGCCCGGCCGGGCGCACGAAACCTGTCGTGCGCGTCGCCCCGGCGTGTCGCCGAGATTGCCGATTCGTTGCTGGGGAAGATTTACAGTCACGTCAGTGTCAGCAGGTTTTTCAGATTTCGTTGTTTGAATCGTCGTCGTGGGATTCCGAATGGCTTTCGGCCACCACCAGTTCCATCGCCTTTTCGATCGGGATGGTCACGTTGGCGTTGCTGGGGTCCACGCCGTACTGGGCCAGTTCCGTTTCCTGGCTCATCAGGAACTCGTTTTGCCGGCGGTAATCGCTTTCGGCCTGCTTCTTGGTGTCGTTGTAGGAAGCCATCGCATAAAACGCGACTTGGACCGCCAGTGCGGTAACCGCAGTCACGACCACGGAGATCACCCCGACCAGGGCAATTCGTCCGCCGTTGAGGTCATCGTATTGTGCCATCGGTTTCAGTGCCTTTGCAAAATTTCTTGATCGCGAATCGCGTCGTTTTCATTCGTCCCTCCAGGAGCCATGCACGCCTGTGGGCAACACTTCCGGGGGGGAATCAACCGATCAGATGTTGTGGAAAGCCAAGGATTCTTGCAGCCGCGGATCGCGGACCGCAATCAAACGGGTGTTGCCGGCGACCTTCAACATCAGGCCGACCATCAACATGACCATGCCCAGCACGCATACCAGACTGGCCAGCACGCCCACCGCACCGCCGACGCCCAGGCCTTCGTGGGCGTGATCGGCTTCGGGAATCACCACCCAATAAATGTCGATGAAGTGCATCACCAAGATGTACGCCCCGATGAGGGCGACCAACGCCGGACGACGACGAACGTGACGGCTCATGATCGCCAGGAACGGAACCGCCCAGTGGGCGACGATCAACAGCGCGCTGATTGACAGGAATGGTCCCTGTGATCGCTCGTAAAACCAGTGCGTTTCTTCCGGAATGTTCCCGTACCAGATCAGCATGTACTGGCTGAACGAGATGTATCCCCAGAAGCATATGAATCCGAAGATCAGTTTGCCCAGGTCGTGATAGTGTTCCTTGGTGACCTCGTCACGCAGGGCACCCTGACGCTGCAACAGGAAGGTGAACAACGCAATCGCACAGTGTGCTGACAAAATCCCGCCGGTGAAAATGTAAACACCGAACATCGTGGAGAACCACATCGGTGCCAGGCTCATCAACCAATCAAAAGCGGCGAACGAGGTCACAAAGGCGAACGCGATGATCGCCGGCCCGGCGGCACCCTGCATCGATTCGGTCAGCGTGCGTTCGCCGGTTTCATCTTGCGTGCGGCTGCAGCGGAAATACCAGACGGCCAATCCACCCCAGATCGCGAAATAAATCAGCGTGCGGACGATGAACCAACCGGGCGTCAGCCATCGTGATTTTTCCCCCCACACCGTGGTGTCGATCCCGGTCGCGGCGGCATAGCCCGGGTCGTCCCATTTGTACAACACGCCTTCGCCGGTGAACGAAACCAGAATGGGAATGAACAACACCGCCAACGGGATGATCATCACCATCATCAATTCAGCGACACGCCGAACGACCACGCTCCAACCCGCCTTGCACAAGTGCTGGATCAGCACAAAGAACAACGCGCCCACGGCGATCGTCAAAACGTACATCACCGACGTCAGGTAGACCGACATGCCGAACGTCGGATTGACGCCAAAGTGGCCCAAAGCCGCACCGGCGATCAACGCCAACACACCGGCGATGATCAGCGGAAAAGTCAGGCCCTGTAACAACGACGGCAATTGAAAAGCCGGGTCGTCGGCGGGTTTGGATTGGATCGCGTGATCGGACATCGGAACCGCAGGATGCTTGTTTGAACGAACGGGGATGTAAGTTATTTCAGGTCAGGTCGGGGTGTTCGGGCTGTCCGCCAATTGGCGAGCCAACCGACACCATCAATCACTGGTCGTCGGCGGAATCAGCGTCGGCTTCTTCGGTCGCCTGTTCGGCTTCCTCAGCAGCCGCTTTGGCGGCCGCTTCTTCTTGACGTTGACGCTCGGCCTCCGCGGCTTCCTTCAACTGTTGCTTCACGTCGGCCACTTCTTTTTCGATCGTGCCGCGGTCCGCCGCCGGGACTTCGTCCAGCGAAGCGTTTTGACTCTTCTGCAACGCCCGGACATAAGCCACGATCGCCCAGCGGTCTTCTGGTTCGATCTGTGATGCGTATCCGGCCATTTTGCGGACGCCATTGGTGATCGTGCTGAACAGTTTTCCGTCGGGATACTGGTCCTGGTACAGCGTCGGATCGTGCATGTTCGACGGCGGCACCCAGGCCGTTGCCAAGATGCGTTGGGCACGCTGGTTGACCAATCCGTTGCCGCGACCGTCCAACCCGTGACAGGTGGCACAGTAGATGCCGAACTGGGTTTGGCCACGCTGCACCACGTCCATGTCGACGTCCAGCGGGTTGGATTTCAACCAAGGCGTCTTGTCCGTCTGGGCAGCAGCGTCGCCAGAATCAGCCGAAGCATCGTCACCACCGGCCTGGGCCGAAGCGTCATCGCCCTGGGCATAGGCGGCCACCAGCCGCTGTGCACGTGGGGCATCGGTCATCGACAGTTCTTCCATGTCGATGCCGGTCAGGTAATCCAAATTGCCGTCGAACGCACCACGCGCGACGGTGCCGGGAACGTCAGGACGCATCGCACGCAAATCGGCGAACAGCGTCGACGTCTGTTGGGCGTCTTTGGCGGGCGACAGGTCCATGTCCATGAAGATGTGGAAACGGGGCTTGTCGCTGGTGGTCACCCGCATCTTCGCCACGATCAACGCCGGAATCATCGACAGGGCGATGACCGAAACGATCGCGGTCAACAAGAAACGCGGAATCTTCGTCGGCGTATCATCATCGACCACCGCGGTGATCTGTTCGCCCCCGGCGTCACCGAGCAAACGCTCGACACCGGCCTGATCGAACTGTGGATCTTTAGCGTCGATGTACAGAAAGAACGTGTCGTCGGTCGCCCGATCGAAACGCGGGTTGGTGAAGATCGGATTGCTGAAACGAGGCAACCCATTGAGTGCCCACATTCCGAAGAACGTCCCGAAGGAAGCCAACAGAATCGTCAACTCAAAGGCCACCGGAATGAAGGCCGGCAGACTGATGAACGGCTTGCCCGAAATGATGTACTGGTAATCGATGCCGTTCATCCAGATCTGCATCGCCAGAGCGATCATCGTTCCGGTGGCACCGGCACCGAGCGCGATCCACGGCAACACGGTCGGCTTGATGCCCAACGCGTCGTCGATTCCGTGTACCGGAAAGGGCGTGAAGGCATCGGTCCGCTTGTAACCCGCATCGCGGATCCGGCGGCACGCGGCCATCAACGAATCAACGTCCGTGTATTCGGCGACGACGCCGTGAACTTTCTTGTCTTTGGTTTGCTCAGTCATCGTTGCGTCAGTGCCCCCCGTGTCCGGAGTGCGAAAGGTGAAGCTCGTGTGCCAACGTCGCTTTGGTTTCCGCCATGTTCACGACCGGCATGAACTTGCAGAACAACAAGAACAGGGTAAAGAACAGGCCGAACGATCCGACCAACATCGCCCAATCGACCCAGGTCGGTTCAAAGTAGGCCCATGCGCTGGGCAAGTAATCGCGTGACAAACTGGTCACGGTGATCACGAAACGTTCGAACCACATGCCGATGTTCACAAAGATCGACACGACCCACATCATCCAGGGCGTCGTGCGAACTTTCTTGAACCAGAACAGGTTGGGGCTGATCACGTTGCAGGTGATCATCGTCCAATACGCCCAGGCGTAAGGCCCGAAGGCACGGTTGATGAACGCGAATTTTTCTTCGGGAACTTGGCCGTACCAGGCAATGAAGAACTCGGTCCCGTATGCCAGACCGACGATCATGCCGGTGGCCAGGATGATCCGCGTCATGTTGTCCAAGTGCCGCAGCGTGATGATCTTTTCCAGGCTGAAAATCTTCCGTGCCGGGACCATCAGCGTGATCACCATCGCGAAGCCGCTGAAGATCGCCCCGGCGACGAAGTACGGCGGGAAAATCGTTGTGTGCCAACCGGGGACCTGCGAAACCGCAAAGTCAAACGACACGATCGTGTGCACCGACAAAACCAGCGGGGCGGCAAAAGCGGCCAACAAGGCATAGGCTTTTTCGTATCGCATCCAGTGACGCGACGAACCGCTCCATCCCAAGCACAGGATGCCGTAAGCCATTCGACGCCATTTGTTTTTGCTGCGGTCGCGGAATGTTGCCAAGTCGGGCACCATCCCCATGTACCAGAACAACAGTGAGACCGTCGCGTAGGTGCTGACCGCGAAAACGTCCCACAACAGCGGGCTGCGGAACTGCGGCCACATCCAAAGGTTCAAACTGGGATACGGTGCCAACCAGTAAGCCAACCAAGCGCGACCGACGTGGATCCCGGGGAAGGTTCCCGCACAGACGACCGCGAAGATCGTCATCGCTTCGGCCGCACGGTTGATGCTGGTTCGCCATTCTTGCCGGAACAGATACAGAATCGCACTGATCAATGTTCCCGCGTGACCGATCCCGACCCAGAACACGAAGTTCACAATCGGCCAGCCCCAGAAGATCGGTGCCCGGTTTCCCCAGACGCCGACCCCGGTGTAGATCAAATACAGGATACAAAGGCCCAGCATGTTCAGCAGGGCGAATGCCACAATGAATCCCAGCACCCAAGCCCGACCGGGTGGCTTTTCTGCAATGCTGGAAACCATTTCAGTGATGTCGTGATACGTCGTATCACCCAACACCAACGGGGCGCGTTCGCCCGGCCGTTCTTTGGTGTTGTCCAGTCCTGTGGGTACGGCAAGTGCCATGATCAGCGGTTATGCAGTTAGCGGTGAAAGGTTGCCAGATAAAATCGGCTGGGCCAGCCTTGAAAGTCAGTCCGTAAAAACCGTCGATTGTTTAAGTCGTCTCGGCGGGCTTGGCCGATCCGGCGTCATGTGCGTCGTGATCGTGCCCCGATTCGGCATGGTCGTGATCGCCGTGCGCCTGATCGCCGTGCCCCTGGTCACCATGACCGTCGTGGTCGCCATCACCATGGTGGTGGTCACCGTGATGCGGCGCTTCCAGGTGTTCCAAATCGTGCAACTGTGCCGTCGTCATCAACGACGCCGGCGTGTTGCGGATGCGGGCCATGTAGGTCGTCCGCGGCTTGACGTTCAACTGCGGCAGCATGCCATAGCTGCGAATGTCTTCACGTGCCTTGCTGACCTTGGATTCCGAATCACCGACGTTACCGAACTCGATCGCACTGGTGGGACAAGCCGACTGACAAGCGGTGACGACTTCGCCGTCTTCGATCGGTCGTCCGCCGTCTTTGCGGGCGTTGATCTTGGCGGCTTCGATCCGCTGGACACAGTACGTGCACTTTTCCATCACCCCACGGCCACGAACCGTGACGTCGGGGTTCAAGACCAGAGCTTGAAGCTTGCGACTGGCGTTTTCGATGTTGCTTTCGTAAGCATCGATGCCGTAGCCGACGCCGACGTCGCTGTTGTAATTGAAGTAGTTGAACCGCCGAACTTTGAACGGACAGTTGTTGGCACAGTACCGCGTTCCGATGCAGCGGTTGTATGCCATCGCGTTCAGGCCTTCGTCGGTGTGCACCGTCGCGGCGACCGGGCAAACCTGTTCACAGGGTGCCGTTTCACAGTGCATGCAGGCGACGGGTTCTTGAACCACATCGGCGAACTCGGAATCGCCTTGGAAATACCGGTCGATCCGCAGCCAGTGCATTTCGCGGCTGTTCTTGACCTGTTCACGCCCGACAATCGGCACGTTGTTTTCGCTCTGACAGGCCACCACACAGGCGTTACAGCCGATGCACTTGGTCAGGTCGATCGACATGCCCCACTGTGGCAAGCTCGGCTCTTCCTTTTCGATCGTGTTGATCGGTTCTTCCCACAGCGAACCGTCGGGTCCGACCGCGGGCACGTGCGGCGACTTGGCCTCCACGAACTCGGGCAGCTTCTTCAACAGTGCCGTGGTGCCTTCGCGGACCAAGCTGAAACTGCGGGCTTCGGTTTCTTCGCGTCCCAGTTCGTCGATCGCCCAGTGATCCTGGGTCGTTGCCAAGTCGTAGGCGGTTTCGACACGGCGTGCTTCCATCGACGTGGCCAGCAACATCGCGTCGCTGAACCGAATCGGCTGGACATCCACACCGACCGCTTCGATTTCTTCGCTGGCAAGTCCGCCGACCACTCCGGCACGCTCGCGGCCGTAGCCGATCGGCACGCTGATCACGCCGGGAGCACATCCGGGCAACTCGTAAACCGGCAACGTCACTTTCACGCCGTCGCTGTTACGGATGGTCACCATTTGACCGTGATGAATATCGATCACTGACGCGGTCGACGGGCTCATCACCGCCGCGTTGTCCCAGGTCACCTTGGTGATCGACTGTGGCAATTCTTGCAGCCAACCGTTGTTGGCAAACCGACCGTCAAAAATGCCATCGGCGGCATGGAAGATGACTTCGATGTCATCCTTGTCGGCTTGTTCAACGACGACCAGCGAGTCGGCGTCCGCCGTGGGGGCGTCACCGCTGGGCGTGAATTCCTCGTCGCCTTGCTTCAAGTCCTTGGCATAACCGTCGTGCAGCAGCTTTCGCCATTGGCGGTTACTGACCGACGCACCGGAGACTTGTTCGGCCGTGGCCCGGACGATCTGTTCGCCTGACGTTGCGGGCAAGCCCATCATCAAGGCCAGCGTTTCGGGTACCGTTTTGCCCGAAAGCAACGGCAAGATCTGTGGCTGGGTGACGCCGTAATAACCGTGATCGTCGACGGTATCGTTCCAGCTTTCCAGCGGATGGCTGACCGGAACCGACCATTTGCAAACGGCACCGGTTTCGTCGTCGTATTCGCCCAAATAAACCGAGTTGTCGACCGCGGCGATGGCGGCCGCCAGGTCCACGTCGGCCGGTGCGGTGAACACCGGGTTGCCGTCAACGATGACCAGCGAATCGATTTCGCCGGCACCGATTTTGTCGGCCAATTCGGCAATCGAAACGGAGCCTTCGATTTCAGCGTCGGCGGGGGAGGTGAACGTTTGCAACTTGCCCAGCGAACCGAGCTTTTGGTTCAGCCGAATGCCGGCGGCAATCGCCTCGGGCCCCAAGTGTTCGCCGACGACGACCACGCTGTCCGCGGGCGAAGCGGCGATGTCGCTCGCCACACTGGCAATGAAGCGTTCCAGTCGGCCGGCGTGATCCAGTTGATCGTAGGGCGTGTCAGGCTTCATTTCCTCATCGGCCGATTCACCCGACGCCGCATCAACACGACGTTCCAGTTCGGCCAAGAAGGCCGCCATTTGGCTGGGACGCAGCGACAACCGCGCGTCGGCCGTTGCGCCGGTTTGGGTGTACCCGCCTTCGACGACGTACAACCGGCTCATCGATTCGGAATTCGGGTCACGCGACTGGGCAAAGCCGGCGGCATTGTTGACGAACCCGGCGTCACGGCCCAGCACGTCGGCTTCCAACGTGACGATGTTCTTGGCGTCGGCCAGATTCAGAACTTGCTGTGCGGGTTTGCCGAACGCCTGGGTCGTCGCTTTCCGCATGACTTCGTTGGTGACCGAGTCGTAACGAGCGATCGTCATCTCGGGCAACTTCGACTGCAACTGCTTGATCATCCGCACGGTCGACGGCGATCGCGTGGGTTGCATCAACAAAGCAAACGAGCGGCCTTTGCTGGATTCCGCCGTGCGAATCAGGGCTTGGCCGTAACGTGTGAATTCATCCCAGTCGGCGGCCACGCGTCGTCCGTTCTCAGACGCTTTGGCCAAAGGACCATCGTCGACACGGGCACGGTCGGGATCGAACAGCGACAGGATCGACGCTTGCGAATAGACATCGGTGCCGCCACCGGCGGGGTGATCGGTATTCGGTTCGACCTTCAACGGCCGACCGTCGACACAACTGATCAGCAAGTGGTAAACGCGGCCGGCCAATTCGACGTTGGTCGCTCGCAGGTATCGTTCCCCGGGGACACGGCCCTCGGGACGCAGCACGAACGGCGCGATCAACTCTTCCGGATATCGGCATCCGGCCACGCCGGCCATCGCCAGCGAAGCGCCCATGATTTGCATCCACCGACGGCGCGACACGCCTTCGGGAAACTCCGATGCGGCGACCGGAAATTCGCGATGCAGGTACTGGTCAAAGTCTTCGCTTTGCTGCCAATCGGACAGACTTCGCCAAAACCGCGAACGGTTCTTGGATGACGATGCCGGTCGGCCGTTGGCGGCGGCGGACGATGATGTTTCAGAAGGACGAGCCATGTCGAACTGGTCTGCGATTCAGAAAGGAGTTGGCTTGTTGACGCTTTGACCGCCGCGGGGCGATCCTTTGCAAATTGCCGTGCTGCCTGGATGCGATTCGGCGGTGGCGTCATTCGCCCCGACCACCGAATCAGCGAAGGCCACCGGGCGGCCGATCAGCGGTGACACACCGCACAGTGGACTTGTGGATTGATATTGAACTCTTGAACGTGAGCCTCGATGGCTTCGTCGTCCCAGTCGGCCGGCGGTTGCCAATCCAACTTGGTGACGAATTCCTGTGGCCGCAGTTCCTTCTTGAAATTGCGGTGACAATCGATGCACCACGCCATCGACAATTGCTCGTGCTGATAGACGACTTCCATCTGGTCGATCCGACCGTGACACGTCTTGCAACTGACCCCGGAATTCACGTGGGCGGCGTGGTTGAAGTAAACGTATTCCGGCAGGTTGTGCACGCGTTTCCAAGCGACGCTTTTGCCCGTCAACCAGCTTTCGTGGATCGGCAACAACTTGGGGCTGTCGGTCCGGACGGCCGCCAGTGCGGTCTGGCCATCGGCGTTGGCCGGGCTGTGGCAATTGATGCACGTCGCCGTCGGAGGCACCGCCGCGTGGGCCGCATCAAAGACGGTGTTGTGGCAATAGCGACAATCCATCTTCAACTGGCCGGCGTGCAGCGCGTGGCTGAACGGCACCGGCTGTTCCGGCTTGTATCCGACGTTCAGCGTTTCAGGGTCGGTAATCAAACCGCCCATCACCGCGGCATAGCCCGCGCCGCCGATTGCGGCCAAACCGAGCACCGCTAGAAAAGGGTTGACCCAGCGGGGAAACAGAAACCGTTGCATGCTCGTTCGCCTCAGAGAGGCTTCTTCAAGTTTCGGTCAAGATTCGTTGTCAGTGTCCATTCATCCGCACCGGCGACAGGCCGGTCATGGACACGCGATTTTTCGGCCGGCGGTCACATCCGATCAGCCATCGCGTCGGTCCCCGACCGTCGGCGCCGTCGCCACGTCCAATCGGTTTCCGGATCAACCGCGATGCGGTCGACGCCATCACTTGACGATTCACCGGTAAGGCCCGCGTCGGGGTGCCCGGTTCAATGCATCATTGCCGACGCATCGCCCAAGCCATTTCACGCGGCCGACCCGCCATCACTGGCACGCCGGACTACCGATCGCAAAGCCAAGTCGTCGTTGACCGATCCTGCCAACGCCGCCGAAAAAGGAAGATCCCAATTCCAGGGGCGGGACATATGCGGGCCGCCATCGTTCCTGATGTCGTCCGTACCGATCGCCGACGAAAAATTGTCGCAGTTGCGGGTCGGCAGTATCACCGCGAAGCCGAGTTCGTGGCAAGGCCACGCACGGCTCCGCGACATTCTGCCGCATTTTTCTTTTCGCCCCAAGTTCGGGATCAGCGGCCTGGGATAACGACGTCGCAATATACGGCAAAATCTGGTCAATCCTGGCCCATCGCCTGACCCACATCCGCACACCGGATCGCCCATTCCGCACGACCTGCACGCCCTTGCTTTCGACCCCGCCTGCGTCGAATGGCCGCACCGCAAAATACCGATTCACCGCACCGCGCATGAAAAAACCCGGCGGCCACCGATGACGGGTGCCTGCCGGGCTTTCAAAGTTCATTCAATGTCGCCTTGGGGCAAAGCCCCGGGCAACTGAAATGGCTTGGCGGAATACCGCCGGACCTTGCCGCCGGCCCCCATCGGCACCGACGGCTTTTGGTGTCCGGCGAAACCGACGATCAGTCTTGTCCGCCGCTGTGGCTGTCCAGCGTCTCGCCGGTCGAACCCAATTCCCCCGGTGCGGGCTGGGGAGTCGCCCCTTCGGCGGTCGACGATGCGTCGGCCCCTTCGCTAAGCAGCGGGAAGCTTTCTTCCATCATCTGTGCCGGGGCGTTGGCCAGTTCTTCCAGGGCTTCGCGGCGATAGTTCACCTCGGATTCCTGGAAGACACGGAAACCGGTACCGGCCGGAATCAGGTGACCCAGAATCACGTTTTCCTTCAGACCCACCAGACGGTCGACCTTGCCGGCCAAAGCGGCCTCGGTCAGCACCTTGGTGGTTTCTTGGAACGACGCGGCACTGATGAAACTGTTGGACTGAACCGCCGCCTTGGTGATCCCCAGCAACTGGGTCGATGCGGTCGCACTCTTGGGCCGCTTGCCCTTGGCGGGTGTGCCGCCCAAGGCTTCGATTTCGGCGTTGGTTTGTTCCAACAATTCTTTCGGGATGATCTGACCTTCGGTGAAATCGCTGTCGCCGGGATCCTTGATCTTGATGCGACCGGAAAGTTCCTGGTTGGCTTGACGGAACTGGAATCGGTCCATGACCAAGCCGGGCAACAGGTTGGTATCGCCGCTGGTTTCGATCTTCACCTTTCGCAGCATTCGCGCGATGATGATTTCGGCGTGCTTGTCGTTGATTTCCACACGCTGCGATTGGTACACCTGCTGGATTTCGTGCAACAAGTACTGCTGCACGGCTTCCTCGCCACTGACACGCAGGATGTCGTGCGGGACCAGCGGGCCATCGACCAGTGCCTGTCCGGCTTTGACGATGTCGCCGCTGTGCACCAGGAAGTGCTTGCCGTGCGGCACCAAGTGTTCGCGTTCGATCCCGGATTCGCTGCGAACGATGATCGTCCGCTTGCCGCGTTTGCGTTCGGTCAAAATCTCGACCTCACCATCGACCTCGGCGATCACCGCCGGATCCTTGGGCTTACGAGCTTCGAAGATCTCGGTGACCCGAGGCAGACCGCCGGTGATGTCGTGGACACCGCCACCTTCACGCGGCATTTCGGCCAGCACCGTACCGGGGGTGACTTCCACGCCTTCTTTGACGCTGATCGACGCCCGTTCGGGCAGGTACTGGACGTCCAACGGCTTGCCGTCTTCGTCTTCGATCACAATCTGCGGGTGCAGGTCACCCTTGTGGTCGATGATCATCACCCGTTCGTTACCGGACGCTTCGCGTTCGGTCCGCGCGGTTTCGCCATCGACGACGTCTTCGAAACGAATCTTCCCGGTCGTTTCCGACAGAATCGGAATCGCGTACGGGTTCCATTCGCACAGGATTTGACCGGCGGTGACGGTGTCGCCGTCCTTGACCATCAAAGTCGAACCGAGCGGGACTTCGTACGATTCGATTTCACGATCGCGATCATCGACCAGCATGATTTCGCCGTTTCGCGTCAACGCGATGTCGCGGCCACTGGTATTGGTGACACTTCGCATCCGGGTCAAACGGATCTTCCCGGCCTTCTTCGACTTGATGTCGGACTCTTCGACCTGTTTGGACACAGAACCACCGATGTGGAACGTCCGCATGGTCAACTGCGTACCGGGTTCACCGATCGACTGGGCGGCGATGATACCGACGGCCATGCCTTCTTCGACCATCGCACCGGTGGACATGTCCATGCCATAGCAGCGGCGACAGACACCCAGCGGAGCATCGCAGCACATGGGCGACCGGACTTGGATCTTTTCCAATCCCATCGCTTCGATCTTGCGTGCAATGACCGGAGTGATCATTTCGCCCTCGGCCACGATGACTTCGTCGGTCACCGGGTTAACGATCGACTGCAGGCTGACGCGACCGTTGATCGAATCGGCCAAGCGGACTTCGACCTTTTCGCCGCGGTACACGACACCCTTGGTGATCCCTTGGGTCGTGCCACAGTCTTCCATCGTGATGACGACGTTCTGCGCGACGTCGGCCAATTTCCGCGTCAGGTAACCACTGTCGGCGGTCTTCAGCGCGGTATCGGCCAGACCCTTTCGGGCACCGTGGGTCGAACTGAAGTATTCCAGCACCGACAGGCCTTCGCGGAAGTTCGCCTTGATAGGCGTTTCGATGATTTCACCGGTGGGCTTGGCCATCAGACCACGCATCCCGGCCAGCTGACGAATCTGGGCGATACCACCCCGAGCACCGGAGTGCGACATCAGGTACACCGGGTTGATATACCAACCGCCTTCGCGGATGTCGTTCTCCATCGCCTCCATCATGTCTTTCGTGATGGCTTCGCGGGCGTTGGTCCAAGCGTCCAAGACCTGGTTGTACCGCTCCTTGCCGGTCATCTGACCGCGATCATAGGCCTTCTTGTACTTCATGACCTCCTTTTCCGCGGACTTGATGTAGTCCTGCTTGGTATCGGGGGTCACCAAGTCGTCGGTCGCGAACGACAGACCGCTGCGGGTCGATTCGCGGAAGCCCATCTGCATCATGTCGTCCAACAAGTGGATCGTCGCGCGACGTCCCAGCCGTTGGTAACAATCACTGATCGATTCGGCCAAATCACTGCTTCGCATGGCTTTGTTGTAAAAGTCCATGCCCTTGGGCAGCATTTCGTTGAAGCGAACGCGGCCCGGCGTGGTTTCGATCACCGCACCGTACTTGGCGCTGTCGTCTTCGGTTTTCAGACGCTGGTACTTGGGCAACCGCATCTTGATCTTGGTGTGCAGTTCCACCTTGCCCTGGGCCAACGCCATTTCGACTTCTTCGAACGTCCCGAACACCATGCCTTCGCCGGGGCGACCGGGCAATTCACAGGTCGCGTAATAGCAACCCATGACGATGTCCTGCGACGGGCTCATGATCGGCTTACCGTTGGACGGCGCGAACACGTTGTTGGTCGACATCATCAACGTGTGGGCTTCCACCTGGGCTTCGATCGAAAGCGGCAAGTGGACCGCCATCTGGTCACCGTCGAAGTCGGCGTTGAAGCCTTTGCAAACCAACGGGTGTAGGTGGATCGCGTTGCCTTCCACCAAGGTCGGTTCGAACGCTTGGATCCCCATCCGGTGAAGCGTCGGGGCCCGGTTCAGCAACACGGGGTGGTTGGTGATGACTTGTTCCAGGATATCCCAGACCTCTTCATCCTTCCGCTCCAGCATCTTCTTGGCCGACTTGATCGTGTCGGCGTGGCCCAGTTCCTTCAGGCGACGGATGATGAACGGTTGGTACAGTTCCAGTGCGATCTTCTTGGGCAAACCACACTGGTGCAGCTTCAGACGCGGACCGACCACGATCACGCTACGTGCCGAGTAATCGACACGCTTACCCAACAGGTTCTCGCGGAAACGACCTTGTTTCCCCTTGATCATGTCGGTCAAGGATTTCAGCGGACGGTTGGATGATCCCAACACCGGACGCTTGCAGCGGTTGTTGTCGAACAACGCATCGACGGACTGTTGCAACATCCGCTTTTCGTTGCGAATGATGACTTCCGGCGCGTTCAGATCGACCAGCTTGCGCAGCCGGTTGTTCCGGTTGATGATCCGTCGATACAGGTCGTTCAAATCGCTGGTGGCGAAGTTACCGCTGTCCAACAAGACCAACGGACGCAGATCCGGCGGGATCACGGGGATCACGTCCAGCACCATCCATTCCGGACGGTTGTCGCTGTCACGGATCGATTCGACGATCTTCAGTCGGTTGATCAGGTCCTTTTTCTTTTGCTTGCTGCCGGTTTCATCCAGCTCTTTGCGCAACTGATCGGACAATTCAACCAAGTTCAATTTGTTCAACAGCTTGCGGACCGCCTCGGCGCCCATGTCGGCTTCGAACGAACCGGGTCCGTACTGCGTCCGCGCGGCGCGGTATTCCTCTTCGGTCAACAGTTGCTGTTCTTCCAGGTCCGTCGATCCCTTGTCGATCACGACGTAATCTTGGAAGTAAATGACTTTTTCCAGCGAACTGGTCTTCATTGCCAACAGGTTACCCAGTCGCGACGGCATGGCTTTGAAGAACCAAATGTGCACGACCGGCGCGGCCAATTCGATGTGGCCCATTCGCTTGCGGCGGACACGGCTGTGTGTGACTTTCACGCCACAACGGTCACAGATCATGCCCTTGTATTTCATCCCGCGGTATTTACCGCAGGCGCATTCCCAGTCCTTTTCAGGTCCGAAAATACGTTCGCAAAACAGACCGTCTTTTTCCGGGCGATAGGTCCGGTAGTTGATCGTTTCCGGCTTTTTGACTTCGCCGAACGACCAACTTTTGATGTCCTGGGGACGGGCAAGCGAGATCCGAACGCTGGCGTAATCGTTGATGCGATCGTAATTGCTGGTTTCGCCGATGCTCATGATGGAAAGGTGTCAGGTTTTGGGTTTCAGGTGACTGGTTTGGGACGTCGCTGATCGATAACGGCCGGCCGACCGATGGGCCGCCGGGCCGTTACCTTTCACCTCGTATCAGATCGGGCGTTTCTCCAGCTGCATGTTCAACGCCAGGCCGCGGATTTCATTGGTCAACACGTCAAAGCTGGCGGGCGTGCCGGCTTCCAACGTGTTTTCGCCCTTGACCATCGATTCGTAGATCTTCGTACGACCTTCGACGTCGTCGGACTTCACCGTCAACAGTTCCTGCAGGATGTAAGCGGCACCGTAAGCTTCCAGTGCCCAGACTTCCATTTCCCCGAACCGTTGTCCGCCGAAGCGAGCCTTGCCGCCCAGCGGTTGTTGGGTGATCAACGAATACGGGCCCGTGGAACGTGCGTGAACCTTGTCGTCGACCAAGTGGTGCAGCTTCAACATGTAGATGTAACCCACCGTGGTTTCCTGCTCCATCGGTTCACCGGTGCGACCGTCACGCAGTCGAACCTTTCCGTGGGCGGGCAATTCCGCGTCAGCCAACACCTGGTTGATGTCTTCTTCGCTGGCACCGTCGAACACCGGCGTGATCGCTTGGAAGCCCATCTTGGCACCGGCCCAGCCCAAGTGAGTTTCCAAAATCTGTCCCACGTTCATCCGGCTGGGAACACCCAGCGGGTTCAACATGATTTGGATCGGCGTGCCGTCGGGCAGGAAGGGCATGTCTTCGATCGGCAAGATCTTGGCGATCACCCCTTTGTTTCCGTGACGACCGGCCATCTTGTCGCCGACGCTGATGCAACGCTTGGTCGCGATGTAAACCTTGACCATTTGCAACACGCCGCTGCGAAGTTCATCGCCACGCTTCATGCTGTTCAGCTTGCGGTCGCGGTTATCCAACGCGTTTTCGACGTTCCCCCACTGGTTCTTGTAAACCTGGTGGACGGCTTGCTTCTTTTCCTCGTCTTCGACCTGGTCCATGGCGTGGTCGATGCGGAACACGTTGGCCCGCTCGGCGACGAACTTGGGATCCTGGCCGTCGGCCAACGGGGTCCCGGTGGTGTCCTTCAGCTTCTTGCCGGCCGCTTCTTCCAAGTCGCGAATGAACGATTCGAACGTGCTGGCGATTTCCGCGTTGCCCGTCGTTTCGGTTTCTTTCAGTTCACGCTCGAACGCCTTGCGTTCTTCGTCCGACAGACTCATTCGACGCGAGAACTTCTGGGTGTCGATGACGATCCCTTCGATCCCCGAGGGGACTTCCAGCGAATCGTTCTTCACGTCTTCACCGGCACGACCAAAGATCGCGTGCAACAGCTTTTCTTCCGGCGTCAATTCGGTCTTGGACTTCGGTGATACCTTGCCGACCAGGATGTCGCCCGGCTTCACATAGGTTCCGACCTGAACGATGCCGCTTTCGTCCAACGCGGCCAACGCTTTTTCGGAAACGTTGGGAATATCGCGAGTAAATTCTTCGCGACCCAGCTTGGTTTCGCGAATTTCCACGTCGAAGTCTTCGATGTGGATCGACGTGTAGGTGTCGTTGCGAACCAGTTCTTCGCTGATGATGATCGCGTCTTCGTAATTGAAGCCTTCGAACGACATGAACCCGACCAAGACGTTTCGGCCGAGCGCCAATTCACCATTCCGGGTGGCGGCACCGTCGGCAATGATTTGGCCTTTTTCGACCTTGTCACCGACCGTGACCAGCGGCTTTTGGTTTTGGCAGGTCCGCTCGTTCAAGCCCTGGTACTTCTTCAGCTCGTAATGGTCGCTACCGATCTCGATGCGGGTCGCATCGGCGCGGGTGACCTTCCCGGCTCGCCGAGCCCGGATGACCATCGAACTGTTCTTGGCAACTTCTCGTTCCATCCCGGTTCCGACGATCGGTGGTTCGGCGACCAACAGAGGCACGGCTTGCCGCTGCATGTTCGAACCCATCAACGCGCGGTTCGCGTCGTCGTGTTCCAGGAAAGGAATCAGACCGGCCGACACACCGACCATCTGGGCCGGCGCGACGTCCATGTAGTGGACCTGGGTCGGTTGGACGATTTCAAAGTCGCTGCGGAAGCGGGCGATCATGTTCGGCCCCGGCACCAACGCACCGTCCTTGACCTCGGTATCGGCCGGCGCGACGTAAGATTCGCTTTCTTCGTCGGCACGCAGCCAAACGACGTCGTCGGTGACCTTTCCTTCGTCGACCTTGCGATAGGGCGTGACCAAGAAACCGTAATCATCGACACCGGCAAAAATCGCCAACGAACTGATCAGACCGATGTTCGTGCCTTCCGGCGTTTCAATCGGACAGATTCGACCGTAGTGAGAAATGTGGACGTCCCGGACTTCGAAGCCCGCCCGTTTCCGGTTCAAACCGCCCGGACCCAACGCCGACAAACGTCGCTCGTGAGTCAACTGTGACAACGGGTTGGTCTGGTCAACGACCTGTGAAAGTTCGCCACGGCCGAAGAAGTAATCGATCGCCGCCGAAACGCTCTTGGGGTTGATCAGCGAACGCGGGGTCATGTCCTGGGCGTCCTTGACACTCATCCGTTCCTGGACGGTCCGTCGCAGCTTCAGGAAGCCCTTGCGGAGTTCTTCGCAGGCCAATTCGTCGATCGTTCGCAGACGACGGTTGCCCAAGTGGTCAATGTCATCGATCTCCGCACCGGTGTCCGGATCGAACAAGTCGATCAGGTAGCGGATCGCGGCGATCATGTCGTCCGGACGCAGCGTCATTTCCGACTCGGCGACGCCCAAATCCAGCTTGCGATTCAAGCGGAACCGACCGACCTTGCCCAAGCGATAACGGTTGCTGTCGTAGAACTTTTCATCGAACAGCGTCTTGGCCTTTTCCAGCTGCGGCGGGTTACCCGGACGCAGACGCTGATAGATCCGCAGCAACGCTTCTTCGTGGCTGGCGGTGTTGTCTTCACCCAAGGTATTGAAGATCAATGGCACCTTGGGGGCATTCATCAACTCGACCGACTTCACCTCCGCGGTGACGATCTTCTCGGCGACGTCCTTGCTGATCCGGTGACCGGCTTCGACAAAGATTTCACCGGCACGTTCGTGACCACGGGGGTACACGATGTCGTCGACGGCGATACGGCCCTCGATCTTTTCGGCCGAACTGCTGTCCAGCTTTTCGGTGTAGGTTTCGTAGAACGCGTTCAGCAGGTCCGCGTCGGTCGACAAACGCGGGTCCATCGCACGCAGCAACGTGGTCGCCGCAAACTTACCACTCTGGTCGATCCGGACGGTCAACGAATCCTTTTTGGTCACGTTGACTTCGATCCACGAACCACGTTCGGGGATCACACGGCAACTGGGCAATTTACGGTCGGTCGTCGTGTCCTGTTCCAAGACAAAGTCGACACCGGGACTGCGGTGCAACTGGCTGACGACAACACGCTCGGCACCGTTGATGATGAATTCACCGCCGCCCATCATGATCGGCAGGTCGCCCAGATAGACCTCTTCCTCGTGCGGCTCTTCACGATTCAGCCGCAGCCAAATCCGCAGCGGACGGCCATAGGTCAGTCGCAACTGGCGACATTCCTGACTGGTGTAGCGGGGCTTGCCCAGTTCGTAGTACAGGTATTCCAGCGTCGTGTTTCCGTCGTAACTTTCGATCGGAAAGATTTCACGAAGCACACTTTCCAGGCCGAAATCCTTTCGCTTTTGCGGCTCCACTTCCTCCTGCAAGAAATCCGCGTACGAGGCGGTCTGCAGGGCCGTCAAATCTGGCAGTTCGAAGCTTCCAAGGCCGGTGCCAAACTTGCGAATTTCGGTCGGTTCCAGGCGTCGCTTGCTGGTCGTTGCCATAGTGGGTGGGTGGCTCCAAAGAGGAAAAACGATTGGCTCGGGTCAGGGAGAATCGGCGTCGGATCTAACGACAGGCACCGCCGAAGCGGTCGGAAACAAGAATCGGGGCTGCGTGAATTGGGAAGAATGTCATCCGTGCGTGCGAAGCGTTTGCGGCGCGAACGTTCAGCGGAGTCGCCGCGACGTCACCAAGTCAGACCGCAATGGCGGCCGACCCACGTCGGGAAACCTCGTCAGGCAGTATTTGGGGCGGGACAGAGTCGTCCGCCCGGAGAGGGCTGAATCAAGCAATACGCAGTGCGCAAATCCGGGGCCGATAATCACCGCGGTAACCTAGCAAGATAAGATTGGACCGAAAAGGGGAAAGCCCACAAATTTGGCCCGATTTATGCACGGATCGGCGGGATCGCAAATCAGGGGCTCTCAGACGAAGGGGCCTCAGGAGACGGGTTCTCAGACGAAGGGCTGTCGGACCCTGACTCCTCGGCCGATTCCTCTATCGGCCCATCGCCCTCGTCTTCCTGTCCCCCGTCAACCTGTTCCTCCGTCACCTTCTCCTCTTCCTGTCCCCCGTCAACCTGCTCCCCTGCCACCTTCTCCTCTTCCTGTCCCCCGTCAACCTGTTCCTCCGTCACCTTCTCCTCTTCCTGTCCCCCGTCGACCTGCTCCCCTGCCACCTTCTCCTCTTCCTGTCCCCCGTCGACCTGCTCCCCTGCCACCCTCTCTACCATGACGTCCCACGACACCACTTTGCCGCGGAATTCCTGGGGATCCCAGTCGCTGCCCACCGCCGTGCCCCGGTCGCGGCCGATGCTGAGCGGTTCGCCGGGTTGGCGTGCCAGCAATCCGGGCGACTTCGCCTGAATCTTCTCGCCCCCCAAGACCTGGATCGTCATGTTGTCGGCGTCCCAGTTGATCGTCAGATCCACGCGGCCGATGACCACCTGGCGACCGACCACCTCCGTCACGCTGCCGTCGCGACGAATCGAAAAGACCGGACGCCCGTAATCAAACCCCAGGGCATACCCGTTCTGTTGACCGCCCTGGGCCAGCACCACGCCGTGCGGCAAATCGGACACGACGGTCGCCTGGATTTTCAGTTCCGCATCGGCCACCTGAGGCGTTTCCACCGCGTCGACCTCGGCGCGACCGTCGGCCGCCCCGGCCAAGGCCGGAAAAACCACCAGCGGCAAGACCAGTGCGGGAACGATGCATCGAATCCATGAATGATGTGACGAACAGAACATAGCTGGGGCGACTTTTCGCAAGGTGACGTGTTTCCAAAGCACCGCGGACGGCGGGGCCACATTGATTGGCAAGGCCCTCGGTGGCCCCACCGTTTTGACGCATCGGCGTCAGTCGATCCATACCGGGCCCGCCGCATTGATCTTCATCGCGCCGTTGGCCTGCCCCGGCTGTTGACCTCGTTCGGTGTTCCCACCGCCGCCTTTGTGAAGCGATTGCCGGTCGGGCGTGGGGTGCTGCGGCACACAGTCACCGGTCTCACGCTCCCACTGACGAAACAGCTGTCGCATCGTGCCCAGGGTTTCGGCATAGCGAGCTTCGTCGGCCAAGTTGTCGAATTGGCAGGGATCGTTGCGAACGTTGAACAGCATCTCCGCCGGCTGTTGGGGCAGGGTCAGCAGGGCCTGGGCGTCGTTCAGCTTGCCGCGCTCGGCCGCCTGCCAAAGTTCGCGGACCGCGGCAAACACGTACGACGAACTCTCTCCGGCGACGCTGTATCGGTCCGGCCAAGCGTTCCAAATGTACAACCAATCGCCCGCACGAACGGCGCGTTGGTGGTTCTGGTAAACGTGCCAGTTTCTTTCGGCAAACGCCACGTCACGCACGCGAGCGTCGGGATCCTGGAACACGTCCACCAGACTGACGCCCTGAACGGTGTCCGGATGCTCCAGCCCCGCCAATTCCAAAAACGTTCCCGCATAGTCGATCGAGCTGACCAACGACTCGGTCCGTCCGACGGCGACCCCGGGGCCCGCGACGACCAAAGGGGTTTGAATGCCGCTGTCATACAGATACGTCTTGCACCGGGGAAACGGCCGACCGTTGTCGCTGCAATACACCAGGTAGGTATTCTCGGCGATGCCCTGACGCTGCAGTTCGTCCATGACCTTGCCCAAGAAGTGATCCGTCCGACTGACTTCGTGATAAAAGCCGGCCAGCTCGGCCCGCGTTTCCGGACCGTCGAACATCATCGGCGGCACCTGCACTTGCTGGGGATCGTATACCGGCGCGTCGTCGGTGATCTCGAACGCCCGGTGGGCATCATGCGAAGCGAACCAGGCGAAGAACGGCCGATCGGCGGGACGGTTCCGCAAGTGCTGAACCCACTTTTCCGCCCCGGCGGGCTTGGCGTCACTGGATTCGACGAACCCCAACTGTTGTGGCGGCGCCATGTGGTTCTTGCCCGAGATCATCGTGTGATAACCGGCATCGCGCAGCAACTGGACGAACGTGGTTTGATCGTCCGGCAACGTCAGGTGCAACTCCGAGGCGCCGGTGTTATGCGGATACCGACCGGTGATCATGCTGCATCGACTTGGCGAACAAGAACTGATCGTCAAATAGGCGTTGTCAAACACCAGCCCACGATCGGCCAGCCGCTTCAGGTTCGGCGTCGACACAAAGTCGTTGCCGTAAATACTCAGGTCATCCGGGCTGATGTCGTCGGTGATCAAGAACACAAAGTTCGGGCGCGGGT
This sequence comes from Crateriforma conspicua, assembly GCF_007752935.1. NCBI lineage: Bacteria > Pseudomonadati > Planctomycetota > Planctomycetia > Pirellulales > Pirellulaceae > Crateriforma > Crateriforma conspicua. The sequence goes on along the minus strand of NZ_CP036319.1, from coordinate 2,451,777 downwards.
CGGCCGACGTTGCCCCGGCCTGCGAGTCTTCTTTTGATGCCGATGACGGGTCGGCCGGACGACTGTCGACGCGAACGTCCATCACTCCGATGCATTTGTCTGTACCGGACGGCTGCAATGACAAACGAACCGCCCTGGTCACGATGCCGCCCAAGTCGACGTCGTTGTACTGATCCGCCTTGGCCGTGTACGTCGCACCCGCCGGCAACGTAACGTCTTTCCATCCATCACCGTCGTCGGTTTGCACGGTCCAATTGCCGGGCGGACGAATCCCGCGTTGATCGTCATAAAAATAGACGCCCAAGGATCGCAATTCCCTGGGACCATCGAAACGAATTTCGATCCATTGATCCTGGCCACGTTGCGGCCAACTGGTCCAACGCGGCCGCGACTTGTCGGACGATGAAACCGGCTGGATCGGCATCCGCACCGCGTCGGCCGTGTTGTTGGGATGCGTGTACGACGCAAAGGCACGTGAAAACTTCCACTGATCCGGTGTGAAGGCCAGCGAAGCATCCGCGTTGCGAACCCACGGGAATTCGGTCACACGCAGCGTCGTAGCGCCATAAGGAATCAAGGCGATTTCGTCACGCTGGAAATCTTTCGGCAAATCCACCGGGCTCAGCGGTGGCACCGCGGCGCTGTTGCGATGAACCGTCCACTCGGACAATCGGATCCCCACGGTCGTCAAACGGACCGGCGCTGTTTCGCTGGTCCACGGGTTGTCGGGGATCGAATCAGCGACGTCGACCTGGACATTGGCGTCCGGCTGGTTCACGACCGCGCCGGGTAACGCATAATTCCACCGCTGCGTCGGGTGGGCTTCGCGATAGCCGCGGTGCATCGCCGTCTCGGGAACCCCATCGGGTCGCGGCTGAACCACTTCATCCCACCGGGCCGGGACATCCAGGGCGAACACCAACGGCCCGCGTTCGATCGCCTTGGATCGCGCAAACCAAGTGGTACTGCGCAGCGGCATGGGGAAATGCAATTCCACGCGGTCGCCCGATTCCCAGCGTCGCGCAAGCACGTGCATCGTGCCTGCGTCGACCGATTGCATCGCCCCCTCATTGACGCGGACCTGCGCACCTTCGGCCCACGCGGGAATGCGAACGTGCAGCGGAAACGACACCGCACCGCTGTCGACACTTACGTCGATCGCGACGTCCGAGTGGAACGGGTACCCGGTGTCCGTTGAAAGCGTCACCGAACGATTGCCATCGACCCGAGTTGTCACCACCGACGGCGCATAAGCGACCGCGGCCAGCCCGCCATCGGCCGATGCCATCCACAAGTGCTGTGCAAACTTGGGCCAGCCCTGGTGCAGATTACAAGTACAACACGGATAACCACTGACCAGCCCATAAACGACTCGATCGCCGTGGTCATTGAAAAAATCACGAGATCCGAACGTACACTGCACCTGATTGGTTTGCTGGAAGTACTGTCTCGCGTGATGGTCGTCGGTGCACTGTGTTGGCAACGCGTTGAACGCGATCTTTTCCAAACGATCGCCGAATGAAACGTCACCGGTGATCTCAAACATCTTCTCCAGCGAATACATCATCTCCACCGCCGTGCACAGCTCACTGCCACGCTCCGGTGCATCGCCATGCATCGCTTCGTCGCCACCGTACAGCCCATGCGGTTGGCCGTGGAACGTGCGTATGTCGGCAAACGCGTTGGCCACCGCAGCAAGGTGACGGTCGTCTTGGTCCTGTTGCCAACGGATCACCGGCGTCTTCATCATCTGGGCCAAGTTGACACAGTGCAGCGCGTCCCCCTGGTCACCGCGGCGACGAATCATGTTGTCCACGCCCGGCGAAAACCAATCCGTCACGGGGACGGTTTGTTGATGGATCAGATCGGCCAGTTCCAACAAGAACGCATCGCCGGTCACGTTGTACAACCACAACACGACCATTAAATTGTCGCCGCCACGTTGGGCGGCCCACCATGACCCGCTGGCCGGATTGTCGGGATCGTGCAACGGTCGTTTGGGAAGCTCGCTTAATTGAAAACGAAAGTACCGCGTCAAGCTTTCGATCACTCGTGGGTCGCCGGTGGCCATGTAGTGTTGTTGCAAGATCTTCAACATCACCATCCGCGGCCACCAATCATCCGGCTTCAACACTTGCGCACCGCGTGGCGGCGGCACGGTGCGATCGGCGGACTTGATTCCGTAAGGACCGATCTGGCCGCTTTCACGCTGGTTGGCCAACGTCCATTCGATCCACCGCATCGCCTTGGCTTCCAAATCACGGTCGTCCAACAATTTGGCCAGTGGATACAAACCATCGATCCAGTACGGACCGCGCTCCCACGTGTCCCCGTCGCCTCCCAGCCACGCGTTGCGATCGCCACAGACTTCGGGATACCACTGGTCCAGGTGACCGGTCATCCCATCGGCCATCCGCTGCAATTCATCGCGCAGCCAGCCACATGGCTGGATCGAACCAAGCGGCAATTCGCTGTACGGCTTGGCCGCAAGCGGCGCACGATTGAAGACGGGATCAACCGGGCCATCGCCGTCGATCGTCCGATCCGCCGCGGAACACAACACCGGCGTGACGACTGGAACGGACCCGACGGCAAGAAACGCAATCAACCAAGTTCGGGGGGACATGAATCGAAGGAGCATCGAAGGTGGGAAGGAAGGAGAGCATTCGCGGGGGGCCTGGCGTCGATGCAACACGGGATGCATTCACGCGACAGGCTTGTGCGCAACAACATACGACGACCGCACAGCGATCATGGTCAAAAAATTCAAAGCCGCATTCATCGCGGCGATCCGTCCGAGCCGCGACGCCGACCAGCCACGATTCCCCGAGGCTGGTGCCGCATGACGCCGCCACTGAACAGATATCACCGACGCCTGGGCGGGCCACATTCGGCCAGACCTGGTGGACCATCGGCAACGCCACCCCGGTGCCGGTTTGATCTATACTGCGACACTTCTGACAGGCCAGCCTGTCCCCACCCCGTCCACGTCCCACCTGTATCAACAGAGCGTCCATGTCCCCGGTTCTGTCTCGCGCCATCGCGTTTTGCTCCGCGATTTTCCTTGCGTTGCCCGTTTTCGCCGCCGACGATCGGCTGGTGTTCACTCCGCCGGGCGATGGCAACGGCAAACACGTCGTCCTGATCAGCGGTGATGAGGAATATCGGTCCGAAGAAGCGATGCCGATGCTGGGCAAGATCCTGAGCCAAAAGCATGGCTTTCATTGCACCGTCTTGTTTTCGATGTCCGAGGACGGCACCTACATCGATCCGAACAATCACACCGGCATCCGCGGCTGGGAAACGTTGGACGATGCCGACCTAATCATCGTCGGCACACGATTCCGTACGCCGTCCGCGGAAGACGCCGCCCACATGACAGCCTACTTGAATGCCGGCAAACCGATCATCGGTGTGCGGACATCGACGCACGGGTTCAAAGGCGCACAATCTTTCGGCGGCGACATTTCCTATGACAAATGGGGACTTCGCGTCTTGGGCGAAGAATGGGTGCGTCACCACGGCAAACACAAAGTCCAAGGGGCCCGCGGCGTCGTCCAGAAAGAATATGCCGACCATCCGATCTTAAACGGCGTTGGCGAAATCTTTGTGCCCAGCGACGTGTACGGCGTCACCCACTTGACCGACGCCGACCGCGTGTTGCTACGCGGTGCGGTCACCGAATCGTTGGACCCCAAATCCGCCAACGTCGACGGCGAACTGAACGCTCCGATGCAACCGTTTGCTTGGCTGCACACCTACACCGCGCCCGATGGCGGTACGGGCACGTCGTTCTGCACCACCGCCGGCGCGGCAATCGACTTGGCGGACGAAGACCTGCGACGCTTGGTGGTCAACGCGACGTATCACCTGACGGGCCTGGACGTTCCCGCATCGGCCGATGTCGCATTCGTCGATCCGTTCTATCCCAGCTTTTACGGCTTCATTCGCACCGAAGGGTACTGGAAGAACGCCGACCTACAGCCCGCCGATTTCGACTTGGGCCAGTCACCCGCCATGCCCGATCCGAAAGGGTCGCCGGTCTTCGAAGCACGCGACCGACCGAAAAAAAAAAGACGCCGTAGTCTGGCCGATTCGCCAAAATGAACGAGTCGTCGCGGTCGGCAATTCGCTGGCCGAGCGGATGAACCAGTACGGGCATTTCGAAACGCTGTTGCACACGCGTTTTCCCGACAAACAAATTCGCTTTCGCAATTTCGGCTGGCCGGCCGACGAGGTCGGAAACCAACAACGCCCCAGCAATTACACCAAGATCGACGACCCGCTGGAGGTGTTCGGCCCCCAAACGTTCCTGTGCTTCTTCGGGTTCAATGAATCGTTCGCCGGCACCGATCCCGCGGCGATGGAAGCTTTCGTCGCCGACTATCGCGATTATCTGAAACAGCAAACCGAACGTTTCAGCGAAGACGACCGGCAGCCCTCGTTCATCTTGGTCAGCCCGATCGCGTTCGAGGCGACCGGCAACCCGCTGCAGCCCGACGGCGTCCAACACAATCGCAATTTGGCCGCGTACACCGAAGCGATCCGGCAACTGGCCGCCGACGACGGCCACGGCTTTGTCGACCTTTTTACGCCCACGCTGGCCGAGTTCCAAACGGAAGCCGGGGCTCAGTTCACGATCAACGGTGTTCACGTCAACGAAGCGGGCGACCGCTTGGTCGGCCGGCTGATCGACACGGCGATCTTCGGCGACAACCATCCGGTCGGCATCGGGATGTCCAAGTTCGAAGACGTCCGCCGCTGGGTCAACGACAAGTCTTGGTATCACTTGCAAGACTATCGAATGCTGAACGGTTGGTACGTCTATGGCGGCCGCCGTACCTGGGACACCGAAACGTTCCCGCGAGAATACAAAAAGATTCGCAACATCGTCGAAGTCCGCGATCAATACATCTGGGACTTGGCCGCCGGTCGTGACGTGCCCGAACAGCCCGACGATTCGAACACCGGCGACCTGTTCACCCCGGAGACGATGTTCGGCACGCGAGACGAGAATTTTCGAAAGCTGCGCGAACCCGAGGTGCTGGAATACCCGACGCCGGAACAATCGATCCAGATGATGACGGTCCCCGACGGCATGGAGGTGCAACTGTTTGCATCGGAGCGTGAGTTCCCCGAACTGGCAAATCCCAACCAGATCGCGTTCGATAACCGCGGTCGCTTGTGGGTTTCCTGCATGCCGAATTACCCCCAGTGGCAACCGGGGGCCCAGCGTCCCAGCGACCGTCTGTTGATTTTCGAAGACAACGACAATGACGGCCGGGCGGACAAGTGCATCACGTTCTATGACAAGCTGATCTGTCCGACGGGATTTGCATTTTACAACGGCGGCGTCCTGGTCGTCGACGAGCCGCGAATCTTGTTTCTAAAAGACACCGACGGCGACGACCGTGCCGATCTGGTCGAAACCGTCGTCGATGGCATCGCGACCGATGACACGCACCACACGGTCGGTGCCTGGGAATGGTCCCACGGTGGACGGCTTCACATGCTGGAAGGCATCTCGTTGTCGACCACTCTGGAAACACCTTGGGGCGCGTTCCGAAACAAGGGAACCGCCGGATGCTATGTACTGGATCCTCACAGCCTGAGCTTTCAACACTTTCGCACTCCCGGTTATGGCAACCCCTGGTGCCTGGTGTTTGATCCCTGGGGCAATGGCATGGTCGGTGATGGCACCAACGCCAAGCAACACTGGACCAGCCCGCTGTCGGGATACGAAGTGAACACCCGCCGGACACTGGAGCCGAACTTTGACAACGAAGGCATGCGGCCGGCGGTGGGCAACGAATTTTTGTTGTCGCGACACCTGCCCGATGACATGCAGGGGCAATTCATCTATGCGTGCGTGATCAACATGCACGGCATGCCGCGGTTCGAATTACAAAACCAACCAGACGGCGCGGGATTCGACGGCCGGCGTGTGGACGACCTGTTGTCATCGACCGACATCATCTTTCGTCCGGTGGATCCGAAGATCGGTCCCGACGGTGCCGTTTGGTTTGGCGATTGGTGCAACGCATTGATCGGTCACATGCAGTATTCACAACGTGACCCCAACCGCGACCACAAACACGGTCGTGTGTATCGATTGGTCAACAAGAACAAACCGTTGCTGCAGCCGATCACGCAAGCTGACAAAACGGTGGACGAACTGATCCAACAGCTCAGCGTTTACGAACCCCGGACCCGCTATCGCGCCCGACGCGAACTGTGGGATCGTGACCGAACGGAAGTCTTGGCGGCGGTGAAGCGTCACGTCAACGCGACGGACGACCCACAACAATGGTGCGAAGGACTGTGGTTACAGGAAGCGTTTCGCGCCGTCGACACCGCACTGGTCGATCGCATCTTGGCGTGCGACGACTATCGGGCTCGCGCCGCGGCGATCCATGTGCTGACCAACGAACGCGATCGCCAGCCGGCGCTGATCGAATACCTGGAACGTGCGATGGACGATCCGCACCCGCGTGTCCGCTTGGAAGCCGTCCGTGGGCTCAGCTTCATCCACACCATGCGGTCGCTGGAAATCGCGTTGAGCGCCGCCGAACGACCGATGGATTATTGGATCGATTACACGCTGGAACACACACTGCATGCGTTACAGCCCGTCTGGGAACCCGCCCAAAAACGCGACGACTTTCTGGCCAATTCGTCGCAAACGGCCAAAGACTATCTGGTTCGCTTTCAACGCAAGACCGGCCCCGGCGGTGCGGCGGTGACACCGCTGGAGATCGCCGAAAACGAAGATGCATCGGAAATCGATCGGCACAACGCCATCCGCACCTTGGCCGGCCTACGCGGCGGCAGCAGTCGACGTGGCGAAGGTGTTTTCAAACAAGTTTGTTCGGCCTGTCACATGATCGGTGACCTGGGCAAGAAGTTCGGCCCCGACTTAAGCGACATCGGATCGCGAATGACGAAGGAACAGCTGATCACGGCGATCATCCATCCCAATGACACGATCGCCAAAGGTTTCGAAACGGTGACCGTGTTGACGTTGGACGGCGTGGTGCAAACCGGTTTCGTGTTGAAGGAAACCGATGAAGTTCTGTCACTCGGTATCGCCGACGGAAAACAAGTCGACATCCTGCAAGACGACATTGATTTTGTTCAGCCCAAGAAGGCCAGTTCGATGCCCGAAGGTTTGATCAAGACCATCGCGCCGATCGAATTCTTGGACTTGATCAGTTACCTGTCGTCACAAAAATCGATCCGCGGCACACGCGACCGTGACGGTTGGATCGGACTGCAACAGAAAGACGTCCAACTGCGATCACACAACGGTTTCCAAGAAATTTCACGTGACGCCCACATTCGCTTCGGCGGGCGATTCAGCAATTCCAGCTGGAATGACGAGTCGTACTTGTTCCTAAGCGACGTGCCGCGCGAAGCCTTCGACTTTGCGTTCCACAGTGATCACGATACCGACAACCCGCACGTGACCATTCGATTGGCTGGGCCATCGGAAATTCGGTACGTGTGGCTGCGGAATCGAACAGGGCTGCAAGAACGTGCCGACGGATTGACGGTTTGGGTTTCGGACGACGACAAAAATTATCGGCAAGTCTGGCAAGCGGAGAAACCACAAAGCCAGTGGATGATCGAATTGCCGCCGGACACCCTTGGACGTTTCATTCGCGTGGGACTGCCCGAAGGCGGGACGTTTCATCTTTACCAAGGTGCGGTTTACGGCCGGTGACCGGCTGATACGCTTTCGCCCATGCAAACACCACTGTTTCACCGCTGCGTCGCTGAGTTCCTGGGGACGATGTTTTTGATCGTCATCGGTTGTGGCGCCGTCGTCGTCGCCGGACTCGTCGAACCGCTGACTCATGAAGGCGTGGCGATCGTCTGGGGGCTGATCGTGTTGGTATTGATTTACGCGATCGGCGATATCAGCGGATGTCATATCAACCCGTCGGTCACGATCGGTTTTGCCGCGGCCGGCCGATTCCCGCTGCGGGAAGTCGGACCGTACGCGATCGCACAGTTGGCCGGCGCGATCGCCGGCGCGGCGGCGTTGCGTGCGGTGTTCGGTGTGGATTCGACCAACTTGGGTTCGACAGCGATCAACCCGGTCATCACGGTCGCCGGCGGCTTTGCGATTGAATTCATGATGACGCTGATTTTGATGTTCGTCGTGATGGGCGTTTCCACGGGCGCCAAAGAAAAATCGATCACCGCAGGCTTGGCGGTCGGCGCGGTGATCGGAATGGAAGCGATGACGGCGGGCCCGATGACCGGCGCTTCGATGAACCCGTTTCGTTCGTTGGGTCCCGCGTTGGTGTCAGGCAATCTGACCAACATTTGGGTCTATTTGACCGCCACAGTCCTGGGATCTCTCACCGGAATGGCGTTGTACAAATGGATCCGCTGCGTCACGGAATGCGACACACCGGAAGACTGATATTGGCGGATCATCCGCGGACCAATCCTCTGTACTTTCGTGCCTTTCTGACAAATCCCCTTTCTCGGGTGCGGTATGCCTCGCACGGAGGCACAAAGACACGAAGGAAAGTATGGGGATAGGAATTGCCGAAGTCGGTTTGAGTCGCCTCGTCCAGCACGCCTCTCAATCCGAACCTCGAACAAAACCTCTGTGCCTTCGTGCCTCTGTGAGAGACCTCCCTCCCCGGACGAGATTGACCTCGCACGGAGATCCGAGAAAGAAGCAGCCGAGCGGGTTTGATCAACGCTTGATCGAATCGCTTCAAGCCTGTTGCCGAAGCAACTGTCGTTGGTGTTCGTACAGCGCGATGCCGACAGTGACGGACAGATTCAAGCTGCGGACCTCCGGCTGCATCGGCAACCGCAACGCATGGCTGTCGTTGGGATCCAAGATTTCCGGTGGCAAGCCTGACGTTTCGCGGCCGAACACGAACACATCCCCGTGCCGGAAATCCGCATCCCAAAGCGTCCGCTGGGCCGTCTTGGAAAAATAGAACATCCGACGTCCCCGATGCGTCTGACGCAAGTGGTCCCAGTCGGGCACGTCATGCCACGTCAGGTGTTGCCAATAATCCAGTCCGGCGCGTCGCAATCGGCGTTCGTCGATGCGAAACCCCATCGGCCGGACCAGCCAAAGATGCGCTCCGGTCGCCACACAGGTTCGCCCGATGTTCCCCGTGTTTTGTGGGATCTCCGGCTGATACAGCACCACGTGGGCCGGTGGATCGGCGGCACCGTTTTGGGTCGAATCGTTCATACGAGGTGAATCTCTTGCGTCAGGGTTTGCCGGCTCATTGGATCGGACGCGACGGGTTCGTCAACGCTGGGTTGCGGTCAACGATCGAGCCATGGGAAACTATGCGAGCGCGGTTCAACGCCGTAGCCAACTTTCATCGCGGCTTGTCCCCCCCTGATTGTCTTTCCTTGTCTGTAAACCCCCTGTCGATCCTTCGCGATTGAGATTCGACGTCACTGATTGACCGCCACCATGCCGATCCAAGTCACCTGTCCCAAGTGCCTGAAGCGATTCCAAGTCAGTGACAAATTTGCGGGAAAACAGGGGCCATGCCCGAGTTGCAAGAACGTCATCAAGGTCCCGTCGGCCGAAGAACAGGTCGTCATTCACGAAGCCCCCAGTGACGCCCCGATCGATTCCAAAGGCCGCAGCGTTCTGAAGCCCATCACGCGTGAAGACACCGATGTCACACGCAAAGGCTTGATCCTGACGATCGTTTCGGTCATCGCCATCTTTGCCGCTGCGGTCGGCGTCCGGATGACGTCCGGCCCCGACCAAACGCCGATCTGGGCATCCATCGCGGGGATCCTATTGTTGGCACCGCCGCTGGTTTGGTCCGGATACAACTTGGTTTACGACCGCGAATTGGAACCGTACCGTGGCGCCGAATTGTGGCAACGCGTCGGGATCGTGTCGGCTGTCTTTGCCGTGTTGTGGGCCGTCTATGCGTTCGCGCCGGCCTATGTGCTGGATCTGGACCAAGCATCGGAGATGACTTGGATGGTCGCGGGCATCGCGTTTGCCGTGATGATCGTCGGTGGCGCCTTTGCCGCACTGGCCGCGTTTGATTTGGAATTTCCCAGCGGGCTGGTGATCAGCGGGCTGTATTTTCTGTCAGTTGTCTTGTTGGCATTGGTCGCAGGCGTGGTTCTGGCCGGCCGCGAGGTGGACGACCGCCCGGGACCGCGGGCCGCACCGGCAGCAGCGACCGCGTTGCCATCCACTTCGCCTACGCTTGCGGCAATTCCGCCAATCAACAAGTTGCTGCAAGACGTCGAATCACCGCGGAACGTTTAAGCGTCGGAACCCGAAAGGCCCAATCGCATCGATGGATCTGCCCGAAATCACCGCCCTGCGACGTCCCGAATCGGTCGTCCGCATTCCCGACCGGCAAGACGTACCGATCACACCGCGGGTTCGTCGCATCTTGGACACCGCTCCGGTGCGACGACTTGCATCGATCAGCCAGCTGGGCATGGTCGCGTTGGTCTATCCCGGTGCGACACACAGTCGGTGGGAACATTCCTTGGGAGTGTATCATTACGGACTGAAACTGCTGGACCGATTTTCCGTCGACGACCGCTTCGCCGATCCCGCGGTGGGCGAAGCGTTTCTGTTGGCAACGTTGCTGCATGACGTCGGGCACTGGCCGTTTTGCCACCCCATCGAAGACATGCAGCTTGGCGGACTCAGCCGTCATGAAGACCACGCGGCGCTTTGGATGAACGATGCGGAGATCGTCCAAGCGTTCGACCAGGACTGGCGCTGCACGCCCGACCAAGTGATGGGTTTCCTGACCGGACGCCATGGCGATGCTTGGGCCGACGATGACGCCTGTCGTTTCTTGACCAGTTGTCTTAGCGGTCCCATCGACGTCGACAAACTGGATTATTTGCAACGCGACAGCTGGCATGCCGGCGTGCCGTACGGACGCAATTTCGACGCCGATCGTCTGGTCCATTCGATGGTGGTGCACCCCGAGCGTCCGGAATTGGCGATCCACCAGAAAGGACGAACGGCCGCGGAGATGATGGTCTTTGCTCGCTACGTCATGTTCAGCGAAGTGTATTGGCACCATGCGGTACGTTCGGCCACCGCGATGCTTCAACGCTGTGTTTTCCTGCTGCAAAACCGTGTCGATTTGGAATCGTCGTTCCGGATGGATGATGCGACTTGGATCGCCATGATCCGCCGGATGGCCGCCGGCAGTATGGCCGAACCCCTGGCCGAAGGGCTGTTTGGTCCCCGTCGATGTCTGCACAAACGGTTGGCACAGTTCGACGTCATCGAGGGTGAATCGCTACACTGTCGATTGGCGCGGCGGCCGTACTGGTGGCTTGTCGCCGCGGCGGAAAATTTGGCACGGTTGATGTCGACCGAAACCGGTCTGGCGGTTCATGCATCGGATGTCCTGATCGACGCACCGCCGGTCAAATTAGAAGTCGACATCAATATCGATATCGTCGACGATGATGACCAAGTTCGCCCACTGGGCCGGTTAAGCCCCGTCGCTTCGGTCCTGGCCAACCGGCAATTCGATCGGCATGTCAAACGTGTTCGCCTGTTCGTCCGACCGGATTTAAAGACACCGTTGATGCGCAGCTTGGATTCCCCCGAAGCCGTCGAAGGTTTGGTCGCCCGCGCGATCGACCAAGCAGAGAAAGAAATCGTATGAACTCAACGCCTCGCCCGTCCATCGATGCCAAACGGATGGTCGTCTTCGATGACGTCCAGCAGGCATCGCATCACGTCGCCGACGAAATCATCCAATTGGTCGGCACAAAACCTTCGGCCGTCCTGGGGTTGGCCACCGGCAGCACACCCATTGCGGTGTACGAAGAATTGATCCGCCGGTATCGCGCCGGCGAAGTCGACTTTTCAAAAATCACGACGTTCAATTTGGACGAATACGTCGGCTTGTCGCCGGAGCATCCGCAAAGTTTCGCGGCGTTCATGCGGACGCACCTGTTCGACGCCATCGACGTTCCCGAACATCACACCCACGTCCCGGCGGGTGTGGCGAACGATTTTCTGTCGACCGCCGAATTGTTCGAAAAGAAGATCCAAACCTCCGGCGGCATCGACTGGCAATTACTGGGCATCGGCGACAACGGCCACATCGGATTCAACGAACCGGGGTCCCCCGGCGACAGCGGGACGCGGCTGGTCGAACTGGCCGATGAAACGATCGAAGCCAATTCGCGATTCTTCGATTCGCCCGATGACGTGCCTCGCCAAGCGATCACGATGGGCATCGCAACGATCCTGAAAGCCAAGCGATTGGTCCTGATGGCCTTCGGCGCGGCCAAGGCACAAGCCGTCGCCGACGCGGTGGCCGGGCCGGTGACGCCCGATTGTCCGGCATCGTTCCTGCAGCGGCATCCCAATGCGACCTTCATCGTCGACCGAGCCGCCGCAGCTGCACTGCCCACCGAAGCCTAGGGCGGCGAACCGAAAATCGTTCCCCGACGCGGTCCGACCCACCGCAGCAGCCGGCTGGATGATGGGTGCCCGGCGTGGCGACAGATGCCCGGCTTGGCGACAGCCCACGGGATCCGCCGCGTGCTCGAAAGGGCGCGCGAAAAAAATAGGCCAGGCAGGACTTGAACCCGCGACCCAGGCATTATGAGTGCCCTGCTCTAACCAACTGAGCTACTGGCCCGACGCGTTGACTTTCCGCCGACAACAGCCGCCTTTTGACAGGGCCGCCGATCGGCGTCTTTCGCGGCGACAGTGTACGCGATTCGCCCCCCATGGCGAACCCTGACCAGGTGCCTGCGAACACACCATTCGCCAGGTGATTTCCCACAACATCGCTGTTTGGCGGCTTCTCTGCAGCCGTAGCACCGGGCGCGACCACCGCCCCTTTCGTGGGGGCAGTGGCATCACAGTCGCAACATTCCTTTCCGGTGACGATCAGGTGGCCGGGCAAAATCGGATTCCGCCTTCAATTCGCCCATGGGTCACCGCGGCGACCAATTCCTGTGACAAGTTTCAGATGAACATCCGTGACTTGTGCCCCCTTCGTGTCGCGTTCTGACTCACCATGAACCAGCCCCGATCCCAACATTGCATCGACCAGGAAAGTCCGTTCGGTGTCGATGAGCTGTTCTTTTCGACCACCGACCGTCGCGGCGTCATCCGCTTTGGAAACGAAGTTTTCATTCGCGTGTCGAAATTCAAGGAAGACGAACTGATCGGCAAAGCCCACAGCATCATTCGTCATCCCGACATGCCGCGTGGCGTGTTTCGCTTGTTTTGGCAACTGTTGGAAAACGACGGGACAGTCGCTGCGTACGTGAAAAACCGCGCCAAAGACGGCAGCTATTACTGGGTCATGGCCTTTGCCACGAAGATCAGCGACGGCCACCTGTCGGTGCGTCTGAAACCGACCAGCGAATTGCTGGAAACGGTGATCGGCGTCTACGATCGCGTGCGACAAATCGAAATCGAAGCGGCCGAAGGCGGTGCATCCAAGGACGAAGTGTCCGACATTGGTTTGGAAGCGGCCAGTCGCGAGATCCAGCAACTGGGCTTTGCCGATTATCCGTCGTTCATGCGATACGCGCTGTCGATGGAAATGGCATCGCGCCGCAAAGTATTGGCGGAGGGCTCACCCAACCCGGACGCCATTTCACACCACGCCCGATCCGGCGACGGCGTCATTGGCGATTCTTCGGTCGCGTCGATGCTGCGATGCAACCAGCGGTGCACACGATCGCTGGACCAAATGTTGGATTCGCTCGCGAAAATTCGCACGGCGACCACCACGATTCAAGCCATCAATCAGCGGATGAGCCAGTTTTCGGACAAGATCGGGCTGGTCGCGATCAACGCCCGCGTCTCCGCCGACTCCGCACCACGCGAAGCCATCGCCGTCGCGCTAGCGGAATCGGAATCGGAAAACCGCGAAGCGATCGCAGCCATCCACCAATCGGTCGAACAATTGGTCGATTCTCTTGACGCGTTGTCTTTCGAATTGTCCGCCGCCGCATTGCAAAGCGAAACGAACACGACGTTCCTGCGTGAACTGCACGTGCATACGAACAACGCTGATTCCGAAGCACTCGGCCACGTGCAATTGTTGACGGATCAAGCCGGTCGCTGTGCCGACGACTTGATTCGACGGTTGCAAGACGCCGACGACTGGTTTGCAAAGCTTGCGAAGCTGACCGAATGCTTACAGCGAAACGCAAAGACCCTGCGTTTTGTCCGCATGGCGGGCGTCAAAGAATCCGCCAGCTTGGATGAATCGCACCCGTTCCGTGGGTTGTTCGATGTCGTTAACAAGCACATCCAAAGCACGATCGACGACTGTGGTGAATTACGATCGGCCGCACGCCAAGCCAGGTCATCGGTGGCCATCATGGAAAATTGCAAGACACAGTTGATCGATGACATGGCGTCCATGAACGACCAGTCAGCGGCTTTCTTTCAGTCCGCCTGTTTCGCCTAACAGCGATTTGAAATTGACGCGAGCGTCTTTGCTTTCGCGCAAGCGGCAAACCTCGCACGGCGACTCTGATCACCACCGCTGATCCGCCGCGTCAAGATCAAGCGGTGAAATGCAAACGTCTTCAAGACGCGCGGGCCAACAACACCAAGATGCAACTGCCATCATCGATGACGTCCAATCCGGCATCGCGTGCGGCTTGACTGGCCTGGTCATCTTCGGCGCCGGGCTGCATCCAGATGTGTCGGACTCCGGCGGCAATCGCATCGGCCACCACCAGACGCGTCACCGGCGGCGGCGTGATGATCGACAAGGCATCGGGCCGCACGGGCAAAGCATTGATCTTCGGATACGCCCGATGGCCTTCGATTTCGTCCTGCGCGGGGTTCAACGGAAAGACGTCACGGCCCGCCTTCAGCAACGCGCGAAAAACCTTGTTGCCGTACTTTTCACGGTTCGTCGACGCACCGGCGACCGCAAACGTGCCGGCCATCAAGAATCGCTGGATCGCGGTATCACTCATTTCATTTCACCTCAATGGAATCGACTTCACGACCAGACACCGTCGGGCGCGAATGTGTTCGGCGGGCCATGCCTTGATCGGCTGTCAGCCCCCCCAATACCACTGCCCCAGCTGATACGACGCCGGCCCAACGGAATCTTACCGGGCCGCTGATGTCCCAGGATCCCCCCGGGCGTGTGCCGGGAAATGCCGGACGGATTTGGCCCAGACCGGCTATGATTGACGGATCACGCATGGACAAAACAACAGCACCGCAAAAAATCGTCCGCCGACAAAAATCACGGCCGGACGATCCAAGTTTGACAGTCGGGTCTTGATGGCAATGGCCAACGGCCCGGGCTTATCGCCACGTAACGGGGTCCTCAGTCGCGGGGATGAAAACGGGGCGATATTCCGGCCCCAATGCCCGATTCGCTCGACCGCATTTTCACGCTCGCCGCGTATAGAACGAGGTGCGACGTTCGTACCAGCCAGTAAGAGGCAACGAATGTTAACCACCGAAGAAATCACCGAAATCGTCCTGCGCCAGCGACTGCCGCTGACCGCGCACATCGCCACGGTGACTCGTAATTTCCACTTGGCCGAAGACGTTTATCAGGAAGTCTGTGTCAAAGCCATCGGCCAAGTCGGCAAGTTGGAGTCCCCCCAACACCTGATGAACTGGTTTCGTGTGGCGTCGCGAAACCGAGCCATCGACGTCATTCGCACCCGCGAAGGCCGCTACGTTGGGTTGTCCGACGAAGCAATGTCGATCCTGGAATCCGAATGGACCGAAACGTCCCTGGTTCCAGACAACGACCGCGTCGACGCGTTGTCCCAGTGCATCGAATCGCTGTCCGAACGCAGTCGACAAATCGTCCGCATGCGGTATTTCGAGAACCGATCGGGCAAAGAAATCGCCAGTTTCATGGACGCAAAAATCGCGTCTGCTTACCAAGCGATCGCGCGTATCCACAAAGCCTTGGCGGAATGTGTCCGTCGTCGAATGGAGGCCGAAACGGTATGAACCGTCACGATTCATCATCACCGATATCCTATGAAGACTTTCTTCGTGCTGCGACGATGTTCCAAGACGGTGCGATGTCACCGGAGGAACTGGAACAGTTCGACAAGTCGTTGCAGCGGAGCCCGGAACTGCGACGCTGGTTCATCGAATTCCAAGAACAATCCGCCACCCTGGCCGAATGCTTCCGCGGCCAGGCTGTCCATGGCATCGATCGTATCGACGCAGACGCCGATTCGCTTTCTTCAGCACCGCAGCGAACCAAGAAAGTATCCGACACCGGATGGGACACACCACTGGGCACCCCGGGATCGCAACGAACACTCGCCTGGGCGGCGGTCGCGGTGGCCCTGGCCGCGTGTGTGTTGGTGGCGTTCTTGCCTGGCAAATCATCGCGGCAAATTCCCGAACACGATGCGGTGATGACCTATGCCGAACAAGCATCTTGGGGTGGTGCGGCAGACCAGTGGCCCGTCGACGGTCGTTATTTGACGCGTTCCGATTCGTACCGTCTGGACAGCGGATCGATCCGATTGCGTTTGAACTCCGGTGCAATCGTTTCAGTCGCCGCGCCGGCGTCGTTTCGCATCGTGGGACCGGAAAGTATCGACCTATTGGCCGGCAAGATGACCGCTCGCACGTCGGGTAACCGGACCGATCTGGTCATCCGTGCTGGCGACTTGGAAATCCGTGATTCGGAAACCGCCTTTGGTGTCACCGCGACGACCGATGGCGATGTCGATTTGGCCGTCTTCGATGGTGATGTCTCGGTGCGTGTGACTGACGACGTGGATCCGCCATCCGAACAGATGGTGGTCGAAGGCAGCGCATTGGCAAGCTATCGATCGGCCGGCCGAACGACGAAAATCCCTTATGAACCGGGCAAATACCAGGACATTTGGCCGTTGGCGCTGGGCATCGATGAGGCCTCGTCCATTGTCGACTTTGTGCCGCCTGGTCCCGACGTTTCGCTCAGTTCGCTGGCCCACAATCACAAGATGTTTTTGGTGCCCGAAAAGCTGAACCATCACGTCAGCCGTCCGGCCGATTTGAAATTGGTGCTGCCCGGCCAGACTTGGCCGTCCAGCCCCACGCAGAAGTTCCGGGTCACGCCCAAGCAATCCGTCAGCAGTTACCTGTTGATGTACAAGCCGCAAACCAGCAACTTTGGTTCGCGGCAAACGCTTTCGGGTTCGATCAGTTTCCAACACCCGATTCTGGGCATCGCGGTGACCGGCGATCAGTTGCGAAATAGCGATCAACCGTTTGGGATCGATGACCTGGATTACAAAGCCTTTCGCGGGCGACATCTGGAAGACGTCGACACGGAATTCGGCAGCCTGCCCGCCGACAGCATCACGATCAGCGATGACGGACGGCAACTGTATTTCAGCCTTCACGTCG
This sequence comes from Crateriforma conspicua, assembly GCF_007752935.1. Classification (NCBI taxonomy): domain Bacteria; kingdom Pseudomonadati; phylum Planctomycetota; class Planctomycetia; order Pirellulales; family Pirellulaceae; genus Crateriforma; species Crateriforma conspicua. The sequence goes on along the minus strand of NZ_CP036319.1, from coordinate 2,434,406 downwards.
GCGCGTTGACGGATCACTTGCGTGTGCTGGTGGACGATTCGGAATCGCCTGCATCCGACGCTCCTTAATTCCATCGCCCCCTCCTTCCCCCCCGCCTCCCATGACTCGCCTGTTCTTGGCCGCCTTGGCCACGCTGGTGGCGTTGCAGCACGCCGACGCCACGGCACCGTCGTCAACGACCGACCCCAAACCGCCAAATGTCATCGTCATCTTGGCCGACGATTTGGGCTACAGCGATTTGGGATGCTACGGATCCGAAATCCCAACGCCTCATATCGACGCCTTGGCCGGTGACGGTGTCCGCTTTACCCAGATGTACAACAGCGCACGTTGCTGCCCCAGTCGTGCTTCGTTGATGACCGGTCTGTATCCGTCCCAAGCCGGCATTGGTGATTTCACCACCAACAAACCCAGTCCCACACGCGGTCCCGGATACATCGGACGATTGAATGACCGATGCGTGACACTGGCCGAAGCCTTAAAGACCGCCGGTTACGGTTGCTATTACGTCGGCAAGTGGCACATGCACGAGGCAACCGGTCCGATCGCCCGTGGCTTTGACGAATTTTATGGCTTCACCCGCGGCCATTCGCACGATCAATACGACGCGGACTATTACATCCGTTTGCCCGATGGTCGTGAAAAGGAAATCGATCCCCCGGCCGACCAGTTTTATGCGACCGACGTCTTCAATCGCTATGCGATCGAGTTCATTCGACAAGGCCAACAGAGCGGTCGCCCGTACTTCTTGTTCCTCGGTCACTCATCGCCCCATTTTCCGGTCCAAGCCCCGGCCGAACGTGCCGACGCGTTCGAAGCGGTCTATCGCCAGGGCTGGGATGTACTGCGGCAACAGCGTTTCGAACAGATGAAGTCGATCGGGCTGATCGACGGCGACCATTGGCAGATGTCCCCCCGCAGCATCGTGCCGGTCGACCGCGACGACATCGCCAACGGTTATTCCGGCCAGCCCAACCCGGCCTGGGACAGTCTTTCTAGCGACCGCCAAGCCGACCTGGCACGACGCATGGCCGTCTTTGCCGCGATGGTCAGCAGCGTCGATCAAGGCGTGGGGCAAATCGTCGAACACCTGAAACAGACCGGCGACTTGAACAACACGCTGATCCTTTTCCTCAGCGACAACGGCGCCTGTTACGAATGGGGTCCGTTCGGATTCGATGGCACGTCGCGCAAAGGAACGACAACCCTTCGCACCGGAGACGATCTTCGCGAAATCGGCCAACCGGGAACGCATCAATCCTACGGCAGTGCGTGGGCCAACCTGGGGAACACCCCCTTTCGTCTGTACAAGCACTTCACGCATGAAGGCGGAATCAGCACACCCCTGATCGCGCACTGGCCGTCGGGGATCGGAAAACCTGATCGCTGGATCCGCCAACCGGCCCATGTGATGGACATCATGCCCACGCTGTTGGATGCAACCGGTGCCGAATACCCGACCACGATCGACGGCAAAAGACGCTTGCCGCCGGAAGGCACCAGCCTGTTGCCCGCCATGACGGGCGAATCGTTGCCCGAACGCACGATCGGTTTTGACCATCAGGGCGCCCACGCGATCCGCCAAGGCAGCTGGAAAGCCGTTTGGTCCAAACGCATGCCCGATGAAATTCAGTGGGAACTGTACGACTTGTCGTCCGACCGTTGCGAAATGAACGACGTCGCTTCGCAATACCCCGACAAACTGCGAACGATGACCGAAGATTGGACCGATTGGGCCCGCCGCGTTGGCGTGATTTGGGACAACCCCAAGGGATCAGAAACGCAGCCGGATCCGGCGGACGCTTCGCCATCGATCGCCGGTCGCCCCATTCATATTCAAGCCATCATCGACGCAAGTTCGCCCCATGGTGTCGTTCTCGCTCAAGGTGGCAATCAGTACGGATACGCCCTGCATTTCGATGACGGCATTGCCATGCTGGATGTCCGGTTGAAAGGCCAAGTCACACGTCTAATGTCGTCGCACCGCGTCAGTGGTACGGTCAAACTGTCAGCCAGTCTGACCTCCGATCAAATGACCTTGACCGTCAACGACCAGCCGGCAACTTCCCGTCCATCACCCGGTCTGATTCCGATCCAGCCGGTCGACGCACTCAGCATCGGCTTTGACGAACGAACGCCCGCGGGCGACTACCCCGCGCCAAATGATTTCAATGGCACCGTGGTTTCTCACAAGATCACCACGGGTGACCGAAAACCGGATGACGAAACAGACGACCATGCCGAAGTGGACACGTCGAAGTTCACGCCGAAACGTTTTGGTGATCTCAGCAAGCCGATGTTTGCCGATCCGAATTATCACGGATCGTGTGACCCGGAAATCGTGTTCGATCCGTCCAGCAAACAATGGCTGATCTACTTCACCGCTCGACGTGCAACACGTCAGCAAGCGTCATATGTCGGGACACCGATCGGCGTGCTGGCATCAAAAGATTTCAAGCATTGGACGTTTCGCGGTTACTGCACGTTTGATGGTCGCAAAGGCCAACCCGACAACCCGGACACTCATTGGGCACCGGGGATCATCGTCGACGGCGACCAGATTCACATGTTCGCGACGTACAAAGCGTCGGCAACGCCGCCATGGGGTGGCGATGGGGTGATTCGTCATTACGTCGCCCCGCTTTCCGATCCGATCGATGGATGGAAGCTGGTCGGTGTTCCCAATTTTCACCAGCCCGACCCGATCGATGTGTCCCTATTGAAAATGGGCGACCGATTTCATGCTTACTACCGCGTCGGAAAAGGCGGCGGGATTCAGTGGGCGACCAGCGACGACTTGCAACATTGGCAAAACCATGGCCCCTGCCCTGGCGACGTCAACGCCGACGACCGTGGCTTTGGTTATCAAGAAGCCCCCTATGTGTTTCGTTTCGCCGACCGATATTGGATGCTGACTGATCCGCACGACGGGCTTGCGGTCTTTCACAGTGATGACGCCGTCACATGGCATCAGCAAGAACGCATTCTGTTGGAACCGGGATTCGGACCAGCCGACGGAACACGCGCCCGACACCCCAGCGTCGCGGTCCGTGACGATCGCGCGTTCATCTTTTATCACACCGAACCGAATCGTCCCTATCCGACGCCGCCCGCGGAAAAACGGACGGTCACCCAGAAGATCTCCTTCCTGCAAATCGCGGAACTCCAGATCAACGACGGCCGCTTGACTTGTGATCGTAACGCCGACATCCGTTTGCATACCGAACGGTGACCGCGCGGAATGAGATCCTTCAACGCACACTTTTCCCCTCCCTCCCCCACCCCTCGAAGTGATTTGTTGAGACTGATGAAGATTCTGTCCTCTCTGTTTACCGTCGCCGTGATGATCGGTGCCGGGTCGACCGCCTGGGCCCAGCCCATCGTCGACAGTTGGCGATACACGTTTGAACAACCTGATGGCGACTGGCAACAACCCGACTACGTCGCCCAAGGTTGGAAAGAAGGCTCCGGCGGCTTTGGCACCGCCGACACGCCGGGTGCGCGCGTCGGCACCCGCTGGGAAACCGATGAAATCTGGTTGCGCAAATCGATTCGATTAAACAAACCGGCCAAAGACATCGCGTTGTATGTCCATCACGACGAAGACGCCCAGATCTATTTGAACGGCGTGTTGGTCGCGGATTTGGACGGTTACGCCCGCCAATACAAGCTGGTCAAAATTCCCGCCGACAAAAAAGACGCGGTCCGAACCGGCACCAACGTCTTGGCCGTGCATTGCAAACAGACCAGCGGCGGTCAATTCATCGACGTCCACTTTGCGCGTCCGGGCCGGCTGCCGGAATTGCCGCAACCGGCCGGCAGCAAACAACCTTTTCAGTCTGACCTGATCACCCGCTGGGGTAAGAAGGTCACGGCCGAAAACGCCTGGACCGAATACCCGCGTCCTCAATTGAAACGGGACGACTGGACGAACCTGAACGGACACTGGGACTATGCCGTCACGTCATTGGATTCCCACGACACGCCCGGCCAGTGGGACGGCAAAATCTTGGTCCCGTTCTGTTTGGAATCCAAACTCGGCGGCGTCCAGCGTTTGCTGGATCCGTCGGAGGCCCTGTGGTATCGACGCACCTTTGACGCCGACGTCGCCGATGGGCATCGACAGATCCTGAACTTCGAAGCCGTCGATTACCACTGCGAAGTCTTCGTCAACTCAGCGTCCGTCGGAACGCACACCGGCGGAAACACGCCGTTCCAGTTCGACATCACCGACGCGGTCAAACAGGGCGCAAATGAGTTGGTCGTGCGTGTCGAAGACGCCACCGAGCAATACCAACTGCGTGGCAAGCAAACCTTCAACGCACGCGGCATTTGGTACACACGCGTTTCGGGCATCTGGCAAACGGTTTGGATGGAACAGGTTCCCAGCGAATCGATCCGCGACATCAAGATCAGCACCGATGCAGATCGCGGCAGCATCACCGTTTCCCCGGAAACGACATCCGGCCAGAACTGTCGCATCGTCGTCCGCGACGGCCAACGCGTCGTTGCCACAGGTGAAACCGCCGACACGATCGAATTGGTGATCGACAACGCCAAGCTGTGGTCGCCCGACCAACCGCACTTGTACGACATCGAAGTCACGCTGAATGACGACTCGGGCAACGCCGTCGACTCCGTCGCTTCCTACGCGGGCATCCGAACGGTCGGCAAAGTCAAAGACGCTGACGGGCACTGGCGATTCACGCTCAACGGCGACGTCTTGTTCCACTGGGGACCGCTGGATCAAGGTTGGTGGCCCGACGGGTTGCTGACGCCGCCGTCGGACGAAGCGATGTTGTTCGACATCGAGTACTTGAAGAATGCCGGATTCAACATGATCCGCAAACACATCAAGGTCGAACCACGACGATATTACTATCACTGTGACCGACTGGGCATGATGATGTGGCAAGACCACGTCAGCGGTGGCCCCCAACCGCCGTGGACGCGATTGCAACCCGATCCCACCGATGCCGTTTGGCCTGATGATCAGCACGATCAATTCATGCTGGAACTGGAACGGATGATCGACACACTGGAAAATCACCCGTCGATCGTTTCCTGGGTTCCGTTCAACGAACGATGGGGCCAGCACCGCACCATGGAAGTGGGGCAATGGACCGTCGATCGAGACCCGTCGCGGTTGATCAACATCGCCAGCGGTGGAAACTTCTGGCCGGTCGGTGACGTCGTCGATCACCATCAATATCCCCATCCTGATTTCCCGTTCGACCTAGGCAAGGGCGGACGCTTTGACGACTTCATCAAAGTCGTCGGCGAATTCGGCGGACACGGTCTGCCGATTCGTGGCCACTTGTGGGACGCCGATCGTCGCAACTGGGGTTACGGCGGGCTGCCACAGAACAAACAGGAATACTTGGAACGTTACTTGACCTCCATTGAAGGCCTGGATCGTCTGCGACGCCAAGGAATTGCGGGCGGCGTTTACACTCAAACGACCGACGTCGAAGGCGAAATCAACGGACTGATGACCTACGATCGCGAAGTCATCAAGATTCCCGCCGATCGCCTGGCCAAAGTCCACAAGATTCTGTTCACGTCGATCGACCAAAAGGCCGCGGATGCGTTTCCCAAAGCGGCATTTCGAGAAGTCCCCACCGATCGCAAGCCGGGTCCAGTCATGGACCCGGAAACGATTCGTGCCGGACTGAAAAGCCATGACCGTGCCTTGTACATCAAGCCCGGTTGGATCCGTGATCCTTATATCACCCTGGGCCCAGACGGTTATTACTATCTGACCGGAACGCAGCCGCGAGAAGACGATCCTCGCGAAGACGAAAATCCTTATAACATCGGTCTGGGCGACCAAAGCATCGTCGGCGATCAAGTCCGTGTGTACCGCAGCCCCGACTTGATCGAGTGGGAATCCTTGGGCGTCGTGTTCGACCTGAGCGACACGCACCGCGAACAGAACGGTCAAAAGATCAAGAAACGTTTGATCTGGGCCCCCGAAGTCCACTGGATGGGCGACCGCTGGGCGTTGGTGCATTGCCCCAAAAGCCATTCCAGCCTGGCCCTCACGACGGGCCCTGAATTGAAAGGGCCCTGGGTGCACCCGATGAACGGGAACATGGGTCCGCGACACGATCCTTCGATCTTCACCGACGACGAGGGTACGCCGTACCTGTTATGGCAAAACACCTTGGTCGCCCCGATGAAAAAGGACTTGTCCGGCTACACCGGCGAACCGGTACGCATCGATCCGGCCGGCAGCCGACCTGGCCCCGATGGAACCCCGATCAGCCGCATCGGTCACGAAGGCGCGACGATGATCAAAGTCGGCGGCAAGTACGTCCATCTGGGAACAGCTTGGTCGACCGATCAAGGTCGCAAGGGATCCTACAACCTTTACTACTGCGTGGCCGACAACATCAACGGTCCCTACGGTCCGCGGAAGTTTGCCGGACGGTTCCTGGGTCACGGTACGCCATTCCAAGACAAAGATGGCAAGTGGTGGAACACGGCATTCTTTAATGCCAATGTCCCCCCCGTGCCTCGCGACGGCATCCAGGATCGCGATCTTGGTGAGAACGCCCAAACCATCAACGAACAAGGCGTCACGATCGTGCCGCTGGATGTTCGCATGCTGGACAACGGCGAAGTCTACATTCGCGCAAAAGACCCCGCCTATGCGACGCCGGGTCCGGACGAAGCCCAAGACTTTGACTTGAGCGAATAAGCCAGTCGATGGCGAACCCTGTCGGGGCATTCGCAAACCAATCGGCCTTTCATCGCCGGCAAGTCCTTCTGGGCTTGCCGGCATTTTTTTTGGCCCCCCGCGTCGCCATCGTGATCCGGCATCGATCACCGCACCGCGTCGGTTGGCATGATGATTGCAAAGACATCCCGACAACAACACACCATGCGTCGCAAAATCGGCCGCGCCGATACTGCATTCACCGGCACATGGCGGTGGACACCACGCGAAAGTCATTGGGATACCCGTCGGCGGCCGATCCCTGGTTCTTGCAATCGATCGACCGTTGTCATTCATCAAGCAAACGTTTCCAACAAGCACTGAAACATGGAACGAACATTACAGGGAAAAACCGCGTTGGTCACTGCTTCGTCCGGCGGTATCGGCCAAGCCATTGCGACCAAATTGGCCATCGAAGGCGCGCGGGTGACCATCAACGGGCGCTCCGAATCCAGCGTGAATCGAGCGATCGACGAAATACGCGGGCAAGCCACCGATGCGGACCTGATTGCCTTGGCCGCCGATCTTTCAACCGCCCAAGGTGTGGCCGAAGCCATCACTGCGCACGAATCGGTCGACATTTTGGTCAACAACTTGGGCATCTTCGAAGCGGTCGACTTTTTCGACATCACCGATGACCAGTGGATGGAGATGTTCGAAGTCAATGTGATCAGTGGCGTTCGATTGACGCGTCACTACCTTAAGAAAATGCTGGACCAAGGCACCGGTCGCGTCATTTTCATTTCCAGTGAATCAGGCGTCACTCCGGCCCCCGAAATGGCCCACTACAGCGTCACGAAAGCCGCCCAACTGTCCCTTTCACGCAGTCTGGCCGAACAAACTCGGGGCACCCAAGTCACCGTTAACACTGTTATGCCGGGATCCACCAAAACCCCGGGTGTCGAAACGTTCGTCAGTAATCTATTTCCCGACGAATCGTTTGAAGATGCCGAAAAGCGATTCATGAAGGAGAACCGGCCGACATCGATCATCGGTCGGCTGATCGAACCGGACGAAATCGCCGCCGCCGTCGCGTTTGTCGCCAGCCCCACCGCGTCGGCCATCAACGGTGCCGCACTGCGTGTGGACGGAGGCATCGTTCCGACAATGGTTTAACACGTCGTCACAACAATCGTTTCCAAGCCAACTTCATCGCAATCAAGTGCACCGGAGAATTACCATGACCCAATCCAACGAATCTCATTCGTCGCTTCCGCATCTGTTTTCGCCGCTGGAACTGGGCGACTTGACGTTACCCAACCGCATCGTGATGGCGCCGCTGACCCGCGCCCGTTCCGGCGAAGATCGCGTGCCCAACGACATGATGGCGACCTACTATTCCCAGCGTGCCTTGGCCGGCCTGATCATTTCCGAAGCCACCGTTGTGTCGCCTCAAGGCATCGGTTGGTCACAAACGCCGGGAATCTATAACGATGCCATGACCGAGGGCTGGCGACGTGTTGTCGATTCGGTCCACGACCACGGCGGACGCATCTTCTTGCAACTGTGGCATACCGGTCGTGCGTCCCACAGCGCGTTTCATGGTGGTGAATTGCCGGTGGCACCTTCGGCGATCGCGATCGAAGGCGATCACAGTCACACGCCCGAAGGCAAGAAGCCATACGAAACGCCGCGTGCACTGGATACCGATGAAATCCCAGGGATCGTCGACGACTATCGCGACGCCGCACGCCGGGCCAAAGAAGCGGGGTTCGACGGCGTCGAAGTCCATTCGGCCAACGGATACTTGCTGGACACGTTTCTGCAGTCCAAAACCAACCATCGCAGCGACCAGTACGGCGGCAGCACCGAAAACCGTTATCGCATGCTAGGCGAAGTCGTCGATGCAGTGACCGAGATCTGGCCCGCAAGTCGCGTCGGCGTTCGCCTGGCGCCCAACGGTTCGTTCAACGACATGGGTTCGCCCGATTACCGCGAACAGTTCACTTATGTAGCCGCGCAGCTGAACACCTACGGTTTGGCTTACCTGCACGTGATGGACGGAACGGGATTCGGATTTCACGAACTGGGCCCCGCGATGACCCTGGCCGATTTTCGACAAGTCTTTTCGGGACCGCTGATGGGCAACGTCGATTACACCGCCGAAAAAGCCGAAACCGCCATCGCGGGCGGCGACGCTGAACTGATCGCATTTGGTCGCCCGTTCATCAGCAACCCCGACTTGGTCCAACGGTTCGCCAACGGATGGCCACTGGCCGATACCGCACCAATGGACGTTTGGTATTCCCACGGCAAAGCGGGCTATACCGATTTCTCGCCCTATCAGCCCGATTCAGCGACCGTCGCCAGTTCTTGAATCTGTCGTCGGTTGACAAAAAGTCTGGCGGAACGTAGCGTTGATCGTCGATTAACGATTTAGAAACCAAATCCTCGGGACCAGCGATGCCGAAAACAACGACCAGCCAGGCGTGTGATCCTGCACCGGTGAAGCTTCCCACCGATCCGACCGACAAAGAATTGGCGGATCTGGCTTGGGCCATCGCTCATCCGGCACGGGTCCAGATCGTGCGTCTGTTGATCGGCCGCGAAGCCTGTGTTTGCGGCGAAATTGTCGATAGCCTGCCCTTGGCCCAGTCGACGGTTTCTCAGCACCTGAAGATTTTGAAACAGTCCGGACTGGTCGAAGGCGAAGTCGACGGCCCGAAGGTCTGTTACTGCATCAACCCACGGATGCTGAAGCGTTTGCGGACGTTGGTGGCTGCACTGTAGCCGTCGCCAACCGCCAATTTTTTTGCAATGCTAAATCGTCCATCGCCGATTAACGTTTACTTCATCTGGCAAAGGAATCCCCATGAGTCGAATCCAGATCTTTGACCGCGCCATGTGCTGCTCGACCGGCGTTTGTGGTCCTCAAGTCGACAGCGTCCTGCCACGCTTCGCCGCCGATTTGGACTGGCTGGCCAAGCAAGGTCATCAAGTCGAACGATACAACCTGGCTCAAGACGCCGGCCAATTCGCGGGCAATGCGACCATTCAGCAAAAGCTGGCTAGCGAAGGCGTGGAATGCTTGCCCGTGGTGATCATCGACGACGTCATCGTCGGACAAGGTGACTATCCCGATCGCGATCAGCTGTTGTCCTGGCTGGGGGAAGCCCCAAGTGGTGAAGTCACCCGCACGGCGAAGCCGACCGGATTGCCGGTCACCGGCGACGATTGTTGCGGCGGATCGGGTTGCTGCTGACACACCACGGCCACGAACGGCAACGCAGCGTTGCCGTCTTTTGACATCTTTTGCCACCCACCTTCGAAGCGACTTGTTCCATGTTCGAATTGATTCAAAACGCGACTCGCCATCTGTTCTTCACCGGCAAAGGCGGCGTCGGCAAGACGTCGATGGCCTGTGCGACCGCCGTCCAGTTGGCACAGTCCGGAAAGCGGGTCTTGTTGGTGTCGACCGATCCGGCATCCAACTTGGACGAAGTGCTGGGTTGTCGTCTGGGTCATACACCGACACCGGTCGACGGCGTCGATGGACTGGACGGGATCAACATTGATCCACAGATCGCAGCCGCGGAATATCGCGAACGAATGGTCCAGCCGTATCGTGGTGTGTTGCCCGACGCGGCCGTGCGAAGCATGGAAGAACAGTTTTCGGGTTCTTGCACGGTGGAGATCGCGGCGTTCGATGAGTTCGCGAAACTGTTGGGTGACGACACCGCGACGTCCGATTACGACCACGTTGTCTTTGACACCGCGCCGACGGGTCACACGCTGCGATTGTTGACGTTGCCGTCGGCTTGGTCCGGGTTCATGGAATCCAGCACCACCGGGGCGTCATGCTTGGGACCACTGGCCGGACTGCAGGCCCAACAAGCGATCTACAAAAAGACGGTTGCCGCACTGGGCAATGGCGACCAAACGACGCTGGTCTTGGTCACACGCCCGGAAACATCGGCGTTTGCCGAAGCGGCCCGCAGCAGCGACGAACTGCGTCAGTTGGGTGTGTTGAACCAACGTCTGATCGTCAACGGTGTCTTCACCGCGTCGGACGAAGGCGACCGAGTGGCCGCGGCCATGCAGAAACGTGGCGATCACGCACTGGAACAGATCCCATCCAACCTGGCCGAACTTCCACGTTTGTCCGTCGCCCTTTCGCCGTCGGGCGTGATGGGTATCGATCGCCTGCGGCAAGTCGGACGGGCCGACCATGAAGACTCCGGTGCAAACACCGGTTCCCCGTTGAACGTGTCGCCTTCATCCACTGAATTGCCCGGCGATTTGTCCGATCTTGTTGACGGGATCGCCGCCAAAGGACGCGGCGTGGTCTTGGCGATGGGGAAAGGCGGTGTTGGCAAAACCACCGTCGCCAGTGCCGTCGCCGTCGCGCTGGCACGTCGCGGCTTTGACGTTCATCTGTCGACCACCGATCCGGCCGCGCACGTCGCGGCGACCTTGGCTAGCGAATCACTGGAACGCTTGACCGTTGATCGCATCGATCCGGCGGCGGAGGTCGAAGCGTATCGCCACGAAGTTTTGGCGACCGCGGGCGAAAACTTGGATGCAAATGGCCGCGCTCTTTTGGAAGAAGATCTGCGGTCCCCCTGTACGGAAGAAATCGCCGTCTTCCGAGCGTTTGCCCAATCAGTCGCCGCGGGCACCGATCGCTTTGTCGTGTTGGACACCGCACCGACCGGCCACACCATCCTGTTGCTCGATTCGGCGATGGCCTATCACCGCGAAGTCAGCCGCCAGGGCAGCGAAGTTCCCGAATCGGTGCAGCAGTTGTTGCCGCGATTGCGGGATCCCGATTTCACACAAGTCTTGATCGTCACATTGCCCGAAGCAACGCCGGTCCACGAAGCGGCAAAGTTGCAGGAAGACTTGGTTCGCGCCGAAATCCAACCGACCGCTTGGGTCATCAACCAAAGCATCGCTCCCCTGGAAACGACCGATCCGGCGTTGCAACGCCGCCAGTCACACGAGCAGGCCTATATCGATGAAGTGAAAACTTTGTCCGGCGGTTCAGCGGCGCTGGTCCCTTGGCAATTACAACCGCCCACCGGTGTCGATGCCCTTTCAAAACTTGGGCAGCGTCATCACGCCCCGCTGGAATCACGATCCTGATCGCGTTTTCTCCGTCCAACCACTTCTTATTTTCGTACCCCCGAAACCGACAACAACGATGACCAAAAAGAACGTCCTTTTCTTGTGCACCGGAAATTCGTGTCGCAGCCAGATGGCCGAAGGCTGGGCGCGGCACTTTCACGGTGATGCCATCCAACCCTATTCCGCCGGGATCGAAGCCCACGGGATGAACCCCAACGCGATGGCGGTGATGAAGGAAGCCGGTGTTGACATCAGCGGCCAGTCATCCAAGTTGGCCGACACCGTGAAAGACGTCCCGCTGGACTTGGTGATCACCGTCTGCGGACACGCCGACGAAAACTGTCCGATGTTTTTGACCAAGGCAAAGACGGTTCACGTCGGCTTCGATGACCCGCCCAAGTTGGCCAAGGATGCCAAGACCGAAGAAGAAGCACTGGATGCCTATCGTCGGGTCCGTGACGAGATCCGTGACTTCATTCAGAATCAGTTGCCCGAAAAGCTTCGCGAAGTCTAAACGAACGTCGCCACCGACGTCGATTCAGCTGTCGCCGCGCAATCGCGCGTCGACCGACGATTGGTGGTCCGATTCGCTGCCGCCGCTGCGGGTATTCAATGTCTTTTTCCAAGACACCGACAACGCGTCGCACGCGGCCAGACGCAAATCCAACGCCGCATCCCGCGGCTTGGCGAACATGACATCGTTGGCAAACGCGACGGTGAAATCGGGGTAATCACGGCGAGTCAAATGCATGCTTTGGCCGGGCCGAATGGTTCCGGTCGACAAAACGCGAAAGTACCAACCGGTTCGACGTGTTTGTTGGACCCGCACGGCCAGTTTGGGCAAACGCCAGCGTCGGGACAGTTTCCAACAAGGTTGTCGGGGCTGGCTGACTTGCAACACACAGTCGCCGATTTCGAAAACGTCTCCGATGCAAACCTTGGTTTCGTCCGCCTCGGCGATCGTCAAGTTTTCACCGAACGTTCCATCGCCCCAATGGACGTCGGGAAACTCTTGTTTCCAGAATGGGAAGTGGACCGCCGGATAGGCCAGCACCGCTTTGTCGACACCGCCGTGGTGCACCAGGTCGGCTTGCCCGTCCCCGTCCAAGTTTTCGCGGCCCACCCGGATCGGGCCGTCGACCCGATCTTTGATGATGCCGGACGTCCAAGGTTTGCCGGGATCATCGCCCGCGTCCATCGCCCGAGGACGACCGACGTGGATGGAAACGATGGGGAATGCCGTATCCGTCGCGGTGGTCACGATGGCTTCCTCGGTGGGTCTTGGACGAACGGTGCGATTCTATTTTAAATCCGACAGGTCGGCGCCGTGATTGATGTGAAACGGTTGGCCGTCGATGACCAATGCCGGCACCGACCGAACACCCGCCGCTTCGGCTTCACCCAGTCGATCCTTTTGAATCCCCAGGTGAACCTTTTCGACATCGTCTCGCAAGGCATCGGCGACGGTCTGTTCGGCGGCCACACAAACAGGACAACCGGCATGAAAGAAAACAACGTTGGACATCGTGGTGGGTTCCTTTTCGTCAGAAACACTTTTGGAAAAACGGGGACAGAATGCCGACCGCCGAGTCAGTCGCGGTGGTCGACTGAAAGAAAAATACGCGCAGCGTTTCCATTCGTCCAATACGAAATTACAAAGCCATTCATAGGCACAGGCTATCACTGAAAGCACTGGATTTTCGGGTGTTTTTGGTTTGTCCGCCGTTTCACTGCCGATGCCCCATCGGTCGGGGATGCGTCGCTGCGAACCGCCCTCGGAACCGAAATTGGCACGCTCGATGCATCGATCTGAAATCGAAATGGTTGACTGTCAAATTGACCTGTCCCCTCGCAAAAGCGCTCGACGCAAGTGCCGCGACCACCGCGGCGTCGCGGGTGCTCCGGTGCAACAAAGCGTTCGCACCGACGTGGGGACCGGTGATTTGTCAGAGGGTTTGTGTTGGCTTTTAAATCTGGAGATCAATGACGATGAACAATGGCATGACTCGACGCCCCGGCTTAACGGTCCCCGATTCGCTTGCTTCGGCGTCACGCGATTTGAATGAGCTGTTTGACCGCCTGTTCGACGCTCCGCTGCGTGTCAGCGGATCGCAGGCTTGGTTTGCTCCGACATCGGTTTGGGAAGACGACGGACACTTCACCGTCGAAATGGACCTACCCGGCATCGCACCGGATGATTTGGACGTGACGGTCGATGACGGCAAGTTGACCGTGACGGCCAAGCGGGCCGATGCGGAAGACCGCAAGTACCTGCACCAAGAACGCCGGTTCGGCGAACTGACCCGCAGCATCACGCTGCCCGAATCGGTCGACCCGGAATCGATCGAGGCCGAATACGCACACGGTGTGCTGCGTGTGACCCTGACCAAGCGTCCGGAAGTCCAGCCGCGGAAGATCGACATCAAAGTCGGCTGATCCGCCAAAGTAGCAAACGTTCACCGGGGCCGCTGCGAGATTGACTTTCGCCGCGGCCCCGCGTTCGTTGGGGTTCGACCGAGTTACAGCGATGCCGATGGGATGCTCAGTCGCCCCGCGATTCGTCGAGGGGCGCGATCGTGGCGATCCCAAGGCGGATCCGACCGCCATTGTTTGCGTTGGAAGGAGAATATCGGATAAAACGGTAAAGACGGCAAAACATTCCGGCCCCGCCGTGCGTCAGAATCGAAGACGCGCTGGAGAAACCGTTTTGCCGGTGGCGGCGGCTCTTCTGAGCTACCGTTTCTTGTTGATCCCGTCCTGGGCGGACGAAACCGATCGGAATGAGACGAAGTTTTGGAATCTTCGGATGATCCGGCCTGCCCGCCTTCGTCACGCCAACGTCGGTCCGATGGACGAGCCGACGGAATAAAATTTCTTTGCCAGAGTGAATGCCATGACCCGATTGTGGGACCGTGCCCGATGGGTAGCCGCTAGCGCCATTTGCGGAATGTTGATGTCCGCACCGGCCTCGGCCGCCAGCCTGCCCCCGTTTGATAAGGTTTCGGAAGACTACACCGAGATCAAAGTCTCCGATCAAACGGCCAGCAAAGGCTTGTTCCGTTTGTGGAAGCGGGAAAAGGACGCTCAGTTGCTGGGCGAATTGCCCAAGAACTTCAGCACCAAGCGGTACTTCATCGCATTGACCGTCAGCAGTGGGGATCGATATGCGGGACTACAGGCCGGCGAATGGGTCGTCCAGTGGCGTCGTTACGATGACCGGCTGGCACTGATCGCCCCGAATCTGGACATCAAAGCGTCGGGCGAACCGGAAGCCAAATCGTCGGTCAAACGACTGTTCACCGACCGAGTCTTGCTGGACATTCCGATCGTCGCGATCGGCCCCAGCGGTGGTCCGGTGATCGACTTGGACAATCTGTTGGTCGGCAGCGCGTCGACGTTCTTCGGATCGTCGGTTCGGCAATCGTCACGGTCACGCATCAAGTCGTTGGAAAAGGCGAAGGTCTTTCCCGAAAACGTCGAGATCGCTTTTGAGATCGTCGGTGCCAACAGCCGCCTGCAAACGATCCACTATTCGTTCAGCGAAGTCCCCTCGGCATCGTCGGGCTTCCGTCCCCGCAAGGCGGACGAACGAGTGGGTTACTTCACAACATCGTTCACCGACCTGGGCAAATACGAGGACGATGAAACCGTCATTCGCTTCATCAATCGCTGGCGTCTACAAAAGCGGGATCCGAAGCTGAAGCTCAGCCCGCCCAAAGAACCGATCCGCTTTTACGTCGAACACACCGCCCCGGTGCGTTATCGCCGCTGGATCAAAGCCGGCGTGGATTATTGGAACAAGGCGTTTGAAAAGGTCGGTATCGTCGATGCGATCGTGATCGAATACCAGGACGCCGAAAGCAAGGTCCACATGGAAAAGGACCCCGAGGACGTTCGATACAACTTCATTCGCTGGCTGAACAACGACGTCGGGACGGCCATCGGCCCGAGCCGCGTGCATCCCGAAACGGGTGAAATTCTGGACGCCGATATCATCCTGACCGACGGCTGGATCCGCCACTTCAATTTCAATTATCACGAATTGATGCCCAAGCTGGCGATGGAAGGCATGACGGCGGAAACGCTGGCATGGCTGGGACGTCACCCGAATTGGGATCCGCGTGTCCGCTTGGCCGCTCCCGAAAACGCCAACCACTTGCGTGCCAAGTACGCTCGCCAAGCACAACAGCCGATGGCCGGGTTCAAGATGGCACAGGCCGACCCCAGCCTGTTGGGCGACGATGAATTTGATGGGCTGTACGGCCAGATCAGTCAAAAGAACGGTCTGTGCATGGCCGCCAGCAGCCGCAGCCTGGACCTGGCACTGGCCCGCATGGACTGGGCGTTGACCTTGATGGCGGACGAAGAAGCCGAAAAGGAAAAAGAGAAGAAGGAAAAGGAAGCCGCGGAGTCGGATAAGAAGAAACAGGACGACGACAAAGAAAAGGATGGCGACGAGAAGGACGACGACGAATCGTCTGATGACGAAGACGAAGATGCCGACAAGGATGACGAAGCGGTCGCCAAGAGTGACGATGACGACGCGAAGTCCAAGAAGGCGGATCCCGGTGAATTGCTGGACGGCATGCCGGAGTGGTTCGTCGGACCGTTGCTGGCCGACTTGGTCGCCCACGAGGTCGGACACACGTTGGGCCTGCGTCACAACTTCAAAGCCAGTTCACTGTTGACGCTGGACGAAATCAACAGCAAAGACGTCAAAGGCAAACGCACCTTCGCCAGTTCGGTGATGGATTACGCGCCGATCAACTATCGCTACGAAGCCGGCGAAACGCAGGGCGATTACGCGATGATCGACATCGGCCCCTATGATTTCTGGGCTATCGAATACGGCTACACCTTTGAAGAAAAGGACTTGCCGGAAATCCTGAAACGCTGCGTCGAACCGGAACTGCAATACGCAACCGACGAAGACACCAGCGGACCGGATCCGTACGCCCGGCGATATGATTTTGCCAAGGATCCGCTGTCGTATTGTCAGGAACAGATGAAGCTGGTGAATCTGTATCGCGGTCGCCTTCTGGATTCGTTCGTCAAAGACGGCGACAGTTGGGCCAAGGCGCGACGCGGCTATGAATTGACACTGTCATTGCAATCCCGAACGGTCAGCATGATGGCCAACTGGATCGGCGGTGCGTTCGTCAATCGCGACAAGAAGGGTGACCCCGGTGACCGGCCTCCGGTCCAAGTGGTGCCTGCCAAGGACCAGCGTGAAGCGTTGGAATACGTGATCGAAACCACGTTCCGTGACGAAGCTTTCGGCCTGGAACCCAAACTGCTGGAACGCATGGGCGTGGACAAATGGCTGGGCGGCGGATCGCGTTCGGCTCTGTCCGACGAAGCGACTTGGCCGATCCATGATCGCGTGCTTGGAATGCAAGCGTCGGCGCTGACGATGTTGATGAATCCGACCACGCTGCGTCGTGTGTATGACAACGAATTACGTCTTCCGCCGGAAGAAGACGCGTTGACGTTGCCCGAATTGCTGGACCGTATCAGCAATGCGGTGTGGACCGAGTTGGGCGAAGAATGCCCCGAAGACCGAGATGATCGCAATCCGATGATCAGTTCGCTGCGACGCAACTTGCAACGCGAACACCTGCAACGCTTGATCGATTTGATCCTGGACAGCAGCGATGACGTGGCGGCACAAATGCCGATCAGCAATCTGTCCCGCATGCAACTTCGGAACCTGAGCAATCGCATCAAGGTGACGATGGACAAGTGTGCCGGAAAGATCGACGCTTATACGATGGCCCACCTGACGGAATCCAAGGAACGGATCGATCGTGCTTTGGACGCGGGTTACACCTACAACGGTGGCTCCCAACAGCAGATGCCGATCATGATGATGTTGATGGGCCAACAAGGTCAGCCGGTCCAACCCGGCCAGCAACCCGCGACGACGCCGTAGCGTTTCGCAACATGACGATTGTTCCTGAACGGGGAACACGATTCAGGCTTGGTGTCGCGACCAAGCCTGTTTCTTTGCGCCCATGGTGCAGGGCAGGCGACGGTTCGAACCGGGCTACCAATGCCACCAAAGTTGATTTCGCATTTTCCTCTGTGAGAGACCTCGCAGCCTGGGCAGATGACTCTCACGGAGGCACCAAGGCACGGAGGGGTGTAAGTGGTTGAGAGGGGTTGTTCGAATCAGGCCACCGACGCGATGGAATCGTTGACCTTCGCCGCACTCCTTCTTCATCTTCGACTCCGTGTCTTCGTGCCTCTGTGAGAGACCTCGCAACCTGGGCGGATGGCTCTCACGGAGGCACCAAGGCACGGAGGGGTGTGAGTGGTTGAGAGGGGTTGTTCGAATCAGACCACCGAAGCGATGGAATCGTTGACCTTCACCACGATCCCCACCGCCTTCTTCTTCATCTTCTACTCCGTGTCTTCGTGCCTCTGTGAGAGACCTCGCAACCTGGGCGGATGGCTCTCACGGAGGCACCAAGGCACGGAGGAGTGTGAATGCTTGGGAGGCGACTGTTTGTTTTCGCAATCTTTCGGCGGAGCGAAAGGCGACGATTTAGTCCAGCAACTCGTGTAGATGGATCAACGACTTGCCCAGGCGTCCGCCATAGTTGCCGGCGGTGATGCGTATCAATCCGTCCGTGTCTGCGGCGGCATGAATCGCTGCACGCGTCGCGTCTTTCAATGAGTCCAGATCACGACCGTTGATGATGATTTCCATGATGCTGCCCACACCTTCGGGCACCTTGGATTCGGCCCCCAGCTTCTCTTTCAGCGTCGGACAAAATTCGGCGTAAGTCGATGCAATCGTGAAATCATAGCTGCTGCCGGCTTTGGACCCGCTGGCGGCAACACCGCCGGGAAATGTGGTGATGACATTGGGCACCGCATCGGCTGCTTGAGCAGCTTTTTCGGCAGCCGCCAATGCGATGTCTTCATCGGGACCAAAGAACCACAGATTGCCGCCCATCACGCCGTCGCGAAAACCAAACCGGCGAGTCAAATAAAACTCACCGCCCAAAATCGGGATGACCCAACCTTTGGTTCCATAACGTTGGTCGCGGAACTGATGCCGGTCACCGAAGAACGCGACTTTGCGTCCCAACTTGAAATAGTCTTCGGTATCCAGTCGATTGAAACACCGGGCGGTCGGACACGTCAGCACGTTTTGGCTGATCCGCGCCAGCATCACTTTTTCCAAATGCTCACGTCGGTCTTTGCGAAACCGTGGCACGTGAAATTGCACGACACCGCCGATCCGACCGTCGGGGGTCTGTTCGCTGGAAACGATTTGGGCCACACCGGCTTCGCAATCACACAAGATCGTGCTGCTGGCGTGACCGGTGACGGCATTCAACGCGTGCCGCAACCATTTCTCGTCGCGCGCGGTGATCAGGATTTCGCCATAGATACTGCGAAACCCTTCGGCATAAGTGTCTTCGACCAGTTGCTTCAGATCAGCCATTGCGTCCCCGCCCTTCGATCACGCGGTCTTCGGTGATGACCTTGTCCATGTAGATGTCGTGATCCTGCATCGGAATTTCGTCGAACATTTGACACTCAAACGCCAGTGCGACCAGCGGCGTATCGGCTCGCGCGTTTTCCAGCAACTTGTCGTAATAGCCTTTGCCGTGGCCGGTGCGTCCGCCACGGTCATCGAATCCGACGCCGGGCACCAGGATCAAATCTAATTCGCTGACATCAACGCGTTTCTCGGCGACGTGCCGCAGCGACTCGGCCGGTTCCAGGATCTTGTACATCCCCAGTTCCAGTTCCTCCATCGATTCCAGGTGGAACAATTCCAATTCACCGTCGACACAGAACGGGATGACGGTTTTCTTGTCGCTGGCAATCGCATCGGGCAACGCGTGACGCGTACGGGCTTCGTCGCGGACATCGACGTACCACATCACGCATTTGGCTTGCCGGTATTCGGGCAGCTGCAAAATGCGGTCAGTGATCTGGCGGCTGATGGTGTCCTTGTCTTCCTGGGCTTTGCGAGCCGCGTGGGCCGCCTTGCGAATTTCGGTCTTGCGGGCGGCCAGATCTTCGGTGGGACTCACGCTGGAGGACTCCTGCAATGGGAATGGGGGCGAAGCGGTAGAAACCGTCCGCAGTTGAATGGCCGCGGCACGCTTTGTGAAGCCGATTGGACGGGATCAGTCGCCCAAATGCAAAACGATCATTTTGGTTTCCGTCATTTCGGCGATCGTATAACGTGGGCCCTCTTTGCCGATTCCACTGTTTTTCACGCCTCCGTAAGGCATCAAGTCGGATCGCCACATCGGCCCACCGTTGATGTGAATGTTGCCGCTGTCGACGTTGCGGGCGAAACGCATCGCCGCGTCCAGGTCGCGGGTAAACACGGCGGCGGACAAACCGAACGACGTGTCATTGGCCGCCGCGATCGCGGTGTCGACATCGGCGACCGCTTGGACGGCGACCGCGGGGCCGAACAATTCATCACGGACGATTTTCATCGTCGAATTCGCGTCCGTGATCACCGCCGGCCGGACAAACGCGCCGTCTTGTTCGCCGCCGGTCGCAACGTGAGCACCGGCGGCGGTTGCTTCGTCCAGCCAAGCCCTCACTCGATCGGCTTCGCTGCGCCGAATCAGCGGGCCCATGTCGGTGTGTTCGTCCAGCGGATCGCCCAGACGGATCGCTTCGACCGCGGGCAACAACCGCTGCAGAAAATCATCGTGCACCGATCGATCGACGATCAAACGCTGGGCCGAAATACAGACCTGGCCTGCGTTGGCGAACCCCGACGCGACCGTGGCGGCGACGGCCGCGTCCAAGTCGGCGTCGGGCAATACGACCAGCGGGCTGTTGCTGCCCAGTTCCATCGTCACGCGTTTCAAACCGGCGGAACGACAGATTGCTTCGCCGACAACTTGGCTGCCCGTGAAGCTGATTTTTCGGATCCGGTCATCGCCACAGATGGCTTTGCCCAGAACGCCACCACCACCGGTCAAACAAGCGATCGCCGAAGCGGGCAAACCACTGTCGATCAAAATGCCGACCAGCTTCAGCGATGACAGCGGCGTGTCGCTGGCGGGCTTGATCAATACCGCGTTGCCGGCGGCGATGGCCGGACCGACTTTGTGACAGACCAGGTTCAGCGGAAAGTTGAACGGCGTGATCGCGGCAACGACGCCACAGGGAACACGCAGGGTGAATCCCAGTTTGTGTTCGCCACCGGCGGCCGCGTCCAGCGGCAACACTTCGCCGTTGATTCGTTTGGCTTCTTCGCCGCTAAGCCGCATCACCTCGGCCACACGCGCGACTTCGCCACGAGCCTCGCGGATCGTCTTACCACATTCGCTGCTGATCGTTCGGGCCAGCGAATCGGACTGTTCGCCAATCGCTTGGGACGCTCGCAACAGAATCGCCGCCCGCTGGTGAGCGGGCATGCGGGCCATCACGGGGCGGCCGACTCGATCCAGGTGATCGATTGCAGCGTCGACATCACTCACGTCCGCGGCGGGTACCCGGTCGACCACATCACCGGTCGCCGGGTTGGTGACGTCAAAGGATTCGCGTTTGGATTGCCAGGATCCACTGTGAAAGAAATCCATCGGCGAAAGCCCCGCAAAGCTGTGACAGAATCAGACGTCCGCCGCAGCCTCCATTGATTGCTTGGCACGTTGGCGGCGACGGCGATAACAAGCACCGCCACCGATCATAGCAAGTGCAAACCACGTCGACGGTTCGGGGACGGCGCTGGCATTCAAGTACCCAATGTCACGCAACAAAGCCACATCCAAATCGGTCAAGTATTTGCGTGTTCCGGTCGTCAATGTCGGATCCATGACGACTTCCTGAGCCATGCCATCGGTGATCCGAGTGCTCATCAATCCCGCCGCGAAGTGAGCACCACCGCCGTCGATGATGCCGGTACCCGTTCCATTCAAATCGATCACTTCGCTGCCCAGCCAATCGGTGCCGCTGACCAAGTCGTCCCAAGTCTCTGATCCACCAAAACCGATCGAGTGCAGCATTTCGTGAAGCGCGACGGAATAAAAATCGTCTTTGCCTGCCGCGACACTGGTCGTGTGATCAAAGTGCCAGTTCGCATTCAGAACCGCGGCACTATCGGTGGCACCGTCATTATTGGTGTCTTGGTCGAACCAAAGGTTGCCGAGAGCCGGCCCCATCTCGAAAGAGAAAGAGTTTCCGCTGACATTCCCAGACAGCGTCCCAATCACTGGCCCTTCGTTTCGACGGTGCTGGTAGCTTGCCTGAGCGTCGGCGATGGCGGCGGAGATCGGCCCAGACCCGGAAACCCCGCCAATTGCAATTCCTGACCCTCCCGATCCGCCTTGGCCCAAAGTACTGCCCGTTAAGTTCCGCATGCCGACGTAGATGCGAATTTCGTTCGCCGGCGTCGTGGTGTCGTTGACGGTGACAGACGCACCAGTCGCCGGATTGGTGTACTGATATCGGAAGTCAAAATTTAACACGGTTCCGCCACCACCATTGCCGGTGACGGTGTCATCCGTAATTGCGTCCAAATTCAAATTCAACACGGCATTGATATCGGATGCTGCAGCTTCCAACGCTGCCTTGGCCGTCGCATTGCTACTAAAGAACCCGGTGTCGTGCGTGTAATCCAGAACGATTTCCGCCGACGCCGGCGTGCCGAACAAGATGGCTGCTAGCACTGCGAAGAGCGCAGCAGACGCCCGGTAGAAACGGTGCATGATCAGAGACTCCGCCAGAAAGAAAAGCCGACAAGTGAACAAGGTGGCAGCCCCATGAGACGCCAAGCTAACCGGGCGCGACGCGCCGGTCTGCTACTAGACGATACCCCCTCCGGCGTTTTTTATTCGTGACGCAATGCGTCGATCGGATTCATCATCGCCGCACGACGTGCCGGATAGACGCCAAAGATCAGACCGACCCCCAGCGAGATGAACAGCGACAGGAAGACCGACCACAGCGCAATCCGCGGCTCCAACGTGTGAACGATCGGCGGCAGTAGATCCGGCGAAATGAGTTCCGCCGTGTTTCGCACGAAATCAAAGATCGGCCCGCACATCAGACCAAACAACACGCCCAGCAAGCCACCGCCGCCGGTCAGCACCAAAGTTTCTGCCAAAAACTGTTGCACGATATCGCTGCGTTTGGCGCCGATCGCACGACGCACACCGATCTCTCGGGTCCGTTCGGTCACCGTCGCCAACATGATGTTCATGATGCCAATCCCGCCGACCAACAATGAAATCCCGGCGATCACGACCAGCAGCACATTGAACATCGTTCGCGTTCGCTCGGCTTGCCGCAGCAGTTCCTTGGGCACGACCACCGCGTAATCTTCCTGGTCATGATATTTTTGCAATAGAAAGCTGACGATCGACGCGGTTTCATCGACTTCGTCCACGCTGCCAACGGTCAGTGTGATTTGCGTCAACTCGACGACTTCGCCTTTGAAGTTAAAACCTTCACCGGTGCGGGTCATGATCTGGTCACCGACCCGATGCCGAAACGTTTCCAAAGGAATGTAGGCGTCAAAACGGTAATCGCGTGCTTCCAAACTGCCGCCGACCGCCGCGGACGCTTCGCGAGGTTTGGTTTGGCCGATCACGGTATAAACGTCGCTTTCGACACGTACCTTTTGTCCGATGGGGTCTTCGTATCCGAACAAACGCTTGGCGGTACCGTCGGCCAGCACGATCACGTTCTCGCGATCATCGTCGCTGCGCAACCATCGTCCCCGAGCGATTTGCAGTCGGTTCAACGCCAAGTGATCCGACGTACAGCCGATCAGCTTGGCGTCCAGGCGACGACCGCCGACCATGAATTCACGACGTAGTTCGCGGATGGGAACCGCGCGAACGATCGTGGGGATGTTGGACATCATGCGCCGGTAATCGGCGCGGGTCAGTCCATACGTTTTGACGCGTTCGCCGGCCGCTTCGCTGCTGTGCGGTTCGATACTGCGGACGATGATGTTGGTCGCACCCAGTTCCAAGATCTGTTGCTGCGCGTCATGGCTGACACCTTCCCCCATAGCGACCAGCCAAATCACGGTGGTCGTTCCGATGAAGATCCCCAGGGCTGCCAGGGCCGATCGCAACTTCTGTAACAGAAGACTCTTAACGCCCAGCAACAGCGTTTGCCAGAACCGCATCATGTTTCGGTCGGCTCCAATGATGCGGTGGTCTCGGAATCGTTCGATTCATCGGCCTCGGTGCCGCCGACGCGCCCGGCCGCGTCTTGAGCTTCATCCACATAGACGGTGGGATTCAAAATCACGCGATCGCCTTCGGCCAAGCCTGCCTGGACGATCACAAATTCGTCGTCGGTATCGCCCAAGGATAGTTCGCGGCGTTGGACGCCGTTTTCGGTAACGACCCAGCACAAGTGACGATCGCCGTCCTCCAAAACACAGGCCACCGGCACGGTCAGCACGTCGTCGTACTGGGCCAGCACCACATCCACCAAAGCCGTCATGCCCGGCTTCAGCCCGGGTTGAGATTCCAGGCGGATCAGCGTGTCATATTTCACCAAGTTGCCGGTCCACCAACCGGCCGGTCGCGTGACTTCGGCGATCTCGCTGACTTTGCCTGCCAACACGTCGTCTTGCAATTCGACCCTGGCGGGCATTCCGACCGACAAACGATCGACCTTCGATTCGTGGATGCCGACTTTGACCTGCATTTTGGAAACGTCGGGGATGATCAACAGGGTTTGTTGTTCGCGAACGACCGCGCCTTCTTCGATGTCGGGCGTGGATTTCCATTCGGCCATTGACGGAAAGATCACCATGCCGGGGACGTCGGCAACGATGGTGCAGTTTTCCAGTTGTTCCCTTTCGCGATCCAGTCGAGCTTGTTCCAACTTCAACGAGGCTTCGAAGGATGCCAAACGGGCTTCGGCGGCACGCAGTGAACTTTGCAGGGTTTGAAGTTCTTTTTCCTTCTTATACTTCTCCAGCGATTCCAGTTGAGTCTGTTTCAATTCCAAATCTTTGCGTGCCGATTCCACGGCAAACTTCTCACGGCTCAGCTGCAACGACTTGATCAATCCCTTGCCCGCCATACGGACGGATGATTCATAATTCAGCTTGGCTTGGGTGAGCGCTTGTTCGGCATCGAAGATGTCTTTTTCGATCGTGCTGCGTTCTTGAACGTAAGTGCCTTCCAAGTATTCAGTGATGCTCTTGCGTGCCACCGCCACATCGGATTCCGCGGTGATCTTATTGGCCAGCGCGTTTTCGTAGACGATCTCTTGGGCCAAGATGTTGTCTTCGATTTGCGATTGGTCCAGACGCACCAAGACGTCACCTGGCTGGACGATGGTGCCGGTTTCGATGACCCACAGCACGGTGCTGCCGCCTTTGACCATGCATTTGATTTCTTTGTTGTTGCTGCTTTCGACCGTGCCGTTTTCCGTGACGGTCACCGCCAGCGATCCGCGGCGAACGGTGTAGGTCATCCCGACCGGGGATTCTTCGACACGCAGTGACGATGTCGCGATGGTCGACGCCGCACCGACGGCGGACAACAGCACCAGAGCAATCGCGATGCGTTTGATCCAACGGCGCAGGGGGCGGGGGGCATCGTTCATGATGGTCAGGGTGGGGATGCGCGTGGCAATCACGAGGGATGATTCGCCGACGCAGACAAAGGCGGGTGGGATGGGCAGGTTTTGCCGCCGGGGCACACCAGCATGATTCAAAACATGACTGCACGCGCGTGGCTCTGACGAACCTGCGTCCTTTATTTTCTCTCAAGAAGAGCGTTGCCGACACGCTCGTTTTTCACAGCCGCCGATTTGTCGCGGTGTTGCGTCTGGACTTCTTCGCGGTTAACCCGGCGACGGGGAATCCGATGCTTGGGGTGATCGGGCAAACGAGGCGGCCTTTCCGGCTCGGTCAACCGCCCCGAGTCTCACGCCGGCCGCCGAGCCGCACGCCAAGCCGCACGCCAAGCCGCACGCCAAGCCGCACGCCAAGCCGCACGCCGTCGCTGCGGCCCTTGCTGCCCAAAAACGCGACGGCGGTGTATCCTGCGTCGACTGAATTGCTGCCTCCCATTAGTTGCCCCGATTGTTAGAACTGGATGACGCGTTCGATGGCCGCCACCACCGCTTTTCCGACCGCCCGCACCGAAATCGCCGGACAGACGATCGCCGATTTGGTCGGCCAGTACGGCACACCGCTGTACGTGTACGACCAAAACGTCATTGACCAGCGGATCGAACAGCTGAAATCGTTCGACGTGATCCGGTACGCACAAAAGGCCTGCAGCAATATCGCGATCCTGGAACGGATGCGACGACGCGGGGTTGTCGTCGACGCGGTCAGCGCGGGCGAAATCCACCGGGCGATGAAGGCCGGATACCAGGGCGGCCCGGGCAGTCACGAGATCGTCTACACCGCCGACATCTTTGACCGCCAAGCTTTGGAGATGTGTGTCGATCACCGCTTGCACGTCAATTGCGGGTCGCCCGACATGATCAGCCAGATCGGCAGCCGCTTGCCGGGCTGTGAAATCACCTTGCGGATCAACCCGGGATTCGGACACGGGCACAGCCAAAAGACGAACACCGGTGGCGACGGCAGCAAGCACGGCATTTGGCATTCACAGATCAACGACTGTCTGTTGCGAGCCGACCAGAACGGTGTGACCGTGACGGGGCTGCACATGCACATCGGATCGGGCACCGATCTGGAACACCTGGGCCAAGTCGGCGCGGCGATGGAATCGGCGGCTCATGAAGTCGGTCGCACGTTGAAAACCATCAGCGCCGGCGGCGGATTGCCCGTGCCGTACAAGGATGACGAATCTTACGTCGACATTGAAAAGTATTTTCAAATCTGGGACGACACTCGAAATCGCTTGAGCGAATCGTTCGGCCACCGGTTGCAATTGGAAATCGAACCGGGCCGTTTCTTGTCCGCCGAAAGTGGATACTTGATCGCCGAAGTCCGCGCGGTGAAGAAGGTCGGCGACAACTTGTTCGTCTTGGTCGACGCGGGCTTCAACGACTTGGCACGTCCGGTAATGTACGGCGCCTATCATCCGATCAGCGTCTGCAGCATCAAAGGCAACGCGGCGGCACGCGAAGAAGTCCCGACGATCGTCGGCGGCCCGCTGTGCGAATCGGGCGACATCTTTACCCAACGCGAAGGCGGGTACGTGGAATCGCGAATGCTGCCGACCGTCGGTGTGGGCGACTATCTGATTCTGGAGAACGCGGGTGCTTATGGCTTCGTGATGGCCAGCAATTACAACAGCAAGCTGCGTCCGGCCGAGGTGTTGATCGAAGACGGATCGGCCAAGTTGATCCGCCAGCGGGAAACGATGGACGACTTGACCCGCGGCGAGATCATTCCCGATTGATCGGCTGGGCCGGTAAGCGACCAGCGGCAATCGGTTCCGCCGTCGCGGGAACCCACCCGATGAGATCATCGCGTCGGATCGGCCCCCATTTGCGGCTATCGACCGAAACGGGGACGTTGTCACCCAAGACGAAGAATTGGTCTTCGCCCAGACGCAGCGGGAACGATTCCGTCGCATCGGTTCGCCGCAGCCGATATTCGACCGGGCGTTCCAGTAGCAAACCCGCCACGACGGTGCCCGGCGGCGCCGTGATGGCGACCGGCCTTTTTTGCGTCACCGGAATCGTGGCGTTTCGATCTGCGGGGACCAAGACCGCGTCGCGACTGTAGAATCGCATCGCGGACATGTCGCGCGGCAGCGGACGTCGATGCATCACGATGCCATCAGGGGTCCAGAAATAAACTTCGATGCCGCCTTCGCCCAAGGGCCCCGTCGCCACGCTGGCATCCGGCCCGGCCTGGACGTTGGCCGTCAGCACCAGTCGGTCCACTTCGTACAACGGGCGGACCAGCGAAACGTTTCCCGGATAGTTGTCGCGAATGCTGTCCTGACGAAGCGAATGAAAAACGTTCCGGTGCCGATACACCAGCCAAGATGGCGTCGCGTCGTCGCGCGATCGTGCCGCGGTCCACGCGGAATCCTGGCGTGCCCATCCGCGATTCGGACGTCCTTGTGCGTCCGACGGTTGCCACCAAGAAAACGGACGTCCCTCCGATGAAGGCCTCTCGGCGTCTGGATCTGACAACCAGTCTTGATTGACGACGATCAACGGAGCGTCAAAGTGGTCGCCCGCCGTGCGGCCGTTGACGGTCAAACGCAAGCCGTCCAAGGCCACCACATCGCCCGGCAATGCCACCAACCGCTTCAAACGCGGAATGCCATTTCGTCGCACCGCGACCAAATCGCCACGCTGCCAGCGGTGGTCATTGCCTCGGGGGTGATGAACCGCCACAACATCGCCCGATCGATCGGCCACACCGGGACTGGTCACTTCGCCACCGCAAAACGGACAGACGAACGTTTCCCCCTTGGGCGGCATCATCGCGGTGACGATCCGCAGGGACGACAAACACTGTTCACAGCGGACTTCGCCGTGCCGCCCCACCCATGCCGGGGCCATGGACCCGCCGGCCACCTTCATCAGGGTGACTTCGTCGCTCTGCCGCGGCCGGCAACCCGTGACAAGCAGCGGCACGGCGATCAGAATGACGCCCGCGATCGACCGTCGGACGAAAAAGCCGGACGATCGAGCCGACCTGGCAATCGACCGGGCTGATTCGTGGGTCCACCGTGGGCGAAATAACGTCCGCCACTGGTTCGTCTGCCGCTGCTGAAGCCTGATCGTTATACTCCCGCTCATGATTGGCGAACTGATGGTTGAATCGACCGCGTTTGCCGGCCGGAATTGACACCGCCGCTGGATTGCGCGTCGGTCGACCGGCGTCGCATTATTATCCGGCAACACGATCGCCGTCGGCCTGGCATCCTGGACCGACCCGGTGTGTTCTTCCCGCGATTGACCGCCCATGACCTCCACGCCGATTTCGTCCGAACAGGTTCGTCGCCCCACCAGCGGGTCGTCCGCGCGCCGTGAACGTCTGCGAAATGACGCGTCGCCGGCCCCCACCACAACGACCAGCGGCCGTGGGCGTTTGGGACGTCTGACTGGATTTCGCATTGCCGGGACGGGATCGTACGCACCACAGCGGATCGTGACCAATGAAGACTTGGCCGCGTTGGGCTGTGACAGCGATTGGATCGTCCGGCGAACCGGCATCCGGCAACGTCGTGTGATGGCCGAAGGTGAAACCACCAGCGACATGGCCTATCAAGCCGCGATGGATTGCCTGAAGTCGGCCGGTCGCACCGCGGACGAAGTCGACCTGATCATTGTTGCCACGATGACGTCTGACTATCCGACGCCGTCAACGGCGTGCCAGCTGCAAGAACGGCTGGGTGCGTTGGCGCCGGCCATGGACGTCAACGCCGCCTGTGCCGGATTCGTCTATGCATTGATCACCGCGGGGCAGTTTGTCGCCAGCGGAAATCACCAATGTGTCTTGGTCGTCGGTGCCGATGCGATGAACGGTACGGTCGATCCCAGCGACAAGAAAACCTATCCCCTGTTCGGCGATGCCGCCGGCGCGGTGCTGTTGGTCCCCGATGACGCAACGGTCGGCAACGATGCGGCGATGGCCGGTGATTCGGGCCAAGACGACGATGTGTCGCTGCGGTTGGATCCGGCGCACCCCAACGGATTCGCCGCCGACGGATCTTCGGACGACCGTTATGGTTTGCTGTCGTATCAGTTGGGCAGCGAAGGCAGCGGCGGGGACTTGTTGCAAATCAAAGCCGGCGGATCAAAACATCCGCTTACACCGGAGCAGTACGCCTGCGGCGGCCAATATTTTCGCATGGACGGTCGCGCGGTCTTCAAATGGGCGGTCCGCGTGATCGAAGACAGCGGCAAAGATGTGCTGGGCGACGCCGGTGTGTCAGCCGACCAGATCGACTGGGTCGTGTTGCATCAAGCCAACCAGCGGATTTTGGACGCGTCGGTCGCGGCGTTGAACATCGCCGGCGATAAGGCCCTGATGAATCTTGACCGCTATGGCAACACTTCGGCGGCCAGTATTCCGCTGGTGCTGGACGAAGCGTCCAAGGACGGTCGGCTGAAACGCGACGATTTGGTGCTGATTAGCGGATTCGGCGCGGGACTGGCTTGGGGAACCGCGGTTTTGCGGTGGTGATCGACGTCCGCGGCAAGTGGTTAACAATTTGCTTTGCGAAAATCGTCAATGATTGATCGTTGACGATCTCGCCACTGCCACACGATGGGTTATCTTGGCGGTCGGCGCACGGTTGCACGCCCAACCTGGCGCCGCACTCCTCTTGACCGCAACACCGTTCCCCAACGACGTCGATGACAGTCGCCCTTTTTGTTCCCTGTTACATCGACCAGTTCTTTCCTCAGGTCGCCGTCGCGACACTGGAACTGTTGGAAAGCCTGGGTCTGGATGTCGTCTTTCCCGACGGGCAAACCTGTTGTGGCCAGCCGATGGCCAACACCGGCTGTAACAGTGACACCGCGCCGGTTGCCCGGCGTTTCGTCGAACTGTTTACCGGCTATGACGCTGTGATTTGTCCCTCCGGTTCGTGCACCGCGATGGTGCGGCATCACTACGCGGAGTACTTCGCCGACGACGATCCCGCATTCACGTCGGTCCGCGACCGAACGTTCGAGCTTTGCGAATACATCCACGACGTGCACGGCGGCCGGATCCCTGACGTCTGTTTCCCGCACCGAGTCAGTGTCCATCAAAGCTGTCACGGTTTGCGTGAATTGGGACTGGGGTCGCAAAGCGAACGGATGGTCCAGCGTCCGGACAAAGTCGCTGCGGTGTTGAATCAAGTTCAGGGAATTGAACTGATGCCGCTGACCCGCGTGGACGAATGTTGTGGATTCGGCGGCACGTTTGCGGTCAATGAAGCGGACGTGTCGGCCGCGATGGGTCGCGACCGGATCGCCGATCATTCGGGTTCCGGCAGTGAGGTGATCGTGTCGGCCGACATGAGTTGTTTGATGCACTTGCAGGGAATCTTGCGTCGCCAGCAAAACCGCTTGCAAGTGATGCATGTGTCCGAGGTGTTGGTCGGACGCGAATTGGAAACCGCTCCTCTTGCCGCCGCACAGCGATCATGAAGCTGCCGATCGTCGACCACCCGACCGCTGCCAAGCCGTTTGTGACCAACGAAGATCGTTCGCACTGGCACGACGACGCCCTGTGGTTCGTCCGCGTCAAGCGTGACCGTCAAGCGTCATCGGTGCCCGAATGGGAATACCTGCGCGAACGTGCTTCGGCGATCAAGACCCACACGATCGCCAACTTGGGCGATTACCTGGAACAATTCGAACGCAACGCGACCGCCCGTGGTGCAACCGTGCACTGGGCCGCGGATGCTGAAGAACACAACGCCATCGTGTTGAAGATTCTGCGACAACACGGCACCCAGCGAATCGTCAAAAGCAAGTCGATGTTGACCGAGGAATGCGGGCTGAACCCGTACCTGGAAAACAACGGCATCGAAGTCGTCGACACCGACCTGGGTGAACGCATCGTCCAACTTCGCGAAGAAACGCCCAGCCACATCGTCCTGCCGGCCATCCACATCAAGAAGGAAGAAGTCGGCCAGACGTTCCACACACACTTGGGCACCGATGCCGGGGCGTCCGATCCGCAATACCTGACCGAAGCCGCACGCAACCATTTACGAAACAAATTCTTGGCCGGTGAAGTCGGCATCACCGGGGTGAATTTTGGCATCGCCGAAACCGGTGGCTTTGTCGTCTGTACCAACGAAGGCAACGCGGACTTGGGCGTATCGCTTCCCAAAGTCCACATCGCTTGCATGGGGATCGAAAAGATGATCCCGTCGCTGGCCGATCTGTCGGTGTTCACTCGATTGCTGGCCCGCAGCGCAACCGGACAGCCTGTGACCACGTACACGTCACATTTTCACGGTCCCAAAGACGACAACAGCGAATTACACATCGTCTTGGTCGACAACGGCCGCACACGACTGCGGGGCAACGACACGTTCCGCCCCGCCATGCACTGCATCCGCTGTGGAGCGTGCATGAACACGTGCCCGGTGTATCGCCGCAGCGGCGGACACAGTTACCGCGCGACCGTGCCGGGACCAATCG
Organism: Crateriforma conspicua; assembly: GCF_007752935.1. Classification (NCBI taxonomy): domain Bacteria; kingdom Pseudomonadati; phylum Planctomycetota; class Planctomycetia; order Pirellulales; family Pirellulaceae; genus Crateriforma; species Crateriforma conspicua. The sequence goes on along the minus strand of NZ_CP036319.1, from coordinate 2,402,566 downwards.
GCAGTGTGCTGTCGCCATCGCGTGACGCCAAATCGTACAAGTCGCTGCCGTATGCGTGCAGTCTGTGCGGTTCCTGCAGTGACGTTTGCCCCGTCAAGATCCCACTGCATCATCAATTGCTGGCGTGGCGTGGTGAATTGGTCGGAAATGGACTGTTGCCGTTGTCCAAACGCGTCGCGATGAAGACGGCTTCGTTTTTGTTTCAGCGACCGGGGCTGTACCGGACCGCCGGATCCATGGGACGCACGGCGCTGCGTGTCTTGCCGCACTTCGTCACTCACAACCGATTCAACACGTGGACCAAGGCCCGCGAATTGCCGAAACCGCCACGGGAAAGTTTCCGTCAGTGGTACATCGCCAACCGGGGCAATCCACAACGCCGTGATTCGGTCAACGGGAACGCGACAACCCACGCGAACACGCGGTCCAATGGAGACGCATCGTGAACGAATCCACTGTCAAGTCATCGGTGACAGCAACGACCGACAGCCGACGCGCGATCATGGACCGCCTGCGTGGCCAAGTGATCGACAGCAACCCCATCCCGCCGATCGACACGTCGTCGTTGACTCAGTTTGATGATCCGCTGGCGGTGTTTCAGCAAAACTTGCAGGCGGTCGGCGGCGAAAGCCACTTGGTCGACCGGCCGGAACAAGTTGCGGAAATTCTGCTGGGAATCGACGTCTTTTCATCAGCCGAGCAGATCTGTTCGCTGGTCCCCGACGCCGTCAATGGAAACGTCGATGCGTCCGCGGTCGATGATCCACACGAATTCGCGCCGCTGGACTGGACGATCGCACAGGGCCAGTTTGCCGTCGCGGAAAACGGCGCCATTTGGATCGACGGGGCGACGTTGCCGCACCGCGTGCTGATCTTCATCGCACAATACTTGGCGATCGTCGTTTCGCGCAGCCAGATCGTCAGCAACATGCACCAGGCCTACCAGCAGATCGGTAATATTGAATCGCCCTTCGGCGTCTTCGTCAGCGGCCCCAGCAAGACGGCCGACATCGAACAATCTCTGGTGCTCGGTGCCCACGGGTGCCGCAAGCTCCAGGTCTTTCTGCTGCCCTAAACACGATGTTCCGCTGCCCGCTATCCGGCAGCCTTCTTTCCCCGTGTTCACCGACCGGCTTGATCCGACAGGTCCGGGCGACCGTCAAAGTCGTCGCGATCGTCACCGATTCCGGCGGCCACCGGCATTTCCCGCCAAGTCAACGCATCACGCATTGGCAACCTGACCGATAGCCATTCACGACACCAAATTTCGGTGTCGCGCTTGCCGCCACACGCCGACCGGCCTTTGATTCCTCCCACGTTTCAAGGTCGACCCGTCGGAGTCGCGAAGGTTGTCATGGCTGTGGCCGACGCTTTCGACATCCCACGGTTGCTCGGCCGTTCGGACGTGTTGCGGCTGGCGAATCCCGTTCAGTTACCTTTCCATGGAGAATTCACGATGCGTCGTGTAATCGTCCCTGCTCTGTTGGCTTTCGCGATCGCCGCCAGCAGTGCCCCGAGCGCCAGCGCGTTCGGCCTGTTTGACAAGTTGTGTGGTCACGGATGTGATTCCGGTTGTGACGTGTGCGAGCCGGTTTGCGGATGCGAGCCCGTTTGTGCACCGGTTTGCGAGCCGGTTTGTGGCTGCGAAGCTCCCGCACCGAAGTGCGGTCTGTTCAGCAAGTTGTTCAAGCGTCACAGCGCTTGCGACGCCTGCTGCGCACCGGTTGTTGAACCCGCTTGCGGTTGCGAAGTTGCCGTTTGCGAACCCGTCTGCGGTTGCGAGCCGGTTTGCGGCTGCGACGCTCCCGCACCTTGCCACAAGCCCTGCAACCCGCTGGGATTGTTCAAGAAGCTGTTCAACAAGCACAATCACGGATGCGATTGCGGTTGCGAAGTGATCGAGCCCACCTGTGGCTGCGAAATCATCGAACCGGCTTGCGGTTGCGAAGCTGCTCCGGCTTGCGGTTGCGGTCACTGATCCGCTGCAAAGCTTGATTAGAAAATGCATGGCCCCGTCGATCACCATTGGATCGACGGGGTTTTTTCATGCGCCGATGGCACACACATCCGCCGCGATCCCCGTGATCGAATCACCTCGCACAGAGGCACCAAGGCACGGAGCTTTCAGGGAATCCAATCCCCATCCTGCCCCACCCTCTCTCCTCCTCCGTGCCTTCGTGACTCCGTGAGAAAAACAGCAGCACCCGCAATCGGTGACCTCGCACAAAGGCACCAAGGCACGGAGATTTCACGGAATCCGATCCCTAGCCTTCCTCACCCTCTCTCCTCCTCCGTGCCTTCGTGACTCCGTGAGAGAAAACACAAACGCGCACAAACGAACCCGATCAGCGTTTTTTTCCGGGCCAGCGGATCGTCCCGTCTTCATTCCACTCGATTCGCCACCCCAACGCGGCGTAAGTCTCGTTGAATTCGGTGACAAAGTCTTTGCGAGATTCGGGCTTGGCGGGCAGCAAAATCGGACTTGCGTGTCCGTGGCCTTTCTCGATGATCGCGTCAGCCGGCACGATACGTCTTTGACTACTGCTCATTGAATCCCATCATCCGT